>NZ_JACJIS010000001.1:0-1257781 GCF_014138495.1 Flavobacterium gossypii | reverse complement strand
CACCGTCGTGTGCGCCAGGCTCCTCGCAGGACGTATGGTACAGGTTTACGGCTACCGAGCAGACGATGGCCATATCCGTTTCCAGGGCCACGACGGGCTGGACGATGTACTTTGCCATGGAAATCTACGAGGACAGCTGCACGGGCAACCGATTCAAGTGCATTACCTCGGACATGAATTCCGTGGGCTACTATAATACCGATTTTGTGGTGGGCAGGACCTACTACGTGCGCGTGCTGAATGCTTCCGCGACCATCCATACGCTGGGCTTCAACATCTGCCTTCAGGCCTTGCCGAAGCCGGCGAACGATACCTGCGCGAATGCCGCGCTGCTGGCACCTAATAGTACCTGCACGAATACCTTCGGCACGTTCAGCGGTGCCTTGCAGGACGGGGCAGCACCGTCGTGTGCGCCAGGCTCCTCGCAGGATGTCTGGTATAAATTTACGGCTACAGGACAGACCATGTCGGTCAATATTGCCAGAATTTCGACGGGCTGGACGATGTATTTCGCTCTAGAGATTTATGAAGAAAGCTGTACTGGAAACCGACTCCAATGTACTCCATACAATACGGATGGTATAAGCTATTCAAGTAGTAATTTTGTTGTCGGCAGGACGTATTATGTACGTGTACTGAATGCTTCGGCGACCATCCATACGCTTTCTTTTGCTATTTGCTTGATCGGACCGCCCCCGGTGGCTTGCACGCCTTCTGTGGCAATCAATGCTTCGGCCACTTCGATCTGCCAAGGACAAAGTGTTGTCTTTACGGCAACACCTACCAATGGCGGTACTGCGCCGTCCTATCAGTGGAAAGTCAACGGAAATAATGTCGGGACAAACAGTCCGTCTTACACTAGTACGACATTGGCAAACGGAAGCAGTGTTACTTGTGTAATGACAAGCAACGCTTCTTGTGCCTCTCCATTAACTGGCACGAGCAATGCTGTTGTGATGAATGTTTCTGCTCCAGTTGTTCCTGCTTTTACGCAAGTAGCGCCAATTTGTTCAGGGGGATCCTTTACGCTGCCAGCCACTTCTAATAACGGAATTACGGGAACATGGAGTCCTGGCATGAACACAGCCGCAACGACAACCTATACCTTTACGCCAAACACGGGACAGTGTGCTTCGACAGCAACAATGACGGTTACGGTGACTTCGATAAATACGGCGACCTCTGTTCAAGGTAGTACCATTACGGCAGCTGCAACCGGAGCTGCGTATCAATGGATTAATTGTGCGAATAACCAGCCAATAAATGGAGCAACAAATGCTTCTTATACAGCAAGCGGAAATGGTTCTTATGCAGTAATCGTGACTCAAAACGGATGTTCTGCAACGTCAAACTGTGTTCAGATAACCAATCTGGACGTGGACACATTTGAACAAAACAGATTGAAAATTTATCCAAACCCGGCTACTCATCAATTGTTTATCCAATTGAACGAAGCTACCGAAATTGTAATTGTAGACATGACAGGAAAAACAATCCAGCAGGAATCTCTGAAAGCTGGGAATAATGCAGTCGATGTAAGTTCGCTAGCTTCTGGAATGTATTTTATAAAATCGGTATCGGGAGCCAATGCGAAATTTGTGAAGAAATAAAATAGTTTTATCGCTTACTAAAAAAGCCTCTTTTCGAAAGATTAGGGGCTTTTTGTTTATAACTGCGGCAATAAAATTTGTTAAACTAAAAGCCTGCTGCCATAGGGTTGTCACCTGAGGTACTTTATTTTGTGTACTAATCGCAAATACAACTACCAATGGAAAAATTAAATTTAACACAGCAGTACAAGACGTACTTCACCTCTAAAACAACGCCTGAAATTGTTGAGATCGAACCGGCACAATTCCTTTCCTTGACAGGAAAGGGCGATCCTTCAGAAAAATCTTTTTCAGAAAAGATACAAGCGCTTTATACAGTTGCCTATGCCATCAAGTTTATGTGCAAGCAATTGGACAAAGATTTCACGGTTTCAAAATTAGAAGGTTTATGGTGGTATGACGAGAATAGGTATGGAAATGTTTCTATGGAGGAAGCACCCAAGGTAATTGCCAGAAGCGAGTGGGAATATCGGTTATTGATAAGAATGCCCGACTATGTAACCGAGAATGATGTGAATAGGGGAATTGAAACTGCTTTCGCAAAAAAGAAACTAGAGCTTGTAAAAGAAATCGAATTTTTCCGAATGAACGAGTGTAAATCCGTTCAGATGCTTCATGTAGGCCCGTTTTCAAAAGAAGTAGAAACATTGCAGGAAATGAAGAAAGTTATAGAAGAAAACGGATTCCAAAAAAACGGACTGCATCACGAAATATATTTATCCGATTTTAATAGGACAGCTCCAGACAAGCTAAAGACTATTTTAAGGGAACCGGTGAAATAAGATGTTGCTTTAAAGTATATCCAATGTCAGTAAAATAAAAACCCTGAGAGTGTTAACTTTCAGGGCTTTTGTAAAATACGGGTTCTCTTATTTCTCTGATAAATCCTTGATGATTTTTAAGGCGGCATCCCACATGGCACCGTGATTTTGGACATATTTTTTTGCTATCGGGCCAGACTCAACGTTTAATACAAAATCTCCATTATCAGCTTTTGTCAATGTATAGTTCTCTTTATAATCTCCTATTTCTGCATTGGGCGCAGGATTAACTTCATCGTACATTTGAACTTGAAGGTATTCCATCGGATCATGTTCTTTCACAATTCCGTAAGCACCAATATTACCCTCTAGGTCGGTCCAAACTACATCAGAACCTACTTTCCAATCGGTCTTTACCAATGCTCCACCGCCAAATGCTATTCCCCATTGGTCGTTTGGATGAAGTAAAATATCCCATATAGTTTCAGGCTTGGCTTTAATAACAACCGATTTCTTGATGACTTCTGTTTCTACAAAAGCAGGAAGCGCCTCGTTGACGAAGTAGTTCCAACCGCCAGTAAAGCTTTCGACTCTGAAGTTTGGATTTTCTTGAGGGAAGCTCTCAAGTCCTTCATGAGTTAGCCTTAGCCTAGTCCTGTTTTCTGCTTCGCTAAAAAGCTCCCATGTCAGCACTGAATATCCTTTGTATTCGGGATACCTCCATGAATAACTGATTTTGTTAGGAGGATCGCTTACCAATACTTCACATTCGTGAAGGTACTGTACCTTTTCATCTCCTCCGGTAAACTGAAATTTGAATCCTTTTTCGGGCTTAAATTCTTCAAAATCAAAATACCATTCCTTCATCTGGTCTCGGTTGGTGATGGCATCCCATACCTTTTGGATTGGCGCGTTATACGTACGCTCTAAAACAAGTGGTTTTGTTTCCATAATTTATTTGTTTTTAAGATGATTTTTGTCTTGCGGCAGATCAGTATCGTCTTGACGTTCAAGGTAAGTACCAAGGGCATCGAGTTTCTTGTTCCAAAATTCCCTATAACGATTCAGCCATATATCTACTTCTTGCAACTTGTGCAGGTCTGTCTTGCAGTAGCGTTCCCTTCCTGTCTGCTTGATAATAATCAATCCGCATTCTGTTAGTATTTTGATGTGTTTTGAAATGGCCGGACGGCTGATGTCAAAATGACCAGCAACACTATTAAGGTTCATAGACTGATTGCTTAGTAAATCGATAATTTCTCTTCTTGTCGGATCGGCAATTGCCTGAAACACATCTCTTCTTAATTCCATATAAGTTACCATTTGGTTACAAATATATATGATACCATTTGGTTACGCAAATTTTAAATGAATTTTTTAGTGAAATTGTACAAAGAATTTATGGTTCGAATTAAGTAGCGTAATAGCACAAAATGATACCTATTTTGAATTTTTATTTCGTAAAATAATTAGGCAGGGTGAATTTGCTCGTAAAAAACAGACCATTTTTTCGAAAATTTGACGCTTTTAAGCTGTTTTTTACCCCTAAAAAGAGGGCAGCAAAAAACAGTTACACCAAAAAAGTGACCAGTTACGCCCGTATTTGACCACTTATTACTTCTCGCTATTAAATCTCAAACAAACTTCTAACCTTTGTTCCGTAGATGAGCAATCAAAGATTTATAACCTATTTGCACTCATAGATTGTTTCATTTTAAGCTAGCCCCAGCTACTTTCTAAACTTGTCCTGCTTAATTGTTGAGGAGAAAACTCAATGCTTATAAATAGTTGTTTTTTGATGATCCAATCATTGAAAATTACTTCAACGCGCTAGAGTTGTGTTTTAGTTATTATTATAAAAACAATATGAAAAATATGATAAATAAAAGTGAGCCGAAGATGTATCTGAAGGATAACTGTCCTGCATCTGTGCTGTATTTGTGGTAGAAACGCACATGGCCACTTCAGGTAGCGGCGGCAGGAATATCGATACGGTTTTAGGGGTAAAATTTTGGTGTCGAGCCTGCCGCAACGCGCCTAACAGATTTAGAAAGATAATTATAAAATCGTTTACAAAGGCAAAAAAATATGAAGATGAAGACAATGACAATCAGGAGCCTACTTTTTTTCTCGCTATTCTTTAACACGAAGGCGATTGCACAGACAGTAAATACGGGAGAGATGTCAATCCTACCAGGAACCGTAGTTTCAACCCGGTTTGATTTTGGCAATACGCCAACTGCAACGTTTACAAACGATGGAGAATTTTACGTATTCGGCAACTTCAATAACGACGGCCTCGTAAGCTTTACTCCCGGACAGAGAGGCTATACGATATTCCAAGGCAATGCAGCACAGTCTATTTCAGGAAGTGCTCCGAGTGATTATTTTAAGTTCTACGACGTACTTTTTAATAACGAATCGCCACAGCCTGCTTTCCAGCTTTCCGCAGATATCAGTATCACAGGAAATTCGGATTTCCTGAATGGAATTGTCAGGATTAATGAGACTGAGGGACTTGTAGTGTATGAAAATAATGCAACCCATTCTAATACAGACAATGACGGCCACGTCGACGGGTATGTACAGAAAAATGGCAATGAGGAGTTCACATATCCTATAGGGAATTCTAGTTTTTTCAGGCCCGCTAAGATTCTTCCGACAGCTCCAAATGCTGCCACCGATGCTTTTACGGGAAAATATTTCCTTGAAAACTCCAATCCACTTTATCCGCATGCCAGCAAGGTCGGAAACCTAGAACTGATCGATGACAAGGAATATTGGACACTAGATAAGACAGAGGGAAATACGGAAATCATGCTCACGCTGTCTTGGGATCAGGCAACCACGCCAGGATTTATATGGCAGGATCTCGACCCGTCGTCTCCAGAAGCAATGGAGAAACTCACTATCGCCCGCTGGGATGAAGAAAAGAGACTTTGGGTAGACGAGGGTGGCATTGTCGAAATCGGTGCTGGCGGAATACAAACAGGAACCGTGACGTCTTTTTTTGCTACTCAGGAGTCAGTCCCGTGGCGTTATAAGGGTTTCCTATAGACGAGACCATGGTTCCTGTGCCTTGCGTGAATCCAGCAGGACCGTATTCTACGTCGAACAGGGTTCCGCTGCCAGTCCAAGAAATTTGGGCTGTAGTAAAGGTCAGGTTTCCGGCACCGAGATTGGTAGGCGGTCGGCAGGACGGAGGCGCCACCACCACAAAGGTATAATCTTCGGCCTCTCCGCTTCCGTTTGCGGCAAAAAAGCTGCACGGATTGTTCGGGTTGTTGCTGTTTCTGTCGGCCAGCACTCTCATGCGGTAACTGCCGATCGGAGTTCCTGCAGGCACGGTGATGCTTCCTGTAGTTGAGGCAGCAAGTGCGGTCGTATTGAATACTCTTTCGCCGGTATCAAAAATCATATTGTTATTCCAGTCGATCCAGATAGCAAGGCCCAAGGTCGCGCTGTTGTAGACCGCGCTGAAATTGACTGATGCACCTTCGTATTGGCTGACTGTCATAGCCGTGTGGTTGGCATATCCGCTCGTGCCTTGGCCCGTATTTAGGTTGCTGATGTTGCTGCCGCCGCCCGTAGTAGAAAAATCCTTGATATAGCTGGTTGCTACTGTGGCAACAGGAAGGCAGTACCCTGTATAGAATCGGAACGGCCCAACCCACGTACTTTTGCCATTAACACCGCAGTCCATGCGTACATAATAGTGATACGATGTCTCAGGGGTCAGCCCTGTGGTATTGTATGGATTTCCTACAGACGAGATCATGGTTCCTGTGCCTTGCGCGAACCCAGCAGGGCCATATTCAATGTCAAACACGGTTCCGCTGCCAGTCCAAGACAGCTGGGCTGTCGTAAAGGTCAGGTTTCCGGCACCGAGATTGGTAGGCGGTCGGCAGGACGGAGCTGCGACTATCTCAAAGGTATAATCTTCTGCTTCTCCTCTTCCGAGAGTAGCGAAGTTGCAAGGATCAGCCGGGTTAGTGTTATTACCATCTATGCGGATTCTCATTCGGTAGTTTCCGACCGGAGTTCCGGCAGGAACAGTAATAGTTCCTGTTGCTGCGGCACCGCTAGCCGTAGTATTGAATACTCTTTCGCCTGTATCAAACAGCATATTGTTGTTCCAGTCGATCCAGATTGCAAATCCGCAACCGCTGGTATAGGCCGCACTAAAGCTTACCGATGCGTTTTCGAAGTAGCTTACCTTCTGGGCGGCATAGTTGGAATAGCCTCCGGCCCCTAAGGTTGTGCCTGTATTGTTGATGTTGGTATAGCCTCCTGTTGTAGTGAAGCGGTTGATAAAGTAGCCTGTTGTAGTCGTGGATGGAAGGCAGTACCCGGTATAGAAGCGGAACGGACCGGCCCATGGGCTCTTGTCTCCGGTTCCGCAGTTACTGCGTATATAAAATTGATACCACGTGTCAGGAGTCAGTCCCGAAGCATTGTAAGTATTTCCGACAGACGTAGCCATGGTTCCCGTACCTTGTGTAAATCCGGAAGGGCCGTATTCTACGTCAAACGAGGTTCCTTCGCTTGTCCAAGTAAGCTGTGCTGCGGTTAGGGTCACGTTACTGGCACCCAAAGCTGTTGCAGGCAGGCAGCTAGGAGGAGCGATTACCTCAAAGGTATAGTCCTCGGCCTCTCCGCTTGTGTTTGCGGCATTGAAACTGCACGGATTGCTTGGAACGGCAGTGTTGTAATCGGCTAGCACTCTCATGCGGTAGTTTCCGACAGGAGTTCCTGCAGGAATCGTGATGGTTCCGGTGTGCGAGGCAGCAACTGCGGTAGTAGCAGACATCATTTCGGCAGGCTCAAATGTCTCGTTGTTATTCCAGTCAATCCAAATGGCAAGACCGAAGTTCCCACCGCTGTAGACCGTACTGAAATTGATTGTTCCGCCTGAGCTCTGGCTCACTTTCTTGTCAGTATGGTTGGCATATCCTCCGGTTCCTATGCCAGTATTGGCATTGTAGATGTTGGGAAAGCCGCCCGTAGTACTAAAATCTTTGATAAATCTGATTGTTGAAGAGGCTGCAGGCGTACAGTAGACGAGGGAGCCTGCGTCAGCATCTGGATTTGAATTGGCAAGCAGTACTGGACTCGTGCAAGCGAAGGACAGCAACGCTAGCCATCGCTTTACTCGGGGCAGGCCCCGATACGGAAAAGTAATTTTTTTCATGATTTAAGTATTAAATTGGTTAAAGTTAATAGGCACTATCCAGCGCTATGGGTTTTTGACTTTTTGCTTTAGTAGTCTATTCGTGTATTAAATAGTTGACACTAAATAAGATGTACTCTTTTTGCAAGAAGTTTTAACCAGACAAATATTGGTGTTTGAAACAAAAAAGACAACCGAGAAGTAATAAGTGGTCAAATACAGGCGTAACTGGTCACTTTTTTGGTGTAACTGTTTTTTTGGATACTAAAAAAGCCATCAGATTTGGTGTCTGATGGCTGCTTTTTTTGTCGTAAAGCAAAAAAAATATGCTTGTAGTTAATTTTTGATCTTGAGAAAGACGTTAAAGTCGTCTTGCTTTCTTTTGGAGACAGGCAATAATACGCCACCAGCCATCTCGCAGTAGCTTCCGTCTCTTTTTACGATTCTGAGCAGGTGCTGGATATTGACGATATAGGAGTGGTGTATCCTAAAAAAGAGCAAGGGATCTGCGACGCTCTCAAAATACTGCAAGTTTTTGCTTGAGATGTATTTCTTGCCTTCTGTAGTAGTATGTAGGATAGTATATTTGTTATCGGCTTCAATGTATACGATATCACTGTTTCTTACTAAATCAACAGCATCCATAGAAGGTATGGCCAAATAGTCTTTGTTTTCTGTCACGAGCGATTGGAAATCGCTGGACATGTTTTTTTGGAAATCAAAATACTGTTTCTGCTCGATGTTTTTTATGGCTTTGTTTACGGATAATATAACATCTTCGATCAGGATCGGCTTTAGGATATAATCAACGGCATTGTATTTAAATGCTTTTATGGCATATTCGTCATAAGAGGTGACGAAAATGACCTGTGCCTTGATGTTTTCTATTTTGTCAAGAATATCAAAAGCGTCGCCTTCATTAAGCCGGATATCTAAAAAGATAATGTCTGGCTGTTTGCTGTTAATTTCTGAAACGGCTTGGGCTACAGTAGTCGCCTGGCCGATGACCTCGACATTGCGACAGTAGGTAGTAACAAAATGCTGTAGGATAGCACTGTTATTGACCTCGTCATCTACTATCAGCGCTCTATAAATGTTCATGTCGTACGAAATTAGGTTCTAATAAAAAGCTGGGCAATTGTTTTTTTAAAATTAAAAAAATTTAACAGATGTCAAACATTAAATCAATTTATTTTCAAGCGTATAACAACCTTGGTTCCTGACGGCACTCCTTCTTTTTCTAGGTCGATGATTTCTAGGCTTACGGAGTCTTTATAGGAATCGTTCATTATCTTGATGCGTTCATTTACGATGGCAGTTGCCCAAGACTTGTGCGTTTCTTTTTTGTTTTGGGTCAACAGTGCGGCGGCGGCCCTGCCAATACCATTATCTTCTACGGTCACTATAAGGTAGTGGTCTTGAATCGCAAAGTTAAGAGCCAGCGTGCGGTCTTTTTTTCGGGATAATCCGTGGAGGATTGCGTTTTCGACAAAGGGCTGTATTAACATCCCGGGCAATGCTATGTCGGAAGTATTCTTGATGCTCTCTTCAACGACTATCGAATAGTCTAATTCATCATTCAATTGCATTTTATTGAGCAGCAGGTAATTGGTAATGTAGTCTATTTCGTCTTTCAGCGTCACTAGCTCCTGTTTTGACATGTCTAATGTCAGCCTGAGCAGTTTTGAAAAGGCACCAAAGTATTTGTTGACTTCTCTTTCGCCTTTTAATATCAAGACGCTTTGCATGTTGTTGAGGATGTTAAAGACAAAGTGGGGGTTCATCTGGGCTTTTAGCGCGCTCGCTTTGAGTTCGATGATTTCTTTTTCTCTTTCGAAAATTCTTTTCTGCTTCTTGCTGCGCCTGATAAACAGATAGATAACAAGAGCCAAGACAGAAAGCAGGGCCAAGCCCATAAAAAGAGGGGTCTTGTAAAATAGCTGTTCTACATGCAGGCGAATTTTGATTTCGTTGGCAGTTTCTATTCCTTTGGCATCTTTTCCTTTTACGCGCAGCACATAATTGCCAGGCGGCAAGCTGGGAAGTTCTATAGAGCCTGAGGTTCCGGCATCGATCCATTCTTCCCTGAGTTCTTCGATCTTATATAAATAGGTGTTCTTTTCAATAAAAAACAGTTCGTTAATAGAAAAGATAGCCGAAAAGTAATTCTTGTTATAGGGAAGGCTGATGGTCTGTTGGTCAAGATTTAGATAATCTGTTATGTTTTTATTTTTGTCTTTTGAAAAATAGGAGGAGCTGTATAAGAAAAGAGTATGGGGGTGTTTGGAACTGATTTCTATTTTTTCGGGATTGAATTCTACAATACCATTGAGGCCTCCGAAATAAAAGGAATTATTGTTTTTCTTATAGGAAGATCTTACATTAAATTCATTCTCACTGAGTCCGTCTTCCTTATAATATACTGTAAAAAAGGCTTTCTGCTTGTCGAATCGTGACAATCCGTAATAGGTAGAAAACCACAGCGCGTCCTTGCTTTCTATTATGCCGCAGACGATGTTGTTGGAAAGCCCGTCTGATTGGGTCAGGTTTTTGAATCGTTTGGTTTTAGGATCTAAGAAAACAATCCCTTTGCCATCAGTACCCATCCATAAATTGCCTTTTTCGTCTTCGTGCAGTACCAGCAGGTTTTTATAATCAAAAGACGGATTTAGGGTATGGTAGTTGATAAAATCCTTGCCTTTTTCTTTCACGAACAGCCCTTGTCGGGTCGCGATCCATTTTTTTTCGTTTCTTGCTTCTGTAAAGCCGAATACAGAAGTGTTCCCCAAGAAATAGCCATCTTCTACATAAGGACTTGTTTTTCCGGTCTTTTTATCGAAAACAAATAGGCCCTGATTTGTTCCTAGCCAAAAGGCATCGGATGATTTTTCTTTTAGGCACTGAATCGCCAAGCCGTCTGTCTGTTCGAATCGTTTTTTTGTATGCGTATTCAGATTCACTCTTTTGATCCAGTTGTATCCTTCTGTAGCCCATAAGATAGAATCATTTTTTTCTAAAAACAAAATATCATAGACTCCGTTTTTTTCGCCCTTGACTACAACTTCTTTAGCTTTTTTGTGTCCGTTCTCTTGCGTATAAAGACCTTCGTAGGTTCCGATGTAGAGGTTGTTTTTTGAATCCGCCACGATGCCTCTGGTACTGAGCTGCCTGTTGTTGAATTGCAAGATTCTTTCGAAATGGCTCGGTGTCACCAATAGCTTGTATAGCTCATCATAAGTCGATATCCATATAAAATTAGGATGGTGCTTGTTGGAAGCTATGGAAATGGGCTTTTTGAAGTGCAGGGTATCGATAGTGCGAATCTCATTCGTATTCTTATCAATCTCGTTGACGAAGAGATTGGAGTCGTCTGCAATAAAAAGCTTAGAATCGGCAATGAGCGTATTGTTACTCCAATCGCAATTGCCTAGATAACAGTCTCCTTCGCCATACGAATAATTGAACAGCTGCAGGTCTAATCCTTTTAAGTAGATATACTTATAGGCAGTTGTGTTGTATTTATAATAGCCGCTGCTGTTTTTTGCCGCAATTTTACCATTTTCAAAAAGAGCAAAATCATAATTGATGTCTTTGTCTATGGCTTTAAGGTCGCCAAAAAAGTGCAATCCTTTGGCATCGATATAAAAAAGACGGAATCCTGATTTGGCGATGATCCTGCCATCGTCTAAGATCTTCATTATATCAAAGCTTTCTTGTTTGTTTTCTAATATAGGATGGGTCACCTGAGTCACTTGTCGGTCAGGAGCTATTTTGATTAAAAACCGTGATCCATTGCTGATCCATAAGTTGTTTGCCTTGTCTTTGGCAATAGAAGATTTGACTCTTAAGCCCTCTGTTGGATATTGGATGCATTCTACTTCAAGCTTGTCTGGCGTTATAAGGTAAGCCTTGTTCAGTTCGGCAGCCCAAATCGTATTGTTGGAGTCTTGTATCCAGGCATGGCTTGAAATATAAAAGCTATCATAGTAGTTGTTTTTATCTTTATGAAAGCGGTACCGAAGCTTATTCTTTCCGTCAAACCTATAGAAATCGCCATCACGATTGGTAGCATACCAGACAAATCTGTTGTTATCAACAAATGGGGCGCTGCTTAAAAGATAGGTGTTGTCTTTGTCTCTGATCTGCGCTTCCTTTAAAGCAAGTTCCTGTCCAAAACCTTGGATGAAGTACAGCAACGCTACTATTAAGATTCGGACGCGCATAAATATAAATTATGAAGCCAAAATAGTTATTTTTAGGTAAATAAATACATTTAGAAGGTTTGAGAGATAAAAAAGGATTCAATCCTATAATTTTTTCTGGTCTATTCCATAATTGGTAAAAAAGGTACCAGCTGATATAGTACCGATAGAACATAAAAAACCCCGCTAAAGGCGGGGTTTTAAGGTTAAAAACTATAGTAATCTATCAAAAATTAGTTCTTTTTAAGAGCCAGTTTTTTAGTAACCGACTTATTCTGATAATCTATTTTTACATAATAAATACCTTCTGCAAAACTATCAATTGATAAATCCGATTTTGATAAAGAAGGTTTGAAAGTAGTGATTACTCTTCCAAGATTATCTGTAATTGTGATAGTATCAGCCGTTACACTTCCGGTTTCGACAGTAAATTGTCCGTAACTTGGATTCGGATAAATGGTAACGTTATTTTGAGCAAATTGCTCATCAATACCAAGAGGATTTCTGCATGTAATCGATTTTAGTCTGACAGAATTTTGAGAACCACAGTTTGCATTGGTGTGTACATAATAACGGATAACACCTACATTGCTGCCAGATGACCAGTTCAGTGGAGTAGGTCCGCTAGCCAAAATTGTCATTCCATTATCATCTGTGATAGTAATATAATCCGTTGCTACTGAGCTTGAGAAGGTATATTGCTGACCAAAATTGATATAAACTTTTGCATACTCTCCCGCATAGCCTTCAGAAATGATCTCAGCAGTTCCCATACAGCCAATCTGCACAGCTTCTACAGGATGAGGTCCGTATACAGCACCATTACAACCAACAGCAGGAATCGCATCAAAACTTCCGCCATAAACCCAGTCTCCTTTTGTAGAACCACAATTAGCGCGTACCCAATAAGCATAATTCGTTGCAGGGCTCAGTCCGCTCACAACCGTTGAAGTGTAGTTGTTAGAAACTGTATGCGTAGGAGTGGTATTGTAATTAGGAACAGTATTGCTGTTTACAACATACAAATCATATCCTGCAGAAGGTGTTGGAACTGGAGGTGTCCAGCTGATTAGAGCAGAGTTTGACGTTACGTTAGATGCCGAAACATTGGTTGGCAGACCGCAACCTCCAATCGGAGTGCTGCTGCACGTAACCGATTTTACTCTGATAGCATCTTGAGCCCCGCAGTTTGCATTGCTATGTACATAAAAACGGATAGACCCCAAATTGGTTCCTGATGCCCAGCTTAGTGGCGTAGTTCCACTTGCATACACTGTCATTCCAGAGGCATCCGTGATCGTGATATAATCCGTTGCTATTGAACTTGAAAAGACATAATACTGACTGAAATTGATATACATTTTTGTAAACTGACCGGCAAGACCTTCAGCAACTATTTCAGGGCTTCCAGTACAAGCGATCTGAAGGGTATCTACTGGATAAGATCCGTATATAGCACCATTACAACCAACAGCAGGAATAACATCAAAACTTCCGCCATACACCCAGTTTCCTCTTGTTGAACCGCAATTCGCTCGTACCCAATAGTTGTAATTTGTTGCAGCACTCAGTCCGCTGATAAGTCTTGAGTTAGTAGAAGATAGGTGCGTAGGAGTAGTATTTGCCGTAGGAGCAGTATTACTTTGCACAACATACAAATCATATCCCATAGGTGTCGGAGTCGGAGCCGTCCAGTTAATTCGACATGAGTTTGATGTCACGTCAGTTACTGAAAGATCGGTTGGCGCACCGCAACCTGCAGGAGCAGCGACACATTTAATAGAACGTATTCTCGATGTGTTCGCAGTTCCACAGTTTGCATTGGTGTTCAAGTGGTATCTCACAACTCCCGAAGTAGAACCTGAACTCCAGTTTAAAGGCGTTACTCCGCTAGCCAAAACTACCGTTCCTGCGGCATTTGTAATCGTAATGTAATCTGTAGCAACCGAACTTGTAAACGTGTACTGCTTGTTGTCCATTACATTGATATTGGAATATTCCCCTGCCCAGGCATCAGTAACTATTTGTTCATTAGCTCCTGTACACGCTGGCGTGAAAGTCGCATTAGGATACAATCCGTTGATAGCGCCGTTACAGTTCAGGGCAGCAATGGTCGTAAAATTCCCGCCAGATACCCATGCGCTTTTTGTAGCACCACAATTAGATCTAATCCAATAATAGTAAGTTGTAGCCGCTGTCAATCCGCTTAGAACGCCCACACCTGCAGTAGTACTTGTAACAGTAGCAACAGTATTAGCATTAGGAGCGGTATTTGCAGTAACGATGTAAAGATCATATGAAGCAGGCGCAGTTGCAGGCGCAGTCCAGTTCAATCGGCTTGAATTTGATGTTATGTTTGTAACCGATAAAGCAGTTGGTACACCACAATTTCCTACTGGAGCATCAACACACTTAATAGAACGTGTTCTTATTGCGTTCGCAGTTCCGCAGCTTGCATTGGTATTCAAGTGATATCTCACAACTCCTGTAGTAGAACCCGAAGTCCAGTTTAAAGGTGTTACTCCGCTTGCCAAAACTGTGGTTCCCTCGGCATTTGTAATCGTAATATAATCGGTAGCAATTGAACTCGTAAATGTATATAGCTTATTTGCCACTACGTTTACATTTGAATATTCTCCTGCCCAAGAGTCAGTAGCTATTTGTTCATTAGCTCCTGTACACGCTGGTGTGAAAGTTGCATCAGGATACAATCCATTGATAGCACCGTTGCAGTTTAGGGCAACAAGGGTCGTAAAATTCCCACCAGATACCCATGCACTTTTTGCAGTACCACAATTAGATCTGATCCAATAATAGTAAGTTGTAGCAGCTGCCAATCCGTTAAGAGTGCCCACACCTGCAGTAGTACTTGTAACAGTAGCAGCAGTATTGTCATTCGGAGCTGTATTTGCAGTAACGATGTAAATATCGTATGAAGCAGGAGCAGTTGCAGGTGCCGTCCAGTTCAATCGGCTAGAATTTGAGGTTATGTTAGTAACCGATAAAGCGCTAGGTGCACCACAAGTTGGAGTAGCGGCACATTGGATATAACGCTGTCTGTTGATGTTCTGTGTACCACAGCTTGAATTAGTATGTATGTAATATCTGATGACACCAGATGTTGAACCTGAATTCCAAACCAGTGGAGAAGGACCGGTAGCCAACGCTACATTTCCAACCGGATTCGAAATAGTGATAAAATCACCTACTTTCGAACTTGAAAAAGTATAGTCTTTGTTAGCCGTTACATTGATATTGGAATATTCACCCGCATAGGCGTCGTTAACAACCAATTCAGTAGATCCGGTGCACGCTGGAGTAAATGTGGCTTGTGGATGAAGATCTCCACTGGTACATCCTCCTACAACACCACCGCATTTAATTGATTTGATTCTTGGTGAAGCCTCAGTACCACAGGAAGAATTACTATGCAGATAATATCTGATGCTTGCCCAATTCGAGTTGTTAACCCATACAAATGGTGTTTGTCCCGAAGCATAAATGGTAGCTCCGGTAGGATCGGTAATAGTGATAAAGTCTGTCGATACAGAACTGCTAAATGTGTATTGCTGATTGCTGCTTACAGAAACATTTGTATATTCTCCTGCATGAGCATCGGTAGCGATTTGCTGCACAGTTCCGTTACAGGTTACATTGACAGTAGCTTGAGGATACAGTCCGTAAGGAGCGCCGTTACAGCCAGCACCAGCAGGATTGGTCCTGAAAGAACCGCCAGGAACCCAAATTCCACCATTGGCAACACATCTAGTTCGTACCCAATAATAATGTGTTGTATTGGCGGCTAATCCCGACACTTGAGCTTCTCTAGAACCTGCTGCCTGTACAGTTGGAGTTGTATTTTCAACAGGAGCAACTCCCGTAGTGTTCACATAAACATCATAGGACGTAATCTGCCCTATAATTTGAGCGTTCCAACTCACTTTACAAGAGTTCGACGTGATATTCGAAACCGAAAGTGTATTAGGAGAATCACAAGAATTGTCTATTGTTGTAGTCTTTAAAACTAGATCTGTTGTTATAAACGGATTAGTTTCGCACTGTGCATTGGTGTGAACGTAAAAACGAATCGTTTGAGGATAAGGTGGTGTAAAGCTTACTCCATTCGAACCATTTAATCCGCTTGCAAATATCTGTGAACCGTTAGCATCGGTAATCGTAATATACTCTGTAGGACGGTCACTTTTGAAAGTGTATCGGGTAGCCGTTGAAAATGTATTCACCCGGAAGTATTCACCCGGATGGGTATTGCCACTGATGATGCGTTCATTGTTGTCATGAATGGGGGTGTATGCTTGTGACGAAGATGGACCTCCGTTAGTGCATTGCGCACTGATCTTCTGGATAAAGCATATAAGTGCCAGAAGGTACAGAAAAGTAATTTTTGTTCTCATAGTTTGTATTTAAGGTTTGCTTTTTAATTTTTAAATGCTAAAGTAAACCGACATGATTTTGATGGCGAGGCAATCTAATTTCATTATTTACAGTTTAATCGCATGCAATAATAAATCAAAGAAAAAATATAATTTCAGCTAATGAATAAGCGAAGCTTTTTTGGATATAAGCGTAGCGAATTAGAGTAAAATCGTTTTTATGAGAAAAAGAATTTTACAATTTTGGAGGTACAAGTATTATTTTAGCATTGAGTAGATACGGATTATGGTTTTCAAACATTCATCAATACTTGATGATTTGGATATTATTTCAAAGGATTTTTTACGATAGAACTCGAAAAAATACAACATAAAAAAAAGACGATTTAGTTTGATCAAACTAGATCGTCTCTTGTGGTGGAGAAGATGGGATTCGAACCCACTACCTCTTGGCTGCCAGCCAAGCGCTCTAGCCAAGTGAGCTACATCCCCAAAGCTGAGGCAAATTAAGGCAATTAATTTTCAAAAAGCAAATGCCTTGGAGTGAATTTATTTCTCAAAACCGTAACTTTACGGACAAATTTTTTTTTATGACAACAGAAAGGCAAAACGGTTCGCTCTATACCACTATCGAAAATAAAATAGCAACCGTTGAATTTGGACATCCGGCCAGCAATTCTTTTCCTAGCGAGCTGCTGCAGCGACTGACAAAAGAACTCAATGATTTAAGCAATAATCAACAAGTCAATCTGATAATTCTTAAAAGCGAAGGCGAAGGCGCTTTTTGTGCCGGAGCTTCTTTTGATGAGCTGCTGGCTGTTTCCAATTTAATTGAAGGAACGAGCTTTTTTTCAGGCTTCGCCAACGTAATAAATGCGATGCGAAAATGTTCCAAGCTGATTGTCGGACGTATTCATGGTAAAGCTGTAGGAGGAGGTGTAGGACTTGCTTCAGCTTGCGATTATGCATTTGCAACTGTAGACAGCGCCATAAAACTTTCAGAATTGGCAATAGGTATCGGGCCATTCGTCATCGAGCCAGCCGTTTCCAGAAAAATAGGAAAGAGCGCTTTAGGCGAAATGACTTTAGCCGCTCATGAATGGAAAAACGCCTATTGGGCTCAAGAAAAAGGTTTGTATGCCAAAGTTTTTGAGACTAGAGAAGAACTGGATAAGGGACTCGAAATTTTTGCTTCAAAATTAGCGTCCTACAACCCTGAAGCATTATCAGAAATGAAAAAAGTACTTTGGGAAGGAACTGAAAATTGGGATACGCTTCTCTATGAAAGAGCTTCAATTTCAGGCAAGTTGGTTTTGTCAGATTTTAGCAGAAATGCCCTGAACCAATTCAAAAAGTAACTAAATTTGCATCTAAATAAAATAGAATGAGCAAAATCAGAATTACCAAGCAATTCAGTTTCGAAACGGGACATGCGCTTTATGGCTACGACGGAAAATGTAAAAACGTGCACGGACATAGCTATAAATTATCGGTAACCGTTATCGGAACTCCAATTTCAGACAATACAAACGTGAAATTTGGAATGGTGATTGATTTTTCGGACTTGAAAAAGATTGTCCGCGAAGAAGTTGTAGATGTTTTTGACCACGCTACTGTCTTTAATAAAAATACGCCCCATATCGAACTGGCCGAGGAACTCAAAAGCCGCGACCACCACGTCATTTTAGTAGATTATCAGCCGACAAGCGAAAATATGGTGATTGATTTCGCCGCGAAAATCAAAAGCAGGCTGCCCGAAAACATTACATTGCATTCCTTGAGGCTTCAAGAAACAGAAACCTCATTTGCAGAATGGTTCCAAAGCGATAATTAATTGTGCTGGAAGCAAATCTTTGTAATAAATCTTCTTCAAACGTATGAATCTGAATAAGTTAAATAAATACGATAAGGCCTATCTTCGTATCGCAAAAGAATGGAGCCGGCTGTCGTATTGCAAAAGAAAACAAGTTGGCGCAATTATTGTGAAAGACAGGATGATTATTTCTGACGGATACAATGGAACGCCATCCGGATTTGAAAATTCCTGCGAAGGTGCCGATGGCTTGACATTATGGTATGTGCTTCATGCCGAAGCCAATGCGATTCTGAAAGTGGCCGGTTCGACACAATCTTGCGAAGGTGCTACATTATATATTACGTTGTCGCCTTGCAAGGAATGCAGCAAATTGATTCACCAATCAGGAATAAAACGCGTCGTTTATCAAGAAGGTTATAAAGACGATTCAGGAATACAATTTTTAAAAGATGCAGGCGTTGAGGTAGTTCATATCTCCGAAACCGAAATGAATGAAAAACAATAAGATATATTTGCCTTTTATCATTTTTGCCGCTCTGGCGATTGGAGTGGTCTTGGGAGGAATGCTTAATTTTCCGTCCCAAGGCGTAGCGTTTTCCAAAGCCAATCCTAAAAATAAACTCAACAAGCTCCTCGATTTTATTGATCGAGAATATGTCGATAATGTCAATACCGATTCGATTGTCGATTTGACCGTAACAGGTATCTTGGACAGGCTGGATCCGCACTCTGTCTACATAGCGAAAAACGAATTTGAGCAGGTTTCGCAAAGCATGAAAGGCGATTTTGTAGGCATTGGCGTCAATTTTTATATGTATAATGATACTGTTGCTGTAATAAAACCTGTCGAAGGTGGGCCTTCTGAAAGAGCCGGAATCAAATCGGGCGATAGGATTCTTTTTGCCAACAACTATAAGCTCTTTGGAAGAAAAATCACCAACGATACGCTCTTTTCCAAACTAAAAGGAAGCGTGGGTTCTGATGTAGAGCTGACGATTTACAGGAAAAACGAAAACAAAAAGCTGAAGGTAAAAGTGAAGCGCGATATCGTTCCGATAAAAAGCGTTGATATTGCCGTAATGGTAAATCCTTCTGTCGGTTATATAAAAGTGAATCGTTTTGCCGAAACTACTTATGATGAGTTCGAAACCGGACTTTTAAACCTCAAAAGGCAAGGAGCTAAGACACTTATTGTGGACGTACGCGATAATGGAGGTGGCTATTTAGACAAGGCGATCGATATTGCGGATGACTTTTTGAAAGACGATGCCTTGATCGTATTCACGAAAAATAAAAAAGGAAGAATCGACAAGACCTATGCTACAAGCGATGGCAGTTTTGAAAACGGAAAAGTATATATCCTGATCAACGAAAACAGTGCTTCTGCCAGCGAAATTCTTGCAGGCGCCATTCAAGATAATGACCGCGGACTAATTGTTGGAAGACGTTCTTTCGGAAAAGGACTTGTACAGCGCGAAATGCCTTTGGGCGACGGATCTGCCGTACGTTTGACCGTGGCGAGATACTATACTCCAACCGGACGCTCGATCCAAAAATCCTACGAAAAAGGAAGCGAAGAATACTTTAAGGAATTTGAAAAACGCTTCGAATCCGGAGAATTATATAAGTCGGATAGCATTAAGGTAGCCGATACCCTAAAATTCAAAACGCCAAAAGGGCGCATTGTATATGGCGGCGGCGGAATCGTTCCGGATATTTTCGTGCCTTTAGAAGTAGAACATGGCGAAGAAAGCATCGCTTATATGATGCAGTCGGGTTTGGTAGGTTATTTTGCCTTTGAAGAATTGGATAAGAAACGCGATGATTTTAAAGGCTTGAGCTTTGAGCAATTCCAAGCAAAAATGCATAATTCCGATGCTTATTTCAATACATTTCAGAAATATTTGATTAAAAACGGCGTGCTTTTGGACTTGAAACATACCAAAAATCTTGTAAAACGCTACCTGGCTGCCGAGTTTGCACGACAATTGTATGGCGACGATAAATATTATGAAATCGTCTTGAAGGAAGATGCCATGATTAAGGCCGTTTTGGAAAGAAAATAATTTCATCAAACAAAATAAAAAAGCATCCGTTATGGATGCTTTTTCTGTTTATATAAATCATAAATTTATTTTCGAATACTGTCGTGTACTTGCGAATGATTGCCGTTATTCCATAATGTCAAGATATCGGTAGCTACTGAAGCTCCGCTTCCTGCCGCAATAGACAATTGGCTTCTGAGTCCTGCCAAGGTCCCAGCCACATAAATTCCTTCTGCAACTAGATGATCTTCGTTTTTTAACTGGATTCGGTTCTTTTCTACAATTGCTTTTTTGTGCGGTATTACATAGTCCATTAAGCCCTCAATCGCAAAAGTATTGGTAGCGTTAATCGCGACTACGATGATTTTTGTCTGGTAAGAATTTTTGTTGGTCGTAACCGTAAAGTTTGGATATTCGCCTTCCACGCTCATGACTTTTTCATTTTCAATCTGCGCCACATGAGGATAAAGCGATGCCAGTTGCGCTTTGCTTTCTTCCAATAATTCCGAGCCTAATTTCCCTGCCGCAATTCCGTAAGCATTATTAAAAACAGCATCTTGAAGATTTGATGCTTTTTGGTGCGTAAAAATTCCGATTTTTTTATCTGCCGCAAAAGCTTTGTTTCTCGCAGAGCCCAAAACCAAGGCGCATGACATTCCTGAAACACCGCCTCCAATGATTAAAACGTCAAACATAAACTATTTGTCTTTTGTTTTTTCTTCAATCATTTTTGACATCCTGAATATCAAAAGGATAAAGATAGCGCAGAAAGAAGCTGCAATTCCAATCAATCCAACTACGCTGTCTCCTTCGAATAAGTGGTCGAAATCTAGGATCGTGATGTTGAAAATGATTAATGCTAACGCTAAAAATATTAATATATAAGTAAAAATTTTCATTATAAGAAGGGGTTGTCTAATTATGAATTGTGAAATTAATAAAATCTATTTTAGATGAAAAGTCCTTTAACATTGGCGCCAAATAATTTAACAGCAATAGCCAGCAAAATCACGCCGAAAATTTTTCGGATAACGCCAAGGCCGTTTTCGCCAAGCAGTTTCTCGATTTTTGAAGACGACTTTAAGACGGCGAAAACTACGATTATATTTATGATTATGGCAACAATTATGTTTATTTTTTCATACTCCGCTCTCAAGGAAAGAATAGTAGTCATCGTTCCAGCTCCGGCAATTAAGGGAAAGGCAATCGGAACGATAGAAGCGGTGCTGGGATTGTCTTCTTTATAAAGACGGATTCCTAAAATCATTTCTAAAGCCAGGAAAAACAATACGAAAGAACCCGCCACAGCAAATGAACTTGCGTTGATGCCGATCAGTTTCAAGATTTCCTCGCCTACAAAAAGAAAAGCAATCATAATAACACAGGCTACGATTGAAGCTTTTTCAGATTGAATATGTCCTACTTTGGAACGCAAATCGACAATAATCGGAATGCTTCCGACAATATCGATAACAGCGAACAAAACCATGCTAACAGTAAAAATCTCTTTCCAATCGAATCCCATAACGATACTTTTTGAAGCTGCAAAATTATTTTATTTAAAATGGAAATACGCTAACGATAAGTTAATTTTTTGTTGGTATTATATTCTGAAAATTAGACACTTAAAAGTTTAACATCAAATCTAAAGTCTAAAATCTGAAATCTGAAATCCAAATTGTATCTTTGCAACATGTTTCAATTAGGAAAAACCATTGTCTCTGAAGACATACTAGAAAAAGAATTTGTGTGCAACCTTTCGGCTTGCAAAGGGGCTTGCTGTGTTGATGGCGATGCCGGCGCACCTTTAAATGAAGAAGAGACAAAAATTTTAGAAGCTATTTACCCTAAAGTAAAGCCATTTCTTCGCAAAGAAGGAATTGCAGCAATCGAAGCGCAAGGCACTTGGGTAAAAGGCACGGATGGCGATTTGGAAACGCCGCTAATTGATAATAAAGATTGCGCCTATGTGATCTTTGACGGAAAAACCGCGCTTTGCGGTATCGAACAAGCCTATAATCAAGGTATTGTAGATTGGAAAAAACCAGTTTCTTGCCACTTATATCCGATAAGGATCAAGGATTTCACCGAGTTTGCCGCTGTCAATTATGATAAATGGGAAATCTGTGACGATGCTTGCTCTTTGGGTAAAGAATTAGAAGTGCCCGTTTACAAATTCGTGAAAGAAGCGTTGATTCGCCGCTTTGGAGAAGACTGGTATATGGAGCTCGAAAAGGTCGCTCAAGAACTTAAAAATCAATAAGTTTTTTTAATCTCAAATTTTAAATTTTCGGATGTGTCAGTTCCTATATTCTATAGGAGTTTACAGTGTTTTTTACTTTCTAATTGCTTGTTTTTCAGTTAATTGAAAAAATGTAAAAAAGTAAGAATTAAATTACCTCTTGTTAAAAACTATGTCCAATTGTGGATAAGTTTGACTTTCATTTACCAATACAAATGACAATCTTTGTAGTGTAAAGAAATCAAAGAATAATTTCCTATAAAACAATAAACGTCAAGATAGTATGGTAGCGATAGAACCAATTTTACAAGAAAACAAGAATAGATTTGTCATTTTTCCTATCAAACACCACGATATTTGGGAATGGTATAAAAAAATGGAAGCTAGTTTTTGGACAGCTGAAGAAATTGATTTGTCACAAGATTTAAATGACTGGAATAACAAGCTTAATAATGAAGAGAAATATTTCATCAAGCATATTCTAGCTTTTTTTGCCGCATCTGACGGGATTGTAAATGAAAATCTTGCCGAAAACTTCGTGAACGAAGTGCAATATGCAGAAGCAAAATTTTTCTACGGGTTTCAGATTATGATGGAGAACATTCATAGCGAAACTTATTCGCTTCTGATTGATACTTACGTTAAAGATGAAGCCGAAAAAGACGAATTATTCAATGCTTTGGAAGTTTTTCCAGCCATACGAAAAAAAGCAGACTGGGCTCTAAAATGGATAGAATCTGACTCATTTGCTGAAAGGTTAATCGCTTTTGCAGCTGTTGAAGGAATCTTTTTCTCAGGCGCTTTTTGCTCGATTTACTGGTTGAAAAAACGCGGTTTAATGCCAGGTTTGACATTCTCAAACGAATTAATCTCTCGCGATGAAGGTGTTCACTGTGACTTTGCAGTGCATTTGCACAACCACCACTTGGTCAATAAAGTTTCAAAAGCCAGAATCAGAGAGATAATTGTTGAGGCATTAAACATTGAAAGAGAATTCATTACCGAATCGCTTCCTGTAAGTTTGATCGGAATGAATGCGGGACTAATGACACAATATCTGGAGTTTGTAACTGACAGGTTATTAGTAGAATTAGGATGTGAAAGAGAATACGGAACGGCAAATCCTTTCGATTTCATGGACATGATTTCGCTTCAAGGAAAAACTAACTTCTTTGAAAAGAAAGTGTCAGAATACCAAAAAGCTGGAGTTTTAAACAGCGGAACAGGGAACGACAGCGAATCGCAAAAAATTAGTTTCGACGCCGATTTCTAGATACTTAGAAGCCAGACACCCTTTTGTCCTTTAAACCATTTTCTGGATGATGCAGACTATTTTCTTTTTGAGAAAATAATTCTTCTTTCATCAAGACCAAGAATCCATTTCGATGGATTTTCTTAACCTTTTTAATAATCCCGAATGGTCTTCCATTCCCTAACCAAATTTGTAAACTTATGTATGTAGTAAAAAGAGATGGCCACAGAGAGCCGGTAATGTTTGATAAGATTACGGATAGAATTAAAAAATTATGCTACGGCTTGAACGATCTTGTTGATCCGGTAAAAGTAGCAATGCGCGTTATCGAAGGGTTGTATGATGGTGTTACAACTTCAGAATTAGATAATCTCGCAGCAGAAACAGCAGCTTCTATGACGATTGCCCATCCGGATTATGCCCAATTGGCAGCAAGGATTGCAATTTCGAACCTGCACAAAAATACCACAAAATCGTTCTCAGAAACGATGAAAGAAATGTTTTTCTATGTAAATCCAAGAACCAATCAAGAAGCGCCTCTGCTTTCGGAAGAAGTGTATAACGTAATCCAAGAAAATGCGGCTTTCCTTGATTCTCACGTGATTTATAATAGAGATTTCAACTACGATTATTTCGGTTTCAAGACTTTGGAACGTTCGTATCTGTTGAAAATAAACGGAAAGATTGTAGAAAGACCACAGCATATGCTAATGCGTGTTGCTGTCGGAATTCACTTAAATGACTTGGATGCGGTGTTAGAAACCTACGACCTGATGTCGAAAAAATTCTTTACGCACGCGACTCCTACATTATTCAATGCTGGAACTCCAAAACCTCAAATGTCTTCTTGTTTCCTTTTGGCAATGCAGGACGACAGTATCGACGGGATCTACGATACGTTGAAACAAACCGCAAAAATCTCGCAATCGGCAGGAGGAATTGGTTTGTCAATTCACAACGTTCGTGCGACAGGATCATATATCCGCGGGACTAACGGAACATCAAACGGAATCGTTCCGATGTTGCGTGTCTTCAATGACACGGCTCGTTATGTAGACCAAGGCGGCGGAAAACGTAAAGGAAGCTTTGCGATTTATATCGAAACTTGGCATGCCGATATCTTTGAATTCCTAGATCTGAAAAAGAATACAGGAAAAGAAGAAATGCGTGCGCGTGACTTGTTTTTCGCTATGTGGACATCAGATTTGTTCATGAAACGTGTTCAGGAAGATTCTACTTGGACATTGATGTGTCCAAACGAATGCCCAGGATTGTATGATATTTATGGTGACGAATTCGAAGCACTATATACATCTTACGAAGCGCAAGGCAAAGGAAGAAAAACCATCAAAGCAAGAGAATTATGGGAGAAAATCTTGGAATCTCAAATCGAGACAGGAACACCATACATGCTTTATAAAGACGCAGCAAACCGCAAATCAAACCAAAAAAATCTTGGAACGATTCGTTCGTCTAACTTGTGTACCGAAATCATGGAGTACACTTCAAAAGACGAAATTGCAGTTTGTAACTTGGCATCCTTATCATTGCCAATGTTCGTTGAAAACGGAAAGTTTAACCATGACTTGCTTTACAGCGTAACAAAACGCGTGACAAGAAACTTGAACAAAGTAATCGATAGAAACTATTACCCAGTTCAAGAAGCAGAAAACTCAAACCTACGTCACCGTCCAGTTGGATTGGGAGTTCAAGGTTTGGCAGATGCTTTCATCTTGTTGAGAATGCCTTTCACGTCGGATGAGGCTAAAAAATTAAACCAAGAAATCTTTGAAACGCTTTATTTCGCTGCAGTAACTGCTTCGATGGAAATGGCGAAAGAAGAAGGTCCATATTCAACTTTTGAAGGTTCTCCAATTTCTCAAGGTGAATTCCAATACAATCTTTGGGGATTAAAAGACGAAGAATTGTCTGGTCGTTGGGATTGGGCTTCTTTGAGAAAAGAAGTGATGGAAAACGGTGTGAGAAACTCTTTATTAGTAGCTCCGATGCCGACAGCTTCTACTTCTCAAATCCTTGGAAACAATGAAGCTTTCGAGCCTTATACTTCAAACATCTACACAAGACGTGTTCTTTCTGGCGAGTTTATCGTCGTGAACAAACACTTGTTGGAAGATTTAGTGAAATTAGGACTTTGGAACGAAGACTTGAAACAAGAAATCATGCGTCATAACGGATCAGTACAAAATATTGATGCGATCCCACAAGATTTGAAAGAACTTTACAAAACAGTTTGGGAAATGTCTATGAAAGACATTATCGACATGTCACGCCAAAGAGGTTATTTCATTGACCAATCACAGTCGTTGAACTTGTTTATGCAAGATGCAAACTATGCAAAACTGACTTCGATGCATTTCTACGCTTGGCAATCTGGATTAAAAACCGGAATGTATTATTTGAGAACTAAATCTGCAGTAGACGCAATTAAGTTTACATTGAATAATGATAAAAAAGCAGAGCCTGTAGCAGTTGAAGCTGTTGCAGAACCAGCAATTGCTGTTGATGAATTCAGAGCAATGCTAGAACGTTCTAAAAATGCAGAACCAGACGATTGCGAAATGTGCGGTTCATAATAATAGCATAAAATACCATTTCAAGAAAACAGCCGTCATTTGATGGCTGTTTTTTATAGCAATAGTTTTAGTCTTAGTATATTTGCTTGCAAAATTAAGAGCGCTTGAGTACTTTATATTTCAGAGATCGGGAAAATGTAAATTTAGAAGATGTTGTTTTCGAAGCATCTGTGTCTGAACAGATCGGTCAGTTTCTAAAAGAACATCAGTTTTCTGAAATCTTGCACCATTATGAGCTTCCTGTTGCCAATAAAATATTCTTGTACGGAAAGACCGGATGTGGCAAGACCATGACGGCAAAGGCTATAGCAAAAGAATTGGACAAGAAGATTTTTATAGTGAATCTGTCGACTATCGTATCTTCAAAGTTAGGAGAGACGGCAAAAAACATTCATAATATCTTCAAAGAATCCAATCACGAAAGCTCAGTGCTGTTTTTTGATGAATTTGATTCCTTAGGACAGATCAGGGATTATGACAACAAGGACAGCAGCGAAATGAAGCGTGTCGTGAATGCCCTATTGCAATTGATTGATAATTTTCCAAAGAATTCGATATTGATTGCGGCAACCAATCAAATCCAGATGATTGACGAAGCACTGCTTCGAAGATTTGAGCTCAAGCTGGAGTTCATATCGCCATCCGACCAAGTTTTAGACGGCTATTACGACAAGTTATTGTCGAAGTTTCCAATAAAATATCAAAATGTAGAAAGAAAGTATGCTATTTCTTTTTCCGAAGCTAAAGACTTCCTCTTTAGTCAGGTGAAAAACAATATTATTCTAGACGAAATGTCGAAACTTTCCTAATCAAAACAAATTATTTACTTTAATCTCAAACAAAATGTCAAAAGAAAAAAAAGGAGTTTATACAGGAATCATAGAAAAAGATGAAAACGGAAATTATTTCTGCGGACCGTACCTTCTAGATTACCAATACACCGAAGCCAATTTTAAGATTGGAGACGAAGTAAATATCAAGTCGATAATTGAAAATCCTAGCGATAAGACGTATCAGCAATATCCAAAGAAATCTAAGAATTTCTTTTTGTCGAACTTAAAAGAATAATTTCAAAAAATGGACTATAGAACTTCAAGGCAATTTACGTTGGATAATGATTTGTATGCAAGCCAAGGTACTCGTCTAGCAAATTATATTATAGACTATGTCTGTCAGCTGGTATTGCTGTTCGGCCTTGTGATAGTGCTGACGATTATCGCCCTTATTACTGGAAACGATGGTATCCTTGCGCGAATTGAAAGCATGAATATGATCGAAGAATATGCTTTAGGAGCTGTGACTGCACTAATCTACTATAATATATTCGAAATCTTTTTTTCAAGAACGATAGGAAAATTTATCACAAAAACAGTTGTTGTTGATATTTACGGCGAAAAGCCAGACAGCCAAGAAATATTAGTACGCTCGCTCTGCAGGCTGATTCCTTTTGACGCTTTTTCTTTTTTGGGAGCTCCAAACAAAGGCTGGCACGACAGTATTTCCAAAACCTATGTCGTAAACAAAGAACTATTAGAAAAGAAAAAAGAACTGTTTTATTCTTTAGATGAAATAGGAAATAATACCAACGAATTATGATGAACTGGGAACAGCTTTTATCCCTGAAAAGACAAGGCGATAAAGGAAAAAGATTGCGCAAAGAGCAAGACGATACGCGTTTGGGCTTTGAAGTTGATTACGATAGGATTATATTTTCTTCAGCATTCAGAAGCCTTCAAGATAAGACGCAGGTAATTCCGCTTTCAAAAACAGATTTCGTGCATACAAGACTTACGCATAGCTTAGAAGTGTCTGTTGTCGGACGCTCTATCGGTAGGCTTGTCGGAAAAAAAATTATCGAAAAATACCCGCATCTGCGAGAAGTTCATGGCTATCAGCCGAATGATTTCGGAGCTATAGTTGCTGCGGCTTCATTGGCTCATGATATTGGCAATCCGCCATTTGGCCATTCGGGTGAAAAAGCAATCGGCGAATATTTCAAGATTGGAAATGGCAAACAATTCAAAGACCAGCTTTCTGAAAAAGAATGGCAAGATTTGATTGATTTTGAAGGCAACGCCAACGGTTTTTCACTATTGACGGCATCTCGCCCAGGTATTGAAGGCGGGCTTAGAATTTCGTATGCTACTTTGGGAGCTTTTATGAAATACCCAAAAGAATCTTTGCCTAAAAAGCCGACAAGTCATATTTCTGATAAAAAATACGGCTTCTTCCAGACTGATAAGGAATTCTTCTCTGAAGTCGCCAATGAGTTGGGATTGATTCCTAATAAATCAGGAAACGATATTGGTTTCGAAAGACATCCGTTGGCCTTTTTGGTCGAAGCAGCCGACGATATCTGCTATACGATTATTGATTTTGAAGACGGAATTAACCTCGGATTGGTTTCGGAAGATTTTGCGCTAGAATATCTTATCAAGCTAGTCAAAGACAGTATCGATACCAAAAAATTCAATGCGTTGATTACTAAAGAAGACAGGATAAGCTATCTGAGAGCTTTGGCAATTGGAAGCTTGATCAATGATGTCGTGCAAGTTTTTATCGAAAACGAAGAGCAGATCCTGCAAGGAAAATTCCATTATGCTTTGACAGAAAAAAGCAAGTATACGGCCCAGATGAACGATATTATCAGCTTGAGCGTGAAAAACATTTATCAAAGCAGGGAAGTCATTGAGAAAGAATTAGTAGGATATCAAATTATCCAGACGTTATTGGATAAATTCATCACAGCTTTTAACAATAAATTCCATGACCAAGCCTCGAATTACGACAAATTGCTGTTAAAGATGCTTCCGGAAAAATTCCACAACGAAAAGGACAACCTTTATAAAAGGCTATTGCATATCTGCCACTACGTATCGCTTCTGACGGATGGAAACGCGCTCGAATTGTTCAACACGATAAACGGAAGAAAGAAGCTATAATAAGCCTAGAAGCTGTAAATCAGCCCGACGCCAAGCATCTGCTTGAATTGTACTTTTGGCCCAACAATAACCTGCTCGCCATTGATTTCTTCTTTGGCCTTGATGTCGTGATCGTAAATTAAGTGGGTATTGATGTTTGCACGTACGTATTTGTTGACGATAAAATCCAGCTGTACTTGCCAGTCCACGTCAATATTTCCGAAATTATTGATGTAATCAGTATAAAGATTCAGCTTGTTTTCAAAATTTATATTCTTGAAAAGCTCTTTTTTATAACCGCTGGTAAAAAGGAAACCAAGCTTTGTTCGGGAGTTTTTTCCTTCGGAAATCATTGCCCCGGTCACTTCATCATAAACGGCTTTATCAACCCCGAATGCTCCTTGATCAGCCAATCTTTGATCCAAAACCAAAGTGTTTTTTAAGGTAAGTGGCGAAATATACAATTGCAGGTTTTTCTTTTTGTTATTGTATTCGGCTCCGACCCCAAGGAAAGTGTAGGCTGGAGCAAAAGGTTTCGAAATCGCCAGATCTGTATTTGGATACGCATAACCACTTGTGAATTGCGTGTTGAAATTGAATTTCGCACTATGAAACCAATTCGAAGTAGTATCTCTTCTGTAACCAAAAGTGGAATTGAATTGGAAAGCATCGTCAGTTTTTCTTAATTCGACACCATCTTGCTTGCTAACGCCATAACGGACAATCAATTCGTTAAGCCATTTTACATTTCCGTTTTCATATTTTCGGGTAAACGTACCTTTTAAAAGTCCTGAAATAGCGCTGTTTCCACCCGCACTCCAATTGACAAAAGCAATTTCGTTTAAGTCAAATCCTATGACATTTTTCTTTTCCCAGTGCGTCACTTTTTTGACTATTGCTGAATCTAGCTTTTTGGATTGGATAGTATCTACCGACTGAGCGATAGAATTGATAGAAAAAAGTAAGAATAACCCTAAGGTTAGTGAAGATAATCTCATAACAGGCGCATTAAATTTAAGGAATATGCAAAAATCAGTAATTTTGGCAGTTTTCAAAAATTATTTGCAGGTTTTTTGAATCTATTTTACTAAAACGTTGTAGTTGGTCAATCGTTCCATGCTCGATAAATTCATCAGGAATTCCTAAAATTTGTATCCTTTTTGTATAGTTGTGGAATGCGGCAAATTCTGTTATAGCACTTCCGAAACCGCCCTTTGCCACTCCATCTTCGAGGGTGATAATAGTTTCGTATTTCTTAAAGATAGCATGCAGAAGCTCTTCATCTAAAGGCTTGACAAAAGCGAAATCATAATGAGAAAAATCTTCAGGATTCACTATGCCAGCCAAAGCAGGGATGACGTTATTGCCGATAAATCCGTTAGAAAGTATGGCGATTTTCTTCCCTTCTTTCAATAATCTACCTTTTCCGATGGCAATTTTTTCAAAAGGTCTTTTCCAATCTACGATGACGCCACGGCCTCTAGGATAACGAATAGCAATCGGATGATTCAATCCTAACTGTGCCGTATATAAAATATTTCGCAAGCCGATTTCATTCATCGGCGAATAGATAATCAGGTTCGGAATACAGCGTAAGTAAGCCAGATCAAAAACACCATGATGCGTAGCTCCGTCTTCACCGACTAATCCCGCTCGGTCCAAGCAAAAAATGACAGGAAGATTTTGAAGTGCCACATCGTGGATGACCTGATCATAAGCTCGCTGCAAAAACGTTGAATAAATATTGCAATAAACAATCATTCCCTGTGTTGCCATTCCTGCTGCCAAAGTCACGGCATGCTGTTCTGCAATTCCTACATCAAATGCGCGCTTCGGAAAAGCATCCATCATAAACTTAAGCGAACTTCCCGAAGGCATGGCAGGCGTAATACCAACAATTTTCTCGTTCTTTTTAGCCAATTCCAATAAAGTCAGTCCAAAGACATCTTGAAATTTAGGAGGCAGGTTTTCTTCTGATTTTAAGATAATCTCTCCCGTCAGTTTGTCAAATTTGCCAGGAGCATGGTATTTTACCTGATCTTTTTCGGCCTGTTCCAAACCCTTGCCTTTAGTAGTAATGATATGTAGGAATTTAGGGCCTTTTATACTTTTAAGCCTTTTTAATTCTTTAATAACCGCAAAAATATCATGTCCGTCGATGGGTCCTGAATAATCAAAATTCAACGACTTTATCATGTTGTTTTCACGGGGATTTTTTCCTTGTTTTACAGCTGTCAGGTAGTTTTTTAAAGCACCTACGCTCGGGTCAATTCCGATGGCGTTATCGTTTAAGATGACTAATAAATTGGCATCAGTTACGCCAGCATGGTTTAATCCTTCAAAAGCCATTCCTGAAGCAATCGAGGCATCGCCCACAACAGCAATATGGTTTTTGGCACCATCACCGTTTAAGTTGGAAGCAATCGCCATTCCTAAGGCGGCAGAGATTGCCGTAGAAGAATGTCCCACGCCAAAAGTATCATAAATACTTTCGCTTCTTTTTGGAAAGCCAGAAATGCCACCCCATTGCCTGTTTGTATCAAAATTATCTTTTCTGCCGGTAAGAATTTTATGTCCGTACGCTTGATGTCCGACATCCCATACCAATAAATCGTCAGGCGTATTAAAAACATAATGAAGCGCAATCGTCAATTCAATAACGCCCAGACTGGCGCCCAGATGTCCTTCCTTGACAGAAACGATATCGATTATAAAATCACGTAGTTCTCTGGCGAGAGTAGGTAATTCCGATTCTGCCAGCTTTCTTAGATCTTCAGGAGAATTTATATTTTGAAGGATGGTTTTGCTCATTTCTAGATTAAAAATCAAATTTACGATATTGTTTTCTATTTTTGGGCTATGGAAAATACCTACACCGACGAATATTTCATGAAAAAAGCGCTACAAGAAGCGGAGATTGCTTTTGAAAAAGGCGAAATTCCTGTGGGAGCGATTATTGTCGTTGAGAATCGCGTCATTGCGAGGAGCCATAATCTTACGGAAATGTTGAACGATGTTACGGCTCATGCCGAAATGCAGTCGATTACAGCCGCTGCTAATTTTTTGGGAGGGAAATATCTTAAAAACTGTACGCTCTATGTTACCTTGGAACCTTGCCAGATGTGTGCTGGAGCCTTGTATTGGAGCCAGATTTCAAAAATTGTTTTCGGTGCCAGAGACGAACAAAGAGGATTTATGGCTTTGGGCACAAAACTGCATCCAAAAACAATCGTAGAATATGGCGTTTTGGAAGCAGAAGCTTCTAGTTTGATGAAGCGTTTTTTTCTGGAAAAACGTAAATAGTCCTCTGTTTTAAGAAGAAAATCAAAACGTAATTTTTCTTACTAAAAATTTAAAAAATTAATCCTATATTTATTACAATAAAGACGAGCCATATTCAGTTATGGTGAAATGTCACTAAGGACAAAACCTACGTTCAACTTCTAATCAATCATTTTATGAAAACTGGAAAATTAATGCTGTTGGTTTCAGTATTTTTTTTGTTAAATGCATGTAAAAAATCTTCGCCTGAAGATTTTGATTCTGATTTTTCGCTTTATCGTGATTATGTTACCAGTTTTTCATCGGGAATGATTTCCGCCAATTCTGATATTCAGGTCGGACTGGCATTCTCGAAAGCAGAATGGAAACCAAATCAAGAATTGGACGAGGATATCTTTGATATTTCTCCTAGTGTCGACGGAAAAGTAGTCGTACTGCCGAATAATATTTTGGCTTTTCAGCCGAAGAAAAAGCTTAAGCAGAACGAGCAATACCAAGTAACCTTACATCTTGATAAGCTTATTGAAGTCCCAAAAGAACTTGCTGACTTTAAATTTACGGTGAAGACTATCGAGCAGGATTTTAAAATAGAAACCCAAGACTTGCAATCCTATACAAAAGACACACAATTCTTAAATGTACTTCTGAAAACTGCCGATAACATGGACTTGGCTACAGCCAAAAAACTTGTTTCAGCCCAGCAGAACGGAAAAGAACTTCCGATAAAATTTAATGAATCGGTCAAATCGGCAACAGAATTTTCTTTTGTCATCGACCAGATTCAAAGAGGAACAGAAGACAGCAAGATTATCATCAAATGGGATGGGAGCAATGCTGATATAAACCAAAAAGGAGAGAAAGAATTTGCGATTCCAGGCAAAAATAACTTTACAATTGTTGATGTAAAAATTGGCGATGAAAACAATCAGTCGGTTCATATTAATTTTTCAGATCCTTTAAAGAAAAGCCAAGATTTTAGCGGTCTCGTGGCGCTCGAAACAGCCAATAATCTACGTTATGCTGTTGATGGCAATGTCTTGAAAGTTTTTTCAGATGTTGCGTTAGATGGCAAATTACTGCTAGAGGTTTTCCAAGGAATTGAAAATACTGACGGCTTTAAGATGAAGAAAAGTTATGCTGCAAAAATCACCTTTGAACAAATCAAGCCAGAAGTGCGATTCGTAAAAAGCGGTACGATTCTGCCAAGTTCCAATAACTTAAAAGTAAATTTTGAAGCCGCGAACTTGAAAAAAGTAGATGTAAAAGTATTCCGCATTTTTGAAAATAACGTACTTCAGTTCTTGCAAGACAACGAATTGAATGGCAATTACGATTTAAGAAAAGTAGCTCTTCCAGTCGCTAAAAAAACATTGGAATTAACGACCAACAAACTAGCCAATTATAAAAAATGGAATACCTATTCTTTGGACTTGTCTACGTTAATCAAGCCAGAGCAGGGTGCTATTTATCGCGTAGAGTTTTCCATCAAAAAAGCCTATTCTCTATATACTTGCGATACTCCTACGGAAGAAGAACCAGCGGAAGAAGAAGACCAAGAACCAGAAGATTTTTCTACGTATGATTCTTATGATTATGACTATTATGACTATGATTATGACTGGAACGAAAGAGAAAATCCGTGCCATAAGTCCTACTATTCTAACAATAAAGTAGCTACAAACATATTGGCTACCGATTTGGGTGTCATCGTAAAACGAGGCGAAAACGGTTCCTATTTCTTTGCAGTGAATAATATCGTAACGACAGAGCCGGTTTCAGGAGCAACGGTAGACTTATACAATTACCAGAAGCAAAAATTAGCTTCTTACAGTACGAATGGTGAAGGTGTTGTCAACTTCAGTATCGATAAAAAAGCCTTTTTTGCCATTATCAAAAAAGATAAAAATACAACCTATGTCAAGCTAGACGATGGAAATTCCCAGTCCGTCAGCAATTTTAATGTTGATGGCGAAGCACTTCAAAAAGGACTGAAAGGTTTTATTTATGGAGAACGAGGCGTTTGGCGTCCAGGTGATACGATCTATTTATCGTTCCTTCTGAATGATAATTCTAGCCGATTGCCAAATACCCATCCGATCAAGCTGAAATTGTCTGATCCGAATGGAAAAGTAGTATATCAAAAAGTCCAAAAATATTCGGATAAGAACCACTATAAATTTGCTTTCAAGACGCAGCCAAATGCACCGACAGGCAATTATGAAGCAGTTATTTCTGTTGGCGGTGCTCGTTTCTATAAATCTGTAAAGATTGAAACCATCAAGCCAAACCGATTGAGAATCAAAAATGGTTTTGAAGGGAAAATGCTTTCGGCCTTTCATAAAAATGATGCTAGGGTAGATGTAGCATGGTTGCACGGTGCCATTGCAAAAGACTTGAAATTAGAAATGCAGGCGAAATTTACGCAACAGCCAACAACATTCAAAAATTACAGCAAGTATGTTTTTGATGATCCTTCCCGTAAGTTTTCTACAGAAGAGGTAAATATCTATTCTGGAAAAATTGATGAAACAGGAAAAGCCAATGTAAGCATCCAGCCAAGATTGCAATCACAAGCACCTGGAATGTTGAAAGCTGCTTTCATCACAAAAGTCTATGAAAATGGAGGTGATTTTAGTACCGATGTAATTACAGCGACCTATTCTCCGTTTCAAACCTATGTTGGAGTTAAAGCTCCAGAACCAAACAAATATGGCATGCTGGAAACTGGAAAAAGTAATGCTTTTGATGTGGTTACGGTAGATGAAAACGGAAGGCCTAAAGCAGTCAGAAATTTAGAAGTAAGAGTCTATAAAGTAGAATGGCGCTGGTGGTGGGATGCTACTGATGATTTGTCAAACTACAGTAGTTCGACAACCAATACGCCTTTTTATTCTCAAGTAGTAAATACCGATGGTTCAGGAAAAGCCCGTTTTCAATTCAAGACAAACGAGGACGAATGGGGACGTTATCTCGTTAGGGTAACAGATCCGAACGGCGGACATTCTGCTGGAGAAACCGTAATGATAGACTGGCCAATCTGGTCTGGAAAAACAAGAAATTCAACTGGAGCCGAGGCAAAAATGCTAGTCTTTTCTTCCAATAAGGAAAAATACAACGTGGGCGAAAAAGCTATCGTTTCGTTCCCGTCGAGTGAAGGAGGACGTGCCTTGATTTCTCTTGAAAACGGCTCTCAGGTAGTGCAAACCTTATGGGCTGAAACTAAAAAAGGAGAAACGCAGGTAGAAATTCCGATTACCGCTAAAATGACTCCGAATGTATACATTCACATCACGTTATTGCAACCGCATGCTTCAACGAAAAATGATTCGCCGATTCGCTTGTACGGAATTATTCCGATAGAAGTAGTCGATAAAAATACGGTTCTAGAACCACTGATAGCCATGCCGAATGTTCTAAAGCCAGAACAGAAAACAACAATAAAAGTAAGCGAGAAAAACGGCAATGCCATGACCTATACAATTGCGATTGTAGATGAAGGCTTGCTAGATCTGACGCGATTCAAGACACCGAATGCTTGGAATAGTTTCTATTCTCGCGAAGCCTTGGGCGTAAAAACGTGGGATATTTATGATGATGTAATTGGGGCTTATGGCGGTAAAGTAAACCAGATTTTTAGTATTGGTGGTGATGAAGATTTAGGCGGTGGAGCAGCTAAAAAAGCCAACCGATTTAAGCCAGTCGTGATTTACCTCGGACCATTTGCGTTAGCTAAAGGACAGACAAAAGCCCATGAAATTACCCTTCCAAAATATGTCGGATCTGTTAGGACGATGGTAGTAGCTGGTGATGCCAAAACCAGCGCTTATGGTAGCGTTGAGAAAGCAACTCCAGTCAGAAATCCTTTGATGATTTTGGCATCATTGCCAAGAAAGGTTTCTCCAGGAGAAAAAGTAACCTTGCCGGTGACGGTATTTGCGATGGAAAAACATGTCAAAAATGTTTCCTTGCAGTTGAAAACGAATAACGGTTTTCGTGTAATCGGAGCTTCAAAACAAGCGATGTCTTTTGCGCAGCCTGATGAAAAAATAGCCTACTTTGATTTGGAAGTAGGAGATCTGACGGGCATCGGAAAAGTAACTGTTGTTGCCACTTCTGGAAAAGAAAAAGCAAGTTTTGATGTCGAATTGGATATCTTGAACCCAAATCCGGTAACGCAAGATTATAAAGAACTGGTATTGGAACCGAATAGCTCAGGGACAATTAATTGGAATGCTTTTGGGGTTGCAGGAACAAACACGGCTAAGCTTGAAGTTTCAGCATTCCCATCTATGGATTTCAACAAGCGTCTGGATTACTTGATTCAATATCCGCACGGATGTCTAGAACAGACAACGTCTAGCGTTTTCCCACAATTGTATTTGGCCGACATTGCTGATGTCGACGCGACTCGTAAAGCCAAAATCCAAAAGAATATAACAGCAGGAATTCAGAAATTAGCGCAATTTCAGTTGGCAAATGGAGGTTTTGCCTACTGGCAAGGAAATCAAACTCCTGACGATTGGAGCACGACTTATGTGGGACACTTTTTGATTGAAGCGGAAAGAAAAGGCTATGCGCTTCCGGCAAATCTAAAAAAACAATGGATTGCCTATCAATCGAAAACAGCCAAACAATGGCGTTATAATGAAGGATACCACAATGACTTTCCACAATCGTATCGATTGTATGCCTTGGCCTTGGCAGGTTCTCCAGATTTGTCTTCGATGAACCGATTGAGAGAAACTTCCGGTATTTCAAATGAAACCAAATTAAGGCTGGCAGCGACTTATGCCTTGGCTGGACAGAAAAATGTTGGAATGACATTGCTAAGCCAAAGCAGCATAGACGAAGAAACACAATACGGTTATTACTATTATTATGGCTCGAGCGAAAGAAACCGCGCGATGGCATTAGAAACATTATTGTTGTTAGGACGAAAAGGCGAAGCATTTACGATGGCGAACAAATTGGCAAAACAAATGTCATCAAACCAATGGATGTCAACACAGACTACGGCCTATTGCTTGTATGCTATGTCGAAATTCGCACAGCAAAATGGAACGAAAGGCATTGACGTAAGCTTCACAAGCAAAGGCAAATCACAAGCTATTAAGACCGCAAAAACATTTGCCGACAGAACATTACAGGTTTCAGGCAGCGGAAATTCCGTAACAGTTAAGAACAACAAGAACACGACGCTTTATGTAAAAGTGATCACTAGTGGTATTCTTCCGATCGGACAGGAACAAACCGAGCAAAGAGGACTTGCTACCGATATTGTTTTCCGCGATAGAAAAGGAAATGCCATTAATGTAGCTTCTTTGGCACAGGGCACTGAATTTGTTGCTGAAGTCACAGTTTCCAATACCAAAGGCGAATCTGTCGAGAATGTTGCATTGACGCAGATCATTCCGTCAGGCTGGGAAATCGTCAATACGCGTTTCACAGATTATGGAAGTTTTGCCGACAACAAGGTCGATTATACAGACATTCGCGATGACCGTACGAATTTCTATTTTACGTTGAAATCGAATGAAACGAAAACGTTCAAGATTCTTCTGAATGCCTCATATCTCGGGAAATATTATCTTCCGGGCGTGCAATGCGAAGCCATGTATGACAACTCTTATTATGCGAGAACGCGAGGACAATGGGTCAATGTCGTAAAATAAATTTCCGCTCAATAAAATGTTTTTGGAAGGGGAATTATATAATGAAGTAAGAATTGAAGAGTAAAATAAAAGCGTTTCTGAAACGCATTATTGATAAAATAAAACGCAATCCGAAGAAATCCATTTTTTTCGGATTGCTTTTAATTGCCTATTATTTCTGCTTGCCAAGAACGCTTTTCGAGCAACCTTATTCAACGGTTATCGAAAGCGAAGAAGGCGAACTCTTAGGTGCTAAAATAGCTCGGGACGGACAATGGAGATTTCCGGCTCAAGATTCCATACCCGAAAAATTCAAAAAATGTATTGTCTATTTTGAAGACGAGCATTTCTACCAGCATCCCGGATTCAATCCTGTCGCTATGGTAAAAGCCGTAAAGCAAAATCACGAAGCAGGAAAAGTGGTGCGTGGCGGAAGTACGCTGACACAGCAAGTCATCCGACTTTCCAGAGACGGAAAAAAACGAAGCTATTTTGAAAAACTCATCGAATTGGTTTTGGCGACGCGTTTGGAATTTCGCTATTCCAAAGAAAAAATCATTGAATTGTATGCCGCGCATGCTCCTTATGGTGGTAATGTCGTGGGTTTAGAAATGGCTTCTTGGCGTTATTTTGGCGTACAGCCGCACCAATTATCTTGGGCTGAAACTGCAACTTTGGCGGTACTTCCAAATGCTCCAAGTTTGATTTATCCTGGTAAAAATCAGCAACGACTTTTGAATAAGCGCAATGGGCTGCTCAAAAAACTATATGAGGAAAAAGTAATTGATAAGACGACTTACGAACTTTCTATATTGGAAGACTTGCCACAAAAACCCTATGATTTGCCACAAATTGCACCGCATTTGCTACAGAATGTCGCCAAGAAGGAAGAAGGGCAACGAATCAAGACAACAGTCAAATTTGCGTTGCAAAATAGGGTAAATCAAATCGCAGGACAATATTACAATCAATACCGACAGTCTGAAATTTACAATCTTGCGATTATTATTGTAGATGTAGAAACAAGAAATATTATCAGTTATGTCGGGAATTCGCCGACGGATAAAGATCATCAAAAAGATGTCGATATTATTACAGCACCAAGAAGTACGGGAAGCATCTTAAAGCCATTTTTATACGCTTCTATGCTCGATGCTGGTGAAATATTGCCGAATACCTTGGTTCCGGATATTCCAACGCAGATAGCGGGTTATAGCCCTAAAAATTTCGACTTGACGTATGACGGAGCTGTTCCAGCCCATCGCGCCTTGTCGCGGTCGCTGAATATTCCGTCGGTTTTAATGCTGAGAGACCATGGCGTTTATCGATTTTATGACCAATTGCAGCAGTTTAAATTGCGGGATATTAACAAACACCCGAACCATTACGGACTTTCGCTGATTCTCGGCGGCGCAGAAAGCAATCTTTGGGATTTGACAAAAACCTACGCAGGACTGACTTCTACCGTGAATTATTTTACGACACATTCTGCAAAATATCGTACCAATGAATTTACAGAATTGAATTGGACGCTAGGAAAGGAAATGGATTTTGGAAAAGAATCGTATGACAAGAAAAATTTAGGAGCAGGATCTATTTGGCTGACTTATAATGCCATGAAAGAAGTCAATAGACCAGAAGGAGACGAAGCTTGGAAGTTCTACGATTCTTCATTAGAAATCGCCTGGAAAACAGGTACAAGTTTCGGAAATCGTGACGGCTGGGCCATCGGCACTAATTCGAGATATGTCGTAGGCGTGTGGGTTGGAAATGCTTCCGGAGAAGGAAGACCCTCTTTGACTGGCGTTGGAAGTGCGGCGCCTATTTTGTTTGACGTATTTAATCTATTGCCACGAAAAAAATGGTTCGCAACTCCGTATGATGATTTGGAAGAAGCCGAAGTCTGCCAATTGAGCGGTCATATTGCTGGAGAAAACTGTCCTAAAATCAAACAATGGATTCCGCTAAAAAGCAAGCAGACTACCGTTTGTCCATATCATAAAATGATACATTTGGATGCTTCGCAACAGTTTCAGGTGAATAGCAATTGCGAGGATGTAGACAAGATGGTGACGAAGCCTTGGTTTGTTTTGCCTCCCGTAATGGAGCTGTATTACAAGACCAAACATATTGATTATGTTTCATTGCCGCCGTTTCGAGCAGATTGCTTAGGAGCATCGTCCTATACGATGGATTTTATTTATCCGAAAGAAAACGGAAAGGTTTATCTGACCAAAAATTTTAATGGAGAAATACAGCCGTTTGTGTTGAAAGTGGCACATTCTGACGAAAGAGCAAAACTATTCTGGTATCTGAATGATACGTTTTTAGGAACCACGCAGACGTTTCACGAGATGTCTGTAGAAGCAAAAACCGGAAAATATTATATTACAGTGACAGATGAAGCAGGCAATGAAATCAGCAGAAGAATCGAGATTGTAAAAGAATAATCTACTTAAAAGAAACAAAAAAACCGCCAATCTCACGAAAGGCGGTTTTTTATTTAATCTCTAATTTCATTTCCATGTTTGTCATAGAAATGGTATTCTAAAAACGTGTAAGCGTCACGAGGTATTATTTTCACCCATTTTTTATGTTCAAAAAACCATTTTGAACGTAATGATGGAAAACCTTTAGTAAGGTATGCTGCCACAAAAGGATGTGCATTAAGCACTACTTTTTTATGGGCTTTCAATAGTCGTTCGACATCTGAAGAAATCTTATCGACAATCAGGATTGGAGCTTCAATTTCCCCATTTTCATTGTTGGGATCTTCTTCTCTGGTCTTGATATTTACTTCAGGTCGTACTCTTTGCCGCGTAATCTGGATCAATCCAAATTTGCTAGGTGGCAAGATTTTGTGTTTGGCTTTATCATCGCTCATTTCTTCTCTCAAGAAATCGTAAAGGACTTTACGGTTTTCTGGATTGGACATATCAATAAAATCGACAACGATGATGCCGCCCATATCTCTCAGGCGGAGTTGTCTTGCCACTTCTGCAGCGGCGATGAGGTTTACTTCCAGGGCAGTATCTTCTTGATTCGAAGCTTTGTTTGAACGGTTTCCGCTATTGACGTCGATGACGTGCAACGCTTCAGTATGCTCAATTATCAAATAAGCTCCTTTGCTCATCGATACTGTTTTTCCGAAGGAAGTCTTGATCTGTCTCTCTATGTTATATTTTTCGAAGATAGGCGTGTCTTTTGATTGATAAAACTTCACTATTGATTGTTTTGAAGGTGCAATTTCTTGCAGATAATCCTTCGTTTCGTTGTACAACTCTTCATCATCAATGTGAATACCGGTAAAGGTATCATTAAATACGTCTCTTAAAATTGAAGAAGCTCTGTTGAGCTCTCCTAATATTTTTGACGGATGATGAGCAGTTGGTAATTTTTTACACATTGCAGTCCATCTGCTGAGCAGATTTTGCAAATCTTTGTCTAGTTCGGCTACTTTTTTGCCTTCTGCTACTGTTCTCACAATAACACCGAATCCTTTTGGACGGATTGATTGTACTAAGCGTTTAAGACGATCTTTTTCTTCTTTGGATTCTATTTTTTGTGATATAGAAACTCTATCAGAAAAAGGAACGAGAACAATAAATCGACCGGCAAGAGAAAGCTCAGAGCTAATTCTTGGGCCTTTTGTCGATATAGGTTCTTTGACGACTTGTACTAAAATGGACTGGTTGGCACTAATTACATCAGTGATAACGCCATCTTTGTCAATCTCTTTTTCAAAAGGAAAGCTTTTTAGGGAGAAATCTTTTATTTTACCTGCGCTTACAAGTTTGATGAATTTCAATTGGGAAGCTAAATTTGGGCCTAAATCGTGATAATGTAAAAAGGCATCTTTTTCAAAGCCTACATTTACAAAAGCAGCGTTTAATCCCGCAACGGGCTTTCTGATTTTGGCAATAAAAATATCGCCAACCTGAAAGTTGCTTTTTTCTTCTTCCTTGTGTAATTCAACTAGTTTTCCATCTTTTAATAAGGCAAAATCTACGGCTTCCGAACCAGATCGGATGATCAGTTCTTTATTCACACTGTAAATTTTTATCTGTTTTTTCAGAAAATAGAATATAGAAAGAAGAGTATAGATTTAAAAACCTAAAAATCTAAAATCTAAGATCTAAAATCTTATTTACAGATGGATTAAACAATTATTTAACAGGTATTGTACCCGGAGAAAATAGTCTTGAGAAGAAAAAACCAAGGGTTAAGAAGCTTAGCCCTTGTCTTTGTTCTATTCTTTTAATCAGTCTATTTTCAAATTTCAATGAACTATTGTAAATATTCTTAAAAAAGAAAAAAGTAGTCAGACTACTTTTTCTTCTTGTGACGGTTAGCTCTCGCTCTCTTTTTACGTTTGTGAGTCGCTACCTTATGTCTTTTTCTCTTTTTACCACTTGGCATATTTTGAAAATTTAGTGATTAATAAATTAGTTTACTTTTGCTTCAGTATTCGTTTTAACTCCTTCAACAAAAACCTTTGCTGGTTTGAATGCAGGAATATTGTGTGCAGGAATTTTAATTGTAGTGTTTTTTGAGATATTTCTACCTGTTTTTTCAGCTCTTGTTTTGATGATGAAACTACCAAAACCTCTTAAGTAAACATTATCACCAGTTTCCAAAGAGTTTTTTACTTCGTCCATAAAAGACTCAACTGTTGCTTGAACGTCTCCTTTTTCAAGACCTAATTTTTCTGAAATTTTCGCAACGATATCTGCTTTCGTCATTTTCTTTCTTATTTTAAATTTATTGTGTAAAATTTTGAGGTTGCAAATATATGAATTAAAAAAACAATATTTCAACCATAAACGATTAAAATTTAATAACATAAACTTTTACTTTTGCTAACCAATTTTATCTGATGAATTTTTCTAACTCGTTAATCCAATGGTATTTACAGAATAAGCGTGATTTGCCTTGGCGAAACACGGTCAATCCATATCATATTTGGCTGTCGGAAATTATGCTCCAGCAGACCCGTGTTGCGCAAGGATTGCCTTATTTTTTATCATTTACCGCTTCATTTCCAACTGTTTTTGATTTGGCCAATGCTGATGAAGAGCAGGTGTTAAAACTTTGGCAAGGATTAGGCTACTATTCTAGAGCCAGAAACCTTCATAATACCGCAAAATATGTGGCTTTTGAATTGGGCGGAATTTTTCCGGATAACTATAAGGATTTGCTACAGTTAAAAGGAGTAGGAGAGTATACTGCAGCCGCTATCGCTTCTTTTTCGTATAATGAAGTAGTTCCTGTTGTCGATGGAAATGTTTTCAGAGTCTTGTCAAGATATTTTGATATTGAAACAGATATCGCTTCCAGCGGAGCGAAAAAAGAATTTACGGAATTGGCCGCTGCATTGATTCCGAAAGACAAACCGGCGCTATTTAACCAAGCGATTATGGAATTTGGCGCATTGCAATGCGTTCCTAAAAATCCAGACTGCGAAATATGCGTCTTGAATTCAGGCTGCCTGGCTTTGCAGAAGCATAAAGTAAATCAGCTTCCGGTTAAGTTGAAAAAGACAAAAGTGAGAAATCGCTATTTTAATTATTTGGTTTTTTCTGACGATAACGAGCAGTATGTTTTACGAAAAAGAACCGAAAAAGGGATATGGCATAATTTATATGAGTTTCCTCTTATTGAAACCGAATCTGAAATCGATTTTGATGAAATTTCAAAATTGATTTCTGAGGAATATGGCTCAAAATTTGAAATCTTGTCAATAAAGCCGTTAAATAATGAGAGTATCTTGCATAAATTATCACATCAGCATTTGTATATACGTTTTTTAAAGGTGAAAATTCAAGGTATGGCTGAAAATGCAATATCTTATGAATCAATGATTTCTTTTCCATTTCCGATAGTAATTCACAATTTTATTGAAAAAGATTTGCTTTGATAAGCCAAATTTGATAGAAATTATTATATTTGAAGGTTTCTACTAACTCCCCACGAAAAATGAATGGTACGTTAAATAAAGTGATTTTGATAGGACATTTAGGCGATGATGTCAAAATGCACTATTTTGAAGGCGGTAACTGCATCGGCAGATTTCCCCTTGCAACAAATGAGATTTACATAAACAAGCAAACTAACGAAAAGATTGCTTCTACCGAATGGCATAATCTCGTTGTTCGTAACAAAGCCGCCGAAATCTGCGAAAAATATCTGTCAAAAGGAGACAAGATATATGTTGAAGGAAGGATAAAATCCCGTCAATGGCAGACTGAAGAAGGCATTACAAAATACACCACAGAAATTCAGGTAACTGAATTTACTTTCTTGACCACAAAGAAAGATATTGATGCTGGAAAACAAGGATCTTCAGTTGATGTAAAATCTGCTAATTTTGATTCAAGCTCCCAAGAAGAAGATCTTCAATACTAATAATGTTTAGGAAAAGTATAGCACTTTTAATTTCTGGATTTATTGTCGTTTCGGTATTTAGCTGCCAAAACGATACAGTTCCAAAGCCTGCTGGCCAGTTGAGGCTGGAATATCCTATGGCTGAATACGTGCATTTTGAAAATAATTGCCCTTTTACATTTGATATGAACGAGGATGCTGTTATTTCAGATAAGGGAACTTGTAATTTTACGATCAGTTATCCTAAAATGAAAGCTACCATTTATCTGACGTACAAGCCTGTAAAAAATGATATCGAAGCGCATTTAAGAGATGCTCAGACTCTAACTTACAAGCATACAATTAAGGCAGATGATATTATGGAGCAGCCTTTCATAAATGAAAAGAATAAAGTGTATGGTATGTTTTATAAGGTAGGAGGCAATGCGGCTACTAACGCGCTGTTTTATGCTACTGACAGTACCAGGCATTTTGTGACGGGTTCGGTATATTTTTATGCAAAGCCCAACTTTGATTCGATAATGCCTGCTTCGAGTTATGTCAAGAATGACATGCAGGTCTTAATGGAAACCTTACGATGGAAACAATAAAAAAAGAGAACCAAATCGGTTCTCTTTTTATTTGTATATAGGCTAAGACTTAAGCGCTTTTTGCTTTTTTCTCATCAGCTGAGCAAGATTTTTTTCCTGAGCAGCATCCGCCAGCTTTTGCATCTTTTGATTTCTCATCGTGGCAAGAAGCTTTTTTGTCGTCTTTTTTCTTTTTCTCTTTTTCCTTTTCTTTCTCTTTGTAAAGCATTGCTTTATCTCCAGACGATTTTACGTTTGAAACTTTATAGGTTTCACCGCCTGCAACAGCTTCTACTGTTTCTACTAATGTTTCTGGGGTCTGTTTTGCCGCGTCATAAGCTACGGTTGCTGTTTTTTTCTCGAAGTCGACTTTAGCCTCTTGCACTCCGTCAAGGCTGGCCAGTTTTTTCTCGATTGTTTTTGAGCATCCTACAGCACAAGACATACCATCAATTTGGAAGCTTGCGGTCTGAAGATTGGCAGCAGTTGTTTTTTCAGCTGTTGAATCTTTTGCAGTTTCTGTTGGTTCTCCAGCTTCTGTTGCTTTTGGCTCGTTCTTGCAGCTAACGAACATGATTCCAGAGAGTGCAAGGACTAATAATGATTTTGAGAAATTCATAGTATTGTATTTAAAATTTGAATTAACAATTCCTTTGACTTATAAAGGTTTACAAAATTAATAAAAAAAGAAACCTGAAATTCATTAAAATAGCAGAATTTTGGGCAACAAAATAATAGCTATGAAAGCAATCCAGTCCAAATGGTTTTTCTTGATTTTTCTTTCCTTGATTTGGGGAAGCTCTTTTATTCTTATAAAAAGAGGTTTGGTTGGATTGACGCCTTTTCAATTGGGGTCGCTGCGTATGATTTTTGCTGCTGTTTTTTTGCTGTCTGTTGGCTTTAGAAGCCTAAAGAATATCAAACAGCATCAATGGAAATATATCGCTTTGACTGCCATGATGGGGACATTTTTTCCAGCTTATCTTTTTTCCATCGCTCAGACGCAGATTGACAGTTCGATCAGTGCTATCTTAAATTCGTTGACACCATTGGGGACTCTTGTTTTAGGTGCCTTGGTTTTTGGACTGAGTTTTCAAAGGAGGCAAGTTTTCGGCGTGATAATTGGTTTGCTTGGAAGCGCTTTGCTGATCTTAAACGGTGCAGTCAATCATCCCGGACAGAATTATTGGTTTGCTACTTTGGCAATCTGCGGTGCAATCTGTTATGCTATTAATGTAAACTTGATTAAAAAATATCTTTCAGATCTGAATCCGTTAAGTATTACGGTCGGTAATTTTACGGTTCTGCTGATTCCGGCTTTTATTATTTTGTGTTGTTCGAATTTCTTTGAAGTGGCGCATCTTCCGAACGTAAGAACATCAATGCTTTTTGTCGGAGTCTTGGCTATTTTTGGGACCTGTGTTGCGAATGTGATTTATTTTAAGCTAATACAGATTTCATCGCCAATTTTTGCTTCTTCAGTTACGTATATGCTGCCTGTAGTGGCTTGCGTTTGGGGAATTTTAGATGGTGAGAGCCTGACTTTGGTTCAAGCTTTGGGTGCTTTTATTGTCTTAATCGGTGTTTATCTGTCGGCTAGGAAATAGCTAAATAAAAAAAGGCTGTCAGAAATGACAGCCTTTACTTTTTATGATCGAGTTTGATTATTTGAAATCTGTTTCAGAAACACCTTCGTTGATTTTTACATCAGAAGCTGTTAATTCGATTTCGATACCAACGTTCAAAACTGTTTTGAAAGGAACTTTCACGCCTTTTACATCTTTGTAGTCAGAGAATGTAACTACTTGTGTCATTTGCTGTCCTTGTGCTTCTTCAACGTTTGATTCTGCAATTTTCAATCCTGTTTTTACATCGTAGAAAAGCGTCTTTTTGCCGTCTTTGATCGCATAAGCATCTTTTCCATCAATTGATTCGATTCCAGATAATGTGATTCCTGGTTTTGAAGCCAAAGTCAATTCTGGGAAAGGTGCAGCGTAGAATTTAGCATCAGCAATTTTAGCCGCATCGTAGTCTTGTTTTTGACCTTGAGCAGACTCGTATCCTTTTGTTCCGTCAAAAACTTCTTTGCTCAATGTTTGTCCCATGCCTGTAACTTCGTCAGCTTTTTTACCGCTAGCAGAAGATTTTCTAGTCATAGTTACTGCAATTCCTTGAACATTTCCAGTTAAAGTAGAGAATACAGTTTTTACCGCTTTTGCGTTTTTATCACCACCGATAGCTTTGATATAGTTTTCAAAAACTGTTTTAGCAGTTACTCCAGCAGGAACTTCTTTTTTTGCAACTGGTTTTTCTATTGGGTTTCCGAATTTGTCAAAATAGAACATCGGGATTCCTAATTTTTCAAGACCTGGCAATACTTCGCTTCCTTTTCCTGTAATTACAACTCTTGTGTTGTCGGCAAGGAAGTATTTATTTGCTACTCTCATGATATCATCTGCAGTTACAGCATTGATGTTTTTGATATAGTTTTCGTAGAAATCAGCTGGAAGACCTTGTGTTTTAGTCAATAAAGCATAACGTGCTACAGTTCCAGGTTTTTGGATTTGCATTACAAAATTTCCAACATAACCCGCTTTTACGTTTTTCAACATATCTGGAGCTACTTTCTCCGTTCTGATTCTTTTTAATTCTTTGAAGAATTCAACTACGGCACTGTCTGTTACAGCATTTCTAACTTGAGTATTCGATTTGAATTTTCCAACATATTTGTCACCGCGAATGCTAGAGCGAGCACCGTAAGTCCATCCGTGAGCCTCTCTCAAGTTCATGTTAAGGTAGCTGTTGAAATCTCCTCCGATAACTTGGTTTGCCAAAAGAACTGCGAAATAATCTTTATCAGTCATTTTAAGGTTAGAAACATTTACCAAAGCAATTTCTGATTGAACTGCATTAGGCATGTCTACAAAGTTGATTTGAGTGTATTGAACGTCTTTTGGATCTGAGTAAATCACTGCAGGAGCGCTTGCTTTTTTCCATGAACCGAAATATTTTTCAACTGCTTTCTTAACGTCTTTGAATTTTACATCTCCAATAACAACTAGGTATGCATTTGCAGGCACGTAGTAGGTATTGTAGTTTAAGATAGCGTCGTTTAAAGTTACTTTGTTGATTCCTTCTTCTGTAAGGTATTCTCCGTTTGGATGGTTTTTTCCATATACCAAAACGTCCTCAACTCTTGAAGCTACAGCTTGAACGCTTTTCTCTTGCGTTTTAAGACCTTCAATAAGTTTTGCTTTTTCTTTGTCGAATTCTTCTTGAGTGAAAACAGAGTTTAGGGCTCCGTCGGCCATCAATTCAAGGATTCTGTCAGAATATTTAGAAAGCCCAGAAGCATAAGCTCCGTTAGAGCTGAATCCGATGTTCGCTCCTAAAAAGTCAACTTCTTCGTTGAAAACGTCTTTAGACATTTTTTTAGTACCGCTTCCGATCAATGCGCTTGTGATATCAGCAACTCCTTTTTTGTCGCCTTCTGCATAAGGAGCATTGTCTAATGTCAGGTTATAAGAAACTCTTGGAAGCTTGTTGTTTTCGACAACCATTACTTTCAATCCGTTTTTCAATTCAAAAGTCTCAGGCTTCCCGATATTGATAACTGGAGCTGGACCTGGTTTTGGCTGTGGTCTGTCTTGTGCTTGCATAATTACTGTTAAAAACAAGCTTGATAAAATGAATATTGTTTTTTTCATGATGTATATCTTAGTTTTGAGCTTTGTCTTTTGCTGGTACGTAATCCAAAATCAATCTTTGGTTTGGGTTCAAGTATTTTTTTGCAACGTCTCTGATTTCTTCACGAGTGATAGAGCGGTAGATTTCGTTCTCTGTGTTGATCAAGTTGATGTCGCCATAAAGCAAATAGTATGTAGCTAGATTTTCGGCAATTCCTTCAACAGAAGAGTTGCTGTTTACATATTGATTCTCAAATTTGTTTTGCAGTTTTTGGAAATCTTTCTCAGAAATCAATTCAGTCTGAAGTTTTGTAACTTCCTCATCAATTTCTTTTGTAAGACTTTCAAGCGTAGCATCTCCCATTGGCAAACCGTAGATGAAGTAAACGCCGTAGTCTTCTTGGCTATAGTTGAATGCGCCAATTTCTAGAGCCATTTTCTTTTGGTCAACGATTTTTTTGTACAATCTAGAGCTTTTTCCATCGCTCAAGATAGAAGAAATCATGTCCAAAACTTTCGCATCACGAGTTTTCATTGAAGGCGTTCTGTAAGCAGTTACCAACATCGGAAGCTGAATGTTCGGATCTTCGTAAGTTGCTTTGATAGGTTGAGTGATCGGGTCTTCCGTAAAAGTTTGTTTTGTAAGATCAGTTTTTCCTTTTGGAATTGAACCGAAATATTGTTTTACCCATTTAATTGTTTGAGCATAATCAATATCACCTGCCACAACAAGAACTGCGTTATTAGGAACGTAGAATTTTTTGTTGAAAGCTTGGAATTCTTCTAAAGTAGCTGCATCAAGGTGTTCCATAGAGCCGATTGGAGCCCAACGGTAAGGGTGTTTCTTGAACATGTTTTGTTTTACAGCTGTAAAAAGATTTCCGTATGGCTGATTGTCAACACGAAGTCTTTTTTCTTCCTTAACAACTTCATTCTGAGTGTCAACGCCAATCTGGTTGATTACAGGGTGCATTAATCTTTCAGATTCCATCCACAATCCTAGTTCAAGGCTGTTTGAAGGGAAAATTTCATAGTAGTACGTTCTGTCGTCAGAAGTATTTGCGTTATTGGTACCACCGTTTCCTGAAACGATTTTGAACCATTCTCCACGACCGATATTTTTTGTTCCTTCAAATAAAAGGTGTTCAAAAAAGTGAGCAAAACCAGTTCTTTCAGGGTTTTCATCTTTTGCACCCACGTGATACATTACAGACGTAATTACAACTGGAGCTGATTTGTCTTGATGCAAGATAACATGAAGACCATTTTCTAGTGTATATTCTTCAAAAGCTACTTTTTGAGCTGAAGCGACACTTCCGAGCATGAGAACTGAACCCAAAGCCATTAATGATTTTTTCATAACGATTAATAATTTGTTATTGATTTTGACATTTGTATGTCAAATGTGTGTTTTGTTACGCCAAATGTAACTTTTTTTCAAGATTTTTTTAAGAAAAGATAACTTTTTAACGGGACTAAATCCGTACTTTTCAGGATTATCCTTCAAAAGCGCTTCTTTTGAGGCTAAAAGGCTGTCTTTTTGGAGGTTGAAATTTTTTTCTCTGTGAGAATTGCAGGATTAATATTTAATTGTATATTTGCATCCTTAAAAATTAACTAAACATCATTGTTATGTACGCAATCGTAGAGATAGCAGGGCAACAATTTAAAGTAAGCAAAGACTTAAAGGTTTATGTTCACCGTTTGGCTGACAAAGAAGGAGATGCAATTTCTTTTGCAAAAGTTCTTTTGTTGGATGATAACGGAACAATCACTTTAGGCGCCCCGGCTGTAGAAGGTGCTTCTGTAGAAGCCAAAGTGTTACAACACTTAAAAGGAGATAAAGTAATCGTTTTCAAAAAGAAAAGAAGAAAAGGTTACAAAAAGAGAAACGGACACCGTCAGTACTTGACTCAAATCCAAATCTCTGGAATTACTGCTCCAGGTGCAAAAAAAGCTGCTGCTAAAAAAGAAGCTGCTCCTGCAACTGAAGAAACAGTAGAAGCTCCAAAGAAAAAAGTTGCTAAGGCTAAAAAAGAAGAAACTCAAGAATAATTAACATTTAAAACTAATACGTCATGGCTCATAAGAAAGGTGTCGGTAGTTCCAAGAATGGTAGAGAATCAGAATCGAAACGTTTAGGTGTTAAGATTTATGGTGGTCAAGCTGCAATCGCTGGGAACATCATCGTTAGACAAAGAGGTTCTAAACACAATCCAGGAGAAAACGTTTACATGGGTAAAGATCATACTTTACATGCAAAAGTTGATGGAGTTGTTAAGTTCCAAAAGAAATCAGATAACAAATCTTTCGTTTCTGTTGTTCCATTTGAAGCATAAGAACAAGATTTTTTGATATTAAAAAGCCCATTCGAAAGAATGGGCTTTTTTTTGTTCTTTTTTATTCGACTTTAGCTTTCTCTAAAGTATTATTATAGCCTTCTTTCATATCTTCTTTGGCCTTTTTTGCTCCTTCTTTAATATCTTCAGAAGTTTCTTTTATGCCATCTTTTGTAGCTTCCCAAGCACTTTTCGCTTTGTCTACAGCCGCTTGAGCTATTCTTTCGGCTTCTTTATCGCCTTTTGCTTTTGCTTCGGCTAACTTCTTTTCGGCTTCATCCAGATTCGCTTTTGCTTTTTCGCTCAATTCGAGATCCAGATTGCTTTTGGTTGTCGTTGTTGTTACGGTTGTATTGCCATCACCATCTGTAGTTGTAACAGTTTCTTCTTTTTTGCAGGATGTAGCGAGTAACATACTGCCTATCGCTACCGTAAAAATTAGTTTTTTCATAAGGTTATAATTTAGTTTTTTATAAAAATAACAAAAAAACGATAAGATAAAATAAATTTCACGAAATTCTTATTGGCCTAAGAATAGATAATCCTGAAAGGAACTATGTTTATTGCTCGGTTTTCAATCATCAACTTTAAATCTTCGCTCAAGAAATACCATTCTTCTTCATTATAATATTCCTTGTCTTTTCGTTCAAGATATATGTCGATGGTAGGCGTGTAGCCCACGTTGCTGTCTAAGCTCGTCTGTATGCCGTTTTTTACATCGACTCTAGTAATGGCATCGCCAAAATGATTCTTGCAAAGAATGATGATGTCTTGACGTGTTACGACTCTTTGATTGGAGACTAAATTTTCTCGATACGCATAGATTTTCTCCGAATTCGAAAGTTCGTCTTTTCCGCCTTGGGTAGTGGATAAGAACATAATGTTGTCTCTTTCAAAATCAGAACCTTTATGTGAAACCAATCTTGAAAACGTATTGATTTTATTAGCACTTTCTCCGTTTGTCGTCCAATATTTGGCAAATAAGGTGCCTTTATTGGTATTGCTCGCTGTATTCAGGATTAAGTAAGGATTGTTGATATTCTGCATACCAACCTGCGACATCTTATTCCTAAAACGCGAAATGATTTGGTTGATTTCTTTCAGGTTATTGTCCGTAAAATCGTGGCCAAGCCTAGAAAAAGCTGCCGCTTCATCGCGAATCAAATCAATTAAATAGTTGATTTCTTCAGTCGCGTTTCTTTCGTCAAAACGAGCTATTCCACCAAATCTGAGATACGCATAATCATTGTCGCCTTTTTCATCATCATTTTTGATTACATCGAATTCCTTGTTCTTGTCGTCTGCCACTGAAAAAAGTTCTAGAAAAAACTCCTCATTCAGATGTAAAGGATAAATGTTCAGCAGGCTTTTGATGTTTCCTTGAACTTCATTTAGTTTTTTATTGATGACCGGAAAGCAGTTATTGGCACAAAAAACTTCAGAAAGTATGTCTTTTCCGATTACGTTAGGAAACTCGATACGAATCCATATCAGCTTTTCATCGGCCATAACTTTCAAATCTTCTGCAGGGATAAAACTGCTGAGTTCTGATGGGATGGAATAGTGACTGTCGCCGATATTGATGATGTCTTTTATCGTGATGAAATTCTTTCTGTAATAATCATTCGTGTGTTCTTGAGTCCTTTCAATATGATAAAATTCTTCCTGAATCAATTCACCATAATTGTTGTCATACTTTTCGTCATTATTGTATCCTTGGACCGTCATTAGCTGATGGTCGCCCAAATACCATTTTGCTCTTGGCAGGAAGTGGAAAAAAGTATTGCGGTCATGAATGTTTTTCAAATAAAAATAAAACATCAGGTCTTTGATTATTCCGTCACCTTGATGTTTCAGTCCAAGCCAAATGGTTCCGTGAGGAGCAGGCTTTATATAATTATTGCTGCTTACAGTTTCCCTGAATTGCTCCTTTACGACCTGTTGTACGCCGTTTGGAAGTATGACATAATTGAGCTTATTGCGGTTTAATTTTACAGGTTTTGTAGGCCCGAAAAAATAATTTTTGATTATATTTTCGGTAGGATTATAAGGATTTGCTTCCTTTTTTTGGAAATAAAACTGATGGTAATCGTTTAAAGTTACTTCATTTTCTACAGGATAAGCTCTTACAATGGCGCGTGCCGGAGTAGCTTTTGCCGAAGCTGTCGGAGTCAAGATGTCTACCAAACGCTCGGTAATTCTTCTTCGGCTAGAAAAAACTTCATTGGAAATTTTCTCCAATTCTTTGGCGCAGACATCAAAAAGCAGGTTAACGATCGGGTCAAAGACGTTTTCCAGCTCCACATCGGAATAGCCCCATTGTTTGGCAGCGCGCTTGAGTAATCGGTCCTTAATTTGGTCTTTTGATAATTGGTTCATCGATGCTTTTTATTTAAATGAAAACGGCGCTAAAAAATAGGAGCTTTTATAATAGTACGGCTGGTTTGTTTTTTTGATTACGCCATAAACTACAATGTCCAAGCGTTTTTTTACGCGGATGTTGGCTTCATAGCTTACGGTGTCTTCGCTTACGCCTAAAGTTACGTCGGTAACAATAAGGCGCTTTTCGTATTTTTTTACTTTTTCATGAACAGATTCTTTGATCATGTCTTTCAGCTGATTGGCATTCGCCAAAAGATTGAAATCGGTTTCCCAGATAACAGTTCCAAACTCGTCATCATATTTGTATTCTCCGAAAATCGTTGTAATGATCAGGGAAATATATTGCGCCAGAGATTCTTCGATAGTGACTTTCCTCAAATCTTCGCCGCTTGATAATCGCTTGAAATCAATTGGAATCTTGTAGAATAGGTCTTTCATTTTCTATCGTAAATTTAATTTCTCCTTCTTCATTCAATGTGACTTTGAGCGTGTCGCCTTTTTTGATTTCGTTGGAAATAATCATGCGTGAAAGCGGTCTTTTCAGCTGATTTCGGATTGTTCCTTTGATTGGTCGTGCTCCGTATTCTGGCGTGAAGCCCATCAAGGCAATCTGTTCTTTGTCTTTTTCGTCGATATGCAGCGTGATGTCCAATTTTTCTAGTAATTGCAACAATTCTTTCTTTAAGTGAATGTCAAAAATCCTCGAAACGCTTTTTCTGCTGATTGGCGCAAACGGAATGATTTCGGTTAGACGTCCTAAAAATTCAGGCCTGAAATACCCGGTCATCAATTGAATCAGATCATTTGATTTTGGAATGATCTCTTTTTCAAACGATTTGACGATAAAATCAGAACCGATATTTGACGTGAAAAGAATCACCGAATTCGAAAAATCACCTTCTTTGCCCAATCTGTCGTGCAATTTTCCCTCATCCAAAATTTGAAGAAAGACGTCAAAAACAGACTTATGTGCTTTTTCAATTTCGTCAAAAAGTACAATGGAATAGGGCTTTTGTCTGATTTTATTAACCAAAAGTCCGCCTTCTTCATAGCCTACATAGCCAGGAGGCGCACCATATAAAAGTGCAGCAGAATGTTCTTCTTTGAACTCTGACATGTCCAAACGAATGATCGCATTTTCATCTCCGAAAAGGAAATCAGCCAGCGATTTTGCCAATTCTGTTTTTCCAGTCCCTGTTGGTCCAAGGAAGAAAAAAGAGCCGATTGGTTGCCCAGGCTTGGTCAATCCTGAACGGGATTCTAATATGGCATCTGAAACTACTTTTACGGCATGATCTTGGCCGATAACTCTCTTTTTTAAGGTGTTTTCTATGTCAAGCAGGCGTTCGCGTTCATCGGATTTTACTTTTCCTGCTGGAATTCCTGTAATGCCTGATACGACGTGCGACAGGTGAGAAGAAGAAACAATATTTTCTTCGTCATTCAATCGTTCCATATTGGCCAAAAGCCCTTCTAGGTGCGCGATTTTTTGTTCGTTTGCAACGGATGAAAAGTTTTCTTCGCTGTCGCTGAAAAGCTTTCCGGTCTTATTTTGGATATCGGAATGGAGCCACAGAATCTTTTCTTCTCTCTCTAATTCTTCAATGATATCGTTAATTGCCTCAAGCTGTTTTTTTAGCTCTGGCAGTTCTTTTTTGATGGTTTCTTTGGCAACTTTTAAAGAAGACATCGTCCTGTCGATTAAGTCTAAAGCCGAATCGGGGAGGGATTTTTCTTTTAGATAGCGTTTTGAAAGTCGAATGGATTCTTTCAAGCCTTCTTCGTCTATGCTAAAATCGTGATGCGTCTGGTAATGAGAAATCACGTTCTTTATCATTCTCAAAGCCAGATCTTGATTCGGTTCATGGACTTCCAGCGTTTCAAATCTTCTGGAAAGCGCATCATCCTTGCCTAACGATTTTCTGAATTTTTCTGTAGTTGTAGCTCCGATAAACGTAATGTCGCCTTTGGAAAGTTCTGATTTGATGATGCTTCCGATTCCATTTCCTTGATTGGAGTCGAATAATTCGTGAATGTCATCGATGAAAAGTATCGGCTTTTCGTAGTTTTTTACTTCATTGAAAATCTTCTGAAGGCGGTCTTCCACTTCTCCTTTGTAGGAAGCGCCGGCAAATAAAGGACCGATGTTGATTTCAAAAACATTGGCGTTGTTAAAGGCGGCCAATATAGTCTTATCGGCAATTTTTCCGCAGAAACCTTCAATGAGTGTTGATTTCCCGACACCAGATTCGCCGATTACGATTACGTGTGGCTTTAATTTTCGGTTTAGGATTTCTGTAATTGTTTTCAATTCTTCATCGCGGCCGATCATCGGAATTGATTCTTTCGACTTATAATGTTTTATTTTGTCCGTACAATATTTGTCTAATGTGGACGAATTTCCTGTTGGATTGATTTTTGTTTTTTCAGAATTGGACTGCGTGTTTGCAGTTCCGGAACCATAAAGTGATGACAAATCTGTCGGAGTCAACGGCAAGGATTTTAGCTGGTCGTGCGAAAAGCCAACGCCTGGAGTCACCAATGCTTTTAGAATAGGCACAAAACTGATTTCATCGCCTGATTTTTTTGCAATTTCTTCTGCTTCGGCAAGAATGGCATTCATGCCGCTGTCTGGAGCCGGATCGTCGCTTGGCTTTGAAGCTTTTGCGTATTCACTGATTCGGATATCAGCCCATTCGTCAAGATAGAAAACATCAATTCCTTTAGAATCAAGCTCTCTCATAAAGTTGAACTGAGGATTCAAAAGTGCCTTTAGCAAATGTGCCGGAGAATATTTTTGATTGAAATTGTCTTTAGCGTATTGCTTTGCAATGTGGATTGCCTGCAAGATGTCTTCTGTGATCATAATTCTCGAATTTAGTTAGTTCTTCTCAATTGTTGTGTCAATCGCAGATCACGGAGTAATTCTTTGTTTTCTTCTTCGTATTCTTTCAATTGTTTGTTCAGCAAATCGATTTCTTTTTTAGAATCGTTGACTTGCAACAGAAGCTTTTTGGTTTTTACCAAATCATTGATGGTTATGATTACATTGTCGTATAGCTTCAGGCTTTGGTCAGAATCAGCAGGAATTTTTTCCTTTAGATCTACCAGCTCAAAGCTGATGTTCTGTTCGATAAACTGAAAGCTTTCAGGAGCCTTGTCCAGCGAATCAATCAACACGCCGATATGCTCGATCTTGTCGGAAAATTGTTTTTGGAAGTTAAACTCGGTCAGGATTCGGTCGTTTTCGCTTTTTAAGACCTCATTTTCTTTTAGAGGCAATTTGTAGTTAAAAAATATCGCAAAAAACAATACTCCGGTCGTGATGATAAACATCAGCAGGAACAGTAGGAATGCGGAAGTTCGTTCTTTTCTATTTAAGATATCCATTGTTGGTGTAGATTTTTGGGTTGGTTTATTCTGCTAAAAAAGTTGGCGCTGAGTTTGGCGGATTGTTGTCTTTGTCGTCGTTGCCGAAAAAGCTAACTCTTTCGTTTCTGACAATGTTTTCATTAACAAAAATTCCGGCATCGCGTTTTTTGCCGATATAATCTAGCTGGTTTAAGATATTGAACAGGTAATCTATTTTTGAAATAAAATTATTCACTTGGTGTACGGTTGGCTCAATATCATACGCTTTGTATTTGGTATTGATAGTTTCTGAAAAAAGCCTTTCATAATCCCCGCTGGAAATTTCTGTCCATTCTGAAAAATAGTTGAAAAGCATTTCTTTTCCATCTCCAGAAAAAGAGTCAAAGCTGTTCTTGATGATTCGTGCCAGGCTTACTGTGTTTTCTAGGACTTCCATCGGTTTCATGGAGAAGTTTTCCCATTTGCTTCTGGTGATATTCTGCGCTACGTAGCTCAGGATTTTTTCGCACGCTTCAAAAACCATGTTCGCGATTAAGTTTTCGTCTTCTGTACTGTTCCTAAATCTGATTTTTTGAGAAATCTGAACGGCATTGAACTCCATCTGTTTGAAGAACGATTCGTAATTCTCAAACAAGGTAATCAATGTCGGATGGCTGTTGACCGTCAAGCTAGGCGGAATATAATCCGTCAAGATTTCATAACTGTTGGCCGAAGTCTTGAATTTCGCCAACGGAAATTGCAAAGCGCCGATATTATTTTGGTTTACTTCGCTTTCGATAACGCTTGTCAGGAAATAGCGCGACATCGCATTCGGAAAACGCGGCGGTACTTCCTCCATGTTCTGCTCGCCGGTCGGTATTCTTTGAAATGGATCAACATTCAGCAAAAGAAAGTAATTGTTTTCTTTTAGGTCAAAATCTTTCAATTCGATTTTCTCATTGAACTCTCCTGTATAATCGGTGATTTCAATTCTTCCTCCTCCAGGTGTCACTGCTTTGATAAGCTTGATGCTTACGCTCAGTTCATTATGCGCATCTATAGAGATCGAATATTGGAAAGGCCGTGTCAGGTTGGTAGACATCAAGCCATAATTCAGTTCGTTTACGCCTAAATTTCGCGCATCTCGGACCAAATCTTCAATATTGTCCTGCAAGGTGATGAAGTGATTTTTGTTTATTTTCATTCCATCAATCCAGTTTACTGGAAAGTGTTTAATATTTTCAGCCATAATTAAAAAATTATATTCGTTGACAAATTATCGTTGCTCCGTCTTTGATGTTGTTGGTGTCTATTGCTAAATCAGGATCGATGTAATCGGATGAGCTGAACCATTTTGGTTTGGTGTAGAAATACCATCCATACGGCTGGTTTTTGTCGTCCAGATAACGGACTTGGCTGTTAGGATTCTTCTCGTTGTAATCGTTTATGAAATAATAAAACAGTTTTCCGAAGTCAAAAGCACGTGGCGCTTTTACTTTGAAATTTATAATTGTTGAATCATTTGCTTTTTTCGTGAATACTAAATTTACGATAATTATATTTCTCATTTCAGAAATTTGCGGCGCAGGATATTTCGTATTTACAGGATAGAACCATCTTTTGTGAAGCTTTGCCGGAATCGAAATAGCGGTTTTGAAAAGCGTAAAACAAAATGTTGGAACCAAAAAGAACAACATCGTCCCAAGATAATAGTACATGTAAACTAACTCTTGGAAATGTCCTATAAGCATGATTACAAAGGCTTCCAAGAAAATTCCGGAAACAATGGCTATGAAGATTTCTTTATAGAGTTCTTTGGCTTCGAATTGCTTGAAATACAAATAGAAAAAAGTTAAATGTACGGCTCCAGCAATCAGCAGGTATACTTGAAATGAGATGAATCGGATATTAACTGTCGTGTCTTTTAAATTGAATAAAATCGCGCCGAAAATCAGCAGCATTAATCCTTGGCAAATAATATAGATGAAGAAGCTTTTTTTCTCTTGTCTGAATTTTGGCGTTTTCATGCCAATAAACATGCTGATAATCATCGCTATTGCAATGGCTAAAAAGATATAGACAAGCGTTTCGCCCCCGCCAATTTGATTTAGATATTTTCTCATATTACTGTTGATATTCCTAGTCTTGATTTATAAATTGTGTCATCCATTGCAAATAGCTCGTCTTCTGAATTTAATTGGATTTCAAAAGAATATTGTACTTGAAACGGAAGAAAAAGGTTAAAGAACGTGGTTAAAAAATTTTCTAGAACTTGATCATTGAAATAATTAGGGAGGTTGTCGGGATTCGTTAAAGGTCCGATAGTGAAATTATATTTCTTTAGAAAAATTTCCTGATTGCTCTGCAAGGTTGTCGTGATTCCCATAATCATCTCTCCCGAATCTTCTACGACATCATGGCCGTTTTCCAGTTGGATATTTTTAGACGTATACGAAATCTTTTCGCCCAATATTTTTTCAAGAATTGCAGTAATATCAGAGATATTCTGTCCAGAATTTCCTTTGAGCTTCATCAAAGCGTAAAACATTTTTACGGTCAAGAGATCGGGAATGTTTTTTTCGACGCCAAGAATCATCCTGATAATATCGGCAATTCCGTTCGTGCTTAGTTTTGAAAAGAAATCGGACTCGTATCGTTCAATCTGGTGTCGGAATCGGAATAGCTCATTTTCTAGAGGATTATAGAAATGGCGGGCTTCTTTTTCTTCCTTTTTACGGATTTTAAATTCTTGCGAAGCATCATTTCTTTGATCACGATTTCTGTAATTGTGCGTGATGCTTTCAGGCAGGATATCATAGAATCCATCACGACTGATATCGATGTTCAAGATGTCTGAATCATTTACATCAGTAGTAATATTCATCGTATCCTTGCTGAATTTCCTGTAAAAAACGCCACTCGGCTTAAGAACCACATCTAGGTCGTCGGTCCTGTTTTTTAAAAGCGTATCAAATAACAGCTCAACCCTTAAGTCAAAAGGCGTCAAGTTTCTGTAATTTTCAACAAAAAAGCGATTTTTTATCATACCCCAATTATTGTTTAAATCTGCCGGCGGCTACGAAATTTTTTTTCCAAAAAGCTTTTTTTAAGCTTGAGATTTCAACTCCTCCAACTTGATTTGCCGCAAAAAACTTGTTGTTTTTAAGATAAATTCCAACATGGGAGATTATTTTTTCTTCAGTAATTCTGAAGAAAACCAGATCTCCTTCGCGCAATTTTTCGTTAGACTTAAACAATTCAATCCTATTGTCCATGCTCATTTCTGAAGCGGTTCTCGGAAGGTCTTTTTTATACACATACGTATAAAGCTCTTGCATTAAAGCGGAGCAATCGATTCCGTTTCGCGTTTCTCCTCCATAAACATATTTTGTGCCTTCCCAGCTTTTTATAAAATTATATAGTTTCTCATTTAATATTTCTGTTTCGCTGACTTCTAATTTTTTTGCGAAATATTTTTTGTCCTCATTGCTCAAAACAGTATTGTAAGTATGTTTGTTGCCAGCTCCTTTTTTTGTGCTTCCAGCTTGCGAAGCCACAAAATCATCGGTGATAGCAAAGTCTTTTTTAGGCAGACAAGAAACAAAACATATAGGCATAAGGCTTAAAAAAACAATCTTTTTAAACATAATTAACGGCGGTTTAGTTCAGAAACTTTACTAAAATAGCTAAATAATCTTTTGTGCTTTTGAAGGGGGAAGCTGATTATTTAAACCTAAAAATTTTGGGAACTAATTTATACATTTAGGATTTAAAATCCTTTTCTATGATGTTAAATTAATACTTTTTACCCACAAAACTCACAATTAACATTTGGATAAAGCGAATTTAACAAAATATTATCATTAATTATGAAGGTAGTAAAATCAAGCATTGACGGTTTAAATATATGTTAATTCATTGTCACTTTAACAATAATTTTTTTGATAAAGTATTTTAACATGAAAAACGAAAGGAAATTTTTATAAATTTGGAATAAGACAAATTTCGCTTATTTATCGCCCCCAGCAGTTTATAATTTACCAATATTATAAAATGAATAAGAGTAATCAAATAAAAACCCACTTTGATGGAAAAATTATATTGTTCTTCATTATAATTTTTGTCATTTCTTGTGGCTTACTGGCCTTCAAAATAAACAACAAAGCGATTTGTACTGTTAAAGAGTTTAAGATTGATGCTCCAACCTTTAAAGCGGGGGAGCTCATTACCTTTTCAGATAATACGCCTAACTCGTATGAGTGGAGGTGGTATTTTGGCGACGGAAGTAAAATCTCGTACCGCTCAAAAGTCGCGCATTCCTTTTCCAAACCCGGAAAATATACTGTAAAGCTTTTAATCAATAACAATTGTACTATTGAAAAAACAATCACAATTCTTCCGAAAAATGATGTGATTGATGAAAGTCTATTGCCTAAATTTTATGCCCCAAAAGTAGTGTATGAAGGAGAAAAAGTGCAATTCAAAGACTCTACTTCACATGCTAAATCGTGGGAATGGAGATTTGGAGACGGAATCAAAATTGATGCAATTGACCAGAATCCTACTTATGTATATAGAATTCCAGGTGAAAAAATAGTTTCGTTAGTCGTTAATGGCGACATAAAATACGTAAAGCAGGTAAAAATAACAGTACTGCCTGCCAAAAAAGAAGTAAAAGATGTTGTTTCTGAAAGATTAGAAAGAAGAAGCAATTCTAGAGCAGATATCGTTGGCGATTATTTCAAGCAATTGCCCGATGCTCCAAAACGCAGTCCGGAACTTGCCGGGTTGAATGAAGAAAAGTTTAAAGCAATACTTTTAGGCATCAGCGAAGACAAGCTTTCTTTTGAAAACGTAAAAAGATATTTCTGTGAAGACGACCTGCCGCTAGTCAAGCTACGCAATGGCAAGACGATTTCTTTAAAAGATTTAGATGAAGCAATCAGAGACAGGAATATCAATATTAAAAAAATCGAATTGCAAAAAGACCAAGATGGTTGTGTGACTATAATCAACTTGAACTACAGATATAAGACAATTTTTTAAAGCTCTTTTTCTATACTAACATTAACATTTAATACTAGACAGCATGGCGAATTCATTTTCAAACAGTTATGGAATTGGGGGTAACGAAGTCAGACAAGAAGGTCAGGAAAGTATCCTTGAAATCCCTCAAAATAAAACTTTAATCGCTCAGAAATTAACACCTAATACGCCTGTACGGCCAGAAATTGTTACAGGATTAAAAAATATGGACGAAGTTTTCGAACACTTTGACCCAAAAATCAACGTGGCTTTTGAAGATGACGAGGGAAGAATTACCCGCGAAGAATTAGGATTTAAAAATATTGGCGATTTTTCAATCAATGGACTCATTGCACAAAGTCCGTTTTTGGCTGACTTAAAAACTAAAAATGAGCAATACCAAAAAATGATCAAACAGCTTAAGACCAACAAAGTCCTAAAGCTGGCGCTTCAAGATCCAGAAGCTAGACAATCAATCATCGAAACAATCGAAGCATTAATAAAAGAAATCGAACAAACTGATAAATAAGTAAGCCATGGCAAATCAAGAAAACACTAAAGCAACGAATAATACATTGGCGAGTCAGGAACGTTCAACGAGAACTCTGGAGCAAAATGTTGAATCTTTTATACAGTACGGAGGCTTTGACCTTCTGGAGGGCGCCATCGAAGGCGTACAAAACTTAAATCCAGAAAGAAAGGCACGTAAAAATATTTTCTTAAGCGAAAGCAGCAAAAAAGCCGAGCGCCAAGCGTTGAAAACAGTCTTGAAACTTTGGGCTGATTCTTTAAAAACGACAGACAATTTATTAGACTTGGTTTCTGAAAGCACTAAAAAATCAGAACTTGCAGAACAAGCCTTAAAGAAAAATCTTTCTATCGCTGTTGCTGAATCCAAAGAATTAGAAGAAAACTACAGAACAATCTCTCTTTTCTATAAAAATACAGAAGAAAGCAAAGTCAAAAATATTTCCATCATGAACGCTGAGCTGGATCAGTTAAAAGATCTTGACAATTCGCGTTTCATCGATAACATCCAAGAAGAATTGGTAAATGGCTTTGACCGTTTAGATTTGCGTCAGAATTACTCGCTTTTGGTTATTCCAGGTTATTTGGGATCCAACAAAGTGATTGAAAAATGGGCCAAAATTGCCTATGACAATAAAGTAATGTTGATTACAGATTTCCAACATTTAGACGAACCGGATGATGTAATGGAAATGTTCGAATCGGCAAACCTAACAGGAGGTGATACCTACCGTTCCAATGTCATGATGGCGTGCAACTGGCTTGTGGGTCGTGGCAAACATGATGAGATTGAAGAAGCCGATCACTTATACATTCCACCTTCCACGGCTTTGGCAGGAAAAGTTTATAATACTTTGATGTCGCAAGTAACGGCCGGTAAAAAATACGGAGGAATCAACGAAGTTGACGGTGTTAAGTTTGACTTGAAGAAAAGCGAAATTGCCAATCTTGAAAACTTGGGATTGATTCCGATGGTAAACGAATACGGAAAAGTAATGGCTTTTTCTGGAAAGACGCTTTTCAACGGAGACAACCTTGGACTTCAGACGTATTCTGTAGTGCGTGTTTTTGACTATGTGACGAAAGTTTTGATGGATTTCTTAAACCGTAGAGCTTTTGAAAACTTCAATGCAAAAACCAGAAAAGAAATCTTGAATCAGATCGTGAAATTCTTAGACAATGTTGCGGGACCAGATAAGTTGATTGAAGATTTTGAAATCAAAAGGTTTGAGCAAGACCCAAATCAAAAAGACAGAATCTTTTTGGATATCCGATTGAAACCGTATTTCCCGGCTAAAAATTTCCTTATTAAAATGGACGGCCAAAAAGGCGATGACGGAAACGATTGGGATACTGAATATGCAGAATCAAAATAATATAGCAAATTTCAAAATAACAATTTTATAATATTAATATACAAGGTATTGCAGATTAATTTTTGATAATTTAACGTCGAATTAATTGTATTTGTATCAAAAAAATGCTATCTTAGAATACCAAAATATAAAAGTAAAATAGAATAGAAAATCCCCCCAACTTCTATCACAATTAATAAATTTTAATCTTTAAATTTTTTTATTATGTCATTCAAATCAAAACTAAAAGTTGGCGGAAAGGAATTAAACATTTTGAACGCTTCGTATGATTTGCATCAAGAAGTAGATGCTAGTGGTCGCCCATCATCTGTTACCAGAGGGGGAACAATCAATTTAACTGTCGAATCAACTGGAGATTCATTCTTTTTTGAATGGATGACCAATAACTTCGAAAGAAAAGACGGATCAATCCAGTATGTAAAGCGTGATACTGACGCTAAACTTAAAGAAATGAACTTCAAGGAAGGATATCTGGTAAAATACAGAGAATCTTTCGATGCTCAAGATGGTAATCCATTGACCGAGACTTTCACAATTTCTGCAAAAGAAATTTCAATGGGCGGCGGTGAGCACATTAATGAATGGGTTTAATTCAATTAGAATTACTTTAAAGTTTTTAATGATGAAGGGTTTGTAATACTGCATTCCCTTTATCATTATATCTTACTATTTGCAGTTTTTTTAATTATTTAAATCTATCTACTTATGTCATTTTTAGCAAAGCTTGAAATTGACGGAGAGGTGTTGAATGTCTTAGAATTTCAATGCACTCTTGGTCAAGATACTGATAAAAGCGGTAAGCCATCTGCCGATCCGGCCGGTGGAAAGATCCGAATTGTTGTAGAATCTACAAAAAGCACAATGCTGTTTGATTGGATGGTTAGTAATTCGCAGACCAAAAATGGAAAATTGACCTTTTACAGGCGAGATGCTATTTCAAAAATGCGCGAGCTCCAATTCAAAGAAGCCTATTGCATCCGATATGATGAACTTTTCATTGCCTATAATACGATGTCTATGAAAATAGAGATCGTAATTTCGGCTAAAGAAATAAACATGAACGGTTCACAATTTGCCAGAAACTGGCCATTGAAATTCTAAAATAAAGTTTTATGGACGAACTTAATACTAAATTTTTTATAGGGTTGAGTTGGCATTTCGGCGGAGGTCCAAAATCTTATTTCAGCGGTACGGCCGGCGTTGGCGTTAGTCGAAGATTTGGCCCGGTTGAACCAGGTATCAATATTGCTATCAATGCCTATAATGGAGGTATTGGTACGCGCTCCGACAGCAATGCCATGAATTTTGACACTGTCTTGACAGGCAAGATTACGGCTGGTGGAGGACATGCAAACCCAATGTCTGTGTATCCTTTGCATATGGAGAGCGGAACCGGAATGGAAGATACCTATAGATATTCGGCGACACTCGGAACCAGCTTGATACTAAACAATAATAACAGAAACCAGCAGGTCGGTTTTTTGCAATTAAGAGCCAGTGATTTTGGATTCCAATTTTATAATGATTTTGGAGGCTTCAAAAAAATAGGCATTGCAGACGGACATGATCGTTGGTGGACAGGAGGCGGAAAAGTCATTGTCGGAAACAACAGAAGCAGCTACCAAATGATAGTAGCTAGCGACGTTTTTACGGCTGATACCGATTCTGAAAATATTCTGGATTCTGAAGCTGCAGATCGTAGCCTTAAAGAATTTGAGCAAAGACATATCGGAAACAGCGGATTTGAAAAATTCTCTGATAAAGCATTCAATTATACTCCGACCTCGGCTTCAGAAGTGGGTCAGGAATTTTTAAATGCAAAAAGAGGCGGAGTCGCTTGGAATCCGAATGCCCATTCTTTTGATTTAAACCAAGGAAGGACTTCTTTTCATGCCAGAACGCCGCAAGGTAGTTTCGGAATCAATGGTCTTGGACAAAGCCATATGTATTCGCAAGACTTGATCCACCGATTTATTAACTTTCATCTGATTCCATCCGAAAGGCCAAATTATTGGGAAGTACAGACCGGACCAAATATAAACACAGGATTTTGATGAAAAAAAAAATAGGAATCATGTTGCTGGCAGTCGCATTTTTCTCTTGTTCAAAAAGCATGTATACCAAACAAGACTACCGTTTGTTTGAAGAAAATTTTCTTCTTTCCCCAAATACGCCCCTACGGACTGATGGGGTTTACGTTTTAGAATCTGTTTGGAATAAAGACACAGGAGAGCGAAAAGCTGACGAACATATTTTCTATAAATTTTATAATACAGGACAAGCAAATCTTACGGTTGACTTGGATAAGTCGATAAATACAAGTCAAGAATATCTTGAAAGCATTAAGAAGCATATTGCTTCTACAAATAAAGGTGGATTCAAGACACATTTGGAAGGATATTATCATTTAGAAGGAAATAAAATTGTAATCGAACGCATCACAGTTCCTAGAGATGTGGCCGTTTACAGCTATGGTTATGTAGAAAATGGGAAGCTGGTAATTGTTACCGAAACCATCGAAGGTAAAGGCAAGCTAAATAATAAATATTTTACAGATTTTTATAAGGCAACCTATGTGTTTCTTCCACTGGAAAAATCAGAGCTTGAAAACTTGAAGCCAGGTTGGTAAAAATTATAAACTATGAAGATTAGAAAAATATATACACTCCTATTTTTTTTGTTGATTATGCAATCGTATGGTCAAGAAAAAAAATATGTCGTTTCTGATTTTGATAATGCTTATCTTCAAGAAATAAAAGCGGAAAATTCAGAACTCACTGCGAGAATCAAAACCTTTCCCCAAGAAATTCAAGACCTAAATAAAAAAGTAGCGCAGGCCATCCGAAATAATGATGACGCCAAAGCCTTAGAGCTCGCAATCGAGATGGATAAAAAATTTCCAAAAAATGCCGATATAAAAAATTTCATCGGCAAGCTGCAAGCCAAAGCACTGAAATATGATGAAGCCTTAGTCTTTTTTGACGAAGCTTTACTGATAAATCCAGACAATAAATGGTTTTATATAAACAAAGCCACAGCCTTGGCAGAAAATAATAAAAGCCAAGAAGCCATGAAAACCATCGAAAAGTTGAATTCTAAATTCCCGAACTGGAGCATTGGCTATAATTTCAAAGCCTCTCTGTTTCGCGATATGAATCAGCAAAATGAAGCCTTAAAAGCATACGATCTTGCCATAATTTCAGAACCCAAAAGCGCCCAGATATTTACAAATAGAGGTGACTTTTTGTTAGAACTAAGCAAAGAAGAACAAGCAATTGCCGATTATAAAAAAGCATTAGAAATCCAGCCTGATTATGCCAGAGCCCAAGAGAAGCTGAAATCGATTTCAAAGACAGTTTCTGAAAAGAAATAACACAAGTTTAAAAAAGTAGCATCATGCCAATCAGTACCCAGATAAAAATAGAAATTGCAGGAGAAACTCTTACCCGTTTTTCAAAATTAGTGATTGACCAAAAAGTACACACACACCACAGGTTTTCGCTATTGCAACCGTTGCCTAAGGAATTTGTAGGCGAAGCCATCGACAAAGCCCAAAACTATATTGGACAGTCTATAAAGATCATGATCAGTCCGTCAAATATGATGACAGCTTCGCCATTGACCTTCAACGGTATTATCACAGAAGCACAGATGGTTAGAACAGCTGGAGCTTCGGGAGGCATAATTATCAATGGATACAGCCCGACTATTTTATTAGAAGGAACACCAAATATCAAATCGTATACAGATAAATCACTTTCTGATATCGTTCAAGAGGTATTGAGCGGTTATTCTGCAGATAGCTTGAAACCTGCTGTTTCTGTTCAAAAAGACGCTACTTTGCCGTACACTGTCCAATATTCTGAAAGCGACTTTTCGTTTTTATGCAGGATTGCACAGAAAAAAGGACAATGGTTCTATTTCAATGGCGAAGAACTGGTTTTTGGCAAGCCGAAATCCAAAGATTTTACTTTAGAATACGGAAGGACATTGCATTCGTTCAATATCGAAATGCGAGCAAAGTCGCTCGGATTTGAATATCTAGGTTATGATCCTTCAAATGGAGAAGTCCAAACTGCAAGCTCGTCCGAAGTCAACTATGAGCCAAAAGGCTACTCGAAATCTGTATTTGAATCCTCAAAAAAACTATTCCCAAATACTTCAACGATGCTGTATTCGCATTCTTTGGAAGAAGGAAATTCTAAAACACATCTGACCGACCGTGTCACAACCCAATTGCAATCTCGATCTGCAGACTTAGTGACTGCTAAAGGAGATTCTGATGAAACCGGACTTCGAATAGGCGATGTCATTAATATCAAAGAACCTGCTTTTTCATTGACGGGCAACCTGTCTGACGGATTGCAGGAGCAAAATTTCGGAAGCTATATTATTACTGATATCATGCACATTTGCGATGAATCGGGCAATTATCATAATAGCTTTGATGCCGTTCCAGATTCCGTCGCTTCGCCGCCTTATGGGAACGTACACAGTTTTCCGGTCGCCGAATCACAACCTGCAACGGTAATTTCAAACGATGATCCTGCTGGTCTTGGACGAGTACAAGTCGCTTTTGCATGGCAGAAAATTTCAGGCACAAATACGCCTTGGATTCGAATGACAAACCCGCATTCTGGCGGAGGAAAGGGATTTTATTTTATCCCTGAAGTCGGAGAAGAAGTACTCGTGGCTTTTGAAAGCGGCAATGCTGAAAAGCCTTTTGTATTAGGAGCAATGTATAATGGAGCCGCCTTGAGCGAATACCATACCTCTGGAAATGATAAAAAAGTAATCCAGACCCGATCGGGCACAAAAGTAATCATGAACGATGCCGAAGGAAGTATTTTTATTGAAGATCCGAGTGGCAATACGTGGTTGATGGATGGCAAAGGCAACATCAACGTGAATGCTCCCAAAAATATGACATTTACCATTGGAGAAAACTTTAATATTTCTGTAGGAAAAGATATGATTACGAATATTGGAGAAAACAGGACTACCAACGTTACTATGAAAGACCGACTGCAAGCCCAAGAAGCTTTCGAGACAATCAACGAAAACAAGACGGTCAAAGTAAACGGCGATCTGAAAGAAAATACCGGAACGACAACACACAAGGCAGAACAAGGAGATATATTTTTCCAAAGCGCAGGCGTTGCCAAGGTGCTCGGAGCTATAGATGCCAAAGTAAATAAAGGCTAATTCGGCAAAAAAATGAAACTAATACGACCTTCTTTTTTCGTTTTACTGCTGCTGTTGGCCTGCAGTAGTTCCTGCAAAGAAAATAACGCAAAAAACACAAATACAGCTAACACAAATAAAGATCATAGCACAAAAATAATGGATATAGAAAAATTTTACTGGGAAGAAAACATCAATAGTCCATTAGGGTATCCGATTGAAGTCTACAAAGGAGGCCTCGAAGCAGAAGACGGAAGCTACGTAAGCCTAAGTCTTGGTCCAGACGCAGGCAATTGGGGCGAACTCGGAAGCGGTATGAGCTCTGGAGAAAAACCAGTTCCTAATCGACTTAATGTGACTTGGATTTCTTATGCAGAAAATGTTTTTTACGATATCGATACTGAAATTGACCATGACAAAATGGTGAAGTTGTTCAAAGAAGGTTATGAAGAAAATAATAAAAAGTGGGGCAGGAAAAAAGAAAATTATAGAACCATAATCGTAGGTTTTGCTCCTGGCGGAGTTGCTGTCATTTGGCTGGCTGGCGCTGCAAAACAAGTAGAAATTGGCAGGTATCAAGCGTCTAAAATCAAAATTTCTCAAGAAGAAATAAGCAAGCTTGACGACCATGATAAGCTTCTTTTTGATGAAGCCAATGTCAAAAGGATTATGTCGAAAGAAAGCTTTGTCCCATTGGAAGTCCAAAAAGCAAACCAAAATAAACCGATCCCTTTTGGATTATGGGACACCTACAGAAAAACATACGATTGGAAAATTGATTTTGTTGTCGATAACGGAGGAAAGGTAGCCGATTTTAGCTATATTTTGTTTAATGGTGAACGCGATGAAATTTTTCCTGAAAACCTTCCTGAAAAATCAGTTGCAAAAAGAGCCATTCCAAAACAGTTAAGTCTTGGCTGGCACGATCAAGCTGGACAGCTTTACGGCGGTTCTCTCGATTTTAATGAAAAAGAAATTTTCAATGCATTTGCATCTATTTATGAAAGCGACCCGAATGCAAAAGCAACCTTGGTGCTTACCGTAAATAAGACAAATACGTATGTAACTGTAGCGTTAAAAACCGACGATAAGACAATACCATTAAAAGAAAACAACATCAATATTTTTAAATCTCGTAAAAAATAGATTGAAAATTTTGGACTGCTACAATTAATAGAATGACCATGGGTAAAAGTTTTGTATATAACACTGGTGAATCAAAAGCTCCTGAAGAAGAGCTGGAACTGACTTTTGGTGTCTTTATCGATGGAACATTGAACAACAAGACAAACACAGAGCTTAGAAGAAAATATAGGAATGGCGGTGTTGAAAATTTAACCGACGACCAGATTTCTGAGTCCGTAAAAAGAGACGAAGAAGCCTACAAAAAGCTAATGAAAAGAGGCGTGCCTGCAAATCCTACCGAATATGAACAATATTTGATTGGCTCCCATAGAACCTACATGGATAAGATGGGAACTGATAACAGCTATAGCAACGATTACACCAACGTAGCCCGGATGTGGAAATATTGCGACAAGGAATATCGTATTTATGTCGAAGGTATGGGGACAGATGACAAGCAGAAAGACAGCCAAGATGGTTTTGCCTTCGGAGCTGGATTGACGGGAGTCAGAGCCAAAGTAAGAAAGGCCTGCGAAATCATGTCCAACAAGATTAATGAAGAAAAAAGAAAAGGGAATAACCGAAATAAAGTTCTGACCAAAATAACCATAGATGCGTTTGGTTTCAGCCGTGGTGCAGCTTCTGCCCGAAATTTTGTCCATGAAGTAAATGTCAAAAAAGAATACGAGCCAAAACCGTTTAGTATGCCTGATGGCTATTATCCAATTAACCCGTATTCAGAAGGCATGCCGGTCAGAAAATACAGAAGAACTATAGGCGATGCAGACGGCTTGGAAATAAATTCTGAAATTCTGGTGGAAGGAAAACTTCCAAGAATGGGGCATTTGGGATACAGCATTCTTAAAAATACCGACATAACCCCCGAAGAACTAGAAGACATTACACTCGTTGTAAGATTTGTAGGTATTTATGACACGGTTTCTTCCTACGGAGAATCTGGAGGAAGGCTAGGCGAATACGACGTCAATGGCGAGCTGAAAGACGACGGTTTTTTTAAGAAAGCGGCCACAGAGGTAGTTTCAACTCATTTCGATGACGATGTAGAAGAACTGCAATTGAATAACTTAGGCTATTTTCAAAAAATGGTGCATTTTACGGCAAAAGACGAACATCGAAAAAATTTCTCGCTGACAAGAATCCGCCAAATTAAAGATAGGGCGATTGAAAAGAACCTTCCTGGTGTGCATTGCGACATCGGTGGCGCTTATGAAACAGAAACAGAATATAAAGACGAAATAGAAACGTCCAACCACAAGCCGCTTTGGCAGCTCAAGAGTTATATGAACGAGCTGATTGCCGGAGGCTGGTTTAAGGATGATCAGATAGAAATAAACAATAAGTTTTGGAATTTCATGACGAGCGGCCTTGTGTATAGAAAGCTAAGCGGAACGCGCTATCTTAAAAAAGAATACAGTTATTTGCCGTTGCATTTTATGGAAGAATTCGGCAAGGAGATAATGAAGACGAAAGAAAAAAGCAATGCCCTGATCGATGATTTGACAATTCAATATAGTGTGGAAGGCCATCCGCTGTTAGTAAGCGCAAAATCCTATATGGAAGGCTATATGAAAGATGAAATTCCAGAATGGGATTTCGTAAGCGATGAAGAACTGGCAAAAAGAAAACAGGACAGAATCAATAGAGAAAATCTCGAGAAGATGCTCGAAGAAATGGAAAAGAACAAAATCTATCAAGAACAAAATTCGTCTGGATTTGATGGACAAAGACAATATTGGCCTACAATGCCTCCAGGATTAGGAGAAGACCCACAGCCACAACTAGAACAAGACGAAAATATACGAACAACTACTTTAGAAGAAGTTGTAGTAACAGCCTATCATCCTCAGACGCTTTTGAGAAAATTGCGAAATGAATATTTCCATTGGTCGGCATCCAGAGATTGGTTTGGAATGGAGCCTAATAACGACAGAAAGCGAAGAGAACATTAAAAGATTTAAAGTCAATGATTTCTATAGTCCACGGATTAAAAGAATACCACCTCCAGCCAAAGGTTGGAGCTCGATATAGTTACCGATTTGAAACCATAGTAGATGATTTTTCGATTGAAAAACGTCCTATACAAAAATCGTATATCAGGGACGTACAGATTATGCCGATTGGAAAAGCAGAATATTTGGATGTTTATCAGATTTTTACAGCTAAAATCTCGATAAAAAGCAATGTAGCCGTAGCCGATGAATATTTGATAAAACAGATTGGATACGCTTTCGACGAAATTGAAGCCGGCGTTGATTATACTGGAAAGATTGTTCGTATTTTTAATAAGGCAGAACTAAGTTCCCGATGGCAAAAGACCAGCCGAGAGCTCGAAAAAGAATACGAAGGAAGCTTTATACAAAGCTATTTTAGTGAGATTGCTATGATTCTGAAAGACGAAGTCAAGCTGATTGAATTTTTGTCAAGCTATAAGATGTTCGGACTTTATTTTCATGGTTTATTTGGGAACTATCTTTTATGGGAAATGCCAATTGTCAGAAAAAAAATAGCTGAAGATTTTAAAAATAGCGAAGTTACAGAGCAGATTCATCCAGAAAAGAAAGATTTTGTAAGATATAAAATAAACGGCAGATCAAATGCCTTATACAAATATGAAGGCGAACTAGTATACAAAGAATATCAATTGCAAGAGGGTTTAATTAAGCTTGAAGACAGTACGCAATCTATCAAATATGCCACGCTTTTTTTAGGTTAAAAAAGCAAAAAACATGCAGCCATGGAAGATGTCAAAGAAAATAATAAGAAAGAAATAGCCGAAAAGCGAGAAGAACGCGAAAAAGAGGACAAAGTCTCCGAAGACCTTAAACTTGTCATCGATATGGCTAAAATTGAATGTAAACTTTGCACGAATCCTCAAGGAATCCTCAAGGTGAACTTCGACACGCCAACAACCCAAGATAAATTGACAGCTACGGTTGTCGAAAAAGATTTCAGAAGCTTGATCTTTACAGGAACCTGTACCAAAAGCCCGAACAGTGCCGCTCCGTGCGCTTCCGTAATGCAGTTGGGAGAATGGAAAGATGTCGGAACGCTCAAAGTGCAGGATCAATTTCCGTTATTAAAGAAAAGCACCATTCCATGCAATTATGGCGGAAGCACGATTGAAATTACAGATAGCGGCCAAAAAAGCGAGCCTGCCCAAGTCCCGCCTGCTGCACCGCTGCCTAAAAAAGACGAACCGTATAAATGCAAGCATTGTGAGGAAGAATTTACATCAGCCTTGATTTTAGATACGATAGGATTAAAAAAACCTACCGCAAAACAGACAGAGATTATAGATTCTATTCTTCCATATTTGAACCAATACCGAAAAGACTTTGGTCTAGATACTTGTTTGAGAAAGGCGCATTTTGTTGCTCAGATTGGTGTTGAGAGCGCTAATTTTAAAACATTTTCAGAATACGAAGACTATTCAAATCCGCCTGGAGTCTTCAGTTCAAAAGGTATTACTATAGACGAAACCATAGTAAAATCATTAAAAGACAATCTGACTTCTATTTTCAAGATTGTGGATGCTAAAGGTGCTGAGGTAGCAAAAACCAACGATCAGCTCAGTACATTATTGCTTAGCGAAAAACCAACGGTTGTAGATATTCAGCTGTATGCAAAATATTCTGGCGAAGCTGATCCAAAAGATAAAAAGAAACGCAATGATAAGTTGCTTAAAACAGTTCTGAAGGCAGATAAAACAGTAGACTATCATATCTATTTGAAACCACATTCTAATTTTGGAGTTCCGCTGATGTCCAGAGCCTATGCTCCTTATCCGGGAGACAAGCGTGGTTTAGGAAACGGAGACGAGCTGACAAGGGATGGTTGGAAATTCAAAGGAAGAGGCCTCAAGCAATTGACCGGTCGCGGCAACTATGTCTCATTTACGAATTATAGAAATAAAAACACATTTACAGGAGATACTTCTGGCGCTATCGATTTTACAGAAGAAAAACCAGGAGTGGCACTACAAGGAAAATATCTGTTGCTTTCAAGCAATGCTATGTATGCTACGCAGTCGGCCCTTTACTTTTGGAACGACGGAACAAAGAAGAATAAAAAATATGCCAAAGATCACGCTCAAGATGACAACATTGATATGGTAATCAACTGTGTCAATCAATATGACGGGGCCAGCGGAAAGAAAAATCGTAAAAGCAATTACGCAAGAGGAAAAGCCAAAGGCGTGTTTGATATCATCAGGCACTTTGATCTAATGCTTCAGAATGGAAACGAGGCCCAAAAAATTGAAGCAAAAGCCTACCTAGAAAAACAAAAAGCAGCAAAAGATCCAGAAGCGACAAAAATTCTGGAAGAATACGAAAAGAAAAACCCACCACAAAAGAAGTAATTGATGAAAAATAAAATGCTTAAAATAGCAACCTTGTTTCTATTGCTCTTATCCGGCAGTCTTAAAAGCCAGACAGTCCAGATTTTAAAAGATTCGGTACTTTTTGAATCGAACTATTATGTTTTGGAAGAGGTGAAATTTAATACAGGGAATCAGCATACTGTTGCTATTTATAGTGAAATTCAAAACGCGTTTGATATATTCAACAAGCCTTCTTTTGAAGCTCCTGAAAAAAGAATTCAGGCAAAAAAAGACACGCTTTTGGAACTCATATCCAATAACGAGCTACGCCAAGCCAACTATGGATTTGAACAGTACAATATTTTTTACGATAAAAATCAGCTGTTGAACCTCTCTGTTCATTTGCAATCCTATGGTTCTCCTTTTGAAGCCACTCGTTATTACTGCTTCGATTTAAATACCGGAAAAAATATAGGCTCGCAACTGTTCATAAACCATACTGCACTTTTGAAATGTATCAAGTCAAGACTTAAAAAGCAAAATGGAAAATTACAGCCAAACCTAAAAGCACTTCAAGATTTTAAGATAACAACCGATTCTAAAAATAAGATCACAGGAATTTCTTTTATGGTAGCAGATTCAGAAAATTATAGAAACAGTGGCTATGAACAATTTGAAGTTGTTTTTACATGGAAAGAAATTCAAAAATACATAGCGCCTTCTTTTAAAAAACGTATAATCTGAACAAAATAGATTTTTAATTGTGATTTTAGTATCGATTTTAAAATCAGAATATTAAAAATTATTTTAACTTAATTTAATGTTAAAGAAAGGCTTTTGAAACAAGAAAAATACTAAATTCACTATAACATATTCAGCATCTTCCCCCGAGATCTATTTTAACTTTTAAATCCTAGTGCCATGCCAATAAGTACGCAGATTAAAATAGAAATTGCGGGAGAAAACCTTACCCGATTTTCAAAACTGGTCATCAACCAAAAGGTACATTCGCACCATCGTTTTTCAATTTTGCAGCCGCTGCCTAAAGAATTTGTCAGCCAAGCAATTGACAAAGCGCAAAAATATGTAGGACAATCAGTCAAGATCAGCATCAATCCTACAAACATGATGACTGATTCTCCATTAGTTTTCAACGGAATTATTACAGAAGCACAAATGGTCCGAACATCGGGGGCTTCGGGCGGCATAATCATCAATGGCTTCAGTCCAACGATTTTAATGGAAGGACCTCCAAATATCCGCTCATTTAACGACCAGACGCTGTCAAGCATTGTCAAAGAAGTCCTGAAAGACTATTCTGGCGATAGCCTAAAGCCTGCTATTGAGGTTCAAAAAGATACTTCCTTGCCTTATACGGTTCAATATGGCGAGAGCGATTTTGCGTTCCTTTGCAGGATTGCGCAGAAAAAAGGACAGTGGTTTTACTATAATGGCGAAGAACTGTTATTCGGAAAGCCAAAATCTAAAAATTTTACATTAGAATACGGCAGAAGCCTCCATTCTTTTAATATCGAAATGAGGGCGAAATCTCTCGGATTCGAATATTTGGGCTATGATCCTTCCAATGGAGAAACCCAGAAAGCCAATTCGATGGAAGTAAATTACCAGCCAGAAGATGCCTATTCAAAGGCTATTTTCGAATCTTCGAAAAAACTTTTCCCAACGAATTCTACGATGCTTTATTCGCACTCTTTAGAAGAAGGAAATTCAAGAACGCATCTTATTGACCGAGTAACTACCCAGCTTCAGTCACGAACTGCCGATATGGTTACGGCCAAAGGCGATTCTGACGAAACAGGCTTGAGAATTGGCGACGTAATTTCCATCAAAGAACCATCGTTTTCATTAACTGGAAATATTTTAGACGGGCTTCAAGAACAAAATTTCGGAAATTATATCATTACTGACATCATGCATGTTTGCGACGAATCAGGTACCTATCACAATACTTTTGATGCTGTGCCAGATACTGTCCTTTCGCCACCTTATGGAAATGTTCACAGCTTTCCTACGGCAGAATCACAGCCTGCTACTGTAATTTCAAATAGCGATCCAGCAGGATTGGGTCGTGTTCAAGTAGCTTTTGCTTGGCAGAAGGATGCAGGAAAAAATACGCCGTGGATCAGGATGGTGAATTCACATTCGGGCGGCGGCAAAGGCTTTTATTTTGTTCCAGAAGTCGGTGAAGAAGTATTAGTGGCGTTTGAAGGAGGAAATGCTGAAAAACCTTTCGTGCTCGGAGCGATGTACAATGGAAGTGCTTCTAGCGGCTATAGTACCTCGGGCAATGATAAAAAAGTAATCCAAACTCGATCCGGTACCAAAGTAATCATGGACGACGCAGCTGGAAGTGTTTTTATCGAAGACCCAAGTGGCAATACTTGGCTCATGGACGGGCAAGGCAATATTAGCGTGAACGCTCCGAACAATATGAAAATAACTGTTGGTAAAAATTTGGACATCAACGTAGGAGAAAATATGGCTACCAAAATAGGAGCTAACGAAGACATTTCTATTGGAAACAATAAGACAGAAACCATCGGAAAAAATTATGTCCAATCTTCTGAAAATAAAAATGTCACGGTTAAAAACGACAAGACCGACAATGTTGGAGAAAGCTATAGACAGATTACAGGAAATTCCGATATCCAGACTTCTAAAGGAGATCTAAAACTGAGGGGAACTACGCTTACCGTAATACAGGGAGGCAAAGATGTGAAAGTAAGTAAAGGATAATCTTGTTTTATATTAGAAGTTATGGCTACCCAACAACATAATGCTAGACTCAACCAAAAAAGAGCGGAACGAGAAAAGAAAGATTCCGAAGACTCTCCATCAGAGAAGAGAGAAGTAGTCATGCATGGCGCCAAGCTAAAGTGCGAATATGCACAACAACTCGGCGAATTAAAAGTTACTTCAAATGAACTGATGTTACAAGACAAGCTTTGGGCAACTCAAGGCGATGGAAACAATATGGTCAACCTTCAGTTTAAAGGAACCTGCGGTCATCCTAAATGGCCTGCCCAGAACATGCAGCCTCCACCTTGCATGAGCGTCATAAAATTGAGCCCTTGGGAAAACTTGGGAACATCAATTGTTCAAGAACAGAAAGTTTTAGTCAAAGAATCTACTATTACTTGCAATCCTGATTTTAATACGGCAGTGGCTAGTCCAATACCCAATGTTGAAAGCATTGCGATTAAGGCCGCTCCACTAATTATAAATGCATATTTCGCAAAATTTAGCCTAACGACGGCTCGAAATGTTACCACTTTAGACTTAACAAAAGTAGAAGAACGCGGATTAAGTTACGGTGTTGCCTTGGTTATTGAAACCGTTGGATTAGAAGGAAAAAAATTAAAAGTAAAAATAAAAAGCGGCGTAAGAAAAGTACTTTCAGATGTGGATGCCGCAATAAGTTTTATTGACTTAAAAGACATTGACGCGGTTACAAATCCTGCGAATTATAAAAATGTAGCCGCAAAAGAGGAATTTGAAGTTGAGGTAGGAAAATTAGCGTCTGATGCTTCATTATCTAATAAAGACAGTTTTAAAGATAAAGCTGTTTTAAAATTAATGCTAAACCAAAAGCCTGATAATTTGTCGTTTGATTTGGCAAAACTCATTGCAAATGATACTAGTAAAGAAGCGTTGGTGTATGTAGAAATCAATTGTTCAGAACCGGATGTAGAATATATGGGAATTGATAATGGTTCAGGCACCAAAAATGCCTTTTTAAAAGAAGAAGGCAAGTATTTCAAAATAAAAAATAAAGAACAAGTTTGGCTGACCACGGCGAGAGGAGAAATGGAAAAAGGAGTAACCGAAGCTACGCATTGTAATACTATTATTAATGATTATCATCAAGTAAATCGAGAGCACAAGCCTTCTGGATGTGCAACGATTACAAATGCATGGTGCGCTTCATTTATAGGCTGGTGTTTGACCCAAAACAATTTTTCGGCTCAATGTGATCCTGGAGCTTATACTTATGGACACATTAATACAAGATATAGAAATAAAAGAGTTGTAAGAGACGGAAAGACAGTCACATTACCAGACCATTTTGATGATCCCGTTTGGGCGAAAAATACAGATGCTAACAAATTAGCATTAGGTTCAATATGTGTCGTAAATAATAGAAAGCACGTCACTTTTGCTGTAGCAAAAAATAAGGAAGGCACGCACTTATTTGGATTAGGTGGAAACCAAGGAGATGCCGTTAAGATCAGTGCTTACAGTGCCAGAGTTTCAAGTGTTTATCCGATCGAATATACAATAAACGAGGAAGATTATGAATTACCAATCTATTATAGAGAACTTACAAGTGAAAGTGTTACTTAGATTCTTCTTTCTTATTGCTTTTTTCCCAAATAAAGTTGAATCACAAGTTGTAAAAGTGGATTCGATTTCAATTTCTAAAGAATGGAAAGATTGCAATGGAATGAATAGGCTAACGGTAAACGTAAATGCCTTATGTAATCCTAACGAGCCTCCTTTTGATGGCCATAAGACAATGATTGATGTAAGTCTAAAAAACAAAAAACATTCATTAAATGTACAATTTGATGATCCCGATTACCAAATGGAAATGATTGCTTTTAGCGAAAAAAATATTTGGTTTTATAACTTAAAAAAAACTCAGGTAGTTTTTATTCCGTTCACCTATTGTAGTAATTCCGATTCAGAAAAAAAGCTTTCGTATATTATTTTATATAACGATAAAAAATATTTGTATCACATTCCTTTTAAATGCACCGAAGACGATGATTGTGTTTTGAACGAAGATTTAAATAAGTCCATGAGCGATTTGAATCCCAAAATAAGGACGGAGCTCATAAAAAAAATCCAATCTCACTATAAAAAAGGAAGTGACTTCAACTAAAAAACCAAATTGCAATGGCACAAAGTGAAGAACAAAATAACGAATCGTATTCAGCAAATCCGAATCAAAAAGTATATGATACGCCACATGTTGTTGATCATTTAGTGGACGTTATTGCTATTTATTTTGCCGAAAAAAAGAAAAAATATAAATGGACGCCAAAGGAAGAAACCTATACGGTAAAGAGTGGCGGAAAAATTGCGGATGTTAAAAAAAAATACACAGATAGCTTTAAGACCGAAAAAAAGACCATCCGAAATTTAGCAACCGATCCCGATCATACGGCCGCCTTAAAACCCAATGATCAAATAAAAGTAACTTGGGAAGAACAAGAGGAAGATGGATTTGAAATGGTGAAAATTCCAAAAGCAACAATCGGTAATAAGATTTATATCGTGGTAAGATGCAATGGAGATAAGGCAAAATTGACTGTCCAAATCAATGAAAACAAATTGGCAAATCCTGAAGCAGTTTATGACGCCCCAGTAAAATTTCTGATTGGAGATCAACAAAAAGACAAAGTTGAATTTTCAATTACAAAAGATAAAAATGAATACGAGCAAGAAATTACGTTACGACCGAAAGCGGATGCAGATTTAAAAAAGCTAGTAGAAAAATTTGAAAAAAGAACCGATAAAAATGCTTTTGTATATTTAAAAGGCGAAGTAACAGAAACCACAGACGAAATAAAATTTCCTGATGAAACACAAGAGTTTTTAAATCAACAACAGCAACAATTTGAAGTTTTGGGTACGCCATGTTATTGCAATAGAGATATTACTGTTGATGAAATGATAGACCTGATTTATCATCTGAGAGACAAGCAGAATTATGTCAGCAAGAGAGATCATTTCTTTAATAGTGGAGGCGAAAAAATAACCGAAATTTCAATTTCTACTGGCAAAATTTCAGACAATCGAGATAAAATCCAATTATTCGTCAACGAAATGAATGCCATGTTTAAAAAGTTTGGCATAAATACATGCAAAAGAAAAATTCACTTTATCGGTCAAATGTATTTAGAAACAATAAGCTTTACCTATACGTATGAAAGTAGATCCAGCGTGCCGAGCAATTATAAAGGAGGAGTAGATTTCCAAGGTAGAGGTATGAAGCAAATAACGCACGATTACAATTATTTGGCCTATTATGATTATATAAACACAACAACCTTTTCTCAAACGTATATGACCACAAGAAGCGGTTATGAAAGCGTTGGCGAATGTGTTGCCAACAGACCGGCTGCCAATACTGCCGGATTAGACACGGCTTTTTATGATGGTTTAAAAACGTTTGCAAAAAAAATATCTCAAGAATTATTTCATGCTTTTAATTCGGCAGGATGGTTTTCAACGGTCTACAAGCCAACCACTCTAGCTGAAATGGATAAAGGACTTGAAAACGAAAATATAACATTAGTTACTGTAGCGATTAATGGTGGCGAAACTAATTTAGCAGAAAGACAGAATTATACGAAATGGACCAAAGAATTTTTTAAATACGATACCGAATGCGTAAGAAGATAACGACTAGCTTATTAATTACTTGTATGATTTTGCTTTCATGCAAAGCCCAGAATCACAGCATGACAGAGAAAAATAGTCTTGCTGCAGATTCAACTTTGGTCTATGTAAACAATAAAGTTATTGGCAAAATTTCTCAGCCGACAGAATACAATTGCAAGGCATGTTATACGATCAGCAACAGTGGAACTATAAAAATTAAAGTTCCAGTTTCAAATAGAGTGATAAATAATCAGTCCCTATTGCAACATGATTTTGCAATTGATAAAATTGTAACGGATAAAAATAATACAGTAATTAAATATTCAAGCACTTCATCTTCCAAAGCGTATGAGATGGTAGTGAATAATAAAGACGGTTATATTGTTAAGTTACTTACTTACAGCTATGGATCGAAAGACATAAAAATTGGAGAAAATGATTATGAATCATTTCAAGCCAATGCTATATGCCAAAGTGAAAAGAAAATTAAAATTAAAGATACAATTACATTAAATGACGGCTATGCTTTTACAAAAGAAGATTGTTTTGATTGTCCGGTAAAATATACAATTGAAGAATGCATAGCCAATAAAAAGAAAGGTGTTAAAATGGATTGGCAGTAATTGATTTTTAAATTCAATTCAATTTAATTCAAAAGCAAAAGTCTTACTATGCGAAATATTACCGATACAATTGAAGGCATAAAAGAGTTAGATATCTGCTTATACCTTGAAGAACATTTGCAGTTTTATGAATTTTCGATGATGGAAATAACAACAGAAAACGGCAGTGTTTTAAAAAGCGAAGTTAATAAAACAATACATTCAACAGTATTAAAAAAAGATTTTGAAACGTATTTGATACAATTAGAAGTCTTTGATATTGAGTATAAAAACAGAACCGTTTCTTTGGCAGAAAAAGATTTTTTAGCACGAATTGCGGAGGTAAATGATGATATAATTTTAGAAACAGACCGACATTTAAATATCAATAAATTAGTAAATCAACATCAGATTCAAAAAAGGCTAGAAGAAAAAATAGAAAGATTAGCCAAAAGCAATGTCGGGCCGAAAGTAGAAGAAATGTTTCAATATCTCAGAGATTTCTATAGTAACGATAGGAGAATTCTTTTAGATATAAAAAATTACAGGCAACATGGCCTGTTTCTGAATCCGTTTTATGATAGCTATACGCCTCTGTCAATTAAAAAAAGAAGCGTGAGATATTTGAATTTTGTTGAAAATGCTGTTGTTAACATCGGAGAAGAAGCTCGGGTAAAAAAAATAAAATTAAAAGAACGAGAACTTGAAGTTATAGTAAAGGGAAAAATGATTACGCCATTTTACAACGACATGATTTTTAAATCAATAAAAAATAAAGGAATTTTATTTGATTCAGCAAAAGATAGGCCCAACCTAGACAAATATGATGGCAGTTTTATTTTTGATATGAATACAGGAACAGTTAAAAAAGCAAGTATTTCGATTGAATTTTCATTCGGAGAGAATTATAAAAAAACAATAAGTTATCAATTAAATGAATTAAACGATGCCGATAACAATTGATGATACAGGACAAACAGTAACGCTCAATCCGCCTTATTCTCCGGTTACGCCAGATGATAGCTTGCAAAAGATAACCCGTGTTTATTTTGCAAAAAAGACCGTTACCCAACAAGGAGCGAATGTGGCATTTACTCGGATAGATTCCCTTCATGCACAGCAGGAAGGCGGACAAAACACGCCATTTGATTCTGTTTTAGGCAAGACCGTTTATCTGGTTATCGAAACGGAAAATATGGCAACCTTATCCATTGACGCTGTCATAAGGCCAAGCGACAACACTTTGACCGGAAATACAGAAACCCTGAATCTGATGTGGTTTAATCCAGAAACTCAGAATTTTGAAGTCAGGAGAAAAATGACTGCTATTGTCGGCAATTTCGATGCCTTAAACAATAAAGGAACAACCGAAAATCCATCGGGAACACACGACCATTATACGAATCTTGCCGACCATGAAAATAAAGCGATTATAAAACTACAGCTTAGGCCATCCTTACGAACTGATTTCAATACTTGGGCAACCAATATAGCGGCTGCGGCAACACACACGGCCAAGTTGGAAGTAGTGGTAGAAAGAACAGATAATGAGCCTTGTGCTTATGGTCCAGATAGCACAGAAGAAGTCAAAGAAGCAGGCGTTTTCCTGAATAGTGATGCACAAGGAAGGTTTAGGGTAGGGAACAGGAATTTTTATGAAATCTATGCTAGGGTTCAATCTGGAACTACCTATACAGACGGAACGTATAATTTCCTCCCTATGAATGGTACAGTCAGAAGGAAAATCAGCAAACTTGAAAATCCAAGTTCTACACAAGTAACCTATTATCATTACGATATTTACGGTAATGAAATATTTATTGCAACATGCAATAAAACCTCTGTCATGGGCAGGAATAATGGACAGCAGCTTGGAGCAGTGCCTCAAGGAGCGCTCCGTACAGAAAATGCTCCTGCCGGTGGAGCGGCACAAACCAATCATATTTTTGCAAATGCTATCGTAACGACTGGAACACACAGAAATGATAGAAATGCTAGAGCTTTTCCAGGCGCCTTGAGAATTGTCCGCTATACGGCTTCCGGAACTAACGTGCCTTTGGTCAGAATGCCGGATACGCTAAATGTTGCCGTAAATGGCCGTGTTATTGCTTATGGATTTTCCAATACGCAAAGGCGATTCTGCAACCCGGACTGTTTTGCAGCATTTGTCGGCGTTTTATCGCAATACGGATTAGCAGGCGTAAACTCAACAGGAATGTGTTTTGGCGATGCGACGAGCTACCCGAGTTTGGCGCACCCGAACGGAGATAGTGTTGACACGAGCTATCTGGCTAATCGACAAAACGAACAGAATTTATTAAATGCCTTTGTAGATTGGAATTTTGCCCAAGTAATAGCCGGAACAACGCAGCAAGCCTGGTTGCGAAATGCACACAGGTATGCTACAGATCACAACGACCATTTGCATTCTGGAGATTTTGACGGCAACTCGATTCATAACATATACCAATAGAATGAAAAAAATAATTCCCATACTCGTTTTTCTAGCCACGCTTTCTTGCAGTAAAAGCATCAGCCAAGTAAGTACTGTTAAAGGAATAAGCGAATCTTCTAAAGTAAGCCTGCCGTATGGCGATAAAGACGTGCTTCATGAATTCCCTGCAGATTGGTCAAAGGATAATTCTCTCCAAGATTCTTTATACAACAAATTGAGCCTGTTTTTATTTCAGGATAGAGATAATCCTGCCAGAAGTACTTTTAAAGTCGATTATCCGGAAGCAAAAACTTTTACAGCTAAAGAATTTGTTCCTTCTGGAGACATGAAGAATAAAAAATCAAAAATAGAATTAAAAAGCGCCAAGGTTTTCGACGGTAAAAACTTTAAGATAGTATCTGTGCTATACGAAGGAAAAATAGACTGCAAGACCTGTGAATATCCCGAAAGTCAAACCCAGAACGTATTGTTGAGCATCAGAGACGGGAAAGTGATAGACAAATTGCCTATATCTTATCTTAACGGAAGCGATTTAGGACAATCATCACGATATTTCTATATTGATTCAGACAAGACTATTCATCTTAAGGACTTTAAGTCGGATGAATCAGGCGTTACTTTTGCCCAATATCTCAAATATAAAATTACTCCTGACGGCAAATTTGCCAAACTCTAATAAAATAAAAAACCTCGCTTTCGGCGAGGTTTTTATCTTAAATCTAAATTCAGAAATCTGAAATAGATTAATATCTGTAATATTCAGGTTTAAACGGGCCTTGAACTTCAACACCAATATAAGCGGCTTGGTCTTCTCTCAAAGTTTCCAATTCAACGCCTAATTTAGCCAAGTGCAAAGCAGCTACTTTTTCATCTAAATGTTTTGGTAGCATGTATACTTCGTTTTTGTATGCTGCGCTGTTTTTCCACAATTCGATTTGAGCCAAAGTTTGGTTTGTGAAAGAGTTGCTCATTACAAAACTTGGGTGGCCAGTAGCACAGCCAAGGTTTACTAAACGACCTTCCGCCAAGATGATAATATCTTTTCCGTTGATAGTATATTTATCAACCTGAGGCTTGATTTCGATTTTTGAAGCACCGTGGTTTTTGTTCAACCAAGCCATATCGATTTCATTGTCGAAATGTCCGATGTTACAAACAACAGTCTTGTCTTTCATTTTTTCGAAGTGGCTTCCCACAACGATATCTTTGTTTCCAGTAGTCGTGATGATAATATCAGCTGTAGCAATAACAGTATCTAATCGTTTCACTTCATATCCGTCCATAGCCGCTTGCAATGCACAGATTGGATCAATCTCAGTAACAGTTACGATAGAACCAGCACCTCTGAAAGAAGCTGCAGTTCCTTTTCCAACATCACCATAACCGCAAACGATTACTCTTTTTCCAGCCAACATCAAGTCAGTTGCACGACGGATTGCGTCAACAGCAGACTCTTTACAGCCATATTTGTTATCAAATTTAGATTTAGTAACAGAATCATTCACGTTGATTGCAGGCATTGGTAGAGTTCCAGCTTTTACTCTCTCATAAAGTCTGTGAACACCTGTAGTTGTTTCTTCAGAAAGACCTTTGATTCCAGCAACTAATTCTGGGTAACGATCAATAACCATGTTTGTCAAATCACCACCATCATCTAAGATCATGTTCAATGGTTTTCTGTCTTCACCAAAGAATAAAGTTTGTTCGATACACCAGTCAAATTCCTCTTCATTCAAACCTTTCCAAGCATATACTTGGATTCCAGCAGCAGCAATAGCAGCAGCAGCCTGATCTTGTGTAGAGAAAATATTGCAAGATGACCAAGTCACTTCAGCTCCAAGAGCAATCAACGTCTCAATCAAAACTGCAGTCTGGATCGTCATGTGAAGACAACCTGCAATTCTAGCACCTTTTAACGGCTGCTCATCTTTATATTCTCTGCGAAGTGCCATCAAACCTGGCATTTCAGCTTCCGCCAATTCAATTTCTTTTCTTCCCCAAGCCGCAAGAGAAATATCTTTCACTTTATAAGCTACAAAAGGTAATGTCGTTGTACTCATCTATTTGTATATATTTGTATTATCAAAATTTTTGCAAATTTACGGAATTACTTTTTATTAAAATAATCCAAAAAATTATTTAAGGTTTGTTTAATAATGGTAATTGTTTGAATAAGAAGCAAATCCTTTTTTTGATACTCAATATTAGCGAAATCGGTCATCTAAAAAAAGAATGCTCTACAAAATCACCCAATATAATCCGACTACTAAAATCCTGATCTGGAAAATCACGGAAAGTTTTGATGAGCTTTTTTCACAGGTAATTTTAAAAGAAAAAACGTTGGACAGGCTTCAATCGATGAAATCGGAAGTACACCAAAGAGCTTTTTTGAGCGTCAGGAAATTGCTTCAAGAATCTGGACATAATGATTTGCAGCTTCACTATGATCAGTTTGGGAAGCCCCACCTTGAAAACGAGACCCATATTTCGATAACACATTCTTTTGATTTTTCTGCCATAATTTTGAGTGATGAAAACGTGGGAATCGATATCGAACTCCGACGTGAAAAAATAATATTGATTGCCAATAAGTTTGTCGATAATAGCGAATTTGGCTTTTTAGATAAAAAAAAGGAAGAAGATTACGTTTCAAGATTAACCGTAATCTGGGGCGTAAAAGAAGCAATTTTTAAAATCAGGAATGAAAAAGGAATCAGTTTCAAGGATCATATTTTTGTCGCACCATTCGAGATGAAAGATCAGAAAACAAAAGCGCTTCTGACTTTTGGAAACCTAAACATAGAATTTGATATCTGTTTTGAAGAAATTGAAAACTATACGCTTGTCTATGCCTTCCAAAAAGGGAATCGATGAGAATCTATATCTTAAAATCGTTCAAGTTTATTTCTTTAATGTAGCTTTGTGAAAATCTTCGAATTTCCCTAAACAAAAATGCAGAATATCTACAACGAAATACTCCAGTCGAAAATTCAGGGCAAAAAGCTTCTGGCAATTCTTCTCGATCCCGATAAAGTTGCTTTAGATTCACTAGAGAATATCATCCCGAAAATAAACCAATCTCCAGCTACGCATATTTTCATTGGCGGAAGCCTTGTGCTTACAAATACGATTGATGCAATTATTCGCGAACTAAAAGAAAAGACAAAACTTCCGATAGTGCTGTTTCCAGGAAACCCGTCTCAGATTTCGATAGAAGCCCACGGTATCTTGTTTTTGACTTTATTATCAGGACGGAATCCAGATTTTTTGATCGAACATCAGGTCAAAGCAGCGCCAATTTTAAAAAAATCCAATCTCGAAATTATTTCTACAGGCTATATTTTGATAGAAAGTGGCAATCAGACTGCCGTGGCTTCGGTCAGCAAAACAATACCCTTGCCAAGGCATAATACAGAGATTGCCGTAGCAACATCGCTGGCAGGAGAATTTCTAGGAAACAAGCTGATTTATTTGGAAGCGGGGAGTGGTGCAGAACTGCCTGTTCCTTTGGATACGATTTCTTTAGTCTCAAAAAATATAAAAATTCCTTTGATTGTCGGCGGCGGCATTAAAAACATACAGGGCATTAAGGATGCTTACACAGCTGGTGCTGATTTGGTGGTAATAGGAACAGCTTTTGAAAATGATCCTGATTTTTTTACAAATTCCTAATCTCAAAATATAATGATTGATTTTTTTCTCGAAGCCTATAAAGACAAACCGACCCTCGATATTATTCTCGAAGCCATTGTTTTTGTTTTTGGCATATTGAGCGTATATTATGCCAAGAAAGAAAACATTTTGGTCTATCCAACAGGAATTATAGCCACGGTCATCACTGTTTATCTTCTTTATAAAGCAGGTTATTTTGCCGATATGACGCTTAATATTTATTTTTCGATAATGAGTGTGTATGGCTGGATTAACTGGTCAAGAATGAAGGAAAACGATTATGTCGTAAAAATTTCGAGAACGAATAGGAAGCAAAAAGCTATTGGAGTATTATTATTTTTTCTTACTATTGTTGTAACATATTTTGTGTACCATTTGTTTGGCAAAGAAATCAAGCCTGAAAACTATATCGATATTTTTACTTCAGGATTGTTTTTTACGGGCATGTGGTATATGGCAATGAAAAAGATTGAAAATTGGACGCTGTGGATCATAGCAGATATCATCGCTGTCCCATTGTATGCCTATAGGGATTTGGGAATGTTGGCATTGCAGTATGTAATTTTTACAATTTTGGCTATTTTAGCTTACATAGAATGGAGGAAAATCTTAAACAGCAGGCAACAGATAAAATCAGAATAGCATTGTACGGACCGGAATCTACCGGGAAAACTACATTGGCAAAACAATTAGCAGAGCACTTTCAATCCACTTGGATTCCAGAGTTCGCTCGCGAGTACCTACAAGAAAAATGGGACCGCTCGCAACAAATTTGCGAACCAGAAGACTTGCTTCCGATTGCAATAGGCCAAATGAAGCTCGAGAATCAAGCCTTGGCCAATACTACAGGTAACTATCTTTTTGCAGACACCAATCTGATGTGCACTAAAGTGTTTTCGGAAATCTATTACGGTTTTTGTAATCCTGCTTTGGATAAGGCTGCACGAAAACATAAATACGAACTGTTTTTTCTCACAGATATCGATGTTCCTTTCGAAAAAGACGATTTGCGCGATAAGCCAGACGAACGTGAAATGCTATTGCAGAAATTCGAAGAAGCGCTAATTGAAAATAAAAAACCTTACATTTTGCTTACAGGAAGCAAGGAAGAAAGACTTGAAAAAGCGATTACGATTCTTAAAGATTTAGCAAAAATAAAAGCTTTAGGCTTTACTCCCTATGATTTCATTCAGATTTACAACCAAGGAATAAGTGTTGATGATGTAGCGGCTCAACTACAGACATTTAACGTCGGAATTCCAAAAGCGATATTGGAAAAGCCGGCTTCCATTGCTAACGGAATAATGCCTTTGTCTGAAAGTGAAGCGATATATTATTCTAATCTATTCGATTCTAAAAAGAACAATCTCAAGCTTCAGAAATTTGTTCCAGCATCCGGCGCTGCTAGCAGAATGTTCAAGTTTTTAAGCGAATTTATTAATGAGTTTAAGCTCGGAAGCGAAACAATCAATGCGTATATCAACAGAAAACATTGCAGTTCCATTTCTATTTTTTTAATCGGAATAGAAAAATTTCCCTTTCATAAAGCAGTCTTAGAATACACCCAGTCCAAATATCCAGAATACAAGCAATGGGACAAAGATACCAGAGTTTTTTATTTTATAAAATCCCTCTTGTCATTAGGTCATTTTGATTTTGCTTCAAAACCAAAAGCCGTATTGCCTTTTCATCAATATGGAGATTATATTGCAACGCCTATCGAAGAACATTTAAATGAGAGCGGTTTTTACGCTTCTTCTAATGATGTTTCCAACCTGCATTTTACCATTTCAGAAGAACATCAAGACTCTTTCGATCGGATTATAAACGAGGTCAAGCCTAAAGTTGAAGCAAATTCAAATATAAAGATTCACGTCGATTATTCTTACCAGCATAAAACGACAGACACGCTAGCGGTGGACTTAGAGAATAATCCTTTTCGTCAAGACGACGGAAGATTGTTTTTTAGACCGGGAGGACATGGCGCTTTGATTGAAAACTTAAATCAGCTTTATGCCGATATTATTTTCATAAAAAACATTGATAACGTAATCCAGAATCATATACAGACTATTGGATTGTACAAGAAAGCTTTGGCGGGCATCTTGCTGGAATTTCAGGAAAAAATTTTCGCCTCTCTTAAAATCTTGTCTGCTGAAAATATCCAAAAGGAAATGATTGATGAGATCGTAGAATTTGTAAAGACAAAGCTGCAGATTTCTATAACTGCAGATTTTCAGAAATATACTAGGGAGAATAAGGTTGTATATCTTCAAGAAATTCTCAACAAGCCGATTCGTGTTTGCGGTATGGTAAAAAATGAAGGAGAGCCAGGAGGCGGGCCGTTTTGGGTAAGAGATAAAAAAGGAAATGTTTCTTTGCAGATTGTCGAATCATCGCAGATTGATACTCAAAACCCGACACAAGCCAAATTGCTGGCTAGTTCGACGCATTTTAATCCAGTTGACTTAGTCTGCGGTACAAAAAATTATAGAGGCGAAAAATTTGACCTCAAAGAATTTGTTGATATTGACAGCGGTTTTATCGTAGAAAAAAATAAAAATGGGAAGCCGATTAAAGCGTATGAACTGCCGGGACTATGGAATGGCGCTATGGCAAAATGGACTACTATTTTTGTAGAAGTGCCTTTGATTACTTTCAATCCAGTAAAAACAGTTAACGACTTATTGAAACCGGCGCATCAGCCACAATACTAGTGGATACCGAAAAAATCATATCAGAATTAAAATTTAAAGCAGTCAGAAGCAGCGGAGCGGGAGGACAGAATGTCAACAAGGTTTCCTCTAAAGTGGTGCTGTCTTTCGATCTGCCGAACTCAAAAGCGCTTTCAGAGGAAGAAATAACCCTTCTGGAAGATAAACTAGCGCCAAGACTGACTAACGATAAGATACTAATTTTGAATTGCGATGAAGACAGAAGTCAATTAAAAAACAAGGAAATTGTTGTTAAGAGATTTCTTCAACTGCTTCGAGAGAATTTAATCATTCCAAAAGAACGCAAAGCCACGAAAGTGCCAAAATCTGTAATCAAAAAACGCATCCAAAACAAAAGAAATCTTTCCAAGAAGAAGCAATCCAGAAGAAAACCTGATTTTTGATTAAAAAAGATGAATTATAGAGACTATTGTCTCAATACTTTTCTATCTTTGCCCCGTCTCAAAGGGGTGCTCCAAATAACGAGCTGAGATTATACCCAAGGAACCTGGGCGGGTAATGCTGCCAAGGGATGAAACGACATTTTTTTCGAGTGCACGCTTAAAATTTGTCGTTAAGTACAATCAATTAATTTAAACAATAGAATAATTGCCCCTTTTATTCGTAAGAAAATTTACGAATGAAAACTTTATTCAAAAAAAATGAGTCCAGACAGAAAGACAGGCACAAAAACCGTAGTCAAAATCATACGTCTGGATCCTTTCTTCATGCAAGAACTCTTTTAGGACTTGCGTTTTTTACATCAGGATCTCTTTTTGCTCAAGAAAAAGTGGTTATTGACACCACAAAAACCAACAATCTCGATGAGGTTTTGGTTTCCGCTGTCCGTGTTACGGCGCAAACGCCAGTTACTTTCAGCAACATCAGCAAAAAAGAATTAGAATCTAGGAATTTAGGTCAGGATATTCCAGCTTTGCTAAACTATCTGCCATCAGTAGTAATTACGTCGGATGCGGGTAACGGCATCGGATATTCTGCCATCAGTGTGAGAGGTTCCGATTCCCGAAGGGTTAACGTGACGCTTAACGGAATTCCGTATAATGATTCTGAATCGCAAGGTACTTTTTGGGTAAATATGCCTGATTTTGCCTCTTCAGTCCAGAATATACAGCTGCAGCGTGGTGTCGGAACTTCTACAAATGGAGCCGGAGCCTTTGGTGCTAGTTTAAACTTGCTGACAGATTCCTATGCAACAGAAGCAAATGGCGAAATTTCCAATTCTTTCGGAAGCTTTAATTCTAGAAAGCATACCTTAAAGTTCAGCACCGGATTGATAAAAGATCATTTTGAACTGGCTGGGCGCGTTTCTAATATCAAATCAGATGGTTATATCGATAGAGCGTCGTCAGACCTGAAATCTTACTTTTTTCAAGGGACTTACATAGGAAAAACAACCCTGATAAAGGCATTGGTTTTTGGAGGAAAAGAAAAAACATATCAAGCTTGGAATGGGCTGGAAGATCCAGATAAGCTTGAAAATGACAGGACTTATAATACTTCCGGAGAATATGTCGATGACAATGGCGTGACGCGTTTCTATGATAATGAAACGGATAATTACAACCAAGATCACTACCAATTACACTGGAATGAGCGTTTTTCAGACAACTGGAGTACGAATCTGGCTTTTCACTACACTAAAGGGAAAGGCTATTATGAAAACTATAAAGTAGACGAAGATTTATCCGAATATGGAATTCAACCGCAAGTTGTTGAAGGGGAATTGATCGAGTCAAGCGACTTGATTCGTAGAAAATGGCTTGATAACGATTTTTATGGAACGACATTTTCTGCCAATTATAAAAATGAGAAGTTCGATTTCATACTTGGAGGCGGCTGGAACAAATATGAAGGCAAGCATTTCGGGAATATTCTTTGGACAAGAAGCTTCATTTTGCCAGAATACAATTTCAAATATTATGATGACTTTTCTACAAAAACCGATTTCAACGTTTTTGCAAAAGTAAATTACAAGTTTAATGAAAATTGGAGCCTTTTCGGAGACTTACAATACAGAAATGTAGGCTATAAGACCAAAGGAGCAGACACAGGTTCTGTAGATGATAATTTTAATTTCTTCAATCCGAAAGCAGGAATTACCTACATCGTTAACGATGAAAATAATATCTATTTCTCTTATGCAAGAGCAAACAGAGAGCCCAACAGAAGCGATTACGAGTCTGGAAATCCAAAACCTGAAAAACTTAACGATTTTGAGCTAGGATGGAGGTACAATGCGCCAAAGACAAAACTGAATGTGAACGGTTATTATATGCGATACCAAGACCAACTGGTATTGACTGGAGCTTTGAATGATGTTGGGGCGCCTATCCGTCAAAATAGCGGAGAAAGTTATAGGCTTGGATTGGAAATTGATGCCACTCTTTTTGTGGCAGATAAATGGATTTTCCGCCCGAATGTAACTGTAAGCACAAACAAAAATGAAGATTTTGTCTTCCAAAGAGATGGCGCATTAGAGAAACTAGGAAATACGAATATCGCCTTTTCGCCTAATGTGATCGTTGGGAATGCAATTACATTTTTACCCATCAAGAACATGCAAGTTTCTCTTCTGACGAAATTTGTTGGAGATCAGTATATGGGAAATATTGATTCTAAAGGATCAAAATTAGAAAGTTATTCTGTGAGCGATTTTAATATTTCTTACGAAATCAAAACCAATTCTGTTTTCAAATCAATCATTTTTTCAGGTTTAGTAAACAACGTTTTTGACTACAAATACGAGTCTAATGGTTATTTCTATACGTATGATGATGATTTTTCAAATCCAGGTACTATAACAACAATGGAAGGCGCTGGATATTATCCGCAAGCCGGAATTAATTTCTTGGCCGGAATGACCTTGAAGTTTTAAAAGAGAAGTTTTTTAATTATTTTTCCCAAAGCCTGGCAAATCTATCATGACTTGTCGGGCTTTTTTTCTTTCAATACTTTTTGCCATTTTTCTGACTCTGCAAAATCCTTTATGATAAGATTCCTTCTTTCTAACAGATTGCTGAGGTATTTTTTTAAGAAAACGAAGTCGGCTAATTTTCCGAAGAATCCAAGAGGAGATTGATACGTAAAAACATCAATCATCAAAGTCGTATTTTCATGACGCTCGAAAAGATGCTCATGGCGGAATTCTTTGAAAGCTCCTTGAATCATCTCATCTGCAAAGAAAAACGGATAGTTATAGTCTGTTATTTTAGAGGTGAGATTTTGAGTAAATCCTAAATGTTTTGCACGCCAAGTCACTGTTTCGCCTAATGCAATTAATCCGGAAGTTTTGCCGGCAATCGCTTCTTCTTTGGTATGCTCAGTTGAAATTTTATGCAAATCGATGCTTCTTGACAAATCAAATACAATCTCTATAGGTGCAGAAATTCTTGTTTCAAGATAAATTCGAGGCATTTTTAGTTATAAACTCGGATGATGTTTCCGTTTACTTCAACGCGGTAAGGTTTCATAGGGTATTCCACATCGGCATCCGCAAGGCCTGTAAACAAGCTGTATGCCACATCATCGCATGGGCAGACAGCATTGATGCCTTCTACTTCTAAACGCGAACAGCTGCTAGGATACTGGTTAGGACAACTGGCATCATAAGCCCTAAAATTTCCTGATCCGGCATTAAAAACGATAATGCCGTTAGCACCTGCGCCATTTAGCGTAATCAGCTTGCCATTTCCGGTGTATTGAAGATCACTATACAAAGGGAGATTGGTATTGATCTCAACGGTAAAAGAATAATTCGGAATATAAGGGTTTCTATTGTTGAAATTGCTGTCAGAGCATGCTGCAATTGCGATACTGATAAATAAAAGGGCAATAATCTTTTTCATCTTAAAAATTCCATTGTATAATTTGTAGAAACAAATTTAATTTAATTAACTTTGGTTTTGTATACGAATAGTATATAAATATCGATTTGAATTAAAAATACTATCTTTGTGGAAAGAAATCCCGTCGTGATGGGATTTTTTCTATTTTATATATAACGATGAAATTATGAGTAACGTATCTTATTATACAGCAGAAGGCTTAAAAAAATTGAAAGAGGAACTAGAACAGCTAAAAAGTATTGAGCGCCCAAAAGCGTCTCAAGCAATTGCTGAGGCTAGAGATAAAGGGGATTTGTCTGAAAATGCAGAATACGATGCGGCTAAAGAGGCCCAAGGTTTGCTTGAAATGAGAATTTCAAAATTAGAAGAAGTTTATGCAAATGCCCGTCTGATTGACGAATCGCAGCTTGACGTTTCCAAAGTATTGGTGCTGTCAAATGTGAAAATCAAAAACCAATCAAATGGCATGGAAATGAAATATACATTGGTAGCTGAAAGTGAAGCCGACCTTAAGACAGGAAAGATATCTGTTACTTCTCCAATCGGAAAAGGATTGCTAGGGAAATCAGTAGGCGAAATAGCCGAAATTACAGTGCCGAACGGTATCTTGAAATTTGAAATTTTAGAAATCTCAAGAGACTAAGTTTTAACCCAGAATTCTGAACCAATGAGCTCAATTTTTACAAAAATAATCAACGGAGAAATTCCAGCTTATAAAATTACCGAGGACGAAAACTATCTTGCCTTTCTGGATGTAAATCCAAATGCTAAAGGACACACGTTATGCATTCCAAAAAAAGAAATCGATAAGATTTTTGATATGGACGAAGAGCATTATTTGGGATTGATGAAATTTTCTAGAAAAGTAGCCAAGGCCATAGAGAAGACAGTTCCTTGCAAAAGAGTAGGTGTAGCCGTTATTGGTTTGGAAGTTCCGCATACGCACGTACATTTAATTCCGTTAAATGAAATGGACGAAATGCGTTTCCAGAATAAAGTAAAATTAACCCAAGAAGAATTTGAAGTATTGGCAAAAGAGATAGCAGCCAACTTATAATCTTTTTTTTAAAATATTTGCAGCCGTAGATTCAGTAAATATTGAATTTGCGGCTGTTTCTTTTTAGAGTTTCCTCAGACTTACCAACATGCAGGTGCCTTTTCCTGTTTCTGACGAAAAGACCTTTATTTTTCCGTCATGATACTCCTCTACGATTCTTTTGGTTAACGAAAGTCCTAATCCCCAACCACGCTTTTTAGTCGTAAATCCTGGCTCGAAAATCCTCTTGAATTGTTTTTTAGGAATTCCTTTTCCAGTGTCGGTTACTTTTATTTTTACGAAGCGAGAATCTTCTTCAATGACAATAGATAAATTTCCTCTTCCTTTCATGGCATCAATCGCATTTTTAACAAGATTTTCAATCGTCCAGCTGTGTAATATTGGGTTGATGGAAGTCATGATCGCGTGGTCTGGAGCTTTGAAAGAAAAATTAATCTGATTCGAAAATCTTGATTTTAGATAATCATAGGACTGTTCTGTTTCCGCAATAATATCTTTTTCTTCTAAAACAGGTTCCGAACCAATTTTTGAAAAACGATCAGCGATGGTCTGCAACCTGAAAATGTCTTTTTCGACTTCAGTTACCGTTGTTTCGTCGACATTATCAGCTTTCATGATTTCAATCCAGCCCAGCAATGAAGAAAGCGGCGTGCCTATCTGATGTGCAGTTTCTTTCGCCATACCCGCCCAAAGCTTGTTTTGTGTTGCCATTCTGCTGGCACGGTAAAAGTTGAAGATAAGTAATCCAAACAAGACTAAAATAAGAAACAGCGCAATCGGATAATATTTTAAGTTGTTCAAAAGTGAAGAATTTCCATAATAAATGTACTGGATTTCTCCTGGCAGGTATTCTATCGGAATCGGCTCATTTTCATTTTTAAAATTTTTGAAAAAGGCTTTGGCTTTAATAGAATCATTCGCGATTTTTTCGTCGATATTTCGCATTCCCATAATATTTCCGGCTTGATCAGTAAGCACGATAGGAATGGTAGTGTTTTTGTCTACAATCTGCCTTGGTAATTCAATGTCGTCATTTTCTAAATCGGCCTTATTGATTGTCTTTAATGAAGTCGCCCAAATCTGCATTTTTAGATGCTCTTCATTTTTAAAAATTTGGAAAAAAGTATAGGTATTCCAAAGGATGAGAGAAATTATGATGAAAGAGATCATGATGATGATCCATCGCGTGACATTTCTTTTTTCAGAAAACTGCATAAATCTTATTTTGAGGTATAAATATAAGCAAAAGAAACAAAGTCAAAATCTTAAACTGTTTATAAGTCTTAAATACTTCATTCTTTCCTTATGATTCAATTTATTACTTTTGTTTAAACGGAGAATTTTATGATTAGTATAGAGCCGAAAGAAATTTCGACAGCAAAATTACAGGGTTATCTTCAAGGATCAGTAGGCCCTAGGCCGATTGCTTTTGCAAGTACTGTTGACCGTAACGGAAATCCGAATTTATCGCCCTTTAGTTTTTTTAACCTTTTTAGCGCTAACCCGCCAATTTTAGTTTTTTCGCCTTCCCGACGTGTCCGCGACAATACGATAAAGCACACATTGATCAATGCCGAAGCTACTCGAGAAGTTGTGATTAATGTAGTCAATTTTGATATGGTGCAGCAGGCTTCCCTATCGAGTACAGAATATGGCAATGGTGTAAATGAATTTTTAAAAGCCGGATTTACACCAATTCCGTCTGATTTGGTAAAGCCTTTCCGTGTAAAAGAATCTCCCGTTCAATTTGAATGTAAGATACAAGAAATTATCAGTCTTGGAAGCGAAGGCGGTGCAGGGAATCTAATTATCTGTGAGATTGTAAAAATGCATATTGATGAGAAGATTTTGGATGAAAATGGTGCTGTTGATCAATATAAAATTGACTTGATCTCTAGGCTAGGCGGCAATTGGTATTCGCGTTCAAATATGGGATTGTTTGAAGTTGAAAAGCCATTGACCACATTAGGAATCGGTGTTGACCAAATACCAGATTTTATAAAAAATAGTCCGATTTTCGACGGCAATGATTTAGGTAAATTAGGCAACGTTGAAGCATTGCCTACAAGCGAAGAAGTTGCTATATTTGTAAATCAGAATTTTGCCGTCAAAGGCGTTTTGAGTTCCGATGATCAGGAAAAAGTACACTTGAAAGCAAAAGAATACTTGGATAATAATGAAGTGATTGCTGCATGGAAAGTGCTGCTCTCTGAAAAAATATAATGAAAGGGCTGAATTACAAGCCATATAAATAAACAAAAACAATAGAGATTATGGAAGTTACTGGAAAAGTTAAAGTAATAAATGCCGAACAGCAAGTTAGTGCGTCATTTAAAAAAAGAGAATTGGTTGTTACTACTGAGGAGCAATACCCGCAACATATCATGATTGAATTCACGCAGGACAAATGCGATCTATTGAATAACTATTCAGTAGGTGAGCCTGTGAAGGTTTCAATCAACCTAAGAGGCAGAGAGTGGGTAAATCCTCAAGGAGAAACTAAATATTTCAACAGCATTCAAGGCTGGAGAATCGAAAAACTGCAAGCCGAGGCTCCTTCTGCTCAAGTTCCTCCAATGCCGGCAAGAGAAGCTTTTGAACCAGCAAATAATTTTAAAGAAGAAGAGCACGACGATTTGCCTTTCTAATAAATAAAGCAGAAGTATCAAAAACCGCAGAAATTCTTGCGGTTTTTTTATGAAGTAAAATAAGTTATAAATGTATTTCCTTACCAAAGAATTGTTTTTCCCTCCAGTAAATGAAACGGATGAGGATGGTATCTTAGCTATTGGCGGAGATTTGTCACCAGAACGCCTGCTTTTGGCCTACAAGAGCGGTATTTTTCCATGGTTTGATGAAGACGAGCCAATTCTTTGGTGGTCGCCTGAAGAACGAATGGTTTTGTTTCCGAATGAATTTTCGGTTTCAAAAAGCATGAGAAATATACTGAACAGAGGTGTTTTTAAAGTAACATTCAACCAAAATTTTAAAGAAGTAATTTCAAATTGCAGTTCTATCAAAAGAGATGGACAGCGTGGAACTTGGATTACCGACGGAATGATTGAAGCCTATTCAAAGCTAAATGAAATGGGAATTGCAAAATCTGTCGAAGTGTGGCAAGAAGATATTCTTGTTGGCGGACTTTATGGAATCGATTTAGGCCATATTTTTTGCGGAGAAAGTATGTTTTCTAAAGTTTCTAATGCTTCGAAAGTAGCCTTCATTTCTTTAGTAAAAAAGTTAAAGGAAGAAAATTATAAGCTTTTGGATTGCCAAGTTCATAATGATCATCTAGAAAGCTTGGGAGCAAGAGAGATTCCTAGGGAAGATTTTATTGCGATTTTAAAATCCAAATAATGACTTACTTCATTGTCCAGCATGCCTCAATGTGATCATTGACCATTCCTGTGGCTTGCATGTGTGCATAAATTACCGTCGAACCTACAAATTTAAATCCTCTCTTTTTTAAATCTTTGCTGATTTTGTCAGAAAGCGGTGTTGTGGCTGGAACTTCAGATAGTGATTTTGGACGGTTTATGATGGGATTGCCATCTGTGAATTTCCAAATATAATTAGAGAAGCTTCCAAATTCTTTTTGGGTTTCCATAAAGGCTTTTGCATTGGTAACGGCAGAACGGATTTTTAGCTGGTTGCGAATGATTCCGATGTCTTGGAGAAGATCTTGGATTTTTTCTTCATCATAGTTAGCGACTTTTTTATAATCGAAATTGTCAAAGGCCTTTTTAAAGTTCTCCCTTTTTCTGAGTATGGTAATCCAGCTTAATCCGGCTTGGAATGTTTCTAGGATTAAGAATTCGAATAGTTTTTGGTCGTCATATACAGGAACGCCCCATTCTTCATCATGGTATTTTTCGTATAACGCATCGCCAATACACCATCTACATCTTATCTTTTCTTCCATTGCTCAGATTTTAATCCAAATATAAATAAAATCCCGCTTCGGTTGGAAGCGGGATTGTATATGTGGAACTATTTTAGAAGATTATCCTAAAGCAGCTCTTTTGAAACCAGTAACTGTCAAGTTTGCGTCAACAGATTTTACATATCCAGAAACGCTAACAGCGCCGTCTTTAATGTAGTCTTGGTTTACTAAAGTATTGTCTTTGTAGAAACGTTGGATTTTACCTTTAGCGATGTTATCTAGCATAGCTTCTGGTTTTCCTTCTTGACGCAATTGGTCTTTAGCGATTTCTACTTCTTTTTCGATGATAGATGCATCAACACCAGCCTCGTCTAACGCGATTGGGTTCATAGCAGCAGCTTGCATTGCCACGTTTCTAGCTGCTTCTTCAGCACCAGGAACATTAGCAGAAAGAGAAACTAAAGTAGCGATTTTGTTGCCAGCGTGGATGTAAGATCCAACGAAAGCACCTTCTAATCTTTCGAAAGAACCGATTTCGATTTTTTCTCCGATAACTCCAGTTTGCTCGATCAATTTATCAGCAACAGTGATTCCGTTGAAATCAGCAGCTAAAAATTCTTCTTTAGTTTGGAAGTTTAAAGCAAGGTTAGCCAAATCTGTAGCCAACTTTACGAAACCTTCATTTTTTCCAACGAAGTCAGTCTCACAGTTCAATGAGATCACAACGCCAGCAGTTTTGTCTGCATTTACAACAGCGATAGCAGCACCTTCAGTAGATTCTCTATCTGATCTGTTAGCAGCTACTTTTTGACCTTTTTTACGTAGGTTTTCGATAGCTAGATCGAAATCTCCGTCAGCTTCAACAAGAGCTTTCTTGCAGTCCATCATTCCTGCACCAGTCAAGGTTCTTAATTTATTTACATCTGCAGCAGTTATAGTTGCCATTTTAGTATTTTTTTTAAGGGTTAAAAATAAAAAATTCCAAGATTTAAATTCCAAATCCCAAGTTTATTAAATTATCAACGTATTGTAATTTATTTGGAATTGGAATTTAAAAATTGGAACTCTAATTTAATTTATTCTTCTGTTGAAGTTTCTACAGTTTCGCTTGGAGCGTCTGCAACTTCGCCAACTGGCTGCTCAGTCTCTTTTTCAGAAGTTGTGTTTCTGTCAGAAAGACCTTCGATAACAGCAGTAGTTACTAAAGATAAAATTTTATCGATTGATTTAGAAGCATCATCATTTGCAGGGATTACATAATCAACCTCTCTTGGGTCAGAGTTTGTATCCACCATTGCGAAAACTGGAATGTTTAATTTTTGAGCTTCTTTAATTGCGATGTGTTCAGCTTTAATGTCTACAACGAACAATGCAGCAGGAAGTCTTGACATATCAGCGATAGAACCTAAGTTCTTCTCTAATTTTGCACGAAGACGATCAACCTGTAAACGTTCTTTTTTAGATAATGTCATGAAAGTACCGTCTTTCTTCATTCTATCGATAGAAGCCATTTTTTTAACCGCTTTTCTGATAGTTACGAAGTTAGTCAGCATACCACCTGGCCATCTTTCAGTGATGTAAGGCATGTTTGCAGCAGCTGCTTTTTCAGCTACGATATCTTTTGCTTGTTTTTTGGTAGCAACGAATAATATTTTTCTACCAGATGCAGCGATTTTTTTCAAAGCTTCATTAGCTTCTTCGATTTTAGCTGCAGTTTTATATAGATTGATAATGTGAATTCCATTACGCTCCATATAGATGTAAGGAGCCATGTTTGGATCCCATTTTCTAGTCATGTGTCCGAAGTGAACACCTGCTTCTAGTAATTCTTTAACTTCTACTTTGTTTGCCATTTTAATGTAATAGTTTACGTTCTGTTGAATTAGCAATGTTCCTTTTTGGCTTTAAGCTGAGCTTTAGGCTTTAGGCTTCATTTAGATGCTAAACTAATTTCCTGCCTCGGCAGGGAATAACAACATTGTTTTTAAATAATAAATGAACGAGGTCTTTTCCAATACAGAAAAGACGGTAATATTAACGTTTAGAGAATTGGAATCTCTTACGAGCTTTCTTCTGACCGAATTTTTTACGTTCAACCATTCTTGGGTCTCTAGTTAATAAACCTTCTGGTTTCAAGATTGCTCTGTTTTCAGCATTTACTTCACACATTACGCGCGCTAATGCCATTCTTACAGCTTCTGCTTGACCAGTTGAACCACCACCATAAACGTTTACTTTTACGTCAAAGTTAGATGCGTTCTCAGTCATAGAAAGAGGTTGCAATACTTTGTACTGTAAAGTTGCAGTCGGGAAGTAAGTTGTAAATTCTTTTTTGTTTACCGTGATGTTTCCAGTTCCTTCTGTAACATAAACACGAGCAACAGCGGTTTTTCTTCTACCGATTTTGTGAATTGTAGCCATTACTTAAGATCGTTAAGGTTAACAGTTTTAGGTTTTTGAGCTTCTTGTTTGTGCTCTGGACCTACAACAACATTTAAATTTCTGAAAAGTTGTGCTCCTAATTTGTTTTTAGGCAACATTCCTTTTACTGCTTTTTCCACTAAAGTAGCTGGATTTTTTGTCTGTAATACTTTAGCAGTTAAAGTTCTTTGTCCTCCTGGGTATCCTGTATGACGCATATAGATTTTGTCATCCATTTTGTTACCTGTAAGGTTGATTTTTTCTGCATTGATAACAATTACGTTATCTCCACAGTCCACGTGCGGTGTATAACTTGGTTTGTATTTACCTCTAAGGATCATAGCGACCTTTGAAGCAAGACGGCCCAAGTTATGACCTTCAGCGTCAACAACAATCCACTCTTTAGTTACAGTGGCTTTGTTAGCTGAAATTGTCTTGTAGCTTAATGTGTTCACAATAATTTATTTTAATTAAACATTCCATCCCCAATAAAGGGGTTGCAAAAGTACAATAATTTATTTTAAATGCAAACACCTATAAAAGATTATTTTAGAGGCTGATTATCAGATTGAAAATCTATAAATGGAGAAGGCAAATCTACGGATTATTTTTGGTTTAATGGCTCAGTAGGAGTGTCGGCTTATTTAAAAACAAAAAAACCATCTAAAAATACGCTTAGATGGTTTGCTGGATTTTAGGGATAAATGGTTTATACAATAAACAAATTGGCAATATTGACAGACTGTTGTGTAGTCAAAGGTTCATCATAAGATTCTGATCCTGCCGTTCCTGGAATAGCAGGCCCTAATGAGCCATTACTTACTGTGCTCGTATTAAATCCAGCCTGCATTACATTTTCTTCTCCATCATAAACGGCTTGAGTTGCAGACGGCATTCCAGTTCCTCTTTGGTTTCCGGTAATCCATCCTTTGAGCCCTCGTAGTCTTCTTACTTCTGATGCATGGCGCGCTTCAACGGAATGAATCTGCAAAGCGGCCGTCAGTAAATCAGGTGTCGATATAAGGTTGGCGGCCTGGCCTTTGTAGGCTCTTACTCCGGTGTCTTCAAATGCTTGTGCCAATATCAAAAATTGTTGGTATGCGGCGGCATTTCCTATTCCTGTCGCATTGAAAGGATCAAACGCGCCTCCGACCGTAAAGTCAAATGTTGGTTTGGCAACAGCATTGGCTCCGAGTCCGGCAATCAGAAATTCCACATGGTCGGCTTCGTGTTGTGCAATCTGCATGAATACTTTTTCATCTCTTCCTCCTGTTGGAATAACGCCAGATTCTAATCCTAAGCGATAAAATTCATCTTCAAGATATTCTAGCGTGAGGGCAAGCTGGAGCGCTCCAATTGGCGTGCTTGGTGTCGGACCTATATCTGAAGCAAAGGCTTTGTTAGTGAATGCTGCCAATCCTAATGGAATAGAGGCAAGGGCTAAATTTTTGCCCAATTGTCCGAACTGTCCAAAACTATCTCTTCTGGAGCCCGTGCTTTTCATGAAGTTTTCATCAGTGAAGGACTCTATAAATTTTAATAGATTCATAATTTCTAAATTTTTGTTGGTTAGTATTTAAGGTAGGTAGACGGCTGAAAATTCTGTCGTAATAAAGCTACCCGCTACAGGAAGTATCTGTGATGGATTTTTGGCTACATCCAGTCCGTTTGATGCACTTACGATATCATCGCCAGCAAAATCATCCGAATTTGGATTGATTAAGCTTCTTATCGCGGATGCATGTCGTGCTTCGACAGAAACAATTTTCCCTGCTAATAATAAATAGTCAGCGCTTGTAATTAGTTTTCCTGCTCCATTATATGCGGCAACACCTGTGTCTTCTAAAGCTTTAGCTGTTCCTAGGATAGAATCTCTGCTGCCAAAGTTTACGGTGCTGAAATCAAATTCCAGTGTTGGTAGCAATTGTGTGGAAGGATTGCTCAAGGCTCCTGTCAAAGCCGTCTTGAAGAATTCTCTGTGGATTACCTCGTGGGCATATAAATCAGAAAGTACTTGTTGTTCTTCGGAATTGAACAGTGCTCCAAAATTATTGAGGTTGACAACTCGCGTATAAAAATCGGCTTCAAGTTGTTCCAGCGCATACGCATACGTCAAAACTCCCAGATCGCCGCTTCCTAGATCAAATACGCCATTGCGTATTCCTGGAGCATACGGGCCGTTGTTTTCAGAATCATCATCGTTGCTGCAGCCCGTGAGGAGTAGTCCTGTAGCCGCCATCGTGAGTCCGCTGATTTTTAAGAAGCTTCTTCGGTTGGTTTCCGAAGTAAGCTGTTCTTTTACAGTTACTGCATTTTTCATAAGTAGACATTTAAAAGGTTAATAATTAATCGGGTTGATTTTAGGTTCCCGTTGGGAATCTATGTAGACTACTTACGTTGAAATTATGTTGGCGGTTTTGATAAAATTTTATATAATTACAATGTGAAAATTGTTTTTGCTATGTAATTGTTTGTATGAAGATGTTTTTTATTGCTAATTTTTTAGTTTGCACAGGCGTGCGAAGAATGCCAGCAGTACTTGGCATGAAATAAACTAGTCTTTAGTATTTAAAAATTCCGAATAATGTGCCGTAGTTTTTGTCTTTCTATTTTTAAGTTTACTGTAAATTTTAAGAATATTTTCTATTTTTTCACTTACTTTACATTTCTTTTATACTGAAAATGATGAAACCAAAAGCAACTTTAAAGCAAATAGCCAAAGAATTAAATGTATCTGTTTCGACAGTTTCTAAAGCGTTGAGCAACAGCCCGGAAATTAGCGAGCCTACAAAAATTAAAATTCAGGAATTTGCGAAGCTTAAAAATTACAAGCCGAATAACATCGCCATCAATCTGAAAAATCGCAGCACCAAAACTATCGGAGTTATTATTCCTAATATTCTGAATCCGTTTTTTGCGAAGGTTTTCAGTGGTATCGAAAAGATGGCAAATGAAAAAGGCTATAATGTGATTACTTGCATTTCTAACGAATCGCTAAAGAAAGAAATTCATACGATGGACATGCTCAGCAATGGAACGATTGACGGTTTTATTTTGTCTATTTCGGAAGAAACTCAGAAACAGCAGGAGTTTAAGCACTTTAAAGAGATTATTTCCGAAGGCATTCCGATCGTAATGTTCGACAGGATCTCTGACGAAGTAAATTGCGACAAGGTAATCGTTGATGATTTCGATTCTTCGGTAAATGCCGTGAACCATCTGATAACATTAGGATGTAGAAAAATCGCATTGCTTACTTCTATCGACAATCTAAGCGTAGCCAAACTGAGAGCGCAAGGCTACGTGAAAGCATTAAATGATAATGATATTACTATAAATAAAGATTTGATTATACGGACTGATAATCCAGATGAGTTTGATTTCAGGTTGAAAGACCTGATCGACAATCAGGAGATTGACGGAATTTTTGGCTTAGACGAACACGCTTCGACCATGGCTATGAAGATGGCTATCAAAAAAGGAATCAAGATTCCCGAAGAACTTTCTGTAATTGGATTTGCGGATGGAGTCTGGTCGCGAAGACTGACGCCAAGTCTTTCTACAATCAGCCAGCATGGTATTGAGATTGGCGAAGAAGCAGCTAAAATGCTTATCGAAAAACTGGAAAGCAAAGACGAAGAATATGCTTATAGGACTACGGTCATCAAGACGGAACTCCGCCAGAGAGATTCTACTCGAAAATTATAAAAAATAGCCCATTCAATCGAATGGGCTATTTTTTTATTTTTCTTTCGTGAGCTTAAACTCGTTGCCGCCTTGCAGTATTGTCATGGCGTTTGGCGAGAAAACCAATTCTAAACCAGCCGGCTCGAAATTAAAATTCGTATCACTTAGCGGATTCAGCGGAAAAGAGCTTTGCCCAGTTGCCTGGCAGATAAGCACGCCTTTTTCTTCCTTGATTGAGATTTTCATCGGGAAATTAGGGTCAGAATAAATGCCTTCATATTTTTTCAAGATCGAGAGTTCTACGACCGCAGTTTTTAGGTTCGGAAAACGGTACGGCATCTTGTAATAGATACTTAAGATTCCAATCATTATTCCGTCCATTTCGTACCCTTGTCCGTTATCAAGCAAGGCGATGCTCAGTTTTTCTTTTGGATAGTGCGTCAAGGAAGACGTGAAGTTTTCGATTCCTCCTTCATGTCCGTAAAATTTTCTTTCCGCGAAAGGCATGGCAAAAATTCCTTTGCCGTAACCTTTGTCCATAGTTGTCATGATGTCTAAGGAAGCTTGTTTTAACAATTTTCCTGAAAACAAGCTATTGATAAAATTGGTCAAGTCTGAAGCAGAGGAAAGGATAGCTCCGGCGCCACCCGGAATTGACATGTCTTCTTTTTGAGCTTCCTGCCAAGTTTTTCCATCCCAAGCATACGAAATGGCTTCGTTTTTAGCGCCAGAAGCAAATCCGGTATTTTTAAGTCCCAGCTTCTTTACAATACGGCTGTCGATGTTTTCGGCATAACTTTTTTTCGTAAGATCTTCAATAATCCAACCCAGAATCACAAAATTAGAATTGCTGTATTCTGCTTTTTCTCCAGGTTCAAAAACAGGCTTCCCTGCTTTTATCTTTTTCATCAGCTCGCTTCGGGTTTTCGGCAACTTTGCATATACAGCATAATCAGCATCGTTCGTAAAACTGTAAATACCGCTCGAATGGTTTAGCAGGTTTTCGATCGTGATGTTCTCTGAATTTTTTATTGTCGGGAAAAACCGAGAAAGCTTGGTGTCAAGCGTCAGTTTTTTTTCTTCAACCAATTGCAAAATGACAACCGAGGTAAATGTTTTGGTAATAGAGCCAATCTTGTATCGGGTATCTGCACCCGCTTTTATTTTGTTTTTTACGTCGGCAAAGCCATAATTCTTTTCAAAAACGACCTGGTTGTTTTCTTGGATGGCCAGGCTTCCCATAAATTTATTGTTCGAAGCCAGATAATTTAAAAGGCTGTCGATCTTGTCGAACCTTGTCTCACTTTGCCCGAATGAATGTAGGGATAAGGAGAAGAATAGAAATAAGAATATTTTTTTCATGAGATTAATTTTGTTTAAAAATAGAATCCTAATTATTGATAATCATATTTTTTTTCTGGATATCAATCGTAATTTTATTTCCCAGCCAGTTGATGCTTCCAATAGCTTCGTAAATCAATCCGTCAATAAAAGTAGCGTTGAAATCTGTAGCTTTGATTTTGTCGTTTGTTTGTGTGTTTATTTTGGAAAGGGTAGTGAAATAATATGTATTTCCTTCTGTAGGCTTAAAATCACTTTTTTGGTATTTTGTTTTTACTTGCGAAGAATCAATGGCAAGTGGTTTCATATATCTCGAATTGAATCGGAAGATGTTGAAGCCAGCACCGCTGTCGAGATTCATTTGTACCGTAAGCTGGTCATTGAGCCTGACGTAAGTAGCAATTCCCAATGTCTTTTCTAAATCGTCAGAAATTTGAATCGGAATTGAAGCGCCAGTCTTGATTAATTGCTGTAAAGATTTGTCCGTTTCTAAGGTTAATATTTTATTCTTATAATCGATCGTAATAGGAATGTGTCTAAACGGGAGTAATGAAATCAAGCCATCCACAGGAAAATCTAAATCAATTAGGGTAAATTTTTCGTGGTTTAATTTTAGAGTACCAATTTCAAAATTTTCAGTATCCCAAAGATCTGCTATTATTTGTTCGCCAGTTGCTCTATGGCCTGTATAAAAACCATCCGTTTTCTTCAGATTTTCTATTTTGTCAGCAAATTTCTTGGTCATTAAATTGAGTCCGGCGCCAGTATCAAAAATGAAATTCCCTTCTAGATTGTTTATTTTGGCCTTGACTAAAATATGTCCGCTTTCCAGTAAAGTAAACGGAATCGTTATTGTTTTTGAAATTTTATTTTGCCCGAAAGAATTTAGGCAAAAACTGATGCATAAGAATAGAATTAACTTTTTCATAGTGAATGGTGTCCTATCTGGATAATAGACTTTTGATTGTTGCTTATTTGACGTAATTTTCTGTTTGTGTTACGACTCTTTTAATGCGCTTGAAGCCAATCGTGTCCTTTTCCTAAGTCAACAATTAAAGGCACATCGAGCTTGAACGCATTTTCCATTTCGTGTTTGATCATAGGCTGAATTTTTTCTAGCTCACTATTATGAACGTCAAAAACAAGCTCATCGTGTACTTGAAGTAACATTTTGCTTTTCCAATTTTCGGCATTCAGGCGTTTGTGGATGTTTATCATCGCGATTTTGATGATGTCGGCAGCACTTCCTTGGATTGGCGCATTCACGGCATTTCGTTCGGCACCGCCACGCACGACTGCATTTTGCGAGTTGATATCTTTAAGGTAACGTCTTCTTCCTAAAATCGTCTGTACGTAGCCGTTTTCTCTGGCAAATTCGATCTGTTCTTGGATGTAAGCTTTCAATCTTGGATAAGTCAGATAGTAGGCGTCAATCAAGTCTTTAGATTCAGAACGCGATAGTGATGTCTGGTTGCTCAATCCGAAGGCCGATACACCATAGATGATTCCGAAGTTTACGGTTTTGGCGTGGCTTCTTTGCTCGCGGGTTACTTCTTCTAATGCTACGTTGAAAACTTTTGAAGCAGTTGAAGCGTGAATGTCTTCTCCTTTCTGGAACGATTTGACCATTTCTGGGTCTCCGCTCAACGCGGCTATGATGCGCAATTCTATTTGAGAGTAATCGGCAGAAACTAGAGTATAATTTTCGTCTCGAGCAATAAATGCTTTTCGAATCAGACGGCCTCTTTCTGTACGAATTGGGATATTCTGCAAGTTAGGATTGTTGGAACTCAAACGTCCGGTTGCGGCAACGGTCTGCATGTAATCTGTATGGACTCTTCCTGTTTTTGCAGAAACCTGCAACGGCAAGGCTTCCACATAGGTGTTTTGCAGTTTTACCAATTGGCGCCAGTCTAAAATGTCTTGGACGAATGGGCTCGATAATGCTAAATAGGAAAGTACTTCTTCGCCTGTTGCATATTGTCCTGTCTTGGTTTTCTTTTGTTTTGCACCTCCAATTTTCAGCTTGTCGAATAAGATTTCTCCTAGCTGTTTTGGTGAAGCCAAGTTGAATTTTTCTCCGGCATTCTCATAAATTTGGTTTTCCAGCTTCTGGATATCGCCTTTTAGTTCTTGAGATAAATTATGAAGAAAAGGTACATCGAGGTTTACGCCTTCTTTTTCCATGTCGGCAAGAACAGGGACCAACGGGACTTCAATTTCTTCGAATAGCTTTTTCGTATTGGTAGTGTCTAATTCTTTGCTGAAAAAATCTTTAAGCTGTAATGTCACATCGGCATCTTCTACAGCATATTCCTTGACGTCTTCGACAGGAACTTCTCTCATTGTTTTTTGATTCTTTCCTTTCTTTCCGATTAATTCTTCGATAGACTGTGGCGAATATTGGAGGTAGGTTTCGGATAAAATATCCATGTTGTGTCGCATATCTGGATTGATGAGATAATGCGCGATCATCGTGTCGAAAATTTTTCCTTTGACTTCGATGTTGTAATTGGCTAATACTTTTAGGTCGTATTTTAGATTTTGGCCGACTTTCTCAATTCCTTCTGCTTCAAAAAACGGAATGAATTTGTCGACGATTGCCTGTGCTTCGGTTTGGTTTTCTGGAACTGGGACATAAAATCCTTTTCCTTTTTCCCATGAAAAAGACATTCCGACTAATTCTGCGGTCAAAGGGTCGATTCCTGTAGTTTCGGTATCAAAGCTTACGCTTGGCTGCTTTAATAAATTCTGCAATAGGAACTTGATTGCCATGTCACCTTCGACCAATTGGTAGAAATGCTCGGTGTCTTTTAGTGTTTTGTAAAAACTAGTTTTGGTCTCTCCTGTGTTTTCATCAGAAGTTGCTGAAGCAAAAAGGTCGAATTGGTCTTCGTTTTTTGCCTGCGGTTTTTTATACAGTCTTGCTTCTGCCGGGTTGTTGGCGACTGGAGCATTATGGTCGATTCTGAATAGATTGTCGAACTGCTCTGCCATTCTCCTGAATTCTAATTCTTGGAAAATCGCTTCGGTTTTTTCAATATCGGGACGTGTAAGTTCATAATCCGTTTCATTGAAAGTCACGTTACAATCGGTAATGATTGTCGCCAGTTTTTTAGATAAGATTCCTTTTTCTCTGTTGGCTTCGATATTCTCTTTCATCTTGCCTTTCAGCTGGTGCGTGTTTTCGAGCAGATTCTCCATGGTGCCGAATTCCTTCAGCAGTTTTTTTGCAGTTACTTCTCCAACACCAGGAAGACCTGGAATATTATCGACAGCGTCGCCCATCATTCCTAAGAAATCAATTACCTGTTCAGGCCTTTCGATTTCGAATTTTGCCAATACTTCAGGAATCCCCCAGATTTCAATTCCGTTACCCATTCGAGCCGGTTTGTACATGAAGATGTTTTCCGAAACTAATTGGGCAAAATCTTTATCAGGAGTGACCATAAACACTTGATAGTTTTGCTTTTCTGCTTGTTTGGCAATGGTTCCAATTAAGTCGTCGGCTTCGCAACCTGCTACTTCTATGATAGGAATGTGCATGGCTCTTAACAAGTCATGGATATAAGGAATGGCTATTTTTATGGCTTCGGGAGTAGCGTCGCGATTTGCTTTATACTCGGCAAACATTTCGGTTCTTACATGACTGCCTTCTTTGTCAAATGCCACAGCAAGATGATCCGGTTTTTCTCTTTTGATTACATCCAAGAGGGAGTTCATAAATCCCATGATTGCGGAAGTATCCATTCCTTTGGAGTTGATTCTTGGGTTTTTTATAAATGCATAATAGCCTCTAAAGATCAAAGCATAGGCATCAAGAAGAAATAGGCGTTTTTGTTGTGACATAAGAATTTGTTTGTATAGCTTCCAAAAATACAAAACTTAAGATGTAAAACAGAAAAACCGATGCTAAATAAATCGGCATCGGTTTCTCAAAAAAACAAAAAACTAACTAAAAAAGGATATGGATATAAGCAAATGGTTGGTTTATTTTTTGACTACTTTTTTAGTAGCAGTCTGTCCGTTTTCAAAATCTACGCGAATCATATAGATCCCGCTTGAAAGGTTTGCTATGTTTATTTGAGAAGCTTTTTGTGTGGCGATAAGCTGTCCTAAATGGTTATAGATAGTTATGCTTTTGATTTCTTGGTTTGCTTGGATGTTGATGATGCCTTCTGTCGGGTTTGGATACAACTTGAAGTCATTTTTGTTGAAATCAATCGTGCCCAAGCTTTCTTGAATGTTTATGGTATAATCTTCTATTTGTCCGTAATAAGCATTTAAGCAGGCGTCGAATTCTCCTTCTTCATATACATTCCATTGGTCTTTGATGACTCTCATTCTTGTATCACCGATTGTCGCTGTTGCTGGGATAGTAATACTCACAGTTGCTTCTATAGCATCAATTCCTGTAGATGGAGTCAGTACGGCTGGATAGTATTCTGTCTGCATGTCAAAAACTCCGTCTTTGTTCCAGTCAAAGAAAGCTCTTATATCGTGCTCAAACTGTCCAACGGTATTTCCTTTTACGGTTAATTGGTAGGTGTTTCCTCTTACAACATTTCCGACTATTGCCGTAAAGTCTTCATACGCAGGAGTGCCATTTACAGTTTCTGAAGTCAGGTTGTTGATGTCTGAAAAATTTACCATCGTAATCGGCTCAACGTCAAAATCTACAGATGCATTACAATAGCTTGATGCCTGCGGGTATTTTAAGCATCGGATTGCGGCAGATTGACTTCTTGGAGCTCCCGCTGATGGATTTGCGATAGTTGTGCCTACATAAAAATATTTTGCGCCAGATGAGCTTGTTGTCGAGCTCCAGAAATAGCCTCTCGTTCCAACGAAGCTAAATGATCCCGATGCTGCTCTGTATCCCGAAACTGGCAATTTTAAGACGCTTTGAAAAGCAGTAGCAGGATTTGAGATGTTTTGCGAATCTTTTATAGCGGTCCATTCTGCTTCCGTCGGAAGTTTCCAGCCATTTCCTAATGCTTTGCATGGATCACAACCGTTTATTTCTGTAGCTGCTGCTGGAGTAGCTGCTTCCCATTTGTCAGATAAAGCATTTGGCGACCACCAGCCGGTATAGAAAGTATCATTTCCTGTAGCAAGTCCGGCCGGATTGTTTGGCGTTGGTGCTGTGCCTAGAGCAGAGTTTCTTTTTTGGTGACCATCGTCCCATCGTCCCCATTGGAATAAATCTCCGTAAGAAGCTTCATCGTTTTGAGAAGTTGCTACACTGGCGCTGCCCAAGTTTTGTTGTAGCCATACATTTCCGTCGCTACCGCGGACAGTAATATAGGTCACGCTTGTTCCTTCATAATTAAAAGTCACACAGCCTAAATCGCCAGTATTGTTTCCAGGTTCTCCACAAGTTTCTTGGTTGATGGTGCTATTTCTGTAAAGCCTTGTTTGAGCTACATCAGCTCCTTCAAAACCTATAGTAAGTAGGTCTAAATCGCCGTCATTATCAAAATCAAGCCATTCGCCTTTAGACATATTTACGCCAACAATAGAGGCGCTGTTTACGGTATCTTCCGTATAGGTTCCGTCAAGATTGTTTTTGTATAATAGGACAGTGTTATCTCCAGCGGCATTGCTTCCGATAGCAAATATATCAATCAGGCCGTCTTTGTTGTAGTCGACGAATTTTGTGTTGCCGTTATAGATTCCTGTGAAGTTGTTTGCTTGCGCTGTAAAATTTCCGAAACCATCATTGGTATAAATCGTAAGGCTGGTAGTGGGAGTGTAGTCTGTCCCAGAAATAAGCAAATCTAAGTGGCTGTCGTTATTAATGTCCAGAGCATCAATAGACGAAAAATAAATGCCCGGAATTGTAATCGGCTTTTCGGTAAAAGTTCCAGTTCCTGAATTGATATAAAGCTTGGTTTCAGGAGTGAAATTTGTACTGAATCCAGTTACAAGAAGATCGTTAATTCCGTCGCTATTGGCATCAAAAGCCTTGATGGCGCTAAAATAAGTTCCCATCAATCCAGCGTTTAAGTCGGTAAATGTGCCACCTTCGTTTTGTTGATAGACTTTTGTAATATATTCTGACCCTAGATTTCCATTAACGATGATGTCGGCAATCCCATCATTTGTCATATCGGCAATTTGGACAGAACCGAAGTTCACGCCAGGAATTCCAGAATTTTCATTCTTTGTAAACGTACCATCTCCATTGTTATAATAAATTTCAAAAACGACAGACGAATTTTCTCCAGTTTTTGTCCCAGTAATGATGATGTCTTTTTTATTATCGCCGTTAAGGTCGCCAACAGCAATCGAAGAGTACATGATCTGGCTTAAGCAAGCGCCTATATTTTCTGTAAAAGCACCATTGTTATTTTTGAAAAACCCTGAATATCCTGTATATCCTGGTTTGGCTCCTGAAATAATAAAGTCTGTTCTTCCGTTATTGTCAAAATCCGCTACAGCGCAGTCGCCATAAAATACGCCTTGGAAAGTCTGATTGCTGACTTCTTGGAAAATTTGGCCATGCATCAAGCCACTGGTTAGGATAGCGATTAGTATAAAGTATGTTTTTTTCATAATGAGATATTTGTAATACGCTCGCAAAGTTATTTATTTAGATTAAATAAAAATAAGTGACGGTTTAGTTTTGCTGAATTTTCTTTTTACGGCTTTCCGTATTTGCGATTTCTAAATATTTTAACATACAAATTTTATTATGTGATAATTCAATTATAAAATTTGCTGTGGATTCTGTTAGTCATATGGTGTTATAGTTAAAATTTATCCAATTAAATTACCAACAGCTTCATTATTTATTTACTTTGCTTAAATTCTAAATCATACTATGCTTCGTTGGATATTTTTTATTGCTTTTGTGGTATTGGTTGAGCTTTACGCTTTTCAGGCTTTTAAGACCATTACAAAAGCAAAGTGGATTCTGATTCCGTATCAACTTATTTCGCTGGCCGTAATCATCTTTGTGATCTATTCTTTTACGCAATTTGACAGGAGCGTAGGCCAAAATAAACAGTCATTAATTACGTTAGGTTTAGTCTTGCTGACGTTTTTACCGAAACTTGTCGTGACATTCTTCTTATTCGGGGAAGATATCTACCGTGTTTTTTCGGGAATTATTACTCATTTTTTAGGCAATAATGACAAAGGGCATTTTCTTCCAGACAGAAGGAAATTCTTGAGTCAAGTGGCGCTGGGCGCTGCGGCTGTTCCCTTTATTTCACTTTTGTATGGAATGACGGTCGGGAAATATAATTTTAAGGTTATCAAACAGACACTATTTTTTCCAGATCTTCCGGATAGTTTTGATGGAACTACGGTCACTCAAATTTCAGATGTGCACAGCGGCAGTTTTGATAATCCTGAAAAAATTCAATATGCGATTGATTTGATTAATGAACAGCAATCGGACATTGTTGTTTTTACAGGCGATATCGTAAACACGCATGCTGTGGAAATGGATCCGTGGATTAAGACTTTCAAGAAGATTCATACTCCTAAGCTGGGCAAGTATTCCGTTTTAGGAAACCATGATTATGGAGAATACGTTACCTGGCCTTCTGAAAAAGATAAAAACGACAACTTTGAAGCAATTAAGGACTTACACCGTCAAATTGATTTTAAATTGTTGCTTAATGAAAATGTAAAAATCAACAACGGGACAGATGAAATTGCTTTGGTTGGAGTAGAAAACTGGGGGCATAATTTCAAAAAAGCAGGCGATTTAACCAAAGCATCGGAAGGCTTGAAAGATTCTGATTTCAAGATTTTGATGAGCCATGATCCTTCACATTGGGAATATGAGATAAAAAACCACCAAACAAAATACCATCTGACATTGAGCGGGCATACGCACGGCCTTCAGTTTGGGATTGAAATTCCAGGATTTTTCAAATGGAGTCCAGTTCAATATGTTTATAAGCAATGGGCTGGTTTATACGAAAATGCAGGGCGCTATATTTATGTAAATAGGGGCTTTGGGTTTCACGCTTATCCTGGCAGGGTTGGTATTTTACCCGAAATTACGGTCATCACGCTAAAAAAAGGTGAAAATGTAGCATAATTCAGTAAATATGCTACATTTGTATTAAAAATTGTTGTAATTTAGGAATAAAGTCAAAGTAAATTTTCAATTATGTCAAAATTTGGAGAACTTATCAACGCCTCAGTACCAGTCTTAATTGATTTTTATACAGATTGGAATGAACAGTCTGTATCGATGCATCCTGTTATCAGAGACGTAGCTGCTGCTTTGGGTGACAAGGCAAAAGTGATTAAGATTGATGTGGACAAAAATCAAGAGTTGGCAGACGCTTTGCGTATTAAAGGGCTCCCTACGCTTATGATATACAAAGAAGGACAGATGATCTGGAGGCAATCTGGAGAACTTGATGCGAACACCATTATCGGCTTGGTTCAAGAACAGCTTTAATCAATCCTGTCAAAAACAAATCCTTTATTTTTTAGATAGCGTATTGCTTCGGGCAATGCAAATTTAAGGTTTTCGAATGCCTTTATGCTGTCATGGAAAACAATCACGCTCCCAGAAGTTGTGTTTTTTGTAACATTCTTCAGACATTTTTTCGGCGAGATGTTTTTATCATAATCTACGCTTATTACATCCCACATTACAATCTTGTATCCTAATTGTCGCAATATTTTGGCCTGCGAGAATTTTATCTTGCCATAAGGCGGACGGAAAAGCTTTGATCGTCGATCACTATCTTTGGTTTGCTCTTTTATAATTCGCTCGCACGACTTGGTGTTTTCAATATAATCTTCCTTAGCTGTTTTCCAGCCTTTAAGATGATTGTAGGTATGGTTTCCAATAGCATGTCCATCTTGAAGCACTTTCTGAAAGATATCAGGATACTTTTCGATATTATTCCCTATGCAGAAGAATGTCGCTTTTATATCTTGCTCTTTCAATAGTTTTAAAACCCATTCTGTGATTTCGGGAGTAGGTCCGTCATCAAAAGTAAGATAGATCTTATTCGCGTTGTTTGGAATGTCCCACGTATATTTTGGAAAAAGCCACTTGATCAATCGATTTGTTTTTACCCAGAGTAAATCCATATCACATCTTTTTAAAGAAAAAATGTGCCAATTTGTAATTTCAAATTGGCACATTTTAGGATTTTAATTTTTATTCGTTGTCTCGTTCAAAACGCTTGAACATGGTGTTGTAAGAGTTGAAGTCTTTTCGGTTTGCTTCATAAAACTCTTTATCGCCACGATCTTTCATGACTTCTAACAGTCCTCTATAGCGTTCGATATCGGTAACGATGTCTACGTAATAATCATTCTGTTCGGTTGCTGAGAACGTTTTGTAATACGTCAGGTTTTCTTGGTATTTCTTCATCAGTTTTTTCAAGATGTCCCTAGCTTTTTCTTTTTCGCCTATTTCATAATAACCACCAGCAAATGGTTCCACAAAAGCATAATAACCATATTGGTCGATTGGCATTTCTTTCATAGCCAGATCAATAATGTCTTTTGCTTTTTTAGGCTTGCCTTCGTTGATAAGCTGTTCCATCAATCGCGCCAGATTCGTTCTGTAGCTGATGCTGTTCTTGCGTGTTTCTGGGTCATGGTAGATTTTTGTGCTTCCGCCATTGCCCCAGTCCCATTTCATTACAATGTCATACATCTTGTCTGAATCAATCTGTCCCATATCCATCGGACTTGGTGCTTTTTCCATAGATGTTTTTACCGGTACCAGCTTGTAAACCATTCCGTCTAATTGGAGGTAGTTTTTCATCCAAAGATAATCGTCGTCTCCAAAGCTTCCGCCTGTGAAATAGATTGGGCGTTTCCAGTTATTGTTGGCTACGACATTCAACATCATTAATCGGTTTTTGTATAAGGCATTATCTTTAATGTCAATGTCGATATACGGCACGATCGAATCGTAATATTTAGGAGAAACTACTTTGTTGGCTATAATTTCTTCTTTGTTAATAGGAATCCTGATCTTGTTTGTTGGGAAATAATGGATTTTTTGCCCATTAGGAATCTCATACAGCGCTCTAGGATCGTTAAGAGAAAGGAAGTTCATAAAGTCGTTGATGTTCCATCTCTTCTCGGTCTGTGGCCTGTGGATGGAATAATCCAGCTTGTCGCCGACATATTGTTCGTGCTTGAAAGTTATCGGCAATGGTTCCGATTCATACGCTTTAGCCTTCATTTGGTCGATATACCAATCTGTCATGAAAAGGCTGGTGTTTACGATACGGATATCTGTACGTACTTTTTCAATTTCTTGAGCATACCATAACGGGAACGTATCGTTATCACCAATGGTGAATAGAATCGCATTAGGTTCGCAAGAATTTAGATAGGCTTTTGCCATGGCAATTGCGGTATATTTTCCAGAACGGTCATGGTCGTCCCAGTTTTGAGAAGCCATCAGGGCTGGAGCTGCCAATAGGGTAGTGGCGATAACAACTGGTCCTGCAATCTTTGGATTGAGCCATTTTTTGATAAAATCGAATATTGCATAGACGCCAAATCCGATCCAGATTGCAAAAACATAGAACGATCCTACCAAGGCGTAATCTCTTTCGCGAGGTTCAAACGGCCTTTCGTTAAGATAAATTTTCAATGCCAGTCCAGTGAATAAAAACAGGGCAAGCAATACATAAAAGCCTTTAAGGTCTTTGTTGGCGTGATAGATTAATCCAATGATTCCAAGTATAAAAGGCAAGAAAAAGTATAAATTTCGTCCTTTGTTGTTTAAGACATCTGCAGGAAGATTCTCCTGAGAGCCCAAACGAGCTTCGTCAATAAATTTGACACCACTCATCCAGTTTCCATCTAGATTGTCATATTTTCCTTGGTTGTCGTTTTGCCTTCCTGTGAAATTCCACATCAAGTATCTCCAATACATATAGCCGAATTGGTATTCAAACATGAATTTGATGTTGTCGGCAGTTGTCGGCTTGTCAATAATCAGATAATCGCCATAAGATTTCAGGAATTTGTGGTATCCTTCCGTATCAATTTGTCCAGAGGCATACGCTCTTCTGAATTCGGCCACGTTTTTCTCCATTTCGCCACGCAATTGTGACGTATAGTGCGCCAATTCTTCTTCAGACAAATCATTAGGATTGATGCCATATCTTGGCAATTCTTCTTCGTAAGCATAGTTAGGATCCATTCTGAAATTCAAGACATGCGTGAATGTCATATAGTTTTCGGCATGTTCCGGGCTCCACATTCTTGGGAGAAATGTCTTGTGATTGTCGTCTGTATTCTGTTCAGCATTTTTGTAATTGTTTACAATCACATATTTTCCAGTTTTGTAATCTCTTTCGTAGTTAGGCGCTTTGTCTAAATACGGGTTTTTCTTGTCTAATCCGGCATAGGTATCAGAAAACTGTGGTCCGTAGAATAATGGATTTACTCCGTATTGTTCCCTGTTATAGTAAGCCAAAACCTCTCTAGCATCCGAAGGCTTGTTCTCGTTGATAACGGTGTTTGCGTTGGCGCGAATCGGAAGCATCATCCATGTTGAAAATCCGATTAAAATAAACAGGATGCACAAAATCATCGTGTTGTATTGTACATAACCTTTTTGCTTCGTGTATTTTAATCCGAAATAGAAAGCGGCAACGAATAAAAGCGCTACAAAAATTGTCCCTGAATCAAATGGCATTCCTAGGCTGTTGACCATAAAAACTTCAGTTTTTCCGAAGAATCCCATCGTCAATGGCAAAAGCAACTTGAATATGAAAAGCAAGATAGAAACTACTACGATATTTGCAATGATGAAATTTTTGACCGTAACCGTCTTGTAGTGTTTGAAATAGTATAAAAATCCAATAGAAGGAATCGTAAGCAAGGCCATGAAATGGACACCGAAAGAAAGTCCTACGATTAATGAAATCAGCAATAGCCATCGGTTTCCGCGTGGCGTATCCATATCTTGTTCCCAACGCAATCCAAGCCAGAATAATGCGGCTATCAGCAAACTTGCCATGGCATAAACTTCAGCTTCTACAGCGTTAAACCAGAAACTATCAGAGAAAGTATAGGCTAAAGAACCAACAAAAGCACTTCCTAAAATGGCAATAGCGTTGTTGGTATCGATTTCTGAAAACCTAGAAACAAGCTTTTTTAATAACATGGTCAATGACCAAAACATAAAAAGAATGGTAAATGCACTTGAAAAAACGGACATCATATTGACCATTAATGCGACTTTTGAAGCATCTGTAGCAAACATGGCAAAGAAGGCGCCCATCATTTGATAAAGAGGAGCTCCAGGAGGGTGTCCTACCTCAAGTTTTGCTGCTGTAGAGATGTATTCGCCGCAATCCCAGAAACTTAATGTGGGCTCAACAGTCAGGGAGTAAGTCACCAATGCAATCGCAAAAACCGACCATCCCAAAATTGTATTCCATTTTTTAAAGTTGAAAGATACCATAGAGAACTAATAAAATTTATACTTGCAAAGAAAATGCTTTTTTATTTAACGAAAAGCCAAAAAAAAAATATTCAATAAAAATTGAAGAAAAATTTGCGCAATATATTTTTTGTACTAAATTTGCACCCGCAATCAAGCAGTATTGGCTTATGGTGTAATGGTAACACAGCTGGTTTTGGTCCAGTCGTTCTAGGTTCGAGTCCTAGTAAGCCAACAAAAAACCTCTCAAGAAATTGAGAGGTTTTTTTGTTTATAATCGGTATTTTTTAGATCTTAAAAGTGACAACCGGTCTTTGTGCATGATTCACCAGATCTTCGCTGATACTGCCGTTGAAAAAGTGAGAAAGACCTTTTCTTCCGTGAGTACTCATTCCAATCAAATCGGCATCGATGCTTTTTGCGAAATTGAGGATTCCTTTTTCAATATTCGTGTCGTTATAGATATGTGTGGTAAAATTGCTGACATTAAAGCTGGAAACAAAATCGTGCATTATTTTCTTAGCCACATCGGTTGGCTTGAAGCTGTTCGGAGTGTTGATCATTACCAAATTAAGATGCGCATTGAATTTATTGGCAAACTCTACGACTTTTGAAAAAGAGCCTTTTATTTCTTCAGAAAAATCAGAAGCAAACACGAATTTTTCTACGCTGAATTCGCCTTCTTCTTTTTTGATGACCAAAACAGGAATGTCAGAAGAACGCACTACTTTTTCAGTGTTAGACCCGATGAACATTTCTTGGAAGCCACTCGCTCCATGAGAACCCATCACGATTAAATCTACGTTATTTTTTTTGCTGATATTGATGATTCCTTCGAATGTTTTTTCAAACTGTATGATTTCAGAAACAGAGATTCCTTCAAGATAGCTGATGTCCATCAGGCTTTCTAATTTTTCAATAGCCTTGTTTTTGAAAAACATGATTTCAGGGATGTCGCTGCCAGATCCAATTGCATCGCTTCCTTGTCCTGGAAGCTCCAGCATGTGAAGGAGAACGATCTCGCCATTGTTGTTTTTTGCTATCTGTGCCGCAACTTTTAAAGCATATTCTGCATGATCAGAAAAATCGGTTGGAACTAAAATTTTTTTCATAATTTTGAGTGTAAGGTTGTATGAAAGATAGTTTGTTTTTCTTACATAAAGGTAAGAATTTAATTTAACATGGCACAATATACTACAATGATTTTCAATATAGAAAAAAAACACTATATTTGCACCGTTATTTATTAAAACTTAAATAATGAGGGGACTAATTGTCCCCTCTTTTTATAAAAATATGACATTTAAAGAAAAAGTTAGCGAGTTATTAAATGCAGGTCTTGAAGAAAAGCCATCGATTTTTCTTATTGATCTTACAATTACAGATGCTTTCAAAATTATTGTTACTTTAGATGGAGATAATGGCGTAACTTTGCAAGACTGTATTGATATCAGCCGTGCTATTGAACATAATCTCGATAGAGAAGAACAAGATTTTTCTTTGGAGGTAGCCTCAGGAGGTGTTTCAGCTCCATTGAAATTAGTAAGGCAGTATAAGAAAAATATCGGTAGAACTTTACAAGTGAAGACTGCAACTGAAATCATAACTGCAGAACTTGTTGATGCGAATGATGAATTTATCACATTGACATGGACTGCCAGAGAACCAAAAAAAATAGGTAAAGGAAAAGAAACTGTTGAAAAAAGACAAGAACTTCCGTATACCGACATAAAAGAAGCAATTGTTACAATAACATTTTAATTTAAAGAATAGGCATGGAGAATATTGCATTAATCGAGTCATTTTCAGAGTTCAAAGACGACAAGCTAATTGATCGTGTAACGCTTATGGCGATTTTGGAAGATGTGTTTAGAAATGCATTGAAAAAGAAGTATGGTTCTGATGATAATTTCGATATCATTATCAATCCTGATAAAGGCGATATGGAAATTTGGAGAAGAAGAGTTATTGTTGCAGACGAAGATCTAGATTTCGAAAATGAAGAGATTACATTAACTGAAGCAAGAAAGATTGAGCCGGATTTCGAGATTGGAGAAGAAGTTTCTGAAGAAGTAAAATTAATCGATTTAGGAAGAAGAGCTATCTTAGCGTTGCGCCAAAATCTGATTTCAAAAATACACGAACACGATAATACGAATCTTTATAAGCAATTTAAAGATTTAATTGGCGATATTTATACTGCCGAAGTACATCACGTTCGTCCAAGAGCTGTAATTTTGGTGGATGATGAAGGGAACGAAATCGTACTTCCAAAAGAAAAACAAATTCCATCTGACTTTTTCAGAAAAGGAGATAATGTTAGAGGAATCATTGAAAATGTGGAATTAAAAGGAAATAAGCCTCAAATTATCATGTCTAGAACTTCTGAGAAGTTTTTAGAAAAATTGTTTGAGCAAGAAATTCCTGAGGTTTTCGACGGTTTGATTACGATCAAAGGCGTGGTTAGAATTCCAGGTGAAAAAGCAAAAGTAGCTGTTGATTCGTATGATGACAGAATTGATCCAGTTGGAGCCTGCGTAGGTATGAAAGGTTCAAGAATCCACGGCATTGTTCGTGAACTTGGAAACGAAAATATCGACGTTATCAATTATACAACAAACACGCAGCTGTTTATAACAAGAGCATTAAGCCCTGCAAAAGTTTCTTCAATCAAAATCAACGAAGAAACCAAAAGAGCTGATGTTTTCTTGAAGTTAGAAGAAGTGTCGAAAGCCATCGGTAGAGGAGGTCATAATATCAAATTGGCTGGACTTTTGACAGGATATGAATTGGATGTTATCCGTGAAGGTAATATCGCTGAAGAAGAGGACGATGTTGAATTAACTGAATTCTCTGACGAAATCGAAGCTTGGGTAATCGAAGAATTCGCCAAAATCGGATTGGATACCGCAAGAAGCATCTTAAAACAAGATGTGAATGATTTAGTCAGAAGAACCGATTTAGAAGAAGAGACGATCCTTGATGTGATAAGGATTTTGAAAGAAGAGTTCGAAGACTAAATTCACAACAACACAACAAAAAAGGTAATAATAAAAAGGTTTTATGTCTGAAGAGAGAGTAATAAGAATTAACAAGGTTTTAAGGGAATTGAATATTTCGTTAGATAGGGCCGTTGATTATCTAAAAGATAAGGGGATTGCTATTGATGCAAACCCAAACGCGAAAATATCTGACAAGGAATACGATATTCTGCAAAGTCAATTTGCTGGCGATAAAGGGAAAAAAGAGGCTTCAAAAGAAGTTGGAGAAGAAAAAAGGAAAGAGAAAGAAGCATTGCGTGTAGAAAGAGAGCGTGAAATAGAGGAGAAACGCAAGCAAGAAGAAGAGCGCCAACGTCAAGAAGTTATCAAAGCTAAGGCTGTTTTGTCTGGTCCGAAGCAAGTTGGAAAAATCGATTTGGAGCCAAAATCTCCTGCGGTAGAGCCAGCGCCAAAAGCCACTGAACCGACTCCAGCTCCAGAAAAACCTGCTGAACCTGTCAAAGAAGCTCCTGTTGAAAAACAAGAAGTTTCAAAACCGGTTGAGCCAAAACCAGTTGTTGCTCCAAAGGCTGAAACCGTAAAAGAAGAAGCGAAACCTGAAGTTGCTCCTGTTGCCAAAAAAGAGGACAAAAAAGAAGCTCCTGAAGCAAAAGCCACGCCAGAAGGTGATCAGCCTGCTGAAGAAGCAATTGCTACACAATACCAAAAATTATCGGGTACTACTTTTACTGGACAGACTATTGACTTATCGCAATTCAATAAGCCTAAAAAGAAAAAAGAAGAGCCGAAAATTGTTCCAAACAAGCCAGGTGCTCCAGGAGCAGCAGGTGCCAATGCGAACAATAATAATAAAAACAAGAGAAAAAGAATTCCAGGAAAGCCAGGCGCGCCACAAACAGGCGGACAGCCAGGTCAAGGCGGCGGAAATGCTATTCGTCCGAACAGCAATAATAATGCTGGCGGAAACAATGCAAACAGAAGCGCTAGGCCAGGTTTCGTAAAAGGTAACAGACCGGCTATTGTAGCAAAAGTTGAGCCTACGGAAGAAGAAGTTAAAAACCAAATTAGAGAGACTTTAGAGAAACTTCAAGGAAAAGGAAGCAAATCTAAAGCGGCTAAATATAGAAGAGATAAAAGAGATACGCACCGTCAAAAATCGGATGACGAACAAAGAGCATTCGAAGAAGGAAGCAAAACAATCAAGGTAACAGAATTCGTTACTGTAGGAGAAGTTGCCATCATGATGGATGTGCCGATTACTAAAGTAATTGGAACGTGTATGGCACTTGGAATCATGGTTACCATGAACCAGCGTCTAGATGCGGAAACTCTGACAATTGTTGCCGATGAGTTTGGTTATGATGTTGAATTCATCACGACAGAACTTGAAGAAGCAATCCAAACTGTTGAAGACAAGCCAGAAGACTTAGTTTATAGAGCGCCTATCGTAACCGTAATGGGTCACGTCGATCACGGTAAGACATCTTTGCTGGATTATATCCGTGAAGAAAACGTAATCGCTGGCGAGTCTGGTGGAATCACGCAGCATATTGGTGCTTACGGTGTTACTTTGGAAAACGGACAAAAAATCGCTTTCCTTGATACTCCAGGTCACGAGGCGTTTACCGCGATGCGTGCCCGTGGTGCTCAGGTAACCGACGTTGCGATTATCGTAATTGCAGCGGATGACGATATCATGCCACAAACGAAAGAGGCTATCAGCCATGCGCAAGCAGCTAATGTGCCAATTATTTTCGCAATCAATAAAGTGGATAAGCCTACGGCAAATCCTGAAAAGATAAAAGAAAGATTAGCAGGGATGAACTTGCTTGTAGAAGACTGGGGAGGAAAAATCCAATCTCATGATATTTCTGCAAAAACAGGTTTAGGCGTAAAAGAATTGCTAGAAAAAGTATTGCTTGAAGCAGAACTTTTAGACTTGAAAGCAAATCCGAACAAACCTGCAACTGGAACTGTTGTTGAAGCCTTCCTTGATAAAGGTAGAGGTTATATTTCTACAGTTTTAGTTCAAGACGGAACTTTAAAAGTAGGTGATTATATGCTTGCCGGTAAACACCACGGTAAAGTAAAAGCAATGCATGATGAACGTGGAAACGTAATCAAAGAAGCTGGGCCTTCGACTCCAATATCTGTTTTAGGTTTGGATGGAGCGGCGACAGCAGGTGATAAGTTTAATGTTTTTGAAGACGAAAAAGAAGCGAAACAAATCGCCGCAAAACGTACGCAGTTGATGCGTGAGCAGTCTGTACGTACGCAAAGACATATTACGTTGGCCGAAATCGGACGTCGTATTGCGCTTGGCCAATTCAAGGAATTGAACATTATCTTGAAAGGTGACGTGGATGGTTCTGTGGAAGCATTGTCTGACTCGTTCTCTAAATTATCGACAGAAGAAATCCAAATCAATATTATCCATAAAGGAGTTGGTGCGATTACAGAAACCGATGTTATGTTGGCGTCTGCTTCAGATGCGATCATTATCGGATTTAACGTAAGACCGGCTGGTAATGCGAAACAATTAGCTGACAAAGAAGAAATCGATATCCGTAACTACTCGATCATCTATGATGCAATCGATGACTTAAAAGATGCGATGGAAGGAATGTTGTCTCCAGAAATGAAAGAAGAGATTACTGGAACTGCCGAAATCCGTGAAACATTCAAGATTTCTAAAGTCGGAACAATTGCTGGATGTATGGTTACAGATGGTAAAATATTCAGAAGCTCTAGAATCCGCTTGATCCGTGAAGGTGTGGTAATTTACACAGGTGAATTAGCAACGCTGAAACGTTTCAAAGACGATGTGAAAGAAGTAGCTAAAGGTTATGACTGTGGTATCCAGATCAAAGGTTACAACGATATTGAACAGTATGATATTATCGAAGCCTTCCAAGAAGTAGCTGTTAAGAAAAAACTGAAATAATTTAGGTTGTTAAGCAACCAATAAAAAATCCCGATGGAAACATCGGGATTTTTTTGTTTTATAGGCTTTAGAAGCCTACTATTATTACTTGCTTGGCTTTATAACCAATGCATTTGGGTATTTTCTTTTCAAGTCCATAAGATTGCGTTCTGCCTCGATTTTTGTCTTAAAATTTCCGATCCAAACTTTATAAGTTGGCGTGTTGAAAACAATCGTACCATCGAGATTTTTAAACTCCTTTTTGAATTCCTGAAGCATTTTTTTTGCATTCTCGCTGTCGCCATTAAAAATTTGGATTTTATAACGCTCGTTAACTGTTAAAGAAGAGTTGATTTTGCGCTTTTCATTCAACAATTGCTCGAATTTTGGGTCTTGTGTGACCTTAATATTTCTTTCTTGTGAATGAGCAGAAATTGTTAAAAACGCTATGAAAGAAGCATTTATGAATAGGGATTTTTGACTTAAAATTCTCATAATGAAGTTAATTTTATACAAATGTAATATTTCTGCTTTTAACCAAATCTAAAAAAATTATTTAGAATTAATATAAATTGATATTTAAGACTTATTTAAGGTTTTGAGAATAGTTCATAAGTCGTATTTTTGTGCAAAGTTTTAAAGAACGTATTGAATTTTCTCATTTTTCTGTAGAGAAAAAACCATACCAAATTTAGTCGATAATCATTTTAAATATGAAAAAGGTGGGTAACCATAATTCGATTTCAAGAATATTACTGTTCAGTTTAGCGCTAATGCTAACATTTTCCGTTTCATCTTTTGCTCAAGAACCAGCTGCTGCTCCAGCTGCCGAAGCTGCAGCTCCTGCTGCGGGTGCCGGCGATGCTGCTGCAGGTAAAGCTCTTTTCAATGCCAACTGTGCTGCGTGTCATAAATTAGACGCGAAGATGACAGGTCCTGCTTTGAGAGGCGTGACTGAAAGACATGATAAAAAATGGCTTCATGCTTGGATTAAAGATAGCCAGGCTATGATTAAATCAGGAGATGCTGCTGCGGTAAAAGTCTTTAATGAGAATAACAAGTCTGTAATGACTGCATTTCCTCAATTGTCTGATGCTGATATTGATAATATTTTAGCGTATACGTCTGAGCCAAAAGCTGAAAAGCCTGCTGTTGCTGGTGGATCTGAAGCAGGAGGAATGGAGCAAGGCGGTGTAGGTGTTTCTAATAACGTTATACTTGGTGCTTTAGCTCTTGTTATGGTGATGTTGGTTGTAATGTTGTTCTTGGTGAACAATGTTCTAGGCAAGATTGCTAAAGCAAATGGAGTGGAGCCAGTTAAAAAAGAGCCTACAACTCCAATTTGGGTAGCTTTTGCTAGAAACCAATTCTTGGTTTTGGTTACTGCAATCTTCTTGTTGTTGGCTAGCGGATACTTTGTGTATGGTTATTTGATGCAGGTTGGTGTTGATCAAGGATATCAGCCAATCCAGCCAATCCACTATTCTCACAAAATCCACGCTGGAGATAACGGTATTGATTGTAAATACTGTCACTCTTCTGCTCGTGTTAGTAAAAATGCAGGTATTCCTTCTTTGAATGTTTGTATGAACTGCCACAAAAATATCTCTGAAGTTGCTGAAACTACTGGGACTCCAGAACACAGCAAAGCATTCTATGATGGAGAAATCCAAAAATTATACGATGCAGTAGGCTGGGATAAAGCGACTCAAAAATACACTGGAAAAACACAACCTGTGAAATGGGTTAGAATTCATAATCTTCCTGACTTTGTGTACTTCAATCACTCTCAGCACGTTTCCGTTGCTGGTGTTGAGTGCCAAACTTGCCACGGTCCAGTTGAAACATTAGAAATCATGGAACAACATTCTCCATTGACAATGGGATGGTGTGTTGATTGCCACCGTAAGACTGATGTGAAAATGGAAGGTAATGCTTACTATGACAAAATCCACGCAGAACTTGCTAAGAAATATGGCAAAGACAAACTTACTGCCGCTGAAATGGGCGGATTGGAATGCGGTAAGTGTCACTATTAATCAATTATTAAGTAGCTAATATATATATACGATGTCATCAAACAAAAAATACTGGAAAAGTGTTGAAGAACTAAACGATAATAGTTCTATTGTTGAGACGCTCAGAAATAACGAATTCGCAGAACCAATTCCTGTCGAAGAGTTTTTAGGAGACAAAGAATCATTATCAGCATCATCAACATCACGTCGTGATTTCTTAAAATATGTAGGATTTAGTACAGCAGCAGCCTCTTTAGCAGCTTGCGAAGGTCCGGTAATTAAGTCGATTCCTTACGTGGTACAGCCAGAAGAAATTATTCCTGGAGTTGCAGATTTCTACGCAACAACTATGGCTGACGGATTTGATTTTGCTAATATCTTAATCAAGACACGCGAAGGTCGTCCGATCAAAGTTGAAAATAATACAATCGACGGAGTAAAACTTAGCGCAAACGCCAGAGTTCATGCTTCTGTTCTTTCTTTATATGATAATACTCGTTTAAAACAGCCAAAAATTGCAAAAAAATCAGCTTCTTGGTCTGATGTTGATGCAAAAGTAAAAGCGAGTTTAAACGATGCTAAAGCAAAAGGCGGTCAAGTAGTATTGCTTACGAATACTATGGCAAGCCCATCTACAGATAAATTGATTGCTGAATTTATCGCAAAAAATCCATCTGCAAAACATATCGTATACGATGCTGTTTCTGAATCAAATGCCTTGGATGCTTTCCAAATGGTATACGGAGAAAGAGCTTTGGCAGATTACGATTTCTCTAAATCAGAGGTTATCGTTTCTGTAGGAGCTGATTTCTTAGGAGACTGGCAAGGTGGCGGATTTGATTTTGGATATGCAAAAGGACGTGTTCCGAAAAACGGAAAAATGTCGAAGCACATCCAATTGGAATCAAACATGTCTTTATCAGGAGCGAATGCTGATAAACGTATTCCATTGACAATTACTGACCAAAAGCATGCTTTGGTTAAAATTTATAATATCATTACAGGATCTTCTGTTGGAACTCAAAAAGTAGCAAGAGAAGAAGAAGTAATGAAAGCGGCACAGCAACTTAAATCAGCAGGATCAAAAGGAGTTTTGGTTTCTGGTTTAGATGATTTGAATGCACAATTGCTTGTATTTGCAATTAACAATGCATTAAAATCAGAAGCATTCAATCCTTCTGGTGCTAGATTGACTAGAAAAGGAAATGCTAAAGCTGTTGCGCAATTAGTGGCTGACATGAAAGCTGGAAGCGTTCACACGTTGATCATGAGCGGTGTGAATCCAGTGTATACATTAGCTGCTTCAAAAGATTTCGCTGAAGGCTTGAAAAAAGTAAGCTTGTCTGTGGTATTTTCTTTAAAAGAAGATGAAACAGCGGTACTTTCTTCTATTGCTGCTCCAGCGCCTCACTACTTAGAATCTTGGGGTGACGTAACAATTTCTAAAGGAAATTATAGCATCACGCAGCCAACGATTCGTCCTTTATTCGATACAAGACAGTTTCAGGAAGCTTTATTGCTTTGGTCTGATAACAGTACTGCATATTACGATTACCTTAAAGCGGTTGCGACTTCAATCGCTACAGGAACAACTTGGAATAAATTAGTCCATGACGGAGTTTATTCTACACCTATAACTGGTGCTACAGCTGGTTCAGCTGATTTCGGAGGTGCTGCTTCAACTTTGGCACAAGCTAAAAAGGCAGGCGATTTCGAATTGGTATTGTATACTAAAACAGGAATGGGAGACGGTCAGCAAGCCAACAATCCTTGGTTGCAAGAGTTCCCTGACCCAATCACGCGTGTTTCTTGGGATAACTACGTTACGATTTCAAAAGCTGATGCTACAAGATTAAGTTTAGAAAACTATAATGTTGCTAACGGTGGTTTGAATGGTAGCTATGTTGACATCGAAGTTGGCGGTGTGAAATTGGAAAAAGTTCCGGTAATCATCCAGCCAGGGCAAGCTGTAGGAACAATCGGTGTAGCTCTTGGTTACGGCCGTAAAGAATCTTTGAAAGAAGAAATGCAAATAGGTGTTAACGCCTATACATTATATGCAAATTCAAATGCAAATCAAGCTGCAAAAGTTACGAAAGTAAGCGGCGATCACGAATTTGCTTGTGTTCAGTTGCAAAGAACCTTGATGGGTAGAGGTGATATCATTAAAGAAACAACGCTTGATGTTTTCGAAAAAGAAGATGCTTCTGTTTGGAATCCAGCTCCGATGGTTTCTCTAGATCACAACCCGGTTAAAGCAAATACTGTCGACTTATGGGATTCATTTGATCGTTCAGTTGGACACCATTTTAAATTATCAATTGACTTAAATTCATGTACAGGTTGTGGCGCTTGCGTTATTGCTTGTCATGCAGAAAATAACGTTCCTGTTGTCGGAAAAGCCGAAGTTAGAAGAAGCCGTGATATGCACTGGTTGCGTATCGACAGATACTATTCTTCTGAGGATACTTTCGAACAAGACAACGAGAAAAAAGAAGGATTCGAAGGATTGTTCGGTGACAAAGGCTCTTTAGGAGGTTTTGGCGAAATGGAACATCCATCAGATAACCCGCAAGTTGCATTCCAGCCTGTAATGTGTCAGCACTGTAACCACGCGCCATGTGAAACTGTTTGTCCAGTTGCGGCAACTTCACACGGACGTCAAGGTCAAAACCACATGGCTTACAACAGATGTGTTGGAACTCGTTACTGTGCAAACAACTGTCCTTATAAAGTACGTCGTTTCAACTGGTTCTTGTACAACAAAAATTCAGAGTTCGATTACCACATGAATGACGATTTAGGTCGTATGGTATTGAATCCAGATGTTGTAGTTCGTTCAAGAGGGGTTATGGAAAAATGTTCTATGTGTATTCAAATGACTCAGGCAACAATCTTGAAAGCAAAACGTGATGGTAGAGCAATTAAGGATGGCGAATTCCAAACTGCTTGTTCAGCTGCATGTACATCAGGATCTATGATGTTTGGTGATGTAAATGATAAAGAAAGTAAAATTGCAGATTTAGAGCAAGATAACAGAATGTATCATTTGTTAGAGCACGTTGGAACAAAACCGAACGTATTCTATCATGTAAAAGTTAGAAATACCTAGTCAATAAATAATTAATTAAGAAACAAGATAAAGGATTATGTCGTCTCACTACGAAGCACCCATTAGAAAACCTTTAGTTATAGGTGATAAATCTTATCACGACGTAACAGTAGATGTAGCTGCACCTGTTGAAGGTAGAGCGAACAAACAATGGTGGATTGTATTTTCAATCGCACTAGTCGCTTTCCTTTGGGGACTCGGCTGTATCATATACACCATATCTACTGGTATCGGTTCATGGGGATTAAATAAAACAGTTGGCTGGGCTTGGGATATCACGAACTTCGTTTGGTGGGTTGGTATCGGTCACGCAGGAACTCTGATTTCCGCAGTACTTTTATTATTCCGTCAAAAATGGAGAATGGCGATTAACCGTTCTGCAGAAGCAATGACCATTTTCTCGGTTGTTCAAGCAGGTTTGTTCCCCATTATCCACATGGGTCGTCCATGGTTAGGATACTGGGTATTGCCGATTCCAAACCAATTCGGATCCCTTTGGGTTAACTTTAACTCGCCGTTGCTTTGGGACGTATTTGCGATTTCTACTTACCTTTCCGTATCGCTAGTTTTCTGGTGGACAGGTTTGCTTCCGGATTTCGCAATGCTAAGAGATAGAGCAATCACTCCTTTCACAAAAAGAATTTATTCCATCTTGAGCTTCGGTTGGAGCGGAAGAGCAAAAGACTGGCAACGTTTCGAAGAAGTATCTTTGGTTCTTGCAGGTTTGGCAACGCCACTTGTGCTTTCTGTACACACGATCGTATCTTTTGACTTCGCAACATCCGTAATTCCAGGATGGCATACAACAATCTTCCCTCCATACTTCGTTGCTGGAGCGGTATTCTCAGGATTCGCGATGGTAAACACCTTGCTGATCATCATGAGAAAAGTTTCTAACCTAGAAGCTTACATTACACTACAACATATCGAATTGATGAACATCGTAATCATGATTACAGGTTCTATCGTTGGTGTGGCTTATATCACTGAGTTGTTCGTTGCATGGTATTCAGGTGTTGAATACGAACAATATGCCTTCTTGAACAGAGCAACAGGTCCTTATGCTTGGGCTTACTGGGCGATGATGACTTGCAACGTGTTCTCTCCTCAGTTCATGTGGTTCAAAAAATTAAGAACAAGTATCATGTTCTCTTTCGTTATCTCGATTGTGGTAAACATCGGTATGTGGTTTGAGCGTTTCGTAATTATCGTAACATCATTGCACAGAGATTACCTTCCATCTTCTTGGACAATGTTCTCGCCAACATTCGTTGATATTGGAATATTTGTCGGAACAATCGGTTTCTTCTTTGTATTATTCCTTCTATATGCTAGATCTTTCCCTGTGATTGCTCAAGCAGAGGTTAAAACAATCTTGAAATCTTCTGGAGAAAACTATAAAAAACAAAGAGAAGAAAATAAACATTCACACCATGAGTAATAAAGTTATATACGCTATTTATAATGATGATGATGTGCTTATGGATGCCGTTAAGAAAACACGTGCTGCTCATCACCATATTGAAGAAGTTTTCACGCCTTTTCCAGTTCACGGATTGGACAAAGCAATGGGAATAGCTCCAACTCGATTGGCAATCTGCGCCTTCTTATACGGATTAGTAGGTCTGTCTGTGGCAACAACAATGATGAACTATATCATGATTTCTGACTGGCCGCAAGATATCGGTGGAAAACCAAGTTTCAGCTACATCGAAAACATGCCAGCTTTCGTTCCGGTTATGTTTGAGATGACAGTATTCTTTGCTGCCCACTTAATGGTTATTACTTTCTACATGAGAAGTAAATTATGGCCATTCAAAAAAGCAGAAAATCCAGATGTTAGAACTACTGATGACCATTTCTTGATGGAAGTTGCAGTTCACGGAGACGAGAATGAATTAGTTACATTCTTCCAAAATACTGGAGCAGTAGAAGTTAAAGTAATAGAAAAGCATTAATAGGAGATATGAAAAGTTTATATAAAATAACACTTTTGGTAGGAATTGCGATAACGGCCGTTTCTTGTCACAACAAGAAAAAGCCAAATTATCAATACTTTCCTAATATGTATGAAGCAGTAGGTTATGAAACCTATTCTGAATCTAATGCTTTCAAAAACGGCAAAGAAGGACAGTTGCCTGCAAAAGGATCTATTCCAAGAGGCTTCGAGCCTTATGAATATGAAAATACGACTGCTGGTTATGAATTGGCTAAAGCGAATTTGAAATCTCCTTTGGATTCTATTGCTAGAAATTCTGATAAAGGAGCAAAGCTCTTCGCAATTTATTGTGCAATCTGTCACGGTGAAAAAGGCGATGGAAAAGGAAATTTGGTGAAGAGAGAGAAATTCTTAGGAGTTCCTAGCTATGCCGATAGAGTTATCACTGAAGGTAGTGTTTTTCACGTAGAAACTTACGGATTAAATGCAATGGGTTCTCATGCTAACCAACTTACTAAAGAAGAGCGTTGGATGGTTGCAGCTTATGTGATGAAACTAAAAAGCGAATTATAATTGTAGAACAAACTGATCTTAATAGATATGTACACATTTTCAAGCAAATTAAAAACTCTTTCTATTATCCTTATGGTGTTAGGTATCCTTGGGGTAGGATATAGTTTTTTAACTGCACCAAAAAATACAGCTGAAGTAGAGGAAATCCTTAAGAAAGAAGCAGAAGAGCACGGTGGGCATCATCAAGCGGCAGGCCATGAAACGCATGACGCTCATGCAGCTACTACTGAGGTTCATGAAACTCCAGTTGCAACAGCTGAAGTAAAGCCTGAAGCTAGTATGGCAGATTCAGTGCACGTTGATACAATTTCAATTTCAAAAGATACAGCACATGCAGTTGCTGCAACTGAAGAACATCATTCAGATAAAGACCACGCTGCTGTTGCGGCTCACGGTCATGACAAAGCTGAAGGCGGACACGATGTGGCACATGCAGAGCATGCAAAACACGTAGAGCACGTTTTTCACCAATTAAAAAACAAGCCATGGGCAGCAGTTTTCGTTGCGGCATTGTTTTTCATGCTGATTTCATTGGGTGCTTTAGCATTCTATGCAATCCAGCAAGTAGCTCAAGCAGGCTGGTCTCCAGTTTTGTTTAGAGTAATGCAAGGAATCACGGCTTATTTGCCATGGGGTTCTATTATCGTATTTATTCTTTTAGCATTGGGAGCTTTCCACGTTCACCACTTATATGTTTGGATGGATGCTGACTTATTAGATCCTGCAAATCCAAAATACGATAAACTAATCGCTAACAAATCAGGTTACCTTAACGAATACTTCTGGTTAATCAGAGCAGCAGTTTTCATCATCGGATGGAACCTTTACAGATATTTCTCTAGAAAAAACTGTTTGGCTCAAGACGAAGCAAGCGACAACGCTTTCTACAAAAAGAACTTCAAGATGTCTGCGGCATTCTTAGTATTCTTTATCGTTACAGAATCAATCATGTCTTGGGACTGGATTATGTCTGTTGACCCTCACTGGTTCAGTACATTATTCGGATGGTACGTTTTCGCAAGTTTCTTCGTAAGCGGTATCACAGTAATTGCAATGGTTACTTTGTACTTGAAATCAAGAGGATATTTAGAATATGTAAATACAAGCCACATCCACGACTTAGCGAAATTCATGTTCGGTATCAGTGTATTCTGGACGTACTTATGGTTCTCACAATTCATGTTGATCTGGTATGCAAATATCCCTGAAGAGGTAACATACTTCATCACAAGAATCGAGCAATATAACTTGCCTTTCTTCGGAATGGTTGCTATGAACTTCCTTTTCCCAGTATTGATCTTGATCAACACAGATTTCAAACGTCTGACTTGGATTGTTGTTATGGCAGGTATCGTAATCTTGGCAGGTCACTATATTGATTTCTATAACATGATCATGCCGGCAACTGTTGGTGACCGTTGGTTCATCGGAGCAGGCGAAATCGGAGCAGTATTTTTCTTCCTTGGGTTATTTATTTTTGTAGTCTTTACAGCACTTACAAAATCACCTCTATTGGCGAAAAGAAATCCATTTATCGAAGAAAGTAAACATTTTCATTATTAATATTTAAAGAAAAAACAGATGACAAGTTTGTTGGTAATTATAGTTTTAGTTTTATTAGCTGTTGCAATTTGGCAATTAACTAAAATTTTCGATTTGACTCAAATTGGCGGTCTAAGTGATAACTCACAAGTTGCTAATGATAGAGACAATAATATTAATGGATATATGATGTTTGCCTTCTTAGGTTTCATATATGTTACAACAATTTATTGCATAATTGAGTTTGGACACTTCCCGTTAATGAGCAATTCGGCTTCAGAGCACGGACAGGATGTAGATAACTTGATGTGGATTTCGATGATTTTGATTTTCATAGTTCAATTCATTACTCAGGCTCTTTTGCACTACTTTGCATTCAAATACAGAGGAAAACAAGGAAAAAAAGCATTATACTTTGCTGATAACGATAAGTTAGAGTTTATCTGGACAATCATCCCGGTAATCGTTTTGGCAGGTTTGATTTTATATGGACTATACGCTTGGACAAACATCATGTTTGTTGACGAAGACGAAGATGTAATTGTTGTGGAGCTTTATGCAAAACAATTCTCTTGGGAAGCTAGATATTCTGGTGAAGATAATGTGCTTGGAAAAGCAAACGTAAGATATATTGAAGGTGTAAATACTTTAGGTGTTGACGTTTCAGATCCAAATGCGCAAGATGATAAAGTAGTGAACGAGCTGCATTTGCCAAAAGGTAAGAAGATCTTGTTCAAGATGCGTTCTCAAGACGTATTGCACTCTGCTTATATGCCTCACTTTAGAGCGCAGATGAACTGTGTTCCAGGTATGGTGACTCAGTTTGCCTTCACGCCAAACAAGACTACAGTTGAAATGCGTCAGCATCCAGATATCGTTGAAAAAGTTGCGCACATCAATGAACTTAGAGCGAAGAAAAGCGTTGATTTAGTGAAAAAAGGCGAGCCAGGATTGGATCCTTACAACTTTGATTTCCTTTTGCTTTGTAATAAAATTTGCGGACCTTCTCACTACAACATGCAGATGAAGATTGTTGTTGAAAGCGAAGCTGATTTCAAAAAATGGTTAAGCGACAAGCCAACATTGGTTTCTGCTGTAAAAGCTGAAAAAGAGCCTAAACCAGAAACAGTTGGACCAACAGCGCCACTTGATACAACAAAAGCAGCAGCAGACACGACTAAAGTTGTAGCAGCCAATTAATAATAAGTATATCTTTTAAATAAAATTTAAATTATAATATATGTCAGCAGTAGGTCACGATAACGATCACGGACACGATCAGGAACACGAACACCACCATAAAGATACCTTTATCACGAAGTATATCTTTAGTATCGATCACAAGATGATTGCAAAACAGTATTTAATTACTGGTATCATCATGGGAGTTATCGGTGTGGGAATGTCAATGCTTTTCAGAATGCAATTGGCTTGGCCAGAAGAATCTTTTGGCGTGTTCAAATTTTTCCTTGGTGAAAAATTCGCTCCAGGAGGAGTTATGAGAAACGACGCATATCTTGCCTTGGTTACGATTCACGGAACGATCATGGTCTTCTTTGTTTTGACAGCCGGTTTGAGTGGTACGTTTAGTAACCTCTTGATTCCGTTGCAAATTGGAGCACGTGATATGGCTTCTGGATTTATGAATATGATATCGTACTGGTTATTCTTCCTTTCGAGTGTAATCATGGTTATTTCTCTTTTCGTTGAATCTGGACCAGCTTCTGCAGGATGGACAATCTATCCTCCGCTTTCAGCATTGCCGCAAGCAATCCCTGGATCAGGAACAGGTATGACACTTTGGTTGGTTTCTATGGCTATCTTCATCGCATCTTCTTTGATGGGATCATTGAACTACGTAGTAACCGTAATCAACTTGAGAACAAAAGGTATGTCTATGACAAGATTGCCGCTTACAATCTGGGCTTTCTTCATTACTGCTGTAATTGGTATCGTATCGTTCCCAGTATTATTATCTGCTGCATTATTATTGATTTTCGATAGAAGCTTCGGTACTTCTTTCTTCCTTTCTGATATCTATATCGCTGGAGAAGTATTGCACTACCAAGGTGGTTCGCCAGTATTGTTTGAGCACTTGTTCTGGTTCTTAGGTCACCCTGAGGTGTATATCGTATTATTGCCAGCTCTTGGTATCACATCTGAAATTATTGCAACCAACTCTCGTAAACCAATCTTTGGTTACAGAGCGATGATTGCCTCTATATTAGCAATTGCTTTCCTTTCGACTATCGTTTGGGGTCACCACATGTTTATCTCAGGAATGAACCCATTCTTAGGATCTGTGTTTACATTCACAACATTGTTGATTGCAATTCCTTCTGCTGTAAAAGCATTTAACTACATCACGACACTCTGGAAAGGTAATCTGCAGATGAACCCTGCAATGCTTTTCTCTATCGGATTAGTTTCTACGTTTATCACAGGTGGTTTGACAGGTATTATCCTTGGAGATAGTACTTTGGACATCAACGTTCACGATACGTATTTCGTTGTAGCGCATTTCCACTTAGTAATGGGTATCTCTGCACTTTACGGAATGTTTGCTGGAATCTACCACTGGTTCCCAAGAATGTTCGGTAGAATGCTAAACAAAAACTTAGGATATATTCACTTCTGGGTAACTGCAATCTGTGCTTATGGAGTATTCTTCCCAATGCACTTTATCGGTATGGCAGGTCTTCCAAGACGTTACTATACTAACACTGCATTCCCTTTGTTTGATGACTTGCAAAACGTAAACGTATTGATTACTGTTTTCGCTTTAGTAGGTGGAGCTTTCCAATTGGTTTTCCTTTGGAACTTCTTCTCAAGCATTTTCTACGGAAAAAGAGCGCCTCAAAACCCTTGGAGATCAAATACATTGGAATGGACTGCACCAGTAGAACACATTCACGGAAACTGGCCAGGAGAACTTCCAGAAGTTCACAGATGGCCTTATGATTACAGCAAGCCAGGTTTTGATGATGACTTTGTTCCTCAAACCGTGCCGATGAAAGATGGCGAAGAAGAACTTCACCATTCATAAGCAATATAAAAAGACTATAAAAATCCGTTTCAAGCAATTGAAGCGGATTTTTTTTTGACGCCAACGGCCGTATTCAGGACAATTCAAAAAAAGAGTATTTTTTTTCTGAAGTTTTGTCCAATTTTAAAATCTCGATTGTCATTACAGTATATAACAATTAAAACTTTACATAAAATGGAACAAAGAATCAACGTCCATGTAAAAGGACAAGACGCAATGAAAACGCTTTTCGGTATCGGAGCTTATCTGAAAAAATCTCCTGTTGAGCTACAACTTTTAGAACTGGTGTACTTCAGAGTATCGCAAATCAACGGCTGTGCCTATTGTTTAGACATGCATTCAAAAGATGCGCGTGCCAAAGGCGAAACAGAACAACGCTTATACGGTTTGAGTGCTTGGAGAGAAGCACCCTATTACACCGAGCGTGAAAGAGCCGCATTTGCTTGGGCCGAAGCCGTAACAAAATGCGAGGTGACCGATGCCGTGTATGCTGAGGCAGCGGCGCAATTTTCAGAGCAAGAATTCATCGACCTTACGCTGGCGATTACAACAATCAACACTTGGAACCGAATCAATATTGCATTCCCTCACGGTGTAGGAACTTACAAAGTCGGTCAATTTGGGTGATTCCAAGTTAGAAACATTTATTACTTTTAAGAACCACAAAAAATAACAAGATGAACGAATTTGTATTAATTATCAGAAGAGATATGGTCAGCAAAGACGCTGTGCCGTCCCCAGAGCAAATGCAAGCCGCTATCAAGCCTTTTCAAGACTGGATCGGAGGTATCGCTGCCCAAAACAAATTGGTAAGCCCTCCAAAGCGATGGGATGCTGACGGAAGAGTCGTAAAACAAGACAATCTAGTAACCAACGGACCTTATGCCGAAATAAAAGAATCCGTAGGAGGCTTGTTTCTTATTAGAGCCAAAGATTATGACGAAGCAGTCGAAATCGCGAAAGGATGTCCGATCTTAAAATGGGGAGCCACTGTAGAAGTACGAATGGCTATTCCGACAGAGTAATAGTAAAATAGATGGAAGACCAGCTCTTGCACAACTTATTCAGGACAGAGTACCGAAAGATAGTTTCGGTACTCTGTTATTTGTTTGGAATCAAGCATATCGAAATAGCCGAAGACATTGTCAGCGATACGTTTTTGGCAGCAACCGAAACCTGGAGCCTGAAAGGTATTCCGGAAAACCCGACCGCTTGGCTCTATACCGTTGCAAAAAATAAGACCAAAAATTACCTCAAGAGGGATGCTTTTTTTGACCAAAAGCTTTCGCCCGAAGTAAAGTACGCTTCTGAAAAGTCTGAAGAACTCGTTGTCGACCTGTCCGCCAAAAATATCAGCGACAGCCAGCTGGCCATGATTTTTGCCGTATGCAATCCTAATATCTCTGCAGAATCACAAATAGCCTTGGCCTTGAACCTGCTTTGCGGTTTTGGAATCCAAGAAATTGCCGATGCTTTCCTGACCAATAAAGAAGTAATCTACAAAAGAATCAACAGGGCCAAAGAAAAACTGAAAGCAGAGAACATCAAAATCGAACAGCCAACAGTAGCAGAAATTAACGAAAGACTAGAGCCGGTGCTGACGACCTTATATCTGTTGTTTTCCGAAGGTTATTATTCGACTTCCCAAAATACCATCTTGCGCAAAGACTTATGTGCCGAAGCGATGCGACTGACTTTCCTCCTTATAGAAAACAAAACCACCAACAAGCCGTCCGTGAATGCGCTGCTTTCGCTGATGAGTTTCCATTCGTCCCGATTTGATGCGCGGACTAACGAAAATGGCGAAACTATTTTATACGAAGACCAAGATGAAACCCGCTGGAACCAAGACCTAATCTTTCAAGGAACTCACTTCCTAAACCAAGCTTCCACCGGAAACAGCGTAACAAAATACCATCTCGAAGCAGGCATTGCCTATTGGCATACGCAGAAAGAAGATACACTTGAAAAGTGGGACAACATCTTGCAACTCTACAACAGCCTGCTTATTTTAGAATATTCGCCCATAGCCGCACTCAACCGAACCTTTGCGCTGGCAAAAGTGCACGGCAAGCAGCAAGCCATACAAGAAGCAGAAAAACTGCAGCTAACAGACAATCACTTCTATCATTCGCTCTTAGGCCACCTGCATACTGGTCTTGATAACAAGAAAGCCTTAGCTCATTTTCAAAATGCATTGAAATTGGCCATCTCGGAAGCAGATAAAACAACAATAGCTAAAAGTATTGATCGATTTAAAGTATAGTGTGTAGTAGCAAGTTAATTTTTAGGTGTTTTTTTCTTTCCCCAAGCGATAACCTGTACACCTTTAGAATAATTAGCTAAATCAGGTTTTCTTCCAATCAGTTTTTCGAATCTCGGATAAGACAATGTGATGTTTTCAATCAATGACTCATTCATAAGCCATTCTTGATGATGAATTTCATATTCGTTGATGTAGCCTCCGTCGTTTTGAAAAAGAGCATACCGTTCTGTCAGCCATCGATCTAGATCTGTTTTGTAGAGAGGCTTTCCTATTTTAAACAAGATGTCTAATTCATCACCAAATTCGCTATTCATAGAACGGTAAAATTCCTTTTCTCGTTTTATTTTTGAATAGCGATAAGGAAGCCTAGAGATAAGCTTTGCTACTTTACAAGATAAGATTTTCCCGCCTTCCATGCTGAGAAAATAAACTCCCGATTTGTCTTTTGTCTTGATATATGTGCGAACATTGATTTCTAAAAAGTTTGAAATTGGCGTAAAAGCAGGCATATATCTGGGGCGAATTTCTTCCATTGCAAAAGCAACTATAGAAACCCAAGGCTTGCCTTCAAACAAATCGATTTCCAATTCTTTTGGCACAAACCTTTTTAGCTCTTCTAAATCTACTTGCCAATGTAAAAATAAAACATCATTCCATTCTTGATAAAATCGCCAGCCGCCTTTTGGAATTTCCCAAGGCCGATGCGAAGTCTGTTCTAAAATTTCCTTTAGCTTCATCCAGATTAATCTTCTTGCGTCTTTGGCTTTGTAAAATAATAAACAGGAATCCCTGCCAGCATAATCAACACGCCCCAGCCGCAAGTCTCAAACCTCGTAATCAAAAGCGAAATACATAAAGCAGAAGCCGCGATGATATAAAGCATCGGCAAGAACGGATAGCCAAAAGCTTTATAAGGCCTTTCGGCATCGGGCATTTTCTTTCTAAGAATAAAGATTCCGTAAATCGTCAAGATGTAAAAGATGATAACGATAATCATCACAAAGTCCAACAAAGCGCCATATTTTCCTGTCAAGCATAAAGCAGAAGCCCAAATGCATTGCGCCCATAAAGCCCAAGCCGGAACACTGGCCGTATTCAACACAGCCGCTTTCTTGAAAAACAATCCATCTTTTGCCATCGTATAATAAACCCTTGCGCCGGCCATAATCAAGCCGTTATTACAAGCGAAAGTCGAAATCATGATCATGATCGCAATAATCAAGGTACCGATGTTTCCAAAAATATAAGTAGAAGCCACTACCGCAACCCTGTCCGACTTAGCAAAAGCAATCTCTTCAAACGGAACCACGGCAAGATACATCAGGTTGGCCAAGATATACAGAATCGTCACGATAAAAGTGCCCAAGAACAAACTCAATCCTACATTGCGTTTCGGATTTTTCATCTCTCCAGCAATAAACGTCACGCCGTTCCAAGCATCGCTCGAAAACAAAGAACCCACCATTGCGGCAGAAATTCCAGTAATCAAGGCAGTACCGCTAATCGGCAGCCAAGAACCCGATTTTGCATCAAATGATTTCGTATTCCAAGCATCTGCCCAGTTCGCGTTCCAGATATCTGCTTTGGCAGCAAGCAGCAGTCCAAAGACAACCAGCCCCAGTAAAGACAAGATTTTAATAATGGTCAAGACGGTCTGCAACGTCTTGCTGTTTTTTACGCCTCGGCTGTTGATATACGTTAGAATAATAATAGTAATAATAGAAACAATCTGTGCCGCATTCAATTGAAAGGAACCGATAGACAACAAGATATTCTCATCGCTCAAAGGCTCATACAGATACGCCGCAAATTTAGAAAAGGCAACACCAACAGCCGCAATGGTACCCGTTTGGATTACCGCAAAGAAACTCCAGCCATATAAAAACGCGATCAGCTTGTTGTAAGCCTCTTTTAGATAGACATATTGTCCGCCCGCTTTCGGAAACATCGAGCTCAACTCTCCGTAGCTTACGGCAGCGATGACGGTTATCAATCCAGAAATGACCCAGATCAAGGTCAGCCATCCGGCCGAACCTACCTGTCTGGCGATATCTGCACTTACGATAAAGATTCCCGAACCGATCATCGAACCAACGACCAGCATGGTTCCATCCAATAATCCTAATTCTCGTTTTAAATGATTGTCTTCTTGCGGGTTTTCCATATAAAAGTTTAAAGTTAGCTTGTTAATTTCTGTTAAAGATATTAAAAAATCCTTATTTTGATAGAAGTCATTTTTTGTGTACCTTTCCTCATACCTATAAACTTAAAATTTTTACCATGAGCGATAAATATGCTGCTATAGAATTAGTGAAAAATCCAGACAAAAGAAGATTTGAGATGGAAGTCGAAAATCATACCGCCTTTATTGAATACATCATCAACAAAGACAACATCATGTACCTTACACATACTGAAGTTCCAAAATCTTTAGAAGGCAAAGGAGTAGGAGGAAGCATGGTCAAAAAAGCCCTGAACTACATCAAAGACAACGGCTATACTTTAGCGCCCCTTTGTCCGTTTGTAGCTGCTTACCTAAAAAGACATCCAGAATGGCAATCTATTTTAGCCAAAGGCTATAATGTCGGCTAATTAGCAAATTCTCAAATCAACATTTTCTCTATCTTTGCCAGATGAATACGAATCTAGATCCAACAAACAGCAACTACAATCCCGAAGAACTTGATTTAGAGAAAAAATTAAGGCCACTCTCCTTTGATGATTTCACAGGACAGGAACAGGTATTGGAAAACCTGAAAGTATTTGTACAGGCCGCCAATCTTAGAAGCGAAGCACTTGACCATACGCTTTTTCACGGGCCTCCGGGCTTGGGAAAAACTACATTGGCGAATATCTTGGCCAATGAATTAGGCGTCGGCATCAAGATTACGTCAGGCCCTGTGTTGGACAAGCCGGGCGACTTGGCAGGATTGCTGACCAATCTAGAAGAACGCGATGTGCTTTTTATTGATGAGATTCACCGTCTGAGCCCAATTGTCGAAGAATATCTCTATTCGGCTATGGAAGATTTCAAGATTGATATCATGATTGAGTCAGGTCCGAATGCAAGAACCGTTCAGTTGAATCTGAATCCGTTTACGCTTGTCGGAGCTACAACACGTTCCGGATTGCTAACCGCACCGATGCGTGCCCGTTTCGGAATCCAAAGCCGACTGCAATATTATACGACAGAACTTCTGACCGCTATTGTCGAAAGAAGCTCGGCCATTCTAAAGATGCCGATTACCATGGAAGCCGCCATCGAAATTGCGGGCCGTAGCCGAGGTACTCCGCGTATTGCCAACGCATTACTGCGTAGGGTGCGAGATTTTGCTCAGATCAAAGGCAACGGAAAGATCGATATCGAAATAGCTCGTTTTTCCTTAAAAGCACTCCATGTCGATGCCCACGGCCTTGATGAAATGGACAATAAAATCCTGACGACTATTATTGATAAATTCAAAGGAGGTCCGGTTGGACTGTCTACTTTGGCAACCGCTGTTTCCGAAAGCGGCGAAACCATAGAAGAAGTGTACGAACCGTTCTTGATTCAAGAGGGTTTTATCATGAGAACGCCGAGAGGAAGAGAAGTAACGGAGAAAGCCTATAAGCATTTAGGGAAAATCAGGACGAATATACAAGGTGGTCTTTTTTGAATTTAGGAGTTAGGATTTTTGATTGATGTTGAAGCTGTTTGTTTGAAGAGATACGATATAAGCCATTTAAAAAGAATGTACATGACCTCGGAAGAATTAAAAACAAGAACAAAGAAATTTTCTTTGCGGATAATTGATGTGGTAGAAAAATTACCAAATTCAATATCAGGAAGAACTGTTGCTAACCAGATTGTCAGAAGCGGTACTTCGGTTGGAGCTAATTATAGAGCCGTATGCAGGGCAAGAAGCGATAGGGAGTTTATTTCTAAAATGGCTATAGTTATTGAAGAAGCCGACGAAACGTTATTTTGGCTGGAAATCAAGCAAGAGAAAAAATGGATGGATGACTCCGAACTAAATGTACTCTGGAAAGAAGGCAACGAACTAACCGCAATCTTCGTCAGCACAATAAAAAAGATAAAATCCCGTCTAAACGAATGATAATCCTAAATCTAAAATCATAAATCCTAAATCAAAATACACGCAATTCATAAAATCCGAAGCCCAGCGCCTCGGATTTATTTCTTGTGGTATATCTCAAGCTGGATTTCTTGAAGAAGAAGCACCTCGTTTGGAAACTTGGCTCAAAAACAATGCACACGGCCAAATGTCCTACATGGAAAACCATTTTGACAAAAGACTTGATCCCACATTATTAGTAGATGATTCCAAAAGCGTGATTTCCCTATTGCTCAATTATTATCCAGAGCAGACCCAAGTTTCTGACACCTATAAAATCTCCAAATACGCTTACGGACAAGACTATCATTTTGTCATCAAAGAAAAACTAAAAGAATTCCTCTTTTCCATCCAAGAAAACATAGGCGAAGTTTCAGGACGTGCCTTTGTCGATTCGGCACCCGTCTTAGACAAAGCATGGGCAGCCAAAAGTGGCTTGGGTTGGATCGGAAAAAACAGCAATCTGCTGAGCAAACAAGTCGGTTCCTTTTTCTTTATTGCCGAATTGATTGTCGACTTAGAACTAGAATACGACACTGCCGTAACCGACCATTGCGGCTCCTGTACCAAATGTATCGATGCCTGCCCCACCGAAGCCATCGTAGCGCCCTATGTCGTAGACGGAAGCAAGTGCATATCCTATTTCACGATAGAACTAAAAGAAAACATTCCCCAAGAGATGAAAGGGAAATTTGACGACTGGGCTTTCGGCTGTGATGTCTGCCAAGACGTCTGTCCGTGGAACCGATTTTCAAAGCCGCACAGTGAACCCCTGTTTAACCCGAATCCGGACTTGCTTTCCATGACCAAAAAAGACTGGGAAGAAATCACAGAAGATACGTTTCGTGCCGTTTTTAAAAACTCTGCCGTCAAACGTACTAAATACGATGGCTTGAAACGCAATATTAATTTCTTGAAATAGACGTTATTATACTAATTCGTATAACCAAAAAATAAGTCATGAAAGCATTCTTTTTGATTCTAACCATCTTCTTTGCCCATATTGCAGTTTCGCAAGACAATACCTATGAATTGAATAAAAAACTGGAAATCAGCTTTATCAGGCTTGAAATCAATCGTGGTAACTTATATCCCAATAAAGAAAAAAGACTGACGGAAGTCGTATTCTATAAGATAAACGATACGATTAGTTACGTACACAGACACTATACAGTAAACAATCAAACCAACGATGAAGAGTCGTCGATTCCCAGTTCAGTTTTCGATAGGTTTGTAAGCAAGTTAAAACTCTTGGATGCTGAAAGACTAAATCATACCAATTCCAATATAATGGATGGCATAAATTATAATCTAGAATTTGGAGACAATACCTATTCGATCCATATAAGAACAAATGATCCTGAAGAAGAATATTTGAAATCCTTCCTAGAGATGTACTGGTTTAAAAACCAATAAGATGCTTAGGTCATTTGGTATTTTGTACGAACAATGCAATAGAAAAGGCCTTCCTGTTTTTATTTCTTACTCGCAATCCAAGCGTTGATTTTATCCTCCAAAACCTTTAAAGGAAGACAGCCCGAATCCAACACCTGATTGTGGAATTCTTTGATAGAGAATGCAGCACCCAATTCTTTTTCCGCCTTCGCTCGCAATTCTCTAATCTTCAATTGTCCGATTTTATACGACAAGGCTTGGCCCGGTATTGCCATATAACGCTCGATCTCTGCCACAATACTTTCGGCAGGTTCCGCTTCGTTTTCCATAGAATATTGTATCGCCTGTTCCCGCGTCCAACCTTTGGTGTGCATGCCCGTATCTACGACAAGACGGATGGCGCGGTGCATCTCGGCGCTCAGCATTCCAAAATATTGGTAAGGATCTTGGTACAAGCCCAATTCTTTTCCAAGCGATTCGGTATACAACGCCCAGCCTTCGCCATAGGCATTAAACCAGATGGTTTTCCTGAATTCCGGCAGGCTTGTGTTTTCCTGCTGTAAAGAAATCTGATAATGATGCCCCGGAATCGCTTCGTGCAGGAACAAATCCTCATCGGCATAGAAATTATATTTTTTTACATCCGGAATCGGCACATAAAAAACGCCTGGCCTTGTTCCGTCAACAGAACCCGGATTGTATTCGGCACTGGCCGAGTTTTCGCGGAAAGCTTCCGTTCTTTTTACGACAAAAGGCGTTTTAGGTTTTAGGTCGAAAAGCTTTTCCAAGTTCGGCTTCATCTTTTCGTGTATCGCATTAAAGTTGTCGATCACCTGCTGCGGCTCCGTAAACGGCATCAGCTCTTTTTTCTCGCGGACATAATTGAAGAAGTCTTTCAGCGGTCCTTTAAATCCTACCTGATTTTTCACCTTTTCCATTTCAGCCAAAATTCGCGCTACTTCGCTCAATCCTAACTTGTGGATTTCATCAGTAGTCAAGTCGGTGGTCGTATAACGTTTGATCAAATGCTTGTAATACGCATCGCCTTGCGGGATAGCAGCAATACCGCTTGTCGTTCTGCTTTTTGCCAGATAATCAGTGCTGACATACGCATAAAGATTTTTAAGCGACGGTACCAGTTTCTCAGTAATCAACTGCGTATACTTATCAGTAATTGTCTTTTTCTCTGCTTCGGTAAATGTTTTCGGAAAAGCATTCAGCGGCGCATAAAAGATATGCGTCTTGTCCTCTTTAGCCAGATCTTTCAACTGCGGGATTACTTTTAACGTCAGCGCTTTCGGCAGTACATATCCTTTTGAAACGCCTTCCTTCATTTTTGCCTCGGCCGTAATCACCCAGTCATTAAAGCCCTTTAGTCGTTCCAGCCAATTATTATAATCTTCCACCGTCTTAAAAGGCTGGGCGCTCGAACCACTGGCATATTGGCCGATGGTTAACGGAATGCCTTCAAACTGGTTGATCGGCATCAGGTCTTTTCTGAAAGTCAAGGCTTCTAGATTCACATCACATTCCCACGCCAAGATGGCTTTGCTCAACTTGTCGTTTTCAGACAAATCTGCCTCATCAAATGCTGCGATTTCCTCTTTGTATTTCGTGAAAAAGGCTTTCACCTTCGCCAGATAATCGTCACTGATATCATTCGGGAGCAAATTGTTGTAGCGGTTGTCGCCTGCACTTGTCGCTTCCAAAGGAAAAAGCTTTAGCCTTTCCTGATAATAATTTTCTACTACTGTTTTCAATTTTTCATCTTCTTTTTTAGAAGCTTCCCCCTTTTCTTTCTGGCAAGATTGAAGACTGGAAGCAAGGACACATAATACTAAAAGCAGTTTTTTCATAATGATAACGAATTTGTGGACGATCGGCAAAGGCCTATTCTAGACACAATGTTAGAAAATATTAATCATAATTCCTAGATAAGACGTCTATATCTGATGCTTGTACTGTAGCAGTCGTGCGGGTCTTTATAACACTCCGTCGGTATAGTGCTATATAGAACAGGTGCTATAAGACATCTTGCAGATGGAGTACTGCAACAACTCCTTTCAGCATGACATCACTCCGGTTCAGCATGGTATTTTACCAAATGCTGTGTAGCACCAGCATCATGCTATATAGCATCGCACTGACTCCGTATAGCATTTTATAGAATGCTGTACGGAATGCCGCTGTTATCATACGGTATTCTACTAAATGCTATACAGAACCCCACTGATGTTGTATGCATTGGATAAGATGCTATAGTGCACCGCATCAGTTCCATGCAGGGTTTTGCGCTTTTTTATGCCCATCTTCCCGTAAAAAGCATAAAGAGACAGGCCGTTTTTCAGAAAGCAAGTAAGGGCTGCTGTCAAACAAAAGTCTTTTTGAAGCCGCTATAGTTTTATAAAAAAAATCCTAATAAGCAGGGACAATAAACTTTATAAAAGAATAGCATTAAAAGTTTCTCAGTTTCATTCAGACTTTTACCTTTGTAAGTCCGAATAAAATATACAAAGATGAACAAGTACAGCAAAAGAAGAGAAGCGTTATTATATCATGCAAAGCCATCGCCGGGGAAAATCGAGGTGGTTCCTACAAAAGCATACGCAACTCAAAGAGATCTGTCATTGGCCTATTCGCCTGGCGTTGCCGAACCTTGCCTAGAAATCGTAAAAGACGTAAACAACGTTTATAAATATACAGCCAAAGGAAATCTGGTGGCCGTAATCTCAAACGGTACCGCCGTTTTAGGATTAGGGGATATCGGTCCGGAAGCCTCAAAACCAGTAATGGAAGGAAAAGCATTGCTGTTTAAGATTTTTGCCGATATTGATGTTTTTGACATTGAAGTAGATACAAAAGATATCGAAAAGTTTATCGAAACCGTGAAAAATATAGCGCCGACTTTTGGAGGAATCAATCTGGAAGACATCAAAGCGCCAGAATCATTTGAAATCGAAAAAAGGCTGGTAGAAGAATTGAACATTCCGGTAATGCACGACGACCAGCATGGAACTGCAATCATTTCTTCTGCGGCATTGCTCAATGCCCTAGAATTAGCCGATAAAAAAATAGAAGATGTAAAGATCGTAGTCTCAGGAGCCGGTTCGGCTGCTTTGGCTTGCGCCAACTTATATGTGTTGTTGGGCATCAACCCAGACCATATCATCATGTTCGACAAAGACGGTGTCCTTTCTTCCGACAGAACCGACTTGTCTGACCTACAGAAAAGATATTCAAAAGGGCCTAAAAACATCACCTTGCAAGAAGCCTTGGTAGGTGCCGATGTGTTTCTTGGACTTTCTGCCGGAAACATCATGTCGCCAGAAATGTTATTAGGAATGGCAGCCAACCCGATCGTGTTTGCCATGGCCAACCCGATTCCAGAAATCGATTATAACGTGGCTATCGATACGCGCGAAGATATCATCATGGCTACAGGACGTTCTGACCATCCTAACCAAGTGAATAACGTATTAGGTTTCCCTTATATATTTAGAGGAGCGCTTGACGTTCGTGCTACAAAAATCAACGAAGCCATGAAAATGGCTGCGGTAAAAGCATTAGCCTTATTGGCAAAAGAATCCGTTCCGGAGCAGGTAAACATTGCTTACGGAGAAACCAAGCTGATTTTCGGAAGAGATTACATCATTCCAAAACCATTTGACCCGAGATTGATTTCGGTTGTAGCGCCTGCTGTTGCTAAAGCAGCGATGGAATCAGGTGTCGCTCTTAATCCGATACACGACTGGGCAAAATACGAAGAAGAATTGATGGAACGTCTGGGTTCTGATAACAAGATGGTGCGTCTGTTGGCCAACCGTGCCAAGACCGATCCAAAACGCGTGGTTTTTGCAGAAGCAGATCACCTGGACGTATTAAAAGCGGCCCAGATTGTTTTGGAAGAAAAAATAGGAATCCCGATTCTTCTCGGAAACCGAGAGATCATCCTAGAACTAAAAGACGAATTAGGCTTTGATGCCGATGTCGTGATTATCGATCCAAAGACTTCAGAAGAAGACGAAAGAAGATTGCGCTATGCCAATTCGTTCTGGGAATCCAGAAGACGCAAAGGAACGAGCTTGCTCGATGCCCAAAAGTGGATGCGCGAAAGAAATTATTTTGCGGCAATGATGGTCAATGAAGGCGAAGCCGATGCGTTGGTTACCGGCTATTCGCGAAGCTATCCGTCTGTCGTGAAGCCGATGATGCAGCTTATCGACAAAGCGCCTGGCGTTTCCAGAATTGCCACCACCAACATGATGATGACCAAGAGAGGCCCTATCTTTCTTTCGGATACCGCTATCAATCCGAACCCTACCGCCGACGATTTGGCAAAGATTGCCTTGATGACGGCAAAAACGGTACGCCTGTTTGGTATGGAACCGGTCATTGCGATGGTGTCGTTCTCTAATTTTGGTTCGTCTAACGACAAGAGCGCCCAAAAAGTGTCCGAAGCCGTTTCGTACCTTCACAAATACTATCCAGATTTGACCGTAGACGGAGAAATCCAAGCCGACTTTGCATTGAATCCAGAGATGTTGCAGAAAAAATTCCCGTTTTCTAAATTAGCAGGCAAAAAAGTCAACACCCTGATTTTTCCTAATTTGGAATCGGCCAACATCAATTACAAAATGCTGAAAGAATTAGATAAAGTTGTGTCTATCGGGCCCATCATGATGGGAATGGACAAGCCGGTGCATATTTTCCAATTGGGAGCCAGTGTGGAAGAAATGGTGAACATGGCAGCCGTTGCAGTCGTGGATGCACAAGAGAAAGAAAAAAAGCACAAATCTATAAAAGTGAATTTTTAGCGTATTTTTCTGCTGATAAGCAATTAGATGAGGCACAATAAAACTTTTTCGTTACATTTGGATTTATTTAACAATTGATGATAGCGCATTTACAAGGAAAATTAGTGGAAAAGAATCCAACAGACGTAGTTATTGACTGCGGCGGAGTGGGTTATCATATCAATATTTCGCTTCATACCTATTCTTTACTTCCCGATACAGAAAACATCAAGCTTTACACGTATCTTCAGATCAAAGAAGACGCGCATACACTGTTTGGATTTGCCGAAAAATCAGAAAGAGAAATCTTTAAGATGCTTTTGTCTGTTTCCGGCATCGGAGCCAGCATTGCCAGAACGATGCTTTCTTCTTTAGAGCCAAAACAGATCATTCAATCCATAGCTTCGGGAGATGTGGCGACCATACAGTCTATTAAAGGCATCGGAAGCAAAACAGCACAGCGAGCCATATTGGATTTGAAGGACAAAGTGTTAAAAGTGTATGATTTAGATGAAGTTTCTATTTCAGAGTACAATACAAACAAAGACGAAGCGTTATCTGCTTTGGAAGTTCTTGGATTTAACAGAAAATTGGCGGAAAAAACTGTAGAAAAGATTGTTAAGGAAAATCCAAATGCAAGCATTGAAAACATTATTAAACAAGCCTTAAAAAACTTATAATACTTGAAAACAAACTATACTAAAGGCATTACCTGTAACTTGAAAATTAGCCTATGGCTGATTTCGTTATTTTTTAGTGTAACCATACAAGCACAAGAAGATGAGGAAGTTCAGGATACTACTAAAACTGGATATTCGGTAGGAAAAGTCGAACTTAAAAACCCACCTAGTATTATTGAGGCATACACGTATGACCCGATTACCAATCGTTATATTTATACCAATACCGTAAACGGTTTTAATATAAATTATCCTGTAGTACTTACGCCAGAAGAGTATGAAGAATTGGTGCTGAGAGAATCGATGCGCAAGTATTTCAAGGAAAAATCAGATGCCATAGATGGCAAGAAAGACGGCAGCGATGCCAAGAAAAAAGACCTATTGCCCCGGTACTATGTCAATTCCAGTTTCTTTGAGACTATTTTTGGAGGAAACACGATCGACGTAAAACCGACGGGTTCTGTGGAGATGGATTTAGGAATCCGCCACACCAAACAAGACAACCCTTCCCTGTCGCCTAGAAACAGGTCGACAACCACTTTTGACTTCGACCAAAGAATCAGCATGAGCCTTACCGGTAAAGTCGGAACAAGGCTGAATGTAAATGCGAATTACGATACCGAATCGACCTTTGCTTTCCAGAACTTAATCAAATTAGAATATACTCCGACAGAAGACGATATCATACAGAAAATCGAAGTCGGTAACGTAAGCTTGCCGTTAAACAGTACGTTGATTCGTGGTGCGCAAAGCCTTTTCGGGGTTAAGGCGCAATTCCAGTTTGGAAAGACTACGATTACTGGAATTTTCTCCGAGCAAAAATCACAAACCAAAACGGTTACGGCCCAAGGCGGAGGAACGGTACAAGAATATGAATTGTTTGCTTTGGACTATGATGCCGACAGACACTTCTTCTTATCCCAATATTTTAGAAACCAATACGACAGGTCGCTCCGAAATTATCCTTTGATCGACAGCCGTGTGCAGATTACAAGAATTGAGGTTTGGGTGACCAACCGCCAAAACAGAGTCAGCACTACAGACAACAACTTAAGAAACATTATCGCGCTTCAAGATTTAGGAGAAGCACAATTGACGGGGCAAAACGATAACGAAGTCGTATCGGTTACGCCAGTTCCTGCAGGCTTCTTTACTGCCGCTGCGAATACGCCGTCAAAAAACTCGAACAACCGATTTGACCCAGGGAAGATTGGAACGACTGGAGTCTTAAACTCCAACATCCGTGAGATTTCTACAGCGAGTTCCGGATTTACAGGCGTTACGGTAAGCGAAGGAACAGACTACTCTAAATTAGAGAATGCAAGAAAACTAGCAGCAAACGAATTTACGTTCCATCCGCAATTGGGTTATATCTCCCTTTCGCAACGACTTTCAAATGATGAGGTCTTGGCAGTTGCCTACCAATATACGATCGGAGACCAAGTGTATCAAGTAGGTGAATTTGGTACAGACGGAGTAGATGCTACGCAAGTAAGCGACGGAATTCCGACAACACAAAGCTTGATCTTGAAAATGCTGAAAAGCAACCTGACCAACGTAAACAAGCCGGTGTGGAATTTGATGATGAAAAACATCTATTCGCTGCCAGGTGCATACCAATTAGAGCAGGAAGATTTCAAACTGAACATCATGTACACGGATCCTTCTCCGTTGAACTATATTACGCCAGCTTCTCCAGCAGCGTCTAACCCATTGCCGCCCGATGTAGAACAAACACCTTTATTGCGTGTTTTCAACGTCGACAGGCTGAATTACACGAATGACCCGCAGCCTAACGGTGATGGATTCTTCGATTTCGTGCCAGGACTTACGGTCGACCAGCAAAACGGCAGGATCATCTTTACCACAGTAGAGCCTTTCGGGGAGCACCTTTTCAACAAATTGAGAACCAGCCCAACGGAAGATTACGACGCGCCAGCTATAGGAAACTACAACGGCAACCAAAACAAATACGTTTACAGAACGATGTATCGCAGCACGCAGGCTGCCGCACTTCAAGATAGCGACAAGAACAAGTTCCAATTAAAAGGAAAATTCAAATCGACCAGCGGCGACGGAATTGCGATTGGTGCGTTCAACGTACCGCAAGGTTCGGTTACTGTAACTGCTGGAGGAAGAGTTTTAGTAGAAGGCGTTGACTATACCGTAAACTACCAATTGGGTAGAGTAAACATCCTAGATGCGTCACTACAATCAACACCGATTGAAATCTCGTTAGAAAACAATTCTGTTTTCGGACAGCAGACGCGAAGATTCTTCGGGGTTAACGTAGAGCATAAATTCAATGATAAATTTATTGTTGGTGCGACCTTGCTGAAAATGAGCGAAAGACCATTTACGCAAAAATCAAACTACGGACAAGAATCTGTAAACAATACAATCATAGGCTTAAATACCAACTTCTCTACAGAAGTTCCGTTCTTGACGCGATTGGTAAACAAGCTGCCGAATGTGGATACCGATGTTCCTTCGAATATCTCGTTTAGGGGAGAGATTGCCTACTTAAAGCCAGATACCCCGAAAGCAGATCAATTCCAAGGAGAATCTACTATATATGTAGACGATTTTGAAGGATCGCAGACTACAATCGATATGCGTTCTCCGTTTGCATGGAGCCTTTCGAGCGTACCAGAAAAACCTACGATAAGCGACTATAATGATTTTGGAGGTTCTTTGACGACGATAAACTACGGTTTCAAAAGAGCGAAACTGGCTTGGTATTCTATCGATCCGACTTTCTACGTACAAAGACCGGGCGGCGTTACTGAAGACGACCTGAAGCTGTACAGCACCAGAAGGATTTATAGCCGAGAGCTATTCCCTGTAACGGATATTGCCGTAGGACAACAGACCGTTATCAATACATTAGACTTGACGTATTTCCCTCGCGAAAGAGGTCCTTATAACTTTAATCCTCAAGCGCAAGCCACCAACAGTTTCACGCCAGAACAGGCAGTCGATAACTTTGGAGGTATCATGAGGGCGATCAACTCTACGAACTTTGAGCAGTCGAATGTGGAGTATATCCAATTCTGGCTTCTGGATCCGTATTATAATGACCAGAGAGGTTCTGCCAATCCGGCCAATACAGGAAAAGTATATTTCAACCTTGGAGAGATTTCGGAAGACGTATTAAAAGACGGAAGAAAGCAATACGAGAATGGACTTCCAGGTGCCGGTTCAACACAGCAAACGTTTTCTACCATCTGGGGTAAGATTCCGATTTCGCAATCTTTGATTTATGCATTTGATACCAACAACGGTAACAGACAATTCCAAGATGTCGGTTTCGACGGTTTGAACGATGCAGAAGAAGCAGCGCAATTTCCTGCTTTTGCCTCTAATCCCGATCCAGCGGCAGATAACTACCAGTATTTCTTAAGCGCTACGGGTGATGTTATCCAGCGTTACAAAAACTACAACGGTGTTCAAGGAAACTCGCCGGTAGATTTGAGCGATACAAACAGAGGTTCTACAACTTTGCCAGATACAGAGGATATCAACAGAGACAATACGATGAACGAAATCAATGCGTATTACGAATACAGCATTGACGTACAGCCTAACATGGTTGTAGGTTCTAATCCATACATTACCGATATTAGAGAAACTACGGCAAGCATCCCTGGACAAGAAACTACGGGAGCGCGTTGGATTCAGTTCAAGATTCCAGTATCGCAGCCAGAAAATACGGTCGGAAGCATTTCAGACTTCAGATCGATCCGTTTTATGAGAATGTTCGTGACCGGATTTAACGACCAAGTGACGTTGCGTTTCGGAGCTTTAGACTTAGTTCGTGGGGAATGGAGACGATATGTGAAAACATTAGATCCAAACGAACAAGACGACGACATCAACAATGCTGATGATACCGCTTTGGATGTATTGGCCGTAAACATTCAAGAAAATGGAGATCGTTCTCCAATCAAATATGTTACGCCTCCGGGAGTTGTGAGAGAGCAGTTGTATAACAGCAACACTATCATAAACCAAAACGAGCAGTCGCTTTCTCTACGAGTGACCAAAGCAAGCCCAGGTCTTCCAGGATTGGGAGGTTTGGAGCCAGGAGATTCTAGAGGTGTCTTTAAAAACGTAAGCGTTGACATGCGTCAGTTCAAGAAATTAAAAATGTTCTTGCATGCTGAAGCGCTTCCTGTGCCTACAGACGTGCAGCCTTTGATAGATGACCAGATGGTAGCCTTCATCCGTTTTGGTAATGACTTTACGCAGAACTTCTACCAAGTAGAGATTCCATTAAAAGTAACGCCGCAAAACCAGTCGCTCTCAGCAGAACAAGTCTGGCCAGAAGCGAATGAGATTGACTTGGCGTTGTCATTATTGACGAAGCTGAAAATCTTAGCCATGGATCCGAACAACACCTTGTTGGTTGAAGATGCCTTGGGAGTTAAATACGTAGACGATTTTGCATTAGATCCTTCATTGGCCGGAAGAGTGAACCCATTGCGATTAGGTATCAAAGGAAATCCTAACTTCGGATTGGTAAGAACCTTGATGGTTGGTTTGAAAAACCGCCATACCGATGATATTCGCGGAGAGGTTTGGTTCAATGAGCTTCGTTTGGCAGATATGGACAACAAAGGCGGAATGGCAGCTATCGCAAGTTTGGATAGTAACTTGGCCGATTTTGCAACCATTTCTGCAACAGGTAGAATGAGTACGCAAGGTTTCGGTTCGTTAGAGCAAGGCCCGAACGAAAGAAGCCGTGAAGACATCAAGCAATATGATATCGTGACGAACGTGAATTTAGGCAAGCTGCTTCCTAAGAAATGGGGCATCAACCTTCCGTTCAACTATGCGATCGGTGAAGAAAAGATTACTCCAGAATACGATCCGTTCAACCAAGATATTCGTTTGGATCAGTTATTAGATAATACTGCCGATGCTGCTGAAAGAAGCAACATCGAAAGCAGAGCGATTGATTATACGAAGCGAAAAAGTATCAACTTTATCGGTGTCAAAAAAGAAAGAGGAGCAGAGCAGAAGCCGCACTTCTATGACCCAGAGAATTTGACGTTGTCATATTCATTCAACGAAACAGAGCACCATGATTATGAAATCGAGAACTTGCTAGACCAGCAAGTAAGAACGTCTGTCGATTATACTTTTGCCTTCCAGCCAAAAGCAGTCGAGCCGTTCAAGAAGACAAAATTCATGAAGAAAAGCCAGTATTGGAAACTGTTGAGCGACTTCAACTTTAATTACCTGCCTTCTACGATTTCGTTCAGCTCGAATATTATCAGACAATACAACAAGCAAGAATATAGAGACGTAGATATTCAAGGAATTGGATTGACGCCGTTGTACAGAAGAAATTATATGTTCAACTACCAGTACGGTTTCAACTATAACCTGACCAGAGCATTGAAGATTAATTATACAGCTTCTACTAATAATATTGTCCGTAATTATTTAGATGAGAACGGAGTTCCGATGGAAGACTTTACCATCTGGGATGATTTCTGGAATATTGGTGAGGCCAACCAGCACATGCAGCAGTTGGTTGTTAATTATGATTTGCCGTTGAACAAAATTCCAGCTCTTGGATTTATAAAATCGACGTATTCGTATACAGGTGATTACAGCTGGCAGCGTGCAACCGATGCGATGGCGAATATTGAGGTTGGTGGCGAAGTCTTTAGTTTAGGAAATACCATCCAAAATGCAGGAGCGCACCGATTGAATACAGCCTTGAATATGGATGTGTTGTATAAATATATCGGACTGACTAAAAAGCCAAAAACGGCAACAAGACCAGCAACACAAGCGCCTCCAAAACCAGGCGAAAAAATCACAAATACGAATAAGCCGCCAACATCTGGCAACAGCGTATTCATGGATGGATTGATTGGCGTCTTGACCAGCGTTAAGAACGTACAGATTAACTATACACAAAATGAAGGTACAGTACTGCCAGGATTTACGCCAGGCGTAGGTTTCTTAGGAACGACCAAACCTTCACTAGGATTCGTTTTAGGTAGCCAGGCTGATATTCGATACGAAGCAGCAAAAAGAGGCTGGTTGACGAATTATGAAGAATTCAACCAAAACTTTACGCAGGTTTCTTCTAAAGTATTGAACATAACTGCAAACGTAGATTTGTTCCCTGACTTTAAGATCGACTTGACAGCAGACCGTTCGTATACAGAAAACTTCTCGGAGCAATTTGATGCGGCTGACGGTAACTACCATTCAAGATCGCCTTACAATTATGGTAACTTCTCGATCTCGACGGTAATGATCAAGACGTCGTTCGGAAAAAGCGATGAGAATTCATCAGCGGCTTTTGATGATTTCAGAACCAATCGACTTGTTGTAGCAGATCGTTTGGCAACCAACTATTACGGAACTTCTGATTTCCCTAGAACAACAGACGGTTTCCCTGTCGGTTTCGGAAAAAACAGCCAGTCAGTATTATTGCCTTCGTTCTTGGCAGCCTATACAGGAGCAGATGCTGGCGGAATTTCGTTAGGTGCTTTCAGAAATGTGCCGATTCCAAACTGGAATGTGAAATACAACGGATTGATGCGCTATAAATTCTTTAAAGACCGATTCAAGCGTTTCTCTTTACAGCACGGCTATAGAGCATCGTATACGATCAACTCGTTCCGTTCTAATTTTGAGTACGACCAAAACCGTGATGCGGTTGATGCAAGCGGTAACTTGTTGAGCAAGACAATCATTTCGAATGTCAACCTTGTAGAACAGTTTAATCCACTGGTAAGAGTCGATTTTGAGATGAAGAATTCGTTCAAGGTGTTGGCTGAGGTTAAAAAAGACAGAACGCTTTCCATGAGTTTTGACAACAACCTTTTGACGGAAGTAAAAGGAATGGAGTACATTATCGGTCTAGGGTATCGATTCAAAGATGTCGTGATCACGTCGCAATTGGCAGACAACCCGACAAATACGATTCGAAGCGATATCAATATCAAAGCCGATTTCTCTTTAAGAAAAGCAAATACAATCGTAAGATATCTAGACTATGATAACAACCAGCTTGCTGGAGGACAGAATATCTGGTCGCTGAAATTGACAGCAGATTACGCATTCAGCAAAAACCTGACAGCGATATTCTATTACGACCATTCGTTCTCAAAAGCAGTAATCTCGACTTCTTTCCCATTGACCAATATCCGCTCTGGTTTCACATTGCGATATAACTTTGGAAATTAATGTCGAAAACATTTTAAAAATTTATAAGTTAATAATACATTTGCCCAAAACAACAAACAATGAATATACCAGCAAATTTAAAGTACACAAAAGACCACGAGTGGGTAAGTATTGAAGGCGATATCGCAACTGTAGGAATTACAGATTTTGCACAAAAAGAATTAGGAGATATCGTTTATGTAGAGGTTGAGACTCTTGACCAGACATTAGATAAAGATGAGGTTTTTGGTACAGTAGAAGCCGTAAAGACCGTATCGGATTTATTCTTGCCGCTTTCTGGCGAAATCGTTGAATTTAACGAAACGCTTGAAACTTCTCCTGAAAAAGTAAACACAGATCCTTATGGTGACGGTTGGATGGTAAAAGTGAAAATCTCTGACGCTTCTGAAGTGGAAGGTTTGTTGGATAGCGAAGCATATAAAAGCCTAATTGGAGCCTAACAAAAAAAGAACGCTGTTTCTCATCTTGGCACTTTTTTGGACTATTTCCATTACAGTAGCCTGCTTGGTGAGCATGACAGAAGTTCCAGTAGTTAACGTCGACCAAGCCGACAAGATTGTACATCTCTGCTTTTATGCCGTTTTTTCAATCTTATGGTTTCAGTACCTGAAATCAAGCATACAAAATACAAGGACGCTTTTTCTTTCCGTGTTTTTTCTTTCTGTTTCTTTCGGGATATTGATCGAAGTATGTCAGTCTCTTTTTACCGAAAATAGGCAGGCAGATTTGAAAGATGCTATTGCGAATACGATTGGCGCGTTACTAGGACTAGCAATAATGGCGCTTTACAATAAAAGATTTAAAAATTAATCTGAAAATGTCCCGCTTCGGTGGGATTTTTTTATTTTTATCATATGGATATCAAGCAATATTTAGATTCAACCTACCTAAAGACGCCTGAACAGGCAGGAATCAGCGAAGCAGAAAACGAAGTGATTGTCAAAGGCTTTGTGCAAGAAGCAATTGATGAAGGCTTTAAGCTGATCATGATTCGCCCTGATCAAGTCAAGCTGGCAAAAAAAATGATTGTTAATGCCGGATCAAAAGTTTTGGTCGGAACGGTTATCGGTTTTCCAGAAGGGAATTATTCTTTAGAGCATAAGTTGGAAGAAGCCCAAAAAGCAGTGGAGGATGGTGCCGACGAGCTGGATTTTGTATGCAATTATGAAGCCTTCAAAAAAGGAGAAATCGATCTGGTAAAAGAAGAGGTACTAAAAGGAACCCAATTGGGACTTTCCAATCATAAGATCGTAAAATGGATTATCGAAATTGCGGCCTTGAACAGCCAGCAGATTATGCATCTTTCCTGCTTGGTGAAAAATGTAGTGATATCCAATTTCTCAGAAGACAACTATGCTTCTGTTTTTGTCAAGTCATCGACAGGATTTTATAAGACAGAAAACAACCTTCCGAACGGAGCCACAGTTTCTGGAATCATCATGATGCTGGAGAATGCGTCGCCGCTTCCGGTAAAAGCAGCAGGAGGTGTAAGAACCCATGAAGAAGCCAAAGAAATGATTCGATTGGGCGTGAAAAGAATCGGAACTTCCTCTGCGAAAGCGATTGCAAACGGAGAAGCCGCAGATAGCGATTATTAAACGACAAGCAAGACGAGACATGAAAAACATCCTAAAGATTGCCATCTTGCTTTTATGCGGCCATTCCCTATTGGCTCAAAATAGAATTGGAGAAAGAGAGCAGTTTCCTGTTTTTCCAAAGTGTGAAGGACAGCAGTCGAAAGATCTAGAAGCTTGCTTTTACAACGAGCTGCAGGATTTTGTGTTTAACAATTTCAAGATCCCACAAGAGGTTACAGATAAAAAGTATGTCGGTAAGGTCATCGTCCTTTTTGAAGTAGATACGGCAGGAGTTTTTAAAGTGCAGTATGTAGATGCGGTCCATGCTTCATTGGCAGACGAAAGCAAAAGAGTTTTTGCTCAGCTGCCCAAGATAAAGCCGGCTACGTATAACGGAAATCCTACGTATGCAAAATATACGATCAAGATTGCCATTCCATTAGAAAAGCAAGAAGCGGTTGTGTTTGCTGCTGAAAAAGAAAAAACAAATTCTATTATCAAAGACAGAAGCAAGGAGCTTACGGAATTTGATAGCATCATCTATAAGAAATTCAACAATCCGCAGTTGGAAAGCCATCTGAATATTCCTTTTTCGCATAGCTTGTATGCGCAATTCGACAGGGCTTTGAATCAAGTAGGAGCGAATAATCATACGGCGTCTAAGCCATATACCTATGCTGATGTTTCAAAATATTATGATCTGAATCAGGCCAATCAAGCCATCCAAAAAAACAAGCAAGGCTGGTGGGGAAGAAAATTGTGGAATGAAAACCTCGTAGCGATTCAAGGTGAAGGCTATTGGTTTACGATGAATCCTATCTTGGATTTGAGATTGGGGAAAAGCGATCCAAGCCAGGCAAATTACACCTATCAGAACACCCGCGGTATTCAAGTTCAAGGAGAGATAGGTAAAGAGTTAAGCTTTACGACAACAATCTACGAAAGTCAAGGCCGTTTTGCCGATTACTATAATCGTTATGTCGAATCTATAAAGCCTTCTGGAGGAAATCCGGCTGTTATTCCTGGAATTGGAATAGCTAAGCGATTCAAGGAAGATGCGTATGATTTTCCAATGGCGGAAGCCAACATTACATATACTCCGAGCGAATTCATTAATCTGCAGCTGGGTTATGGCAGGAATTTTTTAGGCGACGGATACCGTTCGCTATTGCAAGGCGATGGAACTAGTCCGTATCCTTTCTTTAAAATCAATACCCGTTTTTGGAAGATAAAATATACGAATACATATATGTGGCTGAAGGACGTGCGCCAAGAAGCTACGGAAGACAATACCTATGCTACAAAATTCATGGCAAACCACTACCTGAGCTGGAACATAACAAAAAGATGGAATCTTGGTTTCTTTGAATCCGTAGTATGGTCGAACCAAAATGACCGTGGTTTTGATGCTAGTTTTATAAACCCGATAATTTTTTACAGAGCGGTTGAATTTTCATCGTCGTCAAAAAGCGGGAATGCGCTTTTGGGGCTGACATCAAAATACAAATTCAGCAATCAAATTCAGTTCTACGGACAGTTCTTGCTGGATGAATTTTCAGTTTCAGACATGAAAGCAGGAGAAAAAAGCTGGAAAAATAAGTTTGGCTACCAATTAGGTGCGAAATATTTCGATGCTTTTAATATTGATAACCTATTGCTGCAGTTGGAATACAATCACGTGCGTCCGTATGTGTATGCCCATAGCGATCCTTTGACGAATTATGCGCATAGCAACCAAAGCATGGGGCATCAATGGGGAGGCAATTTCAAGGAGTTTATCGCAGTGGCTAGATATTTCAAAGGAAGATGGTTTGCCGATGCGAAATTGACATACGGTAAAAGAGGCTTAGATTTCGATACCGAAGACAATAATTTCAATTACGGAGGGAATATTTATAAGGACTATGAAATCGGAAGACCTTTTGATACCGGAGTCAAGACGGGCCAAGGAAACGAGACAACGATTCTTATTGCAGACTTGCAGGCTGGTTATCTCATCAATCCGTCAACAAACCTGAAGCTTTTTGCTGGTTTGGTGTACCGAAACTTTAACCCGAAGATGGACACAGCAACTACTTTTAAAGAAAATACGACCTGGTTTTCTGTAGGTTTGAGGGCTGATATCTTTAACTGGTATTTTGATTATTAATTGATTTTTAGAGTTTCTAAAGCGTCTTAAAGAAAAATAGTTTTTCATTAAAAAATCTGTTTTTATAAAACCTTTGTTTTTTGTGATTAGTTTTTTGTGATTTTCTTTCTGAACCAGTATCTTTGCGCAAGATTTCAAAATCCAAATGAAAGCAGCATTGAGCACTACAGCAAATAACTTTTCCTTAAAATCCCTCTATATAGATTTCAGAGAAATCACGAAGGCAAGATTGGCGGTTAGCGTAGTTTTTTCTTCTATTGCCGGATACCTGCTTGGTTTTGATGAAAACCATCCATTTCAATGGTCGCTTTTGATCATGCTTTCGATAGGAGGCTACTGCATGGTTGGTGCTTCTAATGCATTCAATCAAATCATCGAAAAAGACTTAGATGCTTTGATGGATAGGACTAAAAACCGTCCTGTTCCTTCAGGAAGAATGTCTGTGAATACAGCTTTTATCATTGCCTGTGCCTTGACTATTCTTGGTTTGGTGATTCTTTACAATATCAACCCTAAGACGGCAATGTTTGGGGCAATCTCAATTTTTCTATATACCAGTGTCTACACGCCTTTAAAAACAAAGACGCCTTTGTCTGTTTTTGTAGGTGCTTTTCCAGGAGCCATTCCGTTTATGTTGGGCTGGGTTGCTGCAACAGATGATTTCGGAATTGAAGCTGGAACGCTTTTCTTGATTCAGTTTTTCTGGCAGTTCCCGCATTTTTGGGCCATAGGCTGGTTTTTATTCGACGATTATAAAAAAGCAGGCTTCTTTATGCTTCCAACAGGAAAGAAAGACAAGACTACTGCGACTCAAATTATATTGTATACGATCTGGCTTATTGTTGCCTCTCTTTTTCCGGCCTTCTTTCCGCTCATCGGATTGGTAGGAAGCAAGCTGCAATTGAGTCCGGTTGCTGCGGTTATCGTACTTCTATTAGGAATATGGATGTTGGTTTACGCAGTAAAATTATATAAGTCTAGAGAAACAAAAGCGGCGCGAACATTAATGCTTGTGAGCGTTTCATATATCACCCTGCTACAGATTGTTTATATAGCAGATAAATTTTTACGATAATGGAAATGGCAATTAAAGGAATGACTGCTACGGAGCATAAAGAAAGAAAAGCAAGATCGTATAAACTGATCTTGTGGTTTGCTATGATTAGCATGACGATGATGTTTGCTGGTTTGACCAGTGCGTATGTTGTTAGTGCTTCAAGACCAGATTGGCTTAAAGATTTTGATTTGCCAAGCGCATTTATTGCTAGTACAATCGTAATCATTGTGAGTAGTTTGACATTTCATTTTGCAAAGAAAGCTATTCAAAAAGACAATAGAAGCTTGACGACTTCGCTGTTGCTGGTGACTTTTGCATTGGGATTGCTTTTCGTCTTCTTGCAATTTGAAGGCTTTAATCAGATGATCGCAATGGGCCTAAATCCTACAGGTCCGACAAGTACCGTGACTACTTCTTTTATCTATGTTGTAGTGCTGGTTCACTTTGCCCACCTTTTCGGGGGCTTGATATCGCTTTTAATCATAATTTATAATCATTTTAAACAAAAATACAATTCAAGTCAAACCCTTGGAATAGAGCTAGGTGCGATGTTTTGGCACTTTCTTGACTTCTTGTGGCTGTATTTGTTTTTATTTTTATATTTCTTTAAATAAGAAAAAAACGTAAATTTGGGAACTTTTTAACTAATAACTTTTATGGGAGCGACTGTTACTACTGCAAATAGTGAAGGTAAAACTTGGGGAGGCGGCAATGAGCCGATGGGAATTAATTATGGCAAAATGATGATGTGGTTTTTCATCGTTTCTGATGCCTTAACATTCTCTGGATTTCTTGCTGCGTATGGTTTTTCAAGATATAAATTCATTGAAACTTGGCCTTTGGCGGACGAGGTTTTCAACCACTTTCCATTTATGCACGGCGTGAACGCTCCGATGTACTATGTGGCCTTGATGACATTTATCTTGATTTTCTCTTCTGTAACGATGGTTTTGGCTGTTGATGCCGGACACCAAATGAAAAAACAGAAAGTGGCAATCTATATGTTTCTTACCATTATTGGTGGTGGAATTTTCTTGGGCTCGCAAGCTTGGGAGTGGAAAAACTTCATTAAAGGTGAATATGGTGCTATCGAAACTAAAGGAGGAAGCATCCTTCAATTCGTAAATGCAAAAGGCGAAAGAGTAAAATTAGAAGATTTTGCAGCAACGCTTCACGAAGATAGAGAGCAATTGACAAGAAATAAAGGTGTTTGGTTTTCAAGCGAAAGCTCATTGCCTAGATATTCTGTTAATGAAGTAGTAGAAGGATTCAAGGCACGTCCAGATCTTTTGGTTAGAACTGAAATTATCTATCACCCAACGCAAGCCAATTTAAAAGATACAAGATTACATCCAGAATTAAATAAATCAACTCACAAGCACAAGACAATCTTGACTAGAGAAGAATCTCTAAAAAGACTTGCAGATGCTCACTATGTTGTTGAAGGCGCTAACTTGATCAGAAACGAATACGGCCAAAAATTATTTGCCAACTTCTTTTTCTTTATTACAGGTTTCCACGGATTCCACGTTTTCACAGGAGTCTTGATTAACGTTTTGATTTTCTTAAATGTCGTTCTTGGAACGTATGAAAAAAGAAGAAGCTACGAAATGGTTGAGAAAGTGGGACTTTACTGGCACTTTGTCGATTTAGTTTGGGTATTTGTATTTACATTCTTCTACTTAGTTTAATTTTTTAGAATTATTATTATGGCACACGAGCACGTTTCTAATACGAAAAGAATTTGGTTGGTTTTTGCAATATTGTCTGTTGTAACCATCGTAGAGGTCGCATTTGGTATATTCAAGCCAGCTATTTTGCACGACACATTGTTTCTTCAAATGAATTTGCTGAACTGGCTTTTCATCACGTTGACAATATATAAAGCATATTATATCGTTTGGGCATTTATGCACCTTGAAGGCGAGAAAAGTAATCTTAGGTGGAGTATTGTGGCACCTTTAGTTTTCTTAATTATCTATTTAGTGTTCATCTTACTAGTTGAAGGTAATTATATTTTTGATGTGTTCAAGAGTTCTCAGATAAAATGGAATTTTTAACAGCATATTAAATCACAAAAAAAGACGGTATTACACCGTCTTTTTTTATTTTTGCACTGCAATAACCTCTTCATTCCAATGAAAAAAAATATAGTCCTTTTCACGCTGTTTATACTTCCAATTGTTGCTTATCTTTTTTTTGCTTCCGGTATCAATAGTTTTGCAAAACTTCCGACTATAACTGAAAAAATTCCTGACATTTCGCAATGGAAAACGGCTGATGGGAAAACCGTAACCCTTAACGATAAGATTACGATTTTAGGCTTTACAGGAAGCAAGGTCATCTATAACGAAGGAAACTTTTTTAACCTAAACCAGAAGATTTACAATAAAAATAAAAATTTTAAGGACTTCCAATTTGTAATGGTTGCTCCAAAAGGAAGCGAAGGCCAGGTTCAGGAATTAATGGATAAGCTAAAACCGATTGCAGAAGACAAAGATATTTCTAAATGGATTTTTGTTTTTGGCGCTCCAGACGAAATAAAAGACTACTATTCGAAATTAAATTTGGTCGGGCAGCTTGATGCGAATTCAGGAACTGCCAATGTCTATATCGTTGACAAGGAAAGAAACTTGAGAGGAAGAAAAGGAAAAAACCTTGAAGGTAAAAACGAATACAAAGAAGGCTATAATACCATTTCTGCTGCCGATTTGCATAATGAGATGAGCGACGATGTCAAGATTATTCTTTACGAATATCGCGCTGCCTTGAAAAAGAACAATCCAAAAACAGAAATGAAAAGGAAGATATAACTAACAAGATGAAAAATAAATCATACATCGGCATTTCGTTTATTATTTTGGTTTTCGGAATTTATGCGATTCCAAAAATCATCGACAGAATAAAAAACCATGACATTTCGGTACAAGACAGGCTGAATGTTCCTGTGAAAGGGAAAAAATCTGACGAAGCTAAAAACATTGTCAAGATCGGTGCGGCGCCAAAATTTAGCTTGACGGATCAGAACGGAAAAACAATTTCAAATAAAGATTTTGAAGGTAAAGTTTATGTAGTAGAATTTTTCTTCTCGACCTGTCCATCCATCTGTCCAGTGATGAATCAGAATATGCTGTTGATTGAAGACGAATTTGGAAAGAATGCTGATTTCGGAATCGCTTCTTTTACCATCAATCCAGAAAATGATACGCCTGAAGTCTTAAAAAAACATGCGGAGCAATTAGGAGTGAGTTCTCCAAATTGGCATTTCCTTACTGGCGACCAAGAATATATTTACAACATCGCAAATAAAGGATTTAATATTTATGCTGGCGAAAGCAAGAAAGAAGGTGATGCTGGATTTGAACATTCAGGCTATTTTGCTTTAGTCGATAAAAAAGGTAATATCCGAAGCCGAAAAGATAAATCAGGAAATCCAATTATTTTTTATACCGGCTTAAATTATAAAGACAAAGAAGGCTTCCAAGATGATTTGCAAGGAAAATACAAGCCAGGCATTCATGCCATCAAGGAAGATATAGCAATTTTATTAGAAGAATAAGTATGGAGAATAATTTGAATGCTGTTGAGCTGAAATATAGAAAATGGATTATTGTATTGTCTGTAGCCATTCCTGTCGTAGTAGCTATTCTTTTTGGCGTAAAGCTGAAAGATTTTGGGTATGATGTAGAACCTTTATCATTTCTGCCGCCGATCTATGCAACGATAAATGGAATCACTGCGGTCCTTCTAGTTACGGCTGTATGGGCAATCAAGAACGGCAAAAGAAAATTACACGAAAATTTAATGAAAACGGCTATCGGATGCTCTGTAGCTTTTCTAGCGATGTATGTGGCGTATCACATGACGGCCGATAGTACTCCGTATGGAGGAGAAGGAGCTCTGAGATATGTGTATTTTTTCATACTGTTGACGCACATTCTTTTGTCAATCATTATCATTCCTTTTGTTCTCATAACGTATGTAAGAGCGTTGGCAGAACGATTTGACAAACACAGAAAGCTGGCAAGGATAACCTATCCTATGTGGCTTTATGTGGCGGTTACCGGAGTTATTGTTTACTTGATGATTTCGCCATATTATGCACACTAAAAAAATATCTATATTCCTGTTTCTGGCTTTGCTGTTCTTTTCATTGGACTCAAACGCCCAATGTGCCATGTGCCGTGCAGTTCTAGAAACAGAAGAAGGCGGCATAAAAGCAGAAGCGGTCAATGACGGAATCGTCTATCTCATGGTTATTCCGTATATTTTAGTCGGAATCTTGGGATATGCAATCTATAAAATGAAAACACAAAAAAAGCCTGAAGAATAATTCAGGCTTTTTTTTATTTCAATCCATCGATACTGACGTCTACTTTTCCGTTAACGCTGATAAAAGCAATAATGGCTCTGTTAGTAAGCTGTATCCTTTTGAATTCGATATCATCAATGGCGCCATTTACAAAAACGCCCGGCATTGGAGAGTAGTTTTTTAAATAGCCCATCATGTTTTTCTTGCCTTCTTCTAAATTAGGCTTGATCGAATAACGACAGCTTTCTTGCATCTTCCTCAATATGATTCCAGAAGCCAGCCAGTTTGCGGTCTTGATCAACTTATTTTTAGTATCCAGCACATAATCAAGCTGGTCGAAATAAATTTCTTTCGTAGCATCATTATACTGTGGAAATCCAGAAAGATAAATGGTTCCGTTGATAGAACCTAAAAGGTCCAGTGCGATAATCATCTTATTGTTTTTTTGCCAGATGTCTACTTTTTGGACAGTCACTTTTTTCTTTCCAGAACCAAATTCTTGTCCCTGAAAGTTTTTAGTCATTAATTTCGAAGCGTCCTGATAGGTAGAAACAGCTGCAATATTGGCAGAAATATGATCCGGCATTTTGGTTACCGGCTTTAAGACCATCTTGTCTCTGTCGAGCTTGTTTTTTGGTTGCTGTCCAACGATTGTTTCCATGATGCATTTCAAGCCCATCTCAAAAGAAATGATTTCTTTTTGAAGCTTGGCATCAGTCGTATAAAGTTCGATTGGCACAATTCGAAGCCATGAATCATATGTCTCGCTCATCTGAAATGGCGTACATATTTTTTCTAGGGCATCCAGCACATTAGGCTTGAAGTCCATTGATTTTTTGATGGCTTCGTCGAGATTGTTCTCGATTTTCGACTTAAAAATACGAATGGCTGGATTGATCAGATACGTAATCGCAACATTTTTTCCGCCAATGACTATAGTCGGGCTTTCATTCCATTCCAACGATTTTATGGTCGTGTTGGTGTTCATCTTCCAATTGGTTAGTCCTACATCACTTAGCAAGGTAACAACGCCATTCATATTTATTTCTCGGGTGTCATAAAGTTCTATCCCAAGTTTGTTGATTCCGTATCTGTAATGGATGTTGATTTTTAAAGGAAGTACCGTTTTTATTTTTCCTTTTTCTTCTGAAATTTTTATGGCAGAAAGTTTCCAGACTTTCATCTGTATATCATCATCTTCTATGTTTTTGTCCTCATAAATCACGTCGTTCAAGAGCCTGTTAGTCTGATTTTCGATGTCCTTGAGTTTTATTTTTACGGGGAGGTTGATGAATGATGTCGAATTTTCATATACCAAAGGCGAAGCATCATCTGGTTCAGGTTTTAAGGCTTCGATTTGCTTTGAAGTAGAACAGCCGCTGATGAGAAAGAGTGTTAGTAATGAGATTGATAGGCCTAGGAATTTACCCATATCTTTAATGTTTTAATTTTGAAGTAAATGTAAATTTATTTTTTAATATCTTTCTAAAAAAAATCTGTAACAGATTCCCGATTTAAAAGTCTAATTAGTTTTATTAAGTAAGTAAAAAAACTAAATTTGTATTGCAATCGATTACACATTTTGTACGTAATTATCTATGAAAAAAACGTTGGTCAGTAAACTAGTTTTAATTTTTGCCCTTTTCTTCGGGCTTGCATCAAATGCCCAGGCAAAAAAATGGACCTTGCAAGAGTGCGTGCAGTATGCGTTAGATAATAATATTTCTATACGACAGGCAGATTTGGACAGCCAAGTCGCAGCTGTTGATAAAAAAGACGCTTTTGGCAATTTCTTGCCGTCGATCAATGCAAGTGCTTCACATTCGTGGAATATCGGTCTGAACCAAAATATCACCACGGGTCTTTTAGAGAATCAGACGGTTCAATTTACTTCTGCAGGCCTAAATGCTAATATCGATATCTACAAAGGATTGCAAAACATGAACAGGCTTAAAAGAGCCCGCCTTTCAGTTATTGCGGCACAATATCAGTTGTCAAAGATGAAAGATGATGTTTCTTTGAATGTAGCCAATGCTTTCCTGCAAATTCTTTTTAATAAAGAAAACCTGAAAGTTCAAAAAGAACAGCTGCAGAATAATGAAAAACAGAAACAGCGAACTGAAGCCTTAGTAGACGCCGGTTCTGTACCAAGAGGCGACCTGTTGGATATGAATGCTACCGTAGCAAGCAGCCAACAGGCAGTAATCGTTGCAGAAAATACGCTATTAATTTCAAAATTAAGCTTGGCACAATTGTTACAGCTAGAAGATTTCCAGGACTTTGATATCGCAGATAATGATTATGAAGTAAGAGAAAGCGAAGTAATGCTTCAGTCACCTTCTGCCATATTTGAAAAAGCAAAAGAAGAAAGAGCAGAATTGAAAATTGCCAAAACAAACCTAGAGATAGCAGAAAAAGATGTAAGAATAGCGCGAGGAGCATACCAACCTAGCTTACAAGGATTTTATAGTTTTAGCACCAGAGCTTCCTATTCGGATAGAGTAACTGGTTTTGAACTGAATCCTCAAAACCCTACTAGAGTGATAGGAGTTGTCGAAGGGACGAACCAAAATGTAGTAACACCAAATACGTCTCCATTATTAGGAAGTCCAGCACCAGTTTTTGATCAATTCAGTGATAACAAAGGACACTCTTTCGGTGTTCAGTTGAACATTCCTATCCTAAACGGATTGTCAGCCAGAAACAATGTCGAGCGTTCAAAAATAGCCTTGGAGCGTTCAAGAACCGTATATAGCCAACAAGAACTGGATCTCGAACGAAATGTCTATACAGCTTTTACTGATGCCAAAGGAGCTTTGAAATCCTATGAATCGGCTTTGGTAGCATTGGATGCGAGAACAGAAGCCTTTAATTATGCTAAGGAAAAATTTGAAGTAGGATTGATGAATGCCTTTGAGCTCAATCAAGCACAGACATTGTATGTCAACGCGCAATCTGAAGTATTAAGGACAAAATTCGATTATATCTTTAGGGTGAAAGTTTTAGAATTCTATTTCGGCATTCCTATTATCCAAAAACAATAAATTATGAAAAAGAAGACAGTTTATTATATACTAGGAGGTGCGATACTTCTGATAATTATTTTATTGGTACTTTCCAAGACAGGTGCTATTGGAAATAAAGAAAAAGGAAAAGAGGTAGAAATATCAAAAGTAGAGGCCATGACGATTATCGAAACGGTTTCTGCCACCGGTAAGATTCAGCCAGAAATTGAAGTAAAAATTTCATCTGAGGTTTCGGGTGAAATTATAGAACTGCCTGTAAAAGAAGGACAGGTCGTTAAAAAAGGCGATCTGCTAGTTCGCATCAATCCTGATTTGTATACTTCCGGACTAAATCGTTCTGTAGCAAGCCTTTCGGGAACGAAAGCAGGCTTAAGCCAAGCAGATGCTCAATTTAAAGAAGCAAAAGCAAATTATGAAAGAAACAAGACGCTTTTTGAAAAAGGAATAATTTCAAAATCAGATTGGGACAAGGCGATTTCTTCATATGAAGTTGCTCAAGCGACAAAACAATCGGCGTATTATAATGTTCAGAGCGCTTCGGCAACCGTGAACGAAGCAAAAGACAACTTAGGACGAACTACAATTTATGCTCCTGCCGACGGAACGATTTCTTCATTAGGCGTAGAGCTGGGCGAAAGAGTACTTGGTACACAACAGATGACGGGTACCGAACTTTTGCGAGTAGCGAACCTTAACAACATGGAAGTTGAAGTCGATGTAAATGAAAATGATATTGTTAAGATTAATGTCGGCGATTCTGCAAAAGTTGAAGTTGATGCTTACCTTAAAAAAGAATTCAAAGGAATCGTTACCAGCATTTCAAATTCTGCCAGTACAGCATTGACAGCAGATCAGGTGACAAACTTTAAAGTAAAAGTAAGGATATTGAAAGAATCGTATGCTGATTTGCTTGAAGGCAAGCCAGAAAGTTATTCGCCTTTTAGGCCAGGTATGACAGCGACAGTCGATATCATGACCAAAAGAAAAGATAACGTGCTGTCTATTCCGATCAGTTCTGTGGTCGTGAAATCGGATACTTCTGCTACTGCAAAACCTGTGGTGATAAGTACGAAAGAAGACGAAAATAACAATCAAAAAGCGCCAAAATCTGATAAGAAATTTGAATGTGTGTTTGTGAAAGTAGGCGATAAGGCAAAGATAAGAGTCATAAAAACTGGAATCCAAGATGATACCAATATTGAAGTTTCTTCTGGCTTGAAAAAAGGCGATGTCGTAATAATTGGTCCTTATGCTACAGTTACAAAAGATTTAAATTCAGGCGATATGGTACATGTCAAATCTGAAGGCGAAGTTAAAAAAGACAGCAAGACAAAAAAATAATGTCCTATATTCTCAATATTGAAACGGCTACGAAAAACTGCTCGATAAGCATTGCCAAGCAAGGAGAAACACTTCTTTGCAAGGAAATGGCTGAACAAGGTTATTCACATGCCGAAAAACTCCATGTTTTTATAGCAGAAGCATTGCAGGAATTACAAATAGATTTCTCCGATTTAAGCGCGATTGCGGTAAGCCAAGGCCCCGGTTCTTATACAGGGCTTAGGATTGGCGTTTCGGCTGCAAAAGGTTTGTGTTATGCCTTGGATATTCCATTGATAGCGATTGATACGCTAGAGGTATTGGCTGCTCAGCTTTCAATTTCTGAAGGATTGATTGTTCCGATGATTGATGCCAGAAGGATGGAAGTCTATAATGCTGTTTTTGACAAGAATCATCAAAGAATACGAGATACCAAAGCAGAAATCATCACCGAAGTATCTTTTTTAGACCTAGAAGGCACTATCCATTTAATCGGTGACGGCGCTTTAAAGTGTGCCGATATATTGAAAGATGCGAGATTTGTTTACTATCCAGAAAATACGTATCCTTCTGCCAAAGAAATGAGTCTTCTTTCTTTTGAAAAGCATAAAAAAAGCGACACCGTAGATGTCGCTTACTTTGAGCCTTTTTATTTGAAAGATTTTATGATCAAATGATTATAAAATAGTGTTTAAAAACGAACCTAGACTTTTTAAATCTTCCTCTTTATCCAAAGAAATTTTATTTGATTTTATGTACTCTGTAACTTCTTTTTCTTTTCCAGGAAAGAGTTTGTACAGTTCTTTCTTGTTTGATGGAATAAAAACGATAGGTTGTTCTTTTACTTTGATATAATATTCTGTCGTTGCTTTTTTATACATAGCAGGTTTAGCTGTCTGATATCCGCTAGAAGCAGCTACCGCTTCTTTCAAGAAAACTTTAGTTCTTGAATAAATCTTTACCTGTCCGTTTTCGCTAATCAGATTCAGATAACCTGTTTTGTTTCCTTCTTTTTGAGTTGTATAGTCCTCATACACATAAGTATTTTTCTTGCTAGTAGTAACTATAGGCACACCTTTATTAGGGATAAGGTTTTTGGTTGCGTCATCAGAGTCTTTAAACTCTATCTGGTCAGTAAAGGCATTATATCTTAATAATATAATCTGACTATTGTTTTGGTAACTTCCAGGAAGAAATGTCTCATCTATATATTGGCTTCCTTGTGGTTTTGTATCGTATGTTACTATATTTGACTCAACGCGCCTATTGTTTGACTCATAATTTACAGTCTGTGCGAAGCCAATCTGACTTGCAAATGAAAGTGATAGGAATAAGATGCTTTTAAAATTCATTTTTTAAGGTTTTAAGGTTAAATATTTTATGTGCTTGCTTTTACAAATGGACTCTTCTCCATTTTTTCTAATTCTGCCAGGCTCTGTTCCAAAATATCAGAGCTCATGTTTCCAAAATTTTCGTTCTTGGACCATGGTCTAGCCACTAAATTTATGCCAGTATCTGTCAAATCGCTGACAATTACTGCTGGAGCAGGGTTTTTTAACACTTGAGGGTGTTTTTTCATGATTTCCATCAGCATCTCTTTTACCTGCTTTATGTCGGTCTCATAATTTATCTTGAAAACAAGATCGGCTCTCCTGCTGTTGTTTTGCGAAAAATTCTTGATTTTATTGTTCGAAAGTATGCCATTCGGAATATAAACAACCTGATTAGACGCAGTCAGTAATTTTGTTGTAAAAATTTGAATTTCTAAAACCTTTGCTGTTTCGGCTTGAGCTTCAATCGTATCACCGACTTTAAAAGGTTTGAAAAGGATAATCAAAACACCGCCTGCAAAATTAGAAAGAGATCCTTGCAATGACAGACCAACGGCCAAACCGGCAGCTCCAAGAATGGCTACAAACGAGGAGGTCTCAACTCCCAGTTTGGAGATAAAAATTACAAATAACAGTACTCTCAAGACCCAAATCAAGATATTTGCTAGGAACGTAGTCAGCGTAGGTTCTAGATTTCGGCTGATCATTATCTTGGTGGCAAGACGGTTCAAAAGTCTGATTCCCCATAATCCCAGAAAGAGTATTAAAAAGGCACCGATTAATCGAGGTGAATAATCGACTAAAACCGCGATAAAACGATCTGTATACGTTTCTATTTTTTGAGTGTCAATCAACATGCTGGATGGTAAAAAGTGTTTTCGTATTTAAGTATCAAATCTACTGATTAAAAAAATAAATTTTTCTTAAATTATAATAATTTTAATGTGATGGATGTCGTGTTTGTTTTAAAACTTTAAGTTTTGCAAAGTTAATTCTAGATTTTCAGAAGGCAAATCACAAGTCTTATTTTGGCATACATAATATAAATTTTTTCCTTCTTCAAATCGAGATTTTAAGAATGGTAGTTCGGAAGGCTTGTCATTTCCAGAAAAGACAATGTTGGGAAGGTAGTCTTTTTGCAAGATTAAAATATTTGCTAATGCTTGCTCTCCACAAACGGCAAGCTCTCTATTTTCATCCGAGAAATTCAGAAAAGCATGCAGCCAGTTGGAAAAAGCTGAAGGATAATCGATGTTAGGAAGAATATGGCCCAGCATTTTTTGCGCCGTCGATTCATAATAAGGATTGTCAAAATAAATAGCAAGTTTATAAAGGTTATTTGCCATGACAGAGTTGGAAGCAGGAATTACATTGTCTTCTAATTCGTAATGCTTTGTAATCAACGCGGCATCAATATCGGAAGTAAAGGAAAAGAAATCAGTTGTAGTATCATAGAAATGATCGAAGCAATAATCGGCAAGCTGTTTTGAGTGATGAAGCCATTTCTCGTCAAGCGTAGCTTCATATAAGGAAATAAACGCATCAATCACAAAACAATAATCTTCAAGATAGGCGTTTATCGTATTTTTGCCGTCATTATGGCTGTGCAACAAGTTTCCTTCAGGAGCCCAAAGGTTTTCAGTTATAAAAGAAGCATTTTGCAACGCTTTGTTTAAATAGTCTTTATTTCCTAAAGCTTTATAGGCATCGACAAATCCTTTTAACATCAACGCATTCCACGAAGTAAGACATTTGTCGTCCAATCTTGGTTTCTTTCTTTTTTCTCTTTCGGTATAGAGCAGGTTTTCCCATTCATGTTTCTTTCTATGAAGCTCAGAACTATCTTTTTTATATTGTGAAGCAATTTCTTCTAAAGATTCTGTCTGGATCAAGACATAGTTTCCTTCTTCCCAAAATCCGAATTCATTAATATTGAAGATGATGCTGAATAGTTCGAAATCTTCTTTCAATATAGCTTTCAGTTCTTCTTTTGTCCAAACATAGAAAGCACCTTCTTCTAGATGATTATCTACGGTCAAGCTGTCTGCATCTAGGGCAGAATAAAATCCTCCATCGCGATTGGTGAGTTCTTTTGATATAAAGGTTAGTGTTTTTTCAATCACTTCTTTATATAATGGATTTTTTGTGAGTTTATAGGCATCTGAATAGAGCGACACCAATTGCCCATTGTCATATAGCATTTTTTCAAAATGAGGTACATGCCATTTCATATCGACAGAATATCGCGAGAAGCCCCCGTCAATAGTGTCGAATAAACCTCCGTAAGCCATTTTTGTGAGCGTCAGGTTGACGAATTCCAATAGTTGGTTATCTTTTTTCTGGTAGGCATAGCGCAGTAGAAAAGAGTAATTGCTCGGCATCATGAATTTCGGAGCTCGGCTATAGCCTCCGAATTCCCAATCAAAACTTTTTTTCCATTTTTCAACAAGGTTGGCAAGAGTGCTCGAATCAAATTGTTCGGCATCTTCTTGTTTATGTACTAGGCTTATGGAGTTGATTCCGTGATGCAATTTTTCGGCGTAGTCAATCATTTTTTCAGGATTAGACCGATAGAGTTGCTGTAATTGCTGCAAAGTGTCCATCCATTCACCTTTTCTGAAATAGGTTCCTCCCCAGACAGGCCTGCCATCTGGAAGGCATACGACATTCATGGGCCATCCGCCTCTACCTGTCATAATTTGAACGGCTTTCATGTAAACAGCGTCTATGTCTGGCCTTTCTTCTCGGTCAACTTTTATACTGACAAAGTTTTGGTTCATGACAGCGGCAGCTTCAGAATCCTCGAAAGTTTCATGTTCCATTACATGGCACCAGTGGCAAGCCGAATAGCCTACGCTGACAATTATTAGTTTGTCATTTTCTTTGGCAAAATCCAAAGATTTTTGGTTCCAAGCTTTCCAGTGTACTGGATTGTTGGCGTGTTGAAGAAGATACGGACTGGTTTCGTTATGTAAATCGTTCATTTGGAAAGACTCCTTTCTTTTATAAAAAAAGCGCTCCGATATTCGAAACGCTTGATTCAGGTGATTTATGTTTCTTTATTCTAGTTCGAAAGTAAGTTTTAAATTTACTCTAAATTCCTTAACCGTTCCATTCTCTACAGTAGCACTTTGATCTTGGACATACACCGATTTGATATTTTTTAAGGTTTTGGATGCCTTAGAAACAGCTTTTTTTGTAGCGTCTTCCCAGCTTGTCTCAGAGCTAGAAAGAACCTCGATTACTTTTAGTACAGACATAATTTGCTAGTTTTAAATTGTTTATCTTATAAAAATAGCAAATAAATGTGTCTTTTGCTAGCTATTTATTGCTTCCACTTTTATTTCTTCGTCATTCAGCATGTCTTTCAGCATGTTTTCGATGCCGCTTTTAAGGGTAAATGTTGAAGAAGGGCACCCACTGCACGCTCCTTGCAATACAACTTTTACTCGTTTTTCTTTTTCGTCATACGAATCAAAAAGAATATTGCCGCCGTCTGCTGCTACAGCTGGTTTTACATATTCTTCCAGAATGTTTATGATTTGCTGTGAAGTTGTATCTAGGTTGTCGAAATTCTCAATTTTCTGTTTTTCGATTTTCGGATTCATCGCAGCTACGTCTTCGTCGATAACTGTTCCTCCGTTTTCAATGAACTCTTTGATAAAAGTTCTTAGCTCGTAGGTGATGTCCTGCCATTCTTTTACTGCATATTTCGTAACTGAGATATAATTCTCATCAATAAAAACTTCTTTTACGTAAGGGAATTTGAAAAGCTCTAAGGCTAAAGGAGATGATGCTGCTTCATCGATGTTTTTAAATTCCATCGCCGTTTTTGTCATCATCTTGCTGCCGACAAATTTCTGAACCGATGGGTTTGGCGTGCTTTCAGCATAAACTGTCAATGGTTGTTTTTGGACTTTTTTCTCCGTAATAGTTAGAATTTTTCCGCCTTTATTGACAAAACTTTCAATCTGCTCCGCAACAGCATCTTTTACATCATCCCATTCTACGATATTATATCTTTGGATGGCGATGAAATTTCCGGAGATATAAACGGATTTTACAAACGGAAGATAGAACAATTGTTGGGCAAGGGGAGAATCTTTGGCTTCGTCTATATTTTTGAACTCAAAATTTTCATTTTGTGTAATAAAATCAGGCAATTCAAACTTTAATATTGTCGGATTTTGAGTTTCTTTTATTATAATATGTATCATTAGATTTTATTTTTAGCAAATTTAACAAAGAAATTTTCCGTGAAATATTATATTTGGTTTTTTATAGAATAAATTAACAGTTCTTTCGTTTTTGTTTAACAGTCCAAGTGAATAGTGGCGGGATAATTATTTAAGAGCTTTTTAATTTTTTTCTTAAAGTTTATATAAAAAGAGTGTGTAATATTAACGAATTAGTATACCAACCTAACACAAAAATTTATATATTTGACCGCTACGAAAAATTACTAGATCAAATCGGCCTGCCTGTTTAATAGGTAATCTAAGGGTAGCAGGTTTTTGATAGGTTGTTTTAAGAGCATTTTCATTAAAAAGATAGACCCCATGAATTTTAAAAAGAGGTATTTAGCATTATTATTGTTATTGTCACAAATATCGTTTTCACAAGAAGGAATTGCCGTTTATTCAGATTATTTATCCGATAATTATTATTTGATCCACCCTTCAATGGCTGGTGCTGCAAATTGTGCTAAATTACGTTTAACTGCTCGTCAGCAATGGTTTGGGCAGGATGATGCTCCAGCTCTACAGACGTTGAGCTTTAATGGCAGAGTAGGGGAACAATCGGGTGTCGGTATTATACTTTTTAATGATAAAAATGGTTATCACTCGCAAGTAGGAGCAAAACTTACGTATGCCCACCATATCCAATTTTCAAGAGGAGATTATGATTTGAACCAATTATCATTCGGTATGAGCGCAGGATTGGTACAAAGTAAATTAGATGAATCTGAGTTTGAAGGATTTGATCCAATTGTTGTAGGTGGAATTTACCAAAAAGATTCTTATTTCAACGTAGATTTTGGTGCTTCATACAACTACTTGGATTTTTATGCTCACTTCACGGTAAAAAATGCTGTTTCAAACATCAGAAGAGAAATCTATACTGATTATGAGTCTGATAACTTAAGAAAATATTTGTTTAGTGCTGGTTATGTTTTCGGAGATCCAGACAGATTACAGTGGGAGCCTTCTTTCTTATTCCAGCTTGTTGACGAGACTAAAGAAAAATCTATCGACGTAAACTTAAAAGTCTACAAAGATTTAGATTTCGGAAAGCTTTGGGGAGGTTTGTCTTATAGAAGAAGCTTCGATGGCGCCCAATATCTTGACGGAAACAGTGTTTCTGATCAAAAACTTCAATACATTACCCCAATCGTGGGCTTGAATTATAAAAACTTTATGGTTGCCTATACATACTCCCATTTGACAGGAGATGTAAAGTTTGATGATGGAGGTTTCCACCAAATCACTTTAGGTCTGAACTTATTCTGCAAGAGAGAAAAATGGGATTGTAATTGTCCTGCTGTTAATTAATTATTTTAAAGTTGATATTAATTCTGTCCCGATAATTGTAATAATGTTATCGGGATTCTTTTTTATATTCCTATGCTAATAAAAACTGTGAATGGCAAGAGTCCTTTAATTCCGGACGACTGCTATGTGGCTGAAAACGCAACTATTATCGGCGATGTAACATTTGGTTCTTCCTGCAGTGTTTGGTTTAATGCTGTAATCCGAGGCGACGTGCATTACATCAAGATTGGAAACAAAGTAAATATCCAGGATGGAGCGGTTATTCATTGTACTTACCAAAAACACCCAACTGTAATTGGGAATAACGTTTCAATAGGGCATAATGCCATTGTGCACGGTTGTACTGTGCAGGATAATGTTTTGATAGGCATGGGCGCTATCGTAATGGATAATTGCGTAATTGAAAGCAATTCGATTATAGCAGCTGGTGCGGTAGTCACGCAGAATACTATTGTTGAATCGGGAACAATCTATGCGGGTGTTCCGGCTAAGAAAGTAAAGGATATAAACAAATCGGATTTTGCAGGCGAAATAGAACGTATCTCGAATAATTATGTGATGTATTCAAGTTGGCTAAAAGAAGAAAAGTAAGTGTCTTAGACTTGCTTAAAAATCCTTTTGAAGTACGGTATATTTATTTTCTAAGATTGTTTCTAATACCTTTGGATTTGAATTGGTATAGAATATAGTACTTGGGTTATCTTGCTCTGTATTAAGTCCAATTTTTTCCTCTAGTACTTTTTGCGTCTGCTTTGCTACGGCTTCACCAGAATCGATAATTTTGATATGAGACGGCAAGATTTCTTTTATTTGTGGAATCAGATAAGGGTAATGGCTGCATCCTAATACCAAGTAATCTATGTTGGCTTCAATCATAGGCGTTAGGTATGTTTTTAAGAGCGATGTCATTTCTTCCGAATGCATTTCCCCATCTTCGATGAGCTTTACGAGATTATAGCCCACCTGCTCGATAATATTTGTGTCTTGGAATTGTTCTGCTGCCTTATTGAAAAGTTCGCTGTTAAGTGTTCCTTTTGTAGCCAGGATTCCTATAGTCTGGGTTTTTGAGTTATTTGCTGCCGGTTTTATGGCAGGCTCAATTCCAATGAACGGAACGTCATATTTAGCTCTTAATTCTTTTATGGCATTTGTGGTTGCCGTATTGCAGGCTACTACGATAATTTTGGCATTCTGGTCTAAAAGATACTCAGTGTTTTTTATGCTGAGCGCAATAATTTCATCCTTAGATTTTTGTCCATAGGGTGCATTTTTGCTGTCAGCCAAATAAATAGTATTCTCGTGAGGCATCAATTGATGAATTTCTTTCCAGATGGAAGTTCCGCCTATTCCAGAGTCAAATAGTCCGATTGGGTTTGAGTTTATCATAGAAACAAAAGTAAAAAAAAACTGCTCAATTAGTTTGAGCAGTTTTTAAAAATATTTTGGATTGATTAGAAACCAAGTTCTTTTTTTACGTCAGCAGTGATGTTTGGACCATCTGCAAGTAGAACCATGTTTGAATCTAAAACATATTGGTATCCTTTAGCTTTACCTACTTTTTGAATAGCAGCTTTGATTTTGTCTTGGATAGGCTTGAATAAATCTTGCTCTTTTTGCTGTAATTCTTTTTGAGCATTTTCGCCGTAATCTCTGATTCTTTTTTGCATGTCTTGGATTTCAACAGCTCTGTCTTGGTTTATTTTTTCAGAAACAGTTGTAGATTCAGAATCGTATTTTTTTAGTTTGGCTTGATATTCATCAACCATTGTTTTGTAATCAGCATTGTAAGTCTGGTTCAATTTTTCAAGTTGCTTTTGCCCTTCCAACATAGCAGGCATCTTAGCCATAATTTCACTAACGTCAACATGTGCAGTCTTTGCTTGAGCATTCATAGTCTGGCTTGCACCAATGAAAAGAGCTGCGGCGATTAGTAAAGTTTTCAATTGTTTCATCATTTTAAAGTATTAAATATTAATTTAGTTTTAGTTCCCGTTATTGTTTTCTCCAGAAGTTTTTTTCTCTTCTTTTTCTTTTTTAGCGGCTTCTCGTTCTTCTAAAATTTTCTTTCTTTTTTCTTCCAAAGCTTTTTTACGCTCGTCTAATTTTTTTTGTCTTTCTTCAGCGGCGTCTTTTTTAGCTTGCTCTGCTTGAGCTTTTTTATCTGCTATTGCTTGTGCTGCAGCGGTATTTTTTTCTTCTACTACGTTTCCGTCTTTCGGTTCTTCTTTTACAGTTTCTGTAGTCGCTTTTTCAGGTTCAGAACTTGTCTTTTTAACGTCTTCTGTTTTTGTTTTAGCAGCATTTCTTTTCGCTTCCCTTTCTTCCATAAGTTTAGCTCGTTTTTCTTCAAATGCTCTTTTCTTTTCTTCAGCAGCAAGTTTTCTATCTTCGATTATTTTCTCTCTCGCCGCTTTTTTGTCTTCAAGTAATTTTTGTCTTTCTGCCAAATCTGGGTTTGAATCAATCATGTCTTGCTTGCGTTCTTTTTCGGCTTCTTCTTTCAGCTGCTTGTTGCTAAGCTGCTCTCTTTTTTCTGCTCTTGTAAGTTGTCTTACAACTAGGTCACTAATGTTATGTCTTTCAGCTCCAAATAGCATCGTAAGATCTGATGATTTGTCAAAAATAAAATCATATTTTTTACTTTCAGCTATATCTTGCACGATAGTGAAGACTTGGTCTTGAATTGGTTTTACTAATACCGCTTTTTGCGTGATTAGATCACCTGTAGATCCAAATCTTTTTTGCTGAAAATCTAATAATTCAGTTTCAAGGAAAGAGATTTCTTCTTCTCTTTCTTCAATAAGTTCTTTGGTCAATAAGACTCTTTCTGTTTTCAGATTTTCTTTCAGCTTATTGATTTCATTTCTTTTTACTTCTGCTTCTTGTTTCCACTTTTGAGCTTTTAGCTCTAGCTGGTTTTTGGCTTCAGCATAGTCAGGAACTTTTTCCAAAATGTATTCCATGTCTATGTATCCAATACGAATACCGCGAGTCTGTGCCCCAACTGTAGCTGGAAGAGCGGCTAATAGAAATAGTATAAAAAAATGTTTTCTCATATTCTTGATGTTATATTAGAAAATATCGTGCCAAATTTATATTGTTAAAATTGTTGTCCTATGATGAAATGGGTTTCCCATCCGTTTTTCTGTGTACCTCCAGGGATTGGATCGAATCCATGTCCGAAGTCGATACCTAATAATCCAAAGGCTGGCATGAATACTCTTAGACCAAAACCTGCCGAACGTTGCAATACAAACGGATTATAATCTTTAAAATTGTCATACGCTGCACCTGCTTCAAGGAAAGTTAAGGCATAAATCGATGCCGCACCTTTCAATGTAATCGGATATCTCAACTCCAATGAAAACTTATTATAGATAGTAGCTCCATTTTGGTTTCCTAAAGCATCCAGCGGTGTCAACGATTGATTTGGATATCCTCTCAACTGTATTACCTCACGGCCATCTAACGAATAATTCGCTAAACCATCTCCACCAAGGAAAAATCTTTCAAAAGGAACAAGGCCTCTATCATTGTTATAAGCTCCAAGGAAACCGAATTCACCTAAAGAACGAAGTACGAATTTACCATAAATTTTTGTATACCAATCAGCTTTGAATTTAATTTTATAATATTCCAGCCAATTAAACTTCTTCTGGTCAATTTTTGCTCGGTTTGGCGTGCCGTCTTCATTTTGATATTCTGGATTGTTTTCAAGGTCTTTGTAGTCAACACCATTGAAAAGAGAATAGGGCAATGTGAATTTGGCGCTTATGCTGAATTCAGATCCGAAAGTTGGGAAAATTGGGTCCAAACCTCTACTGTCTCTTCGCAATCCTATAGTGTAGGCTAAGTTTCTAGAATTACCATCACCAAAAGTGAATAATCCTGTGTTATAGTTGTTCAAATCATAATATTGGAAACTTACTGCCTGTGATAATACAAAGTAATCATCTGGAACGTTAAGTTTTTTTGCAATACCAAGGGAAAGGGATGTGATGTTGAAACTCTTGTCTCTGTTTACATCGTTATTTCCTGTGTATAAGAACTGCTTACTATGAGAGATAGAACCTGAAAATTGAACTGGTTTCTTTCCGCCAAGCCATGGTTCTGTGAAAGAAAGGCTATACGTCTGGAAGTAAGAACTTCCTTGAAGTCTAAGAGCCAATTTTTGTCCATCACCCATCGGAAGCGGCGTATAGGCGTCTTTCTTGAAAATATTTTTTATGGAGAAGTTGTTGAAAGAAAGACCTAGCGTTCCAATGAATCCGCCGCCGCCGTAACCTCCTTGGAGTTCGATCTGGCTCGATCCTTTTTCTACAACATTGTATTCGATATCAACTGTTCCTGCAGCAGGGTCTACGTTTTTGAATTTTGGTTCTAAAGCCTGAGGGTCGAAGAATCCTAATTGTCCAAGCTCTCGAAGCGTTCTCATCAAAAGTTCCTTGCTGTATTTCTGTCCTGGAAGTGTTCTTAGTTCACGATAGATAACTTTGTCGTTTGTTTTGTCATTTCCGACTACAGTAATTTTATTGAAGTAGGCTAAAGGGCCTTCCATAATTCTGATCTCGAAATCGATCGTATCATTGGCAGTTTTGACCTCCACCGCATTTACGGTCGAGAATAAATAACCGCTATTTTGGTATAAGTTTTTAATGTCGTTTCCGTCAGGTTTTGTCTTATCCTCGATTCTTTTTTGCAACAGTACGCCATTGTATACATCACCTTTTTTGATGCCTAGCATTTTTTGTAGTCCTTGATCTGTATAGACCGAGTTTCCTAGGAACTTAATGTTTCCGAAATAGTATTTATTTCCTTCTTCTACATTTAGTTTTATAGCAACGGTATTTTTTTCTTTGTTGTAGTTGATAGAATCAGATACGATTCGAGCATCTCGATATCCTTTTTCTTTATAGACAGATACGATGTTCTCCAAATCTTCAGCATATTTTTCCTTGATGTATTTTGAGCCTTTCCAGAAGCGGAGCGGGAATCTTGTCTTTGTGTTTTTCATTGCCTTTCTGATTCTGCTATCAGAAAGTTTTTCGTTACCATTGACTTCTATTGAGCTAACTTTTACTTTGCTGCCCTTGTCAATGTTTACAAGCATTTTGACTTCATTACCAGCTGTAGTGTCTTGAATAGTAGTGATAACTACTTTAGTGTTGTAGAAGCCGTCTTTTTTGTATTTATTTTCAATGTAGTTTTTTGTCGTAGTGATAAGATTTTCGTTAACTATTTTGCCTTTTGTCAGTGAGTTGTCCTTAATAAGGCCCTCTACTTTCGACTTTTTAACGCCTTGTATTTTTACTTCGCTTAATTTCGGCAATTCGCTGATATGCATGTCGATAAAAATACTGTCACCATCAATTCGATTGATATAGGTGTCAATTTCATTGAACAATCCTAGTTTCCATAATTTTTTGATGGCACTACTGATTTCTTCACCAGGAACTGTGATTTTTTGTCCTTTTTCAAGGCCGGCAAATGTAACAACTGTTTGTTCGTTATAGCTGATTTTTCCGATAACTTTTATATCGGCTAGAATATATTCTCTTCCTTGATCAAATGGGACTCTGTCTTGGGCTTTTGCTTGAAAAATATTTCCTAAAACTAATACGGTTAAGAATAGTTTAATGCTTTTGTCTAACATTAAAAGTTTATTTAATTTGTTCACTTGTTTTTCCAAATCTACGTTCTCTTTTTTGATAACTAATGATAGCCTCATATAAATCTTTTTCTCTAAAGTCAGGCCACAATACATCTGTAAAGTACAATTCTGCATAAGCTATCTGCCAAAGTAAGAAATTGCTGATCCTATGTTCGCCACTGGTTCTTATTAATAAATCTACGTCAGGTAAATTTTGCGTGTAAAGATGCTGATTAATAATTGATTCGTCAATAGCGTCTATTGAAATTATATTATTTTTAACTTTACTGCTTATATTCTTTATGGCAGAGACAATTTCCTCCCGTGAACCGTAGCTTAGCGCAAGAGTCAGGGTCATCCTGTTGTTGTCTTTTGTTTTAGAAATGACTTGGGATAATTCTTTTTGAGCAGAGGAAGGCAACTTTTCAAAATTGCCGATTGTATTAAGTTTTATGTTGTTTTCTGTAAGGGTTTTAAGCTCGTTTTTCAATGAATTTATGAGAAGTTTCATCAAGGTATCTACTTCTAATTTCGGACGGTTCCAATTTTCAGTAGAGAAAGCATAGAGCGTAAGATTTTCAATGCCAAGTCGGGCACAAGTTTCTACGGTTTCTCTTACCGCTTTTGTGCCATTTTCATGGCCAAAGGCTCTTAGCAGGCCTTTTTGTTTAGCCCAACGGCCATTTCCATCCATGATGATGGCTAGGTGCTTTGGGAGGTTGTCTTTGTTTATTGTTTCTAGTAAGTTCATTCTTTATTCTGCACAGTAGCATGGTTTGTTCCCAAAGGTATAGGTTAGTGTGAAACCTGAAAAAACATACCAATCTTTGCTGTTTAAATTTCCAAATCGCAATGTATCAAAACTGTCATTTTTCGGGTTGCTTCCATCAAGATTATCAGTAAAGGTATATCTAGCTCCGACTTCAAATCCTAATATAAGCTTTTCTGCAATTCTGGTTTTCACGCCAACAGTCATTGGGATTGCAAAACTATTTTTTTTATCATCTTCTTCATACTGATTGTTCAGGTAATATAATTCGGTATAGCGAAAATAACTTATTCCTGAATATACATATGGAGTCAGCAAAAATCCCGATTCATGCAAATTAAAATCAAAAAAATTGAATTCAAGGCCTAAAGATAATTCTTTTACACTATTTTCAAAGTTTAATCCTCTTTGTTTTCTGGCGGGCATGTCAGAATCCTTATCGTCTGATGTTATTTTTCCTTGCGTATAAGAAATTCTCCAAGAATGTCTCGGACTTTTATTCCACTTGTATAACACTCCGAAAGCAAATTCATTTGGCTTGACATAATTGGTCGGACCAACGTCTCCAATGTAGTTGTTTCCTCCGGCAAAAATTCCGATTTCGTGAATCTGGGCGTTAGAAACGGCAAAACTTAAAATGCAGAAAAATGTAATTATTATTCGATTCATTTAATGAAAAAATAAGGGTGCAAATATAACAATTATGAGCACTTATCAACTGTCTAATAATTAAATATCCTTAATTTTAGGCAAATGCTAGGCTCTTTCGATTTAAAGTAAACGAAACTTAAGTGTCGATAGTATAAAATGTAAGGGATTTTCTTTAGTTTCTCTTGTCTTCTCCCCAAAGTAATTTGGTGCGTAAAGTTTTCAAGAAGCTTTTTTCTGGAAGCTCGACCATGTTGATCTGGAAAGGTGTTTTTTTGATAGTCAGCACAGTGTCATTGCTGATTGAAGCTATTCTAGAATCCAACGAAACGAGATAATGTTCTTCACGGCCGGAAACTTTTAGCTTTATCTCGACGTTGTCGGGAATGACCAAAGGTCTTGCGTTTAAATTGTGTGGTGCTATCGGAGTAATGACAAAACTTTCGACCGCAGGTGTTAGTATCGGCCCGCCACAACTTAACGAATATCCGGTAGAACCTGTAGGTGTTGAAATAATCAAGCCATCTGCCCAATACGAATTTAAATATTCGTCATTTAAGTATGTTTCGATAGTAATCATCGACGTAGTGTCTTTTCTGCTTACTGAAATTTCGTTCATGGCAAAATTCAGATTTTCGATTTCTGGAATATTCTCGGAACTTTCCAAGCTAAGCAATGTTCTTGGCGAAAGGGAATAATTTTTATCGATAATATATTGCATCAGCTCATCGATATTTTCTTTTTGGACGGTTGCCAAAAAGCCTAGTCTTCCTGCGTTTATTCCCAAAATAGGAATGCCAGAGTCCCTCACCAATGTAGCCGCACGCAAAATAGTTCCGTCTCCGCCTATGCTTACCAGAATTTCTACGTTGCTGTCAAGATCATTAAAATCATGAAAAGTGCTATATTCTTTTTGGATGATTTGTTTTTCGTAGAGCATGGCTAGAAAATCATCCTGAATAACCAATTCGACATTGTTTTTGTTGAAGAAAACAAAAATATCCCTGATAATTGGCTCCGTGCTATTTTGATAATATTGACCGTAAATGGCTACTTTCATTTCTGATAATCTAAGATCTGATTTATATGTTTAAATATTTATCCAAATAGTCCGAGCGCTCTTTTAAGGCATTCAGATAATTGTCTTCTTGATGTTCTGAAATAATTTCATAGTTATAGCGCCTAAAAGTCTGAATGATTTCATTCATCGCGCCCAAAGTAATTTTTATAGTAATCTGAACTTTGTCAGCTTCCACATTAGAGACAAACAAGCCGAGCAATTTTCCGTTATTGCTTTCCACGATCTGCGTAATCTGGCTCATGGAATAGTCATTAATGTTTTTTTCAACAATGATAATTCCCCCCATTTCTTTCAGGAAAGGAGTTTCGTGGAAAAATTTGATGATGTCAGTGATGTCGTAATAACCGATATAGTTGTTCTTGTCATCTAGAACAGGAACAACGCTCGTATGGTTTCTAGCGAAAACTTCTAAGACATCTAGCCAAATCATGTTTTTTCTGGCAAAAAAACCTTCCAAAGTGTAACGATAGTCGTTAACTTTTTTATCAGAATCGAAAGTTTCTACATCATCTCCCGAAATGCTTCCGATGTATATTCCTTCTTCCAAAACTGGAAAATGTGAAAATGACAGGTCGGCGAAAAAATCTTGAACTGATTCAATCGTGTCGCCAATGGCTATCGCCTTGATGTCGTTGTTGATATAATCTGTAATTTCTGTCATAGCCTACTGTCGATAATCCGTTGCAAAATAATCAAAAAATAGCACAAAACGCCTTGTTTAACTTTGTATTTTTGTATTAAATAATTATTCTCAAAAAGTATTCCAATGACAAAATTAAGCGTAAACATAAATAAAATAGCAACTTTACGAAATGCGAGAGGTGGTAATGTTCCTGATTTATTGCAAGTTGCCAAAGATATTCAGCGTTTTGGTGGGCAAGGAATTACCATCCATCCAAGACCTGACGAACGCCACATTCGTTACCAAGATGCTCGTGATTTGAAGTCTGTCGTATATACAGAATACAATATAGAAGGGAATCCAGAGCGAAAATTTATAGATTTAGTTTTAGAAGTCAAGCCCACACAGGTGACTTTGGTTCCGGATGCAGACGATGCAATTACGTCTAACGCAGGATGGAATACAATAAAAAACCAAGATTATTTGACGGAAATTATACAAGAGTTTCAGCGCAACGGAATCAGGACTTCCATTTTTGTTGATCCAGTTCTTGAAATGATTGAGGGCGCCAAAAAAACAGGGACTGAAAGAATTGAGTTGTATACGGAGGCTTTTGCACATGAGTATGATTTAGGAAATAAAGATGGCATACAGCCGTATGTTGAATCGGCAAAATTGGCAAACGAACTCGGCCTCGGAATCAATGCCGGCCATGATTTGAGTCTCGATAATATTCAGTTTTTTCAGCAGCATATTCCAAACCTACTCGAAGTTTCTATAGGACATGCCTTGATTTCTGAATCCATATATCTAGGGCTTGAAAACGTAGTCAATATGTATCTTCAGAAGTTGAAATAAAAATTTAAAAAGCGATTTATGTTGTACTCAAAAATAGAAGGCGAAGGAAAGCCGTTGCTTATTCTTCATGGTTTTTTAGGGATGTCGGACAATTGGAAAACTTTGGCTGGACAAATGGCTTCTGAAGGTTTTCAGTTGCATATTTTAGACTTGCGTAATCACGGAAGAAGTTTTCATTCCGATGAGTTTACGTATGAAGCGATGGTTAAAGATGTTTTGGAGTACTGCCAAACAAATAATTTGGATAAGGTTTCAATCTTAGGGCATTCTATGGGAGGGAAAGTAGCCATGTTTTTTGCAACCACTTATCCGGAAAAAGTAGAAAAGCTAATTGTGGCAGATATTGGTCCAAAATATTACAGGCCGCACCATCAAGATATCATGGCTGGATTAAACGCAGTTGATTTAACCCAGAAGCCAGATCGCTCTCACGTTGAAGAGATTTTGAAAGAATATGTTTCGGATTTTGGTACACGCCAATTTTTAATGAAAAGCCTTTATTGGATAGAACCAGGTCAGTTGGCTTTCCGTTTCAATCTTCCTGTTTTTAATGAACAAATTGATAATATAGGAAAGGCGCTTCCTGAAAATGCAGTTTTCGAAAAACCGACATTGTTTTTAAGAGGAGGAAATTCAAATTATATTAAGGATGAAGATTTCGAAACAATCAAGCATCATTTTCCAAATTCTGAAATAAAAACGATACCCAATGCAGGGCATTGGCTCCATGCAGAAAATCCTAAAGATTTTTACAGCGAATCAACTCAGTACTTATTAAAATAAAAAAAATCCCTTTCTGTTTCAGAAAGGGATTTTTGTAATTAAAAACTATTATTAATTATTGTTTTGCAAATTTAACAGTTTCTTTAGCTCCGCTATCATTTGTAGCTGTCAAAACATACATTCCAGTTTCAAGTCCAGAAACGTTTAAGCTAACTTGGTCTTGAGCTGAGAATTTTTGAATCATCACTTGTTTTCCTAATAAATCATAAACTGCAACCTCGTTGATAGAAGCACCGCTTAAGTTTAATTGGCTGTTAGTTGGGTTTGGATAAACTTTGAAAGTTTTGTTAGATGCGATATCTTCTATTCCTAGAGCTGCACCGCTGTATTTGTAAATTCCACCTAAGCCAGTAACACCATCAGTGAAACCTCCAGCCCATCCTGTAGATCCGTCTAAGAATGCGATTGAAGTTCTTTGTGTTCCGCTGTCTATTTGTGTCCATGTAGTTCCATTGTCATTGCTGTAAGCTGAAGATTGAACTGTTCCAGCTGTTCCAGTTCCAACAAGAACTGTAGTTCCTTTAATGTAGGCTACGTTTCTGTAAGGAGCTGTGTAGCTAGCGCCTGTACCCCATGTAGTTCCACCGTCAGTAGTTTTATAAAGAGTATAAGTTGCTGTTGCTTGAGGTCCAGTCCTAGCTATAAGGATACCATTGTTATTATCACTAAAGAAAATTTGTCCTCCAGTATTGGTTCCAGAGAAATCTGTAATAGGAGTGTTTAATTTTGTCCAAGTTGCTCCCATGTCTGTAGTTCTGTATAATTTACCTTTGTTGGTAACAAACCAGAAAGTATTTCCTGCAGCTACGTTTCCTCCGTTATATCCGTATTCGCCAGAAGCAGGGTCTGGTAATGCAGCAGCTGGTACTAATGTCCATGATGTTCCTCCGTTTGTTGTTCTGTAAACTTCAAACTCTCCATTACCTGTACCGATAGGGTCTCCTTGAGTAACGCCATTATTTTCATCAAAGAAATGTACTACGTTAAAATAAGAAGTTAATGTTGCAGGTGCAGCTGTTGTATATCCGCCAGGATTTGAATTTGTCCAAGTCGCTCCGCCATCAGTAGTTTTGTATACACCTCCACCGCCGAATTCTGCGTCTACAGCTCCAGCAAATGCAGTAGTAGCGCTTACAGCTGATAGGTTAGTTATTGTAAGGTTTGGGTCGAAAACTTCGATAGTTCCTGGAATCCAGTTTGCTCCACCATCAGTAGTTCTTGTGAATTCTTGTACAATATCATCACCTGTAGTTCCATCATATCCTAATGCCCAAACTACATTTGCATTGATGATTTCGATATTCTGAACTCCTCTTGAAGCTTCTGCGAAACCTGTGTTTTGTTCTGTCCATTGGGCGTTCATACCCGCTGCAGCGAACAACGATAAAAATAGTAATGTTTTTTTCATAATGTGTATTTGATTGAATTATATGAATTCCAAAGATAAAAAAAATGTTTACATATAAGATTTGTATGATATTTTTTATGCATAAATTAACACATCATAAAAATTGCTATATTTGGGTAAATATAAATCAAGATATTATGAATTTAATTATCAGAATCCTTCTTACGGCTGTTTTAGTAATGGTAATAGCACATTTTATGCCGGGTGTAGCCCTTAAAGGAACACATGGTCTGTCGTCCGATAATTTTGTAACGGCAATTATCGTAGCCGTAGTTTTGGGACTGCTGAATTTATTTGTGAAGCCTATTCTAGTCCTACTGACACTACCGGTGACGTTTATCACTTTTGGATTATTTCTCCTTGTCATCAATGCCTTGATCATTATGCTTTGCGCCAATTTAGTAGATGGCTTTGCTGTTTCTAGTTTTTGGACAGCACTTTTGTTTAGCTTGATTTTGTCTGTTTTGCAGTCTGTCCTGTTCTCCTTGACAGGAGGTGATAAATAATACAGTAGATTTGATAGCAGATAGTTATCGTATTTGTTAATCCTATATTAATACATTAATGTAAAACTTGGTTGGGTTGTAAAAATGTTATAATTTTGCAACCCAATTTTAGTATGTAAAAAAAATGAATATTACAAGAAATAATGTTGACGCTTTAAATGCGATTGTAACGGTTGAAATCTCAAAAGCAGATTATGCTCCTCAAGTGGATAAGGTTTTAAAAAATTATTTGAAAAACGCCAGCATTCCTGGTTTTAGAAAAGGCGCTGTTCCAATGAGCCTGATCCAGAAACAATACGGAAAAGCGGTTTTGCTGGAAGAAGTAAATAAAGTGTTGCAAGAAAATCTGAACAAATACTTAGCTTCAGAAAAATTAGACATACTTGGTAATCCGCTTCCTAAAATGAATGAAAACTTCGATTGGGATGCTGATGATTATTCTTTTGACTTTGAATTGGGTCTTGCTCCTGAGTTTACAGTTGACTTAGAGGCTAAAAATAAAGTAACGTTCTATAAAATTACTGCTGACGATAAAATGCTTAACAATCAAGTAGAGCGCATCCAAAAACAATACGGGAAACTGATTTCTAAAGATACTGTAGAAGAAGGATTCGATTTGACAGGAACTTTTACTAACGAGGAAAACGGAATCAATAATACTGCAACAATTTCTCTTGATGTTTTCAAAGACAAAAAGACAGCTAAAAAATTCATTGGCAAAAAAGTAGGTGATGTCGTTACGTTAAAAACCAAAGGTCTTTTTGACGATGATCACAAATTGATGGATTACCTAAAAGTAGATCACGACAATGTTCACGGCCTTGACATTGATGTTGATTTCAAGATTGAAGAAATCAATGCTACTGAATTGGCAGAATTGAACCAAGAATTATTCGACAAATTGTTCGGGGAAGGAAATGTGACTTCTGTTGAGCAATTAAAAGAAAAAATCAAAGAAGACGCTGAGAAACAATTTGCTTCTCAAGCAGACCAAAAATTCTTGAACGATGTTACGGCTTCTTTGTTAGAAAATACAAAATTCGAATTGCCAGCGACATTCTTGAAAAAATGGATTCAAACTGTTGGCGAAACGCCTTTGACTCCTGAGCAAGCGGAAGAAGAATATGCAAGATCAGAAAACGGACTTCGCTACCAATTGATTGAAGGAAAGGTTTTGGCGCAAAATAACCTTCAAATCACTTTTGAAGACTTGAAGTCCTATACTTCTGAAGTAATCAAAAAACAAATGGCCCAATTCGGACAGATGAATCCTACCGAAGAAGATGTAGAAGGAATCGTAGCACGTGTGCTTTCAAATCAAGAAGAAGTGAAAAGACTTTCAGAACAAGTAATGAGCGAAAAAATGCTGAGCTTGTTTAAAGAAAAAGTAAAAGCAAAAACCAAAGAAGTTTCTTACGAGCAGTTCATCAAAGAAATGTACGGAGAATAATTTCTTGAAAAAATAGTTATCTTTAAGGCGCCAAAATATTTTTTGGCGCTCTTTTTATTTGAAGCCTTTCGGTTTTTTGTCCCTTACTGACGGATTGTCCGATTATTCAAGTTCTTTTCATGTCAACAAGTTCTGATTTAATATTTGCACGAACTTTGCAATAATCAACAGAAAAGAATAAATTAGAGTTATTTATGACTCATAACATTTAACTTATAACTAAAAATGGATTACGGTAAAGAATTTAAAAAGTTTGCTACAAAGCACCAAGGTGTCAATAGCATGTACTACGATAAAATCGTAAACAGCATGACACCATATATTATTGAAGAAAGACAATTGAACGTATCGCAGCTGGATGTATTCTCTCGCTTGATGATGGACAGAATTATCTTTCTTGGAACAGGAGTAGACGACCATGTTGCTAACATCATACAGGCGCAGCTATTGTTCTTAGAAAGTGTTGATTCTTCTAAAGACGTTCAAATTTATATCAATTCTCCAGGCGGAAGCGTTTATGCGGGTCTTGGAATTTATGACACAATGCAATACATCAAGCCCGATGTTGCGACGATCTGTACCGGAATGGCCGCTTCTATGGGAGCAGTCTTGCTTTGTGCTGGGGCAGAAGGAAAACGTTCTGCATTGCCACATTCAAGAGTAATGATTCACCAGCCATCTGGAGGCGCTCAAGGAGTTGCAACCGATATGGAAATCAACTTACGCGAGATGCTGAAATTGAAAGACGAATTGTATGAAATCATTTCGAAACATTCAGGACAGACCTTCGAGAGAGTCCACAAAGACAGCGAAAGAGACTATTGGATGAAAGCGGATGAAGCAAAAGAGTACGGAATGATTGATGAAGTTTTGAGAAGAAGTTAAAAATCAGATGGCAGAAATCAGATTTCAGTCACAGGCTGGAATCTGAAATCTAAAATCTGAAATCTAAAATTAAATATGGCTAAAGAAGTATTAGAGTGTTCTTTTTGTGGAAGGAAAAAGCCAGAAACAAATCTGCTGATTGCAGGGATTGACGCGCACATATGCGACAAATGCATTGAGCAGGCTCATGGAATTGTTATTGAAGAACTAAGGCAGAATAAAAGAAATGGAGCCATGGCTTCGGATCTTGTTTTGCAAAAACCAAAAGAAATCAGGGCTTTTCTTGATAAATACGTAATCGGGCAAGACCAAACTAAAAAGGTAATGTCGGTTGCGGTTTACAACCACTACAAACGTTTGATGCAACAGCAATTAGACGATGAGGTCGAAATCGAGAAAAGTAATATTATCATGGTAGGCCAGACCGGAACTGGAAAAACATTGGTGGCAAAAACCATCGCCAAAATGTTGGATGTTCCATTGGCAATTGTCGATGCGACCGTATTGACCGAAGCAGGTTATGTTGGAGAAGATGTGGAAAGCATCCTGACAAGATTGCTTCAGGCTGCAGATTATGATGTCGCGAAAGCCGAAAGAGGAATTGTTTTTATCGATGAGATTGACAAGATTGCACGCAAAAGCGACAATCCGTCGATTACGAGAGATGTCTCTGGAGAAGGCGTTCAGCAGGCTTTGTTGAAATTGCTTGAAGGAACCGTAGTAAATGTACCGCCAAAAGGTGGAAGAAAACATCCGGACCAAAAATTTGTTGAGGTAAACACTCAGAATATTTTATTTATTGCTGGTGGTGCTTTTGACGGCGTAGAAAGAATCATTTCGAAACGTCTGAATCGTCAGGCTGTCGGATACAGCTCTTCTAAAAAAGCAGATAATGTAGACAAAGACAATCTGTTGCAGTATATTATTCCGAAAGATATCAAAGACTTCGGATTGATTCCTGAAATAATTGGCCGACTTCCGGTTTTGACACACATGGATCCTTTGGATAGAGAAACATTGAGAGCCATCCTGACGGAACCTAAAAATGCTCTAATCAAGCAATACCAAAAGCTTTTTGCTATGGACGATGTAGAGTTCTCTATTTCTGATGAGGCTTTAGATTATGTGGTGGATAAAGCGTTAGAGTATAAATTAGGTGCTCGTGGCCTTCGTTCATTGTGTGAGGCAATATTGACCGATGCAATGTACGATTTGCCAAGTTCTGACGATAAATCGTTAGTAATCGATAAATCCTATGCTGAAAATGCTTTAGACAAAAACTTATTGCAGCGTCTGAAAACAGCTTCTTAAGTTGATTAAATAGAAATGAAAAATCCCGATGAGAATCGGGATTTTTTGTTATACGCTGTTTAGAAAATTAAAGCCCTTTGCCTCCTTCTTTTGCTTTTTCTACTTCAATGTTGGTGTTTTCCGTCTGTAATTTCAAGTTTCCAAAATTGTAAGTCAATGAAATTCGAAACGTTCTGGAATCTTGTTTTTCATAAAATAATGTCCTAAGGTTTTTTCCTTCTACCAAGGCATTTACTTCGTTGGCATTGAATACATCAAAACAATGAACGCCGATTTTTAATTTCTTGTCCATAAAAGTTTTGTTGAACGAAATATCAAACTGCTGGATTGGCCTTTCGATTCGGTAGATTTCCCAGTTTCCTTTTGGAAGGAAAAAGTAAGACATATTATTGATGATACCCCAAGGAAGATGAATTTGTGATTCCGCGCCAAAGTTTACGATTCCCGTATTTTTAAACGTAAAATCATAACCTTCAATATCTGTTTTTACATAGTTGATATTGGCATAGATGTAATTCATCTTGTCAATCTCGTTCATTCGTTTTGTAAACTCTTCCTTGCTCTTGAAGAAATAATCCAACGGAATAGGGAAAGACAAATAAGCGCTAAAAGTCTTGATTCGGTCAAAAGAAGCAAAGGTTCTGTTGCTTACCAATTCGCCGTCCTCAGCGCTAAAGAGAAACTGTGTGTCGTTTTTGGCTATCGTATAATTGGCTCCCAAATTGACGTATTGGAAAGCCGAAATCTTAAATCCGTAATTGTCATAAAAGATAGGCTGTAATGCCATATTTCCGACCGATGTATTGTATCGGTTAAAATTCGAACTGTTGTTAGGGTCGATAGTATAATAGCCTGGCTGGGAAACTTTTTTAGAATAAGAAGTGCTAAAATTGATGTTTTCAGTCGCTTCAAACATAATACTGGCATTCGGAAAAAAACGAGTATTGTTGAATTTTATCTTATCTGCAACCGAGCTGGCTTCTCGCTCTACTTCAAAATTTTCAAAACGCACACCAGCCGTAAGATTGAACTTTTTATATTTTTTTCTCGCTTCTACATAAAACGCCAAATTGTGTTCCGAATAGTCGAAATCAATTTCTGATTCGTAGTGATTAGAATTGAAAATAGCATCGCTTGGTTCTTCGAAATTATATCGTCCAAAATCTTTCACTTTTGTAGTATTGTATTTACCGCCAGTATTTATTGTAAAAGCATACTTTTCAAAAGGGAATGAAAAGTCATATTTTAAATAGTAATTGGTCAGGGCAAAATCAATATCTGAATTGTTATACGTATAAACATTGTTTTCAAAAGAAGTCGATTGGTTCAATGGATTCCTATCAAAAAGATTGGTATAGGCAGTGATGTCAAGTGTTCTTCCCAAGGTGTCGAGTTTTGTTTTGAATTGTAAGCTCAATTCTTGATTGTTGGCCTTTGTTTTGGATATTCCATTATTCGTGAAATCAATAGTGTTACTCAAAGCAGAACTTTTGTTGTCATTCCTGTCGTTGGCAAGACTCATATTATAATTGAAAAGAAGATTGGATTGGTTCGACAATTTGTAATTGATACCCGTTCTCCAATAAAGATTTCTGTATGTGATAAGGTCAAAGCTTTCCTGCTCGAGACGTACCGGCGGATTAAAATAAGTAAATTCTTGCGCGTTACGATTCCTGTTTTCTCTTTCGACGTAATTCACACCAAACATGGTCTGCCAACTCAAGTTGTTTTCTTTGCCATTCAAAAGAATCTGCGGACTTGGCTTTTGATATTTGTTGAAGTTATAATTGATGTTGAAGCTGGCATTCACGCCTTTCATTTTCTTGCCATTCGTCACGATATTAATGATGGAACCGCTGGCATTGGCATCATACGAAGCTCCTGGGTCATAGATGAGTTCTATTTTTTCGATTGAATTGGCAGGAAGGCTGTTCAGGTAATTCTGGAGGTCAGTTCCGGTCAAATTGCTTGGGGCGCCATCAATATAAATCGTAACACCTTTTCCGTTTAAGGTAAGCGAACCAGAAGGAGATGTAATTACTCCAGGAAGCTTTTTGACAGCTTCAAGAGTTGTGCCGCTGTTAAGCAATCCGTTTTCTTTAATGTTGATCGTAGTCTTGTCAGACTCGACTTTCATGTATTGGCGCTGGTTTCCATACACCGTAACTTCGCTGAGTTCATTCGTTTTATCTGTGAGTTCAATATTTTGGATGATTTTCTCGCGATTTTCTGCGGTAACTTCAAATGCAATTTTCGCTTGCTGAATGTTCAGTCCAGAAATGGTAAACGAATAGTTCCCTAATTCTAGCTTTTTTGTAAGCGTAAATTTGCAACCATTTCCTCGGTAAGCTCCGATTTTGGTTTTGCTGTTTCCTTCAATTTTTTCTAAAAGAATTTCTCTTTCCGAAGAGTCGCTTTCGCAAGGAATTCCGTTTTTTGGACTGTTTAGCTCAAGATAAGTAGGAGGCTGTTGTGCGAGTACAAGTTGACTAACGCATAAAGCAAAGGCGACTATTAATGATTTCATTTTGATTAGTTTGATTGATGATGATGTTTATCAGACTTTTCAAAATGAAAATTGTTACAGAAAAAGCTTATTTTTTTGATAACTACAAGCAACTTTAACATTCAGAAGAAGTAAGTCTTTGATTGTGTATGTCTGCTTATCGTGTTTGTCTTAGAATTAAGTAGTAATAGAAAATTGCATGGATTTCAGTTCTTCCAGATAATTCCTCTGGTTGGATAATCTTGGGATTTTATGCTGTCCTCCTAATTTATCTTGCTCTTTCAGCCAGTCATAAAACAAGTTTGTTCTTGCTACATTGATAATCAACGGATTTAAGGTCATGTTGTTATGGCGCTTTGCCTCATAATCAGAATTCAGAGACTGCAAGGTATCGTCTAAAATCTGCCTAAAATCTGTGATATTCTCAGGCGTATTTTTAAATTCAATCATCCACTCGTGAGCGCCTTTTTCTTTTCCTTCCATAAAAACAGGAGCCACCGTATAGTCAATGACTTCGGTGTTGGTCAGTTTGCAGGCTTTGGCTATAGCTCTGTCTGTATTTTCAACAATCAGTTCTTCTCCAAATACGTTAATATGATGTTTTGTTCTGCCGCTTACGCGTATCCTATACGGATTTAAAGATGTAAATCGAATAGTGTCGCCGATCATATAGCGCCATAATCCAGCATTTGTGGTAATTACGATTGCATAATTTTTGTCAAGTTCAACTTCTGATAATCGGATGATTTTCTGTTCTGGTGTCCCAAAAGTATCCATCGGGATAAATTCGTAAAAGATACCGTAGTCTAACATCAGCAATAAATCACTGGAATTGTTGAGGTCTTGTATGGCAAAAAATCCTTCAGAGGCATTGTAGATTTCATAATATTGGAAACCAGAGTTCGGAAGAATTTTTTTGTATTGTTCTCGATAGGGCTCAAAACTAACACCGCCGTGGAAATAGACTTCCAGGTTTGGCCAGATTTCAAGCAGGTTTGTTTTTCCAGTAACTTCTAATGTTTTGTTCATCAGAACTAACATCCAAGATGGAACTCCCGCAAAACTCGTTACATTTTCGTGAATTGTTTCGTTGATGATTGCCGGAATCTTGGCTTCCCATTCGCTCATCAACGATACTTTATTGCTCGGCGTACTGCTGAATTCTGCCCAGATCGGCATATTGTCAATCAATATCGCAGATAAATCACCGAAGAAAGTGTTATTGTCTTCGTACAGCTGTTTGCTTCCGCCAAGACGAAGGCTTTTTCCGGTAAATAATTGCGATTCTTCGTTGTTGTTAAGGTAAAGGCTCAGTAAATCTTTACTTGCTTTATAATGGCAGTTTTCAAGTGCTTCTGTGCTAACGGGGATAAATTTACTCTTCGCGTTAGTAGTTCCGCTTGACTTTGCAAACCATTTTATCGGCGTGTTCCAAAAAACATTCTGCTCGCCTGTTCGCGTCCTTTCAATCAGCGGCTCCAAGTCTTCATAAGTAGAAACAGGAACCCTTTCGGTGAATTCTTGATACGATTTTATCGAAGAAAAATCATACTGTTTGCCGATAACAGTGTATTCGGCAGTGCGGATCAAGTTCAAAAGCAACTCTTCCTGAACTTCATTTGGGTATTTCAGGAACAATTCAATTTGATGGATTCTTTTTTTTAAAATCCACGTTGCCACCGAATTGATTATGGGTAACGCCATTTTTTAGGTTTGAGTTATGATTTATGAGTTACGAATTTCTAACTTTACCAAAAATAACAAAAATTGTCGAAAGTCAAGTGCCAAAAGCCATAAAGCGATCGTCTAAATCATAAACTCAAAAATACAATGCAATACGAAGGTGTTCTTTCAAAAATGGAAACGGAATTTGCGGCTCAGATTCAATATTATCTGACTTTTGAAAACAGTTTCTTGAACGTAAACCAAGCTCTTGATAAAAATATTGAAATCAGTTTTCTCGGTTACCAATGCCTTAACTGTTCCAAAAAGAAAAAGATTTTTCGCCAGGGATTCTGCTATGATTGTTTCTACAGCAGTCCGGCGGTTGGAGATTGGATCATGAGACCCGAATTGAGTACAGCACATTTAGGGATTGCAGACCGAGATTTGGATTATGAAACCAGAGTACAGTTGCAACCACATGTGGTATATCTAGCTTTATCAAGCGAAATAAAAGTAGGCGTGACGCGAAAAACACAGATTCCGACGCGATGGATCGATCAAGGCGCATGTGAGGCGGTTTCTATTGTGGAAGTTCCGAATCGGTATTTGGCTGGAATTACGGAGGTGGCTTTGAAAAATCATTTTGTAGACAAGACCAATTGGAGGAAAATGCTTCAGAACGAAGTGTTGACTTTGGATTTGATAGCTGAAAAAACTAATATTTTTGATAAGCTTCCAGAAGAAGTGAAGCCTTATTTTAATCCCGACTTAGACGAGCACTTTGTGTTGAAATATCCAGTCTTGAGATATCCTAAAAAAGTAACGGGATTGAACCTAGACAAAACTCCGAATTTTACAGGCCGATTAATAGGAATAAAAGGGCAATATTTGATTTTTGAAGATGGGACAGTTTTTAATGTCCGAAGCTTTGAAGGCTACGTCATTGGGATGAATATTTTATAAAAAAAGCCTGCAATTAAAGATTGCAGGCTTTTTTGTTTCAAGTTATAAGTTTATTCTTTTTTCTTTTTATTAAAAAGACCTTTGATTCCTTCGGAGACTTTTGTTTTTACGTCTTCCTTGGTAGGATTCGTCTGTGTTTTAGTTGTATCTTTTTTAGTACCGCCTAGCAGATTTCCTAAAGCGTTGGTTCCTTGAGTAACCAATTTGTCTTTTTGGGTTTTGACTAATTGCGTCGCTAGTTTGGTAACAGCCTGTTCTATATCTGTCGAGACTTTTGGATTTTTAAAATTACCCGTAAGTATAGCCGTTACAGGAATGTTTTCTAATTTGTTAGCTTCGGCAGGGCTCAGTTTTGCGATTAATTTATTTGCTTCTGTTCCCAGGTATTTTGCAGGGACGTCAAATTTCAGGTTGTAATTCATAGACTGGTCAAAACCGTGCTGCCCGCCAACATTTATCTTGATGTCTTGGTATTTGATGTCGAAAGGTTTCACGTTTACTTTCCCATCTTTGAACGTAAGATTTGCTTTTAGGTCGTTCAAGTTTAATTTCTGCAGGTCGATGAATTTTACTTTTTCATCAAGCTTGTTTAAAACGGCAGAATTTTTTGAGTTTATTGTAGTCGAAAGCAATTGCCCGAACAAATCGCCTGAAAGCGTATTGAGGTCTGGCGACATTGTTTTTGCATCCAAATTACCAGAAAGCTTGATGGTCGAATTCAGTTTTCCGTTAATTGCATCGGCAATCGGAGCAATTTTCTTCAACATGTCCAATTGGCTAAACGTCTGATTGATATCTACCGTAGATAAGCCCAAATTCATATTAAAAGTAGGCACTTTGCCTTTTGTAGAAACATCCCCCGTGGCTGTGATTAATCCATTGAAAATTGAAGTTTTTAAATTTTGGAGTGAAACTGCTTCGTCTTTTACGATAATTTTTCCAGAAACGTTTTTAAGGTTTAAGTTGTCATACACTACAGTGTTCGCAGACGCATTCAAGGTTACATTTAAAAGCTTTGGGATCTTGACAGCTTCTGTAGTTACAGTCTTATTATTTACCGTAGTTTCGGTTTTTGACATGAAATCTGATACCAAAAATTGGTTGGATTTCATCGTGAAATTCCCTCTCAACTCTTGGTCTTTGAAAGCATAACCTAAGAAATTTTCTAAAATACCATTTACTTTTAAGTCGGTTTTTCCAGTCGTCATATCCAATTGCTGCAAATTGATTTTTTGGTTTGAAAATTGAGCAACAGCAGTATTGATGGTATAGGCTTTTTTATCGGCATCGACATATTTGAAGCCAGAAATACTTGCGTTTCCGGCAGCTTGAATGTTTTGGTATTGATTTGTTTCTACCGACTTCATATCGAATTTAGTCTCTATATCAGCTTTCAGAATTCCTGAAAGCGGAGTATCTAATTTTACAGGATATGCTTTGGAGACATTTGCAAGATTCACGGTTCCTTTTAATTTGGCATCTACCAACGGATTTTCGACGATGTTTTTTACATTCGCCTGTACATTAAATACATCCTGATCGATTCGGAAAGAAAGCTTGTCAAGGTTTACGTACGTATCGTTCAATATTCCTGTTTCATTGATGATTTTTGTATCAATTACGATATTTTCTACCGATTTTGGAAGGTCAGGATATTTGAACGACGCATTGTTAGAAGCAATGGCCAGATTGAATTTTGGAACGGTCTTATCGCTATACAAACCTTTTGCAAATCCAGAAACTTTAAAATCGCCAGTTGTTTTAACGGTACTCAGGTTTCCGGCATATGCTTCAGGAATAACTCCCAAGAAATTTTTGAATGAGGAAGTCGGTGTCTTGAAAGTCAAGTCGTATTCTTGTCCGGCATCAACAATCTGGATAAAACCATCAAATTCTAACGGTAGTTGATTGATCAAAGCTTTATTGTCTTTGAACGTATATTTGCTGTTTTCTAGATCAATTCCTAATACGGCGTCCAAATCCAATTTGATGTTTTTCATGTAATTGGTCTTGTCCATATCGAGAGAAACCTTTGCAGTAGTTTTGGTTGTCAAATCCAATTTTGAAGCCGCAAAATTTCCTTTTCCTTGGTGATTCAAGCTATCGATGACCATTTTGACTTTGGAACGTTCGTCGAAGTAAGTAAAACGCAGGTTTTCTATTTCGTAATTTTGGACGTTCATGGCAAAAGGCTTGCTTTTAGAATCTTCCTTTTTATCTTTCTTGTCTTTTATGGCGATATCAAAATTACCGACGCCGTTTTTGTCAAAAAGAATATTAATCACGCCGTTTTTTGAAGAAAAGGATTCGATATTCATCGGTTCTCCTTCGCTTTTAAAAAGTTCTTTGATAGACATTTTTAGGTTTACTTCTCCAGCATATACCAAAGTGTCGCCTTCAAACGGAGCCTTGTTGATGATGCTTAATTTATCAATGGTAACGTTCGCGCGCGGAAAGCTCTTGAACAAGCTTAAGTCTACATCGTTAAATGCGACTTTCGCGTCTACATTTTCATTAATTGATTTCAAGACCAGTTGTTTGATCTTGTCTTTGAATAAAAATGGCGCTGCAGCTAATGCAATGATTATTACCAATAGAAATATACCGACGGCTTTTAAAATCTTTTTTAACATAATAAATTTATTTATTTATCGAAATTATAACAAAAATTAAACCAATATCCTTAATAAAAGTATAAATAAGAAAAATTTTAAAGAAGTGAAATCTAAAACTTAATGTTTTCGAAATATATAAATAAAAAATATCAGGGTTTTTGGCCCTGATATTTAGTTTATTACTTAAAAGAGATTATTTGATATTTATCTCATAAGGCATTAAGGCCTGCATTCCTTTTTGAGCGCTCATTCTTCGAATCTGCTCGATCATTTGGTAGTTTTCTTCGCCTACCTCTTCTTTGATAAAGCTTTCTTTCGATTGCATGAATGGCATGCCACCAAAAATATCTGCAAATTTCTTCTCGTATTCCGGATAATCGGCAGTCTTGTAGTCTTTGATTTTAGCCAATTTTGCGGCTTCTTTTATAGCGTCGCCCATTCCTCCAATTTTATCAACTAAGCCAATTTTAATCGCATCAGCTCCAGTCCAGACTCTTCCTTGGGCAATAGAGTCAACTTCTTCAAACTTCATGTTTCTTCCTTTGGCCACACGGTCAACAAAAACTTTGTAGATGTTTTCTACGCTTTCTTGAACCACACTTCTGGTGTTATCGTCTAAAGGAGTGAAGATGCTATATCCGGCAGCATTCTGGTGCGTTTTTACCTCTTCTGTATGAATTCCAATGTTGTTCGTCAGTTTTGTAATGTTTGGCAGCGTACCGAAAACTCCGATTGAACCTGTAATAGTGGTTTCTTCAGCAAAAATCTTGTTGGCGTTACAAGCGATATAATAACCTCCAGAAGCGGCCAGATTCCCCATAGAAACTACGATAGGTTTTACCTTTTTAGTTAGCTCAATTTCTCTCCAGATCAAGTCGGAAGTCAAGGCGCTTCCACCCGGACTGTCTATTCTCAAGACGATCGCTTTAACTTTTTTGTCGTTTCTAGCTTCCTGTAAAGAACGTCTCATCGAGCCTTCGCCGATAATGTTGACATCGCCTTCGCCACTAAGAATGGTTCCTTGCGCATAGATGATGGCAATAGTGTTTTCACTGCTTGGTTTTTTTCCTACGGTCGAGTTTTTATGCGCATAATCGATAATGCTTACCGTGTTATACTCTTCGTCTTTTTTGACTTTAAGCGCTTTTCTGATACCGTTGTGGTATTCGTCTTCATAAGCAATCTTGTCAATCAATTTTTCTGCTTTTGCCATTTCTGGCGTTCTTGCCAAAAGTCCGTTTGCAATTTCATTTAGTTTTTCAACCGGAATTTTTCTGCTTTTTGAAATATCAGCGGCAACCGAATTCCAAACCGAATTCAACAAAGCTGAAATCTGCTCGCGGTTGGCTTCGCTCATTTCATTGGCTAGATAAGGCTCTACAGCGCTTTTGTATTTTCCGTGGCGGATAACTTCCATCTTAACGCCAGTTTTCTCTTGAAAATCTTTGTAGAACATGACTTCCGAAGAAAGCCCTTTGAAATCCATTTCTCCAACAGGATTAAGATAGATTGTGTCGGCAACAGAATTAAGATAGTATTCTTTTTGGGTATACGAATTGGCATAAGCCACGACAAATTTTCCTGATTTTTTGAAATCTTCTAACTTGTCTCGAAGCGCTTTGCTTTGTGCCATTCCTAATAATGACATATTGTTTAGGATGGAAATTCCTTTGATTTTATCGTCGGTTTTTGCCGCATCAATCGCGTTTAGCACATCAGAAAGACCGTTTGTCTTTTCTTCATTCAAAAAGCTGAAATCTTCGTATAAAAATTTCCCTGCGTAGTCGTTTGTAACTTCTTCTAAATTCAGTTCTATTACTGAATTGTCTTTTACTACAACGGTCTTAGAATCGTTACCGCCAAATAATGCGGCAATGATTATAAATCCAAAAAATAGAACGAATAGGAAAACGAATAATCCGATTACGGTTGAAAGTACATTTTTTAAAAAATTCATAGTATTGTTATTTCTTTATAGGTCACATAAATATCGAAAAAGTTACAAATTTCGGCCTAATAATTTCGGATTGCAACTTAAAAATGTGCTTTTGTCTGAAATACTTTTCCTTAATTTGCAGTCTATGAAAATGCAGCACCAAGTTATATTATCTATCGGAAGCAATGAAGGCGACAGGCTTCAAATAATTCAGCAAGCTATCGAATTGATCCACAAAGAGATTGCTACCGTTGTTAAGGTTTCAAAGCTTTACGAAACGCCGTCTTGGGGTTTTGAGGGCGACGCCTTTTTCAACTGTGCTATATTGATGCACACTTGCAAGACGGCTTCTTCAATTTTGGAAGAAGTTCTTGAGGCCGAATTGGATTTAGGGAGAATCAGAAAGGCAGGGGCAAGGTATCAATCTAGGACAATCGATATAGATATTATAAGCTTTGACGAAGAAATTATTGATACTGAAAATTTAAAAGTACCGCATCCGCATATGCAAGACCGAAAATTTGTCTTGCTGCCGATGAACGATTTGAAATCTGATTTTGTCCATCCAAGGTTCAATAAAAATGTCGTCGAGCTGTTGAGAGATTGTAAAGACGAATCAGTTTACAAGATTGTTTCTGATTTAGAATCTCCTGTAGCAAAATACCATTTTGACCATTTTAATTATATCGCCATCGAAGGAAATATCGGCGCTGGAAAAACAACGCTTGCTCACAAAATTGCAGAGGATTTTAATGCTAAGATTGTCTTGGAAGGTTTTGCGGACAATCCTTTCCTTCCTAAATTTTATAAAGACCAAGCACGATACGCCTTTCCGTTAGAAATGTCTTTTTTGGCTGACCGATACCAGCAATTGTCGCATGATTTGGCGCAGTTTGATTTGTTTAAGGATTTTATTGTTGCCGATTACCATATTTTCAAATCCTTGATTTTCGCGAAAGTTACGTTAGGTGAAGACGAATACCGATTGTACAAGACGCTTTTTGATATTATTTATAAAGAAATGAAAAAGCCGGATTTGTATGTCTATTTGTATCAAAATACAGAACGTCTGCTAGAGAATATAAGGCTGAGAGGCCGTTCTTATGAACAAGAAATCCCGGCAGAATATCTGGACAAGATCAATAGAGGCTATCTTGATTATATAAAATCTCAAACCGACCTGAATGTCTTGGTTATTGATGTTTCCGATAAAGATTTTGTCAAGAACCAATATGATTATCTTCAGATTTTAGATGAAATCGAAAGCAAAGCTTTTTCGGGAAAACGATAAGGTTTTAAAAATTCAATTTTTGAAACAAATCCCAAACTACGATTCCGGCACTTACCGAAATGTTTAGCGAATGTTTGGTGCCTAATTGCGGAATTTCTATAGTGCCTTGGCATTTTTTAATCGCTTCTTGAGAAACGCCTTTTACTTCGTTTCCAAAAACCAAAGCATATTTTTGATCATTTTCCGGAATAAATTCTTGCAGAGAAATAGAATTTTCTACTTGTTCGATTGCCATGACCGCAACATTTTCTTTTTGGAGGCTGTCAATCACTTCTAAAACATCTTTGGCATATTCCCAAGAAACAGTTTCCGTTGCGCCAAGAGCCGTTTTGTGGATTTCTTTGTTTGGAGGCGTAGCCGTAATGCCACAGAGATAAATTTTTTCAATCAAAAAAGCATCGGCCGTCCTGAAAACAGAGCCGATATTGTGCAGGCTTCGGATGTCGTCTAATATGATAATTAGCGGTGTTTTTTCGGCCTGCTTGAAATCCTCGATACTTTTTCTTTCTAATTCGCTGTTGGCAAGTTTTCTCATAAATGCAGATGCAATACTATTAGTTTTTCTATTTTAGCAAAAATAATTTAAAAATCCGAATACTCTTGGCCACGAAAGATAAAACTCCGAAAGAAACTCCATTAATGAAGCAATACAACGAGATCAAAAGGAAATATCCTGATGCTTGCTTGTTGTTTAGAGTGGGAGATTTTTATGAAACTTTTGGCGAAGATGCGATCCGCGCTTCTAAAATTTTAGGAATCGTGCTCACAAAAAGAGGCGCTGGTTCCGAAACCGAAACGGCTCTGGCAGGATTTCCGCATCATTCCTTAAATACTTACCTTCCTAAATTGGTAAAAGCCGGACTGCGAGTTGCGATTTGCGACCAGCTCGAAGATCCAAAAATGACAAAGACTATCGTAAAACGTGGCGTTACCGAATTGGTGACTCCTGGCGTTTCTATGAATGATGAGGTGCTTCAGTCAAAATCAAACAACTTTTTGGCTTCAATTTATTTCGGAAAGAGAATTATAGGGATTTCTTTCTTAGATGTTTCTACGGGCGAATTTTTAGCTGCACAAGGCAACGAAGAATATATTGACAAGTTGTTGCAGAATTTTAATCCGAGTGAAGTACTTATTCCAAAACAGAATAAGAACGATTTCAAAGAATTGTTCGGCGAAGACTATCATAACTTTTATCTCGAAGACTGGGTGTATAAAGAAGATTATGCCTTCGAGACGCTGACAGGTCATTTTCAGACCAATTCTTTAAAAGGATTTGGAATTGAAGAATTGCCAGAAGGGATTATTGCTTCGGGAGCGATTTTATATTATTTGTCAGAAACGCAACATAATAAAGTTCAGCACATCACGTCAATTCAACGAATTGCAGAAGATGCTTATGTTTGGATGGACCGATTTACGATCCGAAATTTAGAATTGTATCACAGCTACAATCCAAACGCAGTAACATTGCTAGATGTTATCGACAGGACGCTTTCGCCAATGGGAGGCCGTCTTTTGAAGCGTTGGCTAGCGCTGCCGCTAAAAGATGCAGATAAAATAAAAGGACGACATGAGGTAGTTTCTTATTTAAAAGAAAATAACGAGGTGCTGAAAAGCATCCAATATCAAATAAAACAGATTTCCGATTTGGAACGTCTGATTTCAAAAATCGCGACCGGAAAAGTGTCGCCTAGAGAAGTTGTATATCTAAAAGATTCGTTAGATGCCATCATTCCGATAAAATCATTGGCTCTTGAAAGCCAAAATGTTGCAGTGAAGACGATAGGAGACAGCCTACACAGTTGCGACTTGTTGCGAGAAAAAATCAAGACGACACTTAATCCAGAGGCTCCGGTTTCCATCAATAAAGGAAATGCAATTGCTAAAGGCATTCATGCTGAATTAGACGAATTGAGAAGCATTTCGACTTCTGGAAAAGAATATCTAGAAGGAATCGAGACAAGAGAATCAGAAAGAACGGGTATTTCTTCTCTTAAAATTTCTTTCAATAATGTTTTCGGATATTATATCGAAGTCAGAAATACACACAAAGATAAAGTGCCGGCCGAATGGATCCGTAAGCAGACCTTGGTAAATGCTGAGCGTTATATTACGGAAGAACTGAAAGAATATGAAACCAAAATTCTTGGAGCGGAAGAGAAAATTCACCAATTAGAAAGCCAGCTTTTTGAACAATTGGTCAATTGGATTTCGACGTATATAAAGCCTGTACAGCTCAATGCGAACTTGATTGCCCAGTTAGACTGCCTTACGTCTTTTACGCAATTGGCCATCGAAAATAATTATGTATGTCCTGTTCTGGATGATACTTTTGAATTGGAAATAAAAAATGGACGTCATCCGGTAATCGAAAAACAGCTTCCTGTTGGAGTTCCTTATATTGCGAATGATGTCTATCTAGACAGAGATACCCAGCAAATCATCATGATTACGGGGCCTAATATGTCGGGTAAATCAGCTATCCTGCGTCAAACAGCATTGATTGTATTGTTGGCACAGATGGGAAGTTTTGTCCCGGCCGAAAGCGTAAGGATGGGTGTCATAGATAAAATTTTTACAAGGGTAGGTGCATCGGACAACATTTCGATGGGAGAATCTACTTTTATGGTCGAAATGAACGAGACAGCTTCGATCTTGAACAATCTTTCCGACAGAAGCCTGGTGCTTTTGGATGAGATTGGAAGAGGAACGAGCACCTATGACGGAATTTCTATCGCTTGGGCAATTGCCGAATACCTGCACGAGCATCCTGGAAGGCCGAAAACATTATTTGCGACGCATTATCACGAGCTCAACGAAATGACCGAAATTTTGGAAAGAATCCAGAATTACAATGTTTCTGTAAAAGAATTAAAAGATAATGTGCTTTTTATCCGTAAGTTGGTAAAAGGAGGAAGTGCCCATAGTTTTGGTATTCATGTGGCTAAGATGGCCGGAATGCCTCAAACGGTAATCCAAAAAGCACAGAAACTGCTGAAAAAACTTGAAAAAGATCATTCAGGAGAAGCCTTGAACGGTATAAAGCCGTCTAAGGACGAAATGCAACTGAGTATTTTCAATTTAGACGACCCGCTTTTGGAGGAAATAAAAGAAGAAATATTGAATTTAGACATCAATACCCTCACGCCAGTGGAAGCTTTGATGAAGCTGAATGAAATCAAGAGAATGCTAGTAAAAAAATGATTTGGATTTAAAGAATACGTTATCAGAAAGTTATATTTTTTATCTTCTTTTTTTCAAAAAAGTTCTTGTATAATTGAATTAATGTATTAAATTTGCATCCGCAATACGGTTCAAGTGTTGCTGTTCTTACAAATCAGAAATGCGAAAATAGCTCAGTTGGTAGAGCGCGACCTTGCCAAGGTCGAGGTCGCGGGTTCGAGCCCCGTTTTTCGCTCAAATTAAAGTCCATGCTCGGATGGTGAAATTGGTAGACACGCTGGACTTAAAATCCAGTGAACAGTAATGTTCGTGCGGGTTCAAGTCCCGCTCTGAGTACAAAAAGCCCCTAACTTAGGGGCTTTTTTATTTTTATAAGTTAAATATTCCTTGCTTCTAGGGATTTAAATCTTGAATTTTTTAAAAAAATGCCGAGCCTTGTTGTAAGAGGTTTGATTGGCTAAAGCTTATTACTGACTTTGATGAATCCATGTTGCAGTCAAGAGGGGATGGATTCTGGAGAGGGTTTTGGAATGCGATAAAACCTGTTGCTAAGGTTGATGCTATTGATGCTGTAAAAGGATTTTTAGAGGGCTTATTTGGCGGTATTCATGGAGTTGTAGCTGGAGCATATGGCGGCGCATTGATTGGTGGCTTGGAAGGTTCGGCAGAAAAAGCTCTTAAAGGAATCTGAGGATGGATTACGGACTAATAATTCTTGTAATAGAAAAAATGATGGCCTCTTTGTGGGGTTTTTTTATTTTTATTATTGATTTATTTTTACTTTAGAATTGAAGGTCATTTGGGTGAAAGAATTTAGTATTTATTCTTACATTTGGCGCATCAATCATTAAGCGGGTAAGAATTAGTTACTTTTAATCACTTAGTGGGAAGCCTCTCTTTCGGGAGGCTTTTTTGTCTTAAACACTCTATTTAATTATTTTATGGGCGCATTTGTTATTAGCAAGAAAGACGAAGATCATTACAAGTTTGTGTATACTTCTCGAAAAGGAAAAATCGTCTTTACGAGCATGACTTATGAATTAAAAATGGATTGCGAAAGCGATATTGAAATCATTAAAGCGAATGCTGAAACAGCACTCTGCTTGAAATTCAGGGCTTCAAGCGGTAAATATTTTTATAAGCTGATCATTAACAGCAAAATTTATGCTGTAAGCAGAAAGTTTAATACCGAACTGCGATTGGCGAAAGGAATTTCAGAAGTGGCGCTTTATGTTTCAAAAGCAGAAACACTTGATTTTACGGGGGCTGATATCTTTGCAGACATAGACTAAGGTTGTTAAATAATAAGCATAAAAAAACCCCGCTAAAAGCAGGGTTATTTTTTTTACTGTTTGCTAATTATTGTTTAGCAGGAGCAGCAGTTTCAGCTTTAGCAGCTTCAACTTTAGCTTCTTCAGCAACTTTAGTGCTATCAACAGTAGCTTCAGCGTTTACTTCAGCAGCTTCAACAGCTTGAGTAGCTTCAACTTCTGTAGCTTCAACAGCAGCCTCTTCAGCTGGTTTTTCAGTTTCTTTACAAGAAACAAATGCCATAGTAGCAACTAATGCTAAGCTTAATACAACTTTTTTCATCTTACTAAATTATAAAGGTTAATTATTAATTCGGAGCAAAGATATAAATTTTTTAATATCTTAAAATATTTATTGTAATTTTTTTTAAAAGATTTTTTTTAAAAATAAATTCCTTGAATTACAAGGGTTTAAGCGATGTCTTTGTGATTTAAAACTTGTTAAAAATGACAACGACTACAATAATTCGCCAAATTCTGAAATTTAAGAGCTCTATTTTCGGTAATTCTTAAATTTTATGGCGAAAAACTGTGAATTATTTCTTTCCTCCAACGATTTTCATCTCGTTAATCAGGTGTTTCGCTCCAGCATATTTGTCAATAATAAAAAGAACATATCTCATGTCGACCATTATATTTCTGCAGATGGCAGGATCGTAATAAATATCGCTCATTGTTCCTTCCCAAACACGGTCAAAGTTGAGACCTATCAGGTTTCCTTTTGCATCTATCGCAGGGCTACCTGAATTTCCTCCCGTTGTGTGGTTGGTCCCAATAAAACAGACTGGCATTTTTCCTTTTTTGCCGTACTGGCCGTAATCTTTTTTGTTGTACAAGTCAATCAGCTTGGCTGGAACATCAAATTCATAATCGCCAGGGATGTATTTTTCCATCACGCCGTCTAAATAAGTCGTATGGCTATAAGTTACTGCATCGCTTGGCGAATAGCCTTTTACTTTTCCGTAAGTAACACGCAGCGTACTGTTGGCATCTGGGAAAATTCTAGCCTCTTTCGGACTCAATTCTAAAATACCTTTCACATAAGTGCGTTGCAAAGCCGCAATCTTTAGGTTGATTTCATCGTATTTCGGACTTACTTCTTTAACATAGGTGTCAGCCAATGATTTTACGAACTGGTAGCCTTTATCCGCATTGATTTTTGCCATAACAGCTTTTGCGTCGCCAGAAAGTAATTCTTTTAGTCCTTTGTAGCTTGTGAGTTTTGAATCGTAAACTCTATCGGTCAATTTTTTGTAATCTGCATTTTTCAAGGTTGCTGGCAAAAATTGCTTAGGCGCTTTGGTCGCATACAATTCGATCAATTGCTCAAATACTTTTTCGTCTACAGTAGCATTAAAATCTTTATAAGTTTCTTCGAGAGCCTTGATAGTCGCTTCTTTTCGGTCTTTAAACGATTGCTCTCCTCTCGAATTGTAAACCTGCTCTAATTGATAAAGTCGGTAGCCGATTGTTAGCAATTCCGTGTTTCGCAATACGACTTCTGTAAAATAATCCCTGCTTAGGGCATAAGGAGCGATTTCGGCATAGTTTTTTTCGAAGTCAACAAACAGGTTACCGTATTCCGCTTGTTTTCCCGCTTTGTTTACTTTTTCCAAGAACACTTTTTCAAATTTTTTCTTGATCTCAATAGCATTTGATTTTTTCAAGCCTTGAGTCTCGCCGATCCATTTTTTCCAATAATTGGCAATACTTGCATATTTTGAAGCATATTGAATCTTGATAGCTTTGTCTTTTCTCATGAATCCGTCGGCCACTTTTAGGGCTTTGTCGCGGATTTCAATCTTCGCTGGATTCAAATTGTTTACGATTTGCTCAACCGCAACAGATGGAAGGTATTCTGTAGTTCTTCCAGGATAGCCGAATACTAATGTGAAATCATCTTCTTCCACGCCTTTTATAGAAACAGGCAAAAAGTGTTTCGGCGTATAAGGAACGTTGTCTTTTGAGTAAGCAGCAGGACGATTGTTTTTATCAGCATAAATTCTGAATAATGAAAAATCGCCTGTATGCCTTGGCCAAACCCAGTTGTCTGTGTCGGAACCGAATTTGCCTATAGAGGAAGGCGGAGCGCCTACCAAACGTACGTCTTTATAACTTTCTACAACAAATAAAATATATTGGTTTCCTTCATAAAAGGTACGAATCCTATTTTCCTGCCATGCTTCTTTTGGAGACGATTTTGTCAGCGATGCAATGTTTTCTTGGATTTTTTTCTGCTTTTCTGCTTCTGAAGAAATGTCAGAAACACCATTTAAGATTTGAGAAGTTACGTCTTCAATTTTTACGATAAAAGTTACTTCTAAATCAGGATTTGGCAGTTCTTCTTCTAAGCTCATCGCCCAAAAACCATCGGTCAGATAATCGTGTTCTACCGTAGAATGAGCTTGGATTTCTCCGAAACCGCAATGGTGATTTGTCAAAAGAAGCCCTTTAGAAGAGATAACTTCTGAAGTACAGCCACCGTTAAATTGTGGTACTGCATCCTTGAGGCTTGATTTGTTTACATCATAAATATCGGAGGCCGACATTTTCATTCCCAGATTTTTCATTTCTGTTTCATTCATCCCTTTCAAAAGCGATGGGATCCACATTCCGCCTTGCTGTGAATAGGCAGGAAGAACCAGTAAAAGGACAAGAAGTCTTAAAAATTTCATAGATAACGATTGAAGTTTAGTGGTTGCAAGTTACAATTTTTGTGTAAAAAGCCGAATTATTTAACGATTCTCGAATTTTTAGTTGTTTTTAAACAAGACTGTTTTTTACCGTCAGTTTCATCAACCTGCGGTTGTGAATTGCAAAATCTTTAGATAAATAGAGTTTCTGGGCAATCTCATTATGGCCTTCGACTTCGAGATAAATAATTTTCAGCGAAAGCGCAATGGCTTCCTGATGAATAAAATCTAAGGCTTTTTTTCCGATTCCTTTTCCGCGTGCTTTTCCGGAAATATACAATTCATCTAGGAAGGCGATCGTTCCTTTGTATTCAAAGCTAAAAACGAAAGTCAGGATTACATAGCCCACTATTTCATCATCCGAATAAATCAGCCATGCTCTTCCCAAATGCGGATTTTCTAAAAACTCCAAAAATAAAGCTTTTGAAATTGCAATGTCGATCGGGTAATTGTCGATGGCATAAAATTCCTGCATCATCGGAACAATAGTATCGATGTCTGAAGTGTGTAAAGGTTTGAATGTTGTCATGGTTTTGTTTACAGATTTTTCAAGATAACTTCTGTCGCGTTTTTATTCATCTGTACGAAAGTGCTCGAGATATGTCCTTTTTCAAAGCGTTCGTCTTCGTTTTGGATTAGAAGAGAAAGCGTTTCTTCCAATTCTTTTTTGTTTTTCACAGAAATACAGCCGCCCATATTGACTAAAGCGACAGCTTCTGAAAACTTTTGGTAATTAGGGCCGATAACAATCGGAATCCCAAAAGTAGCAGGTTCTAAGATGTTGTGCAGGCCTGAAGTCCCGAAGCCGCCTCCGACATACGCAATATCAGCATAACTGTAAATTTTAGTCAAGATGCCGATGGTGTCAATGATAAAGATATCGTAATCGGCTAGATTTTTGTTTTTCAGTTCTGAAAATAGGATAGTTTTTTTTGAAATACTGCTTTTCAGTTCGCTAATTTGTTCTGGCTTGACATTGTGCGGAGCGATGATAAATTTTACGCCAAAAGAATTGGTGTTTATAAAATCTAGCAGTTGTACTTCGTCTTTTGGCCAAGTGCTTCCGCAGACAATCGTCAATTGATTGTTTTTGAATTTTTCTATGAAATCTAGCGAATTGTCTCTTTCCAAAATTTTTAAAACTCGGTCAAAACGCGTATCGCCGCTTACTTTTACATTGTTAAATCCAATCTCTTGCAACAATAGCTTGGAACTTTCATTCTGCACGAAAAACTGTTTGAAAGCAGTAAGTGCTTTTCGGTAGAATCCGCCATACCATTTGAAGAAAACCTGGTCTTTCCTGAAAATTCCAGAGAACAGATAGGTAGGAATGTTGCTTTCTTTTAAGGCGTTCAGATAATTGGGCCAATATTCGTATTTGATAAAAAAGGCCATTTCGGGATGGACTAATTTCAGGAATTTTTCTGCGTTGCTTTTCGTGTCCAAAGGAAGATAAACGATTACATCCGCAACTGTTGAGTTTTTCCTGACTTCATAACCCGAAGGCGAAAAGAAAGTCAGTACGATTTTATGGTCAGGATACAGTGTTCGAATCTTTTCCATCACCGGAAGACCCTGTTCAAACTCGCCGAGAGAAGCCGAATGAAACCAGATGGTCTTGTCTTTTGGCTGTATTTTATTACCTAAAGTCTTAAAAACATTTTTTCTTCCCTCAATAAAAAGCTTCATTTTCGGATTAAAAAAAGCAACCGCCTTTAAGGCAAATCCAGTGATGATTACCAGTAGATTATATAGAAAAAACATAAGTCTGATTTTGAATCGCTAAAATACGCTAGTTTCTAGAAATTCATTGGTTGTCCATCATTTTATTAGTAGTTTTGCTTGTTTTAAATTTAATTTAGATGAAAAAAATTCAAATGGTTGACCTAAAAGGTCAATATGAAAATATAAAAGAAACAGTAAACAATTCTATTCAAGAAGTTCTAGACACCAATACTTATATTAATGGTCCAGAAGTTCATAAATTCCAGAAAAATCTAGAAGAATATCTTGGCGCAAAACACGTGATTCCGTGTGCAAACGGTACAGATGCTTTGCAGATTGCCATGATGGCGCTGGATTTAAAACCTGGCGACGAAGTAATCACCGCTGATTTTACTTTTGCAGCAACCGTTGAAGTTATTGCGCTTTTGCAACTGACTCCAGTTTTAGTCGATGTAGAAATCGACACGTTTAATATTTCTGTTGAAGCAATTAAAAAAGCAATCACGCCAAAGACAAAAGCAATTGTTCCAGTGCATCTTTTCGGACAGGCTGCCAACATGGAAGCTATCATGCAGTTAGCTCAAGAGCATAATTTGTATGTAATCGAAGATAACGCACAGGCAATTGGCGCCAATTACAGATATTTCGACGGCAAAAAAGAAAAAGTAGGAGTTATAGGCCATGTCGCTTCAACATCGTTCTTTCCGTCTAAAAACTTAGGCTGTTATGGAGATGGAGGCGCTATTTTTACAAACGATGATGACTTGGCCCACAAGCTTCGCGGTATCGTAAACCATGGAATGTATGTACGCTACCATCATGATGTGGTTGGCGTAAATTCACGTTTGGACAGTATTCAGGCAGCGGTCTTAAACGTAAAACTTCCAAAACTAGATGAGTACAATGCAGCAAGGCAATTGGCGGCACAAAAATACAGCCAGGCTTTGGCAAATCATAAAAATATCGTTACCCCGTATGTTGCGGGTGAAAGAGATTCGCATGTTTTTCACCAATATACGTTGCGTATTTTGGATGCCGATAGAGACGGCCTAATGCAACATTTGTTGGATAAAGGAATTCCATGTGCAATTTATTATCCGATTCCGTTGCACAGCCAAAAAGCCTATATAAATGTCCGCTATAAAGAAGAAGACTTTCCGATAACCAATCAATTGGTAAAAGAAGTAATCTCACTGCCCATGCATACGGAGCTGGATGATGAGCAGATCAAATTCATAACAGATTCGATTTTAGAATTTTTGCAATAATTGATACAAACCGTGCACTTTCGCGCCATAAAAAATAAATTAGAATGAAAATACTAGTTACGGGAGGATTGGGCTTTATCGGTTCTCACACAGTCGTAGAATTGCAAAATGAAGGCTTTGAAGTCGTGATCATCGACAACCTTTCCAATGCCGAAGAAAAAGTTTTGGAAGGCATTATAGCAATCACCGGTAAAAAGCCAATTTTTGAAAAACTGGATTTAAGAGAAAAAAACTCAGTAAAGGAATTTTTTACAAAACATGCCGATGTAGCCGGAGTAATTCACTTTGCGGCTTCAAAAGCGGTAGGTGAATCGGTTGAAAATCCGTTGCTTTATTACGAAAACAATATTAATGCGCTAGTGTATCTATTGCAGGAATTGCAGCAAAAAACAGATGCTAGTTTTATTTTCAGTTCGTCTTGTACCGTTTATGGTCAGGCAGAAAAAATGCCTATTACCGAAGATGCTTCTGTACAGCCAGCAATTTCGCCTTATGGCAACACCAAGCAGATTGGAGAAGAAATAATCCAAGATGTTGCCAAAGTATCAAATATAAAGGCAATCTTGTTGCGTTATTTTAATCCGATAGGAGCGCATTCGTCAGCAGAAATAGGTGAATTGCCTATTGGAGTGCCCCAGAATCTAGTGCCTTTTATTACACAAACCGGTATGGGATTGAGAAAAGAACTGTCTGTGTTTGGATCTGATTATCCGACTTCTGACGGTACTTGTGTCAGGGATTATATTCATGTGGTCGATTTGGCGAAAGCGCATGTTATTGCTTTGAAAAGGCTTATCGAGAATAAAAACGAAGCCAAAGTCGAAGTTTTTAATGTTGGTACAGGAACAGGCAGCACAGTTTTGGAAGTTATTCAATCTTTTGAAAAAGTCAGCGGACAGAAATTGCCTTATAAATTAGTCGATAGGAGAGAAGGCGATGTGATTGAAGCGTATGCTGATACGCAGAAAGCTAATAAAATACTAGGCTGGAAAGCTGAATCTACTTTAGACCAAGCAATAGAAAGCGCTTGGAAATGGGAAAAGAAAATCCGAAGCTAAAAAATACTAAAAATAAAAACCCGCAAGTCACTTGCGGGTTTTTTTATGATATAACGATAAATACTAAGCAGAAAAAGTAGCAGCGTTTTTATCAATCTTATTGACTAATCCGATTAAGACTTTCCCTGGACCAACCTCTGTGAAAGAAGTAGCGCCATCGGCAATCATCTGCTGGACAGACTGTGTCCATTTTACGGGAGCTGTTAGCTGTGTGATTAAGTTTTTCTTGATTTCAGCCGCATTAGAAACAGCACTTGCCGGAACGTTTTGATATACCGGACAGATTGGTTCTGAAAAAGTAGTGTTTTCAATAGCAGCAGCCAATTCTTCTCTAGCAGGTTCCATCATCGGTGAATGGAAAGCACCTCCGACAGGAAGAATCAGGGCACGTTTTGCACCAGCTTCTTTCATAGCTTCGCAAGCTTTTTCAACAGCTTTTGTCTCGCCAGAGATGACTAGCTGTCCAGGACAGTTGTAATTTGCAGCAACTACAATGCCGTCTATAGAAGCACAGACTTCTTCAACAATATGATCTTCTAGTCCTAAAACGGCAGCCATAGTCGAAGGAGTAATTTCGCAGGCTTTTTGCATTGCCAGCGCTCTTTGCGAAACCAATTTCAGTCCGTCTTCAAAAGACAGTGTGCCGTTGGCAACCAAAGCAGAAAACTCGCCTAAAGAATGTCCTGCCACCATTTCTGGCTTGAAATTATCGCCCAGTGTTTTTGCAAGAATAACGGAATGTAGGAAAACAGCAGGTTGTGTTACCTTCGTTTCTTTTAGTTGTTCTGCTGTTCCTTCGAACATGATATCGGTAATCCTAAAGCCTAAAATGGCATTGGCTCTTTCAAATAACTCTCTTGCTAATTCTGATTGTTCGTAAAGGTCTTTTCCCATTCCTGTGAATTGGGCGCCTTGACCTGGAAATACGTATGCCTTCATTTGTTCTCGGTTTTGTTATGTCGCAAAAATACTATTTATTCTCAATATCGTATTGATTTATCTTAATGTCAAAATATTTGGTGTCATACATAGGGCTCATCGAAAAAAAGAATTTCTTTCGAGCCTCTGCTTCGGTCGGAAGCGATACGCAATGCAGGTCTTTTTCTAAAATTTTCCATATCATTTCGGTACAGAAAAATTTTTCGTCATCGTCAAAATTTCCTTTATGGTCGAAAGGAATATGCATAGCCAAATACTTTTGCGCTAATTGGGAAATTTTAGCGCCCATGTCTTTGTCGCAGTTTTTAGCACGGGTGATGATGATTTTATTTGGAAAAGAATATTTCAAGAAATCACCGATTGGCTGTGCTTGCAACCCATCAATATTCGTCACATCTGAAGACAAGGAATGGACTACATATAGGGAATCGTTGTGTTTTATAATTATGCCGGCATGAGTTACATCTATAGTTCCTGAGTTGAGTTCTTTGGAAATATAGTCGCTGAAAAAGCCGAAACCTCTACGCAAGATAAAATCGCCTTCCTCAATTTTGGCAAGTTCTTCATCGGAAAGACGTGTCACAGCTTCATTTTTTAGGATGGCTTCCTGTTCCGATTTTCGGTCAAAATAGAAAAACAGCTTATAGGCGACAACAGCCAAAATAAAAAGCATTGCCGAATAAAAGATAAGTTTCTTCATTGCGACAATGCTTTAAATTAATTAATGTGTTTTATTATTCTGCTACTGTAGAATCAGCAGGAGTAGCAAGAGAATCAACAGGAGCAGCTAATGAATCAGTAGCTTCAACTTCGCCAGCTGGAGCTTTTGCGCCACCTTCTTTATTTGCGTTTTCTTTGTCGATAGTTACTTTCCATTTTCCGTCAACTTTCACCAAGTTAAGTGTTTGCTCAGTTCCTGTAGGCTCTTTTGTACTCGTTGTTTTATATTTTACTGTTGCTTTATCATCAGTTACTTCAGAAGAAATGATTTCTACTTTTGCATCAAGTTTCTTCATTTCGTCTTTTTTACCAGCTACCATAGATTCCATCATTCCGATTAAAGAAGCTGTTTGCTCGTCGCAATATTCTTTTGCTTCTGCGAATTCTCCTTTATTTACGTGATTTAGGAATTTTTCTGCTACCGCTTCTGGGTTGCTGTCGTTAGAACATGAAACGAAAAAACTGAATGATAAAAATCCTAAGATTAAAAATGCTTTGCCAGCGATACTTCTGAAAGTGTTTGTCTTCATAAATTGATTTGTTTAGATTTATGTAAAAGTAGAATTTTTTCAGATATTACAAAGAGACGGACTCAAAATGTTTTGTACAAAATAAAAACTGACCTTGTATGAAGGTCAGTTTGTAAACAGAAGCCCGAAATTTACAGTACAAAGTAAGCGTTTTTAACGGGCTGGATATGATGGAGTTCCGTTTCGGGTTTTTTAATGTGGTCTTCAAATTCGTCGCGGAATTCGTTTACCATCTGCACTAAATTCTTTTCGATCGTACTAGAGATAGCAGTCATTGGCGTATCAGTCGGCCTGTTTTCGAATGGATCTTGCAGATGGATAGCCATTTTTTCAATCAAGAAGAAAGCGGCGCCGATAGTAGTTACCAAAGGAATCTGCAACCAGCCTATTAAATCAGTCAATCCAAAAGGCAATAAGATAATGAACAAGCAGAGCGTGAATCGGATGTACATACTATAGGTTGTTGGGAAAATCGTATTCTTGATTCTCTCGCATTTCCCCATAGAATCGCATAAACGTGTCAGCGTATTGTCTATTTCGACTTGCTGGTAAGTGTTTATCTTTCCTTGCTCATTGGCCTTTTTCAAGTCTTTGGAATGTAAAAGCAGTATCGCATTGGGAACATGTTTGTGCTTTTTGACATATTTAAAATCTTCATCACTCAAGATTTGCTTAACTGATTTTAAAGGGTCTTTTCCACGAAGCGACTGGCTCAAGCTATAACACCATGCCGCTTGCCTTTTGGCAAAATTTTCTTTGAAGTCATTAGCTTCTACAGAAAAGTCAGGGTCTTTGTAAAAGGCGATAACTTGTCTTATCAGTGTTCTGGAATCGTTTACGATCGCACCCCAAATAATTCGAGCTTCCCACCAACGGTCATAAGCTTGGTTGGATTTAAAAGCCAGCAAAAGAGAAATGATTGTTCCGATAATTGTTGGAATAGCAATCGGTATATTAATGGCATTAGCTCCGTAATAATTCAGAAAGATTTCAAACGAGATAACATATAGGATGACTAGGAAAAGCTCGATCTTGATTTTTCCTAAGACATATTTCATGGGTATTTTCTTTTTTAGTAGCATATAATATTGTTTTATTTCTTATTAATTTTTCATGGCTTTAGACGATTTCTTCATATAAAGACAACACCGGTAGTCCAAAGCTTTCATTAATGTTGATTTCTTTATTTTTCATCTTGATCTTTTTAGGTTTTCGGGTTTCGATCAAAAGATTGATGTTGTTTTTTGTGATGGCTTCTGTCAGCAATGGTTGGATTTCTTCTGGTTTTTGATCGCTGAAAATTTTGGCTTGGCTCACTATCCTGAAATCAAAATGATCTTGAATTAATTCTTGTAAGTCTTCAATCTGTAATCTTGATTTTGTCTGTTCCAGATACATTGCTTTGCTTAAATCTTGTTCTTCAAAATTTGGACATAAATGAAGGATCGGGCATTTGCAATTGGACAGAATCTGTAGAAATTGGCTGTGGATTCGCTTTTCGGTATTTTTATAAGAAGGCGTCAAGATGGCCAGCTCAATGTTGAGGTGCTCCATGAGATTTTTCATCACCGGCGCAGAAATTCCATATTGATTATGGATTTTTAAAGAACAGTTTCCTGAAGCCGCAGTTAGCTCACGGCAAGTCGTTAAGATGCTTTTTTGCGAAACGCTCATGTCGCTTTTTATGTTTCTTAGAAAAGAAGCAGAAGAAAAAGTATCCGGAATTTCGCTAACTAATGCTAAAAAGATGGTACAGCTTTTTCCTCTCGATTGCTGGATAGCAGTCTTAACAGCATTGATAGTGTCTTGTTCTAATGTCGATGGTATTAATAGATTTTTCATATGTATAGTTTTTAATTATACATGCAAAATAAAGGGCTCGAGATTAGAACGGACTTAGATTAAAATTAGAATTTCTTAAGATTTTAGATTAGAATTTCTAATGTTGTTTTTATGGAAAGTGATATTTACGACGGTTCCTTTTCCAGTTTCAGACTGAATTTGCAATTCGCCATTGTGCATGCGTATGATTTTCATTGCTAATGGAAGCCCAAGGCCATAGCCGTTGTATTTAGACGCAATTTTTCCTCTAAAGAAAGGCTCATATAAATAAGGAATGTCTTCGGGCGGGATACCGATACCGATGTCGGTAATGGCAATTTTAATCTTCGATTTGTCGGCCGAAAGTGTCACGAATACTTCGTCATTGTCAGAATATTTTACGCCGTTAGAAATGATATTGTTCAAGGCGAGTTCCAGCAAAGGTCTGTTGCAAGGAATAGTCAGCAGTGATTCGTCTTCAGGAATGTTGTGCAATTTGATATTGACACGATTGTCTGGAAACAAAGTGTCGATTGAAGCTTTGGCTTCCAAGAGCAATTCGTCCATTCGAGCAACATCTAATACTTGTTTCGTACCATCGTAGCCAGTTTGGGTTAATTTCAGCAAGCTTTCAGTCAAGTTGCCAAGTTTGGAAGCCTGTCTGTTTATGTTTTCAAGAGAATTGACATATTCTTCAACCTCTCTTTCTTTTAGGAGCATGATTTCGGTTTCGGCAATGATTGTAGTTATTGGCGTTTTCAACTCATGCGAAGCATTGTTGATGAAATTGGCTTGTATTTCGAATGAAGTTTCCAATCGGTCGAGCATGTCATTAAAAGTTTTCGTAAGATCCGAAATCTCGTCATTTCCTTCAACGTCCGGCAGTCGGTTATGAAGATTTGAGGCACTGATTCTTTTGACATCTTTCGTAATCCGTGCCATAGGATCGATAACGCGGCGGGCCAGAAATCTTCCGAAAAAGTAAGCTAGGATTAGGAATCCCATGCCTCCGAAAACTAAAATCTGTACGATATAAATAGCGCTGGTATTGCCGCGACGGTCTTTTGCCGTAACGATTACCATATATTTTTGTCCCGATTCTTTAAAGATCTGCCCGTAATAATAGCGATAATCTTCTTCAATCCAGCTAGAGCCGGTCTTCATTATTTCCGCATAGAAATCAGGCGGGAGATGCAAGTCGGTATTGTATTCAAAAGTGTTTTCGCCATTTACTTTCAGTACATAATCTTTTTCTTCGACTAGTTCTTCTAAGCCTTCTTTTTTAAATTCTTGAAAATAACGCGTCTTAAGCGGGTCATTCTGGTAATAAATGGAAGAAGCGATTTTTGCCCGGTCCTGTAATCTTTTCAGGAAATAATACTCGTTATTTTGCTTAAACAGAAAAAAAATAACGGCACTCAAAAGCAGCGTGCTGAAACAGGAAAGCGCAATATAAGTAACCGTAATTTTTTTTCGTATCTGCATCCGGATTTATGGTTTTATGACATATCCAAGACCTTTAATGGTATGGATGAGTTTGTTTTGATAAGGCTTGTCGATTTTGTTTCGCACATAATTGATATACACATCGACAACATTCGTGTTCATGTCAAAGTTGATATCCCACACATTATCCAAAATCTTTTCTCGCGAAAGAATAACTTCGGCATTTCGGGCTAAATACTGTAATAGCTTAAATTCTTTTGCTGTTAGCTGAATCTTTTCGCCATTTCTTTTTACGGTTTTTGATCGAGAATCAATTTCTAAATCGTCAATGACTATAGTGTCGTTTGGCTTATGGTCTTGGTTGGATCGTCTGGCAAGAGCGCTGATTCGGGCTTCTAGTTCGGAAAATTTAAAAGGTTTTGCAAGATAATCGTCGGCTCCTGCATTTAGTCCAGTTACGATGTTTTCTGTCGTTCCTAATGCGGTCAACAGTAAAATCGGTACAAAATTCTTTGAGGCTCTTAACCGTCGACAGATTTCAATCCCGTTAATGTCTGGCAGCATGATGTCTAAAATGACCACGTCGAAATTATGATTATGGATCATTTCAAGAGCGGTGGTTCCATCAAGAGCAACGCTTACCTCATTGTTTTTTTCAGAAAGTCCTTTTCGAATAATCGATAAAAGATTAGGTTCGTCTTCAACAATGAGTAGTTTCATGAATGGGTAGATTTAGGGTGCTCAAAAACAAAAATAGAGATTGAGTTCTTAAAATTTTGTAAAATAAAAATCTTAATCGTCGCTTTTATGAAAATCATAAAAATAAAAGTTATTTGCTAGGGTATCTTGAATGAAGCGTCAGATGTTTTTGTAAAAGCTCAAAGCTCCCGACGGGCATTTGTTTACCGTATCAATAATCTTCTCTGTAGTTGAACCATCAATTTTAATCCAAGGCCTCATTTTAGGCTGAAAAACATCCGGATTGTTTTTTACGCAATTTGTCGAATGAATGCATTTTTCGGCCTGCCATACAACTGTTACTTCACCATTTGAATATTCTTTTTTCTCTTCCATGGCGTTCTTTTTTTTAGCTACTTATAAAGATAAAAAATTATCCATAATTTTCTAAAAGAAATCTGCTGTTCAAAAATTGTAACATTTTTCTCATTCACAGACTTATTATAAAACCAAAATAGAAAACAACCATGAAAAAAATTATCCTGATTTTAGCCTTGCTTTTAATTGGATTCTTATTGTTTTATAACGTCTTGCCCGTAATCAATTATGGCTTTGTGGGCTTGCCGCTTTTACTGTTATTACTGTTACTTATTGCAATTGTTCTTTTTTCTAAAATTGAAGTGACATCAACGACAAGAAAATTGAATATGTTTTCCAAAACGAACAAAATTTTGTTCTTTTTGTCTTTTGGACTCCTAGTTTATCTTGTGGTGGTGCCGTTAGCGACATCGTTGCCGATGTTCAGAAGCAGTGCTTATCAAAAATTAATCGGGAAAGTTGAAAATGGAGAAGACCTTAAAAATCACATCGCGCCGATTTCTCTCGATAAAATTAGAGTGGTAGATGAAGAACTTGCCATGCTTTTAGGCGAAAAGATAATCGGTTCGCAGCCGTCTTTAGGGAGCCAAGCAGAAATAGGGGAGTTTACGATTCAAAAAGTAAATGATGAATTGTATTGGGTTGCCCCATTGCTGCATACAGGTTTCTTTAAATGGTATAATAATTCTGAAGGTACTCCTGGCTATGTTATGGTTTCTGCTACAAACGAAAGAGATGTCAAGCTGATCCAAGATATAAATGGGAAACGCCTTTCTATAAAATACCAGCCAGCGGCCTATTTTGGGTCTAGGATTGATAGACATGTTTATTTTAATGGCTATGCAACCGTCGGATTAGAAGATTTTAATTTCGAGATTGACGATAAAGGAAATCCGTATTGGATTGTTACCAAATACAAAAAAAGAATAGGCTTTGCCGGAAATGACGCGACAGGTGTTCTGACAGTTGACGCACAGACCGGAGAAATTAAAGAATACGATATCAATAATACGCCGCTTTGGGTAGACAGGATTCAGCCGATAAGTTTTATCGAAGAACAGCTAAACGATTGGGGCGAATATGTTCATGGATTTTGGAATTTTTCGAATGAAAATAAACTCCAAACCACCGAAGGATTGACCCTTGTGTATGGCGAAAATCATAAATCCTATTGGTACACAGGATTGTCTTCTGTTGGTAAAGAAGAATCGACTGTAGGATTTGTTTTGGTAGATACAAGAACCAAAGAAACTACTTATTACAAGCAAAGTGGTGCCACTGAATATGCGGCCCAAAGTTCTGCCGAAGGAAAAGTCCAAGAAAAAGGATACCATGCTTCGTTGCCTATTCCGTATGTGATTAACAACATACCGACTTATGTAATGACTTTGAAAGACGATGGCGGTCTGGTAAAAATGTTTGCCATGGTTTCCATAAACGATTACACGATTGTTGGCGTTGGAAATACAATGAGGGAAACGCTTATGGCTTATAAAAATGTGTATAACATGGCCGATAATGGTATCAATCCGGAAAGTGTAACTAGCAAGAAAAGCTTAAAAACTATAGTGACAAGAATTGAAAATGATGTCAAAAACGGCAACAGTTTTTACTATTTTACCGTAAAAGATTATCCGAATATTTTTGTAGGATCATCACAGTTGTCAAATGAATTACCTGTAACAGCCATTGGAGATTCCATCAGTATTTCTTTCGATGTAGATTTGGAAGAAGTAATAGATGTTTCGAGTTTCGACAACAAGAACATCGGAAATAAAAAATAAGATGCAACTAAAAAGCGCTTGAATTTCAAGCGCTTTTTTTATGTAATAATTTAGGACTATTTCCCTTTAGGTTTTTCAGGAAGTAATTTGAAAGAAGTAGCTACAAAACGATTGTTTTTAACTTCACCTACAACTTCTGCTTTTCTGATTTTGGAGCAAAATCCATCGCCAGCATGAGAATCGCCATGGTCGTCAATTCCAGTGCCGTCTACAAAATAAGGCTTTCCATCAATTCGTACCGCCAAATCACAGCCGTGTCCTTTCATTCCGAATTGGCATTGGCCGCATGAGGCTTCAACTATTTGTGGTTTTGGTCCTGTTTTTTTCTGTTTTGATTTTGAGTCTTGCGCATTCGCTGAGAAAGCCAAAAACAAGAAGGCAATTGCAATTATGTTTTTCATATCTCGATTATTTTATGGTTACTAATCTGGCAGCATTTTGTGCTCTTTCAACTATTTCTTCAATAGGAGTTTCTAAAGTGTCGTTGGTCAGTGCGACAGCCATTCTTCGATACGGTCTTGTTGTCGGCTTGCCAAAGATTCTGAAATCTGTTTTAGCAAGGCCAGCAATTTTTTCCAAACCTTCATAATTCGGATTAGAACCTTCTTTTGAAGCCAGAATTACGGCACTAGCACCTGCTTTTTCGAGTTTTATTTCAAAAATAGGCAAGCTTAAGATGGCACGCAGATGCAATTCGAATTCGTTGAAATTTTGCGTTCCAGCCAAAGTTACCATTCCAGTATCGTGTGGTCTTGGAGATAGTTCCGAGAAATAGATGCCGTCATCAGCCAAGAAAAATTCCACACCAAAAAGTCCGGCGCCGCCTAAAGCTTCGGTTACTTTTTCAGCCATGTCTTGCGCTTCAAATAAATCTTTGTCCGAAATTCGTGCCGGTTGCCAACTTTCTTGGTAATCGCCGCGTTCTTGTCTATGTCCGATTGGAGCGCAAAAAAGCGTCGGATTGTTATTTTGGGTAATCGTTAATAAGGTAATTTCAGAATTGAATTTTACAAAAGCTTCCACGATGACTTCCACGACATCGCCACGTGAGCCTTCTACAGCGTAATTCCACGCTTTTTCAATATCATCCGGAGTCTTGATTGTGGATTGCCCTTTACCCGAAGACGACATTAATGGTTTTACAACACAAGGAATTCCGACTTCTTTTACTGCTTTCTGTAATTCTTCGGCTGAGGTAGCATATCTGTAATTGGCTGTTTTTAATCCTAGTTCTTTTGCTGCCAAGTCGCGTATTGCTTTTCGGTTCATTGTAAAATTTGCCGCTTTCGCAGAAGGAACCACGGTAATACCTTGCTTTTCGTACTTGTAAAAACGTTCGGTACGGATGGCTTCAATTTCAGGAACAATAAAGTCGGGTTGGTGCTTTGCGACGATTTTGTCTAAGGCATCACCATCTAGCATGTTGATGACTTCAAAACTATGAGCAACCTGCATGGCAGGAGCATTTTCATAACTATCGACAGCAATTATGGTCTGTCCGATGCGTTGTGCGGCGATTGTAAATTCTTTTCCTAATTCTCCGGAACCGAGTAATAGTATTTTTGACATTCGTATCTTTTTATATGACCCTGTCAGAGTTTAAAACTCTGACAGGGTTGGAGTTGTAGATTAAAAAAGCCCCAAGTTTCCTTGAGGCGTATTTGTTTTAAGCTAAAGCTTCTTTGATTCTTCGTAAGGCTTCTGTCAGCAATTCTTCGCTTGTTGCGTAAGAGAAGCGAATACAGTTCGGATTTCCGAAAGCATCTCCTGTTACAGTAGCAACATTTGCTTCTGCCAAAAGATACATAGAAAAGTCATCTGCATTTTTGATTTCAGTTCCTCTTAATGTTTTTCCGAAATAGGAAGAAACATCAGGGAAAACATAAAAAGCACCTTCTGGAACATTGAGTTTCAATCCAGGAATGTCTTTAATCAATCCAACAACTAAATCTCTACGGCCTTTGAAAGCAGCCACCATATCGTTTAATACGCTTGGGTCGGCATCAACAGCAGTAATCGTAGCTCTTTGCGCGATTGAATTCGCACCGCTGGTTACTTGTCCTTGCATTTTTGTACAGGCTTTTGCGATGAATTCTGGAGCGCCGATGTAACCGATCCTCCACCCAGTCATAGCGAAAGCTTTAGCAACACCGTTTACCGTTATAGTTCTGTCAAACATTCCTGGGATAGAAGCAACGCTGCAGAATGTTCCTGAAAAGTTGATATGCTCGTAAATTTCGTCAGCGACTACAAAAATATTTGCATATTTTTCTAATACTTTCGCCAATGCTGTCAATTCTTCACGGCTGTAAACAGAACCGCTCGGATTGCAAGGAGAGCTGTACCAGATCATTTTTGTTTTTGGCGTAATGGCTTTTTCTAACTGTTCTGGCGTAATCTTGAAGTCGCTTTCTACTGAAGTCGGTACTTCAACCGGAATACCGCCTGACATTTTTATGATTTCGTAATAACTTACCCAATATGGAGCAGGAAGGATTACTTCATCGCCCTCATTAAGCATTACTTGTGCGACATTGTATAAAGATTGCTTGGCACCAGTGGAAACAACAATGTTTGCTGGCGTATAGTCAAGATTATTGTCTCTTTTGAATTTTCTGCAGATGGCTTCTTTTAGCTCTACATAACCGTCTACAGGTGAATAAGTACTGTAGTTTTCGTCGATTGCTTTTTTTGCGGCTTCTTTGATAAAATCCGGCGTGTTGAAATCCGGTTCTCCTAAGCTTAAGCTGATAATGTCTTTTCCTTGTGCTTTTAATTCTCTTGCCAATGCCGCCATTGCCAAGGTTTGTGAAGTTGATAATTTGTTAATTCTATCCGATAAATGATTCATGGAAAAACTTGTTGTTTGTGTGTATTGTAGTTAATTATGCGATGGCAGGATTTTGCCCTAGTTCTTTCAGATGCTTGAAATGAGCTACAACCGCGCTACGCATTGTCTTAAATTCATGATAAGGAAGATTGCACTCTTTTGCTGTCTGTTTTACAATTTCAGCAATTTTTCCATAATGGACATGGCTGATGTGAGGGAAAATATGATGCTCGATCTGATGATTCAATCCTCCAGTAAACCAGTTGACAATCTTATTTTTTGGAGCGAAATTCGCTGTAGTATACAATTGGTGAATGGCCCAAGTATTTTCGATTTCTCCTTCTTCATTCGGAACAGGGTTTGTCGTTTCATCAACAACGTGCGCCAATTGGAAAACGATGCTCAAGATCAAACCTGCTGTGTAGTGCATTACTAAAAATCCTAGTACTACTTTCCACCATGTAATTCCTAAAATCATAGGAAGTACCAGCCAGATCGAAACGTAGATGATTTTCGTAATAACTAAAACGGTCCATAATTTCGCCGGGCTTTGCGGTTCTCCGTAAGACAGTTTTCTTTTTAGGTAGCTTTTCATCTGTTTGAAATCGGTTGTGATTGCCCAGTTGAAAGTCAATAATCCGTAAAGAAAAACAGAGTAATAGTGTTGGAATTTATGGAATTTGTGCCATTTTGCTTCTTGTGTAAATCGGATAATTCGTCCAGCATCTAAATCTTCATCATGTCCGTGAATGTTAGTGTAGGTGTGGTGAAGTACATTATGCTGTACTTGCCAGTTGTAAACATTTCCTGCCAAGATATAAATACTGCCTCCCATGAACTTATTCAGCCATGATTTGTTGGAGTAAGAGCCATGATTTCCGTCATGCATTACATTCATTCCGACGCCTGCCATTCCAATGCCGATTACGATAGACAAAAGTAACATTACCCAAAACGGCATGTCTAAAGTCAGGATCAAGAAATAAGGCGTCAGGAAAATCGTAAACATTACGACTGCTTTTAAGTGCAATTTCCAGTTCCCGGTCTTCTTGATATTATTTTCTTTGAAATAATTATTGACACGCGTATTTAGAGTCCTGAAGAATTTCAGGCTGTCTTGTTTGGAAAATGTTGGAATTGTGGTATTCATATATAATTTATAATTAATCAAAATAAGTTTTCAAAGGTAAATATTCTTAATAATGTAAACGGATAAAAACCTAAAAAATTTCAATTTGAAAATGATTACTTTTGTGAAAATTTTTAAAATGGAAGAAATTCTAAAATATTTCCCTAATCTGTCTGATATTCAGAAGCAACAGTTTCAGAAATTAGAGGAATTATATCATGATTGGAACGCTAAAATCAACGTGATTTCTCGCAAGGATATCGACGAATTATATACGAAACACGTGCTTCATTCACTGGCAATTGCAAAAATTCAAGAATTTGATCCTGGAACGTATGTCTTGGATGTAGGGACTGGCGGTGGCTTTCCTGGAATTCCGCTCGCTATTTTGCTTCCTGAAACTCGATTTTATCTTATTGATGTTATTGCGAAAAAAATAAAAGTGGTTCAGGCTGTTGCCGAGGCTTTAGAGCTGAAAAATGTAAAAGCCGAACAGATTCGTGCCGAAAATGTCAAAGGCGATTTTGATTTCATCGTAAGCCGCGCCGTGACTAATATGCCTGATTTCGTGGCTTGGGTAAAATCAAAAATCAAAAAACAGCAAAAGCACGAACTCAAAAACGGAATATTATATCTTAAGGGTGGCGACCTGACCGAAGAGTTGAAAGATTTTCCAAAAGCCAAAGAATACAATATTGCCGATTTTTTCGATAATGAATTTTTCGAAACTAAAAAGGTGGTTCATCTACCATTGAAGTTTAAAGTGTAAAAGTCGAAAGTCATAAAGTAAAAAGCCGAATCTATATTTAGACTCGGCTTTTTTTATTTACAATCAAAAGTCTTTACAGCTTTCGACCTTCAAACTTTATGACTTATTTATTCCCCAAGAAAAGGATATCTATAATCCGTTGCAGGAATAAAAGTTTCTTTGATGGTTCTTGGAGAAACCCAACGAAGCAAATTCAGGATAGAGCCCGCTTTGTCGTTTGTTCCCGAAGCTCTTGCGCCACCAAATGGCTGTTGGCCAACTACAGCTCCAGTCGGCTTGTCGTTGATGTAGAAGTTTCCGGCAGCATTAACCAAAGTTTTTGCAGCAAAGTCAATAGCGTAGCGGTCTTGAGAGAAGATAGCTCCAGTCAAAGCATAGATTGAAGTCTCGTCAACTAATTTTAACGACTCTTCCCATTTGGCATCTTCGTAAACATATATTGTCAATACAGGACCAAATAATTCGGTCGACATCGTGTCGTATTTCGGATTTGTAGTAACGATAATCGTAGGCTCGATAAACCATCCTTTTGATTTGTCATAACCACCGCCAACAATAACTTCTGCTTCTGAAGAGGCTTTTGCATCGTCAATTGCTTTCGCTAATTTATCAAATGATGCTTCTGTAATTACGGCAGAAACAAAGTTTGTTGTGTCTTCTGGTGAACCCATTTTAAACGATTTGATGTCGGCTACAACGCGTTCTTTTACAGCACTCCAGATAGAAGCAGGAATATAGGCTCTTGAAGCCGCAGAACATTTTTGTCCTTGGTATTCAAAAGCGCCACGAGACAGGGCAGTAGCTACTTCAATCGGATTGGATGACGGATGTGCCCAAACGAAATCTTTTCCTCCAGTTTCTCCGACGATTCTTGGGTACGTTTTGTACTTGCTGATGTTTTGTCCGATTTTTGCCCACATACTATTGAAAACTCCAGTTGAACCTGTAAAGTGGATTCCGGCGAAATCTGGGCTTTCCAAAAGCGTATCTGTAATCATGGCAGAATCTCCATTGACCATATTGATAACGCCTTTTGGCAATCCCGCTTTTTGGAAAACTTCCATAATTACATTCGCAGAGTAGACTTGAGTTGCAGAAGGTTTCCAAACCACAACATTACCCATCAAGGCAACGCAAGAGGGCAGGTTTCCTGAAATTGCAGTAAAGTTAAACGGAGTAACCGCATACACAAAACCTTCTAACGGACGGTGCTCTAAGCGGTTCCAGATTCCTTCAGAAGAAACAGGCTGTTGTGCATAGATTTCCGTCATGAACTGTACGTTGAAACGCAAGAAATCGATAAATTCGCAAGCCGAATCAATTTCTGCTTGGTGAACCGTTTTTCCTTGAGCAATCATAGTTGCAGCATTGATCTTAGCGCGATAAGGTCCAGCTAATAATTCAGCTGCTTTTAAAAATATCGCCGCTCTATGTTCCCATGGCATGGTAGTCCATTTTTCACGAGCTTTCAAAGCAGATGAAATCGCTTTTTCTACCAAAGGCTTGTCCGCTTGATGGTATTGACCTAAATTATGCTGATGGTCAAACGGCGGAAATAATCTTTTTGTATCTCCCGTTTTGATTTCTTCATCACCGATAAATAAAGGGATATCGACAGTTGAATTATATAATTCTTTATACGTTTTTAAAACTTGTTCTCTTTCTGGACTTCCTGGAGCATACGACTTAACAGGTTCGTTAATAGCTCTCGGAACATTGTAAATTCCTTTTGGCATACTGATTTGTTTTTATATTTAATAATATCAAATTTTTGCGTGGCAAAGATACGAAATGAATAGGGATTATAGAAAGAATTACCATTTCAATAACAATAATGTAATTCTTATTGAATGAAACAGCTTATGCCGACTAAGCAAGATGAAAGGGCTAGAATTTTTAAGATTAATTCAACGCAAAAGGAGCGCTTAATCTGAAAGTAGGAACAATCACTCTAAAGTTTCTTGTCGATGTAAAATTGATCATGTTGAAATAGCCTTTCATAGCGCCAAAAGGCGATGAAAGAAGACAGCCAGAGCTATACGTATGGGATTCTCCTGGTTTTAATACAGGCTTTTTGCCGATCACACCTTCGCCATCGACAAATTCTTTGTTATTTAAAGAATCAAAAATTTCCCAGTGGCGGGACATGAGCTGTACAGAATCTTTGCTATGGTTTTCAATCGTGATTTCATAACTAAAGGCAAAGTGAATCTTGTAGTTCTTGAAGTACGTTCCTTCAAAACTAGTCAGGACAGAAATTTTAATGCCTCGAGTTATTTGCGTAACCATAAATTGCTAATAATGTTTCAAAATTACAAATTTATACTATTGGATGGCTGTTTTTGCTATTAAATTTTGCTTAATGGTTTTAAAAACAGTTTTTTAGCATTTTAGTTGATAATGTTTTCAGAATTAGCGATTCCTCTTCCGATTACTTTATCATACCTTTCATTCATGCCTCTGTAATAAACAATTACCTGATAGTTGTTCTCCGTTTGGTAAAAATTTCCGTCAATTGCATTGGCATGATCAATCTTGCCTGTTTTGTCTGCAATGACATACTGGAAGTTCGTAAAGCCTTGCTTGATAACAATTGCTTTTTCATACAATCCTGTTTTTGTATTAAAATCCATACGATTTTCGTCATTCAAAGCATAATTGTTAAACATGCCATTGATGTATATATTATTCTTGCCGAAATAATTAGGTGCATCTAACGTGAAAAATACCCACGCGTAATCAGCTTCTACTTCATTGTTTTGTGCGTTCAGATTACGGACCACGAAGTTTCCGTTTACGTCAGGATTGAAAGTATATACTTGGCTCGCTCTTGCTTTGTTGGCGTAGAGGTGCGGCTCATACAAATCTTTTGCTTGTACATAACTGATGTTGTTTACCGGCGATCGGATTTCCTTATTGTCAAAATATAAAAATTCGTTGCCTCCCCAAAACTGGGTCTCTTTATCGTATTTATAAATCAGGTCATTGCCGATTGTGTATTGCGGTTTGATATTGTAGATAGCTTCGTTAAACTGCCCGTTCTGCAAGAGCATGACTTTTACGCTTTGCAACGGATTGACAAAAGTGATGGCATTCGATTTTACTGCGAAATCTAAATTGTGCATATAATTGATATCGCGGACATCCCTGGCTCTTTTTATCTGTAAAGGAACAGAAACCAAATCTTCATATAAAATGAGTTTTCTAGAAAAGACGACATCTTTGTCTTCATTTAAAATTTTGATCATGTAATTGCCGCTCACCCTAAATTGTGTGAATTTATTTGGGAAGGACAATCTGTAGTGAGAGTAAAGTTGCAACGTATTAAAAGAATTTTCATAATCTTGAATTCTTTGGTTGTCGAATCCTTGGATATACTCGCTTTTTACAAGTTGAGAAGGCGTCCAGTTATAGTCACAGTGAACAATCTCATAATAATAGTTGGCCTCGTTGCCGTATAAATCGTCAAATTGAAGCTGAAATCCATCTTGAAGACTGAATATCGGAATTACATTTTGTCCGTTTTGAACAAATGAAACTGTTTTTATATTGAAAGGAGGAGCAATTTCTGTTTGGACTTGTGCTTTACTTACGCTACAGAATAAGCAGGCAAGCAAAACAATAAAATAATTCTTATTCATCTTAAAGTAGATTTTATCGGATTTATAATAACAAATATAATGATAATAAATTGTACGAGAATTATGCCAAACATTGAGGGTGTTAAGGAATAATTAAAATAATTTTAATAAGATAAGAAAAAGGTGCGTATTTTCTGTTAAATGTTTTATAATAAATAGTTTTATTTGTAGTTATAACTTTAGTTTTATAACAACAAAAATAGCAACCAAATGAAACATTACAACAAACTATTTGTGCTTTTGCTGGCATTTCCGATGTCGATTTTTGCACAAGAACTTAAAGGCGACAGTCCCGTTCCTTTTGACTCCACTGTGAAAACAGGAAAATTGGAGAACGGATTGACGTACTACATCAAAAAAAATGCAAAGCCTGAAAACAAAGTAGATTTAAGGCTTGTCATTAATGCCGGTTCTATCCTTGAAAACGACGACCAGCAAGGTCTTGCGCATTTCATGGAACATATGTGCTTTAACGGAACAAAGCGTTTCCCGAAAAATAAATTGGTAGACTATCTGCAGAGTATCGGCGTTAAGTTCGGACAGCATTTAAATGCTTATACCAGTTTTGACGAAACCGTTTATTTCCTTCCGATTCCATCTGACGATCCTGAAAAACTTGAAAAAGGGTTCCAGATTATCGAAGATTGGGCTTTCAATGCTGTTCTTACTCCAGAAGAAATTGACAAAGAACGTGGGGTTGTTTTAGAAGAATATCGTATCGGTTTAGGAGCGGGTAAAAGAATGATGGGACGTTATATGCCGAAAATGATGTACAACTCGCATTACGCGGAACGTCTTCCGATCGGTAAGAAAGAAATCCTTGAAAACTTTAAATACGATAAGCTGGTAAGCTTCTATAAAGATTGGTACCGTCCGAACTTGATGAGCGTTATCGTGGTTGGAGACATCGATGTGGCGGCTATGGAGAAAAAAATTAAGGAGCATTTCGCTTCGTATAAAAATCCTAAAAACGAAAGACCTAGAAAAGTGTATGATGTTCCAAACCACAAAGAAACTTTTGTAGCCGTTGAGAGCGATAAAGAAGCTTCGGCAGCGCAAGTTCAGTTGGTTTATAAAGACTACGATACGCCAAAACCGATTGTAAATGTCAATGATTTTAGAAAATCTTTGGTTGAAGGATTATATTCTACAATGATCAACAACAGATTGAATGAGCTTACCAACTCGCCAACGCCGCCATTTACCTATGGTTATTCCTATCATGGAGGCACGTGGGCTCGAACAAAAGAAGCGTACCAATCATTTGCAATGTCGCAAGAAGACAAGCAATTGGAAGCTTTAAAAGTGTTGGTTACAGAAAACGAAAGAGCAAAAAAATACGGCTTCACGCAAGGCGAGCTAGATAGAGCAAAATCTGAATTTTTAGCGAATACAGAATCTGCGTATAACGACAGAGACAAAACAGATTCTAGAGAATTTGTAGGCGAGTATCAGTCGCATTTCCTAGAAAAAGAGCCAACTCCTGGAATTGAGTGGACATTTAATGCCATGAAAAAAATATTGCCAGGGATTGAACTGAAAGATGTAAATGGTCTGGTTAAAGATTATATCAAAGAAGACAATAGAGTCGTAATCCTTACAGGTCCTGAAAAAGACGGATTGAAAAAACCGACGGAACAAGAAGTGTTAAATACTTTAAAAGTAAACGACGCTGACATTACTCCTTATAAAGATACAGAAATTGCTTCTAGCCTTTTGAGAAAGGAACTAAAACCGGGAAGCATCGTAAAAAAAGAGAAAAACGACAAAATCGGAACGACTACTTTGTTTCTTTCTAACGGAGCAAAAGTGACTTATAAGAAAACCGACTTCAAAAACGATGAAATCTTGATGGAAGCTATCAGCTTTGGAGGTACGAACTTGTATTCGAATGAAGAGCTTAAAAAAGTACAGTTTGCTAATGGAGGCTTGACTCAGGCTGGTTTCTCTGGATTAAAAGAGAATGATATCAACAAATTCATGTCTGGGAAAGTAGCCAGCGTAAATCCATACATCGGTAATACCACAGAAGGTCTTAGAGGAAGCGCTACGCCAAAAGATTTGGAATACCTATTCCAGATGATGGTTGGGTATATCACCGACTTGAATTTTGACAAGGACGCTTTTGAAGGCTACAAGCAAAAACAATCAGGTTTTTTCAAAAACATGGCATCGCAGCCAGGATTCTATTTCCAACAAGAATTGTATGGCTACCTGCTTAAAGAAAATCCTAGATTCTTTGGAATGATTCCTGATGAAAAAGCATGGGAATTTACAGATTACCAAGTAGCGTACAATAAATATAAAGAGCGTTTTGCGAATGCAGCCGATTTCGAATTTTTCTTTGTAGGAAACATCGATGATAAAAAAATAGAAGAATATTCAGCTAAATATTTGGCGGCTTTGCCATCTAGCGACAAGAAAGAAAAAGCAATCGACTTAGGCTACAGAATGCTTAAAGGTGAACATAAGAAAATTGTAAACAAAGGTACTGATCCAAAAAGTACAGTTTCGATTATGTTCTATGGCGATGCACAATACAGCCCAAAAGAAGCCTTGGCAATGCAGGCTCTTGGCGAAGTGTTGACAATCAAACTGATTGAAGAGCTAAGAGAAAACGAAAGCGGTGTTTATGGAATCAGCGCTAGAGGAAGCATGAGCAAAGTGCCAAACGGAGCTTATAACTTTACGATTGGTTTCCCTTGCGGTCCAGACAATGCAGAGAAATTGACAGCTTCGGCTTTGAGAGAGTTGCAGAAAATAATCGACAACGGTCCTCAAGCTGCTGATGTTACGAAATTCAAAGAGGCAGAACTTTTGGATTATAAAAAAGACATCAAAGAAAATAGATATTGGCTGACAAATTTCAACCGTTCTTACACGAATGGGACAAGTCCAGAAGATATCTTGAAAGTGGAGGAGAAAATCAATGCTATCACGGCAAAAGACATCCAAGACGTAGCTAAAAAATACCTTACAAAAGATAAAGTAGTTGGTATCTTGATGCCAGAAAAAAGCTAATTAGAAATAAGCAAAAATGTAAAAAGCCTGATGAATTTCATCAGGCTTTTTTATTAAATTTTGTTATTTATAGCAGACCGGAATGATTTCTCCGTTGGCTAAACAATACTGTTCTACGAGCTCGGAGCCTAATTTTTTAGTATAATCTTCTTCGACAACGGTAAAGCCAATGCTTCTTAGTTTATCGAAATAATCCCTTCCGTACACGCGAACGTGGTCGTATTGTCCGAAAATTTTAGCACGCTCTTTTTGATCAGTAATCGAATTGTCTTCAAAAGTAGTTTCTCTTTTTAGGTCTTGCGGAATTTGAAAAATTCCCATGCCGCCAGGTTTTAATACCCTGTATAATTCCTGCATGGCTTTTGTGTCGTCTGGGATATGTTCCAAAACGTGGTTGCACAAAATGACATCGTATGAATTATCTTCAAAAGGCAAATTACAGATGTCTGCTTTTACATCGGCCAATGGCGACAGCAAATCGGTTGTCATATAATCCAGATTTTTTTGATTTCTGAAGATTTTATAAAATGCCTGTTCTGGAGCAAAATGCAGTACTTTTTTCGGAGCCGTAAAAAAATCAGTTTCGTTTTTTAAATATAGCCAAAGCAGACGATGCCTTTCTAAAGATAAAGTGCTTGGGGAAAGTACATTGTTTCGCTGCGTCCCATAGCCATACGGTAGAAACTTTTTAAAGCTTCGTCCGTCAATCGGATCCGTATATTTTTTTCCTTTCAAAGCAAGGGCAAGGACAGGGCGTATAACATAGCTAAGGCGAATCAATATCGGCCTCGGAATCGTATTTAAGACAAATCTGAAAATTTTTTTCATTAGGAAAGTACCAAAGGCTGACTTCTGAATTCATTTTCTTCATTGCTTTCAATTCCTAATGCTTTGTAGATATAAGAAAAAGTCGAAAGCAGTTCCGGTTTTCCGTTGACCAAAGCCACGTCATGCTCGAAATGGGCACTCGGTTTTCTATCGGCAGTAACAATCGTCCAGCCGTCTTTTAGCTGTTTGATATTTTTTGTGCCCAGATTGATCATCGGCTCGATAGCGACGACCATTCCTTCTACAAATAATTTTCCGCGTCCGCGTTTTCCGTAATTCGGCATTTCTGGATCTTCGTGCATTTTTTTGCCAAGACCGTGTCCTACCAATTCGCGAACTACTCCATAACCATGAGCTTCGGTATATTTTTGGATAGCATTTCCTACGTCTTCAACACGGTTTCCCATCTTGAATTCTCTTATTCCTACATACAGTGATTCTTTGGTAACTTGAAGCAGTTTTTTAGTTTCTGGAGCCACGTCACCAATTTCAAAAGTATAGGCATGGTCGCCATAATATTCATTCTTTAAAACACCGCAATCTACAGAAACAATATCGCCTTCTTCAATTATAGTATTTGTCGGCAAGCCGTGAACAACTTGATCGTTAACGCTAGTCAAGATGGAAGACGGACAGCCATAAAGACCCAAAAAACCTGGAACGGCATCATGGTCGCGAATAAATTCTTCTGCTAATTTGTCCAGATGCAAAGTCGTGATTCCGGGCTTGATTTCTGCGGCAATCATGCCTAATGTCTTTGAAACTAAAAGAGCACTTTCACGCATCAATTCAATTTCTTCTCTAGTTTTTTGGATAATCATAAATTTGAATTTATCAGTTTGCAAAAGTACTATTTTTATGCGAATTAGGCCAAATAAAAAAGCTGCCTCCATAAGAGACAGCTTTTTGTGGTTTTATCTTTTCAAGGTAAAGTGACTCTTGAATTCTTTTTTCACTCCATCCTTTTCGTAAAGTATCTTAAACCAATAATCGTCAGATGGAAGCGGATGTCCATTATACATACCGTCCCAGCCGATGCCATTTACGCGAAGGTCTGTCAAGATTTTACCATAACGGTCAAAAATATAGATGTTAGAAATATCTAGCGAAGTCCTTCCGCCGATGTTCCAGGTATCGTTAAATCCGTCACCGTTTGGTGTAAAGTATTTAGGGTAATCGACGATTACGATTCGTGTGCTGATTTCACCACAGCCAAAACGGTTTCTGACTTTCAGAATATGTATGCCTTCTTTGATATTATGGAATACATTGCTGTCTTGCCAGCCGTTGTCATCGATCATGTATTGAAAATCGGGCGATTGCGGCGTAACAATTGCAGTAACCTTGCTATCCGACTCGAAAGTAATTTGCTCCGCTGGATCTCCTAGGATTGAAAAAGGAATCAATGTGTTCCTCACCGTGAAATTTATTATTCTAGAACAGAGAGCCGTGTTGGTTGTATTCGTGATTTTAACAGAATAATTTCCAGGTACTGATGTAGAAAAAGTGCTTGTTGTTTCAGACGAAATTTCGTTTGATGGATTCGCGTCTGATTCATTATACCATACAAAATCATAGTCGGGTTCTGATAATTGCGTATCAATAAATGCGGGATTGATCACATTGTTCTGAATGTCGATACAGATTCTGTAGGGTTGCGGCTGAAGATTATTTGCAGGCAGCGGCCTTACGAACAATTCTAATTCGAGTATCCTGAAACAAGCGATTCCGCTTTCGCTGTCAATGTTTACGGTGCTGTTCAATCGCACATAAATTTTTTGATAGCCTGCTGTTCTGTTAGTGAAAGCACTAGGCACAGGAATAGTAGTATTGGAGTTGGCCAAGGCTTCCGTCTCATCCGTATAATATCGGAATTGAATCGTATTCAAAGGAGTCGTTCCTGCCATCTGGCTTTGTCTTTGGGTCAAGTCGAAACTATAAAATCCGCTGTCATCACACGCTTGAAGGATGTCAGGATTGACAGTGTTGCCAGGACTTCCCACAACTCTCAATTGCAATGAAGTTGTTGATGAACAGCCGTTGTTTGTTGGGTCAATGACTTTTATGTAGATTGTTTTTGAGGCCGAATTGTAGGCGTTTGTGACAGGTATACGAGTATCAGTTGCTAAGTCGGCTGGTGTTTCATAAAAGAATACCTGATAGTTAGTATTGCCCGAAGTAATCTGTGTAATTCTTCCGTCAAGATTAAAATCGGCTGTTGTTGTACCACACATTGTGATCGGATCAGGAGCAGTTATTACTGGATTTGCAAATACGTTTATATTGAAATCGGCTATGGAGAAACATTGTGTTGCTGTATCAAATAATCTCACAAAGATTGTTTTGGTTCCTACAATTAATGGGAGAGACGTGTTTTTGTTTATAGCGCTGACATTGTCTCGAGCATTATCAAATGTGTTGAAATAGGTAGCGCTTACCGTAGGATTCTGTCCTGTTAATATTTCAATGTCTTTGCTGGACAAAATTATGGTTTCTGTTTGGCAAGCATTGATAGGGGTTATTGCATTTCGAGCAGGAGTGCTATATACTTCAACCGTAAAAGTCCCAATTCCTGCGCAATTGTTATTTGTTTCTACTCTGGTATAGATGGTTGAAATTCCTATTGGTAGTTGCGATGAATTTGTCAGCTCATTTGCTTCGATAGAGGCATCAATTTCATTACTGTAAAAAGCAATATTAACATTGGTTGTAGGGAAGAACGTATTTTTTATGATAGTTCTTTGCGAATCAAAATCAATCAGCCCGTAGTTCGTGTTTAATTCAGGACATACAGGAGCCCTATTGGTATAGGCCGCAACGCTTGTCGGGTTTATGACCAGATTGATAATTGCTACATTCGATGTGCATATTGGCGTTTGAGCAGGATATACTCCTGTAACGTAAATATTTTGGGTAAATGGAAGTGTATTTGTAAATACATTAGGATTGGTTATAGGCTGTGTCAGTCCTGCATCCAAAAAGTAGCTTAAGGTCAATCCAGTAGCTCCGTTCGTGATGCTGTTGTAGGCTTGATTCAGGTTTACGATGGCGATTCCGTCATTATTTGGTGAAATATAATCGCATTGCTGGAGCAGGACAGGAGTCGTGCTTAAGCTTGGCTTCGCATTCATCGTTATGGATACTGAATTCGAAGCGGTCATGCATAATCCTTGTTCTGTAACTTCTAAAACATAGGCAGAAGTCGTATTCGGATTTTGATTTGCAACAGAAACAGTATAGGTTGCCGAAGTAGCACCAGCAATCGGATTGCCGTCTTTGTACCACTGATACGTCATACTTGTAAGATTGGCGTTGTTTGCAATAACCGATGTTATTTGATAAGTAGTATTCTCACAGATGGTCTGATTGTCTGATATCGTAACTTGAGGGGATTCATAAATAGTAATCACATTTGAATCAACAGGAGAACAGCCGTCATTTGAAATTCTCACAAAATAATTTCCTGCCAAAGTAGGAGTAAAAGTAGAGCCGATAGCTCCAGCAATAGAAGCTCCATTTCGGAACCATTCATAGGTATAAGTCTGAACAACCGTATTATTGTCAACCGTTTGCAAAACGGGTGTACTGCTCAAGCATTGCGTATTGGTGTTTTGCAATGTCATGTTTGGAGCAATAAAGAATTTCAGCGCAATTTCGGCATCGCTTACTTCTAGCGTATTGAGGTCTACTGTCGGATCTGTACTGTCGTAAGCTGTTGTCTCGACTTTATAGGTGCCGCTTTCCGAAACGGTTAAGGCATTAGTGCTAGAAAGCGAATTTGCTATGGTCGAAATCAAAATTCCGTCTTTATACCATTTGTAATTAAATCGTAAATCAGCGACATTTCCAGGGAAATCAGTGACATCGATAGTAGCAACAAGGTCTTTAGTCGCAGGCTGGCAATAATTGAACTGCGTGATGTCATTTCCTGCATTGTCTTTTATCTTGACTGAAGAAAGAAAGCTACAGTCGGAACTTCCATCGCCTCCAGTTTGCGTAATGGTTATCTGGCCTGGCGTGTTGGAATAATTGTCTACTAAAAGGATGTATAATTGCCCGGCAACTGCATTTGGTAAGGCTACATTTTCGGTTCCATCTGGCAGCCAGCTACAATCCACTTCTTTCGATAAGTCCAATTGGCTGCAGATATTGTTCAAATTATTGAACGGTCCCCATAAGACAAAATCTACATCAGAAGGAATTCCGAAATTGTCAACTTGAGAAATCTGTAAAAAGATATCACCGCTCGTCTTAATCTTCATGAAAAACCAGGTCGGACCTTGAAAAGGTTCCCCGATACAAGTCGTATTAAAAACCTCGCCACTAATATTATTGGTCGAGTTTTCAAAAGGAATGCTTGTTGCGCAAGATTGGTATTGCTCAAAATTAGCTTGCAGTTCTGCGCAAGAAGAAGCTCCGCCTTGTGAATAGGCAATTTCTGCTAAAACAAGAAAAATGAAGAGTAGTGTTCTGTTCAATGATGTCATATTAAAAAAGAAACAACGTTGTGAAATTTAAATGTTTTCAACGCGAAAATAATCAGTTTATTTTTAATTGATGATAATTTGTAACAATATTCTGCTGTAAATCTGTAATTTAACAATTGATATCAAAGAAAAACAGCAAGAACTTCACTTTTTGGATGAAATTTTGCTGTTTTAGTGTAGATGTCTTATTTGCAATTGATTAGAGCAAGGAATGCTGTGTCATCGCTTCTGGCTTTTTGATGCCCATCAGATCAAGGATGGTTGGGGCAATGTCTCCCAAAACACCATTGCTGATATGTTTTAATTCTTTATCGACTAAAATAATCGGAACCGGATTTGTCGTGTGCGCCGTATTTGGGCTTCCATCAGGATTAATCATCGTTTCGCAATTTCCATGATCAGCTATAACAATGGTCGTGTAATTGTGTTCCAAAGCGGCAGTAATTACTTTTTCGGCACATTTGTCAACGGCTTCACAAGCTTTTATAGCTGCTTCCATAACGCCTGTGTGGCCGACCATATCACCGTTGGCAAAATTTAGGCATACAAAATCTACTTCTTCTTTTTCTAATTCTGGAACCAATGCGTCTGCTAGTTCATAAGCACTCATTTCGGGTTTCAAGTCGTAAGTCGCAACTTTCGGAGAGTTTTTTAAGATTCGGGTTTCACCAACAAAAGGAGCTTCTCTTCCTCCTGAGAAGAAAAATGTCACATGAGGATATTTTTCGGTCTCGGCAATTCGGATCTGTTTTTTATGGTTCTTTTCTAAAACTTCGCCAAGCGTTTCGGTGATGTTGTCTTTATCGTAAATGACATGCATTCCAACAAAACTATCATCATAGTTGGTCATCGTAACATAATACAAGTTCAGCTTGTGCATGTTTTGCTCATGACAGTCAAACTGCGTAAGAACTTCAGTCAACTGTCTTCCACGGTCTGTCCTGAAATTGAAAAATATCACGACATCATCATTTTGGATTGTTGCGACAGGATTATCGTTTTGATCGACCATTACTATAGGTTCGATAAACTCGTCGGTTATATTTTTTTCATAATTGTCATGGAGGCTGCTGACAGCATTTTGAGAATGAGTTCCGATTCCGTTGACCAATAAGTCGTAAGCGCGTTTTACCCTTTCCCAACGCCTGTCACGGTCCATAGCATAATAACGTCCGATTATCGAGGCCAATTTTACTGGCGTGTTTTCGATATGTTTCTCTAAAGCCGAAATGAAGAATATTCCAGATTTTGGATCGACATCTCTTCCATCGGTAAAGGCATGGACAAAAACATTTTCTAGTCCGAAATCTTGCGTAGCATCAATCAGACCTTTTAGATGATTGATGTGGGAGTGAACGCCGCCATCAGAAACTAGGCCTAAAAGATGTATTTTTTTGTTGTTTTGTTTTGCGTATTGGAAAGCTTCAACCAATGTTTTTTCTTGTTCCAGTGTTTTATTTTCAACAGCAAGATTTATTTTTGCCAAATCTTGATAGATAATCCTTCCGGCTCCAAGATTCATGTGTCCAACTTCTGAATTTCCCATTTGGCCTTCTGGCAGACCAACATTCAGTCCGTCAGTTCGTAGCTGAGCGTTTGCATATCGTGGATATAAGCTGTCTATAAAAGGTGTGTTCGCATTGTCAATTGCAGAAACTTTCGGATCTGGAGATTTGCCCCAGCCATCCAAAATCATTAGGATTACTTTCTTGTTCATCTAAAATTTATTTTTAATCGAATTGTAGTCAATAAAATATCTGATGCTGATCGAGAAGATATTGTTCAGGTTGTTGTCAAAAAGATTCTTGAAATTATTTCCTAGCCTTCTGTCGATTTCTGTCCTAAAGTCGGTTGCGTTGTTTCTGTAAAGTACAGAAATCTGGCTTCCGGGAGCAAACCACCACGAATAGGAAAGGTCAAAATTCCAAGTGCTGAAATTCGAATTTTTATTTACTGTAAATGTACTATTTGATGCTAACGTTCCGTCGTTTTGAAGTGTTAAATATTGGTTATTTTCTGCATAAGACCAGTAATGCCTAGCGGCTAGGTTTAAAGTCATTTTCGGATTCATAGCGTATTTCAACCCAAGCTCATTGGTCAGTGTTCTTCGGTCCCGTTCTGCAAAAATAATGTCGTTATTGTCAAAGGCAACCCAGCCTCTGTCGCTATTTTGGTTGTAAATCTCAATCATGTAATTCATCAGCAGTCTGTTGCTGAATCGGTATCGCGGGGCTATTTTTAAGCCGTAAGAAGCACGATTTTTTTCGCTTGTTATCGTGCAATAAGGTGTTATGTCTAGAGCAAATTTTCGGTTGTAATTCGACGAGAAATAAATTGAAGAATAAATGTTCTTCGGGATATTTACATATCGTCCGTCTACTCTCGACTCGTAGAAATCATAGGTTTCTAGCGGATTGATATAGACTGCTAATGCATAATAGTCGTTTTTTCTGCTGGTTGAGTTAAAATCAATGTTTATTTCTCCTTTCTGCAATCGGCCTGTTGTATTTTGAAACTCGGCATAATAATTTGTGTTGATCTTGAAAGTGTTAAAAATAGAATTTGGATTCAAGATTCGGTATCCAATGTTAGTGTAAACACCATGAAAATTGTTTATGAACGTAATTCCCAAGTCATTTGCATCGTATTTTTTTGAAACATACGATCCTCCGGCATTATACCTCCATTTGCCGCCTTTTTTTCCAATTTGTATTGCTGTATTGATGCCTTCTTGATTGTCATTGTCGCCATATTCGTTAATGTAGCTGTATTTGAAATCGCCCGTAAGGTTGAATTTGTTGTTCTTGGTATTTAGGTCGTAAACTATGGCAGAAACATTCGCATCGCGGAATTCTCCATTGCGTGTTACATTGGTGTTGACAAGCGCAACCGACGAATTTTGGTTGAACCGTTGGTCTAAAACCAGGATATTATAATTGGTTAGCGGTTCTACGACTACTTTTGTTGTCTCGTTTGTTTGGGTATTTCTGAAGTTGCCATAGGTTTTTTCGGTAACGGCATTAAGCACTCCAATTCCTAATCCTTTTGAGGTTCTTCCAGAGACTTTTACGGCGTTGATGAGGTTTACAGAAGACGGATTACTGGCAATAATATTTTCGTCGGTTGAAGATAAGTATACCGAAGGGCTTCCGCCGATTCTTCTAGAGTACAATAATTCTCCTTTGTTAAAAAGGTCGGTTCCTTCTGTAAAAAAAGGACGATTTTCATTGAATTGCTGTTCAAAAGGACCAAGATTTAATACTACATTGTCGTACTTGGTCTGGCCGAAGTCGGGAACCAAGATAGCATCCAGCGTAAACGAATCGTTGATGCCGTATTTGATGTCCATTCCGGCTTTGAATTTGTTGTCGGTTCCTTCTTCGCTGTTTTCCACATAAAAAGAAGAATAGGGGATAAAGAAAAGGCGAGTAGGAGGTTTTATATTTTCAATACCTTCCAGCTGTCCGGTTTGCGGAAGTGTCGCCCCGATTTTCATGTCAATCAAGTTCCAAGTATATTTTTGGCGGTCTCTTTTGATTTCTCTGTAAAAGTTAACGCCCCAAGTCTGCTTTTCGGCATTAGAGAAACGCAAGGCGGCATAAGGGATTTTCATTTCAACGACCCAGCCGAATTCTGTTATTGAAACTTCACTGTCCCAAATAGCATCCCAGCTGTAGTCTTCGTTGCCTTCGGTAGCAAGACAGTCCATCTGTACGCCTGAAGCACTTACAAAAAACCGAAAATCTTGCTGGCCGTCATTAAATCCGTTGATAAAGATTCCAAAATAATCTGCTGTCCCAAAATTATCTCTTTGGGTCATTTCTTTCAGGATTTTTTTAGGATCGTCATCATAAAGCAATGCGGCTACATAAATGGCATCATTGTTGTAAAGTATACGGACGTCGGTTTTTTTTTCGGAGCTTATTGGCCTTCCATTGTCAGGCTCGAGCATTAAGAAATCGGTAGCAACAGCGGCACTATTCCAGATGGATTCGTTTAATTTTCCATCAATGGTAATGCTTTCAGAAATTGATTTTGTTTGCAAATTTTTTCTTTGACCGTAAGCATCAAAAGTAAAAATGATTGAGAAAAAGAATAAAATCAATAAAAGCGGCTTGCCCATTAGTGCTTGTTTGGAGTAACAAAAATAGCCATAAAATATAGATACACAATTACTTTACAATATTTTTGAATTTTTTCCGTTAGTATCTCTGTTACATTAATTTTAAGAAACGGTTATTTTTGTTAAATACCTCATTTTAAGAGTAATAAATTTTGTGAGTAAATTTTTTTTAATACTTTTGGCGCTCCCCAAGTCAATTTAACCCATCAGAATTTCAATGATTTATAAGTTTTTACCCGTCTTTATGTTGTTTATTGCTTCATTTTCAACAAATGTGAGCAAGCCTACAGAACCTGAAAAATTAATCGCAGCCACTTCAGAAGCAAGTTTTTCGATGAAAGCCGAAAAAATATACAGCACGCTGCATTCTAATAATCTTCCTTTGCCAAAAATGGAGAGCTTTTCTAAAGCGCTTCAAGGTTTTTACCAGCTGAAAGAAAAAGGACTGATTACAAAAAATATCCTGACAATTGTTGATTTTAGCTTGTCATCTAATGCGAAAAGGCTTTGGATTATTGACATGTCTACAAACACAATCCTTTACAATTCGCTTGTTGCTCACGGAAGAAATACTGGTGAAGAGTTTGCAAAAGAATTTTCAAATGCATCTTCTTCAAACAAAAGCAGTCTTGGATTTTATGCAACAGGAGAAGTATATCAAGGAAAACATGGACTTTCGCTTCGTCTTGACGGACTGGAAAAAGGAATCAACGATAATGCTAGAAATAGAGCGGTCGTGATTCACGGTGCAGATTATGTGGCAGAATCTTTTATAAAAAGTCATGGAAGATTAGGAAGAAGCCAAGGTTGTCCTGCATTGCCAGTCGGAATTACGAAAGAAGTTATCAATGTGATTAAAGATAAGTCTTGTCTTTTTATTTACCATCCTACGGCAAATTACAAAACAGCTACCAAATTAATTTCGTAATTTAGAATACAGTTCGCTGTCTAAAGTATAGATATCTGGCCTGAACTGGAGTATGTTATCATGGCTCCAAGCGGTCCAATAGAGCTGGTAGATGTAGATTTCATTTTTGATTTTAGCACTTTGTGTTTTTTCTCTTTTTAGCGTTTCCGTAATTTTTTCAAGACTCCAGTTGGCTTTGTCATCTAGTAGATACTCGGTCAATTCTAACGGATTTTGAACGCGGACGCATCCAGAACTTAGCGAGCGGTTTGTCTTGTCGAAATATTCCCTATGATTCGTGTCGTGCAGGTAAACCGTGAAATTGTTTGGGAATATTATTTTTACCATTCCTAACGAATTATAAGTTCCAGGACTTTGGACATATCGGTAATTCAAGGCTTTTTCTGGATTCCAGTTGGCAGCGCTTATTTCTTTTCCGTTTTTGTCATAGACTGTAATGTTTTTGCTAGCCAGATAATTTCGGTTTTTGGTCGTTGCAGGAATAATATCTTCTTTGAGAATTGTCGGCGGTACAGTCCATGTTGGGTTAAAAACGGCATAGCTTAGCTTAGAACTTAATATGGGCGTCTTTCTTTTAGAAGTCCCGACAATAATATTGTGTGTTCGCGTCGTATCGTTCTTGAAAACGGTATGAAGCTTATAATCGGGAATATTAGCAATGATATAATGTTCTCCCATTTCTCGCGGAAACCATCTCCAGCGCTCAAGATTTGCGATAATCTGTTCTTTTCTTGTGTTTTTTGTAGTATTCAATGCCATAACGGTACCGCTTCCAATTACTCCGTCTGCGGCTAGTCCATGCCTAAGCTGGAATCGTTTTATAGCCTTTGCTGTTTCCGGATCATAAAGTGAAGTAAGAGAATCGGGGGCTTTTAAATCCCTCCAATACATCAGTCTTTTTTTGATGTCTATCAAAGAAGAGCTGGTGTCATTGACCTTTAATTTTACCGCAATTTCAATTTTTTTTAAGGTATCGGTAGGGAAAGTATTAATGAGAATCAGAGCGTCTTTCAGTTTCTTGTAAACGATATGAGTCGGTTTGGCCTTTTCGATAATGATTTGCAAAGAATCTCCATTAGCTGCAGTCGTCAGCATCTGGTTGATGTCAGCCTTGTTCTGTGCCAGGTCCCAATCGGTGTATAATTCTCGAGGATTTAGTTTTCCTTGTGTTAAATGCCGGAGGTATTTTTGGATAGAAAGCGTCATCAAAACATCATAGCCGGCAATTTCTTTGTTGGTTAATGTAGTGATGTTTTCTCCATAACGATTCAAATCTTTGACATTATACTCTGTAGGGTCTAATCCTTCCTGATCGGCTCTTAAAAGCGCATCAATGATTACCGTCCTGTTTTTTGGAGTGTTCCATACAGTCTGGAAGCCATTGATTTTATAAAACGAAGTAAGCGAATCGTTTTCAAAAGTTGCGACATAAGTAGAATCGACTGCATAACGCTTAACTTCATTTTCGGTTTTCTTTGTGACATCTTTTGAAGGCTCAGCGTATGCAATTTCTTTCTCCTTGCAGGAAACCAGCAGCATGAATAATGTCGTTATGAGAACAAATCGATACATGGCCAAAATAGCTTTAGGGGACTTCTTTGGTGAAATTACTTAAAAAGTTTCAAGTTGCGAACTAATTTGGATAAACTTTATATCGTATCCAGATTTTTATACATGACGTAATGCTTTCCGATATCTTCAATGTCGAACGGATCGCCGATAATTTCATAGCCTAACTTTTTATAGAAGGGCACGGCTATTTCTCGAGCATTAAACCACATGAGTTTTCCGCCTCTTTCGATAGCATCTTTTTCGGCATGCTTGACCAAAATTTCTCCTATTCCTTTTTTTTGATATTCCGACAATACAGCCATGCCTCTCAGCTGAAATTGCTGTTCTTCTTTGAAAAAAGGAGTAGGGTGTTTAAATAATGAAGCGATACCTGCTAATTTTTCATCATTAAAATACCCGAAATGCTTCGTTGTTTCTAAATTATCACCTTCAAATTGGCAAGTTTCTATCGATTTACCCGGCCTCAAAACAGGAAGTCGGACCGAAAATGTTTCTAGCGCGGGTATTTCTTTTATCGTTTGCATTTTTATTTTGAAATTTTTTTAATTGAATTGAAAATATAACATTTTAATACTAAAACTTTTAGAGGCTAAAAAGCGCATCACTGCAAAGTTTGCGAAAAAAAGATTGCATTTTTTTTGAAAAAAAACTTGCAACTGAAAAAACTTATTACTTATATTTGCACCGTAGTAATGCGGAAGTAGCTCAGTTGGTAGAGCTCCAGCCTTCCAAGCTGGTTGTCGCGAGTTCGAGCCTCGTCTTCCGCTCTAAAATCAAACCTCAAGTGAAAGCTTGAGGTTTTTTGTTTTTAGTATTTCTGTAAATTATTTAAGAAAACTCAGATCGCTTCCACTTTCTAATTCTTCTGGTTCTTGGTTTTGCCTAAAAAGCCTGGCTTTTAAATTTCCTTTCAAAGTGATGGTTTCGTTTCTTACCTCGAGCCAGCTTCCTTCTCGCAATCCTAAAACAGGCAAAGTGTTGAATTGGTGAAATTCTTTGATTCTCGTTTCTCTGGTTTCGCCCATGTGTGTTGAATTAGTATCAGGATCCAAATAATGTGGATTCAAGTTAAAAGGAATCATTCCTAAAGTCTGAAAGCTGGGCGGATAAATGATAGGCATATCGTTCGTAGTTTGCATGGTCAGTCCCGTTATATTACTGCCAGCGCTGGTTCCTAAATAAGGCGTTCCTTTTTTTAAAGTTTCCGATAGCAAGGTCATCAGGTCATAACGGTACAATTGGGAAACCAATAAGAAGGTATTTCCGCCGCCCGTAAAAATTCCCTCTGCCTGTTTTATAGCTTCTTTCGGGTTTTCAAATTCATGCAATCCTTTGACTTTGATGTCGATTTTGGAAAAAGCCTGTCGTACTTTTTCAGTATATTCGTTATGGGTAATGCCGCTGGGCCTTGCATAAGGTATAAAGAGCAGCGTGGTGATATTTTTAAAATGTGCCGAAAGCTCAGGCAGCAGATAGTCGAGGTAGCCACCGCCATGAAGTGTTGAAGTGCTGGCGATAATCAGGTTTTTCATTTCGTTAGATTTAATAGCCGTAAAGTTAGCAAGGTTTATAAATTATTGAGTGCTGGTTTGCAAAAGTTTATTATTAACATAATTTTAGTACGTCTTTGGCAATATATTTGGAGGCAGATAGGATATTTTTACCAGACAAACCTATCCCCCACATGATTATGCTTAAAAAGTTATTTTTATGCTCCTTTTTTATTGCCATTTCTCCTTCGGTGCTTGCCCAAGCTTCTGAAAGGAAAACGCTGAAAGGAAAAATAACTGCGTATACGCCGAGTCTTGACGGGATTTACGTTCTGAATCTGTCTTCTAGAAAAGAAACAGTAACCAAAGAAGGCGGTTACTTTTCGATTATGGCTAAAGAAGGCGATTCTATAATGTTTTCGTCCATACAGTTTAGAGGAAAAACCGTTGTTGTCGATCCGAGTGATTTTGAAAAGGAATTGCTTTTTGTAAAACTGGAAACCATGGTAAACCAGCTGGATGAAGTTATGGTCGTCCAATATAAGAGTATCAATGCCTATGATTTGGGAATTATTCCGAAACCTGCCAAAGTCTATACGCCAGCCGAAAGAAAATTAAGAACGGCCACTGGTTTAGATCCAAAAGTAGGACTGAATTCTTCGCTTACGATCGATCCGCTCTTTAATATGCTTTCGGGAAGGACAGCTATGCTGAAAAAAGAATTAGAAGCTGAGCGGAAAGAAAAATGGATGAGCCAGCTCGAGGATATGTTTGATGAAGACTATTACACGCAAAAACTAAAGATTCCTTCCGACCATGTAAGAGGATTTTTGTATTATGCGGTGGAAAACGAACGATTCGTGAAAATCTTGAGCAGTAAAAATAAAGCGATGACGACATTTTTATTAGGAGAGATAGCTAAAAAATACATTCAAACCATAACCGATGAAAAATAACTACTTTTTTATAATGCTGATGATGCTTTCTCAAGTCGTCTTTTCTCAAAAAAACGACAACAAGAAGATGCAAGGAAAAATAACGGCTGGCAAAGCTTTGGTCGAAGATGTTGAAGTTGTTAATTTTTCGAATGCTACCATGGCGCGTTCTAATGCCAAAGGCGAATTCGTCATTTATGCAAAAACGGGTGATGTACTGATATTGTCAGGAACAAATTTAGAGCATAAAAGAAAAACCATTACCCGCGATGAATTCACTGCTGGAACCCTTGAAATTGTCATGCAGCCTAAAGTTACGGTACTTGACGAAGTCGTTGTCAACAAAGACAGCGATGGTTTTTCGGTTGTGAAGCCAGCAAAAGTCTATACGCCAGCAGAAAGAAAACTAAGAACAGCCTCAAAACCTGTAGAGCTGATTCAAGGCCTGGGTATCAGCAACGATGCCATACTTAATTTTTTATCTGGAAGGACAAAAACACTGAAAAAAGGCGTCCAAGTTGAAAAAGAAATAGCCAGGCTCGAAAAAATCGATAATTATTTTGATGAAAGCTATTATACTGAAAGTTTGGATATTCCAAAAGACTACGTTAATGGTTTCAAATACTACATTGTCGGCGATGAAGAATTCGCGAAGGCTATGGACGCAAATAATAAGATAGCCATGGAAGCTTCCATAATCAAGTTAGCAGAAAAATATAAAGCCTTGCTAGCCGATGAGAAAAAATAATTATTTTGCCTTATTTTTTCTCCTGCTGACAGGGATTGTGTTTTCGCAATCTCAGGAAAAGCTACTCCACGGAAAGGTTCTAGCCGATGGTAATTATGTGCAAGGAATTAATGTGGTCAATCTTGTCAATGAAAAATCAGCTATTACGGATGCTGATGGAGAATTCCACATTTTGGCAAAAGAAGACGATCTGCTCGTGCTCTCGGCGATAAATTTTGAATATAAAAGAAAGATTATAGCTTCAGAAGATTTGAAGGCAGAAATAATCACAATCCATATGGTTCCAAAAACGAATCAGCTCGACGAAGTCGTCATTACAGAATATTCCAATATCAATGCGGTTGATTTAGGGATTTTGTCAAAGCCAGCAAAAGTATATACGCCAGCAGAAAGAAAGCTCAAGACCGCTACTGATTTAAATCTTTCGGTAGGTTTTGGAGCTATATTTAGTCTTGATCCTATTATTAATGCAATCTCGGGACGTACAAAAAATTTAAAAAACCAATTAAAAGTAGAGCGAAAAGAGCTTTTGATAAAAAGATTTCAAGAGTTGTATGAAGATGATTATATCATAAATACGTTGAAAATTCCATCAGAAAATGTAAAAGGCTTTCAATATTATGCTATTGAAAACGCGCAGTTTATAAAAGAACTTAACAATAAAAACAAACAAATGATGAATTTTTTGCTAGGCCAATTGGCAACAAAATACATCCACATTCTTTCAGATGAAAAATAGCTTCCTTTTAATAGGCTTGTTTGTTGTGCAGTTTCTTTTTTCACAAGAAAAAACGATCCACGGAAAAGTCACGGCCGACGGCAATAATGTGGAAGGAATCAACGTGGTCAATCTTGTCAATGAAAAATCGGCTCAAACTGATGCAAAAGGCGAATTCCGAATTCTTGCTAAAGAAGATGATCTTTTGGTGTTATCTGCCCTTAGCCTAGAATACAAAAGAAAAATTATAGAAGCTGACGATTTGAAATCTGAAACCGTTTTCATCACTATGATACCCAAAGCGACGCAACTAGATGAGGTCGAAATTACCAAATATAATAACATCAATGCTGTTTCGCTAAGCATCTTATCCAAGCCTGCAAAAGTATATACGCCTGCCGAAAGAAAGGTACGAACGGCGACGACAGGACTTCTTGATCCGTTGCTAAATTTCATGTCAGGAAGGACAAAAAGGCTTAAACAACAAGTGTCTGTAGAAAAAAAAGAAATGCTTTTAGAGAAAGTAGACAATCTGTATGACGATGCTTTCTACACTGAAACGCTCAAAATCCATCCCGATTATATAAGAGCATTCAAGTATTTCTGTATCGAAGATTTGAAATTTGCGACTGCTGTAAGGGCCAAAAACAAAACGCTGGCTACTTTTTTGATTAATGAGCTTGCAGTGGAATACAATAAGCTGCAAAATTCAGAAGTTCCGAAAGATTAAGTATTTTTGGAAAATGAAAAAAGTAATCCAGACAATTTCTCTTCTATTTCTTTTTGTGACACTGACTTCCGTGTCGCTGCATAAATTTTATGTATCTGTAAATCAGCTGGATTATGTTCCGCAAAAAAAAGCGATAGAAATTACTTCCCGATTATTTATTGATGATATAGATTTGGCTCTCGAGAAAAAATTTAATAAAAAAATATACCTCGGAACCTCAAAAGAATTAAAAGATAGCAAAGAGTATCTTCAGAAGTATTTTCAAGAAAAATTCAGCATCAAGGTAAATGGCCAAGAAAAAGAAATTCATTTTTTAGGAAAAGAAGTCGAAGACAATGTGCTGATTTGCTACTTCACCATCAAAAACATCGAAAAAGTGAGTTCGTTAGAAATAAAAGACGCCATCCTCATGGAGTTGTACGACCAGCAACATATTTTCCATACCAATATTGCAGGGAATAAGCAAAGCTTGCTGCTTACGTCGGGAAAAATGCGCGGAGTGTTAAATTATTAGCAATTTTTTTTGCATTACGCCAAATTGACTAAATTTCAATCCTTAAAACAAAATCATCGATTTTCAATGAAAAGAATAATTTTTCTACTAGCAATGCTTCCTGCCGTAGTTTTCGCACAGGAAACAAAAAACACCGATAAGAAGCGCGAGCCTGGAAAATACGATACCAATAAATTCAGCCAGATGTATGATCTTTTGGCGACACCTAATATGTTCAGAACGGCTTCTGGAGCTCCAGGACCGGCCTATTATCAGCAGCAAGCCGATTATAAAATGGACATCGAATTGGATGACAAGAACACGAAAGTTTATGGGACGGAAACGATAACATATCATAATAATTCGCCTGAAAATCTGGAATATTTGTGGGTGCAGCTGGATCAAAATCAAAAAGAGAGAAACTCTAAATCTACATTGGTAGAAAATCAAAAAATGGAGAAAGCCATGACTCCTGCTGGATTTTCAAAGAAATTCATGGAAGAAAGCTTTGACGGAGGTTTTGTAATCGAATACGTAAAAGACGCCAAAGGAAAACCGATGAAATACACCATCAACCAAACCATGATGCGTATTGATTTGGACACGCCGCTAAAATCAAAAGAAAAAATCTCATTTTCCATAAAATGGTGGTACAACATAAACAATTATAGAGTAGACGGAGGACGTTCTGGATATGAGCATTTCGAAAAAGACGGCAATAATCTCTATGTAATCGCTCAGTTTTATCCAAGAATGGCTGTCTATAATGATGTGGAAGGCTGGCAGAACATGCAATTTTGGGGAGCTGGAGAATTTGCGCTTCCTTTTGGAAATTTTGATGTGAATATTACGGTTCCTGCCGATCATGTTTTAGAAGCTACAGGCGACCTGATGAATAGAAAAGAGGTTTTTACAGCAGAACAATTAAAAAGATACCAATTAGCCGAAAAGACCTATGACAAGCCTGTCGTGGTAGTTACTCAAGAAGAAGCAGAAGCTGCATCAAAAGGATTCTCGGATAAAAAGAAAACATGGAAATTCAGCGCTAAAAACGTACGCGATTTCGGAATTTCGACATCCAGAAAATTCATCTACGATGCTATGGCTGTGAAGCTTTCCGAAAAATCAGTGATGGCGATTTCTTTATATCCGCCAGAAGCCAATCCGCTATGGGGCGAATATTCGACAAAAACGGTTGCGCACACTTTAAGAAGCTATTCGTCGCACACTTTTGATTACCCGTATCCAAAAGCGATTTCGATTTCTGCCGAAGATCAAGGTATGGAATATCCGATGATTTGTTGGAATTACGGACGTCCGGACGAAAATGGTTTCATCAGCGAAAGAATAAAATACGGAATGCAAAGCGTGATCATCCACGAAGTAGGACACAATTTCTTCCCGATGATTGTTAATTCAGACGAACGCCAATGGACATGGATGGATGAAGGTTTGAACACATTCATGCAATATATGGCCGAGCAAGAATTGAGTTCTAGCTATCCTTCACAAAGAGGGCCTGCGGCAAAAATTGTTCCGTATATGAGCGGTCCTCAGGACTTTTTGGAGCCTATCATGTCCAATTCAGAAAGCCTCCAACAATTTGGAGCGAATGCGTATGCCAAGCCAGCAACGGGGCTTAACATTCTTCGTGAAACTATTATGGGAAGAGAGCTGTTTGATTATGCATTTAAGACCTATGCAAATCGATGGAAATTCAAGCATCCGACGCCAGAAGATTTTTTCAGGACGATGGAAGATGCATCTGCAGTTGATTTGGACTGGTTTTGGAGAGGATGGTTCTATTCAACAGATTATGTAGATATCGGAATCCAAGACGTGAAAGAATACTATGTGTCGTCTGAAGCTCCAAAAGAGACTAAAGACGTAACGATACGAAGAGGCCGTTTTAATAAAGAAGATGGGCCATTTGTGTATATGGTTTCTGGGGATTCAAAAGATCTCAATAAAAAGAATATGAAGTCTTTTGATGTAAATGATATAAAAGTTTTGGCCGATTTCATCCAAGAAAAATATACGCAAGAAGAAAGAAGCAAGCTTAAATCTCCGAAATATTTTTATGAAGTCGCCTTTGATAAGCCGGGCGGCATGTTGATGCCTATTTTGGTACAGCTGACTTACGATGACGGATCTACAGAAGATTATAATTTTCCGGTACAAATCTGGAGAAAAGGAAATCAGACGGTATCCCGTGTTTTTGCTACTGAGAAGAAAGTTGCTAAGATAAAACTGGATCCAAAATTACAGACTGCCGATATCGATCTTGAGAATAATTCATGGCCGAAAGAGAAGATAAAATCAAAGTTTGACGAATTAGGAGGTTAGTTAAAATCGTATTAAAATAGATTAGTAAAAAGATAAAGCTGAAACTGCAGCTAGTTTTTTACCGTATCTTTGTGATATAAAATACAAGATTATGTTTGGTATAGGAGGATCAGAATTTATATTCATCATATTCATCGCAATCATGCTTTTCGGAGCAGACAAAATCCCAGAAGTTGCAAGAGCACTCGGTAAAGGAATGCAGCAGCTTAAAAATGCGACTGAAGATATTAAGTCGGAAATTCACAAAACTGCCTCAGATAGCGGTCTAGATACAAAATCTTTGACAGGTGGTTTTTCTGATGAAATCAATAAAGTAAAGGAAAACTTCAACAAGATTATTGAAAATTCCAACGACAATAGTTTTGGCTTAGATAAAATCACTCAAGATGTAGATGCCGAAATTAATAAAGTCAAAGAAGATATCGAAACCATAGGAGAGGGGCCAATAAAAAGACAAGACAGATAGATGGAAACAATATTGGAACTTGATAAAAACCTGTTTATTTATCTTAATAGCCTTGGTTCGGAACAATTCGATGGTTTTTGGCTATTCATTACAAAACAGATAAATTGGATTCCAATCTTTGCGATTATCATGTATCTTGTGTTCAAGCACCTTGGCTGGAAACATGCCTTGATGATAATAGTGGTCATGGCTTTGCTGATTGCATTGACAGATCAAACTACAAATCTTTTTAAAAATGGCTTTCAACGACTGCGGCCAGGTAGCAATCCTGATCTGGCGGACTTGATTAGGGCCGTACAAAAAAGAAAATCCTTTAGCTTTATTTCGGGCCATGCCTCAAATTCGATGGCGGCAGCCTTCTTTCTGTATAAGGTACTAAAGCCTTATCTGAAATACATGGGATTCATTTTCCTTTGGCCTTTAATTTTTGCGTATAGCAGAATCTACCTTGGACTACATTACCCTGGCGATATACTTTGTGGTTACATCTGGGGAATCCTGATGGCTTTGATTATGCTGAAATTATATGCTTATTTAAGAGATAAGTATTTTCCGCAAAAAGAATATGTCGACAATCCGACGAACGACGAGCCAATCCGAAATTAAGTTACAGAACTCTGCTCACGGTTAGTCCGTCTCGAATTGGCAATAATACTGTTTCTACTCTCGGATCTTCCTTAAGTTTTTTATTATATTCTAATAAAACATTTGTACTTAAGTCCCTTGGATCTGGCGTTTCGAGTACTTTTCCGCTCCATAGCACGTTATCGGAAAGAATAATTCCGCCTTTGTTCATCAAGGGAAGAATCATGTCAAAATAATTCAGATAGTTGTCTTTGTCGGCATCAATAAAAACTAAATCATAGGTCTTTCCCAAAGTTGGGATGATTTCTAAAGCATCACCCAAATGCTGTGAGATTTGGTTTTTCCATGGCGATAAGTCAAAATACTTTTTTTGGATGCTAGACAATTCTTCATTGATATCAATCGTGTCGATTGAGCCATTTTCCTGCATTCCCTCTGCTAAACACAAAGTTGCATAACCAGTATACGTCCCGATTTCAAGGATATTAACTGGACGTATCAATTTAGAAAGCATGCTCAAGACTCTCCCTTGAAAATGACCGCTCAGCATTCTTGGCTGCATGATTTTTTGATAGGTTTCTCTATGCAGTGCTGCTAAAAGCGCAGGCTCGTTTTCGGAATGCCTTTCGACATAAAGTTCTAGTTCGGGAGAAATAAAATGCATGGTAAAAAGTTTTTGCAAAATTATAAAATATTAACACTCATTAGGTACTTATCACTTCTAATATATAACTTTGCGCCATGCAAATCGAGAAAAAAGACATCAGAGCATTATCCAAAGACCAGCTTCGCGAGTTTTTTGTATCCAACGGAGACAAAGCCTTTCGTGGTAACCAAGTCTATGAATGGCTCTGGAGCAAGGGCGCCCATAATTTTGACGACATGACAAATGTTGCAAAAACAACGCGCCAAATGTTGGAGAAAAACTTCGTTATCAATCATATTAGGGTAGACCAGATGCAGAAAAGCGAAGATGGGACTGTAAAAAATGCAGTACGTCTTCACGATGGCTTAGTAGTAGAATCTGTCTTGATTCCAACAAATACAAGAACAACAGCCTGTGTTTCTTCTCAAGTTGGCTGTAGTCTCGATTGTAATTTTTGCGCTACCGCAAGACTCAAAAGAATGCGAAACCTCAATCCAGATGAAATCTATGACCAAGTTTTAGCTATCGATAACGAAAGCAAGCTCTATCATAATCGTCCGCTTTCCAATATTGTTTTTATGGGCATGGGCGAGCCGCTCATGAACTACAATAATGTTATCAAGGCGATTGACAAGATTGTATCTCCAGAAGGACTCGGAATGTCGCCAAAAAGAATAACTGTTTCTACATCAGGAATTCCGAAGATGATTAAAAAACTTGCCGACGATGAAGTGAAATTCAGGCTGGCTGTTTCGCTCCATTCCGCAATAGACGAAATTCGTTCTCGAATCATGCCGTTCAGCCAAAACTTTCCGTTGGCAGACTTGCGTGAGTCATTGGAATATTGGTATAACAAAACCAGAAGTAAGATTACCTATGAATATGTTGTCTGGAAAGGCATTAACGATAATAAAGCTTCGGTTGATGCTCTGGTGAAATTCTGCAAATACGTTCCTTGCAAAGTCAATCTGATCGAATACAATCCAATTGATGATGGTGAATTTCAGCAAGCTTCAGAAGAATCTATAAACGAATACATTAAAGCTTTAGAAAAAAATGATATCGTTGTTAAAGTGAGAAGGAGCAGAGGAAAAGATATCGATGCTGCTTGCGGACAATTGGCTAATAAAGAAGCATAATTTAGAGTAAAAGAATATACAAGGACGCTGTCAGGGTTTCAAATCCTGACAGCGTCTTTTTTTAAAAGAGAACTTTATAATCTTATGACACTTCTTGCACTTTAACACTTAAATAGTATCTTTGTTTCCAATGAAAATCACCGAGCAAATAAAACAGCCGATTCTTGCCGAAATGGAACTTTTTGAAAAAAAGTTTCACGAAGCAATGTCTTCAAAAGTAGCTTTGCTCAACAGGATAACTTACTATATCGTCAACCGAAAAGGGAAACAAATGCGTCCGATGTTTGTTTTTCTGACAGCCAAGATGGTTTCTGAAGGCATAGTCAATGAAAGGACGTATCGTGGTGCTTCAGTCATCGAATTAATCCATACCGCAACCTTAGTTCATGATGATGTCGTAGACGATAGTAACAGGCGCCGTGGTTTTTTCTCCATCAATGCCTTATGGAAAAATAAAATTGCCGTTCTTGTAGGCGATTACTTGTTGTCGAAAGGATTGTTACTTTCTATTGATAATGGCGATTTTGATTTACTGAGAATCATTTCCGTAGCCGTTCGCGAAATGAGCGAAGGCGAACTACTCCAGATCGAAAAAGCAAGAAGGCTTGATATTACTGAAGATATTTATTACGAAATCATACGCCAGAAAACAGCGACTCTGATTGCTGCTTGCTGCTCGCTTGGAGCCTGCTCTGTGCTTCCAGAAAATAGCGAGATTATTGAAAGGATGCGCAAATTCGGAGAACTTATCGGTATGGCTTTTCAGATAAAAGATGATTTGTTTGATTATACAGATGACGCTATCGGAAAGCCGACTGGAATTGATATAAAAGAGCAAAAAATGACGCTTCCGTTGATTTATGTCTTGAATCACTGTTCGCCAAAAGAAAAAAGCTGGGTAATCAATTCCATCAAAAACCATAATAAAGACAAAAAACGCGTCAAGGAAGTAATCGCGTTTGTCAAAAACAACAATGGCTTGGCATACGCCGAAGAAAAAATGATTCAATTTCAAGAAGAAGCCCTTCTTCTGATACAAGATTTTCCAAGCTCTCCTTATAAAGACGCGCTTACCTTGATGGTAAATTACGTTATCGAAAGAAAAAAATAATTTCTTTCAATCCGTTGACAACTATTATTTTATCCTTCATGCAACCTTTTTTGTAGCAGTATCGTCTTAGACTATAGCATGTCTAACCTAATACTTTTGCTATGAGATTCTTATATGTGTTTTTTTTTCTTTGTTCAGCGTATGTACATGCCCAAAAACCTAAAGAAGTTCTGAATTGGATCAACACCGCAAAGTCAGAAAACAAAGATTTTTATTATGAAATTCCTTTTGAATATCGCAATAACGAAATCGTGATTCAAGTTCGGATAGGAGGCCAGACGTATGATTATATTTTTGATACCGGCGGCTATAATAATATAACCGATGCTATTCAGGCGAAAAACAACTTTCCGATACTGACGAAACAGACGGTCGGAAGCAGCAACAAAATCAAAAAAGAAATCAACATCGTAAAAGTGGACAGCTTGCATATCGGAAAACTTATATTTCATGATATAGTTGCGCTCCAGATGAATTTTGATGAATCGCCAACTATAAAATGTACGATTGATGGCGGATTGATTGGAGCCAGTATTATCAAAAATTATATCTGGCAGATTGATTACCCAAATAAGAAAATAATAGTAACAGACCAGATTAGTAGGATAGTGAATCTAAAACAAGCTGTGAAAGTTCCTGTTACGTTTAATAGCAGGCTCATGCCTTATATCGAAATAAAGATAAACGACAAGAAAGAAAAAATGATGTTTGATTTAGGAAGCGCTACGTTATTCAGCATGACTGAAAAAATAGCCAAAAAGCACGGAATAGAAAATGCGATTACTTTAACAGGCGGCGGAACTGAAGGCGGAAACGGTGTTATCAAAGAGCCGATTTATATCATAAACTCCGGTAAGGTCGAAATTAAAAACCTCCTTTATCTGAACAAGCCGATTTATTATACTTCGACAAACAACGAACCGCTAATTGGCAACCCAATCATAAAAGATTATATCGTCACAATGAATTTCAAGGACGATCAGATCTATTTTCTTCCTATAAATGAATCTGCTGTGAATGATGGCTGGAGTACATTTGGCTTCACAATAGAATATAACGACGGGAAATCAAAAGTAGCCACGTTGCTCAAAGATTCCGAAGCAGCAAAAGCAGGACTTCAGGTCAATGACGAAATAGTGGCTGTTGACGGACAAAAAGCAGACTGTCTTGATTATTGTCAATGCAAAAAAATATATAGCATGCTTTTAGAAACCAAGAACGAAATTACATTAGACGTAAATAAAAACGGGCAGACACAAAAGATAACCCTCAAGAAGCAAAAAATATTTTAACTTTAACCCTTGTTTTATAAGAGGTTGCTACCTTTAAGCAATTTAATTTGAATTTTTTTTACACCCCATGCAACCCTTTTCGAACGAATCTCGTCTATGCTAATAGAACACTGATTGAAATGTTCAAGTCAAAGATCAAAAACACTAAATGAAAGTAATCGCTTTACATCAAGAGGAAAAAGACATAATCAGCCAGGCTGTCGCAAACAACCGTCATGCGCAGCAAAAGATTTATGCCGGCCATGCCCCGAAGATGCTAAGTGTCTGCAGGCAATATATAAAAGATGTACACCAAGCAGAAGATGTGATGATTACCGCTTTCATGAAAGTTTTTGCCAACCTTAAAAACTTTGAACACAAAGGAAGCTTTGAAGGCTGGATCAGAAGAATAATGATCAACGAATGCATTTCGTTCATCAGGGTTCAAAAAAAAGTAAAATATATTGAAGATGAGACTTATTTCGAAGAGACTCATAATAATACAGACAGCCAATTCAATGTTGAAGATATTCAATTTTTGATTGACAGTCTGCCAGACGGCTACAGGATGGTTTTCAACCTCTATGCTATTGAAGGATTCAAGCATCAGGAAATTGCGAAAATGCTCGGAATAAACGAAGGGACATCCAAATCGCAATTGTCACATGCTCGAAAAATGTTGCAGGAACAAATTAACAAACTAAAGAATTTTCAAAATGGAACCGAATAAACTAGAAAAGGATTTCAAAAAGAAACTAGACGAAAGGACCATTCAGCCTTCTGAAATGGCCTGGGATAGATTGGATGCCATGCTTTCGGTAGCCGAAAAGAAAAAACCTAAAAAAAGAACATGGCTCTATATCGCAGCAAGTTTTTTGGGATTTTTATTGGTCGGGACAATCTTCTTCAACCAATCAGAAGCGGTAATAGAGAAAGGGAATGATGTAGTTGTGACTGAAGAAAAAACTGAAAAAACAGTTGAAAACAGGACCCCAGAAGAACAAAATATAAAATCATCAAATCAAATCACGATAGTTAATTCAGAAGCCATCGCTTCAAGGTTGCCGGTGCAAAAAAAGAATCAAAAAGCTGGGTCTTCCACTTCTTTGAAGAAAGAAGACCAAGCGCTGCAGCCGACGCAAGAAAAGACAGAAATGATAGCTTCTGCTGGGCAAAACGAGATGACAAAAGCCAATAAGTATATCGAATCAGAACAGCTTTTGGCTGAAGCTGAAACGAGAATCCAATCGCAGTCTATCAAAAAATACGTTGCAAAATCGAGCGTGAAAGTAGATTCCAAAGGCTTGCTTTCTTCTGTAGAAGGAGAATTGAACGAAACTTTTAGAGACAAGGTGGTCAAATCCATCGGCAAGAATTACGAAAATGTAAAGACGTCTCTTGCAAATAGAAATAACGAATAAATCAATCTGACTTTACAAACTAAAACCAAATATCATGCAAAAAATTATTTTTTACGCAGCGGCATTGCTATGCCTTTTTGCATCCAAAGCATTTGCACAAGAAACCTTTGAGCAAAGAGCCAAAGCAATCGCACAGCGTATTGAAGCCATCACAAAAGAAGAAAAAGATGCCCTAAAAGAAGAGGTCGAAGCCGTAAACAAACAGCTAGACAATGGGGAAATTTCGCAAGAAGAAGCGGATAGCCAAAAAGCCACGCTTGCCGACAGCAGAGCAAAAAATATTGAAGAAAGAGTCGGAACCGAAGAAGCAAAACTGACCGCTTTAGTGAAAGAAAAAGTAGATGGCAAATTGCCTCCGGAACGAAGAAAAACAGCCTTCAGTATTTATTGGGATAGTTGGGATAAAGACTCTAAAAAAAGAGACTCTATCGTAAGAACTAGAAGCGAATCCAGGACAACATCACAATTTGTTTTTGCTTTTGGTCTTAACAATGCGCTGACAGAAGGCGACCTGAGTTCTGTTGAAGGTTCTGATTATAGAGTGTGGGGATCGCATTTTTACGAATGGGGAATCACGTTCAATACAAGATTAGCGAAAAACCACAACCTTTTGCATGCCAAATACGGACTGTCGTTGATGTATAACAATCTTCGCCCTACGGACAATCGTAATTTTGTGGTAAACGGCGACCAGACAAATTTGGTGACAAATCCAATCAATCTGAAGGATTCACGTTTTAGAAATGTCTATTTGGTAGTTCCTGTGCATCTAGAATTCGATTTCACAAAAAAACGCGTTACCGAAAAAAGAACCTACTTCCATTCGCATGAAAGCATCCGATTCGGTATCGGAGGTTATGGAGGAGTAAATGTAAAATCCAAACAAATCTTGCGCTATGAAATCGACAATCATAACGTAAAAGAAAGAAGCAAAGGCGATTTCAATGTAAACGATTTTATTTATGGACTTAGTGCCTATATCGGATACGGCGAAATAAGTTTGTATGCCAAATACGATCTGAATACGATTTTCCGAGATAATCCAGTAGACCAAAATAATATTTCCGTAGGAATTAGATTTGATTTAAATTAAAGAGTGTTTAAGTTAGTGAATACGTAGAAAAGTGCTCATGCCGACAAAAAGGTGTGAGCGCTTTTTGTATTTATGCAAGCCGAAAATCTTCGTATCTTTGAACTCTTAAAACCGAATACTTCTTTATAATTGATAGCCAAGACAACCATAGATACAGTTTTTGAAACCGCCCGAGTCGAGGAGGTCATAGGCGATTTCGTGCAGCTCAAAAGAGCAGGGAGCAACTTCAAGGGACTGAGTCCTTTTTCTGACGAACGCTCTCCTTCGTTTATGGTTTCGCCCGTAAAGCAGATATGGAAAGATTTTAGCTCGGGAAAAGGAGGAAATGTCGTCGCTTTTTTGATGGAGCACGAACATTTTACCTATCCAGAGGCGATTCGCTATTTAGCCAAGAAATACAATATAGAAATAGAAGAAACAGAGCAGTCGCAAGAAGAAAAAGCAGAAGCAAATGAAAAAGAAAGCATGTATCTGGTTTCTGAATTTGCCAAAAAGTACTTTCACGATATATTGCTCAATAACGAAGAGGGCCAAGCTATCGGCTATTCGTATTTCAAGGAAAGAGGCTTTACCAACGAAACGATACGAAAATTCGAATTAGGCTATTCGCCAGAATCATGGGATGCCTTGACCAAAGAAGCTTTAGGTAAAGGGTATAAGCTCGACTATCTTGACAAGACAGGATTGACTATCGTTAAAGAAGATAAGCAATTTGACCGATTTAAAGGACGCGTGATGTTTCCGATACAAAGCATGTCGGGACGGACGCTCGGTTTTGGAGGAAGGATTCTCGGAAACGACAAGAAGGCCGCAAAATATATGAATTCGCCTGAAAGCGATATTTACCACAAGAGTAAAGTCCTTTATGGTATATTTCATGCCAAGCAGGCCATCGCAAAACTTGATAATTGCTATTTAGTTGAGGGATATACGGATGTGATCCAATTTCATCAAGCCGGAATAGAAAACGTGGTAGCTTCCTCCGGAACGGCACTGACGCCCGACCAGATTCGTTTAGTCAACCGTCTGACAAAAAACATCACGGTGCTTTTTGACGGCGATGCGGCCGGTTTAAGAGCTTCAATTAGAGGAATCGACCTTATTCTTGAAGAAGGGATGAATGTCAAAGTGTGCACGTTCCCTGACGGTGAAGATCCGGATAGTTTCGCCAGAAAAAATTCTCACGATGAGGTTGTGCGATATTTGGAAGCCAATTCAAAAGATTTTATTCAGTTCAAGGCTTCGTTGCTTATGAATGAAGCCAAGAATGACCCTGTCAAAAAAGCGGGACTGATTCGCGATATGGTGGCCAGTATTTCAAAAATTCCAGACCGTATCCAAAGAGAAATCTATCTTCAGGAAACGGCAAGAATAATGGATATCTCGGAGCAAGTCTTGGTCAATACATTGGCACAGCTTGTGCAGAAAGAAGTTACGGATACCGGTAAAAAGCAAAAACAAGAGCAGAAAGCTTTTGAAGTCGTAAAGAATGAAAACTCAGAAACGGCTCCAAAAATCGATGTCCTTTATGAATTAGAGCGAAAAATAATCGAAATTCTTCTGTTGTATGGAAATAAGGAAGAAGAATTCGAAGATGTACTGCTCAAGACCAACGACGAAGGCGAAATTGAAGAAGCAATCGAAAAAAAAGAATATAAAGTATACCAAAGAATATATTTGAGCCTTCAAGAAGACGAAGTAGAACTTGCAAATCCGCTATTCAGAGATATCTACAACGATTTGGTGAATTATTTCCATCAAAACGAATCTTTCAACATGGAGCATTACCTGATGCATCTTGCGCCAGAACTGGCTCAAGAAGTTACGGACATATTAATGTATGAGGAAAGGGAGCTTCTTCATAACTGGGAAGGACAAAATATTATCGTAAAACAAAAAGACCAGACCATAGGCCAATATGTTTCAGAGACAATTCTGACATTGAGGTGGTATCTCGTAGACAGAATTATAGAGGAGTTGAAAGGCAGCATTACATCTGGCCCAGATTCAGACAATACAGAAACACTGTCTATGGCAATGGATTATTATAAACTAATCAATTCTTTTTCGTCTAAACTAGGCAGGGTAATGTCGCGTTATAGCTAAGCCTAGACTATCTCAAGAGTTTTAGCTTTGTTGACAAGATCTACGAGGTTTGTCACGTTTAGTTTTGTAAGAAGCCTCAATTTATAAGTACTTACTGTTTTTTCGTTTAAGTCAAGAATTTTTGCAATTTCTTTGTTCTTTTTTCCATCGCTGAGGTAACGCAATACTTCAATCTCGCGAGTTGAAAGTTTTCTATACAGACGTTCCGATTTATTTCTTTTTCCAATCAGCGCAAGATTTTTCTTCACAGTCTCGCTAAATACGACAGCTCCGCCGTATACTTTAGTCAATGCAGATGCAAGTCCTTCTAATTTTGAAGTCTTATGAATGTAGGCAGAAACACCAGCTTTCAGAGCGTTTGGGGCGTACATTTGCTCCGAAAGGTTTGTGAAAATCACAATCTTAGTGGAAGGATAGTCTTTAACCATTCCTTTTATAAGATTAATACTCGAAAGTCCTTCCAAATCAAGATCAAGGATAACGATGTCTACAGACTTTTTACTCAGGATGTCTTCCAGAGTATTATAGTCTTCAGCATGTCCAACGATACTGATTTCTGAATTGTCTTTAAAATAGGATTTTATTCCATAATGGACGATAGGGTGATTATCGGCTAAACATATTTTAATCATAATGCATTTTTTTAAATTTAAACTGATAAACCTTTAGTAAATTTAGTTAAATTTTTTTAAAATAAATAAGGTTTGTATGAAAATCATTTCAAATCTTCCGAAATTTTGCAAATCGGTATCGGAATCATTTTATGTTGATTTACGTAATTAAGTCTTTTATAGATTGAAAAGACTTCAGCTTCTCTTCCGGAAAAATCTTTTGCTTCTTTTCCGTCCTCTGCAGCATTCATTGCCCACTCTAATTCGTCATAGCTGGCACCAAGCTGGTCCTCATCGCTTCTGTCGTCTCCAAAAAGCCCATCGGTAGGAGCGGCATTCAGAATAGAAGTCGGAACTCCTAGAAAAGCAGCCAGCTGAAATACTTCCGATTTCATCAAATCGGCTATCGGACTCACATCTACACCGCCATCGCCATATTTGGTATAAAAGCCTACGCCAAAATCTTCGACTTTGTTTCCGGTTCCGACCACCAAGCGACTGTGTATTCCTGCATGGTAATATAAAGTGGTCATTCGTAAGCGCGCTCTAGTATTTGCTAAGGAAAGATGTAGTTTTTTTTCGTCGTCGCCAGATGGGACTATACTTTTAAACATCTCAAAAACAGAAGTTAGATTCGTTTCGATGCTGTCTACGTTAGAAAACCTTTTTTTTAATTGCTCAATATGCTCCCGTCCTCTTGAAACATGGCTTGGCGCTTGATGGATTGGCATTTCTACACAAAGAGTCGGTAGTCCTGTAAGCGCACAAAGCGTTGAAGTGACTGCAGAATCGACTCCTCCAGAGATTCCTACAACAAAACCACTTACTTTTGCGTTTGTTGCGTAGTCCTTTAGCCAATTTGCAATATGGGTTGTGATCTTATCGGCTTGGAGCGTATTGTTTTTTTGCATTACAATTTTATTAATTTAAATACGTGAAGTGTATATTTGCACTTTATTTTTTTTGCCTATTAAAGTTAAAAAAAACAATTCATAATTTAAGGTTAAGATTTAATACAAAAATACTAACAAAAATATAAATGAGAAAACTTACTGTATTATTGATTTTTACTGTTTTTTTTATTTCTTGTGATAAAAAAGACAAGGTCGAAAAAGCAATAGAAGAAGTGCCAGTTGAGCTTGATGTAGAGCGTTTTGATAAGGTTTTTTATGAAACGCCTCCTGAAGATCTTTCCAAGATAAAACGACAGTATCCTTACTTTTTTCCAGCCGGAAATGAAGATACGGTTTGGACAAACAAGATGAAAAATCCACTTTTGAGAGAATTGCATGCAGAAGTTCAAAAAATATTTGGCAATTTTCAAAAAGAAAGAGGTGATTTAGAAGAGTTATTTCGCCATATCAAATATTATTTTCCAGAGACCAACCTTCCAAAAGTTATAACGCTGATTTCAGAAGTCGATACGCAAAGTAAAGTGATTTATGCGGACAGTTTGCTGTTAATCTCATTGGATGTTTATTTAGGAAAAGACCATAAATTCTATTCAGGCTTTCCAGAATACCAAAGAAGAACTTTTGAAAAATCACAAATCCTTCCAGATGTTGTCTCTGATTTTTCGCTTAGAAAAATAACGCCTCCGACAGACAGAGCGCTGCTTTCTCAAATGATCTATTTCGGGAAAGAACTATATTTGAAAGATGTACTGATTCCTCAAGTTTCCGATGCAGACAAGATAGGCTATACGCCAGAACAGATTACTTGGAGCCAAGAAAATGAAGGATACATTTGGCGCTATTTCGTAGATGAGAAGTTATTATACGATTCTGATCCTAAATTGCCCGGAAGATTTATAAATCCAGCTCCGTTTTCCAAGTTTTATCTTGAAATCGATAATGAGTCACCCGGACAGATCGGAATGTGGATTGGATGGCAAATTGTGCGTTCCTACATGAAAAACAATGATGTATCTTTGCAGCAATTATTGCAGACCGATGCAAAAGAAATTTTTGATAATTCTAAATACAAACCTAAAAAGTAATGCCTAAAAAAATAACTTCCGAAATAAAAATAACCGTTGAGCTTGATGATAACAGAGTGCCAGAAAAGCTTTTCTGGGCCGCTCAAGATGGAGGCGTTGTTCAAGAGGAATCAAAAGCCATGATGCTTTCGTTTTGGGACAGCAATGTTCAAGAAACAATGAGAATCGACCTTTGGACAAAAGACATGCCGGTTGATGAAATGAAAAAATTCTTTCACCAGAGCCTTGTCGCAATGGCAGATACTTTTCAGAGAGCGACAGACGATGAGAAGATGTCGGATACAATGAGAGATTTCTGCGACTACTTTGCAGAAAAAATGGAATTAAAAAAAGGAGAATAGTTTTTATTTGTAACTAAAAACTATTCAAGTCTTTAAAAACCTCGGTGTTGATTTCGTCTATATAGGCCAAGACTTTTTCTTTTCCGGTGCCTTCGGTCGATGAGGTGACGAAATAAGGAGGCATCTCTTCCCAATTGCTTGCCAGGAGCTTCTTGCGGTAAGCAGCTACATTTGAATCTATTTTCGTCTTGCTGATTTTATCCGCTTTGGTAAATATGATGCAAAACGGAACTTCTATTTCTCCTAAATAAGTTATGAATTCCAAATCAATTGCTTGTGCTTCCAGGCGGATGTCAATCAATATAAAAGCGCAAACCAGCTGTTCTCTTTTTTCGAAATAATCCGTAATGAACTGCTGGAATACTTCTTTTGTCTTTTTGGAGACGCGGGCATAACCATAGCCTGGCAAATCGACCAAAAACCAATTGTTGTTGATCTTGAAATGGTTGATAAGCTGTGTTTTTCCGGGTCTTCCCGAAGTTTTAGCCAAGCTCTTGTGGTTGGTCAGCATATTGATCAAAGAAGACTTTCCTACATTTGATCTTCCAATAAATGCGTATTCAGGCAGACGCTCTTGCGGACATTTGCTTACTTCGGAATTGCTGATAACAAATTCAGCGGAATTGATTTTCATAACGGATGTTCGATTTCTGCAAAGGTAGTCAAAAAAAATAACCGCTGTTTTTCTGGAAAAATCCTTCAAACAGCGGTTAGGGTATACTGTGCTAAAATTTATAAGTGTGTTTTCTGAAGCCAGTCGTGCATCAGTCGGTTAAACTCATCCGGATGCTCCATCATTGCTGCATGCCCGCATTTGTCAATCCAATAAAGGCTGGAGTTAGGCAACAATTGGTCAAATTCTTCAGCGACTTCGGGAGGCGTAACTTTGTCGTTTTTCCCCCAGATAATACAAGTAGGAACGTGCATTTTTGGAAGGTCTTTCGCCATATTATGACGAATGGCGCTCTTGGCGATAGTCAAGGTCTTGATTAGCTTGATTCTGTCATTGGCCATCGCATATACCTCGTCAACGATTTCTTTTGTGGCTATTTTCGGGTCGTAAAAAACATCTTCTGCTTTTTTCTGAATATAGTCATAATCACCGCGGCGTGGATAGCTGTCGCCCATAGCGCTTTCATAAAGCCCTGAACTTCCGGTGATTACTAATCCTAGCATTTTTTCAGGATACATTTTTGTATGATATAAGGCAATATGTCCTCCAAGAGAATTTCCTAAAAGGATAACTCGGTCAAAACCTTTGTAAGTGATGAAATCCTTCACATACTTTGCAAAAGCCTTAACGTTGGTTTTCAGTATGTTTTGTGTGTAAATCGGCAATTCAGGAATAACGACTTTGTAGCCATGCTTTGGAAAATATTCTGCAACTCCGTCAAAATTGCTTAGTCCTCCCATCAGTCCGTGAAGAATAATGATTGGAGTTCCTTCGCCAGTTTCAAAATATTTGTATTTACCTTCTTTTTTTAAGTGTTCTTCCATTGATCTTTTTGGACGTTTCAAATTCACACAAATATATGATTTTATAGATAAAAACGAATTTTTGGCTTGATAATTTACCTTTAAATTTTAAATGGAATTTATTATGCTGTAAGGATTTTCGTCTGAAAATATTTTTTTGGATTTCTCGTCTTCTAAAGTGTTATCGGTCAGCTCTTTTGATGCGGATATTTAAAATTTCTTTTTTCTGAAATCTTTAAAATTTCCATCAAAAATCATAAAACTCTTATCGAATTTTTGACTAAAGTTAAATTTAGTTAAAATATCTACAACAAATCCTAAAGCTCTGGCAAGCTATTAATTATCTGTTTTGATTCTAAAGTGGTAAAACTTATCAACAAAGTGGTAAAATGTGGTAGATTGTGGTAATTATTTTTCTACATTTGCTATGAAACAGTAAAAAACGTAACTCATTGAATACCATCATTGGAACATATGAATGCAAGGTTGATGCTAAAGGAAGGGTGCTTTTGCCAGCTCCTTTGAAGAAGCAATTGACCGATTCTTTGAACGATGGTTTCGTGTTAAAACGTTCTGTTTTTCAGCCTTGCTTGGAGCTGTATCCGATGGCGGAGTGGAATTTAATGATGCAGAAAATAAACAAGCTGAATCGATTTGTAAAGAAAAACAACGACTTCATCAGACGTTTTACGGCTGGCGTAAAAGTCGTAGAAATCGATAACTTGGGAAGGCTTCTAATCCCGAAAGATTTAGTGGCTTTCGGAAATATCTCAAAAGATTTAGTGTTGTCTTCGGCAGTGAATATTGTGGAAATCTGGGATAAGGATTTGTATGAAAAATCAATTTCTGGCGATGATGTAGATTTTGCAGATTTGGCGGAAGACGTAATGGGAAATATAAATGATGACGACAATGGAATATCATAATCCGGTTTTGTTGAAAGAAACTGTAGATGGTTTGGATATCAAGCCAGATGGAGTTTATGTGGATGTGACGTTCGGCGGTGGAGGTCATTCAAAAGAAATTTTAAAACGTCTAGGTCCAAACGGTAGGCTGTTTGGATTTGATCAAGACGAAGATGCTCTGGCAAATGCCTTGGATGATGAAAGATTTACGCTGATTAATGAAAATTTCAGATTCATAAAAAGATTCTTAAGATTCCACAACGTGAAAAGCGTTGATGGAATTTTGGCTGATTTAGGGGTTTCTTCGCATCAGTTTGATGTGGCAGAAAGAGGTTTTTCGACACGTTTCGATGCGGAATTGGATATGAGAATGAGTCAAAAAAATGATTTGAGCGCTTACGGAGTGGTGAACGAATATGACGAGGCAAACCTGCGTCGCGTGTTTTATGACTATGGCGAGCTAAAAAATGCCCCTGCAATTGCAAGAGTCATTTTGGAAGCTAGAGAACATGAGCCGATTAAAAATACAGAACAACTAAAAGCGGTCTTGAGCCGATTTTTGCCGGCTCATAAAAGCAATAAGATTTTGGCTCAGATCTATCAGGCGATCCGCATTGAAGTAAATCAAGAAATGGATGTCTTGAAAGAATTTTTGGAACAATCCCTAGAAATATTAAAGCCTGGCGGAAGATTAAGCGTGATTTCTTATCATTCTTTAGAAGACCGATTGGTAAAAAGATACATCAAAAACGGAATGTTTGAAGGCGAGCCAGAACGTGATTTCTTCGGAAATTTTTCTGTTCCATTCAAGACAATTGGAAAACTAATCGTTCCAGACGATGCAGAAATCAGAATCAACAACAGGGCTAGAAGTGCGAAACTAAGAATTGCAGAAAAGATATAGTATTCAGATGGCAGGTTTCGGTTGCAAACAACAGAAATCTAAAATCTAAAATCTAAAAACATGAAAGGCGGAATTTACAGCATATTAAAAGCAAAATTTCTGATCAATGATGATGCGGCAAAAAACTGGCAGTTTATCATTTTCCTGATCATCTTGGCTTTGATCATGATTGCAAATTCGCACAATTACGAGCAAAAAACATACAGGATTACAGAATTAGATAAAGAGGTGAAAGAACTCCGTTCCGAATTTGTCGACAGGCGTTCCGAGTTGATGAAATTAAAGATGGAGTCGACGATTTCAGAAAAAATGGAAGTCAAGGGAATTTTTCCTTCTTCTGTTCCTCCAAAAAAAATTAAAGTATTAAAAGAAAAAGAAAAAGGCTTTTTTGAAAAGTTATGGCAGTAGAAGAAAAAAATATTTCTTACAGAATTTATCTCGTTGCATTTGCAGTCGTGATAATGGCTACTGGAATACTCGTAAAGCTCACGAACATTCAGTGGGTGGAAGGCGATTATTACAGGAAGCTGGCGAAAGACCGCACTGTGAAAAATTTTGTGATTCCTGCTAATAAAGGAAATGTGTATTCTGCCGACGGAAGTCTTTTAGCGACATCAATTCCGAATTATACGATCCGATTTGATGCCGTGGCTCCAAAAAAAGAAGATTTTAATAAAAATGTTGAAGCGCTTTCCGATTCGCTTTCAGTCTTATTGGGCAAACCAAGTTCACATTATTTGAACGAGTTCCGTAAAGCAAAAGCCAATAAAAACAGGTATATGCTTTTGGCAAGAGGCTTGAGCTACACAGAATATATGAGAATCAAGACATTTCCATTATTCAACTTAGGCGCTAATAAAGGTGGATTGATTTCAGAACAAAAAACGGTAAGAGAACATCCAATCGGGATGATTGCCAATAGAACTATCGGATACGAAAGAGAGTATGTAGACGGCGGTGTAGATGGAAAAGGAATCGAATGGGCGTTCAAAAACTATATCAATGGTAAGGACGGAAAAGTACTGAAACAAAAAATTGCAAAAGGACAGTGGAAGCCGATCAGCGATAACAATCAGGTAGAGCCTCAAGACGGTTATGATATTATCTCTACGATTGATGTCTACATACAAGATATTGCCCACCATGCGTTGCTTAAGCAATTAGAATATTACGAAGCAGAACACGGTTGTGTGGTCGTAATGGAAACAAAAACCGGGGAAGTTAAAGCCATTTCAAATCTAGGCAGAGTAGAAGACGGAAGCTATTCCGAAACATTGAATTATGCTGTAGCCGAATCGCACGAGCCTGGATCAACATTCAAATTGATCGACCTGATTGCTCTTTTAGATGATAAAAAAGTTGATACAAGCAAAGTGTATGACAGCCGAGGCGGAGATATTACCTATCACAATAGACACGTAAGAGATTCGAAAAAAGGAGGTTACGGAAAAGTCTCTTTGGCAAGAGGTTTTGAGCTGTCTTCCAACACGATTATGGTGCAGGCCGTGTATGAAAATTACAAAGACAATCCGAGAGAATTTGTAGACCGAATCAACAGAATGGGGCTAAACAAACCATTAGGATTGCCTTTTGAAGGCGAAGGAGTGCCATTTATTCCGCAGCCAGGAACCAAAAGATGGAACGGGACATCATTGCCTTGGATGGCTTTCGGATATGGAGTTTCCATGACGCCATTGCAAAGCTTGGCCATCTACAACGCTGTTGCTAACGACGGAGAAATGGTGAAGCCGATTTTCGTAAAAGAAATCAAAGAATGGAACAAAACCATCAAGAAATTTGACAAAGAAGTAATCAATCCGAAAATCTGCTCTGACGAAACACTTAAAAAAGTGAGGAAAGTTTTGGAGAATACGGTAAAAAAAGGAACAGGCTCAAAACTATATTCCAAAGATTTCTCAATGGCAGGAAAAACAGGAACAGCGCAGGTGGATTATGCTAAAGGAAAACATACCGACGCCATGTATTATGCATCGTCTTTTGCCGGATATTTTCCAGCCGACAAGCCAAAATATTCCTGTATCGTGATCATTCATAAGCCAAGTAAAAGCAAAGGCTTTTATGGAGGAGACGTTTCCGGTCCGGTTTTCAAGAGAATCGCACAGAAGATTTTTACCGATGTTCCGTCGACCAATGAAATTAAAAACCTGAACAAAAAAAGCATCAACCAAGACAAAGATTACGGAAGATATTCTGATTTAGTATCAAAAGAAACGATTCCAAATGTTCACGGAATGGCAGGAATGGACGCCGTAGCGCTTTTTGAAAACCTAAAGATGAAAGTAAAAGTCATCGGAATAGGTAAAGTAAAAAGACAATCCATCCAGCCTGGAGAAGCAATAGTAAAAAACAGAACCATAATATTAGAATTATCGTGATTATTCTAAAAGACATATTATATAAAGTCGCCATTGAAGCTGTAAAAGGTTCAACGGAAATTGCTATTAACGCGATCGACTTCGATTCAAGAAAAATCGAAGCGAACGACGTTTTTATTGCAATCCGTGGTGCAGTAGCAGACGGGCATGAATATATCGAAACGGCTATCAACAAAGGAGCAGTGGCTATTATTTGCGATACTTTTCCAGAAAATATAGCACAAGGCGTGACGTATATCCAAGTAAAAGATACCAACCGAGCGCTAGCTTTTATTGCTTCTAACTATTATGGAAATCCTTCCGCAAATTTAAAATTGGTCGGAATTACAGGTACAAATGGCAAGACAACCATAGCATCGTTGCTTTTTCAGCTATTTAAAAAAGCAGGATATAAAGTAGGATTGCTTTCGACCGTAAAAAATGTGGTAGATGATGTAGAATACAAATCAATGCTGACAACTTCAGATTCAATTACGATCAATAAGTTCTTGAAAGAAATGAACGATGTAGGCGTAGAATTTTGCTTTATGGAAGTCAGCTCTCACGGAATCGCTCAAAAAAGAACCGAAGGTTTACAGTTTGCAGGAGGCGTTTTTACCAATCTTTCGCACGACCATTTGGATTACCATAAAACATTTGCAGAATACAGAGATGTCAAAAAGATGTTTTTCGACCAGTTGCCAAAATCAGCCTTTGCTTTAGTGAATTCTGATGATAAAAACGGAATGGTCATGTTGCAAAACACGATAGCTAAAAAACTGACTTACGCTTTAAAATCATACGCCGATTACAGGGCGCAGATTCTAGAAAACCAATTGTCAGGATTGTTGCTGAAAGTAAATGAGCAAGAAGTCTGGGTAAGGCTAATCGGAACATTCAATGCCTATAACCTGCTTGCGATATATGGAACTGCTATCGAATTAGGACTTGACAATTTAGAAGTCTTACGATTGCTTTCTGAACTTGAAAGCGTTTCTGGACGATTTCAATTTATCGTTTCCAAAGAAAACATTACCGCTGTTGTAGATTATGCCCACACGCCAGATGCTTTGGAAAACGTATTGAAAACAATCGATGATATCCGTACAAAAAACGAACAACTTATTACGGTTGTAGGCTGTGGCGGCGATAGAGATAAGACTAAGCGTCCGATTATGGCGAATATTGCTTCAACATTAAGTGACAAAGCCATTCTAACGTCAGACAACCCAAGAACCGAAGATCCAGAAGCCATTATTTTAGAAATGGAACAAGGCGTAGAGCCTCAAAATTATAAAAAGACAATAGCGATTGTCGACAGAAAGCAAGCCATTAAAACAGCCTGCCAGCTGGCACAGCCAAACGATATTATCCTGATTGCAGGAAAAGGACACGAAACCTATCAAGAAATCAACGGAGTCCGTCATGATTTTGACGATATGAAAATTGTAACTGAACTATTAGAACAACTGAATAAATAGAGGAACTATGCTATACTATCTATTTGATTATTTAGACCGAATGGACGTCCCAGGAACTGGGGTCTTCCAATATATTACTTTCCGTTCCGGTTTGGCTATCATACTTTCTTTGTTGATTTCGACTGTTTTTGGTAAAAAGATCATCAACTTTTTAAGAAGACAGCAAGTAGGGGAAACCGTTCGTGAGCTTGGTCTTGCTGGACAAAACGAAAAAGCGGGAACACCTACGATGGGCGGTCTGATTATTATCGTTGCCACTTTGGTACCGGTTTTCTTGTTGGCCAAATTGAACAATATCTATATTCTTTTGCTGATTGTAACCACGCTTTGGATGGGAACTATCGGATTCATAGACGATTATATCAAGATTTTCAAAAAAGATAAAGAAGGATTAAAAGGGAGGTTCAAAGTTATCGGTCAAGTCGGACTTGGACTGATTGTCGGGACAGTACTGTATTTCCATCCAAGTGTAACCGTGCGGACAGATACTGGAAACACCAATGTTTTTGCGACAAATCAAACGACTGTTTCTGCAGTTCCATTAGAAGAAAAATCGACAGCAACAACAATTCCTTTCTTCAAAGACAACGAATTTGATTACGCAGAATTGCTTTCATGGGCTGGAGATGACTATAAAGATTACGCTTGGCTGATTTTTATTCCAGTTGTGATTTTTATCATTACGGCTGTTTCCAACGGAGCCAATCTTACCGACGGAATCGATGGTCTTGCCGCTGGAACTTCTGCTATTTCCGTAATAGCACTTGGTATTTTCACCTTTGTTTCGGGTAACATTATTTTCTCGAACTACCTGAACATAATGTACATCCCTAATTCAGGAGAGATGACGGTTTATATCGCCTCATTTGTCGGAGCGCTCGTCGGATTCCTTTGGTACAACACCTATCCTGCGACCGTATTCATGGGCGATACAGGTAGTTTGACCATTGGTGGAATCATCGCCGTTTTGGCTATTGCAGTTAGAAAAGAATTAATGATTCCTGTATTGTGCGGTATTTTCTTGGCAGAAAACCTTTCCGTCGTGCTGCAGGTCTCTTATTTTAAATATACAAAAAAACGTTTCGGCGAAGGCCGGAGAATCTTTTTGATGTCGCCATTGCATCACCATTACCAGAAGAAGGGTTATCACGAAAGTAAAATCGTGACCCGCTTCTGGATCGTGGGAATCTTGCTGGCAATTCTGTCAATCGTAACCCTAAAATTAAGATAAATGGAACAACGATTGGTCATTTTAGGCGGAGGAGAAAGCGGTGTAGGAACCGCAATTCTCGGAAAGAAAAAAGGATACGATGTTTTTGTATCTGATTTCGGAAAAATAAAAAACAATTATAAAGAAGTTCTTGGCCTTCATGGTATAAAGTGGGAAGAAGAAAAGCATACAGAAGATTTGATTCTCAATGCAGATGTAGTGATGAAAAGCCCCGGAATTCCTGATAAATCGCCAATCGTAAAAAAACTTTTGGAACGAGGAATAAAAGTGATTTCCGAAATTGAATTTGCCGTCCAGTACACAAAAGCAATAACCGTTGGGATTACCGGAAGCAACGGAAAGACCACGACGACGATGCTGACCTATCATCTGCTGAAACAAGGAGGCATAAACGTAGGATTAGCAGGGAATATCGGAAAAAGCTTTGCCTGGCAGGTGGCCGATGACAAACACGATGTGTATGTTTTAGAATTAAGCAGTTTCCAATTGGATGGGATTATAGACTATAAGCCGCACATTGCCATAATCACAAATATCAGCCCAGATCATTTAGATCGATACGATTATGATTACGGAAAATACATCGCCTCAAAATTCAGGATTACCGAAAACCAGACAGAAGAAGATTACCTGATTTATGACGCCGACGACGAAGCCATAGGAAATTGGCTCAAAATGAACAAGACAAAAGCGCAGCTGCTGCCCTTTTCAATGACAAAGACAATTGAAAACGGAGCTTATGCAAAAGAAGATACAATCAATATAAACATCAATAACGAAGAATTTGTTATGCCACAAGACAAACTAGCCCTAGAAGGAAAACACAACGTGAAAAATGCAATGGCAGCTTCAACAGTTGCGCAATTGCTGCGAATCAGGAAATCCACAATCCGTGAAAGCCTTTCTGATTTTCAAGGTGTGGAGCATCGTTTGGAAAAAGTGCTTAAAATTCAAAACGTGCAATATGTGAACGATTCAAAAGCAACCAATGTGAATGCCGCATTCTATGCTTTAGATAGTATGAATACGCCAACCGTATGGATTGTTGGAGGTGTTGACAAAGGAAATGATTATTCAGAATTGATGCCGTTGGTTCGCGAAAAGGTAAAGGCAATCATCTGCCTTGGTATTGACAATAAAAAAATTATTGATGCCTTCGGTGATGTCGTGGATGAAATGATTGAGGCTCAAAATATGAGAGATGCGGTAAAATATGCACAAAGAATGGCAGAAAAAGGTGATACTGTTTTGCTTTCGCCGGCCTGCGCAAGTTTCGATTTGTTCGAAAATTACGAAGACAGAGGAAGGCAGTTTAAGCAAGCTGTTCAAAATTTATAGTTGCCAACCTGTTTTCAGGAAAGTAAATTACAAGTAAAAGAAAGGGAATTATGAAAGAGTTTATAAACAATCTTAAAGGAGACAAGGTCATCTGGGCGTTCATCGCTCTTTTGGCATTGATTTCGTTTATGCCTGTTTACAGCGCAAGTAGTAATTTGGCGTATAGTGCAAATGGCTCTGGAAACACAGTAAGCTTTTTGATCAAGCATTTTGCGCACGTAGGAATCGGATTTCTGATTGTTTATATGGTGCATAAAATACCATACCATTATTTCAAGGCGATTTCAATGATTGCCCTTCCGATTGTAGGACTGCTCTTGCTGTACACGCTTTTCCAAGGAAAAACAATAGGCGGTGCGAATGCCAGCCGTTGGATTCAGATTCCTTTTGTCGGAATCAGCTTTCAGACTTCAACACTCGCCGCAATGGTGCTGATGATTTATGTGGCAAGATATCTGGCAAAAAAGCGAGAAGTCGAAGACACGTTCCAAAAATCGGTAATCGAATTATGGCTTCCAGTATTCGGAATAATACTGCTGATTTTACCGGCTAACTTTTCTACCGCGGCACTGATTTTTTCAATGGTCGTAATGCTGGTATTTGTGGGCAAATATCCTTTGAAATATCTAGGAATCGTAATCGGAGCTGGAGTTGTTGGATTGACTTTTTTCATCTTGGTGGCAAAAGCTTTTCCAGATGCTTTTCCTAACCGTGTTGACACTTGGGTCAGCCGTATTGAAAACTTTACGAGCGACAAACCAGACGAAGATAATTATCAGATTGAAAAAGCAAAAATAGCAATAGCTACTGGCGGAATACGTGGCTTAGGTCCAGGAAAAAGCGTTCAGAAAAACTTCCTGCCGCAATCGTCTTCCGATTTCATCTACGCCATTATCGTAGAAGAAAACGGGCTTATTGGTGCCGTTGTCGTCATGTTCCTATACATCATGCTTTTCATCCGATTCTTGATTGCATCGCACAAAGCCAATACCTTATTTGGAAAACTATTAGTTGTCGGCTTAGGATTTCCTATAGTATTTCAGGCGCTAATTAATATGGCTGTTGCCGTTGAATTATTGCCCGTAACAGGACAGACTTTGCCGTTAATAAGTAGTGGAGGTAGCTCTATTTGGATGACTTGTGTGTCGCTTGGGATTATTCTCAGCGTGACCAAAAAAGATGAGGAAATTGCTCAAGAAAATCTTGAAAAAGCCCAAAGAGAAGAAGCATTGCAACGATTGATCGAAAGAGAAATGAACGGTGAAAATGTCGAAGAGGAAGAAGAAATCACAAATGAAAAAGAACCACAATATGCAATCGAGGATGTAAGCGACAATCCAATGAAAGCAGTGATGGGGAAATAATTTAAGATGGCAGATATAAGATTTCAGATGGCAGTTTGCAGATGAAATCAGTGAAAAAAGATTTAAAAAAATGCAAAAATTAAAATTCATATTAAGCGGTGGCGGTACTGGTGGACATATCTACCCGGCAATTGCTATTGCAAATGAATTAAAAGAACGTTTCCCAGATTGTGAAATCCTATTTGTAGGGGCCAAAGACAAAATGGAGATGCAGAAAGTGCCACAAGCCGGCTACCCGATAAAAGGACTTTGGATTTCAGGATTGCAAAGAAGGCTTACGCTGGATAACTCGCTTTTCCCATTCAAGCTTTTTGATAGTTTGTTGAAATCAAGGACGATTATCAACAAATTCAAACCGAATGTAGCCATTGGAACCGGAGGATTTGCAAGTGGACCACTATTGAGAGTTGCAGGTTTTGCAGGAATTCCGACCGTAATCCAAGAACAAAATTCGTATCCAGGTATCACAAATAAATGGTTGAGTAGCAAAGCAAGTAAGATTTGTGTGGCCTATGAAAATCTGGACCGATTTTTTCCAAAAGATAAGATTGTCTTCACAGGAAATCCGGTTCGCCAAGATTTGATCGATATAAAAGGGAAGAAAAAAGAAGCACGAGACTATTTCAAGCTGAATCCAGATAAAAAAGTGTTATTGGTGCTTGGCGGAAGTTTGGGTTCAAGAAGAATAAACCAACTGATTGCGAAAGAATTAGTGAATTTTTCTTCGCAAGAGGTACAAGTTATTTGGCAGTGCGGCAAGTTTTATATCGAAGAGTACAAGCATTTTAATGAAAAAGAAAATGTTCAGGTGACAGCGTTTATTGATAGAATGGATTTGGTGTATGCCGCGGCAGATGTCATCATTTCTAGGGCTGGAGCTTCTTCAGTTTCGGAATTGTGCTTGGTGGGTAAGCCAGTAATTTTTATACCGTCGCCAAATGTTGCCGAAGACCATCAGACAAAAAATGCAAAAGCAATCGTAGATAAAAATGGAGCCCTGATGATAAAAGAAAACGAGCTGGATACAAAATTCACCTCAGTTTTCAACAATCTCTTAAGCGACAAGAACCTGCAAGAAAACTTGAGCGAAAACATAAAAAAAATGGCAATGCCTAATGCAACAAAAGACATTGTCGACGAAATAATAAAATTAGTTGAAAGCCAAAAAATGTAAAGTCTGGCGACTTTATGACTTTGAAACTTTACAACATTAAGACTAAAAAAATGAATTTGAATCAGATACATAACGTTTATTTCATCGGAATCGGAGGCATCGGAATGAGCGCACTGGCGCGTTATTTCAAAGCCATCGGCAAAAACGTATGTGGATATGATAAGACCGAAACAGAGCTTACGAAAGAATTAGAAGCTTTAGGGATCGAAATTCATTTTGAAGACAGTATTTCCTTGATCCCGAAAGACTATTATTCCGAAAATACTTTAGTAATCATTACTCCGGCTGTGCCTAAAACGCACTCGGAATGGAACTATTTCTTAGAAAGAGAATACCAAGTTAAAAAGAGAGCAGAAGTACTTGGTATAATTACAAAAGATACCTTCTGTTTTGCCGTAGCAGGAACGCACGGAAAAACGACGACTTCGAGCATTTTAGGACATATTTTATATGAAAGCGGAGCCGATGTTACGGCATTTTTAGGCGGCATCGTAGAAAATTATAATTCCAACCTAATCGGAAGCGGCAAGACTGTAACCGTTGTTGAAGCTGATGAGTTTGACCGTTCCTTCTTGCATTTATATCCAAATATTGCCTGCGTCACATCGATGGATGCTGATCATTTGGATATTTATGGAGATACAGCTTCTATCGAAGCTTCCTTTGTTGAATTTGCAGGCAAAGTAGAAGATAAAAACAATTTGTTTATTGCAAAAGGACTGCCTTTAGAAGGGATTTCTGTTGCAGTTAATGAAGAAGCCGATTACAAGGCTTTTAATATCAGAATCGAAAATAGCGCTTATGTTTTTGACGTGCAGACGCCTTCAGAAATCATAAAAGACATACGATTTAGTTTACCAGGAAAACACAATTTGACAAATGCCTTAATCGCTTTGGCAATGGCAAATACCTACGGCACCCCGACCGAAAGCATTGCCAAAGCATTATTTACATTCAAAGGCGTAAAACGCAGATTTTCCTATCAGATTAAAGAAGAAAATGTAGTGTATATCGATGATTATGCACATCATCCGACTGAAATAAATGCGGTACATCAAGCGGTTACGGAGTTGTATCCTGAAGAAAAAGTTTTGGCTATTTTTCAGCCCCATCTGTTCAGCAGGACAAAAGATTTTATCGACGGATTTGCGTCAAGTTTGTCTGCTTTTGACGAAGTGATTTTGTTGGATATTTATCCGGCTAGAGAGTTGCCAGTCGAAGGAGTGAATTCTGAATGGCTTTTAAGCAAGATGGGCAATCCGAATAAAAAATTAGTATCAAAAACCGACCTGATTTCAGAGATTTTGAAAAGCAATGCTAAAGTTGTCGTTACAATTGGAGCAGGCGATATAGGTGAATTGGTGAAACCGATTAAAGAGGCTTTGTATGAAAAAGTTTAACTGGACAAATATCAAATTAGCGTTCATGTTTGCGCTTGTGATTTTCCTGTATTCTTTTACTTCGAAGAGAAATGAACAGCGAAAATTGAAAAAATCCGTAGTAGAATTTGTCAATGAAAATAGTCCGTTTATTACACAAGAAGCGGTTAATAAATTGTTAATAGAAAATAATGCAGCCCCTACGAGCATTCAAAAAGATGAGTTAGATTTGAATAAATTGGAGAAAACTCTCAATAATCACAATATGATCGAAAAGTGTGAAGTATTTGTGAGTGTTGATGGCGTCTTAAAAGCTGTCGTGAAACAGAAAACACCTGTTGCCAGAGTGTTTGAGGATAACGGTTCTTTTTATATTGATTACGAAGGACATAAGATGCCGTTGTCAGACAATTTCACAGCTAGAGTTCCAATTGTTTCGGGGGGGATTAACGGTAAAAATAATGAAAATCTAAACGAGGTTTTTCGTTACATCTATGACGATGAGTTTTTGCATAAAAACATCATCGGTATACAGGTTTTGCCAAATGGTAGCCTAAAAATGATGAACAGAAATTTTAATTACGTCATCGATTTTGGCAGAACCATCAATGTTGATAAAAAGTTCAAGAATTATAAAGCCTTTTTTCAGAAGGCAATTCGAGACAGTTTGATAAATAAATACAAGACAGTAAATCTGAAGTTTACGCAACAGGTAGTGTGCACCAAAAATTAGGATATGGAAAAAGAGAGCATTGCAGTAGGTTTAGACATTGGGACAACCAAGATTGTCGCTATGATTGGCAAGAAGAATGAATACGGGAAGCTTGAAATTTTGGGCGTTGGAAAATCCAAAAGCCTTGGTGTGGCAAGAGGCGTTGTAAACAATATCACGCAGACGATTCAATCTATCCAGCAGGCAGTACACGAAGCAGAAGTAGATTCAGGTTATAAAATAAAAGACGTTGTTGTCGGCATTGCCGGACAGCACATCAGAAGCATACAGCACAGCGATTACATCAGCAGAAGCAATCCTGAAGAAGTAATCAGTGAAAATGATATCGACCTGTTGATCAATCAGGTGCACAAATTAGCAATGCTTCCTGGAGAAGAAATTATCCACGTGTTGCCGCAAGAATTTAAGATTGATGGTCAAGCCGAAATCAAAGAGCCAATCGGAATGTATGGCGGAAGACTAGAGTCTAGTTTTCATGTTGTCGTAGGCCAAGCTTCTTCAATCAGAAATGTTGGAAGATGTATCAAAAGTTCAGGCCTAGATTTATCCGGATTGACATTAGAACCGTTAGCTTCAGCCGACGCGGTGTTGAGCCAAGAAGAAAAAGAAGCTGGTGTTGCGTTAATCGATATCGGTGGTGGAACAACAGACTTGGCAATTTTTAAAGATGGAATTATCCGCCATACGGCAGTGATTCCTTTCGGTGGAAATGTCATTACCGATGATATCAAAGAAGGCTGTTCGATTATTGAAAAACAAGCTGAGCTGTTGAAAGTGAAATTCGGTTCTGCATGGCCAGGAGAAAATAAAGACAATGAGATTGTTTCTATTCCAGGTTTGAGAGGAAGAGAGCCTAAAGAAATTTCGTTGAAAAACTTGTCAAAAATAATTCATGCTCGTGTAGTAGAGATTATCGACCAAGTTTTTACAGAAATCAAATCATACGGACACGAAGATCCACGTAAAAAACTGATTGCAGGTATTGTCTTAACAGGCGGTGGAGCACAATTGAAGCATATCAAGCAATTGGTAGAATATATCACGGGAATGGATACGAGAATTGGTTATCCGAACGAACATCTCGCTGGAAATTCGGATGAAGAAATTTCAAGCCCGCTCTATGCAACAGCTGTGGGATTAGTGATGAACAGCATCAGGAATAATACCACAAGTGCTGTTCCGTTCAATCAAACAGAAGTTGAAAAGGTCGTTCCGGTTCAGATGCAGCAAAAAGAAGCTGTTGCGGAAACGAACCATTACGAGGAAGAAATTATTGAAGAAGAAGTTCCTAAAAAAGTAGAGCAGGCCAAGACGGTTTCTACAGAAGGAAGAATGAAAAAGTCGTTTTTTGACAAATATATCGACAAGATTAAGGAGTTTTTAGACAATGCGGAATAGGGCCTAATAGCCAGACAGAAAAATTAAAAAGAAAAGGAAAAGAAATTAAAACCAAATATTATGATGAGCAACTCAGATTTTGGAAGCATTTCATTTGATTTACCAAAAAATCAATCAAATGTAATTAAAGTAATTGGTGTTGGAGGAGGCGGAAGTAATGCGATCAACCACATGTTTCAGCAGGGAATTAAAGGAGTGGATTTTATTGTCTGCAACACAGATTCTCAAGCTTTGCAGAATAGTGCAGTTCCAAACAAGATTCAGCTAGGGGTTAACCTAACAGAAGGTCTTGGAGCTGGAGCTAATCCTGAAGTTGGACAACAGTCGGCTATCGAAAGCATTGCTGATATCGAGAAGATGCTTGACAGCAATACCAAGATGGTTTTTATCACGGCTGGAATGGGCGGTGGTACCGGAACTGGTGCTGCGCCGGTAATTGCTCAATTGGCTAAAGAAAGAGACATCCTTACAGTAGGAATTGTGACTATTCCTTTCCAATTTGAAGGAAAAGTTCGTTCTGACCAAGCTTTATTGGGTGTAGAAAGATTGAGAAAGCAAGTAGATTCGCTTATCGTAATCAACAATAATAAATTAAGAGAAGTATACGGAAATCTTGGCTTCAAGGCCGGATTCTCAAAAGCGGATGAAGTTTTGGCAACAGCCTCAAGAGGCATTGCTGAAGTAATTACGCACCACTATACTCAAAATATCGATTTAAAAGACGCAAAGACCGTATTGTCAAACAGCGGAACGGCTATAATGGGTTCGGCTACGGCAATCGGAGAAAATCGTGCTAAAGAAGCTATAGTTTCAGCATTAGATTCGCCTTTGTTGAATGATAATAAAATTACAGGCGCCAAAAACGTATTGTTGCTTATCGTTTCTGGAACCAACGAAATTACGATTGATGAAATCGGAGAAATCAATGATCATATCCAAGCTGAAGCTGGCTTTAATGCCAACATCATCATGGGGGTTGGTGAAGATGATACGCTTGGCGACTCAATCGCTGTAACGATAATCGCTACGGGATTTAACGTAGAACAACAAAACGAAATCGTCAATACTGAGCCAAAAAAAATTATCCACGCATTGGAGGATGAGCAAAAGATGGGTCGTGACTTGATGCAAAAGCAAACGATTCCGTCTTTTGATCTTACGCTTTCAGAAGAAAAAAAAGAAGCAGTAAATGATGAAAAAATTGTTTTTGCTTTGGAAGATTTCGACGTATTTGAAGCAAAAGTAGAAGAGCCAGAAATCGTTTCTGATTTGGTTAAAACGACAGAATTCATCAAGAATATTGATGTGGAATTTCAGATTGTTTCTCCTATCAGCGAGCACGAATTTTACATCACGACTCCAGAAGTTAGAGAAATGGAAGTACGCGAGCCAGAATTTGTAGCTTACAAAGAAGAAGAGCAGATTACTTTTTCTTTTGACTTGCCGATTGCAAAAACAGAAGCGCCAAAAGAAGACCGAATTCTTTTCGAATTGTCAAACGAAACTAAAGAAATCAAGGTGAATCAGCCTGTTCAAGTGGTTCCGATGACTGAATTGAATGAGAAAGGCATCATCAAATATTCTCTAGAAGAATATATGGAGGTTGAAAACGAATTGCTTCAATCGAAGCCAGTTGCAAAAGTAGAGGAGCCAGTTGACAAGGAATTGGATTTGACGATGAAAGTTGAAACTCCAAAATTCAACAATCCAGCTTTTGAAGAAATTTCGCCTCTTGAAATGACCATCGAGCAGACCTTGAAAAAAAGAGCTGACGAAAGAAGGATGAAGATGAAAGAATTTAATTATAAATTCCACAACAATCCTTCAAGAGTTGATGAATTTGAAAAAGAACCAGCATACAAAAGAATGGGAATTGATTTAAACAGTGCCCAAGCTGACAATAGCAAATCTAGGATGTCACTAGGAACGGACAGTAACGATGATTTACAATTACGTTCAAACAATTCGTTTCTTCACGACAACGTAGATTAACTAACTCAAACCAAAACCCGATAACCCGAAAATTGAATGTGATTTTCGGGTTATTTTTTTTATCTTCGCATCAAGTTTAAAAAATAAGGCATTGGCAATAAATTTGAAAAATGCCTTCTTGATTTTAAGCATTTTGAGAAGAACCTAATAAAAAGAATCATACTAAATGAGCCTGCAAAATCAAATCAACGAAGAAATCAAAACGGCTATGAGAGCCAAAGATACTGTCAGCCTTGAATCGTTAAGAGCTGTAAAGTCGGCTTTATTGCTGTTACAGAGCGAATCTGGGGCAAAAGAAGAGATTTCTCAAGATGAAGAAATTAAGCTTTTACAACGATTAGTGAAACAACGAAAAGACAGCGCCAATATTTATACACAGCAAGGAAGACCGGATTTGGCTGAACCTGAATTGCTACAAGCTTCTATCATCGAAAAGTTCCTTCCGGCTCAATTAAGCGAAGAAGAAGTAGAAGCTGTTGTGGCAAAAATTATTGCCGATACAGGAGCTTCTGGAATGGCTTCGATAGGGAAAGTAATGGGCCAGGCTTCTGCTGAATTAGCTGGAAAAGCAGATGGCAAGACTATCTCTACAATCGTAAAGAAATTATTATCATAAATAATATATTTTAGACTAAACTCTAAAAAATGACCCTGTAGTTCAACTGGATAGAATATCAGATTTCGGCTCTGAGGGTTGGGGGTTCGAACCCCTCCAGGGTCACAGATTTTTAAAGGGACTAGGCTTAGTCCCTTTTTTATTTTCCAAAACGTAATGCTTGGATATTGAATATGGGCGAAACAATTTTAGTTTTTTTGACATACATACTTGTTGTAATCGTGTCTTTATGTATGATTATGGGCTTTTTAAGACTTGTTGTTGAACCAGCTTATGTGTTGGCATTCAACAAGCCGTTATATCTGCATTGGTATCCAATTCCTAAGAAATTAAAATCTTCTCAAAGATTGATGTTGGAAAAGGAGTTTTCTTTCTACAGAAAACTTTCTAATAAACGGAAAGCCTATTTTGAGCATCGTGTAAAATCGTTTATTGAGTATTATCAATTTCTCGGCAAAGACGTCCATGTTTCTGAAGAAATGAAGATCATTATAGCCGGAACCTATGTTATGCTGACATTCGGAATGCGGTATTATCTTACTCCTTTGTTTCAAAAGATTATTATCTATCCGAGCCAGTATTTCTCAACAATAACAGAGCAGAATCATAAAGGCGAGTACAATCCGAGGTTGAAAGCCGTCGTGTTTTCATGACAAGATTTTCTTTTAGGACACCAAACGACTAATGACAATGTGAATTTAGGGCTCCATGAATTTACACATGTGCTGCATTTTCATGCCATAAAAGGGAAAGATCCTAGCGCTTCTATATTCTACGACGAATTCAATGAGATTGCAAAATACTATAATGATGCTAGATTGTCTGCTGAATTGACGGAGAGAGGGTATTTCCGGGATTATGCTTATGAGAATCAATTTGAATTTCTATCAGTGCTTCTAGAACATTTCTTTGAATCTCCAGAGACTTTTAAAAAAGAATTTCCAGAACTATACGAAAGAGTAAAGGCAATGATTAATTTTAATGAAGAATAAACCAAATAAAAAGACCTGCCAACGAATTTGTTTGCAGGTCTTTTTTTATGGATAACAGAGATATTAAATTGCCGTGATTTTCTTCAAATCAGCAATAGTCTCTAGTTGATTTTCTGCTTTGAATACATAGCTGCCGGCAACTAGAACATCGGCTCCTGCTTCGGCTAATTGTCTTGCGTTTTTGTTAGTAACGCCGCCGTCTACTTCAATTAAAGTGGTTGCTTTGTTTCGAGATATGATTTCTTTTAGCTGTCTTACTTTTTTATAAGTTGATTCAATAAATGATTGACCGCCAAAACCAGGATTAACGCTCATTACGCATACTACGTCAATATCGTTGATAATGTCTTCTAGAAGGGTAACGCTTGTGTGTGGATTCAAAGCAACTCCAGCTTTCATGCCTTCTGCTTTTATGGCCTGTAACGTTCTATGGAGATGCGTACAAGCTTCATAATGGACGCTTAGTACATTTGCTCCAAGCGATGCAAAAGTCTTGATATAACGATCAGGATCGATAATCATCAAATGTACGTCGATTGTTTTCTTTGCATGTTTTTGTATAGTTTCCAAAACGGGCATTCCATAAGAAATGTTCGGAACAAAAACACCATCCATGATATCAATATGAAACCAATCAGCCTCACTGGTATTGATCATTTCCAAGTCGCGCTGCAAGTTTCCAAAATCAGCAGCAAGCACAGAAGGTGCGATTAAAGTATTTTTCATTTGTAGTTATGTTGTTTGTGTTGAAAATTGGAAATTCAAAATCGAATATTCAACTTTTTGCAAAGGTACAAATTCTAAACCTTTCTTTTTTCAATTTTCAATGTCCAACTTGGAATTTTGAATTTCGAACTTTTATAAAAAACAAAACTCCGGTAATCAGCCGGAGTTTCAATCATCAATCAAAAAACGAACAGTTTTGAACTGTTGTTGCGTTAAATATTGTAGTAAATGAATGTCAATTTTTTGGAAAACCAATATACAAATAAATTCTAACAATCAAAATGATTATAGAAAACTTTGCGATTGTTTATCCTAAATAGGTTTTTAAGATCTTGCTTCTTGAAGTGTGTTTCAGTCTGCGGATTGCTTTTTCTTTAATCTGACGCACACGCTCGCGAGTCAAATCGAAAGTTTCGCCTATTTCTTCCAAAGTCATCGGATGCTGGTCGCCTAAACCGAAGTATAAACGGACAACATCTGCTTCTCTTGGAGTCAATGTTTCCAAAGAACGCTCGATTTCTGTACGAAGAGATTCGTGAATTAGCTCTCTGTCTGGATTTGGAGATTCTCCTGAACGTAAAACGTCGTAAAGGTTTGAATCTTCTCCTTCCACAAGAGGAGCATCCATAGAAAGGTGACGTCCAGAATTTTTCATAGATTCTTTTACGTCGTTCACCGTCATATCCAATTCTTTTGCAATTTCTTCAGCAGATGGCGGACGCTCGTTTGATTGCTCAAGCAACGCATACATCTTGTTGATTTTATTGATAGAACCGATTTTGTTTAATGGCAGACGAACAATACGAGATTGTTCTGCCAAAGCCTGCAAGATAGATTGACGAATCCACCATACAGCGTAGGAGATAAATTTGAAACCACGCGTTTCATCGAAACGTTGCGCAGCTTTTATAAGACCTAAATTTCCTTCGTTAATTAAATCAGGAAGTGTAAGCCCTTGATTTTGATATTGTTTTGCTACCGAAACTACGAAACGCAAATTGGCTTTTGTCAATTTTTCTAACGCTCTCTGGTCTCCGGCTTTTATTTTTTGAGCTAATTCTACCTCTTCATCAGCTGTAATAAGGTCAACTTTTCCAATTTCTTGTAGGTATTTGTCTAAGGAAGCAGTTTCACGGTTAGTTACCTGCTTGGTAATTTTGAGTTGTCTCATTTAGTTTCTCCTTAATTTAAGTATTCAGGTTGTTATACGTAATGAGTTGCCAAAAAGTTACAAAAAGGTAAAAAAAATATTTCTATTTTTAGTCTTTTGTTATATTTCGAAGTCTAACTTGTTGATTTTCTGTAAATAAAAATCAATTTTTTGATGGCCTCTGCCAAAGAAAATTTTTCGATCGCGTGTTCCTGACGAGTTTAACGACTTCGAATTTTTAATTTGATGGATAAAATATTCCGAAGCGTTTCGACAAGTAGATTCATCTTCTGTAATAAAATAACCGAGCATGGTGTATGGAATAAATAAGGATTTCTTTTCTGGACTCGACATGAGTACATTGTTGTTCAAGATCAACAGCTCATTATAATACAAGTGATATCCTGTCGTGTTCTTGCTTGATTTTTCTTCAGCTTTCTGCAAAAGTTTTTTTAAATCTTCATAGAGAAGTACTGCATTGGAATGCGATAATAATCCAGATTCAAAAAAATATAAGATTTGCTGTAATGTACTGTTGATGGTAGTGTCGTTCCAGATTTCATGGACTTCAGCATTTTCATAAACGCTTTGCAGCTGCGAGCTATATTCTAAAAGTGACTGATCTAGAGTGAACTTTTCAAAGTTTTCCTGATTTTCTGTTCCTACCAAAAGATTCAGCCATACATATAATTTGAATTTTGAAAGCAATGTTCCTCCAATAGTATAAAAAAGAGGAATATCTTTTGAAGAATAATACATCTTCGAGTTGGCGGCATAAGGTTTCAGATTTTGTGCTGACTGTTTAAAATAGAGCGCTAAATCTTCTAGTGAACGTATTTCTTTTGTCTTTTCTGCAATTACTTTATTGCTATCTCCTTTGAAAATATTGTCCATCGAAATGGAATAGTGCTGGCAGAGCTTTACGGTTTCTTCAATCGAAAACTTGCTTTTGCAAGAGACTCTTCGATGAGAAGCATCATAACTTATGTGTAAGACGGAAGCTATTTCTTCAATTAAAGAAGAATTCTTAGGCAAATGTTTTCTGATATTTCCTAGTAAAAGGTCTTGATTATTCATGTTTTTTGCGATTATCACAAATGCTAAAGTACAAAATATTATTTAGCACAATATTATTTGCGATAAATAAGAGAATTTTGGATTACTAAAAATAAGTAATTATGAAAACAATCATTGAGAATTTTGACAGCTTTCAAAAGTGCATTGGCAATTCTTTGAAACGAAACTGGCCGTTTTTATTTGTGTTTTGCATCGCTTCGTGTACGGTTCACAATCAAATTAATCGGGAAAATTTTAAAAACATTCCTAAAAATTTTTCGGGTAAATTTTATGATCAATTGGATACGGTGCATGTTCAGTATGATAATAAGATTTTTACCAGGAGTTTTATGAAGCACATTTCCAATGTAGATAATATCAATTACTCAAAGCCTATTCAAATAGATATAGAAAATAAAGAACTGTTTTTAAGTTTTGAGGATACTCGTGCAAAACGTTATGTCTTGAAATTTTATGGGAAGCATTATAAGAACAAATTTGTTTTTCATACCAATTACGAAACGGTTTCCTTTCCGATCGTTTTTGTAACCAAGAGCATGACCAAATACTCGATTTACTTACCTAGCGAAAAAGAAATAGTCTTTGAAGAACATAATGTGAACGAAGGGATGCTATTACTTTTTGGGGCTGGAAACTCTCACAAATCAGATAATAAATTTAAACTTTTGCCAAATGAATAAAATGCTTTTTTTGGTTTTGATTGCATTTGAGATGAATGCGCAAGACACTATTGTTTTTCCGAAAATCGATTTATATAAAAGAAATATTATAGAAGTGAGTTATGGGATTCCGCTTGGTGCTTTGGCCGACAAATATGAAAGTTCGATTAACACGGCTTTTTATATGAGGACAAAAATTGCAAAACGTCAATTTATAGATTTTGGTGCTGAACTTAGCGGTATTGTAAAAGGGAAAAGCATTTCTTATAAAGTAGATAATGAAAATATACTATTGGAAGGAAGTAAATCTTCTTTTTTATTAGGCTTAAGATATACAAGATTTTTATATCAATCTCCTAATGAAAATTTCCACATTGAGTCAAATTCTGGAATCGGTTGGAAATATTTGCATTATAGCAAGCCCGATGGAGAACGTTTTGATAAAATGGATTTGAAGCCGACGCTTCACACGATTGTTTTCTCACAAGGAATTAAAATTATGTTTTATGGATTTGGAGTTCATTGCAATTACCATTATTCGCCTTATGATTTGTTCAATTCAAGAGCAGGGAAAGATTTTGGAGCCTCTTCTATAAATCTTGGTTTGTCTGGAAGCTGGAATTTTTAGATGGCAATAAAAAAATGCTAAAAAATGCCCACGCGAAGATGGATTTTGGGATAAGAAAAGTGGCTACCGTGAATGCTAGGTAGCCACTTTGATTCTTTTAATTATAGGTTTGGTTCAATATAATTTAATGGTTCTGAAGCACTTTTTAACGCGCCGCTTTTTACTGGAACAAATTTTCCAGTCGCAGAGTCATACGTAATTGAAATTTCAGTTACATTGCCTCCAAATTTTAATTCAGTAATAGGAGAGGTTATAGTAGTAACAACTGAATTGCTAATAACTTGAGATTGCAACCAGATATGAAGTGTCGTGCTTGGGGACATTACCGCAGCACTTTGCATTAAAACTGGAGTTGCAGAAACGGCATTTCCAATTATTTCAGTTCCATTGATAATGGCATTTTGATAAAGGCCAGCTGTCATATAAGGTTTACTTCCAAATTGGTTTAATAATACGAATGCATTTGGATATCCTCCACTCATAGGTCCAGCGATTACTCCAGAGGGTTGTAATATATATTGCTTGCCTATTTCTGATCCGATTGGAGTGTTTGATAATTGAGGTAAAACTGCGCCATTTCTGATGTCAGCAGCCGATGCGTAAATTCCATATTCTTCTTTCCATGAAAATAGGTTTGTTTGCAAGGGCTTGAAAACTTGCCATGCAACATTTGTAGGACGTCCGTCAGAAGGTTTTCCAATGATGACATTCGTTCCTGTTACATACAGGATGTTCAATTGCTCGTTTGTAAATACTGTTTTTAAATTGAATTGTTGTGACATGATTCTAGATTTTTGTGGTTGTTCCTACTCATATGGCTTTTCGGTATCCGCCGTGATTGCTTGTTTTGCTTAGTAAAAGTAGAGGCAATTCGGTTTTTTATGGAAGAAAATGCTACGAACTAGAAAATAGATGTCACGGAAAGAAGAAAAAGAGACATGAACTATTAATGAGAATAAACCTGACAATTAAGAATACCAGTTTTTGCTGTAAATGATATTTTGAGACAAAATCCACGTACAACTTAAAAGCCCCATTCCAAATTAATGAAACAGGGCTAAGATAACTAACCAACTTATCTAACTAACTAATTGTTTAAATTATACTGGAGTCCAGTTTGGAGTCCGAAGGATATTTTTTTAGGTGAGCCTTCGGAAGGATTGAAATGGTATTTAAAAATAGGCTCAGCGTTGAAACGTAAATTTTTGGATATTTTATAATAGAATCCCGCTCCAAAATTTGTCGTAAAATGCACTTTTAGAAGATCACTTCTTTTACCAATGATGAGACTTTGGTTGTTTTTTTCGACCTCTATGGTATTTTTATTCAGGTACAAGGTGCTGATGCCGCCAATGGCCTCGATTCCGATTTTTTTATCTAACAAAGTATACTTGAGTTCAAACGGAATCTCTAAAAAAGAATATTCTTCTCGGATATCAAGATTTTCATTGTTAAATTGCACCGCAATCGAACTGTTTGTAATGCCTGACTTATATTCTATATTTTCAAAATTACTTGTATTAAAGTTCACATTTTGAGTTATAGTATTAAACTTGGAAAGGCTGGCACCCAATCGAAGATTTAGTCTTTCAGTTATATTTACGCCAATATAACCGCCAAAATTGAATGTAAATTCAGCACTAGATTTATTGTTTTCAAGGCGGTTGTCTAAAGAAGATTTGTTTGAAAACAGTCCATAGTAAGTAGGGGCAACATATCCAAAAACATAGAATTTGCTAAAGGGTTTGACACTGTCTTTTACGGTTTTTTTCTCGTCTTTTACTTCAGGCTTTTTTTCTTTCTTTTTCTCTTTTAGGCTGTCCTTCTTTTTTTCTGTCGGAGTTAAATCAGTTTCTGTATTTGGAGAGTAGTTCCTTTGATTCTCGGCAATAGTTGTATTTGTGGTTTGAGATAAGACATCTTTTTCAAATGGAGCTTTTTCTGAAGACCTATTCCCAAGACGTGATTTTTTACTTTTACTTTTTGCTGTCTTGGGAGAATTTTGTGCTAAAGCTTTATTTTTTGATTTTTTTTGAAATACATTGTTCGATTTGAATTTGGTGATTTTTGATTTTTCAGATGAACTTATGCCATTACGTAACGCTGAAGCATTGTCGGAACTATTAGCATTGTCTTTTGAAGTTGGAGAATTGATTTTCTCATGACCAATTTTAGAATTACCAGAATTTGAAGTATCGATAGAGTTTGTAGTAGAATTGTTATTGTCATTAGTACCATTGCTACTGTTGTTTTTTTCAGTAGTATCTGTCTTGGTATTATTATAAAACGGAAAATTTCTGCTCCATTCCAATGTTGAAAAAGGCAGTAATAAGAATAGGAATAAGATCGCAATTCCGGTAGTTTTTATCCAGAATGGCAACAGTCTTCTTTTTTTCTTTTTTTTCAGCTCGGCATTTATTGAGTCCCAAACTTTAGGGCTTGGAGATTTATCCAAACCATCAATTTTGTCCCTAAATGCTTTTCCTATGTCTTTTTTATTCTCCATTGCTAATATTGTAATTGTTATGGAATGAATTTTTCTGCTTTATTTTTTCTTTCAAGATGGTTTTGGCTCTATGCAGATTCGATTTGGACGTATTCTCTGAAATTTCCAGCATTTGTGCTATTTCTTTATGTGAATAATCATCCAGTTCATACAAGCTGAAAACCAACCGGTATTGCGTTGGAAGCTCTTGAATCAATGATAAAATCGTATCTAAAGAAAAATCGATTTCTTTTTCTTCAATCAAAGTGTCTTGAAAATCATCTTTGATCGGAACCATCTGGTAGCTTTTTTTATAACTGTCGATGGCTTTGTTTATGGTAATTCGTTTTATCCAACCTTCAAAAGATCCTGAGCCATTGTATTTTTTAATATTGGTGAATATTTCAATGAAAGCATTGTGCAGGTTGTCTTCGGCTTCGGCCTCATTGCTGCAATACTTTAAGCTCAGCACAAAAAGAATATCTTTATACCTGTTGTATAATTCTTCTTGTGCCTTGCTTTTTTGCCTGATGCAGTCCTTTATGAGGCTTTCTAAGTTCAATGGATAGTACGTACTTTAAAATTAGTTGACTTTAAAAATATCTGACAGCTCTAGTATTTATACCAACTGACGGGATTTTTGCTGCAGAAACTGAAGTACCATTGCTAAAGTTAATTGCTTTTGCTGTAGTACCATCTATTTCTGTAGAACTCCAATATAATGAATTTGTATAATTGCCCAAGTTTTGCGTATGTAGGTTTTGATATATTAATTGCAATTCATTTTCAGAAGGTAAAAACCAGTCTTTATAGCTGTTTAAGTTATATTGTAAGGCCTTTTTGGCTGCAACGGTACCATTATTTAAGGCATTGCAAATCGCAGGAACCGCATAATAGTTCGTCAAATCATCATGATAATTGGCTATTACAGCAGAATTAAACAGCCCGCTTCCAATTTCAGGCTTGCTAATGCTTTGGGTTTGCGAACCAGAGCATCCCCATTCAAATGGACCTAAATCAACCAAAGAAGTTTCAATATACCGCCAGCCTTCGCTATAGCTTCCTTTATCGTAAAAAACAATTCCTCCTGCTGGACCTGTTTCGCCAACGTGATATTCTGTTAAGGTTTGGCAAGATTTTCTTAAGATAATATCTTTTTGGCCGTTTAGTATTCGCATTTCGGTTTCGGTGACTTCTACTTCTCTGTCAATACTCAAGTCTTGCGCCACTTGTGAAGTTCCTCCGAGATGAATATTCATGTGAAGTTTGTCATCGACAAATAAAAACACCCATGTCCCAACATAACTTGTTCCGTCAAATCGAAAAGTTAGAGAACCATCGCCATTTGCTTCAAAAAAGCCGCTCGTATATTTATTGTCTTCTCCATCGGTGTATTGGATTTTCCAAACACATGGAGAATTATCGCCGAATAAACCGCTACAATAGCTTATGATGTCTTCTTTGGAACAGCTATCGATTGCCAGTTTTAGTTCCTGATTGTTGTTTATCCTAAAGATCGTACCATCTGCCAAAGTCGTGCTGATGGGATAGCTGATACTGATAGAATGATCGCTGGGCAATTGCCCTAAAAATGCGCTGAATTGGTTGTCGCCGATCAGGTTATGGATGCCGATTTGGTGCAGATCTGAGTCATAAACCAAAACGTTTATTGGGTAGATAAAATCAAGGCAGACTACATGCTCTGTAGGATTGTTTCCTTCGGAAGTTACGCCTTCAATAAGCTTGAACAGTTCGGAATCTTTAGTGATTACGTTTCTTACCACGTTAACCGATTCATTGTCATCCCAATCATTGCCACAGCCATTTATTCCAAGAAGAATAAAGAAAAGGCCGAATAAAATAAGTTTGTTTTTTTTCATAGCTAATTTTTTTGAAGAAATAATAATTTACATAATCATAGATTGTTTAATTATAGAAATAAGTAGTTTCGTATGTGGATGTGACGTTCGGAGAATTCTGATTGACGTAAGTATGTTTTTCAGACATCTTATAATTGAATCCGTTAAAAATGGTCTCGTAGGTGTTCTCAGAATTATTAATTTCCTGCGGATAAAAATTACCTTCGCGCCCTAATTTTTGAAGATCGTTCGCAATCAAGATACTATTGTTTAGTTCGGTAGGAATCCTTAAGAGATTGCTGGGTTTTGGATTTGGGAAGTAATTGAATGTAATTGATGTAGTGCCGTCAGAGATTGAAATCGGCTTGTCACCTTGAAATGTAATAACCCTTTCTTTATTGGTAAGGATATCTAATTCTTTATAAATTATTCCATTGCTGTTTTTGTAATACTTCCTGTAATTGGAGGTCTGGTTATTGATGTCATTATGCATGACGGAAGTAATCGTGTTATCCGGATTATAGACATATGTAAAACTGATTGCATTGTTAGCAGGTGATGTGTGGCGGGAAATTAATTTGCCTTGAGTGTCATAGCCTTCGATTTGACTTACATCGCTAGAGCCGTCAGTAGTGTAGCTTGTGTATTTTTTTATATTTCCTTCTGTAGAAACGACACGTCTTGTGTACCATTGATTCTGAGCATCAAAAGTAGTGTCGGCAAATGCCTTATTGTCTGAATAATATACTATTCTTTTACTGTAATGCCCAGCCGTATTCGAAGAAATGATTACCGCTTTTTTAAGAGTCATTAAGTTTCCGTTTTCTGGAGAATCGTTGCTCTCATCATTGGAACAAGAAATTAAGCTGATGCTTATTCCCAAAACAAAATAAATCGCAAACTTTTTCATAATTAATCTTTTAAGGTTTTCTATAAAAAAGACTTAGAAAGATGAAAAGGTTGCGTAAAAAATCATAAAAACTTAAAAGCCCCATTTCAAATTAATGAAACGGGGCTTCAGTTGAATTAACCTTTATATAAAAATTAATTATTTTTTCTCCTCCCTTGGAGGTTTTGATTCTTCTCTTGGAGGTCTAGGAAGCAATGCTTTTCTAGAAACCTTTTCTTTTCTTGTTTTTGGATCAACGCCCAAGTATTTCACTTGGAAAACATCGCCCATTTTTACAACATCAGAAACATTTTCAGTTCTTTCCCAAGCCAATTCCGATACGTGAAGCAATACTTCGTTTCCTGGAGCAGCAGTATATTCTACTACAGCACCAAAGTCAAGCATTTTGATAACTTTTACTTCGTAAGCTTCTCCCATTTGTGGTTTGAAGATGATAGAATCGATTTTAGCCAATACAGCTGCGATTCCATCAGGATCTGTTCCAAGGATTTCAACAACACCTTGTTCGTCCACTTCATTGATAACGATTGTCGTTCCAGTAGCTTTCTGTAATTCTTGGATTACTTTTCCACCAGGTCCGATCAATGCACCAATGAAAGCACCAGGGATTGTACGCATGATGATTTTAGGAGCGTGAACTTTAACATCCGCTCTTGGGCGCTCTAAAGTTTCCATCAATTTTCCTAAGATATGCAGACGTCCTTCACGAGCTTGAGCCAAAGCTTGCTCCATGATTTCATATTTCAATCCGTCAATTTTGATGTCCATTTGACAAGCTGTAATTCCTTCAGAAGTTCCAGTTACTTTAAAATCCATATCTCCCAAGTGATCTTCATCACCTAAGATATCAGATAAAACAGCAAAACGATCTCCATCAGTAATTAATCCCATCGCAATTCCAGAAACTGGACGAATCATTTGAATACCGGCATCCATCAAAGATAATGTTCCAGCACAAACGGTAGCCATTGAAGAAGAACCGTTAGATTCTAAAACTTCAGAAACCACACGGATTGTATAAGGACAATCAGCAGGAATCATGTTTTTTAAGGCTCTTTGTGCCAAGTTTCCGTGACCCACTTCTCTTCTTGAAGTTCCTCTTAAAGGACGAGCTTCTCCTGTTGAAAATGGGGGGAAGTTATAGTGCAAGTAGAATTTTTCTTCTCCTTGTTCCGATGGCGAATCAATTTGGTTTGCTTCTCTAGAAGTTCCTAAAGTTGCAGTTGCCAAAGCTTGAGTTTCTCCACGCGTAAACAATGCAGAACCGTGAACTGATGGCAGATAATCTACTTCGCTCCAGATAGGTCTGATTTCTGTAGTTTTTCTTCCGTCAAGACGAGTTCCTAAATCTAAAGTCACATTACGGACAGCTTCTTTGTTAGTTTTGTAGAAATATTTGGAAACTAAATCTCCATTTTCTAACAATTCTTCTTCTGTAAATAATGCTTTTACTTCTTCTTTTACGGCATCAAATGCATCAGAACGTTCGTGTTTTGCCGAACCTTTGCTTGCAATTGCGTAAATTTTATCATAAGCCGCTTCTTTTACTTTTGCGTAAATAGCGTCGTCAGATTTTTCTTTTTCGTATTCACGAATTTCTTTTTTTCCAAAAGCCGCTGCCAATCTTTCTTGAGCATCGATTTGTACTTTGATATGTTCGTGAGCAAATTTAATGGCTTCCACCATTTCTTTTTCTGAAATTTCTTTCATTTCACCTTCTACCATTGCGATAGAATCTCTTGAAGCTCCAATCATCATGTCAATATCAGACAATTCTAATTGTGCGCGTGATGGGTTGATGATGAATTTTCCATCAATTCTTCCAACTCTTGCTTCAGAAATTAAAGTTTCAAAAGGAATGTCAGACAAAGCAAGCGCTGCCGAAGCGGCCAAACCTGCTAATGCATCAGGCATAACGTCTTCGTCATGAGACATTAATTGAATCATAACTTGAACCTCTGCATGGTAATCGCTTGGGAAAAGCGGACGCAAAACACGGTCAACTAATCTCATTGTTAATACTTCGCTATCACTTGGACGAGCTTCTCTTTTGAAGAAACCGCCAGGAAAACGACCTGCTGCAGCAAATTTTTCACGATAATCTACCGTTAATGGTAAAAAGTCGATGCCTGGACTTGCTTTTCTTGCGGAAACAACTGTACCTAAAATAACAGTTTTTCCAATTCTTACTACTACAGAACCGTCAGCTTGTTTGGCCAAACGCCCTGTCTCGATTGTGATGCTTCTTCCATCACCTAAATCGATGCTTTCTACAAATAATTGTGGAATCATAAATTAATTCTCTAATTGATTAAACAATGGGTTTTAGTTGTGTTGTAGTTGTTGTTGTGTGTAGTTGTCTAAAACCCAATGAAAAACCAAACTTTTCTTGCAATATGTGTAAAAACAAAAAGAGGCGCGTGAGCACCTCTTTTCTATTGAAATTATTTTCTAATATTCAATTCTTTGATAATCTCACGATATCTGTTGATATCTTTCTTTTTAAGATAATCAAGCAAGCTTCTTCTTTTACCTACTAGTAGGACAAGCGAACGCTCAGTATTGTAATCGTGACGATTTTTTTTCAAATGCTCTGTCAAGTGGCTGATTCTGAATGTGAACAACGCAATTTGACCTTCTGCTGAACCTGTATTTTCAGCTTTTCCTCCGTGTTTAGCGAAGATTTCTGCTTTAACTTCATTAGTTAAGTACATGCTAATATTATTTAAATGATTATTATGTATGAATAAGTTTTTCTTATTCGTGTGCAAAGGTAATATTTATTTTTAGAAAAAATAATTTTCAGATTGAAAGATTTAAAAAAATAAAACCTTCTATACAATTCTAGACTAATAGCTTAGTCAATAGAATCTTTCAAACCTTTGCTGTCAGGAATTTTTAAATAACTAAAATAGTTTAGCTATTTCTGCATTTACAAATTCCAAAAATCGTTCGTCCATTTCTGTAAACGGATCTAAGACATTAGAATCGATATCTATTTGTCCGATGTTTTTTCCTTCAACGAAAAGCGGAATCACGATTTCAGATTTTACGGTGAAGCTGCAGGCAATGTAGTTGTCTTGGGCTTTTACGTCTGGAACGACGAAATTTTGGTTAGAAACAGCAACCTGTCCGCAGATCCCTTTCCCGAACGGAATGACAGTATGGTCTGTCGGTTCTCCAGCATAAGGTCCTAAAATCAGCTCTTCTTTTTCGCCATTCCTAAAATAAAACCCAACCCAGTCGTAGTAGTCAATATTATCTTTCAAGAGGTGGCAAATTTGCATCAGTTTGTCATCTCTCAAAGTGTCTTTATGGTGAATTATATCTTGAACCTTAGGTTTTAATTCTTCGAAAGTCATAATTTAATTATTTATATACAAAGGTATTTAATTGCGTAAAGCTAAAATTGTATAGTTTTGTTAAAAATATTTTTTTGAAAAGCTACTTCGTCCAATATCGGCCTTTTTTTATTTTCCTGCTGAAGTTCTTTGTGACTTATGGAGTGCTGACTTTTTTTTACCAATTGTACTTAAATAGTTTTGATGCCGCACGTTTTGAAACAGACGGCTTTACAAAGTTTGTAGCAACTCAGACCAATGATGCTCTTTTGCTTTTCGGGCAAGATGCTTATACGCTGCCACATCCGTCGCAGCCTTCTGTTAAGCTTTTCTTGAATGAAAAATTTATTGCAAGGGTCGTAGAAGGTTGTAATGCGATGAGCGTCATGATTCTTTTTGTGGCTTTTGTTATTGCTTTTAAAGGAAAATGGAAACATACCGTCTTATTTGTCTTGGCAGGAATTTTAATTATTCACGTATTAAATATTCTTAGAATCGCGCTTCTGGCAATCGCTTTGTATCATTATCCGCAATATGAACATATTTTACACGGTGTCATTTTTCCGCTCTTCATTTATGGAGTCGTATTTGGATTGTGGGTTCTGTGGGTCCAAAAATTTTCATTGCATGCAAAAGCTTCTTAACTATAAAAAAGAAATCGGGTTTTCGATCTTGTTGGTTTTTTTGCTGGCTTTGGTTAGAAGCTTTGAAGAATTGTTTTATGATCCATTTTTGGAATATTTCAAAAGTGATTACATGAAATTGGCTTTCCCAGAGTACGATTCCCTGAAGTTGTTTTTTAGCCTTTTTTTAAGGTATGCATTAAATAGCCTGATTTCGCTTGCCATTATTCAAGTACTGTTTAAAGATTTTACACTGACAAAATTTGCAGGAATCTTATATCTTATCTTTTTCCTAATTTTGATACTTGTCTTTTTTTCAATTCTTAATTTTTCTGATGAGGACAACAATCTGATGCTTTTTTATGTGAGAAGATTTTTAATCCAGCCACTTTTCTTATTACTCTTCGTACCGGCGTTTTATTATCAAGATAAGATTTCGAAAAAAAATAACAATTCTTAAATAGTTTTGTGTCCGCAATTTTAATAGTTTTGCATCAGATAACTTCATAATCAATGAATTTAAGAAAGAGCACCAGTTTGATTTTAGCATTTTTCCTGTTGGTTTCCAACATGGGATTGGCTTTCAACGTGCATTTCTGCGGAGGCGAAGTGTCTTCGATTTCAACAAATTATAAAATTTCAGAAGCCTGTGCGATGCCTAAAAAAGCAAGTGCGCAGAAAAAATGCTGTGCTGCAAAAGCAGAAGAAGGCAAAAAATGCTGTTCTGATAAAAAAGTAGACCTTAAGAAAAAATCAGAAGAAGTTGTCGTAAAAACATTTTCTTTCCATGTTGCGCTTCCTTTTATTGTGCAAGACTGGAAACCTGTAGTGTTTGAAAATCCGTTACAATCTACAAAACAAGACACTATTGAATATTGTTGCGATGCCAATGCGCCGCCACTATTCAAGCTGTATTCCCAATATATTTTCTACGCGTGATTTGATAGGTAATGACCGAGCCATTTGCATGGCAAATTTTCATTTACACTATTAAATCTTTTTTATGCAAAAGCAATTCATTTTGCTGTTGTGTTTCATGGCTTCCACAGTTTCTTTCTCACAAGAGTTAAAAGGAAAAATAACCGAAGCTGCTACAGAACAGCCCATTATAGGAGCCAATATACAATGGCTCGACACCCAAATAGGCACAACCTCAGACGAAAATGGAAACTTTTCCATTTCGTATAAGCCTGAATTTACAAAACTAGTCATCAGCTATGTCGGATTTACGACAGATACGATTTCGGTAAATTCTTCGAATTTCATCAATCATGCTCTTTCTCAGAACAATGATTTGGAGGTAGTTACGATTAACAAAGAACGAAAAAGTCTTCAAAAATCCTATATGAAGACGGCAAATGTCACGACCATGTCCAGTAAGGAATTGCTAAAGGCGGCTTGCTGTAATTTGGCAGAAAGCTTCGAGACAAATCCTTCTATCGATGTGAATTTTTCTGATGCTCTAACAGGGACAAAACAGATCAAGATGCTGGGCTTGACCAGTCCTTATTTGATGATTACCGAAGAAAATATCCCTTCTGTCAGAGGCGCTTCTCAAGCGTATGGACTTTCTTTCACGCCTGGAACTTGGGTCGAAAGCATCCAGATTACGAAAGGAGCAGGTTCTGTGGTGAACGGTTTCGAAAGCATTTCAGGGCAGATTAATACCGAGCTGATCAAGCCTGTCAACGACATACCGTTCTTTTTAAATGCTTATGGTTCGACCGACAGTCGTTTTGAGCTAAATACCCATTTCAATAAAAAAGTTTCCGACAAATGGAGCACGAGCTTGTTTTTGCACGGAAATGCCAGAGTCGCAAAAAACGACATGAACGATGATGGTTTCTTGGACAACCCGCTGGCGAAACAAATCAACGTGTTGAATCGCTGGCAATATACCGATATGGAAAAGGGCTGGGTCAGCTTTTTGAATTTTAGGTACATGAACGATGCCAAACAGACTGGCGAGATGGATTTCGATAAAGACCGTGACAAACTAACCACCAATTATTGGGGTTCAGAAATTAAGACCGAACGTTATGATGTTTCGGCAAAGCTCGGCTATGTTTTTCCAGATATGCCGTATCAAAGTATCGGCCTTCAGGCAGCTTTTAACGGTCACGATCAAGAATCGTATTTTGGATTGAATCAGTATGATATCAACCAAAAAAACTTTTATTCCAACCTGATTTTTAATTCGATTATCAACAATACGCTGAATAAATTTGCAGCTGGTTTGAATTTTACTTACGACAAATACGATGAGTTTGTTGGCGTTCCGAATATTTCGAGAGATTTCAACAGGATTGATAATTCTGTCGGAGCCTTTTTTGAATACACGTATGACAATACCACAAATTTCAGTCTGGTAGCGGGAGCAAGAGTAGACAATCATAACCGATTGGGTACTTTTATCACACCAAGACTTCATGCTAGATATAATCCTTGGGAAAAAGCTGTTTTGAGAGCTTCTGTCGGAAGAGGAAAACGTTCGGCTAATATTTTTGCCGAAAATCAGCAGCTTTTTGCCAGTTCTAGAGTTTTCGATATTCTCAATACAAATGGTAAAATCTATGGTCTGGATGCAGAAATCGCTTGGAATTACGGCTTGAGCTTTATGCAAGGTTTTACGCTTTTCAACAGGCCTGCCGATGTAACTCTTGATTTTTATAGAACCGACTTCCAAAATCAAGCAGTTGTCGATTTGTATGCTAGTCCGCAACAGGCTTTGTTTTATAACCTCGACGGTAAATCGTATGCCAACAGCCTTCAGATTGATTTCAACTATGAATTGGCGACACATTTTAATCTTAGGACAGCGTATAAGTTCTATGAAATCGAAACTGATTATCTAAGCGGCAGCGAACAAAGGCCGCTTCAGGCAAAGCATCGTTTTTTTGCTAATTTAGAGTATGCGACTCACATTGGAGAAAAAGGAAAACAATGGAAATTTGATTTTACCTATAACTGGCTTGGAAAACAGCAATTGCCAAACACAGCTTCTAATCCAGCGGCCGACAGGCTTCCTGATTATTCGCCAGCATTTTCTTTAATGAACGCGCAAATCACGAGAACTTTTTCTTCTACATTTGAAGTATATGTCGGAGGCGAGAACATCGGAAACTATAGGCAAGACAAAGCAATTTTGGGAAGCGATAATCCGTTTGGACCCAATTTTGATACTTCTATAATTTATGCACCGGTTTTCGGACAGATGTATTATGCAGGATTACGATTTAAAATAAAATAATCACAAAAAACGATTTCAATAATATTAAAATAGAGAAATATGAAAAAAATACTGATAGTGCTTTTTATTTCCTTATTAGGATTTACATCCCAGGCACAAGAAAAAAAGAGCAAAAATGCTAAACACACAGTCGAAGTACAAGGCAATTGTGAGATGTGTAAAAAACGAATCGAGAAAGCTGCTTTTTCGGTTTCAGGTGTCAAATCGGCTACTTGGAGCCCAGATGATAAACAATTGCATTTGATTTTAAATGAAGAGAAAACATCCGATTTAGAAGTCCAAAAAGCCATTGCAAAAGTTGGGCATGATACTGAAAAAGTAAAAGCAACAGATGAAGATTACAAAAAGCTTCATACCTGCTGCGCGTATGATAGGAACTAAAGGTTAGAATGCCCTAAATTTTAGGGCATTTTTTCTGTTAGAAATACATAACAATGAATTACAATCTGTTTAATAAATAATTAGAATGAAAGCATTAAAATATGCAGTAGCCTTTTGCGGGCTATCCGCTCTCTTTTTGTCGCCTGAAGCCAAAGCACAAGAACAACAGCCAGCACCAGAAAAAACAAAACATGAGTTTTGGCACGACAAAAAATTATATTTGAATGAAGACGGTTCTAATTATTTAAAATTTGCACTTCTTTCTCAAGTGTGGATCAGAAATCAAGTGTACAATCCCGGAACTACAATTTTTGATTCCCCAAAATCAGGCGGAACTGATATCGGCATCCGAAGATTCAGGATCCAAATGTATGGGCAAGTAGCAGATCGTGTTTTTATTTATGGACAAATCGGACAGAATAACTTCAATAATGTTTCTGACAGAAAGCAAGGATTTTTTATCCACGATGCGCTAGGAGAATATGAAATCGATAAAGAAAGATTGTCTTTAGGAGCTGGATTGTCTTCTTGGACAGGGTTGTCGCGGTTTTCTGCTTCTTCTGTAGGTTCCATTATGGGGATTGATATACCTTTATTTTTAGAGTCGACAAACGACGTGACAGATCAATTTGTAAGAAAGCTTTCGTTTTATGCCAAAGGTAAGTTAGGGAAATTGGACTATCGTGTTGCATTTGCACAGCCATTAGCCATACAGAAAAGTTCTAGTTATGTTGCGGCAATAAGCGAAAGGTCAAATTTTTCTCCAAAACCGCCACAGATGCAATACAATGGTTATTTTCAATATCAATTTAAGGATCAAGAATCCAATCTGACGCCCTATGCTACAGGAAGTTATCTAGGTAAAAAGAAAGTGCTGAATATTGGAGCTGGAATCGTGTATCAGCAAGATGCGATGTGGCATAAGAATATTGCAAATGATACTATCCACACCGATATGCTTCACTTAGCGGCTGATATTTTTTATGATGCGCCAATAGGTTCAAGAGGCGAGGCGATTAGTTTTTACGGAAATTTCACGCACTATGATTTTGGGACGAATTATATCCGAAATGCAGCTCCTATGAATCCGGCGAACGGAAGCAATGATTCTAGTATTTTAAACGGAAGCGGCAACGGTTTCCCGGCTTATGGAACTGGAAATGTCCTATATGCTCAATTGGGCTACAAGCTCAAAGATAATTTAATCGGGACTACGACTTTGATGCCGTATGTTGCTATTCAGCATGCTCATTATGAAAGGCTAAATAAGGATATGAATTTTTATGATATTGGAGTAAACTGGCTGTTGAATGGTCAGACTTCAAAGTTCACTGTGTCCTACCAAAACCGACCGATATACAATACTTCAGGCAATCTGATGGATCATAAAGGAGCATTTATTGCTCAATATCAAGTTTCTATTTAACCTAGTTGGTTGGTTTTATAGCTGAAAATCCGGAACGCAAGCTCCGGATTTTCTTTTTATTCTAAATCAATTGTCCTGATTTCTGAAATTAATTTTCCATCGGCCGAAAACCCTTCAATAAGAAGTCTTGCTTTCTTTTGTCCGTATGTCGGAAATTTGAATGTAAAATTGTTCGTTTCGTTGGTAATAGTATTCGGAATCCAATCGATTAATCCGAAATTGCGAAATCCTGCACTTTCTGTGGATGTATATGAAATGTTTTTAAAAGCTTCATTTTTAGAGAATCCTTGCTTGACAATATAAGGTACCGCTTTGCTTTTTGAAGGCTCGGTGCTATCCATGATATTTTTCCTGTATATTTTTATCACGCCCATATTGCCTTTCATTGAAGGAACAATAGCATGCGGATTAAGGTATATTTCATCGATTTCTGACATTCTTAGTCCTAATAGCATATCATTTGATAATAATTGTACGTCATCGACATATATTAATGCTGAAAGTTTTTGCGCACGAAAGGAGTTTCTTGTTCTAGACAGAATTTGAATAGTGCTAGCCATAACATCATTCACAAGCTCAAAACCATGTATCTGGATAAATTGCAAGAGATCCATCTGATTGTTTTTTTCTGTGAATTGGAATCCGATCAAGTGGCTATTTGCAAGCGAGGAACCTCGTTTTAATTTCTTTTTGACGGTTTTGTTTATTTCCACATCATCTAACGTAATCGAACCGATAGCAAATTCTGGCATTTCTATTGCAACTGACTCTGATTTTACTGGGCAAAATTTGTTTTTGATTTGCAGTGTTTTGTTAAAAGCTCTTCTTCCATTTACTAGCTGAGGATAAACTTTAAAGGACGTTGACCTGTTTTTTTCATCTATCAGATTGAAGTTTATGAATGCTGACTCCTCTAAGACTAGATTGTTGAAATAAAATTCGTTTTTCTCGTTGATAGTAGTAGACTCATTAATTCCGTATTGCAACGCAAGCATATTCACCTTGAAATTTTTAGGATTGCTTAAAGTTTGATTTACCGTTCCCTTGAGAGTCAATCCAAAATCAAAATCAAATTCCGTTTTCGGTGCCGAATTTTTGATGTCCTGCCATTTGTATTTGCTCGATTCTTGCGTTAGAAGCAATATGTCTAGTTCGTAAGCTTTTTTCGGCGTTATTTCGTTAAAATAATATTTAGAATAAGCAGACTTCTCATTAAAATAAGGGTTTAACAAAAAGTCGCCGTAGATATCATTTTCTTCATCAATGGCAAGCGATTCTTGAGGAAGTACAGAAATGCTAATATTTGTATTTATAAAATTAAATCTGCTTTTGATTACTGCGGTATCTTTTTCTTTTTTGACGCTTTCAAAATCTAACTTAAGATTTTCTTTCGGATATTTGAACACCAGTCTTTCTGCAATCTGATTGTTTTCTGAATCAATTATTCTGATTGTATTGACGCCAGGAAAAAGAATGTCGTTCGTAAATGCAATAGTCTGTTCTAGATTTTTATTCTTGAAGTCCACATCAAAAATAGCCGATTTGTCATCTTGATGCACGACCATAAGTACGGGTTTGCCGATATAGTTTTCAACGCTGGCTGCATTAGTCCTGATTTTTATGATGGTCTTGTCTTTAAGAGCATAACTATTGGCATCTAAGGAGATTCCTTTAGGATTTGCTGCAGGAATGATTCCTTCAATTTTTTTGTCGTCAATAACAAATCGTACTTTGTATGTTTTTAGATCAGGTACCAATTCAAATTTTCCTAAACCAAATTTATTAAGGCTTATTTTTTGTAGAATTTGGCCAGTTGGGCTTACTAATTCACCTTCAGAGATTGATAAAATATTGCCATTACAGTCTCTAACTTTGATGCCAATATTGTTTTTTATGCCTTCTATTATACTGCCGCCTTCGGGATAAAAAGTGATATTTACCTGAGAATAATCGGCTATGTCTCTACTATAGGAAGAATCATTTTTATTAATGATATTGATCTTATAGATTGAGGATTCATCTTCTTTGAAATTTTTCATCCAGTTTGTGAAGACATGCACATAATATTTTCCAGACGGGAGCTCGTCATCTAGTTCGAAATTCCCAATGAAACTTCCGTTTTTGGAATAAAAAAGCTTGTCTTCGATTTTGTCTCCCTTTTCATTATAAAGAGAGGCATTTACGTTTGTTGTAGTAAAAAAAGGAGCGCTTTTTTTTCGATGGTACACATAGCCTTTCATCCAGATTTTTTCTCCTGTAAAAAAAGTAGTTTTGCTAAAATGGAGGTGAATATTTTCTCGCTCTAGAAAGAAATAATCTTCAATTTTTTTTGAAATAGAATCTTTTTGAGGACTAGTTTCCTGAGAATAAGAAACAGATATGGCTAATGAAAAAAACAATACTATATAGAGGCGAAGAAATGTGTGTTGCATAATAAGTAATATAATTTATTGCAATATATATATAAAATCGTACATTTTGTTAATTATATAAAAATAAAAAAGGACGTTCAATTGAACGTCCTCTAAAATAAAATTTATGAAAATGAGTCTTACATCATTCCTGGCATACCGCCGCCCATTGGGCTTCCACCTGCATTTTCTTCTTTGATTTCTACCAAAGCACATTCTGTAGTCAGAATCATTCCTGCCACAGAAGCTGCATTTTCTAAAGCAACACGAGTTACTTTTTTAGGGTCGATGATTCCGGCTTTTAGCATGTCAACATATTCGTCTGTTTTAGCATTATAACCAAAATCTCCAGAACCTTCGGCAACTTTAGCCACCACAACAGAACCTTCAAGACCTGCATTTTCTACAATTGTTCTCAATGGAGATTCTACTGCACGAGAAACGATTTGGATTCCAGTAGCCTCATCTGCATTGTCTGCTTTGATGTCTTTCAATACGTTTTTAGCTCTCAAAAGAGCAACGCCACCACCAGCAACGATTCCTTCTTCAACAGCAGCACGAGTCGCATGCAAAGCATCGTCAACTCTGTCTTTTTTCTCTTTCATCTCTACTTCTGAAGCGGCTCCAACATAAAGAACAGCAACACCGCCAGCTAATTTAGCCAAACGCTCTTGCAATTTTTCTCTGTCGTAATCAGAAGTTGTAGTTTCCATCTGACCTTTGATTTGGTTCACGCGATTTTTGATCAAATCGATTTCGCCAGCACCGCTAACCAATGTCGTATTGTCTTTATTGATAGTCACTCTTTTTGCTGTTCCAAGCATTTCAAGCGTTGCGTTTTCTAAAGTATATCCTTGCTCTTCAGCAATTACAGTACCGCCTGTCAAGATTGCTATGTCTTCTAATAACGCTTTTCTTCTGTCTCCAAAACCTGGAGCTTTCACGGCAGCAATTTTCAAAGCACCTCTTAATTTGTTTACCACTAAAGTTGATAAAGCTTCTCCGTCAACATCTTCAGCAATAATCAACAATGGTTTTCCTGATTGTGCTACTGGTTCCAAAATTGGAAGTAGTTCCTTCAATGAAGAAACTTTTTTATCGTATAATAAGATATAAGGGTTTTCTAATTCCGCTTCCATTTTCTCAGAATTGGTAACGAAATAAGGAGAAAGATAACCTCTGTCAAACTGCATTCCTTCTACAACATCAACATACGTATCAGTTCCTTTTGCTTCTTCAACCGTAATTACACCTTCTTTTCCAACTTTTCCAAATGCTGTAGCAATCAACTCTCCGATTACGTCATCGTTATTTGCTGAAATAGAAGCTACTTGTTTGATTTTGTCCGTGTTTGTTCCAACTTCTGTAGCTTGTTTTGCTAAGTCGGCAACGATAGCTTCTACCGCTTTATCGATACCTCTTTTCAAGTCCATCGGATTTGCACCTGCAGCCACGTTTTTCAAGCCTTCTTTTACGATAGCCTGAGCTAAAACAGTTGCAGTTGTAGTTCCGTCACCCGCTAAATCGTTGGTTTTTGAAGCGACTTCTTTTACCATTTGCGCTCCCATGTTTTCTAGTGTATCCTGAAGCTCGATTTCTTTTGCTACAGAAACACCATCTTTTGTAACTGTTGGTCCACCGAAAGATTTTCCAATAATTACGTTACGACCTTTTGGTCCTAAAGTTACTTTTACTGCATTAGCTAATGCATCAACACCACGTTTTAAACCGTCACGTGCTTCAATATCAAATTTTATTTCTTTTGCCATTTTTTTATTTGCTTTAGGCTTTAAGCTTTATGCTTTAGGCCGTTGGTGAAATTAACTTTTGTTTTAAATTGTAAATTTTGCTTTTTATACTATTGATTTTTTCTAGAAGATTTTCCGCAATTTCATTATTGATATATTGCAAATCTCTAGATAAGATCAAAAGATATTCAGTTTCATTTGCTGATCCTAATGCTATATTGAGAAATTGATTGAATTCTTTATCGCTATTTCTACCACAGCCTTCACTAATGTTCGTTGGAATAGAAGAGGAAGCTCTACGAATTTGGCTTGTCAAGTTGTAAATTTCTTCTTTCGGAAAATGAGAAGTGATCTTATAAACTTCTAAGGTGAAAGAATGGCTTGATTGCCAAATGTCGTATTTTCTAAAATCTCTCATTGTTTTCGGCTTATATTGTATTCTAAAAATAGCTTAAGGCATAAAGCCAATAGCATAAGGCTATTATATTATCGCAAGAATGTCGTCTTCTCTCATAATCAAGTAATCTTTTCCTTCCAATTTTAGTTCTGTTCCTGCATATTTTCCATAAAGGACAGAATCGCCAACTTTTACAGTCATATCGTGGTCTTTTGTTCCGTTTCCTACAGCTACAACGGTTCCTTTTTGAGGTTTTTCTTTTGCTGTGTCAGGAATAAAAATTCCAGATGCAGTTTTTGTTTCTGCTGCAACCGGTTCAACCAATACACGGTCTGAAAGAGGTTTAATGTTTAAAGCCATAATTATAAAATTTATATTTATATGTGTTTTTAAAGTTTTCTTCTAGTAGTCAGAAATTATGCCAATCGCTATTTATGCCATTTTGATCAAAAAAAAATGCCAACACGTCAGATGTTGGCATTTTGAATCTATTTTCAAAAGAAATTATTTTGCTGTGTCTTGTGCTGCAGGCTGTGCTGTTGTAGCTGCAGGAGCTTCAGTCGCAGGTGTTTTTGCTGCAGGAGCTGTTTTTGGAGCTGGAGCAGCATTTTGGTCGATTGTTTTTAATGAACTGTCACCAAAAGTTCCTGTAAAGCTTAAGCTTGATAATAAAATCAAAACGATTAGCAAAGTTGCCAACGTCCAAGTACTTTTATCTAGGAAATCTGTAGTTTTTTGAACTCCGCCCATTTGTCCGCCGCCACCTAGTGTAGATGACAAACCGCCACCTTTAGGGTTTTGTACCATAATAACTACGATTAGTAGAAAGCAAACGATTGTGATTAAAACCAAAAAAATTGTAAATGTGCTCATTGTTTAATTATTGTTATTTTGTTGTAATGTCTTAATATCCAAAATTCGGTCTGCAAAGAAATGACTTTTTTCTGGATATTTCAAAATTAATATTTCATAAGCTTGAATTGCTTTCTGATATTTTTTCTGTTCGAGATAAACCTTAGCCAAAGTTTCGGTCATCAGGTAGGAATTATCTTGTGAATTTCGCTCCGAAACCAATGAAATAGGAGAGGTGTTCTTGACAGGAGAAATTTTCGGATTTGCCTCGATAAATTTGTCGATAATTTCTAATTTCTTCTTTTTCTCTTGATCGATTTCTGAAACTTCTTCTGGTTTTTCTGTAGCAGCAGTTATTTCTTCTCTTTCAATAGGCTTGAAACTTGACAGCTGGAGCCACTCTTGGAAAGAATGTTTTTCTTCCTTTGAAAAATCTAGCGGTTTTCCTATTTCTAGTTTTTCTTCGATTGTTTCTGCTGGAATTTCTATTCCCGTTTTTAATTCTTCTTGCTGGGTTTCAAGGATATTTTCTTCTTCGCGTTGCGGCTGAGAGGCAGCGGCTTCGCGAATAGAGGCAAGCATCGATTGTTCTAGCGGGTCGATTTTTGCGATCGGTTCTTCTATTTCAATTTCTGGACGAAGAATCTCAATTTCATTCACCTTGATTTCATTAATGCGAGCTTCTTTTTCTTCAAAAAAGGCTTTATTGATAGCCATGAAATTTTCAGAAGTGATAAATTCGAATAAGACACTTCTGTCAGTTGTATGAGCAGCAGTGACTTTTAGTTCTCCGTTGTATTTAAAACTGTCTTGATTGTACAATCCTTTTAGGCGTAATGCTCGAGCGCTTTGGAAATAGGGAAATTCTTCCACTATTTTTTCCAAAGCAAATACCTGCCGTTCACTGACAGCATTTGGGTTGCTCAATAAAGATGTAAATTCCGTTAGGTTCAATTTTTAAATTTTTAGAAACGGTTTTTGCTTACCATTTTGCTAAAGACGCATTGAATATGTCTTGTGTAATTCTTTCAAAAATCACATCCAAGGCGGTTGTCAGCTGCGATCCAACTAGCTGGTTGGTTCCTGGGTAATCATAGAAGAAAGAAAATCGTTTTTCAAAATCGTCTTCTTCTTTATTTTTATTGGTGAAACGCACCATTACAGAAATTGTTAATCTGTTTTGGGCCGCTTTTTGATCTGCTGTTGCGGTCATCGGTGAAACTCTATAATCTACAATTTCGCCTTCATAAACTAGATCACCGCCTGAATTTGTCAAGCTGAGGTTGGTCTGATTTTGAATAAGATTTTGTAATGCTTGCGTAAAAGTACGTTCTATTCCAGGTTCGATAAGCTCTGCATTGTTCTGGAAATAATTTACTTGGAAGGTTTTGGCGTCAATTTTTCCAGTCCCTGTAAAATTATATACCGAACAGCTATTGAAGGCAAAAAACAAGACCGGAAGAATTATATATTTAATGTATTTCATAATTTATTTTGTCAAATATAGCAGTTTTTACAAATCGAACTGTTTGATTTTTCTATATAACGTCCTTTCTGAAATCCCAAGTTCGTCAGCCGCTGCTTTTCTTTTTCCTTTGTTTTTTTCTAAAGATTTTTTGATAAGCTCGATTTCTTTTTCTTCTAGTTTTAAGATTTCTTCTTCTTCGACGGTTTCTGCAAATGTAAAGTTGTCGTCGTTTTCTTCAAAATGTTCTTCAGCTTTAGGCTTGGTAATCAGCGCTACACTAGGCTGTTCTTCAAAAGAAATTTCGCTGTCAGACGGATTGCTTCCGTAAATTTTCTGAATCAGATTCTTGTTGTTTTCCTGAACTTTAGCATTGCCGTTCTGCATTAATTCTAAGGTCAGCTTTTTTAAATCGTTAAGGTCGCTTTTCATGTCAAAAAGCACTTTGTACAGAATTTCTCTTTCGTTGCTGAAATCGCTTTCACTTTTTTTGTCTTTTATCACTGAGGGAAGCTGGCTTCCTTCGGCCGGAAGATACGATTGCAAGGTTGCGGCAGAAATATCTCTATTGGTTTCCAAAACCGAAATCTGTTCTGCCACGTTTCGAAGCTGTCGGATATTTCCGCTCCAGCGGAATTGCAACAAGAAATGAACTGCATTGTCGTCTAGCTTGATCGGAGGCATTTTGTATTTATGGGCAAAATCAGAAGCAAATTTTCTGAATAACAAGTGGATGTCGTCTTTTCTTTCTCTTAATGGAGGAAGCGTGATATCGACAGTACTCAGCCTATAATAAAGATCTTCCCTGAATTTTCCTTTTTCAATCGCATCGAACATGTTGACGTTGGTGGCAGCTACAATTCGGACATCGGTTTTTTGGACTTGAGAAGAGCCTACTTTTATGAATTCGCCGTTTTCTAGCACACGAAGCAATCGAACTTGTGTTGTTAAAGGCAATTCTCCGACTTCATCCAAAAAAATGGTCCCGCCATCAGCTACTTCAAAATAACCTTCACGGGTAGATGTCGCTCCCGTAAATGCCCCTTTTTCATGTCCGAATAGTTCACTGTCAATGGTTCCTTCTGGAATGGCGCCGCAGTTTACGGCAATATATTTTCCGTGCTTTCTGTGTGAAAGGGAGTGGATTATTTTTGGGATGCTTTCTTTTCCGACACCGCTTTCTCCTGCAACTAAAACAGAAATGTCTGTCGGGGCAACTTGAATTGCTTTTTCTATCGCACGATTGAGTTTCGGATCATTTCCGATGATTTCAAATCGTTGTTTTATGGCTTGAACTGATTCCATTTAAATTATTTTAAATGATGAATTTTATATTTTTAATTCATGTCGCTATATCCCACGGCTTCACCAATCAAGGTGCCGCTCGTACAGCTGTTGATTTTTACATTTACGAAATCACCGATTTTATAGTTTTCTCTTGGAAAAACTACGGTAATGCTTTGTGAATTCCTTCCTGAAAATTGCTCTTCGGATTTTTTAGATGTTTTTTCGATTAAAACTTCCACTGTTTTTCCAACAAATTCTTGAGTCCTGAAAGCACTGTGTTTTCTTTGAAGATCAACGATTTCCTGAAGCCTTCTCATTTTTGTTTCTTCGGGTACATCATCTTCCATTTTTCTTCCTGCGAGTGTCCCTGGACGTTCCGAATACGCATACATATATCCGAAACTATATTGTACATATTCCATCAGGCTTAACGTATCTTGATGGTCTTGTTCGGTTTCTGTAGGAAATCCAGAAATCATGTCTTGGGTTATGCTACAGCCTGGTATTGTTTTTCTGATAGTGTCAATCAATCTGAAATATTCTTCTCTTGTATGAAGACGGTTCATCGCGGCCAAAATCCTGTCGCTTCCTGATTGTACCGGCAAATGGATATGCTTGCAAATATTTGGATACTTGGCAATTATATGCAAAGCGCTTTCGTGCATGTCTTGTGGGTTCGATGTTGAAAAACGGATTCGCATTTTTGGAAAACCTAACGCCACCATTTCTAATAGCTGGGCAAAATCTACGGCTGTTGCTTTTTGGAATTCGCTGGCTTTTTCAAAATCTTTTTTCAGCCCTCCGCCATACCACAAATAACTATCAACATTTTGCCCTAAAAGCGTAATTTCTTTGAAGCCTTTATTTGACAAATCAGTGATTTCTTCCATGATGCTTTGAGGTTCACGGCTTCTTTCGCGGCCGCGTGTAAAAGGAACTACGCAGAAAGTACACATGTTGTCGCATCCACGTGTTATGGAAACAAACGCCGTAACACCATTGCTTTGCAGGCGTACAGGAGAAATATCGCCATAGGTTTCGTCTTTGGAAAGAATAACGTTGATGGCATCATTTCCAGCCTCTACTTCTTGCAATAGGTTTGGCAAATCTTTGTAGGCATCTGGACCAACAACCAAATCCACAATTTTTTCTTCTTCAAGGAACTGGCTTTTTAGGCGTTCTGCCATACAGCCCAACACGCCGACTTTCATCTTTGGATTGACGGTGCGTTTTACGGCATTGTATTTTTCGAGTCTTTTGCGTACGGTTTGTTCTGCTTTATCTCGGATAGAGCAAGTGTTTACTAAAACCAAATCGGCTTCTTCTAAAATTTGGGTAGTATTAAAGCCATTTTCTGAAAGAATGGAAGCGACAATTTCACTATCTGAGAAATTCATCGCACAGCCATAACTTTCGATAAAAAGTTTTTTTGTGTTTTCCGTTTTATGTTCTAAAACAAGACTTTCGCCCTGTTTGCTTTCTTCTATTGTCTTTTCCATAGTCTCCCAAAGAGGAATTTAATCAGTTTGCAAAGATACAATTATTTGAAGCAATATGACAAGATGTCAGACTTAGATTTAACAATGTTTTTGGAATCTTTTCTTGCTATTTGTCAGGATCTTTTGAATAAGTCTCTGAATTGATAGAGCAACCTCTCAATTAGCCTCAAATCTTGGGTTACAATGTCGGCAGTTCCGCTCATTTCTTGCTGGAAAGCAATTTTTTTCTGATAGGAAGTTTCCAGCTTGTTAGGCAAGGAAACATCGATAAGCAAGTTGCCGTCTTTGTCAGGAGTTAGTGAAATGGATTGAATTTTTCCTCTGATGACTCCAAATTCTCTATCGGGATAATTTGCCAAGCGGATATTTACGTTTTGCCCGACTTTGATTTTTCCTGAATTTTGAGCTTTGGCTTTGATTTTTCCGATATAATTGTCAACTTCTTTTGGAATGATCGAGAAAACATTATCGCCCGCCGTGATGGTTTGGTTTTCGGTCCATATTTGCATGAAAGAAACTTCGCCTGCGATTGAAGATCGGAGTACATACGCCAATTCCCAGTCGGCAATTGCTTTTTTCAGCTGGTTGTAGGATTGTATGGCATTTCGGAAAAGGCTCACATCGTCTTTAGTCTCGTTGATTTTTGTCGACTTGCTGCTTTTGTTTAGGTCGTTTAAAGAAGATTTCATCTGTGAAATGGAAGAGCTTAGGCTTCTTAATTCTTTTTCGGTTTGAAGATAATTCAAGCTTTTGGTTTCCCATTCTTGAGTAGAAATGATGCCTTTTTCGTGTAGTTTTTTATAACGCTCAAGTTCTTTTTTCTTGAGCTGTATTTCGGTTTCGCTTATTTGCTTTTGTTGCTGTAACAGGTTCAGTCTTTCCTTGATTTCGATTACTTCATAGCTTTGCGCAGCACCTTCCACTTTATAAGGCTGCAGGTCGCGATTAAGGCTGTAAGCAATGAAATCTTTTTCAAATAGGGCGAAAGGGCCTTCGATTTCTCCTAATTGCATGGTAGGAAGCGCTTCAAAAGGAAATTTGATGAAGTTTTTATCAATTTTTAAAGTGTCGATTATACTTTTGAGCTTGAAAACGTCTTCATATCTTGCCGAATTTTCAATAACGGCCAATGCTGTATTTTCAGAAACATTTTCTCTATTCTTGACAAAAATCTTTTCAATCCTTCCCGAACTTTTGGTAATGAGTTTTTGCGGCGGAATCTGTGTAGTTATGGTGATTTCTGTCGTAACTATATCTGGATATTTTATAATCCATGACATGAGAAATAGGGACAAAAGCACAGTTAATACGACTACATTTCCCCATCGGATCATCCAATGCGGCACTTTCGTCAAAATATCTTGAACTTCTTCGCTTCTTAGCTCTATGTGTTTGTTATCTGGCATATTATTTTCCGAGTTGCAGTTGGTTCTTGACAAGCTGGTAATAGCTTCCTTTTAGTTTTACTAGTGCTTCATGATTGCCCTGCTCGATAATTTTTCCGTTATCGAGTACTACGATTTGGTCGGCGTTCATGACGGTGCTCAAACGGTGTGCAATAACAACGACTGTCTTGTTTTTAAAGAAAACGTCCAATTTTTCCATGATTTCCTTTTCGTTATTGGCATCAAGGGCTGACGTAGCTTCGTCAAAAAACAGCATTTCAGGATTTTTATAGACAGCTCTTGCTATCAAAAGGCGCTGTTTCTGTCCGGTGCTCATCCCGATGCCTTCCATTCCGATTTTCGTATTGTATCCCAAAGGTAATCCAGAAATATATTCTTTGATGTTTGCCACATCAGCGGCATAGACAAGGCGGTCTTTGTCAATAATGTCTGCTCCAATGGCGATATTATTTGCAATGGTATCGTTGAAAATATAGCCTTCTTGCATGACAGCTCCGATATTTGCTCTCCATGTTTTCTGGGCAATATTTTTAAGCAAGGTATTTCCGATAGAAATTTCTCCTTTATTGCTTTCGTAAAATTTCAACAACAATTTCATAAGTGTTGTTTTGCCACTTCCGCTGGTGCCGACAATGGCCGTCACTTTATTTGCGGGAATGATAAGGTTAAGGTCTTCAAGGACCAGTACATCCGAACCGACATACCTGAAACTTACGTCTTTTAATACGATATCCGAATCTAGAGGGAAATCGTGTGTCTGATTTTCTTCCTGCTGGCTTTCGTCTTCTTTCTCATGAATTTCAGACAGTCGTGATAGCGATATTTTAGCGTCTTGCACCTCACGAATAAACCCGATCAATTGCGTGATAGGCCCATCTAAGCTTCCGACGATACTTGTAATTGCCATCATCATACCTAGTGTCAGTTCGCCGTCGATTACCAACTTGGCTGACAAGAAAATGATGAAAATGTTTTTAAGTTGGTTGATAGTCGACGATCCAATATTTTGGGTCTGCTCGAGTATCAATCCTTTCATGGAAACTTTGAAAAGACGAGCCTGAATGTATTCCCAGCCCCAACGTTTTTGTTTTTCGGCATTGTGAAGCTTGATCTCCTGCATGCCATTGATAAGCTCGATGACTTTGCTTTGTTCTTGGCTTACTTCGGAAAAGCGTTTGTAATCTAAGGCTTCTCTTCGTTTAAGAAATAAGATGATCCAAAGGAAATAAAGCAAGCTTCCTGCAAAAAAGACAAGAAATATTTTCAGGTTATAATAGGCTAGGACGCCTCCCATGATAATCATATTGATCATAGAAAACAGCACATCTAGCGAAGAAGTCGTAAGTATCCTCTCGATTCTGTGATGGTCGTTGATGCGTTGCATGATATCTCCTGTCATTCGCACATCAAAAAAGGAAATTGGGAGATTCATAAGCTTGATAAAGAAATCCGAAATCAGCGAAATGTTGATTCTTACTGAAAGATGGAGTAATATCCAGCTTCTGATAAGTTCGAGAGCAGTTTTTCCTACAAACAGAAATAATTGGGCGAAAAGAATTAAGTATACGAAATGAATATTCTGATTCTGTATCCCAATATCTACAATACTTTGCGTAAGAAATGGAAAAATCAGTTGCAGTAAGCTGCTCGCTAAAAGCCCGATACTTAGCTGTATGATAAAAGATTTGTACCGCAGTATGTATCTGGTAAGCAATCCAAAACCAAAAACATTCTTGGTGTCTTTCTCAAATTCGTTCTGGTAGAATTTTGGCGTCGTGTCAAAAAGAAGGGCAATGCCTTCTTCTGTGGCTTCGGTCGCATTGTTTCCGATCCATAATTTTAAGAATTCTTCTTTGCCGTATTGAAGTAGCCCAAAAGCAGGATCTGACACGTAATAAGTTCCTCTTTTAATTTTGTACAACACGATATAATGATTATTGTTCCAATGCAGGATACAAGGAAGCGGTGCTTCTTCCAGTTTTTCTAAGCTTAATTTTACACCTAATGTTCGGAATCCAATTTTTTCGGCTGCTTCGCTCAACGATAGCAGATTGCTTCCTTCGCGCGTGGTTTCGCTAAGGCTTCGTAGCTTTTGTATGTTGATGTTTTTGCCATGGTATTTGGCAATAATTTTTAAGCAGGTCGGGCCGCAGTCTTTTTGGTCTGCTTGTTTAAAAAATGGAAATTTCTGCATTAATTTTCAGAATATTAGTCAAATATATTTCTTATTTTTTTAGGATATGTAGCGTGGGATAAATTATTTACAAGATATACTTTTTTCTTAATAAATCATTATCTGTGCGAGTGTTTGTATTTAATTTGCAGAAAACCTTGATAAGACTGAAGTGACTCTATTGGGGTATTATTAGATATATGATATTAGATGTATGATAAAGAGGGAAGAGTAAACGAAAACCTACTTTTTGGAGAAAAACTTAAGATCGGTTTTATCCAATCTTAAGTTTTAATGATTAGGAATAATTATTGTCTTACCCAACGACCGCCAGGAACGCAAACATAGTGGCAGGTAGCCTGTTGCCAAGAACCATTGTTAGGTTGTACAGGACATCCATACAATGCTGCGCTATAATTGTCATAAGAGCAATTTTGCAGGATAGGACCAAGATCTCCTCCTACGGTGTCTTTTTGTTGTTGTTTGTCTAATTTTTGAACACCATTTAGATTTAAAATGTCTTTTAACATAAAAATAAAGATTAAAAATTGATTGGCTCAAGCATTTAAAGTCAGTTGAGGATCTGACTATCGTTGCAACAATATTTTTAGTACTTTGAATCTAGAATATAAAATAAGTAATATTTATCGTGTTAAATTACAATTAAAAAATGGATTACAAACTTATCTTGAATGAATTAACATAGTTATTTGTTTTTGGAAATCAGTATTTTAATTAATCGTGCCTATGCGCGTTTTGCGCCAGAGTATTGTTTCACTTTTCTAATGGCTTTTTTCTGATTTTTGGTCTTCTAGTTCAGACAGAAAATATTTTATCTCGTCAATTTCATATTCTCTAGGCAATAATTTATGGTCCATTATTTTTACAGGAGTATAATTAAATTCGTTTTTTACACACCACTGATATTGATTGTTTAGTTCTATTTCGGCTTCCGTGCTGATGGTTTGCTGTTTCCATTTTTTTAGCCAATTCTCAAGTCCCAGATTCAATACATGCCAGTCTTCGATAGCCTCAAGAATGTTGCTTCCGCTAAAATGGATCTCCAACAAATTCCTAGCGATTTCCAAATAAGGATTGTCCAAATTATCGATATTTAGATTGAAATAGACAGCCAATTTTACTTTTTCTGGATACATCTCGGCAAATTCTTTTCCTTTTTTATAAGCAGTATGGCAATGCCCGCAGCTAGGGCTGAGAAATAATCGCAAGGTCAAAGCTGCGTTAGGATTTCCTATACTGATTGGCTTTAATGCTATCAATTCATCCTGTTCTTTGACTTCTGAGGAAAGCAAATCAAATAGGCTGAAATTTCTCTTAAAGCGGAAAAGGTCTTTATTTCTATTGGCTAAATCTTTTCGCTCTTCCATGATTTTTTTTGTGTAGAACCAAATAGCTGTGCAGATTGCAGCTATAATAGAATATTGAATGACTGTAGTTAAATGGATATCTAAGAAATCCATATTGAGTGCGTATAATACCGACTGCCCAATAACCACAGAAGAAATAACCAAACAGAGAATGCACCATTTTTTGAGCGTGGCTTTTTGAAGGTAAATAGAATAGAGACAGACAGGCACAGACAAAATGCTAAGCAGTCCGATGGTTCCGAAAGAAGAATTGCCCAATGAAACTGCCATGAAATTTATAGAGAAGAATAAAATCGGCAGGTCTGTAAAGCTCAGCCATTTTGTAATCTGGCTATTTTTTGACTTTATGACCGAATCGCAAGAAGTATTCGCACTAAAGCTGCATATTTTGGATACGAGTTCGTTAGCTTCCTCATTCTTTTCTTGAAGTATAAAAATACTAACAAACAATCCGGCTAAGGACAAGGCTCGGAAAATCAAACCATAGATTTCGAAGCCATAAGCAAAAATTGAAACTAAAAAAATCAAAACTAATAAGCCAAACGAAATAGGCAGTATCAAATTCGATTTTTTGAGATCCGCTGCTTTTTCGTTTTTTTCGACCGCCAAGATCAAGCCATCCCACAAACCCCTGAATTCATCGATAGGAAGCGAGTGCTTTTCGTCGCTTTCTGTTTCATAGGTAATGATATCGCTGCTTTTGCTGACAAATACAAAACCTTCCATCGTCTCGCTTTTTACGGAAGCAATAAAGGAATCCGGCAGATTTTCAAGCTGATTTTTTGGCACATTAGCCGCCATGTTTTCAATTCCCAAAACATCTAAGGTGTCGGTTATTGAATACAAGCTTGGGTAATTCGGATGAGAAAGATGGAGGTCTTTAAATTCCTCCACTACATGGCCATGCCGATTGCGTTCTAGGTATTTTTTGAGGACTGAAATCACGCTATTTTTCTTTTTTTATTAAATTATTTTAGATTTTGAGTAGGAAAAATCTTGTCTTATATAGGTCTAAATTTATAAATAAGAAATGAAAGTCTGCTATCAAGTTGCAATGTTTAACAGAATAAAGAAAAAAATAAAAGATTGTTTAACGAATTAACTTAAAAAGCATTTCTTACAAAATGATTAAGAAATAGGTAGTGTAATAGGAATCGAAAAGCTTTTGATATTTATGCCTAAAATAATTATAAAGGGCTTTTTTGCGTAAATAAATGGTTTAAAATCAGTTATTTATTTTTTTTGAAATAGGTTTTTCTATGATGTGAATTTACTTTTAAATTTTTCTGAAACGCAATATTTAAAAAATTCATATACTTTTGCGACACAAACAAAAGCATTATGGCAAAGAATTTAGTGATCGTTGAGTCGCCTGCAAAGGCAAAAACCATAGAAAAATTTTTAGGAAGCGACTATCAAGTAGAATCCAGTTATGGACACATTGCAGACTTACCTTCCAAAGAAATAGGAGTAGATGTAGAAAACGGCTTTAAGCCAAAGTATGAAGTTTCTCCAGATAAAAAAGCGTTGGTTAAAAAGCTCAAAGATCTTTCTAAAAAAGCCGAAATGGTTTGGCTGGCGAGTGATGAGGACCGTGAAGGAGAAGCAATTTCGTGGCATTTGTCCGAAGAATTAAAGTTAGAGCCTGCCAAGACAAAAAGAATCGTTTTCCATGAAATTACAAAAACGGCCATACTAAAAGCGATTGACAATCCAAGAGGAATCAATTACGATTTGGTAAACGCGCAACAGGCGAGGAGAGTTTTAGACAGATTGGTGGGTTATGAACTTTCGCCGGTTTTATGGAGAAAAATTAAAGGAGGCCTTTCTGCCGGAAGAGTCCAGTCGGTTTCAGTAAGGCTGATTGTGGAAAGAGAAAGAGAAATCCAAAACTTTAAAGCAGTAGCTTCTTATTCTGTGGTTGCAGAATTTTCTAACGAAGCTGGAAAGACATTTAAAGCGAAACTTCCAAAAAACTTCAATACAAAAAAAGAAGCCGAAGATTTTTTAAGCAAAAATATCGGTTCTATATATAAGGTGTCGGATTTAGAAACCAAGCCTACGAAAAAAACACCAGCTGCGCCTTTTACGACTTCAACATTACAGCAAGAAGCAGCAAGAAAATTATACCTTCCGGTTGGAATCACGATGCAACTGGCGCAAAGATTATACGAAGCGGGACTTATTACTTATATGAGAACCGATAGCGTAAATCTTTCGAATGAAGCTATGAATGCGGCACAGGCAGAAATTATAAAATCATACGGGAAGGAATTCTCAAAACCTAGAACTTTTGCCAACAAGAGCAAAGGAGCGCAAGAAGCCCACGAAGCTATCCGTCCGACAGATATGTCTCGTCACACCGTGAATATCGACAGAGACCAGGCTCGTTTGTATGACTTGATTTGGAAAAGGACTCTGGCTTCTCAGATGAGCGATGCGGAATTGGAAAGAACCAATGTGAAAATTGAAGCTAACAATCACCAAGAATTATTTACGGCAACAGGAGAAGTCTTGCTTTTTGAAGGTTTCTTGAAAGTATATTTGGAAGGACATGATGATGAAGACGAAGAACAAGAAGGAATGTTGCCAGCATTGAAAGTGAATGAAAAGCTTCAAAATAATTATATCACGGCAACCGAACGTTATTCAAGACCGCCGGCGAGATATACCGAAGCTTCTTTGGTGAAAAAATTAGAAGAATTAGGAATCGGCCGTCCGTCGACGTATGCTCCGACAATTTCTACTATCATCAATAGAAATTATGTCGAGAAAGGAAATCTTGACGGACAAGAAAGAAATTATACACAATTGACTTTGAAGTCGGGGAAACTTGACGAGAAATTGCTTAAAGAAAACACAGGTTCCGATAAAGGAAAATTAGTTCCTACCGATATTGGTGTAATCGTAACAGACTTTTTGGTAAAAAATTTCGAACGAATATTAGACTATAACTTCACGGCAAAAGTCGAGCAAGATTTTGACGAAATTGCCGAAGGAAACGTGAACTGGGCTAAAATGATGCAAGAGTTCTACGACCAATTTCATCCTAATGTAAAAGACGTCGAGGCTAATGCAGAAAGAGAATCCGGAGAAAGAATTTTAGGGAAAGATCCAAAAACTGGAAAACCAGTAAGCGTTCGTTTGGGCAAATTTGGGCCGATGGCGCAGATTGGCGAGCCAGATGACGAAGATAAGCAATTTGCGAGCCTAATGGCAGACCAAAATATCGGAAATATCACTTTGGAAGAAGCACTGAATCTGTTCTTGCTTCCTAAAAACTTAGGAACGCACAAAGGAGAAGAAGTAGAGGTGAACAATGGGCGTTTTGGACCGTATGTTCGTTTCGGAAAAATGTTTATTTCCCTTCCAAAAGGAGAAGATCCGTTGGATGTTACTTTTGATCGTGCTAAAGAATTGATTGCCGAAAAAGAACAAGCCGATGCTCCGATCGGGACTTATAAAAATGAGCCGGTACAAAAAGGAGTCGGTCGTTTTGGTCCGTTTATCAAATGGAACGGAATGTTTATCAATGTCAGCAAAAAGTATAATTTCGACAACCTTTCACAATCTGATATTACAGAATTGATTGAAGACAAACTTCGGAAAGAAATTGACAAAGTCATTCACAATTGGGAAGAAGAAGGAATCCGAGTTGAAAAAGCACGCTGGGGACGTTCAGTTATCACCAAAGGAAAAATCAAGATTGAATTGAGCAAAGATGTTGATGCGACGAAATTGACGCTTGCTGATGTTCAAGAGATGATTGAGAAAAAAGCGCCTGCTAAGAAAACAGCAGCAAAGAAAGCTACGGCAACTAAAAAGCCAGCGGCTAAAAAAACTACAGTAAAAAAGAAATAATATATGGAATTTGATTTTCTATCGCCCTTAGATGATGAAATCCTGGAGTTTATAAACGGATTGTCTTCCCAAAATCTAGGGAGCAAGGTCGTGTTGCATACGAGTGAAGATTTTCCAGATTTGAGCAAAATCAGGCTGGCGATCATAGGCGTAAAAGAAAATCGCGGTGCCCATATTGAAATTGAAAATACTAAGCTATCCCATATCCGTAAAGAATTGTATGGGCTATTCCCTGGAAACTGGGAAGCATCAATTGCTGATTTAGGAAATATCTTGGCAGGTAACGAAGTAGAAGATACCTATTTCGCTCTTAAAAAAGTTGTTGCTTCATTGCTTAAAAATAAGATTATCCCGATAGTAATCGGAGGTTCCCAAGACCTGACGTATTCTTTGTATAGAGCGTACGATGAATTGGAGCAGATGGTGAATGTCGTTTCGATTGACAGCAAGTTTGATTTTGGAGCGGCCGACAAGCCTCTGTCTGCGAATTCCTATCTTACGAAGATGATTGTCGAAGAGCCGAATAATCTTTTTAACTACAGTAATCTAGGCTTCCAGACTTATTATAACTCTCAAGAAGAAATTGATTTGGTCGAAAAATTATTTTTCGATGCCTATCGTTTAGGCGAAGTTTCCAATACTATTTCGATTGCAGAACCCGTTTTTAGAGATGCAGATATTGTGAGCGTAGATTTAACATCCGTAAAATCTTCTGATTCCGGTAATTTTATTACTTTTACACCCAACGGTTTTAATGGTAAAGAGATATGTTCTTTATCAAGATATGCAGGAATAAGCGATAAAGTTTCAATATTTGGCATTTTTAATCATAATAATTCGAAGCAAGAAGCAGTCCTGATAGCACAAATCATATGGTATTTTATTGAAGGTTTCCATTATCGTTCGAATGAATATCCGTTCGGAAGTCGAGATAATTATTTAAAATACATTGTTCCTTTAGAAGATGAAGAATTGGTTTTCTTTAAAAGCCACAAAACAGAGCGTTGGTGGATAGAAATACCTTTTATTTCAAATGTTAATAATAAATTAAAAAGAAATACGTTATTACCTTGCACTTATGAGGATTATCTAGGTGCTTGTGCCAACGAAATCCCGGAAAGATGGTGGAAGGCACAAAGGAAAAACATAATATAACAGGCGAGCCTATATTTTTTTTAACACATCCTTAGACTAATGTTATACTTTATTTAAGGATTTTTAATAAAAAAATTGTTTTTTAGAAAAATAATAAATAGGTTTACGCCCTTAAAAAATAAGAATATATCATAACCCAAATTTATATGAAGAAGTTCATTGCATTAGCAGCATTAGCATCAGTATTGTCTAGCTGTGGTTCGAGCGATAAAGGGGAGTTAGTAGGTGTTAAAGGCAGAAAATGGCATCCAGAGAAACCGTATGGTATGACTCTGGTTCCAGGTGGTGCTTTTATCATGGGTAAATCAGATGATGATTTAGCCAACGTACAGGACGCTCCGACAAAAACTGTTACCGTTCGATCCTTTTATATGGATGAAACAGAAATTACGAACAGCGAATACAAGCAATTTGTGAATTGGGTAAAAGACTCAACAATCAGAATGCGTTTGGCTATCTTGGCAGAAGAGATGGGGCAGGCTAAAGGAAGCGGTGGTATCGGTGAATTTGCATTTGATGATACAGATCCAGCAACTATGTCTCCTTATGATAAATATATGTATGAGAACTACTATAGTTTAGGTACAGATGATGATCAATTTGCAGGAAGAAAGCTGAACAAAAAAGTAAAATTGATTACAGATCCTCAAAAATATCCAGATGAATATTATGTTGAGGTAATGGATTCAATGTACTTGCCAGCTGCTGAATCATACAATGGTTTAAGGACTATTGATGTTTCAAAATTAAAATTCCGTTATTCTGAAGCAAACCTAAACGAGGCTGTTAAGAAAAAAGGAAGAAAAGATTTCTACAAAAAAACAGAACCAATCGAAATTTATCCTGATACTACGGTATGGATTAAAGATTTTGCTTATTCATACAATGAGCCAATGCATAATGATTATTTCTGGCACCAAGCTTATGATGACTATCCTGTAGTTGGAGTTAGCTGGAAACAAGCGAAAGCTTTCTGTGCTTGGAGAACATTGTACAAAAATGCATTTATCAAAGCAAAGAAAAAAGGAAGAAACCAAATCAACTCTTTCCGACTTCCTACAGAAGCAGAATGGGAATACGCTGCCAGAGGTGGTCTAGAGTCAGGAACTTTCCCATGGGGTGGTCCTTATGCTAAAAATGACAGAGGTTGTTTCTTAGCAAACTTCAAGCCAAACAGAGGAGATTATGCAGCAGATGGGGCTTTATATACTGTAGAAGCAAAATCTTACGATCCTAACGATTATAACTTGTATAATATGTCAGGTAACGTAGCAGAGTGGACTAACTCTTCTTATGATGCATCATCATATGAGTATGTATCTACAATGAACCCTAACGTGCCGGATGCTAAAAACGAGCGTAAAGTAACTCGTGGAGGTTCTTGGAAAGATGTTGCTTATTTCTTGCAAGTAAGTACAAGAGATTTCGAGTATGCTGATTCAGCAAGAAGCTTTATCGGTTTCAGAACCGTACAAGATTACATGGGTGTTCAGAATACAGGAAACACACCAAAATAAGAATTTAACCAACTTTATATTATTTATATTTACTATTTACTTAACTAACTAAAAACTATTTATTATTATGGCAATTTTAAGCAAAAAAGCAATGAATTTCGCTTACGGTATGGGAGCGGCAGTTGTAATCGTAGGGGCATTATTTAAGATTATTCACTTTGAAATCGGACCATTAACAGGAAACGTGATGTTGACTATTGGTCTTGTGACAGAAGCGATCATCTTTGCTTTATCTGCATTCGAACCTGTTGATAACGAAATTGATTGGACTCTGGTATATCCTGAATTAGCAGGAGGTGAGGCTAAAAAGAAAGACGCTAAAAAAGAAAACCCAGCTGAAGCTCAAGGTTTATTGTCTCAAAAATTAGACAACTTATTAAAAGAAGCTAAAATCGATGGCGAATTGATGGCTAGCTTAGGAAACAGCATCAAAAACTTCGAATCTGCTGCAAAAGGAATCTCTCCAGCTGCTGACGGAATTGCTGCTACTAAAAAATACAGCGAAGAATTATCTATGGCTGCTGCTCAAATGGAATCATTAAACAGCTTGTACAAAGTACAATTGGAAAGTGCTTCTAGAAATGCTGAAGCTAACAAGGAAATCGCTGACAATGCATCTAAATTAAAAGAACAAATGCAATCTATGACTGCAAACATTGCTTCATTAAACAATGTTTATGGTGGTATGCTTTCTGCAATGAGTAACAAAGGATAATTAGTTTAAGACTATATTTTCATTAAACAAAATAAACTAAACTAATTAGAAAAAATGGCAGGAGGAAAATTAACCCCTAGACAGAAGATGATTAACCTGATGTACTTGGTTTTCATCGCGATGTTGGCACTAAATATGTCCAAAGAAGTTTTATCTGCTTTTGGACTAATGAATGAAAAATTTGAAGTAGCAAACGAAGCTGCGAAATCTACTAATGAGCAGATGATGCAGGCATTGGATACCAAAGCTGCTGAAGCTAAAGGTGAATTTGCTGTTGCGGCAGAAACAGCTCATAAAGTTCAGGCGGCTACAAAAAAGTTTTATGATTTCATTGGAACTTTAAAAGCAGAAACTGTAAAAGGTATCGAGCCAGAAAATGGTAAATTACCATACGAATCAATGGATAAAGGTGATAACCTTGATAATAGCTGGTTCATTGGTGACGGATATACGAAGAGAGGTAACGAAGTTATGAGTGCTATCGAAGCGTACAAAGCCGAAATGAAAAATGCTCTTGGTAACGAGAAAAAATATTCAGCTATCCTAAACCAAGTTAACAAATCTTTCGACGTTTCTGATGTTACTACTAAAGATGGTCTAAAAGATAAATTCTTAAACTATCACTTCAAAGGATTTCCAGCAATTGCTTCTTTAGCTAAATTGTCTGCTTGGCAAAGTGATGTTAAAAAAGCGGAATCTGATGTAATCAGTGCTGCTTTAGGAAAAGCTGCGGTACAAGCTGCTTCATACAGCAACTATCAAGCAATCGTAGTTTTAGAGAAAAATGCTTATTTCCAAGGAGAGAACGTAAAAGGTAAAGTTGTATTGGGTCGTTATGACGAAAATACGAAACCAACTTCTTTCCAAGGTCCTGGTAAATTAGAAAATGGTCAAGCTGTTATTTCGTTAACTGCTGGTGGTGTTGGTGAGCAATCTATCAATGGTCAGTTTACTTTCTTGGAAGATGGAAAAACTATTCCTTTGAAATTTGAGGGGAAATATGTTGTAGTTCCAAGACCAAACGAAGCTACTATTTCTGCGGATAAAATGAATGTGGTTTACCGTGGTGTTGTTAACCCAATGACAATTTCATTTGCTGGTGTATCTGATAACAATGTGACAGCTTCTGCTCCAGGTTTGACAAAAGCTGGAAAATCTGGAAGTTATAACATGAGCCCAGGTGCAGGTCGTGAAGTAGTTATCAATGTAACTGGAAAATTACCTGACGGTAAAGCTGTAAACTCTAAAAAAGTATTCAGAATCAAAAATATTCCTGGACCAACAGGAGCGTTAAGAGGAAAAGAAACAGGTACTGTTAAAGGTCCTAAATCTAACCTAGAAGTTCAAACTGTAAATGCTGTTCTTGAAGACTTTGATTTCGACGTAAAATTAAATGTTGTTGGATTTAACATTAAAGTTCCTGGACAACCAACAATCGTAGTTTCTGGTAACAAAATGGATGGAAGAGCGAAAGCAGCAATCCAAAAAGCAACTAGAGGTGATGTAGTCATTATTTCTGAAATCAAGACTAAGTTAGAAGGTAGCGCAATCATGCTTCCTAAAACTGCTCCTGTTGCTTACGAGATAACACAATAATTATTCAAAGTTTGAGTTTTTACTTAAACGAACTAATAAATTACAAAAAATGAATTGGAGAAATTTTTCATTGATAGTAACATTAAGCTTAGTTTCTAGTGTTTCTTTTGCACAGTCTAATCTTTTAAATGCTAAGACTCCTGAGGAAATCGGGAAAAAAACTGAAGCACAGCTTAAATCTGATAACGACAAGCCACTTCCATATGGTTATGTTCACGATCGTGATGTACTTATGGGAAAAATGGTATGGGAATTTATTGACCTTGATGAAAGAATCAATTTTCCAATGTATTTTCCAGTAGACGGAAATCTTGGTCCAGACAGAAAATCTCTTTATGCTGTTCTTGTTGATAATATGAAAGAAGGCAAAATAACTGAAGTATATGATGACAGTTATTTTACTACTAAAAAATCACTTAAAGACATTGAAACATCGCTATCAAAAATTGATACGGCTGATGCAGGTAGAGAGCAATATAACGCAGGTGAGAAAATCTCTGAAGAGTATATCGTAAAGACTGATATCACGCCAGCGAATGTTATGGGATACAAGATTAAAGGATATTGGTACTTTGACAAACGTCAAGGTGAGTTGAAATATCGTTTGCAAGGAATTTGCCCTGTTGTTCCTGATGTTTACACAATGGGAACTGAAGAAGAAGATCCAATCGAATTGTTCTGGGTATATTTCCCTTCTGTTCGTGACGTTCTTCATGAAGCAAAAGCTTTCAACGATAAGAACTCTGCACTTCCAATCACGTTTGACCATCTTTTAAATTCGCGTCGATTTAATGGTGTGATTTATCAAGAAGAAAACGTTATGGGCGATAGAAAAATCGATGAATACATGAAAGACAATGCTCAGATGCAATTATTAGAATCTGAAAGAGTTAAAGATAAGATCCGCAACTTCGAACAAGATATGTGGAATTATTAATAAAAATTTCTCCAATACAAATAAAACTCTTGCTTTAATCGGCAAGAGTTTTTTTATTTTTGCACTATGGTAGATTACTTGATTGTTGGTTGCGGATTAGCAGGTATTGCATTTGCAGAAACTGCATTGCTGGAGAACAAATCCATCCAGGTCTTTGATAATAATTCTCAGCAATCTTCAAAAGTTGCTGGCGGATTGTATAATCCAGTAATACTCAAAAGATTTAGTGAAGTGTGGAAAGCGCAAGAACAACTGGATTTGCTACATTCCTTTTATGGGAATTTGGAAACGAAATTAAGCTCAAAATTTAATTTTGAAATTCCTATTTATAGAAAATTGTTTTCTGTAGAAGAACAAAACAACTGGTTTCTGGCTACAGACAAAATTGGTTTAGCGCCTTTTCTTTCTTCTAAGCTCGTTTCTAAAAAATATAATGGAATTGATTCTCCTTTTAATTTTGGTGAAGTCCTGCAGACTGGTTATGTGGATACTGAATCTTTGCTAATAAGCTATCATGAGTATCTTAAAGAAAAAGAGTGGCTTGCAAATGATACTTTTGATTATGCAGCTCTTGAGTTAAAAGAAGAATATGTCCAATATAAAGGCATCCAAGCCAAGAATATAGTTTTTGCAGAAGGCTACGGGATGATTTCAAACCCATATTTTGGACATCTTCCTTTAGATGGGACAAAGGGCGAGTTGCTAATAATTAAAGCTCCTGACTTAAATTTGGATGCTGTTATCAAGACATCTGTTTTTGTATTACCTCTTGGAAATGATTTATACAAAGTTGGTGCGACTTATGATTGGAAAGATAAAACCAATCAGCCGACTGAAGAAGGCAAACAAGAACTTCTTGAAAATATAAAAGAAATACTTCATTGTGATTTTGAAATCGTTCAGCATTTGGCCGGTGTTCGACCAACAGTAAAAGACAGAAGGCCAATGGTTGGAACTCATCCGAACCATAAAAATGTTCATTTGCTAAACGGACTTGGAACTCGCGGTGTTATGCTTGGACCAGTTATGGCCAAAGAATTGTTTGAAAACATAGAATTTCGAAAACCTCTAGACAGCTCAGTCGACATCAAAAGGTTCAGAAAGGTACAATGGTAGTTTATTTCTTGTTCCAGTCTTTATCGTAGTCTACAAACATATTGATCCAGATATTCCTTGACAATCTCATGATAACCGGCATAAAGGCAACTAGGGTAGCAATAATTGCTATAAAAGAAACCTTGAGATTAGTGCCTAGAAAAATATACGAGATAATAAAAGCGGCAACGCCAAACGCAATCCCGACACCATAACTCACATACATGGCTCCATAAAAAAAAGAAGGCTCAATCTTGTATTTTTGCTCACAATGACTGCATCTTTCATGCATTTGAAAAATTCGGGACAGATTATAAGGATTTTTGTCTACATACATACTCTCGTTCTGACATTTAGGACAAGTTCCTGTTAAAATGCTATATAATTTGGATCCTTTTTTTAACATTTGCAAAAAATTTAGTTTGCCAAGTTCGGCAGTGCAAATTTACACATACAATTTACAAAAAATACAATAAATGCTTAATATACATAATTTATCAGTTTCTTTCGGAGGAACCTATCTTTTTGAAGAAATTACTTTCAGGTTAGGAGCTGGTGATCGAGTGGGACTTGTCGGCAAAAATGGAGCGGGAAAATCAACAATGCTGAAGATTCTTGCCAGAGATATCGCTCCCGACACAGGAAGCATAGCTACCGAAAAAGAAGTCAAAATCGGCTTCTTGCGTCAGGATATCGATTTTGAGCAAGGTAGAACTGTTTTGGAAGAAGCTTATGAAGCATTTACAGATATTAAAATCGTTGAGAAAAAGCTTGAGGAAATAAACCACCAGCTGGTTACAAGAACCGATTACGAAAGCGAAGAATACAGCCAGATTATTGAAGATTTAGCAGATTATACACATCGTTTTGATTTGCTTGGAGGATATAATTATGTCGGTGACACAGAGAAAATCCTTTTAGGACTTGGTTTCAAAAGAGAAGATTTCAACAATCAGACCGAAACTTTTTCAGGCGGTTGGAGAATGCGTATCGAATTAGCAAAACTGTTGCTACAATCGAATGATATTTTGCTTCTGGATGAGCCGACCAATCACTTGGATATCGAATCGATTATCTGGCTCGAAAATTTCCTGCGTAATTACCCTGGCGTTGTAGTAATCGTATCGCACGATAAGATGTTCTTGGATAATGTAACCAACCGAACTATTGAAATTTCTCTTGGAAAAGCCTATGATTTCAATAAGCCGTATTCCCAATATTTAGAATTACGCCATGAAATTCGCGAGAAGCAATTGGCAACGCAGAAAAACCAAGCCAAAAAAATTGAAGAAACTGAAAAGCTGATTGAAAAATTTAGAGCGAAAGCATCTAAAGCTTCAATGGCACAGTCGCTGATTAAAAAACTAGATAAAGTAGAAAGAATTGAAGTTGATGAAGATGACAATTCTGTCATGAACATTTCGTTTCCCGTTTCTATAACGCCTGGTAAAGTCGTTATCGAAGCCGAAAATGTTACTAAAAAATATGGCGAAAAAACCATATTGAAAGATATTTCCCTTTTAGTAGAGAGAGGAAGCAAGATTGCTTTTGTCGGACAAAACGGACAAGGAAAATCTACCTTTATCAAAGCAATCGTAAAAGATATTGACTATACCGGAACTATAAAATTAGGACATAACGTACAGTTAGGGTATTTCGCTCAAAATCAAGCGGAGTATTTGGATGGCGAAATTACGCTATTGCAAACTATGCAGGACGCTGCTAATGACACCAACCGCTCAAAAGTACGCGATATGCTGGGTTCTTTCCTTTTTAGAGGAGATGATGTAGAGAAAAAGGTAAAAGTCCTTTCAGGAGGCGAAAGAAACCGTCTGGCGCTTTGTAAATTATTATTACAGCCGATTAACGTGTTGGTAATGGATGAGCCGACCAACCACTTAGATATTAAATCTAAAAATGTCTTGAAAGCAGCATTGCAGCAATACGAAGGAACACTGCTTCTAGTTTCTCACGACAGGGATTTTCTTCAGGGTATGTCCAATATCGTTTATGAATTCAAAGACCAGAAAATAAAAGAATATTTAGGTGACATTAATTTCTTCTTGGAACAGCGTAATCTAGAAAATATGCGTGAAGTCGAAAAGAAAGATGCGGTTAAAAAAGAAGTGCCAAAAGATAAATCACTTTCTTACGAAGAACAGAAAAAAGGCAAAGCACTTCAAAACAAATTGAGCAAAGTCGAAAGCCAGATCAAGCAGCTCGAAATTGATATCCAAAAAGATGACAAGTTATTGGCTTCTAATTACGACAAGCATATCGAAGACGCTTCTTTTTTTATGGCCTATAACAAAAAGAAAAAAGACCTCGACAATCTTTTAGAAGAATGGGAAGCCATTCAGATGGAAATAGAAAATGCATAAAAAAGAAGCCAGACCTATCGTCTGGCTTTTTTTATAAAGTATACAGTGAATTTGCCGTTATCCCGATTCGTTCCGAATGTTCGATAGCTTCGCTACTATTTTTAAAATAACAAGTATCGACGCCCATAGTTTCCATATTAGCTAAAGCATCTATTGCTTTTTGCTTTTTATGTTTTCCAGTCTGACGGATATAAACTGCCTTTACCGTAACCGGAAATATTTTACAAATGTCCTCATATAAAAAAGGATCATGCTGTGAGTCGTCGCCAAGAAGCACATATTTCAGATGTGGATAAAACTCCAAGATGTGTTTTATCTTCTCAAACTTATGATTGTGGTCGCCTCGTCCGGTAAGAAAAAAATCAGTAAGGCTCGTCTTGATATCCTTTAAGAGAAGCACGGCTTTTGGCAGTTCATGCAGTTCTGTAAACTGTGTGATAAACCGATACAGATTCCATTCGCTGCTGGAAACATAAAAAAAAGCATTCTTTTCCGTATCACTATTCCTGCCTGCCGAACTCAAGGCTTGGTAATGAGGCACGACATCTTCAAAAATCTTGCGGTCGTTTACGTTTCGGAAAAGCAAGATATAGAGCTTTTTGAAAGGATTTCGAGTATGCGATACCAAAAAAGTATCATCAATATCCGATATAAAGCCCCAATTTCCGTCATGTGGGCGTATGTAGCTGCCTTTGCTCGTAATTTCTCTGTCGTTGTGATAAATGCTGACTTTATATTCGTTCCAGCCATAAGCCAAATCGTTTGTCAGCGGAATGCAGAATTTAAAATAACCGTCGTCTAGACTTTTAGTGTGGATTTTCATGCCGTTATGCTCCAAATAGACAGAAGCATTTTTCTGCGTCTTAATCCGAAACATACGAATAACAGATTTCGCATTCTTGAAATTTTTCTTTTGAAAATCGTAATCTTCCTTTGTAGTAGGCTTAAAAATATGCCCCATCACAATCAGTTCCTGATCATTTGCATAACCTCGGTATAACTTTAGGATTGGCTTCATAAAATGTCTTATATTTATATTACGATATAACAAATTACAAAATTTATAGCACAAAAGAAATTATGAGCACGCAAAAGAATTATATTCTGGTAGTTAATCCGATATCAGGCGACGTTGACAAGACTGAAATTATAGAAACAGCTAAAAATTTTGCAACAAAGGAAAACATAAATCTGGCAATTTTTGAAACAACTGGAAAAAATGATGAAGCCAAAATCCAAAAATTGCTAGAAGAAAAGAAGGCCGAAAGAATAATAGTTGCCGGTGGCGATGGTACCATAAAAATGGTGGCCGAAGCTGTCGAAAACCATGATGTGATTTTAGGAATATTGCCTGCCGGTTCTGCCAACGGGCTTTCGGTTGACTTAAACCTTCCAGACAATCTTGAAGAAAACCTAGAAATTGCCTTTCATAGCAATTATATGGAAATGGACATGATTGCTATCAATGGCAAAAAAAGCCTGCATTTGAGCGACATCGGTATCAATGCCGAACTGATCAAGAATTATGAAAATAGTAACATACGCGGCAAATTAGGGTATGCATTGCAAGCTATCAACACGCTTACTGGACTCAAAGATCCTTTTCATGCTGTTATAGAAACGAGTAACGGGAGAATAGAAACAGAAGCGAGAATGGTAGTTGTGGCCAATTCCCAGAAATACGGTACGGGCGTAACAATCAATCCTCATGGCGTGATGAACGACGGAAAATTTGAAATCGTAATTCTTAAAAATTTAGACCTGATTGTTTTCAGCAAGATACTTTCTGGAAATATGCCTATTGAAAACGGCGATGTGGAGATTATTTCTACAGACCAAGCGACAATTACTACCGATTCGCCCGTAAGCTTTCAGATTGATGGCGAATATTGCGATGAAGTCAGCAAATTAGAAGTAAAGATTCTGCCCAACCAGATGAAGGTAGCGATTCCTTAAAAATCTTATTTAAAAGGATTCCGCTCTTTCCATACCGTTTCAGGTTCTAGATAGCCAAAAAGTCTTGAGATAAAAAGGTTCAGGAAATAATTATGGTGTTTGATAAAACCATACATCTTTTCAGGAATGGCTCCTACAGAGCTTTTGATCTCTAAGGCTGTTCGTGCAAAAATAATCTGCTTGAAACCTTTGTTTATAGAATGACTGATCATGTCGTACAACATGTTCAGGTACAGCATTTTTTCTTTTTGGCAGTTTTCGTCATAGCCCAAAAAATACGTATCGATTACATCGCCATTTTTGATAAGCGTGTTAAAGCCGATCATTTTGTTGTTTTCAAAGTAACCGTAGAACAAAAAATTATCTTGCAGCTGCAGCTTGAAATTAGAAAAATGCTTTTCCGGAAGATAAAAAGTATTGAACGGAGCATTTTTGGCTACGCAATAATACAAATCATAAATCAGTTTTTCCTGCTCTTGAATTTCAGCCAAAGACAGTTTCTTTTTGACAAGTCCTTCCGATTTTTTCCGTGCCCTTTTGTATTGGTCGCGGTATTTTTTGTTCAATGCGCTTACATAATCTTCAGCCTCGTTCCAATTCTTTGGGATAGTAAAGACCATATTTGGCTGGGTGCTGAATTGGTAAAAATCCTGAAACTCTGGAATCTCAAAATGGCTCGCTTCGTCTTTCTCAAAATCCTTAAAAACCGTGATGTGAGTTTTCATCCCTTTCAGGCTTAATTTTCTCTCGATTTCAATCGATGCTTTTCTTAGCAATTTTAATCCTTGAGAATATTCCAAGCTGGAGTCAAATTCGAATGCATTTTGGCCTGTAAGCATGTTGTTTCCAATAATCAATACTTTAGAGCTGAAATTCTTAAAAATAAATTTCCGGATAGACGTTTTTGCGCAATTGTCTCTTTCGCCATACGAATTCACCTGACTCAGGTCTAGAAATTGCGAAAGCGCGATCCCGACCAGTTTTTCGGCATTAAAAAGACCAATAAAATGACAGGTCATGTTTTCGGGTGCTGCCGTCTCTAATAGTTTTAGATACGATTTTGAAAGAAATATGTTAGTCGAAGCAAGGCTGTCCCAATTTTCGGGAAGCGCTGTTGTGGTCGTAAAAATGGTAAAGCGTAAGGTAGTTTTCAAAGAGTGAAAAATAATAAATCTCGCCCGTTAAGGCGAGATTTTTTTTGGTGATATAAAGATTAAATCCAAGCGCAAATAATACCGCCCATAATGGTCAGGTTGACAAGCCAGTAGCCTGCATTGATAAAAATAAACTTCCAGCTTTTTCTTTCAAACATCGAATTGATGGCAATCAGAGGAAATGTGAAAAGCAAGCCAGTCATAAAACCATGCAAAGCACCATGCTTGAACGTTCTAAAAGCCGTTCCGTACTCTGCCATATAAGCTTCATATACTGGACTAACCTTATCTGAATCTCCGCCAGTAGCGGCAAGAGCGCCCCATTGGTGGATAACCAAAAACTGGAGGATAAAAGCCATAAAAAAGGCAAATAAGACAGCTAGTCCGTAAATAACAGCCATATTGGCTCCTTTTAATTTCTCTTCTGTAAGTCCGGCTGCATTCATCCAAGCGGTTCCAAAAACTTTAGGGTTGTACCAGATAAAGCCAACAACCAAAGTTGACAGTGCTGCTACTACCAATGCTAAAAAATTTACTTCCATGATTGATTTGTTTTAAGGGTTTCTCATTCAAAGATAACTAAAATTTTAACATTAAATTAAGGATATGGCAATTCGGGAGCTTAATTTTGAGAAAGCGATAAATTTCCTGCCAATTCTTTCAGATTAATCTCAGAAACTTTTGCGGCGTATTGAGCGTTGCTGTTTCGCACTTTCGCATTGACATAATTGAGCTGTGCCTCACGAAATTCTAACGGAGCGATAGTTCCTATCTTAAATTTGGCCAGCGTAATATCTAAGTTTTCTTTTGCAATATCTTCGTTTTTAGCTTCCAGTTTTGTCAGCTGCAAATTGGTCAGATACGTTTGGTAAGCAGAAGATAGCTGTGATTCAAGCATCTTGAGCTGCTGTTCAATAACGATTTTTGAATTCTCAACTTGAATTTTAGCTACTCTCTCGTTGCGATTTTGAAGCCCCCCGTTAAAGATATTCATGGTCGCGTTGATGCCGTACGTAAATCCCTGCCCGGTAGACTGTGTCGTAAACCCAAGAGAAGCTTCCGTGCGCGTAAAATTATACCCAGATGTGATATTGACAGTCGGATAACGGTTGGCTTTGACCTGCTTCAGCTGCAATTCGCTAATCCGTTTGTTGATAATCTGCGACTGCAGTTGCGGATTTTGTTTCTCCGCTAAGGTCATCAGCTCTGGCAATAAAAGCGTTTCGTCTATAGTAACTTCGTCGACTACCGAAAAGTCTGTTTTTACATCCCTTGCCAAAATTTCATTCAAAAAGATTTTGGTATTGGTATATAATTCTTTCTGGCGGAGCAGGGCAGTGGTATCTGTATTTAAATCGACCTGCGCGTTTAAGACTTCCAGTTTCGAAGCTTTCCCGATCTTATAACGGTTATCGGCAGTACTGATTCTTAGGTTTGAAATTACAATAGCCGTATCGAGTGCTTTCAATTGCTGTTGCTGTTGTACAAGATCATAGTAGGTCGTGATGACGTCAGAAACCTTCGTAAAAATGGCAAGCTTTAATTCGGCATCGCCTAATTTTTCTAATTCTTTCAGCTGGTCATAACGGGCAAACATACGTAGTCCGTCAAAAATTGTCCAATTTAGCGCAACACCATAGGCTAGATTCATGTTACGGGCTCCGTTGAGCTCTCTTTCAGAACCGTCAGACTGTGTCTGTTTAGTGTCCAATATGCTATTATTGTCAGTAACCGTAGCGTTAAATTGCGGAAGCACGCCAGCGTTGGCAAGGCTTACGTTCTGCTGATCGATCTTCAGGTCGTTGCTGGCAATTTTTATTTCATAATTATTCTCTAAAGCAATCTTTACCGCATCTTCGACAGTCAGTAGTTCTTGAGCCTCTGCCGTAAGCGAAGCTGTGAAAAGAAATACAATCTGGAAAAATATCTTAAGTTTCATGCAATTATTCTTTTTCATATTCTTTTATGTTGTCAAATTCCGGCCTGTGTTTCTTTTGTCTAGACCACATAAAATAAATTGCCGGAATTACGAAAAGCGTAAGGATTAACGAAAATAAAGTTCCTCCAACAATCACGACTCCCATCCCGATACGGCTGGTAGAAGCAGCGCCCAGAGACAGTGCAATCGGCAAGGCGCCCAGTGCAATCGCCAAACTGGTCATCAAGATAGGACGAAGGCGCGATTCGGCAGCTTCCATAATGGCTTCCATTTTGTCTTTGCCCTGTTCTCGGAGCTGGTTGGCAAACTCTACGATCAAGATTCCGTTCTTCGTCACGAGCCCGATCAGCATGATGGTTCCGATCTGGCTGAAAATATTCCAAGTCTGGCCAAAAAGCCAAAGCGAAAATAAGGCTCCCGCTACTGCCATTGGAACGGTCAAGATGATGATAAACGGATCGATAAAACTTTCAAACTGCGCCGCAAGAATCAGATAGATAAGCAGTAAAGCCAATCCGAAAGCAAAAGCCGTATTGGAATTACTTTCTACGAAATCTCGCGATTCGCCGCCCAAATCCGTCGTAAACGTTTCGTCCAGCACTTTCTCTTTGATTCTTTCCATAGCATCGATACCGTCGCTGATACTTTTCCCTGGAGCAAGTCCGGCAGAAACCGTAGCCGACATATATCGGTTGTTGTGGTACAATTGCGGCGGACTGCTTTGTTCTTCGATAGTCACAAGATTATCCAACTGTATAAGCTCGCCCGAAGTGTTTTTCACAAAAATAGAGGTCAGATCGATGGGAGCCTCGCGGTCCTTTTTGTCAAACTGGCCCATCACTTGGTATTGTTTTCCGTTCATCATATAATAACCGAAACGCTGGCCGCTCAAAGACAACTGAAGTGTTTGGGCGATATCAATAACCGAAACGCCAAGACTTTGCGCCTTTTCCCTGTCGATGGTTACATAGATTTCTGGCTTGTTGAATTTTAAGTTTACGTCGGTAATGGCAAAAGTCGGGTCTTGAGCCGCTTCGTCCATAAACTCTGGAATCTTCTCTCGCAGCTTTTCGAAATTCTGCGCTTGGATGATGTATTGTATCGGCAAGCCTCCACGTCGGTTTACGGCAATGGTAGGCTGTTCAGAAACAGAAACTTTGGCTTCCGAATACCTCTTTGTCCATTTAGTAAGGTCTTCCGCTATTTCTTTCTGTGAACGTTCCCTTTCTCCCGGCTCGACCAAAGCAATCCTGGCACGGCCGCTGTTTACGGATGCAGAACCAAAGCCTGGCGAGGTAATTATCAAGCTTACTTTTTTCTCAGGAATTGAATCATTAATCAGGTCGGATAGCTCGGTCATAAAGCGATCCATATAATCATACGAAGCACCTTCTGGAGCAGTTACGTTTACCCCGATAAAGCTCCTGTCATCATACGGCGCGGTTTCTTTCTGCAGCGTACTGAAAAACAAGGCAATCAATCCGATACAGATAACCAAGATAGGGAAACTCAGCCATTTTCGTTTCATGAATTTTGCCAATGCTCCAGCATATCCCGAATTCATTTTCAAAAAGTAAGGCTCGCTCCAATTATAGAATTTAGACTTTTTCTGCTCGCCGCCCTTCATCAGGTAAGCGTTCAGCATAGGCGTCAAGGTCAAGGAAACAAAAGCAGAAATTAATACCGCAGCGCCAATCACGACACCAAATTCCCGAAACAGCCTTCCCACAAAACCTTCTAAAAATATAACCGGAAGGAATACTGCAGCAAGCGTTATCGAAATCGAGATCACGGCAAAGAAAATTTCATTCGAGCCTTTAATCGCGGCTTCTATAGGCGTCATTCCTTCTTCGACTTTCTTGAAGATATTTTCGGTTACAACGATACCGTCATCCACAACCAACCCGGTTGCAAGAACGATAGCCAATAATGTCAGTACGTTTACAGAGAAGCCAAAAAGCCACATGATAAAAAAGGTCGCAATCAAGGAAACCGGAATATCAATCAGCGGACGAAAGGCAATTGCCCAATTCCTAAAAAACAAATAAATAATCAGGACTACTAGCACGATAGCAATCAATAAAGTTTCAGCAACTTCTACAACCGCTTTTTTAACAAAAACCGTATTGTCGATCGCCACGTTTAATTTGAAGTCTTTCGGCAGGTCTCTTTTTAACTGATCGTACTGTATATAAAAAGCCTCTGCAATGTCAAGATAATTCGTTCCTGGCTGCGGAATAATAGCCATCCCGACCATTTCCTGACCTGAATCGCTCATTTTAGTCTCTAAATTCTCCGCTTCCAGCGAGGCATTCCCGACATCGCTAAAACGGACTATTTTTTCTCCTTGCGCAAGAAGGATGATATTGTTGAATTCTTCTTCCGTAGAAAGGTTTCCGATGGTTTTTACCGTCAATTCCGTATTGGCACCCGTCAGTTTTCCCGAAGGCAGCTCCACGTTTTGGCTTTCTAATGCATTTCTCACATCCGAAACCGTCACGCCATAAGAAGCCATCTTGACCGGATCGATCCACAAACGCATCGCGTATTTGCGCTGTCCCCAGATCTGCACGCTGCTGACGCCCGGAATGGTCTGCAATCTTTGAGCGATGACATTGTCGGCATAATCAGAAAGTTCCAAGACATTCTTGTTGTCGCTCTGTACCGTCATGGTGATGATTGGCTCTGAATCCGCATCCGCCTTAGAAACTACAGGCGGCGCATCAATATCCTGCGGAAGGCTTCGTACAGCTTGCGAAACTTTGTCACGCACGTCGTTGGCAGCTTCCTCTAAATTTTTATCTAAGTTGAATTCTATCGTGATGTTACTGCTTCCCTGATTGCTCGAAGACGTGATGTTTCGAATACCGTCAATAGAGTTGATGGCTTTTTCCAAAGGTTCGGTAATCTGCGATTCGATAATGTCAGCGTTGGCTCCTGCATAGCTCGTTCTTACCGAAATCTGCGCAGGGTCGATGGATGGAAATTCTCGCACGCCCAGATAGGTATACCCGATTATTCCAAAAAGAATCAGCATTAGGTTCAAGACAATTGTCAGTACCGGTCTTTTTATGCTTGTGGTTGATAAGCTCATCTGGTGGCTATTTAAGGATTTGGACGCTCACTGGCATTCCGTCTTTCAAGGTCATTACGCCGGTAGTTAGTACCGTATCTCCGACTTTCAGTCCAGACGTGATCAAGATATCTTTATCCGTTCTGGCTCCCGTTTTCACGATTATTTCTTTCGCTTTTCCGCCTTGAGAAACAAACAATTTCTTTCCGTTTTGGATCGGAATTAATGCCTGCGTAGGAACCAGCAAGGCATCCTTGATGTTGTCTAAAGGAAGCGTTACGTTCGCAAAAGTTCCCGGATAAAGCTTGCCATCAGGATTCTCTGCAATAGCGCGGAGTCTAAGAGTTCTGGTAGCCACTTCAATTTCAGGTTCGATGGCATAAATCTTGGCAGTAAACTTTTCAGTAGAACCAGCGGTCGTGAACGAAAGCGTTCCGTTGACCTTCATCTGCGACGCATATTTTTCTGGAATCGAAAACGTAATTTTCAGTCGGCTTGTATTTACCAGTTTTGCAATCATGGTAGTGGGCGTGACATAGGTTCCTTCAGAAATTGAACGTAATCCTATTTTTCCGGCAAAAGGTGCGCGTACTGTTGTCTTCGCTATCTGGGCGCTGATCAGCTGTGATTGCGCTTTGGCAGATTTAAAATCGGCGCTGGCAATATCATATTCTTCTTGGCTGATGGCTTCTTTCTGCAATAAAAGCTTGGCCCTGCGCTCGTTTTCAGAAGCCAGTCCTTGTGCCGTTTTTGCTTGTGTCAGCTGTGCTCTTAACTCAATGTCGTTTACTTTAAAAAGCACTTGTCCTTTGGCGACCATAGTGCCTTCGCTAAAATTGATGCTTTCAACAATTCCCGAAACCTCGCTTCTAACATCAATCTGCTCATTTGCTTCGATAGAGCCCGAGAGCGAAAGATTGTCTGCAAAGTTTTGAGGCTGTACGACGATGCCGCTTACTCGTGATGGTTTTTTATTTCCCTGTCCTTTTCCGTTTTCTGAATCTGATTTTTTATTGCTGGAGATTCGGTAGGCAATCATGCCCCCAATCCCAAGGATGAGCAGTGCATAAACTAGATGTTTTATTTTCATGAGGAACGAGGTAATTATAATTTTAAGTTAAGAAAAGCCGCATTTTGGCACCAAACAAAACTAAATTTTATTCTTCAAACCCAAGTTCTCCTTTGCTATAATTTAACATTTTTTAGCATATACACAAGCAATTAGCTTTTTTTGACCTGCCAACTCCTAAAATACGAACGTTAAATAATCATGCTTTTCGTCGATTTTATTTGTTTCGAGCAGATTTGTTTCCTACATTAGCGAGAGTAATAAATTTAAAACCGAACCCACAAAAACAGCTTTCTGTTTTTCAAAATAAATAGTATTTAGTTTTTAGATTTTTATTTGAAAAAGCCGTCATTCCTTCGACGGCTTTTTTGTTTTCTTTTACAATTGCGAATCTATTTATTTCGTAAATTTGCATACAATTTGAATCCTCAAAATATGAATCCCCTTCACGAGAATCCCAGTCCGTTTAAAATCAAGATTTCTTTTCAGAAAGTCATTGAGGTTTTAGAGCAAATAGCTGATTCTGATGTTGATTATCGGGCGGCTTATGCCAAGGGACTCTTGAAGGAAATAGAGCCCTTTCCGGAACTGAGAGACGGTATCGAATCGTACCAGCAGATCGAAAAGCACTACAACAGAATCAAATACCTTTTGGCCGATTTGTTTCCTACGGCCCTAACGCATAACGAAATCAAAGCCGTAACTGTTCCGTTTGACAATTATATTTTTAATACGACAGAAAGGCTGAACAAGATTCTTACGGAAGCCGGAGACGATTTTGAGATCATCATCAGAGATTTCGACGAGCATCGGTTCTATGTCATGAACTGTTCTATCATACTGAACTATTATTACGGCTGCAAGATTGATTTCAGCAGTCCTATATTTTATGATATTCCCAATGCAGAAGGTATCGTAAAACATTACAGGATTCTTTACAATGCCGACTTCCTTGAGGTGTTCCCGACAGAAAAATCGGTGGCGCTTACGCAAGAAGACATCAATCAGCTGATCGATAATTACGATGACCTCGACCTGTGGAAAGAAAAATTTCCGCCAGAAAGTTGGATACTCAAAGGCTTCGGAATCATGACACTTTATGACAATTCCGTCGAAAGTGCCATTTCTAATCTGAAAAGCAACCTGCTGAGCAACAACGAAGATTCTGAATTCAAGAAAGAGACCATTGAAACCATATTTCGTTCCATCTACAAAATTGCAGACCTCAGGACGGGCTTTACCGCTTTTAGCAGTGACGGTACCCGATTGAAAAAAGCCGATTTTGAAGACGAGATGCACAGCTTCATCTTGACGAAAGATTACGAAGAAGAATGCCTGAACGCCCTAGGACAATGCCCGCTAGATACCCTTGTAGGAGAGAAGAAATACTTTATTATTTCTGACGTAAAAGAATTTCTAGTCACAAATCCAGAAGAAAAAGAGCTGGCAGAGCACCTGCTCGCGCAAAACGTACAAAGCTGTATTTTTGCACCTGTCGTTAAAGACGATAGGCTGTTGGGCATCGTAGAATTAGTTTCTTCCGAGCCAAAACAGCTAAACAGTATCAATGCCAACAAGCTCGATCTGGTCATGCCTTTCTTGGTAGACACGATCGACAGGTATTTTTCCGACATGCAGAATCAGATCGATGCGATCATCCAAAAAGAATACACTGCTATCCATCCGAGCGTCTATTGGAAGTTCAGGGAAGAAGCCTCACTGCATACTACAGATAAAAATACAAGAGACCTGCCATTCAAGGAAATCGTGTTTAAGGAAGTCTATCCATTATATGGACAGATCGATATCAAAGGTTCCTCCGTTGCCCGAAACGAGTCCATCGAAAAAGACTTGACGGCCCAGATCGAATTGCTGCTCCAGTTGCTCCGCTTTATAAGCGACAACCTGAAACTGCCGGTCATCTACCAGAACATCTACGAGCTCGAAGACCTAGAGAAACAGCTGAAAGAAACCCTTAAAGCCGATACCGAGTCGCTTATCCAAAGCTATGTTCTGAATGAGATCCATCCGATGCTGCACCATTTCGAGACCTCCAATGACAAGGTACGCGAGAAAATAGAAGCCTATTTCAAATCGCTCGACCCTAAGATTATGATGGTCTATGATGCAAGGAAAGATTTTGACCAGACACTTTCGCTGATCAATAAAAAAATGGCTTTTATCTTAGACAAGAAGCAAGAAGAAGCCCAATCGTTCTTTCCGCACTATTACGAACGCTTCAAGACAGACGGCGTAGAGCACAATCTCTATATCGGAGCCTCTATAGCCCCGCAATTGTCCTTCAGTCCTGTCTATCTGAGCAACCTGCGTTTGTGGCAGCTTCAGGCCCTGTGCGAGCTAGAAAACGAATATTACCACCTGCGTCCTTCCTTGCCGTATGATCTCGATGTGACTTCGCTGATCCTCGTGTTCAGCACGCCGATATCCATCCGATTCCGTATGGACGAAAAACGTTTTGATGTAGATGGTACCTACAATGCCCGTTATGAAGTCGTGAAAAAACGAATCGACAAGTCGAATATCAAAGGCACCAACGAAAGGATTACAGAAAAAGGCAAGATTACCATCGTCTATTCACAGCATCAAGAAGAAGCAGAATACAGAAGATACATCAGCCTGTTGCAGCACAAAAACAAGCTGGGTGCTATCGAGACTTTTGAAGTAGAAGACTTGCAGGGCGTTACCGGACTAAAAGCACTGCGTGTGGAAATCTTGTATACGCAGCCTGAAAAATCAGAGAAAAGCTATACCTACCAAGACCTGCTGAAAGAATTAGCCCTTAAGAACTAAACCGACTTGAATGCCCATACAAAGGCAATCACCGAAATAATGATGCCGAACATAAACACCGTGTACGTAATGCGCAGCAATTTGTATTTTCGGTTCAAGACCAGCCCAAGAAAATAAAGATCCTTGATCATCGAATTATAAAGATACTCGCGGTCTTTCATCAGCACATTCATGGCCCACTGGTACTCGTCCAGCGGCATCTTGTGGAAATTCCCGAAAAACAAAAGGTTTACGTTTTTGTCCTCGATATCCTTTCGCGTAAAAAGTCCGCTGGTGACTTTTGGACGCGTAGAAAGTATCGCAAAAATAATAGAGATCACACTAAACAGTAACATTACGAACGTAGGCACGATCAAATGCGCATTCGTCGGGCTGTCCAGCTTAGGAATCAAGGTCGATAACGCAATCGAAATGATAATCGCATTGACAGAAAGCAGTATGTTCGCCTTACTGTCGGCAATCTGGCTGAGCTTGGTATGGTTGTTCAGCGTCACCCGAAACATAGTATCGATGCCCCGTTCCGGACTTTCCAGTTTTTCCAGCTTTTTCTTATTCAAGATGTCTTTCGGCTTTTCCTTTTTGCCTTTCTCAAGAGAAGTGATCTTGTCCTGTATGTCAGAAAGGTTCAGGTCTTTCTGCGGCTGCCAGTTTTGCTTGGCAAAATCCGTATAAAAACGATGGTATTTCAAGAAAACAGTACGGTTTTCTTTTGCCCATTCCAAGTCAGTATATTGCTTGTCGCAGATGATTTTCCACTCCTGGCGCAGCAGTTCCGAAAAATTAGGATATTCCTTATGTCCAAAGTGAGAGCAGTCCGCATCGCGTATGATTGTCTCCAGATGGCCTACAGGAGTACTTTTCAGTTCCGTCGCCATGATAAGCGACTTGATTTTTTCTATCTTTTCCTCAGGATACGCGTTTTCTTTCAAAAAGTCGGCCGCAATCAAAGCGCCGCGTTCCTCGTGCTTCTCGCCGCCCTCAATATATCCCGCGTCGTGAAACCAAGCCGCGATTTCCAGCATTTCAGCTTCTTCTGCAGACACATTTTCGCCTTTGATCAGTATCTGCACGCTGTTAACAACTCGTAAAGTATGATTAAAATTATGGTAAATATAATCAGAAGATAAGCTATCTTTGAATAATTGGAATATAAAATTTTCGGCTTTTTGAAGAATATTCATGTCAAATATCAATTGAATTAAATCCACTACCAAATTATGAAATTATTTTGGCTTAATGTAACTAGTAAACGAAATATAACGCTATTCAAGTATGCCTGCTTGATAATTTTTTTACAGTCCTGCGCCACGAACCACTCGCAGTTTGGAAGCAAGGCCCCCGTTACGATCAAAGACAACTTTGATAACCCCAAAGCCATTTCACATACCTTTTATCTTGTAGGCGATGCAGGCAATGCCGATGAGGTGAGATCGCAGCAGCTATTAAAGCTGTTTGAAGAAAGGCTCAAAAAAGCCGATACCAACAGCACGCTGCTTTTTCTGGGCGACAACATCTACCCGCTGGGCATGCCGCCAAAAGACAGCCCCGACAGAAAGACGGCAGAAGAAAAGCTCGACATACAGCTGGCGCTCTCCAAGAGTTTCAAAGGAAAGACCATATTCATACCCGGCAACCACGACTGGTATAACGGTGTAGAAGGACTAAAAGAACAAGAAAGGCTGGTCAACGAATACCTCAAGCAGAAAAAATCCTTCCTTCCGAGAAAGAACTGCGGGATCGACCATATCAATATCAACGATAACCTAGGACTGATCGTAATCGACAGCCAGTGGTATCTGGAAGACTGGGACCAGCATCCTACCATCAACAACGACTGCGACATCAAGACACGCGAGCAGTTTTTTGAAGAATTAGAAAACAAGTTGAACGACTACCAAAAAAAGACCACCATCATTGCCATTCACCATCCGCTGATGAGCAACGGCACGCATGGCGGCGAGTTTTCGCTAGAAAAGCACCTTTTTCCGTTCAGCAAAAAAATACCGCTGCCGGTCTTGGGAACGGTCGTCAACCTGCTGCGCAAGACCTCTGGCATCAGCCCGCAAGACTTGCAAAATAAAAAATACAATGCCTTCGTAAAAAGAATCAAGACCCTGATACAGACCCGTAGCAACGTGGTCGTAGTTTCGGGGCATGACCACAACCTGCAATACATAGACAAAGACAACGTCAAGCAGATCATCAGCGGCGCCGGATCAAAACACGAGGCCGCTAGGGCGATCAATGAAAACGACTTCTCTTTCGGAAACAACGGCTATGCCGTGCTCGAAGTGCTCAACAACGGAGCTTCAAAAGTATCGTATTACGGTGCCGACTCCAAAGGAAAAGAAGGCTTGCTATACAAACAGCAGCCTACGTTCCCGAGGCCAAAACCGAACCTGAGAGAATTCCCGAATACTTTCCCTACCCATAAGGATACGACCATCTATACTTCAAAAATGACAACCAAAGGCGGCGCCTACCGTTTCCTTTGGGGCAAGCACTACCGAAAGATCTACAGTACCCCGATAAAAGCAAGAGCCGTAAGCCTCGATACGCTATACGGCGGACTGACGCCTACCATTTCTGGCGGCGGACACCAGTCTAAATCGCTCAGGCTGGTAGACAAAAACGGAAAGGAATATGTGATGAGGGCCCTGAGAAAAAGCGCTACGCGCTTCCTGCAATCCGTAGCTTTCAAAGACCAAGCCGTAGAAAAAGACTTCCGTGACACCTATGCAGAAGACTTTATCATGGACTTTTACACGACGGCCCATCCGTATACGCCTTTTGTAGTGGCCGAATTGGCCGACAGGGTAGGCATAAGCCATTCCAACCCTAAGCTGTTCTATGTTCCAAAACAAAACAGGCTGGCCCTGTTCAATGAAGACTACGGCGACGAGCTCTATATGATCGAAGAACGCCCGATGGACGAATTCAAGGACCTGAAAAGTTTCGGCAAGCCCGGCAAGATCGTGAGTACAGATGACGTACTGGCCAATGTCCGCTCCGATGAAAAATACGAAGTAGACGAGCAGAGCTATATCCGAGCAAGGCTGTTCGACATGCTTATCGGCGACTGGGACAGGCATTCTGACCAATGGAGATGGGGCGAATACAAAGAAAACGGAAAGGTAATCTACCGTCCGATTCCGCGTGACAGAGACCAAGCCTTCTCCAGATACGACGGCACGCTGCTGTCGATACTGATGAACATTCCGGCGCTGCGCCACATGCGCTCTTTTGACGACAAGCTCGACAACGTCAAATGGTTCAACCGCGAAGCTTATGCACTAGACCTTGCCTTTATTACCAAATCAGACGGAAGCGTCTGGAAGCAAGAAGCCAAATACATTACCGACAACCTTTCCAATGCCGAAATCGACAAGGCATTCGAAAAGCTGCCGAACGAAGTAAAGGACGCCTCGATAGACAAGATCAAATCCGACCTGAAAGCCAGAAAGAAATACCTGGAAAAATACGGACAAGAATACTATGAAGTGTTGCAGAAAACAGTGCTCGTTGTCGGTACCGACAAAAAAGACCGTTTTGTCATTACCCGATCTGGCGATGCTACCAAAGTAGAAGTCTACCGTATCAAAAAAGACAAAGAAGAGCTCATCCACGAACGAACCTACCACTGTCCGGAAACCAAAGAACTGTGGGTATACGGATTAGACGACGATGATATCTTTGAAGTAAAAGGCGAAGGCCGAAAAAGACTCAAGATCCGTCTCCTGGGCGGACAGAATCACGATACCTATGACGTAGAAAGTGGCAAGAAAGTGCGAATCTATGACTCGTCTACCAAAGACAATACGATCACCAGCACCGGAAAAGGAGAAAAGATGCTTTCCGATTCCTATCAGATTAATACCTACGATTACGAAAAGCCGAAATACAATGTCTTGGCAGGATATCCCTTATTAGGATTCAACCCTGATGACGGTGTCAAGGTAGGAGCCAGGGTCAACTATACCGTAAACGGCTTCAACAGGTTCCCCTATTCACAAAGACACGTCGTAGGCGCCAATTACTATTTTGCGACCAGCGGCTTTGAATTGTACTACAAAGCTATTTTTCCGCACCAAGTCGGAAAATGGAATTTTGTAGTCGATGCCCTCTATACCAGTCCTAATTTTAGTATCAACTACTTTGGTTTCGGTAACGAGACCGAAAATCCAGACGATGATATCGACATGGATTATAACCGCGTGAAGATACGTAGGCTAAAAGCCACTCCTTCTTTGCAGTGGACTGGAGAAATGGGCGGTTCGGCCGTGGTGCAGGCCAGCTTTGAGCGCGTACAGGTAGACAAGACCGCCGGACGCTTTATTACCCTGCCGGGTGTCGTGAACCCTGATGTTTTCGACTATAAGAACTTTGTAGACCTGAGCGCCAAATATACGTTTGAAAATTACGACAACCCGTCGAATGCTACGCTGGGAATGGTCTTCTCAATGCTAGGCGGCTATACCATAAATATCAATGAAACCGGCAAGAAATTCCCGTATGCGGAAAGCTCGTTAGGCTTTACCTATAAGATTTCGACCAGCGGCAACTGGGTATTGGCTACCCTGCTGAAAGGAAAAGTCTTGTTTGACGACGAATACGAGTTCTACCAAGCGGCTACCGTAGGCGGCGATTTCGACCTGCGCGGTTTTAGAAACCAGCGTTTTTCCGGCAAGCAGTCCTTTTACCAAAGCACCGACCTGCGCTGGAACCTCGGCAAGGTAGACAACGGCTTTGCGCCTTTGCGCTATGGTGTTTTTGGAGGATTCGACTACGGACGCGTTTGGGTTCCGGGCGAAGAGTCAGACAAATGGCACCAAGCCTATGGTGGCGGTATCTGGATCAACGGCGTGAATCTGGTTACAGGTAAAGTCTCCCTGTTCAACTCAACAGATGGTGTCAGGATTTCGGCAGGACTAGGATTTGGATTTTAGGTCGGCCAGCTTGATCTCATAAAGATTGCCGCCCGTCTTTTTGCTTTTTTCATCCACGATAAGAAGCGTCTCGTTGTCTTTAAAACAGACGCCTTCTTTTTGGGTCACGTCATTCAGCTCGAACATTTCGGTCGTTCCGCCCAGAAAATCAGTTCCCGAAAAACCCGAAAGCAGCCACACCTTGCTCGCACTCAACAGCACGACCTTCTTCCCGTCAGGGCTGATGTCGGCGCTGGTAATGGCACATTTGTGGTAGCTGTCGCACGCCTTGAATGTACCCAAGAGCTGGGCCTTATGGTTGCCGCTTTGGTTTGGCACCCTATATAACATGACGGTTCCGTCAAAGCCCTTGCTTCTGTTTTTGGTAAAGATGTAAAAGTTGCCCTTGTAGAAAAAGAACGATTCTGCATCATAAAAAAGCTCCGACTTCTTCGGCGGAAACTGCTGCTGCTCCGGATAGTAGAACGAAATTTTGGCAGGCGATACCGCCGTCTCATGCTGCAGGTCGCCCGCATTCACCTTATAGATGCACAGGTCTTTGCGCAGGTTGTCGTTATTGCCAAAATCCCCTACATACACATTGCCCTCCTCGTCGGTAGCAAGATCCTCCCAGTCTACGTTTGCCGCATTGGTTACGGTAACCGTATGCGCGATCTTTCCGTCGGCATCCAGGCCATAGATTCGGTTTTTATTGCCGCTGTCCTCCGCCACCCAGATATAAGGCGAAGCCTTCGAGACCGCTACGGCAGAAGCCTCTTTTAATGACAGTTTCTTTGTATTCGTCGGCAGCTCTTGCGATTTTCCAGAACAGGAAAGGAGTAGGACCGATAATAGTGGCGATAGCGTAAGTAGTTTCATAAGCAATTTTTAATAGGTAAATATAGGAAATCGCCCGCAAGAAACATAGCCTGCCTATTCTTAAGATTCACTTAAGACTGCTTGGCGCATCCAATTTAAGGCAATTCGTGCCGTTACATTTGCAAAACAAAGTAACAGACATGAAATTAAAATCATCATTTCAATTTGAAATTTCCCTGCCTCAGCGGTTCTCGCTGCTATGGAATTTCTTCAAAGGATTCTTGTTCCTGTCAATGGTGCTCCGCATCGTCTTTATGTTCTGGCAGAAAGATGAGGTTTCTTGGAACCTGGTCACGGTGCTAAGGACATTGGCAACCGGAGCCTTTTTCGACAGTGCGGTTGCCGGCTTTGCAGCCTTTCCAGGAATCCTCTACCTGCTGCTGTTGCCAAATCGATACAGCGGCTCCCTGCTAGATAAGATAGTTGTTTATTTTTTCTTTTCGCTTACGGTACTTGTCTTAGTATTTGTGTTTTTTGCCGAAATAACCTTTTGGGAAGAATTTAGAACCCGCTTTAACTTTATCGCGGTCGACTACCTTATCTATACCCATGAAGTAGTCCGCAACATACAAGAATCCTATCCGCTTCCGTATCTTATCCTAGGCGTTGCTGCCATCACCTTGCTGATTGTGTTCCTGTTTAAAAAAAGAGGCATTTTTGCGGCCACATTTGCTGGAAAAGCTTCCCTGAAGCAGAAGCTGTCCCTGTTTATTTCCGCCTTCCTGATATTGTCTTTCTATGTCGTATTTATAAAAAACAACCAAGCAGAATGGTCTTCCAACCGCTATAATAATGAAATTTCTAAAGCCGGAATCTATTCGTTTTTTGCCGAATTCCGAAACAACCAGATGAAATACACGCAGTTCTATACGGCAATCGATACCAAAAAGGCCTTCGAGACCGTAAGAAACGAAATAGCAGAACCCGACAGCCGCTTTATCAAAGGCGGAACGTCTATCCGACGAGAAATCACTGATTCGCTGCCTTCAGAAGCAAGACCCAATGTTGTTTTCATATTGATGGAAAGCATGAGCGCCAGCTTTATGAAAGAATTCGGGAATGAAAAAGACATCACGCCCAACATGGACAAGCTGGCCCAGCAGAGCCTTTTCTTTACCAATCTCTACGCTACCGGAACCCGAACCGTGCGCGGCATGGAAGCCGTTACCCTATGCATCTTGCCCACTCCAGGACAGAGCATCGTGAAGCGTCCCGACAACCAGAACCTATATACAGTTTCCAATGTCTTTCAGGAGAAGGGCTACCAGAATAGCTTCTTTTATGGAGGCGATGGCTACTTCGATAATATGAACTGCTATTTTGGCGGCAACGGCTTTACGATATACGACCGAGGGAGAGGAAGCGTGCTGAGTGATAAGATCAAGACCGAACGCCACAATATAGAAGACAGCGAAGTGACTTTCGAGAACGCCTGGGGCATCTGCGACGAGAACATCTACGACAAGATGCTCCAAGTGGCCGACGAGCATTTCGCCTCAAAAAAGCCCTTTTTTAATTTCGTGATGACCACTTCCAACCACAGGCCCTATACCTATCCAGAGGGCAAGATCGACATACCTTCTGGCAAGAACAGGGATGGAGCGGTGAAATATGCCGACTATGCGCTTGGCCAGATGCTCGAAAAAGCAAAAACAAAGCCTTGGTTTAAGAATACGGTCTTTGTGATTATTGCAGACCACTGTGCCAGCAGTGCAGGAAAAGACGAAATAGATGTCGCAAATTATCATATTCCAGCATTTATTTATAATTTGCCGGCCCAAGCGCCGGAAAAGGTACTGCAGCAATGCTCGCAAATTGATCTATTTCCTACCTTGTTTGCAATGTTACGCTGGAATTACCGTTCTAACTTCTTTGGGAAGAATGCTTTAGGAAGAACCTACACAGAAAGAGCCTATGTAGGCACCTACAGGAAGCTTGCCTATATGAAAAAGAACAAGGCCCTGATATTGTCAGACCAGAAGCAGCAGGCCCTTTATGACTGGAACAAGAAAACCAACGAGCTCAAGCCTGTCCCGATGGACAACGCATTCCTGGAAGAAGCCATATCCGGCTATCAGGCGGCAGATTATTTATTTACGAACAAATTGCTTAAAGAATGACCTATATCCATTTTATCGTCAATCCTATCTCTGGAAAAGGAAAACACCAGATTACCAGAGAATTTTTGGAAGGACATTTTCCTGTCGCATCCTACAAGATAGAGATCGACTATTCCCGATATAAAAAACACGCCATAGCGCTGACGGAAAAAGCCATAGCGCAGCAGCCCGATATCATCGTAGCCTGTGGGGGCGACGGCACTATCAGCGAGATCGCTTCGCAGCTTGTCAATACCAATATAAAGCTGGGTATCATCCCGGTCGGTTCAGGCAACGGCCTGGCATCTAACCTCGATATCCCGAGGTGCGTCACAAAATCCATAGCCATCATCAAAAAGCAAAAGTCGGTTGCCATCGATTCCGGAAAGGTCAACCAGTACTGCTTTTTCAGCAACATGGGGCTCGGTATCGATGCCATGATCATCAAGAAATATGAAAACGCCAACAAGCGTACGCTGTCTGCCTATGTGAACGCGTCGCTCAAGGCCAGCTCGCAATACAAGCCCCAAAAGGCCATACTGCGCTATAACGGAAAAGAGCAAGAAGCAGACCCGTTCCTGCTGTTTATCTCCAACTCTAACGAAATGGGCTATAACATGAGCCTTACCCCAAAAGCCAGCCTGTCAGACGGCTTTTTAGACCTGCTCTATGTACCCAAGATAAGCTTCCTGCAAAAGATGCTTTTTGGAGGCCTGGTAGTAACCAAACAGTCAGAAAAATTCAAAAAGGCAGAACATGCCATGATCCAGAGCCTGAATGCCGAGCTGCCCGATAGGATTTTTACAGACGTGCAGATCGATGGCGAATACCACAGGCTAGAGACCAACAAGGTACAGGTAGACATTTTGCCCAAGTCTCTGAACGTGCTCGTGTCCTGATATTTTGACCCTATTTATCTAAAATTGCCGCCTATGAACATACTGGTAGCCGAAGACGAGATCGGAATTTCAAACTTCCTGAAACAAGGACTCGAAGAAGAACATTATACAGTGACCCTGGCTTCCGACGGAGAACAAGCGCTTCGGCTGGCTCTGGCACAGCATTTTGACCTGCTGCTGCTTGACTGGATGCTGCCCAAATTGTCAGGCATTGAAGTCTGCAGGTCCTTTCGCAAGGCCAACCAGTCAACGCCTATCGTATTCCTTACGGCCAGAGATACCGTGCAGGAAACCATCGAAGGCCTCAAGGCAGGTGCCAACGACTATATCAAGAAGCCTTTCAGCTTTGAAGAACTGCTGGAACGCATCAAAGTACAGTTCCGCTCGGCTGCCTCAGAAAATAAGACCTATACGCTCGGGCCTATCCGATTAGACATCGAAAAGCACCAAGTCTTTACGCATGACAAGGAAGTCTACCTTACCCATAAAGAATTTTCCCTGCTCGAATACCTTATCAAAAACAAGGGCGCGGTCTGTACACGCAACCAGATCATCAAGGAAGTCTGGAACATCCATTTTGATTACGAGTCTGGAGTAATTGATGTGTTTATCAATTCGATACGCAAAAAGCTGGGGCTGAAAAAAGAAGAAGACTACATCAAGACTATCCGCGGAATTGGCTACATTGCAAATGAAATCTAGCAGCCCATGCCACTGTCGTTTAAAAACAGGATTGCCGTCTACAACCTCATCAGTGCGGCCACGCTCATCGCAATAGTATTTGCGGTCGTATATGTCATAGTCTCTCTTTCTGTCAATTACGATATCAACCAGAACCTCGGTACCGAGGTCCGCTACCATCAAGACTATGTGGCAAACCAGCCGCCGAGCCACCCCATGCTGGTCGAGCCCGGCGAATGGGATGAGACCGAGCACAACGAGATTGATGTCAATCCCATATTTGTCCAGATTTTTGACAGCACGGGGCATTTTTACGAAAAATCCAACAACCTCAAGGGTGAAAACCTTAAGCTTCGCTACGAGGAAACAAACATCCATTCCCAAGATACCTATCTCGTCGATATCCCTGTCAGGCAGGTACAGGCGCCGCTCCTCAACCACGGCAAAAAGGTAGGCTATGTCATCATAGCCATGTCGGTAGAAGAAGAAGTGCGGGTCTTGGGCAACCTGAGCCGCGTGCTGTTTATTGCCTTTCCTATTGTGCTGCTAGCGCTGTTCTTTGTCACGCGCTTTATTGCCGGAAGAAGCATAAGGCCCGCCGTAGACATTATCAATACAGCGAGCAAGATCACCAACAGCAACCTGAGCGAACGTATCGAACTGCCAAAAAACAAAGACGAGCTATTTGAGCTCTCTGCTTCCATAAATCAGCTGCTGGACCGTATCGAAGATGCGGTTGTCAGGGAACGCCAGTTTACGTCAGACGCCTCACATGAGCTGCGGACACCGCTGGCCGTCATTCAAGGAACGCTTGAGGTGCTGATCCGCAAGCCCCGCGAAAGCGCCGAATATGAAGAAAAGATACGCTACTGCATCAGCGAAGTCAACCGCCTCAACGACCTGGCAGACCAGCTGCTGCTGCTTGCCCGGTTCGAAAACCAGAAGGCCGCCGTGCATATTGAAGACGTGGCAGTCGATGAGGTCATCCTGCAGGTACTGGAACGCTACTCCTCTAAAATTGCGGCCAAGAACATCGCGCTGGGCTTTGAATCAGGCCAGCACTTCTGGATCCGCTCAGACGCCTATCTCTTCTCGGTCATTCTCGATAACCTGATTTCTAATGCCGTGAAATATACAGGAGAAAATGGCAGGATCGATATCGCCCTTGCAAGGCAGGAAGACAGGATTGTCTGCTCGATTGCCGACAATGGTGTAGGCATTGCGCCAGACGACCTTCAGAAAATCTATAACGAATTTTTTAGGGCCGAAAGCCAGAGACGAGCCGTAAAAGGAACAGGTCTTGGGCTATCTATTGCAAAGAGGCTGTGTACGCTGCTGCATGCCGAGCTAAAAATACATAGCGACTTAGGCAAGGGCACAAGGGCCGAAGTCATTCTTGCCGCCGCACCTGATCTCGAAACAATAGTGCCCCAGCCGTAATCGGCAAGGCATGCAGGTTGCGAATAGGTTTCCGAATCCCAAGAGTAGGCACAGGATAGCCGAGCATAAAAAAAGGCCCTCGGTATCCCAAGAGCCTTGCTTATTATAAAACGTGCAGCAATTAATCTTCGGCTGCAACGCCTGATTTTCTGTAGATAAAGCTGCCATAGATATGTCTTCTGGCAAAACGGCTTGGCGATTCTGCATTCACCATCTTGATATAGGTGTTTCTCGGAACCCCGATATACTCATACGAATTCCCGTTCAGGTGCTGGATGACCAAGATCTGCTTTTCGTAGTAGAAATCATGGATGTTCGATTTTGCCGTAGTCTCGGTATACTCGTCTCGGAAACGCTCTTGTGTTTCCGGATTGATGCTTACCAAAAAGTGGTAGGCCTCGATCACCGACTTGCTTCTTTCTTCTGCCTCAAGCTTTCCAGCCTCATCATCTACGAACTTGTCAGGGTGCGAATCTTTCATCACATTCCTGTAGATCGTTTTCAATTCTTTTAGCGTAACGGTCTTGTCGACTCCCAAAAGCTTCCTGTGCTCAACAATTCTTTTCATAAATACTACTTTCTTTTAATCGGGCGCAAAAGTAGGCAAATAAAAATAAAAAATCCTAACCCGTTCAGTATTAATTTATTTTGGCTTCAAAATTGGCCCGAATCGGCGCAAAACCACCTGCCGCTATTCGCTTTTTATACGTATCTTGCATCCAGCGAGCACTATAGCTCGCACAGCGAGCTTAACAAACCAACAGACAGCTTATGGAACATCAGGAACAGGCCATCGAAACACTGCTGCAGCCCTTCCGGCAGCAGCTTGGCGGCGACTACGAAAAATACAAGAACCACACGTGCCGCGTACTGGCCGCCTCTATGCTGCTCGACAGTGCCGCGGAGAATAGCGAGAAGTATGCCATAGCCGCCGCTTTTCACGATATCGGCATCTGGACGCACCATACGCTCGACTACCTCGGCCCTTCTGCCGAGCAGGCGGCTGCCTACCTCAGCAAAGCCGGAAAGGCAGACTGGGCAGCCGAGATTGCGCTGATGATCCACTGGCACCACAAGATGACGCCCTATAAGGGAGAAAATCAGCACACGGTAGAAACGTTCCGCAAGGCCGACTGGATCGACGTGTCATTGGGACTGATGCGGTTCGGGACCGACGGCAGGCGCCTCCGCGATAACCGCAAAAGATGGCCCAACTTAGGCTTTCATCTTTTTTTGGCCAAAGGCACGTTCAAGAACCTGCTGCGCCATCCGCTTAATCCGCTGCCCATGTTCAAGAAATAACTCCAAAAAGCAACGTCACGGCTAGGCCGGTAAACTGTTTTGTTTATCACGGCGGCGGCCCGCTTCAGGGCTCCTGCACCCGCCAAAAAAAATACATTTTAGGCATACTTTTCCGAAGTTTTTGCCGTTATGGGAGAAACATACGAACCGATACAAACTTGTTAAACTATACGCCAAATGAAAGAAGAACTCGACCGACTGCGCAAAGAAAACGAAGAACTCAAGGCCAAGATACAGCGTCTCGAAAACGAATGCTGGGTTTGACACCTCAGACCTGATGAGGATATTCAAATGCAGCGACACCAAGATTGCCAAGATGCGGAAGCAGCAGCAGATTCCTTACGAGCATTTTGGCGGAACCTTTATCTATCCCAAGATCCATTTTACGCACATGCTGGTGCTCAAGAGCTACAAAAACTTCAAGACCTCAGACCTCAGCCATTACCCGCCGTCTTTGCTAAAAGACCTGGGCTTATAGGCGTTCCTGCTTTCTGGAGTCTGAAAATCACCCTCTTTTTTATGCCATAGCGGCTGCTCTGGCAGGCTATTTCTTGTCCTGTCGTTATGTTCCGATGCCTTATTTTGGGCAATCGGCAAAGCCGTTCTGCAGCCCTCTGTTCGGGCTTCCTTCGGGAGTGGTTCGGGACTTGTTCGGCAGGAAACTTTTTTTGGGTCATTTTCTCGAACGAGACCCGAACGAAACCCGAACAAAACCCCTACCGATTCGGTGCCAAAAACAGGCCAAAAATTAGCCTTTCGGTACCTGTTTTTGAAAGGCTCTAAAAGCATCAAAAACCCGAATCGGGATGCATAATCTGCCCAAAAGGCGAAAAAGAGCTTCAAGAGGTACTTAATACGGCCTTTTCCTATTGTCTTCTTTCGTGCCGTTACAGTCTGACACAAAGCGACTTACCTTAGTGTCACCGCAGGCGATACTAGGGCCTGCAAGTCGATTTATTAACCATTAATTTTTTAAGATTATGGGCAAGTACAACAAAGGCATCCTGGGCGCTTTTTCCGGCAAGGTCGGAAACGTGGTAGGTGCCAGCTGGCGCGGCATGGATGTGCTGCGCAGCCTTCCGAGAGCGGGCACTAGTGCGCCGACAGAAAACCAGCTGCAGCAGCGCGAAAAGTTTGCGCTGGTCGCGCGCTTCCTGCTGCCGTTCAAGCCGATGCTGGCGAGCTATTTTGGCCAGCCGAGCGGCGGCCGTTCGCGAACCAATCAGGCTACGAGCTACCACCTTAGGGAAGCGGTGGTGCTAAACGGCAGCGTGCTGTCTATGAATTATGCCAAAGTACTGCTGAGCCGCGGCGATCTGCAGGGCACGACGCAGACCGTTGTTACTGCCAGTGCTGGCAACCTGCTGCGCTTTTCGTGGGCAGACAATTCGGGACAGGCAACGGCCAAGTCGACCGACCGCTTAATGATAGGCGTGCACGATGCCGAAAGCGGCTTCTCGGATTTTTTTCTGGCCGTGGGAACACGCGACCAAGCGGCCGCCGAAATCACGCTTCCGGACTATTATGCGGGAGCGCAGGTGCACTGCTGGATGGCTTTTGCTTCTGAAAATGGCAAGCTGAATTCGACCAGCGTCTATTTGGGCATGGTCGAGGTGGTGTAGCGCTGGCAGCAGTGCAGGAAAGGGGCCTTGGAGGATTTTTCTCCGAGGCTTTTTTTATAGGCGCGCGCAACGGGTTCTGTACGGAGCGGGGAGCATTATTTTTAGGTGCGGATGCATTTAGTAGGAGGCAGGTATCATAGTTTTTATATCTTTATACGGCACAATCATTTCTTTTGTATGAAACTAATTTCCTCTTCTTTTTCCCATACCAATCTTGACGAAAAAAGTAGCCATCCTGACGACAGGAGGTGGGCGGCTGCCACGCCTTGGGATGCCATAGCCAGGTCTGAGGCCCGAAAGGTACAGACGTATGACGACTTGGTGACCGATGTTGCCCAGATCATGTTCTACAATCGGAACCTTGCCTTGTATTACAGGGGGCAGTCGAAGGATTATAAAAAGAACGGCATGACAACGCTGCTGCCTACCATCTACAGGAAAAAGGAAGGCGAAAGGCTGATGCTCAAGGAAAAGTTTGCCTTGCTGGAGGAGAAGGTTGGCGATATCAAACGGCTGTTTTCTGAAAGCGAGGTACGGTATGAAGGCATATCGATGCTGAAAAAATATCCCGAGATTGCCTGGTCGCTGTTGCAACATTATGAGATCTGCGAGACGCCGCTGTTAGACATCACCCATTCCCTGCACGTGGCCTGTTCGTTTGCTTTTGACCGGAACAAAGGAGAGACGGGCATTGTTTATGTACTCGGCATGCCTTGGCAGACCGACGGCATAGGATACAATACGTATGAGGAACTGCTGAATGTGAAGCTGCTGGGCGTATGTCCGCCGCAGGCACAGCGTCCGTTTTTTCAAGAAGGCTACCTTGCGGGCCCTTTCCCAAACTACCAGCTAGACAACCCGAGGCGCGTGCCTCAGTTTGATTTTGCGCGCAGGCTGATTGCCAAGTTTGAGATTCCGATAGACCCGAGCTTTTGGGGCGACGGTTTTGGGCGCATTCCTTCTAAGAAATTATACCAGCCAAAGGATAAGATATTTGAGTTGTTGAGCGGGAAGGGGTAGACGAATTGGATAGGGAATAATAATTATTTTATGTAGATACAATTTTAAGATAAGAATAAAATAAAGAATAAGCCTTGGTGAATTTTTCACTGAGGCTTTTTTATTGTAAAGATGTAATATTTTTAAATTTCATAAAACGCGATTATTTATGAGTTATAATGAATATTTTTTGTGTACTTAAACGATTGTTTAGGTATTTTTAAAGATTTTATGCGATTTATTCTCGTTTTGATGATTATAAGTGTCATATTTACTGTTATTAATTAATAAAACAAAAATACAATATGGAAAAATATTACGTAAACAACAATGCACAGCCAAATGGTGATCATGAAGTGCATAAAGATGGGTGCTCTTATTTAAAATTAGCTTCAAGCACTAAATATTTAGGACTGTTTTCTAATTGTAAAGATGCTGTAGCAGAATCAAAGAAAACTTATACGAAATCAAATGGCTGTTATTATTGTAATAATAGTTGCCATACATCATAAATTATATTAGAGGATAAATTAAGACTGCCTTTGAGAATTTTTTTCTCTTGGGCTTTTTTTATATAAAATAAATAAGGAACAAGAAGATTTTTTGAAATTTGTTATGATTATAGTTTTGAATAAAATAAAAACTATGATTTTTTTAATATTAATATAAAATTAGATATAAATGAATAGATTAATTATCATTGGAAATGGTTTTGATTTAGCGCATGAATTACCCACCAAATATTGTGATTTTATAAATGATTATTGGGATACAGTTTCTAGTTCTAACCATTCAGATGAATTTATAAACTTTAGTAAAAGCAATTTTATTTTTAAAAAACCCATTTCGCTGTCTAGTATTTTAGAGCATTTAAAAGATTCTGGCGCCTTTAATCGAGCAAGTGTCAAATCTGCAAACTTGGGATATTTTGAACATGGAAATCGTATGGCTATCAATTATAAAAATAGATTTTTTGAGATTCTATGTGAAAAATTCATAGAAACTAATTGGGTAGATATAGAAATGGAATATTATAAACAACTAAAATATATAATTGGAGATGCTGATGATATTAATATAGAAAATGAAGTTTTTCAAAAGGTTTTAAAACTAAATATAGAATTCAAACAACTCAAAGATAAATTTAATGAGTATCTGGTTAGGAAAGTAGTTCCTGAAGTTCCTAATAAAAAATATCAAAAAATGGCAGATATTTTAAAACCTATAATAATCTATAAGAACGAAGCTTATGCTGATTTTTTAAATGAATTTCCATATAAAACAGTAAAGGAAATAGAAAAAGAAATTAGAAGTACTGATGCGCTACTTGATAGTGCTTTACAAGGCTCAGCATATAGATTAAAAGAAACTTTTATTTTGAATTTTAATTATACAGAAACTATAAGCAATTATAGTAATGATTTGTTAGATTATGATACTGTATATATACATGGACAGGCACACAATAAAATAAATCCAATCAATTTTGGTTATGGTAATGAAATGGATGGTAAATATGAACTAATAGAGAATAAGAACCAAAATGAGTATTTAAAATACATGAAATCTTTTGCTTATTCAAATAATTCAGGATATAGAAAGTTTTTAAACTTCATTGAAAAAAATAAGTTTCAGGTGCATATTTTAGGTCATTCTTGCGGTTTATCTGATAGGACGCTCTTAAATACAATATTTGAACATGAAAATTGTGTGTCTATAAAAGTTTTTTATCATAAATATAAAACTGCTGATGCGCATGGGAATATGGACAATTATACAGATATTGTTCAGAATATATCACGGCAATTTAATAAAAAAAAGATGATGCGCGAGAAAGTCGTATCACGTGAAAATTCTCAATGTCTTCCACAAATCAAGGATTAATTTGGTTAAAAAAAGATTTATTTCTAATTTAGAAAACTCATATATGGATATGTTAAGTTTATATTCGAAGATGGGATATTATCCTAGATTTTCTATAAATTCTTTTGCCATAGCAAGCGTTAACTCAGGAGCTTCTTTATGCGGCGTATGCCCGACCTCCGGAATACTATACAACAAAGCCTTCCCGCTCACTTGGCTGACTGTTTTTTCTGCCTGTTCCATAGTACCGTATTCATCGGCTTCGCCCTGTACAAACAAAAGTGGACAGGTGATTCCCGATAAAAAAGATTCGATATTCCATTCCCTAAAATCATCCCGCGTCCATGTTTCGGTCCAGGCCTTAAACAGCGTATCGACCTTGTCGCGGTGGTATTTCTGCAGGCGTTCCGGCAGGCTGGTGGTCTTATAGGCTTCCATGGCTTCGCGGATACCCTGCAAGGTGACTTCTTCTACAAAAATATGAGCGGCTTCGCAGATTACGGCTCGGATTCTTTGTCCGTAACGGCTTGCGGTAATCAAGGCGATAGAACCGCCGTCGCTGTGACCGAATAAGAGGGCATTATGAATGTCTAGCGCGGCCAGCAGTCCGTCCAATACGGCCGCTTCCGTTTCCAGATAGCGTACGGGCCTTTCGTGCGTGAGCATTGGGGCCGACTTGCCATAGCCCAATCGGTCATACACCAGAACATTGCATTGGGCGGCTTCGGCCAGCTTCTGCGGAAAATCGCGCCATAGCGCCGTACAGCCCAAAGAGTCGTGCAGGAAGACCAAGGTCGGGCGGTCTTTGCGCGTATTGTGGAATTCGATATAAAGTTCTTGTCCGTTTATAGTAATCAGCCTGCCGTTATTTTGTGGTGTCATCGAGGGCATACGAGTTAGGTTGTGGGCATTTTTTGGAGTATCGGCTTTAGTGAGAAGGCTCTTTCTGCTCTCCCCATTCGTCCATCAATTCCAAGATTTCCCGAAGCGAATGGCCCAGTGCTGTCAGCTCGTATTCTACCTTGGGCGGCACCTGCGGGTAGACGATACGGTTTACGAGTCCGTCCTGCTCCAGTTCTTTCAGTTTTGAAATCAGCATGCGTTCCGAGATGCCTTCGAGGCGGGCGCGGAGCGCGCTGTAGCGGAGCCTGTCTTCGTTGAGCAGGTAGCTGAGGATGTTGATCTTCCAGCGCCCGCCGATGAGAGAGAGCGTGGCAGAAATACCGCAATTTTGGTTGAGGTGCTTTTCGTTGATGCTGTTGGTAGAATTCTCTTTGCGCATACGTACTTACTTATTTGTTAGTACCCAACAATTTTGTAGGTTCTGTTATTCCTGCAAGCTAATAAAGATATTTGCAATAACAAAATCACAGTAGTATCATGAAAAAAATCAACACCCTCGTGCATTGGCTGAGCTATGCCTATTATGTCTATGTTTTCGGCTATGCCTCGCTTTTTAAAGTATTCCAGAAAGAATCCATGATGTCCAGCATGCAATCGCTGGGCTTTAATACGGCCTGGACGATCGCCATCGGCATTTTTGAGCTGATAGGCGTCTTGATAGTCGTGGCCGGACTGTGGAAGCCCAAGCTCAAGAACGCCGGCATCCTGTTTTTGGCTCCGTTTGCGGCAGGGGCTTTTACGGCCCATATGGCGCATCAAGAATACCACCATTACTTTGATTCCTTGGCGATGTGCGTCCTGACCGTCGTGTTATTGTATACCGACAAGCAGTTTAAGATTACGCTATAAGCAAGCCGGCTGCTGGACGCCATAGGATAGACCTATTTTTATGGGGCTGCCGTTTCTTGACGGCAGCCTTTTTTTAGTTGTAAAAATACAGGCATATAAAGAAAGCTGCTATATTTGGTCATCGGGCATCAAGGCAGCACGGGCTGTCGGCCGCTATACCAATTACTAGAACAGCAGCAATGGGATTATTTGGTTTTTTTGACAAGAAAGAAAACGATTCGCCTGCCAAGGAAGATCTGGACAAGGCAAAAGAATATTTTGACAAGGGCGAGTTTCAGGAAAGCCTGCGCGCCTTGTCTTGGGGTTTTAAAAAAGACGCGGGCCATAAGCCGCTCTATAGGCTGGCAGCGGACAGCCTCAAGCAGCTGGGCGGTTATGACGAACAAGAACTCTTTGAAGCCGTCTATCGCGACATGCGTAATGCCGAAGGATTCGATGTCTTGGGCAGCTTTTATTTTGAACAGCAGTATTATGACATGGCACAGGCCTTTTATGAAAAAGCGGTCGAGCTGCAGCCCGATAACGAAGAGGCGCGGCACAACCTTGCCATCTGTTATGCAAGGCAGTTTGAGGTAGGGAAAGCCGTTGAAGTGCTAAAGAAATCAGACCTTGGCGACTTCTGGAATATGTATTTTTTGAACAAGTGCAAGCTGCTGGATGGGCAATTAGACGGAGTGGCAGAAGCTGTGGCGGGCCTGAGGGCTGTTATCGATACGTATCCCAACGAAGAAGAAATTGAAATACCAAGAATGAAGATTGTAGAACTGGAGGAAACGCTGCAGCGCTACAATACGGTAGCCGAAGCGCAGACGCACATACGCGACTGGCAGTACATACAATACGGCGGCGTGATGCTGGACTTTTTTGAAAGGGAAGACAGCGACGATTATGTGGCAGGCGGCAGGTATGTGGCAAGCTGGGGTTCTAACGAATCGATAAAGGCGGCAGCCGAAAAGCTGGCGCGACTGGCGGACAGGCTTTCGGTTTCTTTCCGAGACATTGCGGCACTTCCGGATCGGGATTCTGAGATTATCGGAAGGCTGCTGGCCAGGCAGCTCGGCATAGGCTTCTGCACCTACAGTCCGGAAAGCGAACACGAGGGCAGCCTTATCGTTGCCGCAGACAGCTCGCTGCTGATGGAGTACCAAGAGCTGGGCACCATACGCAACGGCCAGATTGTCTTTTCGCTGAACCATAGCTGGCTGGATGCTGCGGCCGTGACGCCGGATATTATCGGCTTTATGACGCAGACGTATGTGTTTCCGTGGAACGGAGGGGGCTTTAAGTTGACAGATCCAGAGCAAGGGACTTTAGAAGAAACGCAGCCAGACAGCCGCCAGCCCGAAGAAATCGCAGCCGATATTTTTAATGCGGAATCCGAAGAGCCTGAAGCAGACCCGCATCTTGAGTTTTATGCTTCCCGAAGGGACTACCTGAAAGGAATAGGCTCGGAGGCAGGCAGCAGCAGGTATGTTTTTATGATCGAGAGCCCAGTGCCGGGATCTTATTTTGCCTAGGACAGATAGGAAGGGGATGCCAACCTATCCAGTTAAAATAAAAAACACAGGCGTAGCGTTTAAGCTGTAAAGCAGAAGCATTTCGCAGCCTGCAAAAAACCAGAACAAGATGAAAAATATAGTGGCATTTCTTTTCCTTTTTATCGGAGTCGGCAGCGTGCAGGCAGACTGCGCGATGAGCGGCATGGATTTTTTTCCGAGGCAGAAAGAAATCTCCCTGAATCCGATGTTTATTGTCCAAGGCTATTCCCGCAGCCAGAAGACCATCGAAAGTTTTGGCAGCAGAAAGGCCTACTTGAAGGATGCTGAGGGACAGATTACCGAATTGCAGCTTGTTGAGGTTCTGAAAGGACGCAGGGGCGTATCGCAGGCTCTTTTCAAGGTGTCGGGAACCTTGTTGCCCGACAGGCGCTATACCTTGCACTTTGAAGGGGAGACGGAAGCAGAGGCAGCGGAGATGCAGCGAAACGATCCGTCGACCGGAAAAAGAGAACGGGTCTATTGGCAAACGGGAACCGTGAACGAGCAGCCAGCGCCCGACCCTGCCACCAAGATAACCTATGTAAGCAATAAATGGCAGGTATTTGGGTGCGGCGATGCCGCAAACGCCATCTTCAAGAGCAAGGCAGGCGGAAAAAACGAAATCTGGTACAAGGCCGAATTGGTAGAAAACAAGACGGGCGAAAAGACTGTTTTTTATATTCCTTCGGAAGAAGGCAAGTTGTGGGTCGGATTTGACATGTGCGGTGGACCGTTTTCGTATGCCCGTAAAGGAACCTACAAGGTTCGGTTTACGCCGACCAGCATTGACGGAAAACAAGGCGCCATCACCCAGTGGATGACCTTCAAGAGTCCGTATGAGACCGAAAAAGCGTTTGGCGGCTAAGCCTCTTTCCATTTTTACAATTTTTACTGCGCCAGCCTCTTTAGTTTTGTAGGAACAAACACGACAAGAAGATGAACTACCTACTCGCAGGCTTTTTTCTGATGTGCCAGCTGCAGGTACATTCACAGCTGAAATATACAACGACCAATGTCGGGCTCGTCAAGCTTATAGAGGCCAAGAAATATGCAGGAAAGCAATTCCAGCTTGTGGTCGATATCAAAAGCCAGCCTGCCGATTCCATCAGCGGCAGCGCAATCATGAGCCTGCAGACAAAAAAACAGGATTGGGACTATATCAACAGCGCCCGCCAAGGAGCCAGGGTGCCTAGCGGTACCGCAGGGTGGAATACCTATACCGTCAGCGGTACCATTGATGCCGAAGCACATAAGATATGGGCGATGCTGGTTACCTACGGCAATGGCGACTTTTGGTTTGATGCGGTCCGGTTCAAGATCAAAGAAGGCGAGGGGTGGACAGACATACCGGTAGAGAACGGCGATTTCGAAAAATCGCCTGCCCAAAATCCGCTCAAGGGATTCAAGAATGCCGAGTCGGCCACGAAGAAAGGGGTCTCTGCTTCTTTGGAGAAGGAAAGCGGCCGAGGGCAGTTCCTGCACATCCATGCCGAGGGCGGCACTATCGTCAACACGGCACTGTACGGCAATAATGCCGAAGCGGGCAGCTATGTCACGAGCGCAGGCACAAAAATCTATTATGAAATCTATGGACAGGGCGAACCTTTGCTACTGCTGCATGGCAACGGCGGTTCGATCAGCAGTTTTGTCGGACAGATCGAAGCGTTTTCTAAAAACTATAAGGTCATAGCGGTAGATACTCGAGGGCAGGGCAAGAGCCTAGATACGACAACACGCTATTTTTCATACAATCAGTTTGCCGACGACATGAAGATGCTGCTGGATTCGCTCCACCTGAAACAGGTAAGCCTCGTGGGCTGGAGCGATGGGGGCAATACGGGATTGCTGCTGGCAAGCAAATATCCAGACTATGTCAAGAAGCTGGTTACTATGGGGGCCAACCTCAACCCTTCGGACAAGGCGCTGGATAAAAAGATACTCAAGCAGGTGGCCAAGGACCTGAAAGAGATGAAGGACCAAAAGGATGCAGATCCTGTGGTTATCCGCCTGATGGAAATGCTGCTGAAGGAACCGAACATCAGTCCGGAGAGCCTCGGCACCATCACGGCCCAGACGCTGGTGATGGCGGGAGAGCATGACCTGATACTGGAAGAGCACACGAGGCTTATAGTTGCCAGCATTCCGGGCGCGCAGCTGCTGCTGCTCAAAGGGCAGACGCACAACGTGGTAGCCGACAATCCGGAGCTGTTTAACAAGGAAGTACTCGAATTTTTAAAGAAATAACAAGAGATGCATATGTTTATGAAAGACAAGAGTAAAGACATGAGCCATATCGTCAAGACCCAAAGAAACGTGATCGGAGGGGAGAATTGGTATGGAGAGAATTTCAAGAATAAGATCGACGGACTTACGGAAGCGCAGGCTTTTGAACGTCCGGTTGCCAGAGTGCATACCGTGGCAGAGCTGATCTCGCACATCACGGTATGGAGGGACTCGATTATCGGAAAGCTGAAAGGCCAGCCTACGGGACTGACGATGGAGAGTCCGGAGAACTGGAAAGACAACGAGCTCCTCATGCAGGAGGGCTGGGAACGGCTCAAAAGGGAGTTTTATGAAAGCGCCGAAACATTGATTAGCCTTTTGGAAAAACGCGAGGATGCTTTTTTGGAGGAAACCTATAACGGGAACGGCCACGATTGGAGAGGGCTCCTGGAGGGGCTTATACAGCACGATATCTACCATCTGGGTCAGATTGCGATAACTTTAAAATTAATGGAATAGGCCTGCAGCGCAGGCTTGTCTTTTTGCTGGCAGCGCCAAGGATACGGCTTGCTGTCTGGGCAATGGCAGCATTTGCCTTGTTCAAACTCAATCCAATAAACAACACTTACCGATAATGAAAAAAATGATTGCCCTATCCCTGTTGCTTTTTGTCTCGCTTGATGGCTATTCACAAGCCGACAGCATCAAGAATTATGTTGCCGAAGCTTTAGGCGTGATGAAGCAGTATTCTGTAAACAAACACCGGCTCGATTGGGACAAGCTGTACCGCACGGCCTATGATTCTGTAAAAAAATGCAAGACCCTACGCGAGACCTATCCGTCGCTTGTACAGGCGCTTCACAGTCTAGAAGACAGCCATTCTAATTTTGCAGTTCCCGAAATGGTAGCGCAGTATTCCCAACGCTACGATTTTCCGAAAGCAAAAGACAGCCTGATAGTGGGCAAGTATGCCTATATTACGATTCCGCCAATAGGAAACTTCAACAAGGAAGATTGGAAAAAGTACGTAGGATTGGTGTATGAAAAAGCAGCAAGGCTCGACAAGGCCAATCCTGAGGCATGGATTATCGATCTGAGGGATAACGACGGCGGCATGTTCCATCCGATGTATGCGGCCATACAGCCGTTTCTGGACAAGAAAAAGGTGGTGGGCGATATCGACCCGCAGGGCAAGACAAGGTACTTTTCGTATTCGGGCGGAAAGGTGTTTTATGACGGCAAGCTGGATCATGTGTTCGAAAACAGGCTAGTGAAATTAAAAACGGCTTCTAGGCCTATTTTTATACTGACAAGCAAAAAAACGTCGAGTTCGGGAGAGTTTACGGCGGTAAGTTTTGTGGGACAGAAAAACGTAAGGCTGGTAGGGAAGAATACGCAGGGGCTGACATCTGCCAATACGGAGTACAAGCTTTCTGACGGCGCCATGCTGATATTGACGGTAGGGAATCTGGTAGACCGAAACAAGAAAGAATATAAGGTCATTGGTGAAGGGATAACGCCGGATATTCTGGTGAAGGGCAACGAGCTGCAGGAGTATGTAAATGAAATCGAGACGTATCTCAAGGCCAAAAAATAGGAGAGCACCTTGCCAAGAAATGGCTTTTTGGTTATATTTGGTACAGGATACTTTATACAAAAACAGCAGACCCAATACCCGATGAAAACGCATACCACCAACTACAAAGATACTTTTATCGAGGCGGCAGAAGACTGTCCGGCCACAAAAGGAGAACTGCCGCCTGTAAAGGGAGATGCTAAAACGATAGCGAATATCCAGTTTGACCTCTTGAGCAGGAACCCGTATCAATTTACGTCAGACGATATACTCTTTCAGGTATATGCACTGCGCAACGACCTGTCTCCAAGCGAGCTCGCGGCGGCAAGGGAACAGTTCTTTTCAAAAGGGCAGGCGTGTCTCCGGACTTCGCCGCTGACAAAACGCTACGGCTGGGGCATCCACAACGACAGCAACGGAAAGGTAGCGCTGTACGGACGCGAAACGGATACTTATGAAGCGTTTCGAAAGGACAAGAACCTTAAGATAGTAAAGGCCGTAAGGTCGCGCAAATAGCCTGTCTGTGATAGATACAATAAAAAAGCCCTGCAACAGCAGGGCTTTTTTATGGCCTAAGACATCAATAGGGTTTTATGACCTGTCCGGTGTTGGCGCCAAAGACGCTTTTGCGGAAGCCGTATTCCAGCTGTTTCATGGTCACGGGAATATCGCCGGGAAAGAAAGGGAAATACTGGGGCGAATCTTCGATCACGGTAGGGCTTACGGCATTGATTCGGATGCCGTTTTCTAATTCGATGGCGGCGGCGCGCACAAAAGCCTCGACGCCTCCGTTGGCGGCCGATGCGCTGGCAAAGTTCAGTACCGGCTCTTGTGCCAGCGCTCCGGTAATCAGGGTGAAGGAGCCTTTCGGGTTGATATAGTGCTGGCCTATGAGTACCAGGTTGACCTGTCCCATCAGCTTGCCGTCGATTCCTTTTTGGAATTCTTTTCCGGTCATGGTCTTCCATGGGCCTACATACGAAGGTCCTGCGGTAGAGATGAGCGCATCAAAAGGTCCTGCCTGCCTGAACATATTTTCTATGGATGCGGCAGAGGTGATATCGGTTGGTATGTCGCCGCTTTTGGAAGCTACTCTTATGATTTCGTGTTCTTTTTCAAATGCGGCTGCCAGGTGTCTTCCCATGGTTCCGGTTGCGCCTACGATTATGATTTTCATGTCTTGTGATTTTTTTAAGTGGGTAGGATGAGCGTCTTAAAACGCCTCGAAAATTAGCTTTTTGCTTGCGGCTACGCCCGCCATTGTTCCTGCCGAAACGGCCATGGCCACGGCACGCATGCGGGTAGTGTTATCGCCGCAGGCAAAAATGCCGTCTATGGTCGTCGCCTGAAGGGCATCGACCTTGATATAGCCTTCTTCGGTCAGCTCGCATCCGAGGGCTTCAGGAATACTGCAGTGCTGTTCAAAGGGTCTGGGAGCATAGAGGGCTTTCAGCGGTGCTCTTGTACCGTCCTTGAAGGCGATATGGTGGAGGTAGCCATCCACGTGTTCTAGTCTTTCGATTTCTTTTTCGACTATTTTTATACGGTTCTTCTGGATGGCTTCTGCCTGTTCGGGAGTCAGTATGGAAGGGCCGTTGGTGTATAGGGTCAGGTCTTTGGTCCAGTTGGAGATAAGACGGGATACTTCATAGCCGTGTTCTCCGTTGCCGAGTATGCCGGTGGTTTCATTGCGCACTTCGTAGCCGTGGCAATAGGGGCAGTGGATGGCAGAAATTCCCCAGCAGTCGGAAAATCCGCTTATTTCGGGCATGATATCGCGTACGCCCGTAGCAAAAATCAATTGCCCGGCATGGAAGGTCTCGCCTGATGCGGTCTGGATTTCAAAACCACTGCTCGTCTTCTTGCCGCCAGTAGCAAGCCCGATGAAAAAGGAAACGGTATCATAGAATTGTACCTGCAGTTTGGCCAGGGTTGCGATGGCCGCAGGCGTGTTTCCGTCTTGGGTAAGGAAGTTATGGGAATGGGGCGTCTGCGCATTGCAGGGCTTGCCGCTGTCGATGATCAGGACTTTTTTCAAGGCTCTTCCTAGAGCCATGCCTGCAGCAAGTCCGGAGTAGCTGCCGCCGATGATGATTACATCAAATGTGCTGTTGTCTTTCATGTCGTCGTATTTTGAAAATGGAGTTATTGAAAATGGGAGGGCCAGTGCTGTCATGGCGAGCCCGCCCTGCTTGATAAATTCGCGTCGGGAGGGAGAAGCCGGGAGTTTTTTTCTTGCCTTCATCTCGGACTGTTTTTAGGGTCTTTGGGCAAAAGCCTTCGGAGGATAAAATCGACCAAGGGAACGCCGATAAAAATGATCCACGGAACCAAAGCCAGCGTGAGCAGTAGGGTTCGCTGGTATAAGGGCAATACGGATAAGGGCTTTCCGAACAGGTAGAGAAACAGCGTGATAGAGGGATAGATAACTACCCATATCTTGAGAGAAGCCAGTAGTTTCATTCTTGTTTTCATACAGCTTGCGTTTGAAGTGTTAGTACAAGTGCAAAGTTACTTCTGGATGCAAGGGGAAGGATAGGACAAAAATAAAGTTGAATAGGACTTATTTGAAATTATGGCGGAAGGCTTCTGGCGAGAGGCCGATATGTTTTTTAAAGAAACGGATAAAATAGGAAACGTCTTCATAGCCAAGATTGTAGGCAATCTGGTTTACTTGGTTCGAGGTAGCGAGCAGCTGTCTTTTGGATTCTAACAGGAGGTGTTCGTTGATCAATTCGGAAGGCGTCTTGTCCATTACTGCTTTTGTGATGGAATTGAGCTGGTAGGCAGAAAGGTGCAGCAGGTCGGCATAATAAGAAACCTGCTTGTGCTGGGTGCTGTTGGCTTCGAGAAGGTCTAGGAACTTATCAAGCTGTTCTTGTACATAGGGATTGATGGCAGCAGCGCCGGTCTCCCTGTTTTTGCGGTGCCGGACGAGCTCGATAAAGAAAATGCTGAGGTTGGATTTGATGACTTCGTCATAGCCTTCTTGTTTGTCGGTATACTCTTTTAGGATATCCGCAAGGATGGAATCTAGCTTTTGGAAGGTTTCGGAATCGAGCGAGCAGAAGTTCTTGTTGCTTGCCTTGCCCAACAGCCTTTGCGAGAGCTTGTTTTGGGAATAGAAAAAATCATTGCGGAATTGGATGAGGTATCCTGTGCTGCCTGCCTTTAAGGTGAGCTTGTGCACCTGCCTCGGGCGCATCAGGAACACGGAATGGTTGCATACTTCATATGGCGTAAAGTCGATTTCATGGAAGCCCGTACCGTTTTTAAGGATCAGGATAAAGAAGAAATCGTGCCTGTGGAGTTCCTGCACCATGTCTTTTTCTGCCAGCAGCTCTTGGATATCCCGTATGCTGAAGCCGCCGGACAGGCCGGGTTCTTTTTGAGTTTCGGAGATATGCCGTACCGGAATTTTATCCATACTACCAGATAATGCTGCAGGGTTGCTTTTATGAGATTCAAATATAGCAAAAAAATGGGTTGGGGTGTCGGGCTTAACGGGCCAATAAAAAAGCCCTGCATGGGCAGGGCTTCTGTTTTTAGTTCTTGACTATTTTGTCTCGGAAGACTTGTCCGTCAGCGGTCTCTACCGTAATCAGGTAGATTCCAGAGGAATAGTTGCCGAGTTCTAATTGCAACGACGTTTCGTTTTTGGCTTCGTGCGTTGCGATCACTTTTCCGTCGAGCGTAGCCAGCGTTATTTTTGATAACTCTGCATGGTCTACAGAAAGGTTCAGTGTCGATTGTACCGGATTCGGGTAGGCCATAAGGGCTGATATAGCGGCAGACTTGTCAGAGAGTCCCTGCTGTCTTGCTTTTGGCTTCCCGCATGGCGCAATATGAGCCAGAAACAAGGCACCCGATTTGATATAGACATCGTCTTTGAGCTCTACCAAGACTCCTGCACGAAGCGTGCTGTCGTAGCCCGGACTCACTCCATAGCCGGAGGAACCCACTACGGTATTGGAAGCCTGATGCAAGACAGGTGTCGTTGTTTCGTAGGTAGTGAGGGTGATGTCGGGCACGCATCCTTGGGCCTGCAGCTGTACTGCCCCAAGAATGAAGGTCAGAAAGAGTATACATTTTCTCATAGCATCTTATTTTTTAGCGGCTAGGCTTTGTACCATTTCTCTCAATTCTTTCAGCTCTTCGGCTTGTTTTTCATTGATTTTGTTCTGCTCGATGATATAAAGCGTCAGTTCTTCTATTTTCTCTTGCTGGATTTTTGCCATCTCGCCTACAGAAATACCGTCTTGCTCGACTTGTTTTGCAGACGGCACATTCATAAGGTGTCCTTTTTCGGCAATGTGCTGCTCTACTTCTTTTAGGGATGGAAGCTTGTAGCTTTCTTCAAAAACATAGTCGGCCCAGGTGGTAGCTACGCGGATTTCTTCTGCAAGAAGTCCTCCCTTGACGAAGAATTTATAGCCTGATACATCTACAGAGCCTGCTGTTGAAGGGAAATCTGTAACGTTGATTCCGACTTTTCCAGTTGCGAATTCTCCTTTGATAAGCGGATTAGGCTGGGAATAGTTGTAGTTTTCTACGATAAAAGCGCCGTCTATAGTCTGGCTGAATCCGGATCGGATGCCCAAGAAAACGTTTCCTTCGCCTATAGTTCCTTCTCCTGCACCAGCGCCCACATAGACATTGTAGCCTCCTGAACTGTTGTTTCCGGATTCAAGGCCTAGGAACGTGCTGTGCGTGTCGTTGTTTAAATAACCCGAATAGGCGCCCACGTAGGTATTGGAGTGCCCGTTGGTTTCATCTCCGGCAGCAATACCGACAAAGGTATTTGCAAAACCGGAACTGTTGCTTTGTCCGGCATAAGACCCTAGGAAGGTATTTCCCCAGTTGGCATTATACTTTCCGCTGAAGTTACCGATAAAGGTATTGTGGTTGCCCAATGTGTTGGTCATACCGGCTTCATACCCGTAATAGGTGTTTTGTCCGGCGCCGCCGCTTCCGGCATTGAGACCGCCGCTCGTTAAGAAGCTGTTGGATTGAACATTTTGCGCATTCGCAAATAAAACGCTTAGGCCAAATAGGCCAATGAATAGTGATTTGGATTTCATTTTACATAAAATTTAATAGGTTAATACTGTAAATTTAAATAATAAGAAGTACCGTTAATCGAAAGATAGGAAATGTAACAAATTCTCGTTTTGCGAATAATAAAGTAAGAAAAAAGTTAGTTTTTTGTTGTTAGTGTTCTGTTCTTCAATGTGTTGGTTTTTATGGTGGTTGTCGCATAGTGTAGTGGTATGGGCTGTCGTATTGGGTTGTGTGAGCTATCCGCAGGAAAATGGTATTGTTTTAGGGCTGCTTAGGCAAGTCCTAGCCGCTATAGGACAGCTAGATGATTCTATAGCATTGATTTGGTTGTCTGTAAATTATTTTTTCCTACATTTACTCCATGAAACAAGCGAGGCATATACTAACGTCCTTTTTATCAGTGTACCTGCTGGTATTGATGGTCTTGCCGTGCAATGATGCGCATGCGCATCCGGAATCGGCGGCCTTGTCTCATGTTTCGCAATTGCAGAACGAACAGCACCATGAAGATTTCTGTACGCCGTTTTGCATCTGCGCCTGCTGTACTACCCCGATTATCATGCAGTCGGTTGCTGTTTTTGAAGTGCCTTATTTTGAAAATTCCTATACAAAAACGCCAAGTTTTTACAAATCGATCGCATCCAGTTTCTTCGGGTCGATCTGGCAGCCGCCGCAATTAGTATAATGTTTTGCCGATGAGAGTCGGCTGATTTATCGCGGGATTTCCGCAAACGAATCCGGATACTTTCGGATAGAATCAACATTATAGTAATTTATAATCTATGTTAGACAAGATTATCCATTTCAGCATCCATAATAAATTTATTATCGGACTGTTTACGCTGGCACTGGTCGTTGTGGGAGGCTATTCGCTTTATAACCTTCCGATCGATGCCCTGCCAGACATTACCAACAACCAAGTACAAGTCATTACGAGCTCGCCTACTTTGGCTACGCAAGAAGTAGAGCAGTTTATCACCTATCCTATCGAACAGGCTGTAAAGCCGATTCCCAAAATCGTCGAATTGCGTTCCATCAGCCGTTTCGGGCTGAGCGTCGTGACTGTCGTTTTTGAAGAGGATGTAGATATCTATTGGGCCCGAGCCCAGATATCGGAACGCATCAAGGAGGCAGAAAATGCCATTCCGAAAAATGTAGGCACGCCCGAAATGGCACCTGTGAGCACGGGACTTGGGGAGATTTATCAGTATGTCGTATTTCCTAAAAAGGGCTACGAAGACCAATACAATGCGACCGACCTGCGTACCATACAAGACTGGATCATCAAGCCGCAGCTGATCGGAACGCCGGGCGTAGCAGAAGTGAATACCCTGGGCGGCAACCTCAAGCAGTATGAAATTGCCGTGCAGCCAGACAAGCTGAAGAGCATGGATGTGACCATTCCTGAGATATTTGAGGCGTTGGAATCGAACAATGAGAATACGGGCGGCGCTTATATCGACAAAAAGCCGTACGCTTATTTTATACGCGGTATCGGGATGGTGAGCAACATCGACGACATCAGCAAGATTGTAGTAAAAAACCAGAACGGGATTCCGATCCTGATACGCGACATCGCAAAGGTACAGATAGGCAGCAGCATCCGCTATGGCGCCGTGACCAAAGACGGTAAAGGCGAAGAGGTGAGCGGCATGGTCATGATGCTCAAGGGCGAGAACAGCGGCGAAGTCGTGAAGAGAGTAAAGGAGAAGATGGAACAGATCAAGAAATCGCTCCCGGAAGGAGTTTCCATCGAACCGTTTATGGACCGTACGAAATTGGTCAACAAGGCCATCCATACCGTGCAGACCAACTTGATTGAGGGAGCCCTTATCGTCATTTTTATATTGGTCTTGCTGCTCGGAAACTGGCGTGCCGGACTGGTCGTGGCTTCCGTGATTCCGCTGGCCTTGCTGTTCGCAATCGCCATGATGCGGCTTTTCGGCGTAAGCGGCAACCTGATGAGCTTGGGAGCAATCGATTTCGGGATCATTGTCGACGGGGCGGTGATTATCGTAGAAGCCATCATCCACAGGCTGCAGGTCCGAAAAAAGGAGGTGCTTACTGCAGAACAGATGGACAATGAGGTATACCAAGCCTCGGTAAAAATAAGAAGCAGTGCGGCCTTTGGCGAGATTATCATCTTGATTGTCTACCTGCCGATCTTGGCGCTGGTCGGCATTGAAGGAAAGATGTTCAGCCCGATGGCACAGACGGTTTCGTTTGCCATCTTGGGAGCCTTTATACTTTCGCTTACCTATGTGCCGATGATGAGCGCGCTGGTCTTGAAAAAAGAGACAGGTCATACTAAAAATATAAGCGACAGGATTATTGAGGCGATTACGCGATTCTACAGTCCAATACTGCAGAAGGCGCTACAAATCAAAGGAATTGTCATTGCTGCGGCTGTAGGATTGTTTGCCGTATCGTTGTTCGTGTTCAGTTCGTTAGGGGGAGAGTTTATCCCTACGTTAGACGAAGGAGACATTGCAACCCATTTGATTATTGCCTCTGGCAGCTCGCTTTCGCAGGAAATCGAGGCGACAACCAAAGCGGAGCAGCTGCTCAAGGCCAAGTTTCCGGAAATCAAGATGGTGGTGACCAAGATAGGGAGCGCCGAAATTCCGACCGACCCGATGCCGATTGAGGCAGGAGACATGATTATCTTGCTGAAAGACCGAAAAGAGTGGACATCGGCCAAGACCAAGGAGGAATTGATGGAGAAGATGGAAAAAGCCCTGCAGGATATTCCGGGTGCTACGACCGAATTCTCACAGCCGATACAGATGCGCTTTAATGAACTGATGACAGGCGTGCGGAGCGATGTAGCCGTTAAGATATTCGGAGACGATATCGACATGCTCGTGAGCAAGGGCGATGAGGCATTGCAGCTGATTCAGGGCGTGGAAGGTGTTTCTGATGCCAAGCTCGAACGCGTTGCGGGACTGCCGCAGATTACGGTACGCTACAACAAAGACAAGCTGGCGCTTTATGGATTGAACATTGGCGACCTGAACCGGGTTATTCGCATCGGCTTTGCCGGAGAGGCGGCAGGGGTGATTTATGAAAAAGAAAAAAGGTTTGATCTGGTGGTACGTCTGGAAGCCGACAGCCGACAGGATATCTCTAACTTGAAATCGTTGTTTATTACGCTGCCGTCTGGCAACCAGATTCCGCTGGAGCAGGTGGCCGACATCAAGTATGAGGATGGCCCGATGCAGATCAGCCGCGAGGATGGAAAGCGCAGGATTGTTGTCGGTTTTAACGTGAGAGGCAAGGACGTGAAGGGCGTTGTTGAAGAAATCCAGGCCAAGCTAGACAAGAGCCTCGTGCTTCCAGAGGGTTATTATACTACGTATGGCGGACAGTTTGAAAACTTGATTGATGCGAACAAGCGCTTGATGGTGGCGGTTCCGATTGCGTTGGGACTGATTTTTATCTTGCTGTATTTTACCTTCAATTCTGTAAAACAGTCGCTGTTGATTTTTACGGCAATTCCGTTATCGGCCATCGGAGGCATTTTTGCCTTGTGGATTCGGGGCATGCCGTTCAGCATTTCGGCGGGAGTCGGATTCATTGCATTATTCGGGGTTTCGGTATTAAACGGAATCGTACTGATAGCCTATTTCAATCAATTAAAAAAAGAAGGAATGAACGATATTTATGAACGTATAAAAGAAGGAACAAAGGTGAGATTGCGACCAGTTATCTTGACGGCTTCCGTAGCTTCCTTAGGCTTTCTGCCAATGGCCATCAGCAGTAGTGCGGGTGCAGAAGTACAAAAGCCGTTAGCTACCGTAGTAATCGGCGGCTTGCTGACTGCAACGATCTTGACGCTGATTGTACTGCCGATCTTGTATTATTATTTTGAAAAAGGATTTAAAAGGAACAAAAACACGACATTGCTCTCAATCGTAATCTTGGCGCTTTTTACAGCCAATGCCAACGCTCAAGAAGTTCCAAAAAGCCTCGATTTAAAGCAGGCCATCGAGTCAGGAATAAAGAACAATTCGCTGATCCAATCGTCTGAGCTGGAAAGCAAGATGCAGTCGCAGCTAAAAGGCACTGCATTTGATCTGCCGAAGACGGAAGTGACGGGAACGTTCGGGCAGATTAATTCGAATGCACAGGATAAGAATTTCAGCATATCCCAAACGTTCAGTCCGTTTCAATATGGTGCAAGAAGAAAGCTGCTGATTGAGAACAGCAACTTGAGTCAGCTGAAAGCGGGAGTGACCCGACAGGAAATTACGTTCAACATCCGTCAGTCGTGGAATGCGATATTGTATTATTCTGAATTGAACAAGATGCTTTCTAAGCAGAACAGCCTTATGCAAAAGTTCGTGCGTTCAGCTTCGCTTCGTTTTGATACGGGCGAGACAAATTCGCTGGAAAAAACGACAGCCGTGGCAAAGCAGCAGGAACTGGAACAACGAATCAAGCAGAACGAAGCCATGATCTGGGTCGAAAAATCCAAAATCAAGACTTTTTTGAATCGGAAAGAGGATTTTGCCGTGAGCGATACTGCTTTTGCAGCCTTGCCTTCGTTAGCTGTTTTAGACAGTGCTTTGGTGAAGCAGAATCCGAATCTTAAGCTCGCGGAAGCACAAGTGAATGTTGCCGAAGCAAGCCGCAAAGTGGAGAAAGCGGCCTTATTGCCAGACCTTACGGCAGGCTATTTTATACAATCTTTCAAGGGAAGCCAGGAAGTGAACGGCGAAACGGTTTCGTATGATGGCTCGCTGCGTTTTCAAGGATTTTCGGTAGGCATCTCGCTGCCGATTTTTGCAGGAAGCAGTATTGCTAAGATACAGGCTTCTAAGACCAACATTGAAATGCAGCAAAAAAATGCCGACTATATGCAGTCGCAGCTGATCAACCAACACGAACAGCAGCTGCAGCAGTTGCATACGTTTCAGTCGCTGGTCGATTATTATAAAGCCACAGCATTGCCTAATGCAGACCTGATTACTAAAAATGCAGGAAAGGCATATATGAATGGGGACATTTCTTATGTGGAATATGTGCAGGGGCTGGAGACGGCTTTGGGCATCCGAACGAATTATATCAATGCAGTAAATAACTTTAACCAGACTGTAATCAACTTGCAGTTTCTGGCGAATCAATAATATCAAGATGAACAGAAGAACTATAGTATACGGAAGCCTTGCGGCGATTGCGATTGCCCTGATTCTCTATTTTTCGCTCCGTCATACCGAAAATGACGGGCATAACCATGGAGAAGAAACTACAGAAGCGAAACCAAAAGAACAGGCTCCGGTCAAAGAAGTAGAGCTAAACGAAGCGCAATACAAAGCCTCAGGAATCGAACTGGGGACTTTTGCGATGAAAAACCTAAGCGAGGTCGTGAATGCCAACGGCTATACCAAACTGCCGCCTCAGAACCAGGCTGATGTTTCGGTGCACGTAACCGGAATCGTGAAGTCTATAAACGTGATCGAAGGGCAGTCCGTTAAAAAAGGACAGGTGCTGGCGACTATAGAAAGCCCGGAATTTGCTAAATTGCAGGAAGCCTACCTGACTTCGAAAAGCAATCTGGAATTCCTGACGCTGGAGTATGAAAGGCAGAAGACGCTGAGCGAAGAAAACGTGAATTCGAAGAAAGTCTTCCAGAAGACGAAGGCGGAATTTGAGATGGAAAAGGCAAGGCTCAGTTCTTTGAGACAGCAATTGGCGGTGCTCAACTTGAGCGGAAGCAACAGCCCGAGTTCGGTAATGCCTATTCTGGCGCCGATTTCAGGTTATATCACCGAGATCAACATCAAGATAGGAAGCAATGCGGAAGTGGGCAAGCCGCTGTTGAGCATTGTGGATAATTCGCAATTGCATGTCGACCTGCTGGTGTATGAAAAGGATTTGCAGAAGGTAAAGCCGGGGCAGAACATCCGCTTCGTATTGACCAATCAGGACAATACGGAGATTAGCGGGAAGGTCTTTAATGTCGGCAAGGCTTTTGAGAACGAGACCAAATCGGTGGCAGTCCATGCCGATATTGCGAACAAAAGCCAGACGCTGATTCCAGGAATGTATGTCAATGCCTTGATTGATGTGGGTGCCAAAGACGTGCAGGCGCTTCCGGTAGAGGCCGTGATAAAGGCGGAAGGAAGGGAATTTATCTTTATACTGGAAGAGGGGCATGAAGAAGCCTCGCATGATAAAGAAGAGGGGCATTCGCATGAGGACGGGCATGCCCATGAAGAGGCGGGAAAGATGTTCCATTTTCAGCGTATCGAAGTAAAAACGGGCACTTCGCAATTGGGATTCGTACAGGTTTCGGTCTTGCAAAAAATTGATGCCGACGCCAAAATCGTCTTGAAAGGAGCGTATTATATCCAGAGCCACCTGCTGAAAAGCGAGGGGGGCGGAGGCCACCAACATTAACCTAAAAATACAACTATGGCACACGATCATAGCGAAATAGGGCATTCGCACAGCCACGACAGCCAATGGAAAACATATTTTCCGGCTGCAGCCAGCTTCTTGCTTTTGGTGTCGGGAATCTTGCTGGAACAAACCGAAGCGGCATTTTTTAGCTATCCGGTTACGCTTGTCTGGTATATTGCTGCTTACCTTTTGGTGGGATTGAAAGTCAATTATCAAGCGGTAAAGGAAATCCGGAACGGCAATATCTTTTCAGAGTTTTTCCTGATGTCGATTGCCACGATAGGCGCCTTCTTGATTGGAGAATATTCTGAAGGTGTTGCTGTCATGCTTTTTTATGCGATAGGGGAGCTGTTTCAAGATGCTGCAGTCGAAAGGGCACAGCGGAGCATCAAGGCCTTGCTGGACATCCGTCCTGATGAGGTGACTGTAATTCGCAATAATGAGCCTGTAGTAGTCAATCCGTCAGAGGTAGTTCTAGGCGAGATTATCCAGATAAAGCCGGGCGAGAAGGTCGCTTTGGATGGGGAATTGTTATCCGAAACGGCCGCTTTTAATACGGCTGCCCTGACAGGAGAAAGCAAGCCGGATACCAAAACAAAAGGGGAAGCGGTCTTGGCGGGCATGATCAATCTGCAGACTTTGGCCGATGTAAAAGTCACAGCCTTATTTAAAGACAGCAAGCTTTCTCGAATATTGCAGATGGTGCAGGAGGCGACGGCCCGGAAATCAAAAACACAGCTTTTTATTTCAAGGTTCGCTAAGGTCTATACGCCGATTGTAGTTTTCTTGGCTATTGCGATTGTCTCGCTCCCATATCTTTTTGTAGCAAACTATGTTTTTAACGACTGGTTGTACCGCGGGTTGGTTTTCTTGGTGATTTCTTGTCCGTGTGCCTTGGTCATCTCGATTCCGCTGGGTTATTTTGGAGGTATCGGACTGGCTTCGCGAAATGGCATCTTGTTTAAGGGAAGCAATTATCTCGACGTAATGACAAAAGTAGACACGGTGGTCATGGACAAGACGGGAACCTTGACGAAAGGTGTTTTTGAAGTGCAGGAAGTGATAGCTCATACGATTTATAAAGACAAGCTGGTGGTTTTGACGGCGGCTTTGGAAAGCAAGTCGACGCATCCTATTGCAAATGCGATTGTCCGTTATTCGAAAGACAGTTATAAATCCGTTTCGGTTTCAGATGTGGAAGAAATTGCGGGGCACGGACTGTCAGGTACAGTCGAAGGCAGAAAAGTACTGGCCGGAAACCTGAAATTGCTTAAAAAATATGGCATTGCGTACGACAAGGCTATCGAATCGAAAGTGGAAACTATAGTTGTCGTAGCCGTTAATGATGAATATGTAGGTTATTTTACGATTGCAGACGAGCTGAAAGAAGATGCCCAGGTTGCTATTTCGAGACTGCATGAGCTGGGTATCAAAACTGTCATGCTGAGCGGCGACAAGCAGAGTATCGTAGATAAGGTAGCGCAAGAGGTGCAGATTGATGCGGCTTATGGCGACTTGCTTCCGGAGAACAAAGTTGAAAAAGTACAGGAATTGAAGGATAAAGGAAGGACGATAGCTTTTGTCGGCGATGGCGTAAACGATGCTCCCGTGATAGCGCTTGCCGATGCTGGAATTGCCATGGGCGGACTGGGAAGCGATGCTACGATTGAAACTGCAGACATCGTAATCCAGAACGACCAGCCGAGCAAGATTGCTTCTTCGATACAAATAGGCAAGGTGACAAGAAGAATCGTCATGCAGAATATTACGCTGGCTTTTAGCGTAAAAGTGGTCGTGCTTATTTTAGGGGCCGGCGGACTGGCTACGTTATGGGAAGCGGTTTTTGCCGATGTAGGCGTGGCACTGCTGGCTATAGTAAACGCAGTCAGGATCCAAAGGATGAGAATATATTAAATAGAGAAACCATCAATTAAATTGATGGTTTCTTTTTATGCTTGCTGGGCAAGTTCAATAAGAGCGGTCTTATTTTATAGCTACTTTTTTAGTAGTTGTAGTGTTCCCAGATTTGATAACAACGATGTAGATTCCTTTTTGAGAAGTTCCTAAATCGATAACTTCTTGAGAAGCTACTTTTTTAGAAAGGATGTTTTTTCCTAAAGCATCGAATACAGTGATATCTGCATTTTCACCTGCAAAATCCAATTGGAATTGGCCATTGCTAGGGTTTGGGTATAATTTTACTTCGTTGTTCAAGGCTGCAGTACCTTTTTTAACTTCTGCAGCTGCTCTTGGAGAAGCACCGTAGCAAGTCCAAGCTACGTCGTCAATGATTACACGGTTACCGCTGTTTCTGATTTCGATTGTAGCGTTTCCAGATACGTTGATAGCTTGAGAATAAGTAGCTGTAGCAGTTGAAGTAACATTGATATCAGCACCGTATTGTACACCGTTAACGAAAACTTTCAATACAGAATCACCTGTGAAAACTCTTTGGTAGTTGAAAGACAATGTACCGATACCTGTTGTGATAAAAGTCGTATTTGTCAAAGTACCTACTCTTAAAGCGATAGCGTCGCCGTTTAAGTCTTGGTCAGTTCTAGCGTCAGTTGCAGACCAATTGATACCATTGTTTCCTGTCCAAGTTCTAGTAGCATAAGAACTAGCGCTGCTTCCTAAGTTAGAGAATGTTTCTGTACCTCCAACACATGGAGCGCCAGTAGTCAAAATCTCGTCGTTTGCAGGCGTTGTAGCATATAGAGGACCTCCGATACATTCAGCATTGTATGGATATACAGTGATAGAATAGTTAGTATTAGCAGTCAATCCAGAAAGAGCAAAGTTTGCATTTGTACCTACATAAACTACTTTTCCAGCACCTAGCATATCATTTACTTGGTAAGCTGTTCCGTTAACTGGAGCTGTAACTACACCAGTTGTACTGATCATGGCAAGGTATCCAGTAGCTGTAACACCAGAAACTGCTACAGAAGCAGTAGTATCAGTAATGTTAGAAGAAGCGATAACAGCAGTTCCAACTGGAGCTACACAGTTTTCTTGAGCGCTAGCCTTAAGGTCGATTACGCAAGAACCTTCGTTTGCATCATTGCTTACTACAGTAAGAGTTCCAAGTTTGTTTCCTAATGTAGCGCTGTTGAATTTTACTTCAACTTCAATTGCGCTTGAAGGTACTAATGTGAAAGGAACCGATGGATTAACGATAGAATAGTTAACAGCATCGCTTAACGTAAGAGCGCTAACTTCTAGATCTTGAGTACCTAAGTTTTCGATAGTAAAGATGATAACTTTGTCTGTGTTAGGCAATACCGCCCCAAAATCAATTGTAAAATCACCACATGATTTCAAGATCAATTCGCTGTCTGATAACTGCAATTCTGGACCATCAGGTGTCGTGTAGCAATTCCAAGACAAATCGTCGATAATTGTTCTGTTTCCGCTGTTTCTGATTTCGATAGTAATCGGACCAGAAAGATCGATAGCTTGAGAGTAAGCAGTAGTAACGTCAGAAGTAACATTGATATCAGCACCGTATTGTGTTCCGTTTACGAATACTTTTAATACAGAATCACCGCTGAAAACTCTTTTGTAGTTGAAGTTCAACGTTCCGATACCTCCAGCAACAGGAGTCGTATTAGTAAGAATTCCAGTTCTCAAAGCGATAGCGTCTCCAGTTAGATCTTGGTCGTTTCTAGAGTCAGTTGCAGACCATGTCACGCCATTATCACCTGTCCAAGTTCTTGATGTGTATGTGCTAGAAGCAGTTCCTAAGTTTGAGAACGTTTCGTTTCCACCGATACATGGAGCAGCAGTAGTTGTGAAAGTTTCGTCAATTGAAGCTTCTGTGTAGTATAATGGACCTCCAGTACAATCTGTATTGTTGTAAGGGAATACGAAAAGGTGGTATGGCGTGTTTTCTGTAAGACCAGTAAGAGAGAAGTTGGCACTAGTTCCGTTATACGTTACTGTTCCGCCTCCAAGGCTGTCACCTACGTTGTAGCTTGTAGCGTTAGCTGGAGCAGCAGATAAAGTACTTGAAGTAGAAAGAACAGCAAGATATTTGTCAGCTGTCGCGCTAGTTACCGCTGCGTCAGCAGAAGCGTAAGCGATATTCGAAACCGTAACGTCAGCACCTGTAATAACTGGCGCAACACATGGCTGAAGAGCAGTTCCAGTCAAATTAACTACGCAAGAAGCTTCATCAGCATCATTGCTTGCAATAGTCAGTGTAGAAATCTTGTTTCCAGCAGCAGCGCCTTGGAAACGAACCAAAACCAATCCTGAACCTGACGGAGCAACCGTAAAAGGTACTGATGGTGAAATAATAGAGAAGTCTGTAGTGTTGCTTAATGTCAAAGCAGTCACGTTCAAGGCAGAAGTGCCAAGGTTTTTAACAGAGAAAACAGCATCGTGATATTGGCCTACAGCGTGAGAACCAAAATCAACAGCTAAGCTTCCGCACTCGCGGTTTGTTCCAGCTGCATCTGCTAGCTGAAGTTCTGGACCAGCAACAGCTGAGTAGCAGTTCCATGATAAATCGTCAACAATAGTTCTGTTTCCGCTGTTTCTGATTTCGATAACTACGTTTCCAGAAACATTGATGGCTTGTGAGAATGTAGTTGCAGTAACATCAGAAGTAACAGCGATGTCACCACCGTACTGAACTCCATTAACAAATACTTTTAAAGTGGAATTTCCAGAGAAAACTCTTTTGTATTTGAAAGAAAGCGTACCGATACCGTTCGCTACAATACTTGTGTTTTTTAAAGTACTTGTTCTTAAAGCGATAGCATCGCCTGTAAGATCTTGATCAGTTCTTGCGTCTGTTGCAGACCAAGCTACGCCGTTGTCGCCTGTCCATGTTCTTGTTGCATAAGTACTAGAAGCAGCACCTAGGTTTGAAAAGGTTTCAGAACCACCGCCTGTGCATTCGAAGAAATTCCAAGCAAAAGAAGCAGAAGGATTAAAAAGGTTGAATCCTTGGAATGGATTTGCAAGCATTGCTGCAGTAGAAGCTGTAGAAACATTCGTGGTTTGCAGGCTGTTGGCAGAAGACGATTTCCCAAAGGAAAGTCCCGACATGCTTGCGAATACTAAAGCTAATAAAAATCGTTTTTTAAACATAATTATAAAATTTAAGATTGGAAGGAAATCGTTTTATAAAGGATATTTATACCTGCAGGGTTTATCGCTTTAACATTCCAAATTTAATTTTAATAATTTTTGAAGAACGGATTTTTAGAATAAGTATTTATTAAAAAATAGTTACTAACTATCTAGTATTTAATAGTTTAAATTACGTATTAATAACAAATGAAGCACGCGATTTTCTGATTTCTTGCTTATATTTATTAGGGCAAAAAACGAGAATTTAAGGCGGGCACTGGCTTGCGAATAGAAAAGACAATTCGAATCTCAATTTGTGATTATCTTTTTAGTTATCCTAAATTTTACAAATCGTAAATTACCTAACAATTACATTCTGATTGTCTTTCGGTAGACTTTCGGACTGCTTCCTTTTTGTTTCCTAAAAAACTTATTGAGATGGCTTTCGTCAGTAAATCCGAATTCGTCTGCTATCTCGTTGATGCGTTTGTCGCTAAACTGTAGTCGGTGTTCGATGAGCTTGGTTTTGTACGTAGCAATATACTGCTGCATGGTTTCGTTCGTATGGCGTTTGAAATATTTGCCCAGATAGGCATTTGAGATGCCGAATTTCGTACTGATGTTTTCTGCTTTGAGTTTTTCAGGATGGTAAATATTGCTCTGGATGTATTGCAGAATATCCATTGCTTTTTCTTCGGTGCTGGTATTTACTTGTTCCGGAAGGTATTTGGCGATATTTCGGGCAACAATAATAATAAGCGTATTTACCAATTGATGAATAAGCTCCTTGTTGAAAAGATCGGCGTTTATGGATTCTCTTACGATTGCATCTACCATTGGCTTTACCAAGCTTTTGTCGATTTGGTTTTTTAAGATACACCCAGGCTGATGGTTGGCATTCTGCAAGATATATTCAAGCCGCTTGATGTTTTCGGTAGGCAAGCCGCCATTTTGGATGTAGATATCATTGAAGCGGAGGAATAAAAATTCAGTAGTCGTTTCAATTTCAAAAGAATGGCAATCTTCTGGAGTAATCAAAAACATATGTCCGGCGAAATAGCTAAATTTATTCTGGTTGATGCACTGTTTACCAGTTCCTGAAATAATATACACAAGTTCAAAGAAAGTATGCGTGTGTTCTTGTTTCGGACATACATCCAAAGTTACATAAGTTATGGAAAACGGCTGATGTAGATTTTCTTTTCTCATGATGCAAATGTACTGCATTTTGGAAATATTATACCAATAGTATTAAATTTATCAGTATAAATTTGCTTTAAAATACAATAACAATGAAAGCAATAATTTTAAAAGAGCCTGGAACAGTTGAAAATTTAATTGTTTCAGAAGTACCCATCCCTACTATTACAGAGGGTGAAGTTTTAATACAAACAAAATCAATCAGTATCAATCCGGTAGATATCAAGACGCGAAAGGGAAATGGGACTTATGGAAAAATAAAAGATGAAAGTCCGATAATTCTCGGTTGGGATGTTTCTGGGGTTGTGGTCGAGTCTAAATCTGAACTTTTTAAAAAGGGAGATGAGGTTTTCGGAATGGTTAATTTTCCAGGACACGGAAAAGCGTATGCTGAATATGTAGCGGCCCCGGCATCACAGCTGGCTTTAAAACCAAAGAACATCTCTTTTGATGAAGCGGCAGCAGCAACGCTTACGGTTCTTACGGCTTGGCAGGCATTGATTACGAATGCAAAGATAAAAGCAGGCGACCGAGTACTGATTCATGCGGCCTCTGGAGGAGTAGGACATTTTGCAGTGCAGATTGCGAAACATTTTGGAGCGTATGTCATCGGTACGTCTTCTGCGGCCAACAAAGATTTTGTGTTATCGCTTGGCGCTGACGAACATTTGGATTATAAAGCACAGCCTTTTGAAGATGTCGTAAAAGATATCGATTTTGTATTGGATACTATCGGAGGAGACAATATCGACCGCTCTTTAGAAGTAATCAAACCGGGTGGTACGTTGATTAGCATTCCATCCGGATTAAACGAACTGCTTGTTGAAAAAGCAAAAGCAAAAAATGTAGACGGCTATTTTATTATGGTACATTCTAGCGGTGAAGACATGAAGACAGTAGCTTCTCTTTTAGAAAAAGGAATTCTTAAGGCTCATGTTTCAAAAACGTTTCCTTTTGAGAAATTAGCAGATGCCCATATGTATGTTGAAACGGCCAGAAGTGTTGGAAAAGTAATCGTGAAAGTTTCAGAATAAGAAAGTTAGAAAGTATGAAAAAAACCACTAATAACAATTAGTGGTTTTTTTGAAATTAGTAAGTTCTAGAAAAAGAAATAACCAACAGATACTTGAAGTACTCCGTTTTTGTTCTTACTAGAAGAGTTATCTAAATTATTAATATCAGTTAATCCCAGATTATATCTTGCGCCAAAATTAAGTCCATTGTCAAGTTTATAGCCTAAGCCAAAATTAACACCGAAATCAAAAGTTTTAAACGAATCTTTTACATCTTTCTTCTCGTTTTTAGCAGAAAGTAAAAAACCAAGTTGCGGTCCGGCTTCAATACTCAATCCTTTTGTTAAATAATACTTCCCCATTAAAGGAACGTTCAGATAATTTAAGGCAACTAGATTATCATTGTCCTTGAAACTATATCCCTGACCAGAAAACATTACTTCAGGTTGAAAAGAAAATTTATCTGAAATAGGAATTTCTGATAAAAGACCAAAATTAAATGCAGCTACAGCATCAATATCTTTCGTGTTATCTCCACTGATAGAGGCAAAGTTTAAACCTCCTTTAGCACCAAATTTAATTTTTTGGGCATTGACATTTGCAAATCCTAAAACTGTAACAACAGCTAGTAATAAAAATTTTTTCATAAAAAGTGATTTGAATTATTGAGCTCCAAAATTCACATAAGAAAAAATAGAAAAGGTTTCAAAAGCTTAAAAATGTATAAAATGGTACCTATTTGCAGGTGTTTTTGTATTCATTGGGTGTTTGGCCAGTAGCTTTTTTAAAGGCTTTATAAAAAGTCGTTTTTGAAGTAAACCCGGATTCTAATCCCATCGTCAACAAATTATAGTTTTCATATTCAGAATTTGAGATCATTTCCTTAACAGCTTCGACCCTGTATTGATTAATGTAATTGGCAAAATTGTCTCCTGTTATCGTGTTTACAATTTGTGAAACATATCCCGCACTTATGCCTAGTTTTTCAGCGACTTTTTCTCTGTTTAATGTGCTGTCAGTATAAATGTGCTGCTCTTTGCAAAGAAGTTCTAGTTTTTGAAAATAAAGATTGTCTGCGGTAATAGATTCCTTGTATTCTTCTGGTGTACTATTTTCTACAATTTGCAGATTGTTATACGAAATGACCAAATCATTATTTAGAAAATTGGAAATAGCTTCTTTGTTTTTGGCCAGTTTGTATTTGTAAATGCCCATATAAGCTGTCCAGTGAATTATGAACGTTGCAGATAAAGCTAAAACGCTCATAGTAGAAGAAATGTCATATTGAAGAAATAAGCCGGCTAGACAGGTAATAAGCCAAGCAAATAACAATGAAGAAACAAGGGTTAATACAATAATTACCCATTTTTTTTCTTGTGGATCTTTTAAATGTCTTATCATAAAATAAGAGTAAAGCAGCAGAAAGGGGATAAATGTAACAGCTAAAATAAGTTGAAGCAGACCAAGTATTTGGATTAGATAAGTGCCTGATTCAGGTATAGTATAAATTCCTGCAACACTATCAAGATCGTTTATAATATTAAGAATAGCGGAATAGGCAAATGGAATAAAACACAAATAAATTTTTTGTTTATTTTTTACAGCATCGTCAATCCGATTTATAATAAACAGAAATATAAAAACAGGTACTAGAAATGCCCACTCGACATCGTCAATAAAGTGCAGGAAAGGATAGGGAGTATAGGCACCTTCAAGCTCAAGAACATGATTCAGTAAAAGAATTGAAAGTGTAAATAGTAAGCAGGCTAGGTGTTTGTTTGAATTACTATTAAATAAGGAAGACTTTAAAATAAGCAAGCCTAAGACTATTCCTTGAAAAATCGCAATATTTAAGAGTGTAGTATACATCAATTTTTTAATGTAAAAGTTGTTTTTAAGATTTGCTTTGGGATATCATGGTAATTAGTCATTTTTTAAGGCATGGCTTATTTATTCGAATTAAGAAGACGAATTTATAGTAATGCTGATGACTTTCTTAAGGGATTAAGAAATGATTAACTAAGGTGATTTGTAAAGGCTGTTACAAATATTTGTGGATTTCTACCTTTTGAAATACTACTGTATAAGGTTGCTAAGATTTTGTCTACAGCATGTGAATCTGAATCATTTTGAGTGGTTCCCTGGTTGGCACAGGTAGTCCAAAACAAAAAAAGCTCCAGATTTCTCTGAAGCTTTTCTTAGTAGCGGGAACTGGACTCGAACCAGTGACCTTCGGGTTATGAGCCCGACGAGCTACCTACTGCTCTATCCCGCGATGTGCGTTTGTATTCTCAATATGTCTTTGTTATTGGGCAAAACCTCAATAAACTTAGTAGCGGGAACTGGACTCGAACCAGTGACCTTCGGGTTATGAGCCCGACGAGCTACCTACTGCTCTATCCCGCGATGTTTCGGGTGCAAATTTACAACGATTATCTTGAAAAACAAGCGTTTTTATGAAAAATGTTTTATTTCTTCTATTGGACTGATATGATTACCTTTGCAACATAAATTATTTTTGAGATGTCACATAAAGCAGGTTTTGTAAATATTATTGGTAATCCTAACGTTGGAAAATCGACCTTAATGAATGCGTTTGTTGGAGAAAGGCTTTCCATAATTACGTCAAAAGCACAAACAACACGCCATAGGATTTTAGGAATCGTAAATGGAGAAGATTTTCAAGTCGTGCTTTCGGATACGCCCGGAATTATCAAACCAGCTTATGAACTGCAGTCTTCGATGATGGATTTCGTGAAATCTGCTTTTGAAGATGCCGATATTTTAATCTACATGGTCGAAATAGGCGAGAAAGAACTAAAAGATGAAGCTTTTTTTAATAAGATCATCCATGCGAAGATTCCGGTATTATTGCTTTTGAATAAGATTGATAAATCGAACCAAGATCAATTGGAAGAACAGATTGCGCTTTGGAAAGAAAAAGTACCTAATGCAGAAATCCATCCTATTTCGGCGCTGGAAAATTTTAATGTAAAAGAAGTTTTTGCTAGAATCATTGATCTTTTGCCAGAATCGCCACCTTTTTATCCAAAAGATGCTTTAACAGACAAGCCCGAACGTTTCTTTGTGAATGAAACCATTCGTGAGAAAATCTTGATCAATTACGAAAAAGAAATCCCATACTCTGTAGAAATAGAGACAGAAGAATTTTTAGAAGATGAAAATATCATCCGAATCCGTTCGGTAATCATGGTCGAACGCGATACGCAAAAAGGAATCATTATCGGACACAAAGGCCTTGCATTGAAGAAAGTAGGAATGCAGTCGCGAGAAGATTTAGAAAAGTTCTTCGGAAAGCAGATTCATATTGAATTGTATGTGAAAGTCAACAAAGACTGGAGAAATAGCGCGTATCAGCTAAAACGATTCGGCTACAATAATAGATAATCAGGCAATAATTTTATTGGCTAGTGAAAGGAGTTCCCGCATTTGGGTAGCTCCTTTTTTTCTGTTTAGTCGTGCGATAAAATAGAGCAGAAGCCAAGCATTCAGAAGCGCGAACATCACGACTAAGTCAAATTCATTTGACTGTGAAAATGTCCATTTCGAATAAGCAATAATTCCGAAAAGGATAAACAACCCGCCGACAATAAAGTGCATGGCCAAAAAGATAAACCATAAGACAGGGTCAGGTCCAAACATTCCTTTTACGTAGGTTCTGCCGTCTTCATACGTATCTAATTCGATGTGAAGTGATGGCGACCAGTATTCTCTTCGGAACAATCCAACGCCCAGCCAGATGTGGTTTCCAGCATCTTTAAATTTAAAATCTTCCGATTCGAACGTTTTCACTTTTTCATACGACAATTTGATTTCATCAATTGTCTTTGGTGAAAACTGCTCAAATTTAGGGCGAAGCTTTATGTTTTTATCAAAATCCATCTTGAAATCTATAACACCAAATTACTGTTTTTATTTTGATGAAAATGCTAAATTGTCGTTAAACCTCTGTCTAGAAATGAGGCCAAAACAACAACCTTTAACTTTACACTTTTTACTTGAAACAAAAAACGTACCTTTGCAAAATATTTCAAAAAATAATATGAACAATATCGTTGCCATTGTCGGAAGGCCAAATGTAGGAAAGTCAACACTTTTTAATAGGTTGATTCAAAGAAGAGAAGCTATCGTAGATTCTGTATCGGGTGTTACCCGTGACAGAAATTACGGGAAAAGCGAATGGAATGGAAAAGAGTTTTCTGTTATTGACACTGGCGGTTATGTTCGCGGTTCTGAAGACGTTTTTGAAGGCGAAATCAGAAAGCAGGTCGAATTGGCAATCGATGAGGCCGACGTTATTATTTTTGTCGTAGATGTAGAAGAAGGTATTACGCCGATGGATGATGCTGTCGCGAAATTGCTTCGTAAAGTAACAAAGCCAGTGTTGCTTGCCGTAAATAAGGTGGATAACGCCATGCGCGAAAAAGATGCGGTTGAGTTCTATAACCTTGGATTGGGAGATTATTATACGTTTGCCAGTATTTCGGGCAGTGGAACAGGAGAATTGTTAGATGCATTGATTGAAGCGTTTCCTGAAAAACCAGAGCCTACAAAAGAAGAGCTAGAATTGCCTCGTTTTGCAGTTGTTGGCCGTCCGAACGCAGGAAAATCAAGCTTTATCAATGCCTTGATTGGAAAAGATAGATATATCGTGACTGATATTGCAGGAACTACTCGTGATGCAATCGATACCAAATTTGACCGTTTTGGATTTGAATTCAATTTAGTCGATACGGCGGGAATCCGACGCAAGGCAAAAGTAAAAGAAGATTTAGAATTTTATTCTGTAATGCGTTCTGTTCGTGCGATTGAGCATTCTGATGTCTGTATCTTGATAATTGATGCTACAAGAGGATTTGAAGGACAGGATCAGAATATCTTCTGGCTCGCCGAGAAAAATAGAAAAGGTGTTGTTATTTTAGTCAATAAATGGGACTTGGTTGAAAAAGATACCATGTCGACAAAAGAATACGAAGCAAAAATCCGCAAAGAATTAATGCCGTTTACAGACGTGCCGATTATCTTTACTTCGGCTTTGACAAAACAACGTTTGTTGAAGGCGTTGGAAGAAACGGTAAAAGTTTTTGAAAGCAGAAAGCAGCGAATCGCAACTTCAAAATTCAATGACCACATGCTGAAAATCATAGAAAATTATCCGCCGCCAGCCTTAAAAGGGAAGTATGTGAAAATCAAATTCTGCATGCAGTTGCCAACGCCTACGCCACAGTTTGTGTTTTTTGCCAACCTGCCGCAATATGTAAAAGAACCCTACAAACGATTCTTAGAAAATAAAATCCGTGAAAACTGGGATTTCTCAGGAGTGCCAATTGATATTTACATCAGAGAAAAATAATAGTTTAAAATTTTAAACAAACTAAGGGATTGCTTTCTAGCAGTCCTTTTTTTTTGTCCATACAAAAAATCTTTGAGTTATTTTTGAATGTGAGGTTTTTTATACAGTTTGTTAAAAATTATGTAAGAAATTATTTCTTTTGACAATAAAAGTTGTAATTCGCAGTTTTATTTTCTTACAATCATCAATCAAAAAACTAACTTAATGCCAAGAATCATCCTCCATGTTCTCTTTGCCCTGCTTTCGTATGCAGCATTTGGGCAAAATTCTTTTACAATCAAAGGAAAAGCAATCAGTAAAGAAGTGAATAAGCCGATTGAATCAGCAACGGTCTATATTACTTCTGCAAAAGACTCCACAGTAATTGATTATACGATTACAAACAAGAACGGCAACTTTTTAATTACAGTCAAAAAAATCAATCAGCCTTTTATAGTGAAGGTAGCCTCTTTGGGCTATCAGACTTGGGAAAAGGAATATCCAAAATTGACATCGGATATCGACTTGGGCGATGTTTTTGTTTCTGACGCTGTCACAAATTTAGGAGAAGTTGTTATCGTAAGCGAAGCACCGCCAATCCGAATCAAAAACGATACGTTAGAATTTAATGCCTCTTCGTTTAAGGTTCGTCCTGATTCCAATGTAGAAGCTTTACTAAAAGAGCTTCCAGGAGTGGAAATTGACAAGGACGGAAAGATCAAGGTAAACGGAAAAGAGGTAAACGAATTTCTCGTGAATGGGAAATCGTTTTTTGGGAAAGATGGAAAAGTAGCCATAAAAAACCTTCCTTCGGAAATCATTGACAAAATTCAAGTTTCGGATACGAAAACTAAAGAAGAAAAATTGTCCGGCGATGGCGCAAGTTCCAATAACAAAAGTATCAACATTACAATCCAAGAAGACAAGAATAAAGGTTTGTTTGGGAAATTTACGGGCGGTTATGGAACGGATAAAAGATACGAATCCAGCGGTCTTGTAAATTATTTCAAGGACAAGCAGAAAATCAGCGTACTGGCTTCTTCAAATAATATCAATTCAGTAGGCTTTTCCATGGACGAAATTTTCGATGCCATGGGCGGCGGGCGAAATACATATGTAAATGGCAATGGTTCGTTTGGAATAGACGGGATGAATTTCGGCGGCGGCAATGAAGGAATTACGCAGTCGAGCATGATAGGCCTTAATTTTGCCGATGAATGGTTCAAGAAATTGGAGCCTAACGGAAGTTATTTTTACACCAATTCCAAAACCGATAACGATACTCGAAGCAGGACGGAAAATCTTCTAACATCTGAAGACGGAACGAACAGCACTTTTATAACAGAATCAAAAGGTACGACACGAAAAACAAGTGACGGACATAATTTTAATCTTGAATTTGAGTATAAAATCGACTCATTATTGACGCTGTCTGTACGTCCAAGTTTGGTGAAAAGCAATTCGATTTCGAAAGATTTCTCGGAACAATCTTCAACTAATAATTTAGGTTTGGTGAACGAAAGCACCAACTCTGCAAAGACTAACAACGCGTCGTCTAGTTTCGGAAACGAAATGTACCTTCACAAAAGGTTTAAGAAGAAAGGAAGAAACTTTGGTTTTACGTTTAACAATACCAATAAAAGTAATGACAGGGACAATATCACAAACTCTGAGACCTATTTCTTTCAAGATCCCGACAGGACAGAGGATATTCGCCGCCAAAGAGTATTCGACGACATAAAAGATAATACCTATTATACCCGAATAGGATATTCAGAACCGATAACGGATTCTTTGACATTGACAGTCAGGACCTCCTATGAGTGGAAAGAGTATGACAATGGCAAATCGACCTTCAATCTGAATGAAGCCTCTGGTCAGTATTCTGAGTTTAATAACCTACTTTCTTATAATCTCATGTCAAAGACACGCACGCTGAATCCGAATGCTTCCTTGAGCCTAAGAAAGAACAAATATGCAGGAGGAATTACGCTCGGTACGAAAGTCATCACTATGGAAAATACGTCGCTGTATAATGGAACGACAAGCAACATAGATAAAAATTATGTGTATCCGTCTGCAAACGCTTGGTTCAATTATAGGATTTCCAAATCAAAATCGTTGTATATAAACTATAATTTTGATGTTCAATTGCCTACAGCAGCGCAGATCCTTCCAGTTGTCGATTTGACGGATCCGTTGTATCAAGTTACGGGTAATCCGAATTTGAAGCCGACAAAAAACCATAATTTTCATTTGAATTTCAACAACTACGACTACGCTTCGAAATCAGGTTTTTATCTGTACGCAGGATTTAATTATTACGAACAGCAGATTGTTTTTTCAAGAGTTTTCAATCCTACTGATTTGATAAATCGAGCGGACTACCAGAACATAAATGATACGTATTATAGCTATGGAGGTTTGAATTGGAGCAAGTCTATAAAAAAAGAACAAAATACATTTAGGTTTAGTTTAGGCGCCAACACAAACTTTAATCTAAACAAAGGATTGACAAATAATGCCTTGTACGAAGCAAGAGGAGTTACCCTCGAACAACAAGTTAGCGTAGGATGGGATTATGGCGAATTGCTGACAATCGAGCCATCGTACACCTATTCTTTAAATATGACAGATTACACGAATTATTCGGTAAAAAGCTCTTCTAATTTTACTCATAACTTCAAGGTACAGACAACGAGCCATTGGCCAAAGCATTTTGTTTTCGGGAATGACTTCGGATATACTTACAATTCGAATATTTCGGATGGCTATAAAAAAGACTTCTACCTCCTAAATACCAGTTTAGGCTATAATTTTATGGACGACAAACTACTGTTTAAAGTAAAAGTATATGATGTACTGAATCAGAATCAAAGTGCCGTAAGGTATATCAATCCAGAATCGATTCAGGATATCCAAAATACGGTTTTGAAAAGGTATGCCATGTTCTCGCTGACGTATAAGATTGAAAAATTTGGAGGAAAGAAAAAAGAGGAAGGCGGTTTTGGCTTTTAAGGACAGCTTTTAAGAAATTTTAATATTCAATTTGGTAAATTAGCAAACCAAAATTAAATATTCAAATGAGAAAAAAAGTAGTAAGTGTCTTGTTGGCGCTGACTTGTTTTGCCGGATTCAGCCAGAATTCGAAGAACAAGCCATTTTCAGCAAGCGGAAAAAAAATCAAGGTGTATACCACGGCAGAAAATACCGAGTTGAGGCTGTCACCATCAGCAACAAATCTTGAATTCAGGCCTTCAAAACAACCTTTAGAAAACGAAGTTTCGGTTTTTGTAAATCCGAACAAGCAATTCCAGACTTTTATGGGAATTGGCGGGGCTATTACAGATGCCAGCGCCGAAGTGTATGCAAAGCTTACAAAAGAGCAGCAGAAAGAATTCTTGAACGCCTATTACAGCAAGGAAAAAGGTATTGGCTATTCTTTAATCAGGACGACCATCCACAGTTCTGATTTTAGCAGTGCGAGCTATACCTATGTCGATGAAAATGACAAAGAATTAAAGTCGTTTTCGATCGATCACGATAAAAAGTTCAGGATTCCTTTAATCAAAGAAGCGCTGAAAGCTGCCGGAAAAGAGATGACGCTATATGCAAGTCCTTGGAGCCCGCCAGCTTTTATGAAAGATTCGAAAAGCATGCTGAAAGGCGGTAAATTGGCTCCAGAATTTTATCAGGCTTGGGCAAATTATTATGTGAAATTCATTAAGGCCTATGAAAAGGAAGGGATTCCGATTTGGGGAATAACCGTGCAAAATGAGCCAATGGCAACCCAGACATGGGAATCTTGTATTTTTACGGCAGAAGAAGAAAGAGATTTCTTGAAAAAATACCTTGGGCCTACGATGGAAAAGAATGGCTTCGAAAATAAAAAAATAGTCGTTTGGGACCACAACAGAGATTTGATGGTACAGCGTGCCAATACTATTTATTCAGATCCTGAAGCATCGAAATATGCATGGGGAATGGGTTTTCACTGGTATGAAACTTGGAATGGCGGCAAGCCGATGTTTGATAATGTAAAACTAGTTGCCGACTCATTTCCGGATAAAAAACTAATGTTTACCGAAGGTTGTATCGAAGCTTTTAATCCAGCGCGTTATCAATTTTGGGCGAATGCTGAGCGTTACGGAATCAATATGATCAATGATTTCAACAATGGAACCGTTGCTTGGACTGATTGGAATATTCTTTTAGATGAAAAAGGAGGGCCCAACCATGTTTCTAATTTCTGTTTTGCGCCAATCCATGGGGATATAGCTGCTGGAAAATTGATTTATACGCCATCATATTATTACATCGGGCATTTCTCAAAATTTATTCGCCCAGAGGCAAAAAGAGTAAGCACGGCTGCCAGCAGAAGCCAATTGTTGAGCACTTCATTCCAAAATGCTAACGGAGAAATGGTAACTGTCGTGATGAACCAATCAGATAATGAAATAAAGTATAAATTGTTTGTAAACGAATCAGAATCAGAAGTCGTGATTCCGGCTCATGCCATCCAAACGTTGTTGTATTAATTTAGAACGATTTAGCTATAAAAAAAGACTGCAATTTGCAGTCTTTTTTGTTTTATGATATAGATGTTACCAGCTTCCTCCAGCGCCGCCGCCACTAAAGCCGCCGCCGCCGAAACCTCCACCGAAGCCACCGCCTCCGCCACCAAAACCACCACCGCTGCCAAAGCCTCCTCCGGAAGAACCTCCGCCAAAGCCACGGCCCAAGCTGCTCAAGATAATAATGTCGGAGAGGTCTAATCCGCCTCCGCGATTGCCTCCGTTTCTGTTATTTTTATTTTTAGAAATGATAACGATGATCACGATAAAAATAATTATAAAAAAGATCAGCCCTCCCGGGTTAGATTCTTCTTTGTCTTGTTTCCGCGTTCCTTTGTATTTTCCTTTTAAGACATCAAAAATAGCGTCTGCGCCTTTGTCTAGCCCTCTATAATAACTCCCCGCTTTAAATTCGGGAATGATTATATTTCGGGTCAATTCTCCAGTAATTCCTGCTGTCAGACGGTCTTCAACGCCATAGCCTGGCGCAATCCAAATTTTTCTTTCTTTTACTGCCAAAAGGATAAAAACACCGTTGTCTTCTTTTGCTTGTCCAACGCCCCAAGCGTGCCCCCATTTAGGAGCCAGCAGGCCGATATCTTCGCCATTTATAGTTTCAACGGTAACGACTACAATCTGCGTAGTTGTTGAATCGGAATAGCGAATAAGCTTTGCTTCCAAATCCGTTTTTTCAGAGTTGCTCAGAATTTTAGCATAATCATATACGCTAGTCTGGAAATCAGGTTTGGGCGGAATATTAAACTGCGAATATCCAACAACCTGAATGAGCAGTACTAAAAGAAAGGATAAGGAATAAGTTTTTTTTATAGAGAAAAGTTTCATTTATCCTTTAGATATTTCGTTAGATAATTCATTAGAGTCGTCACTGCTAAAAGGAAAATACTGCTGTAATCTTTCACCGGCTCTTAAAATTCCGGCAACCAACCCGTCTTTGTATTTCTTTTCTTTGAAATGAGAAATAACGGTGTCTTTCGTACAGTCCCAGAAATCCTCTTCAACTACCTTGTGAATCCCTTCGTCGCCTATTATGGCAAAGGTATGGTCTGAAACGCCTACATAAAACAGTACGCCGTTTCGCATCAACGTATTGTCCATACCCAAAAAATTAAAAACCTCCTGGGCTCTTTCGAGCGGAGGTTTTTCATTATGATTTTCAATGTGGACTCTTATTTCTCCCGAAGTGTTTTTTTCGGCTTGCGAAATGGCTTTCACAATCTCGCTCTCCTCTTCTGGAGTTAGGAAATCTTCTACTTTTGACATTGAGTTTTTGTTTTTAGAATTTTACTTCTACAGGTTTTTCAGCGCCTTCTGCTGCTTCGAAATACGCTTTTTCTTTAAATCCGAACATTCCTGCAAATATAGAATTTGGGAAAGTCAAGACGTGATTGTTATACGGTTTAACGGCTTCATTGAATCTAGTTCTAGCTGTTAAAATCTGATTTTCAGTACTAGCCAATTCATCTTGCAATTTCAAGAAATTCTGGTTTGCTTTTAATTCTGGGTAGGCTTCAACAGTTACCAATAATCTTGATAAGGCAGAAGATACACCGCTTTGTGCTTTGCTGAATTCTGCTAATTGTTCTGGCGTGATATTGCTTGGATCAACTGTAGTTGAAGTTGCTTTCGAACGTGCTTCGATAACAGCTGTCAACGTTCCTTTCTCAAAATCTGCAGCACCTTTTACAGTGTTTACTAGGTTTCCGATAAGGTCGTTTCTTCTTTGGTAAGAAGTTTCCACATTCCCCCAAGCTTCTCTGATGTTTTCATTTAGAGAAACAGCCGTATTGTTGATTCCCTTAGCCCAGCTGTAGATTCCGAAGATTACAACTAAAATCACCCCGATAATAATCCATTTTCTCATTTGTTTTTGTTTTTAGAGTTTATTTATTGATTTGTTTTCTATTTACTAAAGCGTAACGCTATAATTCGTTTTTAATGTTGGTCAGCTGCATTTTTATTGATTCCAATTTGCTGATAATCTCAAATTTATCCAATGTCTTTTTCTGGCCTTCTTTTAAATGCGTTTTGGCACCGTCGAGCGTAAAGCCGCGTTCTTTAACCAAGTGATAAATCAGCTGGAGGTTTTTTACGTCTTCGGGCGTAAACATGCGGTTGCCTTTTGCATTTTTTTTGGGTTTAAGGATGTCGAATTCTTTGTCCCAAAAGCGGATAAGCGAAGCGTTCACGTCAAATGCCTTGGCTAATTCTCCAATGCTGTAATATCTTTTGTCTGGCGATAAGTCTAAATGCATTAATCTAAAGATTGGTTTTCTTGGTTCGCTAATTTTGATATGGCTGCAAATTCTGCCGCCGAAATATTTCCGTAATAAAAATTCAAAGGGTTCACGACTTCTCCGTTTTTATGCACTTCATAATGCAAATGCGGTGCTTCGGAACGTCCAGTGCTTCCTACATATCCGATGATATCGCCTCGTTTCACATGCTGTCCGGCTCTTACTTTGTATTTGCTTAAATGTCCGTATAAAGTTTCATATCCAAATCCGTGCCGAATTACGATATGGTTTCCATAACCTGACGCGGTATTGTCGGCGCGTTCAACAACGCCATCTCCTGTAGCATAAATCGGAGTTCCGGTTTTAGCTGAAAAATCCATCCCGGCATGAAACTTCCTGATTTTCGTAAACGGGTCGCTTCTATATCCAAACCCAGAAGCCATCTGTTTTAGCTGTTCATTCTTGACAGGCTGTATGGCTGGAATTGCAGATAATAATTTTTCTTTTTCTTTCGCTAATTTCAAGATTTCATCTAAAGATTTGGACTGGATTACTAATTCTTTTGATATGACATCGACGCGTTTTGTCGTACTGACAACGAGTTCGGAATTGTCATATCCTTCAAGAGCTTTATAGCGATTGACACCACCAAAGCCTGCTTTTCGCTGTTCTTCTGGAATAGGCGAAGAGTTAAAATAGACACGGTATAAATTGTTATCGCGTTCGGCAACATTTTCTAAAACTTCGTCAATCTGGTCCATCTTTTTGTTCAGGATGGCGTAGTTGATTTTCATATTTTCGATTTCTCGCGCTTGCAATCGGTCTTTAGGCGTTTCAAAGAACGGGGTATTAATCAAGATTACGAAACACAAGAACCCAAACAATCCGGAAGCTAATAAAAATAAGGCAATTACGCCTAATTTTTGTCCTTTCTTCGGCTTGATTTTTCGGTAGGCTAAATTTTCGGTATCGTAATAATATTTTACCTTCTTCATATTTTAAAATATGCTACTTTTGCACTTTTTGTATAACTAAAGTTATAACTTTATAACCAGTTGTACGTAAGAATAAATTACAAACGGTTACATTGTTAGACGAACAAATTTAATAAATGTTTCATTGGTTCGCCTTATTTATTTTTTAGAAAAGCAATTTTAAAATAGTGAAGGGTACGATGGCTTCCTAAAGCGTTGAATCCTAACTTAAAGATCATAAAACCCAATTTCAGATGAAATCACAGGATATCAGAAAGCAATTTTTACAATTTTTCGAAGAACGCGGCCATTTGATCGTGCCTTCTGCGCCAATCGTGCTCAAAGACGACCCGACCTTGATGTTTAACAATTCTGGGATGGCCCAGTTCAAGGAATATTTTTTAGGGAATGCCGTACCGAAAAGCAAAAGGATTGCAGATACTCAAAAATGCCTGCGTGTTTCTGGAAAACATAACGATTTGGAGGATGTTGGCTTTGATACCTACCACCATACGATGTTCGAAATGTTGGGGAACTGGAGCTTTGGCGATTATTTCAAAAAAGAAGCCATCAACTGGGCTTGGCAATTGCTGACAGAAGTTTATAAAATTCCGAAAGAGAATTTGTACGTTTCTGTTTTTGAAGGTAATCCTGCCGAGAACGTGCCGTTTGACCAAGAGGCTTGGGACATCTGGAAAACGTTGGTTGATGAAGACCGCATCATTCTTGGGAATAAGAAAGATAATTTCTGGGAAATGGGTGAGCAGGGACCATGCGGACCGTGTTCGGAAATTCATGTGGATTTACGAAGCGAGGCAGAGAAAGCAAAGGTTTCAGGAAAAAGCTTGGTCAATAATGACCATCCTCAAGTAGTGGAAATCTGGAATAACGTTTTTATGGAATTCAACCGTAAAGCGGATGGTTCTCTTGAGAAATTGCCAGCGCAGCACGTGGATACGGGTATGGGATTTGAGCGCTTGTGCATGGCCTTGCAAGGCGTAACGTCTAATTATGATACGGATGTCTTTACACCATTGATTGAAGAAGTTGAGAAAATTACAGGTTACAAGTATACTTCCAACGAAGTTAAGGATATAAGCGAAGAGCAAAACAAGACGAATATTGCAATCCGCGTTATCGTGGATCACGTTCGTGCCGTTGCTTTTGCGATTGCTGACGGACAGCTGCCTTCGAATACGGGTGCGGGTTATGTAATCCGAAGAATTTTGCGTCGTGCTATCCGTTACGGATTTACTTTCTTGAATACGAAAGAGCCGTTCATTTATAAATTGGTGGCTGTTTTAGCCAACCAGATGGGCGAATTCTTCCCGGAAATCAAGACACAGCAGAATTTGGTTACGAATGTCATCAAAGAAGAAGAGAATTCTTTCTTGAGAACGTTAGACCAGGGATTACAGTTGCTTGAAAACGTAGTGAAAGAAACTAAAGGACAAGAGGTTTCAGGTGCTAAGGCATTTGAATTGTATGATACGTTTGGTTTCCCGAAAGATTTGACAGCCTTGATCTTGAAAGAGAAAGGAATGTCGTATAACGAAAAAGAGTTCGATGTCGAATTGCAAAAGCAGAAAGATCGTTCGCGCGCGGCATCAGAAACTTCTACAGACGATTGGACGATTTTGGTAGATGGAAATACGGAAACTTTCGTAGGATATGACGAAGTAGAAAAAGAAGTCAAGATTACGAGATATAGAAAAGTAGATTCTAAAAAGGACGGTAAATTATACCAGATTGTTTTAGATGCTACGCCTTTTTATCCAGAAGGCGGAGGTCAGGTTGGTGATAAAGGAACGTTATTTACGCCTAATCAGGCGATCGAAATCATCGATACGAAAAAAGAAAATAACTTGATCTTGCACTTTGCAAAAGAACTTCCGGAGAATCCAGAAGGGAAATTCATGGCGCTGGTCAATACAAAATTACGAAGCGAATCGGCGAGCAATCACTCGGCTACTCACTTATTGCACCAAGCCTTGCGACATGTGTTAGGAACGCATGTGGAACAAAAGGGTTCTTTGGTGGCGCCAAACCATCTTCGTTTTGACTTTTCGCATTTTGCTAAAGTGACGGATGAAGAATTAAAGGAAGTGGAGGATTTTGTCAATGCACGAATCCAAGAGCAATTGCCGCTGATCGAAAGAAGAAGCATTCCGTTCAAGCAGGCTGTGGAAGAAGGCGCTATGGCTTTGTTCGGAGAGAAGTATGGCGATAACGTAAGAGCGATAAAATTCGGAGAAAGCATGGAGCTTTGCGGCGGTATCCACGTGAAAAACACGGCAGACATCTGGTACTTCAAGATCGTGAGCGAAGGTGCTGTTGCGGCAGGAATACGCCGTATCGAAGCGATTACGAATGAAGGCGTAAAAGAATTTTTTGCTTCGCAGGAAAATACGCTGAAAGAGATAAAAGAGACATTGAAAAATCCGCAGGATTCTATCAAGGCAGTGGTTTCGTTGCAGGAAGAGAATGCTAGGCTGAAAAAACAGCTTGAAGCTTTATTGAAAGAAAAAGCGAAAAACCTGAAAGGGGAATTGGCTTCAGAAATAGAGGAAATCAATGGTATTAAATTCTTAGCAAAACAGGTCGATCTGAATCAGGAAGGGGCTAAAGATCTGGCTTATGAATTGGGAACTCTTGGAAACAATCTTTTCTTAGTACTGGCTACCGCAGAGGAAGGAAAACCGATGCTGACATGCTATATCTCGAAAGAGCTGGTAGCCGAAAAGAACTTGAACGCTGGACAGGTCGTACGGGAGTTGGGTAAATACATCCAAGGCGGCGGGGGCGGACAGCCTTTCTTTGCGACTGCGGGAGGAAAGAACGCTGGAGGCATTCCAGAGGCTTTAGAGAAAGCGAAAGATTTTGTGAAATAGAAAATTCGTCTGAATATAAAAAAAGCCACAACAGTTAGTTGTGGCTTTTTTATTGGTAGTAGGTTTATTGTTTTGGCATTTTGCTAAAATCCATATAGAGTACGTTCCAGCGGTGGCCGTCGAGGTCGCTGAAACCGCAGCCGTACATCCAGCCGTCTTTCTCGCCTGGGTTTGCATATAATTTTGCTCCGGCTGCTACTGCTTTATTCGCGACTTCGTCTACTTCGGCGGGAGACTGTGCATCGATAGAAAAGAGGGCTTCGGTGCCTTTTGCTGTGTCTGCAATTTCAGTATTGCTAAAGCTCTTAAAAAGGGCTTCGGGAAAGAAGTTAACGACTACGTTCTTGTCTCCTAAGAAAAAGGAGGCCATGGTAGGATTTTCACTAAACTGCGCGTTCTCTGTAAAGCCAATTGCTTTGAAAAATGCTCTTGATTTGCTTATCTCTTTTACGGGAAGATTGACCCAAAATTCTTTTGCCATGTCTTTATTTTTTGATTAGTAAGGTTATAATGTTTCTGTGTATTTTTTGAAATTGTCCATGATAGCTTGCCAGCCTGCTTTTTGAAATTCGACAGGATGGGTGTTTTCTGGATCGAAAGTCTCGGTTACGGTTACGCTGTCTCCGAGGTCTTCAAAGGAAACGCTTACGAAACGGCCGTCTCCTAGCTTGTATTCGATTTTTTTGTGGTTTTCTACATTGGTGTACACTCCTTCAAAATCGAAGCTCATACTGCCGTCTTTTGCGGCCATCTTGGTTCTGAACTTTCCGCCGGTTCTTAAATCGTTTTCGGCTTCTGGCGCATGCCAGTCGTCTGAGGCGAAGCTCCAGTTTACGGAATGTTCTGGTGCCGTAAAGCTTTGCCATACTTTTTGAATCGGTGCTTTTACGGTTGCTGCTACTGTAATAGGTTGTTTTGGATTTTCCATTGCTTAACTTTTTTAATGATTGATTTTGTTTTTGTTATGACAAATGTAGCTGCAATTAAGTAAACCGAAAGGTTGCATATTAGACAATGTTGGGGGCAAAATAGGACAGGGGGAGATTTAGGAGGGAAGATTTTTGATTTTGGAAGTTCGGAAGGCGGAAAATGAGCTTCGGAATACGACAAAGTAATTTCCGTAAGGGTAAAACTAGTTTCGGAAGGCGGAAAATGAGCTTCGGAATACGACAAAGTAATTTCCGTAAGGGTAAAATTAGTTTCGGAAGGCGGAAAATAAGCTTCGGAAAGCGACAAAGTAATTTCCGTAAGGGTAACACTAGTTTCGGAAGGCGTAAAATAAGCTTCGGAATACGACAAAGCAATTTCCGTAAGTTGAAAACTAGTTTCGGAAGGCGGAAAATGAGCTTCGGAAAGTGGCAAAGGAATTTCGGATGGAGGATAGTTGATTTCGGAAAGCGGCAAATTAGTTTGGAAAGGGAGGAAAAAGGATTCCGCAAGAGGAAAAATAATTTCCGTAGGTTGTAATTATTTTTTACAACAGAAGAATTTTATGGGAGCTAACTAAATAAAGGGATTGTGGGCTATTTCTTACTTGTACGTAACTAACTAATTGTCAATAAATATGTTAAATTTTTAATTTACCTGTATTCAGGTAGTTTTTGTAGTGTAATTTTTTTTATCTTAGGACTGAAAAATAAACATATTATTAATCCCAAATTAGTATTACTATGGAAAATGAAAAAAAATTAAAGAAGCCTTTCTTTGCCAATTTCTTGGAAAGCCAAGTGCCTGAGAAGGAGCTAGAAAAAATTAACGGTGGTACTGACGCCGTAACTTTAAAATTTCCATCTGATGGTGAAGATGGTCCAGGCCAAATCATCACTAGCAGAATCAAAGATCTTTATCAGACGATGAAGTATCCATCGGATAATGATGAGGATGGAGTTAAGTCTTAAAATGAATTGATAGCAACAGTGTTCTTGATAAGGAATGCTGTTGCTTCTTTTTTTAAGCTCCGGGATTTGAATGTCTTGGGCTTTTTTTTTATTTAATAATTCCAGATTTTTTGATGATACTTTGTCTTACACACAGCAATGATCACTATACGATAGATATAGTAATGAAAAGGCTGAAAGAATTAGGGAAAGAGGCGTATAGAATGAATACAGACCTTTTTTCTTCTAAATTATCTTTTGACTATTCGCTTGACACTGCCAAAAGCAATGTCCACATACAAATAGGGGAGCAAAGTATTGCCGTTGCCGATATTGAAGCGGTTTGGTATCGCAAATTATGGACGGCAGAGATTCCTGAAGAGCTTGACGATGATTTTAAAGAGATTTATTTCCAAGAGTATTTTACGATGCGGAATATCTTTTTTGAGTCTTTGAAAGAAGTGCCTTGGTTTAATCCGATGGCGCGCGATCATGAAGTCAGCAACAATAAATTCGAACAATTGTCTGTAGCGGCTCGTAATGGCATTGAGGTGCCCAAAAGTCTTTTTACGAACGACCAGAAAAAGGTCAAGGCTTTTTTTTATGAAGAATGCAACAGCCAGATGATCGGCAAGCTGCATGGTGCTTTGTCTCGCAGCATGTTGGGGGATACGCCTTTTTTTCCTACTACGCTGATTAAAGAATCTAATTTGGATGATCTTGCTACCTTGATTTATTGTCCGATGATTTTCCAGGAGATGATTCCTAAAGCATACGAGCTTCGGATTGTGTATGTGGATGGTGCATTTTTTGCCGGAAAAATCAACGCAGGCCAATCGGAACGGGGCAAGACGGACTGGCGTATTGCGACTGATATTTATTTGGGATGGGAACCGTATGCATTGCCTGATGGAATTGCGGCTTCGCTCACGAAAATGATGCGCGAGCTGGGTCTCTTTTTTGGGGCTATCGACATGATCCGTCATCAGGATGGGCGTTATATTTTTTTAGAAGTGAATCCTCAAGGCGAGTGGGGCATGCTGCAACGGGATCTTGGGTATCCTATTGGCGAGACTATCGCTGAAAAATTAGTTTCAAAATTGTCCTGAAAAGAAATAGGGCTTATATTTATTTAAATTTTTCCCCTGAATCAAATTATGAAGAAAATATTAATCATTACACATAGCAACGATAACGAATCTATAGCGACTGTTTCTGAACAGCTAAAAAAATACAATGCAAGGGGAATACGTTTTAATGTAGACCAATATCCGCTGTATTACGGCTTGTCAAGCTGTTATGAAGAGGGCCAATGGAAGGTCTATCTTGATTATAACGGAGAAAGGGAATCGTTGCATGATATTGCAGCAGTATGGTACAGAAGGAGCCATAATTTGGGCAGCGGCCTCGGCAGCGTGCTTGAAGGAGAATATTTGGCTTCTGTGCACGGAGAGGTGAGGGCTACGCTTTTTGGCATGCTGGAAAGCATGAATTGTTTTCAGATTGGCAAATTCAGCCAATACCGAAGGCTGGACAGCAAAGAGGAGCAGATGAAAATTGCTTCTTTTTCGGGACTGAAAATTCCGGAAACGTGCATTACAAATAATCCAGAAGAGGCGAAAAGGTTTGTTCGCTCGCATCCTAAGGGCGCAATTACGAAAATGCAAAGTTCTTTTGCTATCGATAAGGAAGGAGTAGAACATGTGGTTTTTACGAATGTCATCACAGAAGATAATCTGGATTCGATTGATAGCTTGCAGTATTGCCCGATGCAGTTTCAGGAAAAGCTCGAGAAACAGAAGGAGTTGCGCATTACGATTGTAGGTGACGCTGTTTTTTCGTTTGCCGTGGATTCTCAAAAACTGGAGAATGCCAAAGTAGACTGGCGCAGGGAAGGTGTAGAACTGCTAGACCAATGGGAGCCTTATGAGCTGCCTGAATCGGTACAGGAAAAATTATTAAAGATGATGGATATCTATCAGATCAATTACGGAGCGGTAGATATTATCGTTACTCCGGAGAATGAGCATTATTTTCTGGAAATCAATTCGGCTGGAGAATTCTTCTGGCTGGATCGCTTGATTGATGGAGCCATATCAGACCAGATAGCTAAAGTGCTGGCAGGAGAAGCGCCTCGACGTTATGTGCCGGTATTGCAATAGGCTTCTGCATCAGAATCATCATAATCCCTAGCTTTAGTAGCTGGGGATTTTTTTTAGTCATTACATTTTTCAACTTCGTATCTTTGAGTTAAAATTTTTCAACTCATGCATTTCACTACTCCAATTCCGATATTAAAAAGCAATCATCCGATAGATTATCATTCTAAGATTGTTTCTTTGGGTTCGTGTTTTGCGGTGAATATGGCTGAAAAGCTAGATTATTTTAAATTCCAGAATGCAGTTAATCCGTTTGGCATCTTGTTTCATCCTCTAGCGTTGAATAAGATGATCCGGAAGGCTGTCTTGCAGGAGCAATTTACCGAAAGTGCTGTTTTCTTCCACAACGAAAGATGGCATTGTTTTGACGTTCATTCTGATTTGAGTCGGGCTTCTAAAGACGAATTTCTAGAACTGCTCAATTCGAACGTGAAGCTTCTTTATGAGGCTATAGTAGGCTGTTCGCATTTAATAATTACGCTCGGGACTTCTTGGGTATATCGTAAGGTCGAAAACGGACAATTGGTTGCCAATTGCCACAAAGTGCCTCAAAAAGAGTTTAAAAAGATGCTTCTTTCTGTAGAAGAGATTACGCAGGGACTTGAGGAAATGATCAAATTGGTTTCTTCTATCAATCCGGAGGCAAAAATAATCTTTACGATTTCTCCGGTCCGCCATATCAAGGATGGTTTTGTGGAAAACCAGTGGAGCAAAGCAAATTTGATTTCGGCTGTCCATCAAGTCAGAACGCAGCAACCTGAAATCGCATATTATTTCCCGAGTTATGAAATCATGATGGACGAGCTTCGCGATTATCGTTTTTATGCGGAGGACATGATTCATCCGAGCGCGACTGCTATTGATTATATTTGGAAGCGATTTGCGGAAACGTGGGTAGCAGAATCGGCTTTTTCAATGATGCAGGAAGTGGAAAGGATTCAGAGGGGATTGGCACATCGTTCTTTTCATTCGGATTCTGAACAGCACCGAAAGTTTTTGGAAGGTTTGCATAACAGCATACAGGCGGTGCAATATCAGTTTCCTTTTATTCGGTTTTAACTTCTTTTTTGGGACGATATGTTTGTTTCTTTTTAGCTTCTTGATTTTATTTTTCTAACTTTATAAAAAAAAGTGATGCGAAGAATCCTCATTTTTGTGGGAATTGTGGTAGTTATTATTTTGGCTTTTCGCTTTTGCGAATTCAAGAAAGGGGATAGCGCTACGATAGAATATGATACGAATCTGATTCAGGAACGTATCGTAAATGTTGGCAAATTGATTGTGACAGAAGGGCATTTTGCTGAAGTGTTGACGTATAAAGATCAGGACAAGTATTTGATGGACTTGATTTCTTTTGAGAAAAAGGCGTTGGTTATCGTTAATGCTGAGGTTACGGTGGCGTACGACCTGCGCCAGATGAAATATGATATTGATGAGAAGGACAAGACGATTACGATTACGTATATTCCAAAGGAAGAGATCAAGATTAATCCGGATATCAAGTTTTATGATGTGAATCAGAGCCGAATGAACCCGTTTACGGGCGACGATTATAATAAAATCAGCAAATCGGTGAAGGCTAATCTGGCGAAAAAGATTGAAAAATCGACTTTAAAGACGAATGCTCAAAATCGCTTGATTAGCGAGCTTTCGAAGATTCTGATTACGACCAATTCAATGGGCTGGACCTTGCGATATGACGGAAAGACTATAAATGAAGAATCGATTGACAAAGTGTTGCTTTAGCCAATCGATTCTGGTTCTTTTTTTATTTCTTTTTAAACGCTTTCGTTTTCAAAAATCAGTTCGAGTCCTCCTGAAATCAGGTGTGCTACTTCTGGACGATTTTGTTTTTGTTTTTCCAGATAGATAATGACTTTCTGCAAGAAATCGGTCTGGTGATTTTTGTCTAAAAGTTCAGCAATTTCAACAGCTAAAAGCCAGTCTTTTGGATGGTTTTCTTTTAGGGTTTCAAATGTTTTCTCGATAGTCATGAAGGATGTTTTTCCTTCGCGTATGTTTCGAATGTTGAGGTAGAGGCTTTCGAGTTCTTCTCTTTCTGTACTTTTTTTAGCTTTTATGGTATGGCTTGAAGGTACATGGCTAATGAGGTCAAAACTTCTGACATCGGCCGGGCCGGAAAAAGCAGAAATTACTTTTTTGCCTACTGCCATATCATAGATGCCCCATTCTGGCTGGAACAATACGGTATCATTGTGGGTTACTGTACAGTTTTTAAAGCTGATCAGGATGATTTTTCCTTGAATGTTTCGGGTTCCCGTAATAATTTCTCCTGTAACGGTAATATCGCCTTGGAATTCTAACGAAACGCGCTCGCCTTCGTAAATGCCGTAAGCTTGCAAGTCTCTAGGGCTCATGTCTTCTATCGCTAGGTTGATTCCTTTCAGTTTCCCTATAGGACTGCCAAAACCTTCAGCATGATACGATGTGGAATGGCCTACTAATTCTTTTTCTCTGTAAGATAGCGCGGTTTTTCCTGTAGTTTGTACATAGACAGGCTTGCCGTCGCTTTCGATTACATTCGTAAAAACACCAGAAATCTGAATTCCGGTGCTCAATTCGATTGTGCCCAATGCTTTTGATTGGATTAGTTTTTGGACGCCTGAAAGACCTCCGGTTCGGAGCGCCATTTTATTGGCAAATTCTTCCAAGACCAAGCTTAATTGTGCAAAATCAGGGGTGACGAATAGTTGCGGCTGCGGTTTCGTAATGTCGAAACTTTGGTACGCTGCATTGATATCGTAAGGTATTTTCTTTACGTTATCGGTCATGCACCAAGCACTTTCTCCAATAGAAGAAAGCAATCCGGCACCGTAGATTTTGGGATTGTCAATATCGCCAATCAGGCCATATTCCACAGTCCACCAATGCAAGTTTCGGATAAGAGCCATTTCGGATAATTCGCCCATGTCATTTTGCAGGTCGTCTACTTTTTTCTCGATGGCGTCGATTTCGTTTTGAGGTGTTCCTTCGGCTTCTTTCAGGATAGAAAGGAGACGTATGGCTTCATACATTTCATAATCTCTAGAAGAAGAAATGGCCTTGCAGCCGATTTCGCCAAAACGTCTTAAATATTCAGCATATTCCGGATTGGCGATAATAGGGGCGTGGCCGGCTCCTTCGTGGATAATGTCTGGAGCGGGAGTATATTCGATGTGTTCTAACTGTCGGATGTCGGAAGCGATTACCAAGACATTATAGGCTTGGAACTCCATAAAGGCATTCGGGGGAATAAATCCGTCGACTGCAACGGCAGCCCATCCTATTTCTTTTAGGATGCGATTCATTCCGTACATGTTTGGGATGTTTTCAATCTCTAGGCCTGTTTTTTTCAGTCCGTCGAGATACGAATGGTGTGCTACTTTTGAAAGGTAATCTACGTTTTTGCGCATCACATAGCGCCAAACCGCTTGGTTTATAGGCGTATAGTCTGCATAATCCTGTGGTTTAATAAATTGCTTTAAATGTTCAGGAAGTCTGTCAATCAAAGGGTTGCTTTCAAATGCTGCATTCATATTTTCAAACGTTGTAGTTTTGGTAAAATTACAAATCTTTAGCAGAAACAAGTCTTAAAAAAACATAAAAAATGCTTGTCGGTCTTGTTATTAGCATAAAAAAACCGCAATAGGATTGCGGTCTTGATTTGGTTTTGCGTTATTTCTGGCTTATTTTTTTTCAGGCGGGTATTTTGCCAAGATTTTTTTGACGAATTCTTGGATCCGCTCGTCTTTTTTGTTCATGTTCTGTGTCAGCACGCCGACACCTTCACCTTGCCAGATCAGTTCTTTTTTTCTAGCATCGATCAAATCGATGTATAGTGTTCCTTCTGTAGAAGTTGAAACAGTAGTGCTTCGTCCGCCCCACATCCAAGGGCTCCATCCCCATCCCCAACCGTAACCCCATCCGGCGTTAAATTGGTTGATATCGACTTGTTCGCGCGATTTGGTAAAAATGTTTACCAATAGATCTGGACTTTCGCTTTTTGTAAAGCCTTTTGCGGTCAATTCTGCATCAATAGCATTTAGGATTCTTCTTTTGTCCAGATCAGAAATTTCTACTTTATCGACTCCGGATTTGAAAAAGGCAAATGATTTGTATTTCGTAAAATCGACGTTTTTGTCAAAATCACTAGCAACTCTAACAGAGGAGCAGGAGGCGACAGCAAATAGAAAAAGCAGGGGTAATAATTTAATAGTTTTCATAGCAGTTTATTTTAATACCTAGTGTTGATGAATGTGTTATTTGTTCTTTTTCTTTTCTTGAAAGCTTCTTATGGCGGCAACAATGCTTAGGATTGCGGCAGCCGATAAGACTACAATTTTTAATCGTATATTTTCAAAAAGCAGACCTAGAATAAAAAATCCGAGGCTCATAAACATTAATGAAATACTATTCAGCTTCTTCATAATTGCTTGATGAAAATATTAAAAGTCTAAAAGCGCATCATCAACTTTATTAGGGATGGTAACTTTTAATAAAGGTTGCGCTTCCATGGCTCTTTTTATAGCAAATATAGCTCCGTCGTTTCTGGCCCAGCTTCTTCTGGAAATACCGTTGTTTACATCCCAGAAAAGCATTGATTCCAAGCGTCTTGAAGCTTCTTTAGAGCCATCAAGAACCATACCAAAACCACCGTTTATAACCTCGCCCCAGCCCACACCGCCGCCATTGTGAATCGAAACCCAGGTAGCGCCTCTAAAGCTGTCGCCAATAACATTATGGATGGCCATGTCTGCCGTAAATTTAGAGCCGTCATAGATGTTTGAGGTTTCTCGGTAAGGAGAATCGGTACCAGAAACATCATGGTGGTCACGGCCTAAAACAACGTATCCAATTTCGCCTCTGGCAATGGCTTGGTTGAAGGCTTCTGCAATCTTGGTTCTTCCTTCAGCATCGGCATAGAGAATTCTTGCTTGTGAGCCTACGACTAGTTTGTTTTCTTGTGCGCCTTTAATCCATTGGATGTTATCTTGCATCTGTTGCTGGATTTCGATCGGTGCTGTTTTCGACATTTCTTCTAGCACTTTTGAGGCAATTTCGTCTGTCTTAGCTAAGTCTTCGGGTTTTCCGGAAGCACAAACCCAACGGAAAGGACCGAATCCGTAGTCAAAACACATAGGTCCCATGATATCTTGTACGTAGCTCGGGTATTTGAAATCGATATTATTTTCGGCCATCACATCTGCTCCGGCACGGGAAGCTTCTAATAAAAAGGCATTTCCGTAATCGAAGAAATAAGTTCCTTTTGCGGTGTGCTTATTAATAGCTGCTGCGTGACGACGCAATGTTTTCTGTACTTCGGTCTTGAATTTTTCAGGATCGTTGGCCATCAATTCGTTGGATTCTTCAAAAGAATAGCCCATCGGATAATAGCCTCCGGCCCAAGGATTGTGCAACGATGTCTGGTCGGAACCTAAATCGATATGCAGGTTTTCTTGGTCAAAGCGCTCCCAAACATCTACTATATTTCCTAAGTAAGCGATAGAAACAATTTCTTTGTTTTCTAACGCTTTTTTGACTCTTGGAACGAGTTCTTCTATATTTTCGATAATTTCGTTGATCCAGCCTTGTGAATGGCGTATGTGGGTGATCTTAGGATTGACTTCGGCGCAAACGGTAACGCATCCGGCGATGTTTCCAGCTTTTGGCTGTGCTCCAGACATTCCTCCTAATCCAGAAGTGACAAATAAGCTGCCGCTTGGGGATTTTTTTATTTTTCGGAATCCGTTTAGAACGGTAATCGTGGTTCCGTGGACAATTCCTTGCGGTCCGATGTACATATAGCTGCCCGCTGTCATTTGTCCGTATTGTGAAACGCCTATGGCATTGAATTTTTCCCAATCGTCAGGTTTGGAATAATTTGGAATGACCATTCCGTTGGTAACAACAACTCTTGGTGCTTCTTTGTGCGAGGGAAATAGTCCCATCGGGTGTCCGGAATACATGACCAACGTTTGTTCTTCAGTCATTTCCGAAAGGTATTTCATGGTCAGCAGGTATTGTGCCCAGTTTTGAAAAACGGCTCCGTTTCCGCCATAGGTAATCAATTCGTGCGGATGCTGTGCTACGGCATAATCCAAGTTGTTTTGGATCATCAGCATGATGGCTTTTGCTTGTTCTGATTTTCCAGGATATTCTGAAATCGGACGGGCATACATCTTATACTCCGGACGAAGGCGATACATGTAGATTCTGCCGTACGTATCCAATTCTTCTAAAAACTCTTTTGCCAAAACCGCATGGTCTTTAGCGTCAAAATAACGCAAGGCATTGCGGACGGCTAGTTTTTTTTCTTCGGCAGAAAGAATTTCTTTTCGCTTTGGAGCATGGTTGATAGTGGTTTCGTAAGGTTTCGGCTGTGGCAAAACGGAAGGAATTCCTTGCTGTATTTGTTCTTGGAAAGTCATTTTTTTGTAGTTGCTAAGTTTTTTAGTTGCTGATTTTCAAAGGTTTTATTTTTGAAGGCTCAGCAAATTTAGTTTTATATAATTAAATTAAACGTCAAGGTTTTTTGTTTGTTCCCGTCTTTTTGTCGAAGCCATACGGACAATGGCGGCAGCCGCTTTTGCAGCAGTAGCCGCGTTTTAGGTGAAATTTTTCAGTAAAGCACTTGTAACCTTCGGGTGTATAATAAAAATCTTCGCCTTCTTTTAATTTATTTTCATTATTTTGCTCATTCATAAATACAAATTTATAAACTTTATAATGAATGTTTCTAATCGTTTCCAAATATTTAATTCCTAAAGGATATCGAGGCCTGACGGTGTTTCCTTTTGTGATTCTCAAAAATCTTTTTGACAAGGAAAATAAAGTATTGGTAAATCATGAAAGTATCCACATCCGCCAGCAGCTGGAACTCTTGATTGTTCCGTTTTTTGTGTGGTATTTTTTGGAATACTTGGTCAGATTGATGCAGTATAAAAACAAAAATGAAGCTTACAGGAATATCAGTTTTGAAAGAGAAGCGTATGGCAACGAAAGAAATTTAGAGTATCTGCCGTCGCGAAAATTCTGGAGTTCCTTTAAATATCTAAAAGCAAAACCGATTTAAGCAAATAACAATTTTGAAAATTCCAACACACTATCTGCCCATAACAAAAAATGGAATTTCGGTCGCAATTCGCCGAGAAGACCTTATCCATCCTTTTGTTTCGGGAAATAAATTCAGAAAGCTAAAATACAATCTGCTAAAAGCGAAAGAAGAAGGTCATGCTGCTTTATTGACTTTCGGCGGTGCTTTTTCGAATCATATCGCTGCTGTTGCTTTTGCAGGAAAGGAGAATGGTTTTAAAACGATCGGAATTATCCGAGGAGACGAATTAAGGGATAAGATTGCGGAAAATCCGACCTTAAAATTTGCCCAGCAAAACGGTATGGAATTTGAGTTTGTTTCGCGAACGCAGTATTCGGACAAGGAAAATCCCGAATTCATCGAAAAATTGAGACATAAGTTTGGCGATTTTTACCTGATTCCAGAAGGAGGCACAAATGCGTTAGCAGTAAAAGGTTGTGAAGAAATAGTGACAGAGGAAGATTCGCAATTTGACTATATCTGCTGTGCCGTTGGAACAGGAGGCACGATTTCGGGAATTAGTAATTCGGCCTTGCCGCACCAAAAGGTTTTAGGTTTTCCAGCGTTAAAAGGGGATTTCCTAAAAGAAGAAATTCGTAAATTTGCCACAAATGAAAATTGGGAGCTGGTTACGGAATATCATTTCGGCGGTTACGGAAAGGTGAATGCAGAACTGATCGATTTTATAAATAATTTCAATCAAAATAATAATATTCCGCTAGACCCCGTTTATACTAGTAAACTGACCTTCGGAATTTTGGATAAGATTGAGAAAGATTATTTTCCGGCGAATTCAAAAATCTTGATTATCCATACAGGCGGATTGCAAGGAATCGAGGGGATGAACAAGGTATTAGAGAAGAAACAATTACCCAAAATAAAAATCAATGTTTAAAAAAATCTTATTTCTATTGGCAATCGCAACACTGGCAAGCTGCGGTTCTTCAAAGTCAAAAGTAGCAACGACTAAAAAAACGGCTTATAAGCCGAAAAGGGAAGTGGTTACTAGGAAATCTCACACTGGAAAGCCAGTGGCAACTACAAAATCGAGTTCTGCTTCTAACAATCGCTCTACTGAAGTCATCGAATCTACTTCACGAACAGTCGTTTATAGCGAAGTGGTAAACAATTATGTTTCCCAATACAAGGAAATCGCAAAAAGCAACATGAGACAGTACGGAATTCCTGCGAGTATTATTTTAGCGCAAGGCATCTTGGAATCGGGTGCTGGTTCAGGAACCTTGAGCAAAACGGCAAACAACCACTTTGGAATTAAATGCCATACGGGCTGGACAGGAGAAAGCGTGCGTCATGATGATGATTCGGACCAAGAATGTTTCAGGAAATACAATGACCCAGCGGAATCCTATAAAGACCATGCTGAATTTTTGACTGGACGTAGTCGTTACGCAAGTCTTTTCAAATTAGAGAAAGGCGATTATGAAGCGTGGGCAAAAGGACTGAAAGCGGCAGGATATGCTACCGATCCAAAATACCCAGACAAATTAATTAGCTATATCGAGCGCTATAATCTGCACCAATACGATTCTGAAGTTTTGGGTACCACGTTTACGCCGATCCAAAAAAGTCAGCCGATAGCTTCAAACACAACAATTCCGAATAATTCAGAAGGTTTTTATGAAGTAACCAAGGGAGATACTTTGTATTCGATTTCTAAAAAATTCAACACTACGGTCGACGATTTGAAAAGATTGAACAATCTTTCGGATAATGCTATTTCGATCGGACAATTCATAAAAGTAAAATAATTCAACTCGGAGTTTTTAAATCCTTTCCGGGTTCTTTCATAGAAAAATATGCTATACCAAAGAAGCAGCCAGCTTTTTGCTGAAGCTGAAAAAGTAATTCCTGGAGGAGTCAATTCTCCAGTCCGTGCGTTTAAGGCAGTTGGCGGAACGCCGATTTTTGTCAAATCTGCTAAAGGGGCGTATCTGTTCGACGAGGACGGTAACAAGCTCATCGATTACATCAACTCTTGGGGACCGATGATTTTGGGACATGCTTTTGATCCGGTTGTGAATGCCGTAATCGAAAGGGCCAAGCTCGGGACATCTTTCGGGATGCCGACAGCTTTAGAAACAGAAATTGCAGAATTGGCCGTTTCGATGGTGCCTAATATTGACAAGATTCGTTTTGTAAATTCAGGGACAGAAGCTTGCATGAGTGCAATCCGCTTGGCGAGAGGTTATACCAAAAGAGATAAGATTATCAAATTTGCAGGCTGTTATCACGGACATTCGGATTCGTTTTTGATACAAGCTGGAAGCGGAGCAATTACTTTCGGAGCGCCGAACAGTCCAGGCGTGACCCAAGGCACGGCAAAAGATACGTTGTTAGCGAAATACAATGATCTTGAGAATGTAGCCGAATTGTTTGCGGCTAATCCAAATGAAATTGCGGCTATCATCATAGAGCCAGTAGCTGGAAACATGGGTTGTATTCCTCCTCAAAAAGGGTTTTTGCAGGCTTTGCGAGAACTTTGCGATAAAAACGGCACCTTGCTTATCTTTGATGAAGTAATGACCGGATTTCGCTTGGCAAAAGGCGGAGCGCAAGAATTGTTTGGTATTAAAGCGGATATCGTGACTTTTGGAAAGGTAATTGGTGGCGGACTCCCGGTTGGAGCTTTTGGGGCAAGAAACGAAATCATGAATTATCTGGCACCGCTTGGGCCTGTGTATCAGGCAGGAACATTGTCTGGGAATCCTTTGGCAATGGCGGCAGGTCTGGAAATGTTGAAAGCTTTACACACAGATGCTGGAGTTTTCCAGCGTTTGGAAGAAAAGACGGCTTATCTTGAAAAAGGAATACGAGAAAAATTGACGGCAAATAACATCAAGTTTACCATCAATAGGGTAGGCTCGATGATTTCGGTTCATTTTGACGAAAGTCCGGTAACCGATTTGCAATCGGCTTCAAAAGGCGATAACGAAAATTTCAAGAAATTCTTCCACGGATTGCTGCAAGAAGGTATTTATATTGCTCCTTCTGCTTATGAAACGTGGTTCATAACCGATGCTTTGACTTACGAAGACTTAGATTTTACTATAAAGGCTGTAGACAAAGTAACCAAACAGTTCTAAAATAAAAAAGGCTTTCCGATCGGAAAGCCTTTTTTCTATTACATGCTCAATTGTTATTATTGAGTCAATTGTTTTAATAATGCAGGATTGCTGTCGATTTTAGCCATCTGGTCGGCATTTAAAGTACCTCTCAATTTAGCATCGATCGATTTGTAAATGACTTTTTTCTTGTCATCTGAAAGCCCTGGTTTTGACAGCGCTTCATGCTTCTTTTTGAAAAGCTCCAAGAATGTGGCTTTATTTTGCTCGCTCAGCGTTACCGCCTCAGATAAGGAAGCAACATCTTTTTTTGCTTGTTCGGCTGGATTTGCTTGTGCAAAAGAAGCGATCGTGAAGGCAAAAAATACAGATAGAATAGCAATAAATTTTTTCATAATAAATGAATTTGTTTTGATATAGTATATCAAATTTGAAGCCAATTTAAGATAATTTCAAAAAAGAGTCAACTTTTGCTTACTTTTTTTCAGCTCTTTTTTTTCTGTCTTGCAGTTTTTCTTTGGCTTTTTCGCGTCTTTCCGTCTTCATAGCTTCCCATTTTTTAGTCTGTTCTGGAGTCAGGATGGTTTTGATTTTTGCGTCTGTCGCTTCCATTTCCGCCTTTCTTTCAGAACGTTTCGCTTCCATCACTTTTTCTCTTTCGGCTCTTTTAGCTTCTCTTTTTGCAGATTGCTCAGAAAGTACCGCGGCCATCTGTTTTTGCTGTGATTCGCTTAAGCTTAAATCGGCAGTCAGCTTTTTCAGGTGTTTTTCATTACGCTGTTCTGGAGTCAATTTTTCCATTCTAGCTTTTTCTGCTCTTTTGCCTTCTGCTGGCTTTTCTTGTGCAAACGATGTCATTCCGATCATCAATACTGCAAGTGCAAACATTTTTTTCATAATTTTTCCTTTTATTAATTTTTAGTTTGATGGTAAGACCTTGATAAAAATAAAAGGTTTAATGAGAAGGTATTTTTTCTGATTTATTTAAGACTTTCAGAAAAACAGGAGCGAAAAAAAGCCCGCTTATAAGCGGGCTTTTGGTTTTGTATATTATTGAACTAATTTTTTGTAAAGTTCTCTGTTTGCTTTTAGTTTTTTAAGCTGCTCTGGCGACAATAGTTCTGCTAGTTTTGCCTCAGTTTCTGTAGAAATTTGTGCTTTTTGCTCTGCAGTAAGATCTGTCTGCGTTAAGAATTTATGTTTCGCATAAAACGCTTCTTTGATTTCTCTTTCTGATGCTTTTGATATTGGAACTACCTTGTTTAAGGCTGCAAGATCTGCCGCTGCTGCCGTATCAGGATTTTTTTGTCCTTCCTGAGCTACTGCGCTGATTGAGAATGCTAAGAAAAGAGCAAGAATAGCGAATATTTTTTTCATAATTGTTGATTTGAATAGGTTTAAGAAATCAAATCTAAATCATTTAAAAATAAAATCAAAGAAATATAATGGTAAAATTATGACTTGTAAATTTTTTTAACAGGATTGCTGTCTTTGAATAGGATGAGTTTCGAAAGTTTATGCTAAAATAGTATTAAAGGTATGGGGTTAAAGCCTTTTTTTATTTGGATTGAAGACTTTCTTGATTGGTTAAGGGCTTTAGTGTGCATTAAAGATTTTGCTATTTGGCAATTGATTATACTAAAAAAGACCGTTCATTAAACGGTCTTTTTGGTTAGCGTAAGGAAAATTATCCTATATGTTCTACTATTTTGTCTTCGCCGTTTACGGCTACTTTTACTAAGGCATGTTTGGACAAAGATTTCATGGCAGCGTCCCATTTTTTACCGCTTAAGTCTGCTTTGACTTTTAATAAGTTCAAAGGCATAGCATTTTCATTGGCTTTCAAGATTTCAATGATTCCTTTTTCTTCAGCAGATAATTCTACCTCTACTGCTTTTTTCTCAGGACGCATTTGAGGGAAGAATAAGACTTCTTGAATCGAAGCGTTATTGGTCAAGAACATAATCAAGCGATCCATGCCGATTCCCAAGCCCGATGTAGGAGGCATTCCGTATTCTAAAGCTCTAAGGAAATCATTGTCGATGAATTGGGTCGCTTCGTCATCGCCTCTTTCCGACAATTTCAACTGTGCTTCAAAACGTTCTCTTTGGTCGATCGGGTCGTTTAGCTCAGAATAGGCATTCGCTACTTCTTTTCCGCAGACCATCAATTCAAAACGCTCTGTAAGATCTGGGTTGTCGCGGTGTTCTTTGCAAAGCGGACTCATTTCTTTTGGATAATCGGTAATGAAAGTCGGCTGGATAAAGTTTCCTTCACATTTTTCTCCGAAAATTTCGTCGATCAGCTTTCCTTTGCCCATGGTTTCATCCACAGCAATTCCCATAGATTTTGCGGCTTCGAATATTTCTTTTTCCGATTTTCCAGAAATATCAAAACCAGTATATTTTATAATGGCGTCGGTCATTGTGACTCTTGCATAAGGCGCCTTGAAGCTTACGTGGTGCTCTCCAAAGGTAGCATCGGCAGTTCCGTTTACGGCAACGGCGCAATGTTCCAAAAGATTTTCAGTAAACTCCATCATCCAGTTGTAGTCTTTATAGGCTACATAGATTTCCATAGCGGTGAATTCAGGATTATGCGTCCTGTCCATTCCTTCATTTCTGAAGTTTTTGGAGAATTCGTATACGCCGTCAAAACCACCTACGATCAATCTTTTCAGATACAATTCGTTGGCAATTCTCATGTATAAAGGAATATCCAAAGAGTTATGGTGTGTAATAAACGGCCTAGCGGCAGCACCTCCAGGGATAGATTGCAATACAGGGGTTTCGACTTCCATGTATCCGGCCGTATTGAAGAAGTTGCGCATCGCATTGAACAATTTTGTTCTTTTTACGAAAACTTCTTTTACCTGCGGATTCACGACTAGGTCTACATAACGCTGGCGGTAACGCAATTCTGGATCGGTAAAACCATCGTGCAGGTTGCCTTCAGCATCTGTTTTTGGCAAAGGCAACGGACGAAGGGTTTTGCTCAATAGGGTGAAATTCGTAGCGCGGATTGATTTTTCGCCTACCTGCGTAGTGAACAATTCACCTTCAACTCCAATAAAATCGCCTAAGTCTACCAGTTTCTTGAATACCTCGTTGTATAAGGTCTTGTCTTCACCAGGGCAAAGCTCATCACGATTGATGTAAATCTGTACGCGTCCTTCGCTGTCTTGCAAGGAAGCAAAAGAAGCTTTTCCTTGAATACGGGTACTCATCACGCGACCTGCAACAATCACTTTCTTTCCTTCTTCAAAAGCGTCCTTGACCTGTTTCGAAGTGTGGTCCACTGGAAACAAATTAGCCGGATATGGGTTGATGCCGAGTTCTCTCAACTTGCCCAATTTTTCTCTTCTGATGATTTCTTGTTCTGAAAGTTGCATATCGTATTAATTTTAAGCGTGCAAAGATAGTTAAAAGTTGGAAAGTCAGAAAATCAAAAAGTTGAAAAGATAAAATAAAAAGGCCGTCACGTTTAAGCGACAGCCTTTATGATTTTGAATTGAGCAAGGGTTAGTTTGCTATTTTTTTGATATGCGTAATTTGATCGGCAGTCCTTACTTTCAATACTAAAATTTGATTGGCAAAAAGCGAACTGTCCAGGCTTGAAACATTGTTGTTGATGCCTGTTTTATAATAAATCAGTTTGCCTGTAAGATCATATAGTTCAACTTGCTCAATTAAGTCGGCAGCACTGTTGATGTTTAGCATGCCGTTTGATTTAGAAACTACCAGTTTGTTTGCGGCATTTACGTCATCAATGCCTAAAAGAGGCTGGATGTTTACAGTGTAGTCTTCAGTTTCGCCATATTCATCCTCTTCATCACAGGCTTGCTCGCCTGTTGCTGCCACTGCTCCAACTGCTGCTACACGAACTCTCATTCTCTTGTTGCCTGCTGTTGCAGTTTGGATCGTGATATTTCCTGTAACTACACTTCCGCTTCCGGTACCGATATAGGTAAATTCTGAGGTTTCAAAAATTTCATTTCCGTTATAATCGATCCAAACGCTGACAGATTCATTTGACCATCCATCTCCAACTGTTACAGAAATAGGGTAGGAGGTTCCCATAGTAAGAGTTGGGGCAGCCATGGCTGTAAAATCATTGTAACCGCCACCGCCGCATGTACTCGCGTTCGTCAATGTTGCTAGCGAGACATTTAGGATCAGATCGTCATCCGTGCAGTCTAAAAAGGGTTCGCAGTACTGTGAGTGGGCTTCAAATCCCAGAGAGCAGAAAGCAATTCCGAAAACGAATTTCAAGTTGCGAAAAAAGCTTTTACCAAATAGTGGATTTTGGTTTTTAAGAGTAGTTTTTCTAATCATAAAATGTAAAGTTTTAGGGGTTAATGTTAATATTACTTTATCGTAAATATATAAAAAGATTTAAATATCTGGCAATCAGCTATACTTTTGTGGTTTTAGAAGTAAGGAATGACTTTTATAAATCATGGCATTTTAGTTTGTAACTTTGTATCCTTAAAAGGTTAAATTGAAATGAACAAAAAAATTCAACTTCTAGACTTAGGTCAGAAAGATTATAAAGAAACTTGGGAATATCAAGAAGATTTGTTCAAGGACATACTGGATCTAAAAATCAGGAACAGAAGAGAAGAGCTGGAACTAGAAACTCCAAATTATTTTCTCTTTGTAGAACATCCGCATGTATATACGTTAGGAAAGAGTGGCGATTTGAGCAATTTGCTGTTGAGCGAAAAGCAGCTGGAAGACAAAGGAGCTACTTTTTATAAAATCAACCGGGGTGGCGATATCACCTATCATGGGCCTGGGCAAATTGTAGGTTATCCTATTTTGGATTTGGAGAATTTTTTCACAGACATCCATAAATACCTGCGTTTTTTAGAAGAAGTCTTTATTCGGGTTTTGGCTGATTATGGCTTGACAGGCACTAGGAGTGAAGGCGAGACAGGTGTGTGGCTAGGTGTCGGGACACCATTTGCTAGAAAAATATGTGCTTTGGGCGTTCGCGCTTCCCGCTGGGTTACGATGCATGGGTTTGCCTTGAATGTAAATTCTGATTTAGGTTATTTTGATAATATTATTCCGTGCGGAATAAGAGGAAAGGCGGTAACTTCTTTAAATGTCGAACTTGGTATTGAAGAAGTAGATGTGGCCGAAGTGAAAGAAAAGATCAAGAAGCATTTTACCGAGCTTTTCGAATCTCAGTTTGTGGCTTTCCAAAAAGAAACAGTCTAAAATTCTTGAAAATCGATTTCTAATTGTTCTGGCAACAGTCGGAATGACATCCTATGGTATTTTGTGCTGCCATATTTTCGTATGGCTTCGCGATGTTCTTTTGTTGGGTAGCCTTTGTTTTGTTTCCAATTATACATTGGAAATTCTTCATGAATTTGATTCATGTATTCATCCCTATATGTTTTTGCTAAAACAGAAGCGGCGGCAATGCTTAAGTACTTGCTGTCGCCTTTGATGATACAGCTGTGCGGGATGTTTTCTACGGGCTTAAAACGATTTCCGTCTACAATTATATAATTAGGTATGGGAGTTAGCTTTTTTATGCAGGACTGCATGGCATGTATCGAAGCGTTCAAGATGTTAATTTCGTCAATAATTGTAGGCTCTATATGCGTTACCGAGAAGCAAAGCGCGTTTTCTTCTATTATAGGTCTTAAAAGGTCTCTATTTTTTTCTGAAAGCTGTTTGGAATCATTCAGTAATTCATTGATAAAGTTTTCCGGAAGTATTAGGGCAGCTGCAGTCACAGGGCCTGCAAGGCATCCTCGGCCGGCTTCGTCGGTACCACATTCAAATGTTAAATTGGAATAACTAGTAAGTAACATATCTGCGTTTTAGCAAAACTATAAAAAATAACGCAACCTTTTGATTTTTGTGTATCTAATAGATAGATTATGTGCAAAAATCTGAAGTAATGGTCTTTTTTAACATTCGTAAAAATATTATTCCGGAGTAATATTTGTTTATTTAAGAAATTATTAAGAAGTTTGCAGGATAACTAACTCAAATAAATTTAAATATGAGATCGAAGTTCAAATGGATTTTTGCGCTTTTACTAGCGTTTTCAATGCAGTTTTCGTTCGCACAGGAGAAAACTATTTCTGGTACAATTACCGATAGCCAAGGCCTACCATTGCCTGGCGTTGCAGTTGTAGTTAAAGGGACAACTCGTGGAACACAAACTGATTTTGATGGTAAGTATTCCATCGCTGCAAGTCAGGGAGAGGTTTTGGTGTTTACGTATGTAGGTCATAAAACTTCTACAGTAACTGTTGGAGCTTCTAGCTCAGTAAATGTGGCTTTGCAAGAAGAAGCAACTTCTTTGGAAACTGTGGTTGTGGATAGCTATAGAACTACAAGTAAGAAAAGATCAGCGAATGCTGTTGCTACAATTACTTCAGAGACTATGGAAGGAAGACCTAACGTTTCATTTTTGCAAACACTTCAGTCTCAGGTTGCAGGTTTGAATATTGCAACATCATCTGGTTCACCAGGTTCTGCAAAAATTGACGTAATCTTGAGAGGACTTTCTTCTGTGAATGGTAACACAGAGCCTTTGTTCATTATTGACGGAGTTGCTGCTAACCAAAACGTATTCAGAAGTTTCAACTCTGAGGATATCGAGCGTATTGACGTTCTTAAAGATGCCGGTGCAACTTCTATTTATGGTAATAGAGGAGCAAACGGGGTTATTGTTGTAAAAACTAAGAGAGGTTCTTATAATTCAAAATTGAAAGTAAGATACACTGCTACAACAGGTTTTACAAATTTGCAAGATCACGATTATAAGCTTACAAACGCTCAACAGCTTCTTACATTGGAGAACATAGTGGGTGCTGGTATGGGTGCAACGTTAACTCCAGAGCAAGTTGCGGGCTGGAATTCTCCATTAACTCCTGAATTGTCAGTAGGATTGACTGAAAACCAAATTAAATATTGGGGTACAAATACAGATTGGCAAAAGGTTTTCTTTAGAACTGGAATCTCAAAAAATCATAACCTTAGCTTTACTCAAGGTAGTGAGAACATGACAAACTTTACGTCATTGAGCTATTTCGACCAAGATGGTATTGTTCCAAATACAGGTTTCAAAAGATTTACTTTCAGAACTAACTTTACAGGTAAGTCTGCAGATGGTAAATTTACTTATGGTACTAATTTAACTGCTGCTTACTCTAAAAGGGTTCAGTTAGAGCAAGAAACAAGAACTGACATTAATGCGAATACACTTCAAAACCCATTACAAGGTCTTTTAGCTTCTCAGCCATATTTAAACCCAGCGCAGTATGTGAATGGTCAACAATTGTTTGATGAATTTGGAGCGCCAAGTTTCGAAATCAATCCTTTCATGTTGATGGATTATTTAAATCCTGAAAATATCCCAAGCTCATTCGAAGAGACTAAAATTTTAGCTAATGCTACAGCTACATATAATTTTACTGATGCATTAAGCTTCACTACTACAATGGGTATTGATTATGTATTAAACCAAAGACTTTTTGCAAGAGCGCCACAATCTTATTTGGCAATTGTTGCAACACCAGCAGGTGCACAGTTTGGTGGTATTGAGCAACAACAAACAGATAGAGATTTCTCTTTCAATCTTGTTAACAAGTTGAGCTATAACAAAACTTTCAACGATAAACATACTGTTGAAGTATCTGTGTTTAATGAGTACATCAAAGCTCACAGAAGAGCTGAAAACTGGACACAACAAGGTCTTGATCCAAGAACTTGGTCTTTAGGAGCAGGTACTGGTTTTGTTCCTTTCAACCCAGCAACACCTACATTATATAATAGAATTATTGGTGGTTTGAAAAGAGATGCTGGATTGTTCTCTTACTTTGCTACTGCAAGTTATGATTATGATTCTAAATATGGTGTTGAGGCAACTGTTCGTAGAGATGCTTCTTACAAATTTATCCAAGACAATACTTGGGGTACTTTCTGGTCTGTTTCTGCAAGATGGAACATCGATCAAGAAGCTTTCATGGAAAACTCAATCTTTGATGTCTTAAAATTAAGAGCATCATACGGTACTACAGGTAACCAAAACGTATTAGCAGCTGCTTATGGAGCTAACCCTCTATACTTGGCTAACAACAACGTAAGAGATTTGAACTCTTCTCAAGCAGGTTATAACAATGCAGCTTCACTTGGTGTAGCAACTATTGCAAACGTTGACCTTCAATGGGAAACTACTAAACAAGCTAACGTGGGTATTGATTTCACAATGTGGAAACGTTTATCTGGTTCGTTAGATGTGTATAGAAAAAAGACTATAGACTTATTTGATGACAACTACGTATCAGCTGTTAACCAGCTTTATACTATCGCTGCTAATACTCAATCTAGTATTATTAACAGTGGTGTGGAGTTGTTATTGAGATATGATGTTTTCAAAGAAGGTGATTTTAAATTGGATTTATTCGTAAACGGTTCTTATAACAAAAACGAATGGGCTGATTTAGTATATCCGAACCCAGCAAATGATTTTATCCAAGTAGCTGACAATTTTGTTCAACAAAATGGTAGCCAAATCAATACTTATTTTGTTGTTCCTTACGTAGGAGTTAATCCTGATAATGGTAACTTGTTGTTCTTAGACAGAAACAATAATCTTACAGAAACTCCAACAAACGAAGATAGAAGAAATTCTGGAAAATCAATGATCCCAAAATACCAAGGTGGATTTGGTTTCAATACATCTTACAAAGGATTCTTTGTTAACGCAAACTTCTCTTTTGTAGCTGATATTTACAGATTTGATTTTGACCTTTTGAACTTGTCTAATCCAGCTAGTGGAATCGGAACAGGTCCTGTAGTTTCTGAGCTTTTAAATGCTTGGACGCCAACAAACACTGGTTCTAATGTTCCTTCATTAACAGCTACAAATATTAATGCTGCTGAGACTTTCTCTGACAGATACTTAGTTGATGCTGATTATATCAGAATGAGAAACTTATCTTTTGGATATGAGTTCCCTGCTAAATTGCTTGATAAGACATTATTCTCAGGAGTAAAATTCTATACTCAGTTAGAAAACTATTTGACTTGGTCTAAATGGAGAGGATTTGATGTTGAAGGATTAAACTCTAGCAACCAAGGAGGATATCCATCTCCTAAAGTTATTTCTTTCGGTGTAGACTTACAATTTTAAAAAAAAAGATAATTATGAAAAAAATAAGATTAATACTTTTGTTTGCCATAGGCTTGTCGCTATTTTCTTGCGAGGACGCTTATCGTATTGAACAAGACGGTGAATTCGGTGAAAACGTTACTTTTCAGTCTCTAGATGACATGCAATTGTATCTTAACCAAGTTTACAATAGAGCAACAATTACTAATGAGATTGCATTCAGTGCTGTATTTACAGATGAATTAGGTATAGGTTCTCAAAATGCGGGTCAAAATCTTGATTTGTATAAATATACATTGAATAGTGCAACAGCTGAGCCTGCTGCTATGTGGTTAGCACACTACACTTTGATTAACTATACAAATAGATTTTTAAGAGGTGCTGCTAGAATTACTCCAGAAGCTGATGAAGTAGCTGCGTATAATTCTATGGTTGCTCAAGCAAGAGCTTTAAGAGCTTTCGGTCACTTCCAATTGCTTTCTTTCTTCTCTGAGAATATCAAAGATGACAATGCATTGGGTGTAATCTTGATGGATAGAGTTCCTGCATTAACTGAAGAGTTACCTAGAAATACAAACGGTGAAGTTTTCGCATTAATCGAATCTGATTTGACTTATGCTGATGCTAACTTAGTTGACCAAGCTGGAGCTAATAGCTTTAAGTTTGTATCTAAAAATTTCTTGAACGCTTTCAGAGCTAGAATGTATGCTTACAGAGGTAACTATACTCTTGCTGCACAATATGCTGATATCGTAATCAATACTTCAGGATTGAATTTGACTGCTGCTACTCCTTATGTAGCAGGTAACTTCTACACTGCGACTACTACTAACCCATACCGTCAAATGTTTGCAGACGTTAATCAAGGTGAGATTATCTTAAGCTTGGCTAGACCTGCTGCTCAAGGTGGTATTGCCGGTACATTCTATTTCAACAGAACGAACTTGTCTGGAGGTCCTTTCCACGATATGGGAAGAAATCTTTTCAACTTGTTAGGAACATTTGAGCAAGGAGATATCAGAAGAAGAGCTTATATTGATCCAACTTCTGTTATTGCTGCTGATCCTGCAACTGTTGCAAATTATAAAGGAGCAGACGTTTTATTGATTGATAAATATCCTGGTAAAGCTGGAGGTGATTTAACAAACGATTTGAAAGTTTTCAGATTGTCTGAAATGTACTTCATCAAAGCTGAGGCTTTAGCTTCAACTGGTAATATAAATGGAGCTACAAATTCAGTAGCTGCTATCTTGAAACAAATAAGAGATAGAAGAAACTATCTAGGTCTTGTTCAACCTCTTCCAAATTATGCTTCTGCTACTGAGGCATGGGCTGATATCCTAAAAGAAAGACGTATCGAACTTTGTTTTGAAGGTCACCGTTACATTGACTTGAAAAGGTTAGGTGGTTTGGCTAACGTAACAATCGACAGATACTTTAGAGATTGCGAAGAAAACAACGTTCCTGTTTGTAGTTTGCCTCTTACTGATCACAGATTTACATTGCCTATTCCTCTTGATGAGATGTTAGGTAATAGAAATATCCAACAAAATACAGATTACTAGTTTTTAGTAATTAAAATTTTAAAAAGCTGTTATTTTTTAACAGCTTTTTTTTTTATTGCTTTCGTTATTATTTTACATTTGTTAAATCTAAAAATATTCAATACTATTAAAAATGAAGGGATTACTACTATTTTTATTAATGCCTGTCTATGTTTTTTCTCAAAATGCAGAAGAAAGGCAGAAGATTATAACTTCTTACGACAAGAAAGAAGTGGAACAACTGAAAGAATATTCAAAAGCACGTAGCTTAGAGCAAAAGAAACTGATTGATGACTATAAGGCAAAAAATCTATTTGTCGAAAGTGAAACACATTCTTTGCAACGAATTTTTAATGGTATTCCAATATTCTTCACTACTTCCAATGCAGGTTCTTCTCAGACCATAAAAACGAATACACTATATCCAGGAGGATCTTTGGGTCTTAATGTTACTGGTTCTGGTATGACTGCTGGTGTTTGGGATGGCGGTAAAGTTAGAAATACACATACCGAATTTCAAACAGGCCGAGTACTATTAAACGATGCTGCAACTACATTAAGCTTGCATGCGACTCACGTTACTGGAACAATTATAGCAAGAGGAGCCGGATTAGGAGCACGTAGAGGTATTGCCTATCAAGCACAAGCACTTACTCATGATTGGGATAATGATTATGATGAAATGGTTAGTTTTGGTAGCCAAGGTTTCTTGGTTTCTAATCATTCCTATGGATATGCTTCTGCCTCATTACCCGTTTGGCTTTTTGGACAATATGATACTTCTTCAAGAGAAATTGATATGTTAGCTAATGCTTATCCTTACTATCAGATTGTCATTGCTGCCGGTAATGATAGAGATCAGTCTTTTGCTCACGTTGTTCAGAATGGAGGATATGATTTATTATCTGGAACTGGAACTTCAAAAAACGGAATTACTGTTGCGGCTGTAAATGAAGTATTGAATTATACAGGGGCTGGAAGTGTTGTGATGAGTGATTTCAGTAATTATGGCCCTACAGATGATGGCCGTATTAAGCCAGATATTGCTGCTAAAGGTGTTAATGTGTCTTCTTCAGTTAGCAGCTCTGATACAGCTTATGGAGAGTTAAATGGAACTTCTATGGCAGCTCCTGCAATTACAGGGATGGTTGTGCTATTGCAAAAACACTATAACAACATTAATGCAGCTTACATGAAAGCGGCAACTGTTAGGGGGTTAATTTGCCATTCTGCAAGTGAGGCAGGTGCAAATCCAGGTCCTGATTATGAATTTGGATGGGGATTAGCGAATGCTGAAGCAGCTGCTAGAATTATTTCTGGTAAAGGTACGACAACAATCTTAGAAGAAAATACTTTGGCAAATGCACAGACTTTTACTAAGAATATTAGCATAAGCGGTCCGCAAAAATTACAAGTTACAATTTGTTGGACAGATCCTGTTGGAGCATTAAATACTGCAGGTACCTTAAATAATAGAGTTCCAAGACTTAGAAACAATCTGGATTTGAAAATCTTAAAAGACGGTACTACTTACTATCCATGGAAAATGAATCCAGATGATCAATTTTCTGGTGCTACTCGCAACTCAGATAACGAAGTTGACAATGTTGAAAAAGTTGAAATCGATGTAGCGCAGGCTGGAACCTATACGATTCAAGTTACTCACAAAGGGACTTTAGTAAACGGTTCGCAAGAATTTGCATTGATTGCAAATAGTGATAATGGATTGACTTTAAACAGAGATAATTTTGTTGCCGATAATTCTATCGTTGTATATCCGAATCCAGTTGCAAACAATCTTAATTTCTCAATAGCTAATGATATTGTGTTGTCGGATATCTCTATTTTTGATATTACAGGAAAATTAGTTATTTCAAGTAAAGACTTTTCATCGAATTCTGTTAATGTTTCTAATCTTCAATCAGGAGTTTATTTTGCTAAGTTCTCTAGCCAAGATAAAACTGTTACAAGAAAATTCATCAAACAATAATTCTATATGATCTTCTAAAGCCCGCTTTTAAAGCGGGTTTTTTTATGTTTTTATTTTACTTAAAAAAAGTATCTTTGCTCAAATTGTTTTTTAGATGGCAAAGTTTTTTTATGTAGCGATATTTTTATTACCTCTGTTTGCGCTTGCACAAGAGAAAGATTTGCCGACAAAAGAAAATGTCGCTGTTACAAATAAGGCCAAAAAATCTAAATTAGCCGAACCGTCTAAAAATGACTCGATTGCTACGATTGATCTGTATAAGATAATCACCTTGCAACATGATACTACGTATGTAGATACATCGCTGACCATTCAAAAAGAATATAAGTTTAATTATCTGAGAAAAGATAATTTTGGGTTGCTTCCTTTTTCAAATGAAGGACAGACATTCAATACGCTTCAATACGGACTTAATAAAAGTACTGCCTATCCAAGTTTTGGTTTTGCTGGAAAACATTTCAATTACTTGGAAGTCGATGACATAAAATACTATAACGTTGCCACTCCGATGACTGAATTATATTTCAAGACGGTTATGGAACAAGGCCAGATGATTGATGCTTTTATTACGCTGAATACTTCCGAAAGATTAAATTTTTCAATAGGCTATCGTGGACTTCGTTCGCTCGGAAAGTACGTAAATCAGCTTTCGAGTAATGGGAATTTTAAATTCATGACAAGCTATAATACTTCAAACGAACGGTATTTCTTGAAAGCCCATTTTACGGGTCAGGATTTGACTAATGGCGAAAATGGCGGAATCGTAAGTCTGGAAGATTTTGAAGGAGGCGATAGTGAGTTTGACGATAGAGCCAGATTGGATGTGTATTCGCTTGATGCTACTTCGATCCTAAAAGGGAATCGCTATTTTTTCGATCATTATTTTAGGATTAATAAAGAAAAAGGAGGAAACAATCTTTATATAAACCATCAGTTTAATTACGAAAATAAATTTTTCGAATATACTCAGCCGACAATTATTACTACGATAACTACTCCTGCACAAGGGACTATTAGATTATCAAGATTTGGAACATCCTATCGATCTAGTAATATAAACGATAAGACTAGATACAACCGTATGTACAATAAAGTCGGAGCAACGTATGAGAACAGCACGCTCGGACAGTTCCAGTTTTTTATAGAAGATTTCAGATATAATTATTTTTACAATCGTATCATTGTGAATCCTACAAATACGGTACAAAACCTTCTCTCGGATGAATTTAATGTAGTCGGCGGCCAATATACTTATCAGAAGAACAATTGGAATGGAAGATTCTTGTTTTCAAGTTCCATTTCCGACCAAAAAATGTCTACTCTTGACGCCAATCTGTCATATAAATTTGATGACAGAAACAATGTGCATTTCCAATACCAAAATTTAAGCAAAGTGCCAGACCATTTGTTTAATCTTTTTCAAAGCAGCTACGTAGATTATAACTGGTCTAATAATTTCAAAAACGAAAAGATAAACAGCCTGACAGTTAACGCGAATACACAATGGGCAAGCGCTTCATTGCAGGTTTCAAGCTTAAAGAACCATTTGTATTTCTTTAATGAAAGTACCGTTGCAGACACGCTTACCGTAAAACCAGACCAATATTCTAAAACGATTAACTATGTCTCTTTAAAAGTTTCTAAAGAGTTTAAATTCAGGAAATGGGCACTTGATAATACTGTTCTTTACCAAAAAGCAGATCAAGAAGATGATATCTTGAACGTTCCGCAGTTGGTTACGAGAAATACGCTTTACTATTCAGACCATCTTTTCAAAAAAGCTTTGTTTTTGCAGACCGGAATTACATTCAGTTATTTTTCGAAATTCTATGCAAATGATTATAATCCGGTTATTGGCGATTTTTATATACAAAATCAAAGAGAAATCGGTGGCTTTCCAACATTTGATTTTTTTATCAATGCTAAAATCCGTCAGACAAGAGTCTATCTAAAAGCAGAACATTTCAACTCTAGTTTTACGGGCAATGATTTCTATTCGGCTCCTAATTATCCTTACCGTGACTTTATCGTACGTTTTGGATTGGTATGGAACTTCTTTTCATAATTTTTTTCAAGCTGTTTATTGCGAAACTGTAATTTAATGAAATTACGGAATGTATAATTTATGCTTCATAATTCGTAATTAATTTTGTAGTTCCTATCTTTGCGACTTAAATAATCACGAATTATAAATGAAATACGCAAATAATATATTAGAAACTATTGGAAATACGCCTCTAGTAAAATTAAACAAGGTAACTAAAGAGGTCGATGCTTTGGTCTTGGCAAAAGTAGAAACCTTCAATCCTGGCAATTCTGTAAAAGATAGGATGGCCGTGAAAATGATAGAAGATGCTGAAGCAGACGGACGTCTAAAACCAGGAGGAACCATCATTGAAGGGACTTCAGGAAATACCGGAATGGGATTGGCTTTAGGTGCAATAGTAAAAGGATATAAGCTGATTTGCGTAATTTCAGACAAGCAGTCAAAAGAAAAGATGGATATTCTTCGTGCCGTTGGCGCAAGAGTCGTGGTTTGTCCGACAGATGTTGAGCCTACAGATCCACGTTCTTACTATTCAGTTTCGAAAAGGCTGGCAGAAGAAACTCCGAACTCTTGGTATGTAAACCAATACGACAACCCGTCAAATTCATTGGCACATTACGAGCAGACTGGACCTGAAATTTGGGAACAAACCGAAGGCAAGATCACGCATTTTGTAGTAGGTGTTGGAACTGGAGGAACAATTTCTGGAGTTGCAAAATTCTTAAAAGAAAAAAATCCAAATATTAAGATTTGGGGAGTAGATACCTACGGTTCAGTATTCAAAAAATACCATGAGACAGGAATCTTTGATGAAAACGAAATCTATTCGTATATCACTGAGGGAATCGGTGAAGATATCCTTCCAAAAAATGTTGATTTTTCGCTAATTGATGGTTTTACAAAAGTAACCGATAAAGATGCAGCCGTTTATACCAGAAAGATTGCTTTGGAAGAAGGAATATTTGTCGGAAACTCTGCAGGGTCGGCTATAAAAGGACTGTTGCAATTAAAAGAGCATTTCAAACCAGAAGACGTAGTCGTTGTTCTTTTTCACGATTCAGGAAGCCGTTATGTAGGCAAGATGTTCAACGACGACTGGATGCGCGAAAGGGGATTCTTAGACGAAGATATTACCAAAGCAGAAGATGTGATCAAAGACCATATAGATAAGCCGCTTGTGGTTGTTCGTACCGAAGAATTGGTTTCTCATGCAATTGAAAGAATGCGTAAGTATAAAATTTCTCAGATTCCAGTAATCGATATTAATGGTTTTGTAGGTTCTGTCGATGAGACTGATTTGTTCCAAAGTTATGTTTCGGATAAAAATGTGGCTGAAAAGCCAATCAAAGAAGTCATGGGAAAACCTTATCCGATTGTAAGAACTGGAACTTCGATGGAAGAAGTTTCCAAATTGTTCAGCAAAGACAATCAAGCGGTGTTGGTTGATTTAGGAAATGGCAAACATCATATCATTACCAAATACGATATTATTGGTTCTATAAAATAACAATCCTATCATATAAAAAGCCTAGCACATTGCTAGGCTTTTTTAGTTATATCAACTAAATTATTCTCCAATCAAAACGCCAGAAACATTCCAAGAGCTGAAGCTTCCGCCTTCATTTTCTCCTTGCGGTATTTTCACCTGGATTGTATGTTTTCCGGCTTTCAAATCCCCTAAGTCGATTAAGTTAGGATTAGTTACCGTTCCAGGACACCAATTCGAACGGCTGTAGTCTGATGATGACAATCCGTTGCCGAAATTCCCTGAAGCCGGATTAAAAAGACGGTAAGAACCACAATCCATTCGCCAAGGCACAAAACTGAAAGCTTCATTGCCATCTAAAAGAATCGTGTTTTTCTTTGGGACAAATTCATCACCGTTTTCCCAGCCGCCATGTCCGGTCGTAATGTAGCGAAGCTTTGCGTTTTTTATGTCTTTCTCCAAAGTAAAGCTAACTTCGATTCCTTTCTCGTTATTGAACATCGTAGCATATTCTTGGCCTGCCATTTCCATGATATTGGTCGTGTTGAAAAGAGGCAGTAAGAAAGTGTTTTTTGGATTTTGCTTTTCTTCGCTATGGATTGTAATATTCAAGCTTATCTTATGCCCACCTTTGTCATAGTTTCCGATAAAAGCACCTACATATATTATTTCTTGATTGCTCAACGCTGATTGCAACTCGGAAATATCTTGGCGATACGGAACGCTTTCATGCCAAGTTTTGTCTTTCAACTGAATGTGTCCGTATTGTTTTATACCGAAAGGTGTGAAAAAACGCATCAATTCTAATAGTGGAAGATAATTATCTGTTTTTACGACACCTTGATATTGCTTTCCGTTTCCATTTTCATAAATAGGAAGCGTTTTGGCTCCTTCTTGCAATCCGTTCAGGAAAGAGAATTTCTCTTTTGCTGTAATTACAAAAACCGAACCTGTCCTGTCATATGCATCGCCATTAGATTGTTCTTTTAGGTCAACAAATACTTGACTTCCAGGTTTGATTTCTGGAAATTTAATCTTCTTTAGGATGATGGTTCCATTCGCAAATCGAAAAATACTGTCGTTTGATTTTGACTCTTCCGAAAAATTGATAACCTCGTTTTCAAAAACAGGAATAGTCGTAAATCGGCTTTTCCATAACAAGTCTCTAAACGATAGCAAGTCAATAGCCGTGAATTTTGTTTTTAAAGGCGATAAGTTAGCAGGGATCGCTTTGATCTTTTCGATTTTGGTAGCCGTAATCACATAATTGTTGTTGCGGACCATCTCTAATACTAAACCTAATTTTTGGCCTAAAACTGATGGGGCGCCTTTTGCGTTTAGGTCATTAGTATACCATAGTTCGATGGTGTTTGAATTTACGATTGTTTTTGCCTTCTTGCATTTGTAGCCTAAAATGGTCTTTGTCTCATTGCTGATTTCAAATGTCTGTTTTCCTAAAGATAAGCTGTCAATCGTAACTATTTTTTTTGAAGCTGAAAGTTGTGCTGACTGGACTATAGCATTTGAATCTTGAGCAATAAAAGTTTCTTCAAATGGAAAATCTGCTTTGCCCGTAATATTATTTTCTGAAGTGATAATCGTTTCCTTCGAATCAGAAAAAACTAAAATTGGATCTTGGCCTTCGATTGTTTTTCCGTTGGAGGATCTGGAGTAGCTTATTTTATAAGCCTTGTTATTCTTTTGGGCTGTAGAAGCAATTGTAAAAAAAGCAAAGAGCAATAAAATGTAGTATCTCATGGTGATTATGATAGTTAGAATAGCAAATATATGTTTGTTTGTTAAATAAATTTTGCTACATTAGTTAATCTTTTGAATGATAAACGCCTAGAATTTTTTAAAATCCATACAAAATGAAAGAAGATTTTCTGCATTATATCTGGCAGTTTAAAAACTTTGATTTTACAAAACTGCATACTACACAAGGTGAAAAACTCCTGATTATTAATTCCGGACAGTACCTTCAAAAAGCCGGGCCTGATTTCTTTAATGCTCAAATTGTAATTGGAACTCAGAAATGGGCCGGAAACATAGAAATACATCTCAAGTCTTCCGATTGGTATGTCCATCACCATGAAACCGATCCCAATTATGAAAATGTCATTCTTCATGTAGTCTGGGAACATGATACCGAGGTTTTCAGAAAAGACAATACTGAGATTGCAGTTTTGGAACTCAAGGAATACGTTTCTAACAAAGTGCTTGAAAATTATCAATCTCTTATTGCATCAAAGACATGGATTTTTTGTGAGAACGAAATTGACTCTATTGATGAGTTTTTTTTTAAAAATTGGCTCGAACGGCTGTTTTTTGAAAGACTTGAAAAGAAATATCAACCTATTGAGAAACTATTTTCAGCAACTATAAAGGATTGGGAGGCTGTGCTGTTTTGCCTGCTGGCTAAAAATTTCGGATTGAATACAAATGGAGAGACTTTTTTCAAAATTGCCAATTCTATTCCGTTTCAGAAAATCAGAAAAGAAAGTTTCGATGTCCAGAATCTCGAAGCTATGTTCTATGGCAGGGCAGGCCTGTTTATGAAAGAATGCGAAGATTTTTACTTTACAGAACTGAAAGAACGCTGGGAATATCTTTTGCAAAAGCACGACTTGAAAAAAGTCTATGTCGAGCCGATGCAGTTTTTTAAGCACCGTCCTGATAATTTTCCGACAATAAGACTTTCTCAGTTGGCAAATCTGTATCATTCGAGACAAAATTTATTTTCAGATATGATGGAAGCGGAAACGCTCTTGGAGTTCTATGAAATATTCAATATTGCCGCTTCTGACTATTGGGATGATCATTATCAGTTTGACAAGCGAAGCCCTAAAAAGAAAAAGAAACTCACGAATTCTTTTATCGATCTATTGCTTATCAATACGGTTGTCCCGTTGAAGTTTGCTTATGCCGGTTCTCAGGGAAATGACGTTTCGGAACAGATGATACGATTGCTTGCAGATATTCCTGCCGAGAAGAATAGCATCATTGATAAATTTCATAGCTTTGGAATAACGGCTAAGAACGCTTATGAAACACAGTCCTTATTGCAACTCAAGAACGAATATTGCAATAAGAAACGTTGCCTCGAATGCGCTATTGGGCTAGAGCTGATGAAAAGCTAAAATTTATTAGCTGTTGAAATCGGAAATTCTTAAATTTGAACTTTGACTTTTATAGTATGTCATTTATAACCAACATCAGGCATTTTTTTGAAAAGCATGGCTTTGAAGTTTCGTCCCGTTTGGCTGACCGCTTGGGGATGAGAGCATCGAGTGTACGTTTGTTTTTTATCTATATTTCTTTTTTTACTGTTGGTCTCTGGTTTGGTGTGTACCTGACGCTTGCCTTTCTCGTCAGATTAAAAGATCTAGTCTATACGAAGCGAAGTTCCGTCTTTGATTTGTAATCCTATTATTCCATTATGTTATCTCTCCGCCACTTAAATTTTTTATTCCATGCCAACCAACTCATTCTTCAAGTTTGATTCCCAACAACGTACCGGCATTTTTGTACTGATCCTTATTATCGCAGGAATACAGTTAGCCTATTATTGTATCGATGTAGAAATCGAAGAAGATAATTCTGTCGAAAAGCAAGAATGGCTTTCGCTACAGCCAGAAATTGACAAGATGAAAAAGGCCAAGATTGATTTCAAGCCCAAAATTTATCCTTTCAACCCAAATTTCATAACCGATTTTAAAGGCTACAAATTAGGGATGTCTACAGTTGAAATAGACAGGCTTTTGAAATTCCGAGAAGGCAATAAATATGTCAATTCGGCCGAGGAATTCCAAGCAGTGACAAAAGTTTCAGACTCGTTGCTAAATGCAATTGCGCCTTATTTTAAATTTCCCGATTGGGTTAAAAATAAAAAAAGCAGTTTTACTTCCTGTGAAAAACAATCATTTGTAAAAAATGAAAAGATTATCCTAATCGATATTAATAAAGCGACACAAGAAGATTTGATAAAGATATATGGCATCGGGCCTGGCTTGTCAGAAAGAATTTTAAAGCAGAAAGAAATTTTGGGAGGCTTTGTAAGCATGGAACAAATGAATGATATCTGGGGGCTTTCACCTGAAGTTATAGAAAAACTAAACGCCCAATTTAAGATAGGAGTTGTTCCAAACGTCAAGAAAATAAAAATCAACGATGCTTCCGTAAAAGAACTTTCCCAATTTCCTTATTTCAGATATCCAATCAGTAAAGAGATTGTCACCTATAGAAGTATGAATGGAGGGATTTCTAGTAGTGAAGATTTAATAAAGATAAAAGGCTTCCCTGTGGAGAAAGTGAAAATAATCGAAAAATATCTAGAGTATTAATTATTGGAATAATGTAATATCTAAATTGAAATGCAAGCAGTATAAGAAACTCTAATTGTGAATTTTGTTTAAATAAGTACTAAATGATTTGTTAAATTGCGGATTTGATAAAAAATAATAGCTTTTCTGTTGAAAAGAAAAAAACAATTGCCTTATATTTGGATTTCTAAAAAAATAAGATATAAAAATACCCTTGTTATAATATGAATTCAATATATTTTACTGAAGAGCACGAATTATTTAGGAAGAGCTTACAGGATTTTTTGCAAAAAGAAGTAGTTCCGCACATTGAAAAATGGGAAAAAACAGGAACAATCGAGCGTTTTATTTGGAAAAAATTTGGCGAAATGGGGTTCTTCGGAATCAATTATCCTGAAGCCTATGGAGGGATGAGCTTGGATTTATTCTATACGGTAGTCTTTTTAGAAGAACTTCAAAAAATTAAATCTTCTGGTTTTGCCGCAGCAATGTGGGCACATGCTTACTTAGCGATGACGCATTTAAATGCAGAAGGCAGCGAGAGAATCAAACAAGAGTATTTAGCACCAAGTATTTCGGGAGACAAAATAGGAGCTTTATGTATTACAGAGCCTTTTGGCGGAAGTGATGTTGCAGGAATGCGTACGACAGCGGTTAAACAAGGCAATAAATACATTATTAATGGTTCGAAAACTTTTATCACAAACGGAGTTTATGCCGATTATTATGTAGTTGCAGCCAAAACAAATCCAGAATCTGGTAATAAAGGAATCAGTATGTTTTTGGTGGATGCAAACCTGAAAGGAATAGCGGCTACAAAGTTAGATAAATTAGGATGGAGAGCTTCTGATACTGCCGAAATTGCATTCGATAATGTTGAAATCCCAGAAGAAAATTTAATGGGCGAAGAAGGAAAAGGCTTTCCTTATATTATGCAGCATTTTGCGCTAGAACGATTAATTATGGCAATAAATGCTCACGCTAGAGCAGAGTATGCGATTGAATATACTATCGGATATATGTCAGAACGTGAAGCGTTTGGGAAAACAATAGATAAATTTCAGGCTTTACGACACACTATTGTAGAGCATGCAACCGATGTGGAGCACTGCAAGCTGTTTAATTATGCAGCAGTTGCACGACTAAATCAGAAAGAATATGTAGTTAAAGAAGCCACAATGGCAAAATTGAAATCTACAAAAGTGGCCGATGAAACAATTTACAGCTGTCTGCAAATGCTAGGAGGGTATGGTTATATGGAAGAATATCCTTTGGCACGCTTGTTCAGAGACAGCCGTTTAGGGCCAATTGGAGGCGGAACTTCAGAAATTTTGAAAGAAATTTTATCGAAAATGATAATTGACAAGCAGAATTATAAGCCTGCTGTAAAATAATTTGTAATTCGTGATTCATAATTCGTAATAATTTTATAAGTTTGCACCCTTAACGAGAGGAGGTGTCATATTATGTTAATTATACCAATTAAAGACGGAGAAAATATCGATAGAGCATTAAAGCGCTATAAGAGAAAATTTGATAAAACTGGAACAGTTCGTCAATTAAGAGCACGTCAAGCTTTTATTAAGCCATCTGTAATCAAGAGAGCTCAAATTCAAAAAGCTGGTTATATCCAAAACCTAAGAGATCAATTAGAAAATTAAGAATTAATTTTCTTCAGGATACAAAACCGTTAGTCATGAAAGTTTAATACCTTTGATGTTAACGGTTTTTTTATGCTTACTACCAAAGAATCATTCAAGGATTATCTTCAGAAAGAGAAAAACTATTCGCTTCATACCGTTACGGCTTATTGTAACGACTTGTCTGATTTTGAGTTTTTCCTAAAACAGAATTTTGATCAAGATGAGCTAAACGAAGTAAATTACAGTCAGATCAGGAGCTGGATTGTTTCATTAGTCGATGCTGGAATTTCAAATACTTCTGTAAACCGAAAAATTTCTTCGCTAAAGTCATTCTATAAATTTCTTCTAAAAATAAAGCAAGTAGATGCGAGTCCGTTGCTGAAGCATAAAGCTTTAAAAACGCCAAAAAAACTGCAGATTCCTTTTTCTGAAAAAGAATTAGACAATGTGCTGAATACTATAACGTATCCGGAAGGCTATGAAGGTGTCCGTGACAAGCTTATTATCGATTTGTTTTACACGACAGGAATTCGAAGAGCGGAGCTTATTAATCTAAAAGTATCAAATATAGACCTTTCAAAAGGAGTGTTGAAAGTGCTCGGGAAGAGAAATAAGGAAAGAATCCTTCCGTTGTTACCAATAATACAAGATCAGTTTAGGCTTTGTTTTTCGGAAAGAGCTAGCTTGAAGGAGGTTAAGGATGAGTCGTTTTTCTTTCTTACGTTAAAAGGCGTTAAATTAAATGATTCCCTTGTGTATCGACTAATAAATATGTACTTTAGTAATGTCTCCGAGAAAGTAAAAAAGAGTCCGCATATCTTAAGACATACCTTTGCGACTCATATGCTAAACAATGGAGCAGATTTAAATTCAGTAAAAGAATTATTAGGGCATTCTAGTTTGGCATCTACGCAGATTTATACGCATAGCAGTTTAGCAGAGCTGAAAAAAGTTTACGGAGATGCGCATCCGAGGAACCGGAAATAATTCAAAATGTTCAACCGTATAAAAATTTTATTATGAAGGTAAACGTTCATGCAGTTAACTTTAATGTTGACGGAAAACTTGTAGGATTCATTCAAGACAGAATGGATAAGTTGGAAAAGTACTATGACAGAGTGGTTTCGTCAGACGTTTTTTTGAAGGTAGAAAAGACGAGCGATAAGGAAAATAAGATAGTAGAGGTGAAAATTCATGTTCCTGGAGATGAGTTTATTGTTAAAAAGCAGTGTAAAACATTTGAGGAAGGTGTTGAGCTTTCGTCAGAAGCCTTAGAGAGAGTATTGCTGAAACGAAAAGAAAAGATAAGAACGCATATATAATATAATTTTTTTTCAAAAATATTTTGATTAAGAAACAAAAAGATATACATTTGCAGTCCGTTAGAAATAGCGGACTTTTTTTATTGAGTTTGCCGGTGTAGCTCAGTTGGCTAGAGCAGCTGATTTGTAATCAGCAGGTCGTGGGTTCGAGTCCCTCTATCGGCTCGGTTCTTTATTAGATTGACAATAAAATGGTTAAGGGGAGATACTCAAGCGGCCAACGAGGGCAGACTGTAAATCTGCTGTGAAAACTTCGCAGGTTCGAATCCTGCTCTCCCCACAAAAAAAAGATTTGTGAATTAAGATTTTTGATTTATCTAAGTCTTAAATCTGAAATCATAAATCCTTTAATCAGGATTCCCTGCCGGTGTAGCTCAGGGGTAGAGTGCTTCCTTGGTAAGGAAGAGGTCACGGGTTCAAATCCCGTCATTGGCTCAAGTAAGAAAGAATTTGAACACTAATATATAACTAAGATTAAAATTAAGTAAAATGGCAAAGGAGAATTTTAACCGTTCCAAACCGCACTTAAATATAGGTACAATTGGACACGTGGATCACGGAAAAACTACATTGACTGCTGCAATTACTAAAGTAATGGCAGAAGCAGGTTTTTCTAAAACAGCTGCAAAATCTTTCGATCAGATTGATAATGCTCCAGAAGAAAAAGAAAGAGGTATTACAATTAATACATCTCACGTTGAGTACGAAACAGCTAACCGTCACTATGCTCACGTTGACTGTCCAGGTCACGCGGATTACGTGAAAAACATGGTTACTGGTGCTGCTCAAATGGACGGTGCTATCTTGGTTGTAGCTGCTACAGACGGACCAATGCCACAAACTCGTGAGCACATCCTTTTAGGTCGCCAGGTAGGTATTCCTAGAATCGTTGTATTCATGAACAAAGTGGATATGGTTGATGATGCTGAGTTGTTAGAGCTTGTTGAAATGGAAATCAGAGACTTGTTGTCTTTCTATGAATATGATGGAGATAACGGTCCAGTTATCCAAGGTTCTGCTTTGGGTGGATTGAACGGAGATGCTACATGGGTTCCTAAAATTATGGAATTGATGGAAGCTGTTGACAACTGGATCGAAGAGCCGGTTCGTGACGTTGCTAAACCATTCTTGATGCCAGTTGAGGACGTATTTACAATTACAGGTCGTGGAACTGTTGCTACAGGTCGTATCGAAACTGGAGTTGCTAATACAGGAGATGCTGTTGAAATCATCGGTATGGGAGCTGACAAATTGACTTCTACAATTACAGGAGTTGAGATGTTCCGTAAAATCCTTGACAGAGGTGAAGCTGGAGATAACGTAGGTTTGTTGTTAAGAGGTATTGATAAAGCTGATATCAAAAGAGGTATGGTTATTATTAAGCCAGGTTCAGTAAAACCACACGCTAAATTCAAAGCAGAGGTTTATATCTTGAAAAAAGAAGAAGGTGGTCGTCACACGCCATTCCACAATAACTACCGTCCACAGTTCTACGTACGTACAACTGACGTAACAGGAGTTATCTCTTTGCCAGCAGGTGTAGAGATGGTAATGCCAGGTGATAACTTAACTATCGATGTGGCTTTGTTAAGCCCAATCGCTATGAACGTAGGTCTTCGTTTCGCTATCCGTGAAGGTGGTAGAACGGTTGGAGCTGGTCAGGTGACTGAAATCGTAGAATAATTAGAATACTATATTTAAAGAACCAGCAGCGCCTATCGGATGCTGCTGGTTTTTAATAAACGGGCGTAGTTCAAGGGTAGAATAGCGGTCTCCAAAACCGTTGATGGGGGTTCGAATCCCTCCGCCCGTGCAAAAATAAATTACAATGACAAAAGTTGTTAATTACATAACCGAAGCTTTCGGTGAATTAAAAAATAATGTTACTTGGCCAGAATGGGCAGAAGTACAGCGCTTGACAATTGTAGTTGCTGTTTTCTCTGTAATATTCGCCTTGGCAACATGGGGAGTAGACGTTGTTTTCGCAAAAGCATTAGCTGGTTTCTTTAATTTGATAAAAGGTTAATTTTTGAGATGGCGGATAATAATGTGAAAAAATGGTATGTGGTCAGAGCGGTAAGCGGACAAGAAAATAAAGTCAAAGCTTATATCGAAACTGAGATCAACAGATTGGGAATGGCAGATTATATTTCTCAAGTACTTGTGCCTACTGAAAAAGTAGTGCAAGTAAGAGATGGGAAAAAGATCAGCAAAGACAAAGTCTATTTTCCTGGTTATGTAATGATTGAGGCTAATCTTGTTGGCGAAATACCTCATATTATTAAGTCTATAACTAGCGTTATCGGTTTTCTAGGTGAAGTAAAAGGAGGAGATCCTGTGCCTTTAAGACAGTCTGAAGTAAATAGAATGTTAGGAAAAGTAGATGAGCTTGCTGTGAAAACAGACAATCATTCTATTCCTTTCACTATTGGCGAGACAATTAAGGTGGTTGATGGGCCTTTCAATGGTTTCAATGGAACTGTTGAGAAAATCAATGAAGAGAAGCGTAAGCTTGAAGTAATGGTGAAAATTTTCGGAAGAAAAACACCATTAGAGTTAAGCTTTATGCAAGTTGAAAAAGTATAATTTTTTGTTACACACATAATAGAACCGCATCTGTCGCTTCCAATGAAGATGCGTTAAATTTTTTAAACAATGGCTAAAGAGATTAGTAAAGTAGTTAAACTACAAGTTAAGGGAGGTGCTGCGAACCCGTCGCCACCGGTTGGACCTGCTCTGGGTGCTGCTGGTGTTAATATCATGGAGTTCTGTAAGCAGTTCAATGCTAGAACACAAGATAAACCTGGCAAAGTGTTACCAGTACAAATTACTGTATACAAAGATAAGTCTTTCGACTTCGTTGTAAAAACACCACCTGCTGCTATTCAACTATTAGAAGCTGCAAAATTGAAATCTGGTTCTGGAGAGCCTAATCGTAAAAAAGTAGCGAAAGTTACTATGGATCAGATTAGAGCTATCGCTGAAGACAAGATGGCTGATTTGAATGCATTCACAATTGAGTCTGCTATGAGCATGATTGCTGGAACAGCTAGATCTATGGGTATAACTGTAACTGGAGACGCTCCTTCTAATTAAGAAAAGACATGGCAAAATTGACAAAAAAACAAAAAGAGGCTGCATCTAAAATTGAAAAAAACAAGCTATATTCTTTGAAAGATGCTTCTGCATTAATCAAGACTGTTGCTTCTGCAAAATTTGATGAGTCTGTTGATATCGCTGTTAAATTGGGTGTAGATCCAAGAAAAGCAAATCAAATGGTAAGAGGTGTAGTAACATTGCCTCACGGAACTGGTAAAGACGTTAGAGTTTTAGCATTGGTTACTCCAGATAAGGAAGCTGAAGCTAAAGCAGCTGGTGCTGACCACGTTGGATTGGATGACTATTTACAAAAAATCAAAGATGGTTGGACCGATGTTGATGTTATCATCACTATGCCAGCTGTTATGGGTAAATTAGGTCCATTAGGAAGAATCTTAGGGCCAAGAGGTCTTATGCCAAACCCTAAAACAGGAACAGTTACTATGGATGTTGCGAAAGCAGTTCAAGAAGTAAAAGCTGGTAAAATCGACTTTAAAGTTGATAAGACTGGTATCGTTCATGCAGGAATCGGAAGAGTTTCATTTGGAGCTGATATGATTACCGAAAATGCGCATGAAATTATTCAAACATTAATCAAAATGAAACCAACTGCAGCGAAAGGTACTTATATTAAAAGTATCCACATCTCATCAACAATGAGCCCTGCTATAGCTTTAGATCCTAAAGCTGTATAATTGGTAGTTAAAAATTTTTAGTATGACTAGAGAAGAAAAATCAATCGCGATTGAAGATTTAACTGCACAGTTAGCTGGTACAAATATTGTTTATGTAGCAGATATTTCTGGACTAAATGCAGAAACTACTTCAAGCTTAAGAAGAGCTTGCTTCAAAGCTGGTATCAAATTAGAAGTTGTTAAGAACACATTGCTTACAAAAGCAATGGAAGCTTCTGAAAACAACTACGGTGAACTACCAGAAGTTTTGAAAGGAAACACTTCTATATTCATTGCAGACGTGGCAAACGCTCCTGCAAAAATTATCAAAGAATTCCGTAAAAAATCTGATAAACCAGTTTTTAAAGGGGCTTATATCAACAGTGAAATCTACATTGGAGATAACCTTTTAGATTCTCTTGCTTCACTTAAATCTAAGGAAGAAGTTATCGGAGAAATCATCGGATTACTTCAGTCTCCGGCTCAAAGAGTTATTTCTGCTCTTAAGAACCAATTCGCAAACGAAGAAGGAGCTGAATCTTAATCAGTACGCACAAATAAATTATATTTTACAAAATCATTTAAACGATAGAAAAAATGGCAGATTTGAAACAATTCGCAGAACAATTAGTTAACTTAACTGTAAAAGAAGTTAACGATTTAGCAACAATATTAAAAGACGAGTATGGTATCGAACCAGCTGCAGCTGCTGTTGTAGTTTCTGGTGGTGGTGATGCTGGCGCAGCTGCTGAAGAGCAAACAGAATTCACTGTAGTATTGAAAGATGCTGGTGCTTCTAAATTAGCTGTAGTTAAAGCTGTAAAAGAACTTACAGGTTTAGGTCTTAAAGAAGCAAAAGACTTAGTTGACGGTGCTCCTGCAAACGTTAAAGAAGGTGTTTCTAAAGACGAAGCAGAAGGTCTTAAAAAATCTTTAGAAGAAGCTGGAGCTGTAGTTGAACTTAAATAAGTTTACTCGGTTTTAAGAACTAGGTTTAGGTCTTGAGTTGATGCTCAATGGCCTAAACCATTTTTCGTATAATAAAATTATATCCGGTTTTATTAGTCATTGAGTTGAATACGAAAAGCTTTTAATCCGTACGAAGAAAGAAATAAACTCCAACTTGGTTTATTTTTAAAGATGTGCAGATTATAAAAGAAAGTAAGGATTACTTAGTGTTTGCACACAAAAAATCACTTTTTTTTAATCAAAATTTTGTCCATTGATGATAACAAATCAGACTGAAAGATTGAATTTTGCCTCAACAAAAAATATTCCTGACTACCCAGATTTCTTGGATATTCAGGTTAAATCTTTTAAGGATTTTTTCCAATTGGAAACCAAATCTGACGAAAGAGGCAACGAAGGACTTTATAACACCTTCATGGAAAATTTTCCAATCACAGATACAAGAAATCAATTTGTGTTGGAATTCCTAGATTACTTTGTTGATCCACCACGTTATACAATTCAAGAATGTATAGAAAGAGGACTTACATATAGTGTTCCCTTAAAAGCTAGGCTAAAATTATACTGTACAGATCCAGAGCACGAAGATTTTGAAACGATTGTTCAAGATGTTTATCTTGGTACAATTCCTTATATGACGCCAAGTGGTACATTTGTTATCAATGGTGCTGAACGTGTTGTTGTTTCTCAATTGCACAGATCGCCAGGTGTTTTCTTTGGACAATCATTCCACGCAAATGGAACCAAATTATATTCTGCCAGAGTAATTCCTTTCAAAGGTTCTTGGATAGAATTTGCTACCGATATCAACAGCGTAATGTATGCGTATATCGATAGAAAGAAAAAATTACCAGTTACCACTCTATTTAGAGCAATTGGTTTTGAAAGAGATAAAGACATTCTTGAAATTTTTGACCTTGCAGAAGAAATCAAAGTTTCAAAAACAGGTCTTAAAAAATACGTAGGCAGAAGATTGGCTGCGCGTGTTTTGAATACATGGCACGAAGATTTCGTGGACGAGGATACTGGCGAGGTAGTTTCTATCGAGCGTAACGAGATCATCCTTGACCGTGATACGATTATCGACAAAGATAACGTTGAAGAAATTATCGATGCGAACGTAAAAACTATTTTGTTGCATAAAGAAGATGCGAATCAAGGTGATTATGCTATCATTCACAATACGCTTCAAAAAGACCCGACAAACTCTGAAAAAGAAGCCGTTGAGCACATCTACCGTCAGTTGCGTAATGCAGAACCGCCTGATGAAGAAACGGCTCGTGGTATTATCGATAAATTGTTCTTCTCTGACCAACGTTACAACTTAGGTGAAGTAGGTCGTTACAGGATGAACAAAAAACTTGGTTTGGATATCCCAATGGAAAAGCAAGTCTTGACCAAAGAAGATATCATCACCATTGTTAAATACTTAATCGAATTGATCAACTCTAAAGCAGAGATTGATGATATCGATCACTTGTCAAACCGTCGTGTTAGAACAGTTGGTGAACAACTTTCTGCTCAATTCGGTGTTGGTTTGGCTCGTATGGCAAGAACCATTCGCGAGAGAATGAACGTTAGAGATAACGAGGTGTTTACACCAATTGATTTGATTAATGCTAAAACATTATCGTCAGTTATCAACTCTTTCTTTGGAACGAACCAGTTATCTCAATTCATGGACCAAACGAATCCATTAGCTGAGATCACGCACAAAAGAAGATTGTCTGCCCTTGGACCTGGAGGTCTTTCGAGAGAAAGAGCTGGTTTCGAGGTTCGTGACGTTCACTATACGCACTACGGACGTTTATGTCCGATTGAAACACCAGAGGGACCAAACATTGGTTTGATTTCATCTCTTGGAGTGTATGCTAAAGTAAACGGAATGGGATTCATCGAGACACCTTACCGTAAAGTAACTAACGGAAAAGTGGATTTAGAATCTACGCCAGTTTACTTAAGTGCTGAAGAAGAAGAAGGCAAGATGATTGCCCAAGCAAATATCGAAATGGACAATAATGGACAAATTACTGCTGATAAAGTAATTGCCCGTGAAGAAGGTGACTTCCCAGTTGTTGACCCAACTGTTGTTCATTATACTGACGTTGCTCCAAACCAGATCGCTTCGATTTCTGCATCTTTGATTCCTTTCTTGGAACATGATGATGCGAACCGTGCGTTGATGGGATCGAACATGATGCGTCAGGCGGTACCTTTGTTGAGACCAGAAGCTCCAATTGTTGGAACAGGTCTTGAAAGACAAGTAGCGTCTGATTCTAGAGTATTGATCAATGCTGAAGGTCCTGGAGTTGTTGAGTATGTTGATGCTAATATCATCACTATTAAATATGACAGATCTGAAGAAGAAAGAATGGTAAGCTTTGACTCTGATGACAAGACTTATAATTTGATCAAATTCAGAAAAACCAACCAGAGTACGTCTATCAACTTGAAGCCTATCGTTAGAAAAGGGGACAGAGTGGTAAAAGGACAAGTACTTTCAGAAGGTTATGCAACTCAAAACGGAGAGCTTGCTTTAGGTAGAAACCTTAAAGTAGCGTTCATGCCTTGGAAAGGGTACAACTTCGAGGATGCAATCGTAATCTCTGAAAAAGTGGTTCGTGATGACATTTTTACGTCTATCCACGTTGATGACTATTCATTAGAGGTTAGAGATACTAAATTAGGTAACGAAGAATTAACGAATGATATTCCGAACGTTTCTGAAGAAGCTACCAAAGATTTAGATGAAAATGGTATGATCAGAATTGGAGCCGAAGTAAAACCTGGCGACATCCTGATCGGGAAAATCACTCCAAAAGGAGAATCAGATCCTACTCCTGAAGAAAAATTGTTAAGAGCAATCTTCGGTGATAAAGCAGGTGACGTGAAAGATGCTTCATTGAAAGCTTCTCCTTCATTGCATGGTGTGGTTTTAGATAAAAAATTATTCGCGAGAGCGGTAAAAGATAAACGCAAGAGAGGCAAAGACAAAGATGATTTGGCTGCCCTTGAAATGGAGTTCGAAACCAAATTTGTAGAATTAAAAGACAAATTGGTTGACAAGCTTTTCAACATCGTAAACGGAAAAACTTCGCAAGGAGTTATGAATGATTTGGGTGAAGAAGTATTGCCAAAAGGTAAAAAATACACTCAAAAAATGCTAAACGCTGTTGAAGACTTCGCTCACTTAAGCAAAGGTCAGTGGGTTGCAGATGATGAAACCAATAAAATGGTGAACGATCTAATCCACAACTACAAAATTAAGCTGAACGATTTACAAGGTGCTTTGCGTAGAGAAAAATTCACGATTACTGTTGGAGATGAACTTCCAGCTGGAATCTTGAAACTAGCGAAAGTATATATCGCTAAGAAACGTAAGTTGAAAGTAGGAGATAAGATGGCAGGACGTCACGGTAACAAAGGTATTGTTGCTAGAATCGTTCGTCACGAAGATATGCCTTTCTTAGAAGACGGAACACCTGTTGATATCGTGTTGAACCCGCTTGGGGTACCTTCACGTATGAACATCGGTCAGATTTATGAAACGGTTCTTGGATGGGCTGGACAAAACTTGGGTAGAAAATTCGCTACGCCAATCTTTGACGGTGCTTCACTTGACCAAATTAATGAATTGACTGACGAAGCTGGAATTCCAAGATTCGGACATACTTATCTTTATGATGGAGGAACTGGAGAGCGTTTCCACCAGCCTGCAACCGTTGGAGTTATCTATATGTTGAAACTAGGACATATGGTTGACGATAAGATGCATGCACGTTCTATCGGACCATACTCATTGATTACGCAACAGCCACTTGGAGGTAAAGCTCAATTTGGAGGTCAGCGTTTCGGAGAGATGGAGGTTTGGGCTCTTGAAGCTTATGGTGCATCAAGCACGCTTAGAGAAATTTTGACTGTTAAATCGGATGACGTTATCGGTAGAGCGAAAACTTACGAAGCAATCGTTAAGGGTGAAACTATGCCAGAACCAGGATTACCAGAATCGTTCAACGTATTGATGCACGAATTGAAAGGTCTTGGATTAGACATCAGATTAGAGGAATAGTTTTTTAGTCCTAAAGTTTAAGGTTGTATAGCCTTAAGCTTTAGGCTTTAAACAAATAAAAGGTTTTCAATTATCACAATATCAATAGTAAAGACTATGATGAACAGAAATAAAGATAAAAACCAAGTGAAAAGGTTTGACAAAATTTCGATAGGATTAGCTTCTCCAGAATCTATCTTGGCCGAGTCAAGAGGTGAGGTTTTGAAGCCAGAAACTATCAACTATAGAACACACAAACCAGAGCGTGATGGTCTTTTCTGCGAACGAATTTTCGGTCCGGTTAAAGATTTCGAATGTGCTTGTGGTAAATATAAAAGAATTCGCTACAAAGGTATCGTTTGTGACCGTTGTGGTGTGGAAGTTACAGAAAAGAAAGTACGTAGAGACAGAGTAGGTCACATCAACCTTGTTGTGCCAATTGCTCATATCTGGTATTTCCGTTCACTTCCAAACAAAATTGGTTATATCCTTGGACTTCCGTCTAAAAAATTAGATATGATCATCTACTACGAAAGATACGTAGTAATCCAAGCAGGTATTGCTAAAAATCCTGACGGAGAATCATTGCAAAGGCTAGACTTTTTGACAGAAGAAGAGTACCTAAATATTTTAGATACGCTTCCAATGGAAAATCAATATCTTGATGATAGCGATCCAAATAAATTCATCGCCAAAATGGGTGCTGAATGTATCATGGACTTGTTGGCAAGAATCGATTTGGATGAATTGTCATACGAATTGCGTCACTCTGCAAACAACGAAACTTCTAAACAACGTAAGACTGAAGCCCTAAAAAGACTTCAAGTTGTGGAGTCATTCCGTGAGTCTAACGAAAACCGCGAAAATCGTCCAGAATGGATGATTATGAAAGTGGTTCCAGTTATCCCGCCAGAATTGCGTCCGTTGGTGCCGCTTGATGGTGGTCGTTTCGCTACATCCGATTTGAATGATTTGTACAGAAGAGTAATCATCCGTAACAATCGTTTGAAAAGATTGATGGAAATCAAAGCTCCAGAAGTAATCTTGAGAAACGAAAAACGTATGTTGCAGGAATCTGTTGACTCGTTATTCGATAACACAAGAAAAGCATCTGCAGTAAAAACAGAATCAAACAGACCATTAAAATCGCTTTCTGATTCGTTAAAAGGTAAGCAAGGACGTTTCCGTCAAAACCTTTTGGGTAAACGTGTGGATTATTCTGCTCGTTCGGTAATCGTCGTTGGACCTGAATTGAAATTGTTCGAATGCGGTTTGCCAAAAGATATGGCGGCTGAACTTTACAAACCTTTCGTGATCCGTAAATTGATCGAAAGAGGAATTGTAAAAACAGTGAAGTCTGCTAAAAAAATCATTGACAAAAAAGAGCCTGTAGTTTGGGACATCCTTGAAAACGTAATCAAAGGTCACCCAGTATTACTTAACCGTGCTCCTACGTTGCACAGATTGGGTATCCAAGCGTTCCAGCCAAAATTAATTGAAGGAAAAGCAATTCAGCTTCACCCATTGGTTTGTACGGCGTTCAACGCGGATTTCGATGGTGACCAGATGGCGGTTCACTTGCCATTAGGACCAGAAGCTATTTTGGAAGCTCAATTATTAATGTTAGCTTCTCACAATATCTTGAATCCTGCAAACGGTGCTCCAATCACGGTACCTTCTCAAGACATGGTTTTGGGTCTGTACTACATGACTAAAGAGCGTTTGTCGACTCCTGAGCACAAAATTTTAGGAGAAGGTTTGACTTTCTATTCTGCTGAAGAGGTAAATATCGCCTTGAACGAAGGAAGATTGGAATTGAACGCAAGAGTAAGAATCAGAGCTAAAGATTTCAATGAAAATGGAGAATTGGTTTATAAAATTATCCAAACAACTGCCGGACGTGTACTTTTCAACGAAGTAGTACCAGAAGCAGCTGGATTTATCAACCAGGTATTGACTAAAAAATCGTTAAGAGATATTATCGGTGGAATTTTGAGCGTAACTGATGTTCCTACAACAGCCGCCTTCCTTGATAATATGAAAGATATGGGTTACCGATTCGCCTTCCGTGGTGGTCTGTCATTCAGTTTAGGAGATATCAAGATTCCAGAACAAAAACAATCATTGATTGATGATGCCAACGAACAAGTAGATGGTATCTCAATGAACTATAACATGGGTCTTATCACCAATAACGAGCGTTACAACCAAGTTATTGACGTGTGGACTTCAACCAATGCTTTGCTTACAGAATTAGCGATGAAAAACATTAGAGAAGACCAGCAAGGTTTCAACTCTGTGTATATGATGCTTGACTCTGGAGCAAGGGGTTCTAAAGAACAGATTCGTCAACTGACAGGTATGCGTGGTTTGATGGCTAAGCCTAAAAAATCAACTGCCGGCGGTGGTGAAATTATCGAGAACCCGATCTTGTCGAACTTTAAAGAAGGTCTTTCGATCCTTGAGTACTTTATCTCTACTCACGGTGCTCGTAAAGGTCTTGCGGATACGGCTTTGAAAACGGCCGATGCGGGTTACTTGACAAGAAGATTGCACGACGTTTCTCAAGACGTTATCGTAAATACAGTAGATTGCGGTACATTGAGAGGTGTTGAAGTAGGAGCATTGAAAAAGAACGAAGAAATCGTAGAAACTCTAGGCGAAAGAATCTTAGGACGTGTGGCATTACAAGACGTAATCAACCCACTTACTAGCGAAGTTTTAATTTCAGCTGGAGAGCAGATTACAGAAGCTATCGTTAAATTGATCGACGAATCTCCTATCGAAAAAGTGGAAGTTCGTTCGCCATTGACTTGCGAAGCTACTAAAGGTATCTGTGCTAAATGTTACGGAAGAAACTTAGCAACTGGAAAAATGACTCAAAAAGGAGAAGCTGTCGGTGTAATTGCTGCACAGTCAATCGGTGAGCCAGGAACACAGTTGACACTTCGTACATTCCACGTCGGTGGGGTTGCGGGAGGACTTTCTGAAGAATCAAGCATCACTACGAAATTCAGTGGTCGTCTTGAAATCGAAGATCTTAAAACTGTAAAAGGTGAAGATCTTGAAGGAAACACCACAGATATCGTAATTTCTCGTTCTACAGAATTGAAATTAGTTGACGTTAAAACAGGAATCATCCTTAATACACATAACATTCCTTACGGTTCTAGTATTTTCGTTAAAGACGGAGATGTAGTTGAAAAAGGAACGACTATCTGTAAATGGGATCCATATAACGGTGTAATTATCTCTGAATTTACGGGTAAGGTAGCTTACGAAGATTTAGAACAAGGACAATCGTTCCAAGTTGAAATCGATGAGCAGACTGGTTTCCAAGAAAAAGTAATTTCTGAGGGAAGAAACAAAAAATTAATCCCGACTTTATTGATTTATGGTAAAGATGGCGAATTGATCCGTTCTTACAACTTGCCAGTGGGTGCCCACTTGATGGTTGAAAATGGTGAGAAGATTAAAGCAGGTAAAGTTTTGGTAAAAATACCACGTCGTTCTTCAAAAGCAGGAGATATCACGGGAGGTCTTCCAAGAATTACAGAGTTGTTAGAAGCTCGTAATCCTTCGAACCCAGCCGTTGTTTCTGAAATTGATGGTGTTGTTTCTTTTGGTAAGATCAAAAGAGGTAACCGTGAGATTGTTATCGAATCTAAATTTGGTGAAATCAAGAAATATCTTGTAAAACTTTCAAGCCAGATTCTTGTACAAGAAAATGACTTCGTAAGAGCAGGTGTTCCATTGTCTGACGGTGCTATCACTCCAGATGATATCTTGAGAATCCAAGGACCATCAGCTGTTCAGCAATATTTGGTTAATGAAATTCAAGAAGTTTACCGTCTGCAAGGGGTAAAAATCAACGACAAGCATTTTGAAGTTGTAATCCGCCAGATGATGCGTAAAGTTAAAGTTGAAGATCCAGGAGATACGCTATTCTTAGAAGATCAATTGATTCATACCAAAGACTTTATCGTTGAAAATGATAAGCTTTACGGAATGAAAGTAGTTGAAGATGCTGGTGATTCTGAAAACTTGAAACCAGGTCAGATTATTTCTCCTCGCCAATTGCGTGATGAAAACTCACTATTGAAGCGTACGGATAAAAATCAAGTTGTAGCAAGAGACGTTATCACGGCTACTGCAACTCCGGTATTACAAGGTATCACTAGAGCTTCGTTGCAGACTAAATCATTCATCTCTGCGGCATCGTTCCAGGAAACAACTAAAGTATTGAACGAAGCTGCTGTTGCTGGAAAAGTAGACTTACTTGAAGGATTGAAAGAAAATGTTATCGTTGGTCACAGAATTCCTGCTGGTACAGGTATGAGAGACTATGATAACGTGATTGTAGGTTCTAAAGAAGAATACAATGAGCTAATGGCCGCAAAAGAAGAATATAATTATTAAGATATGAGCGATTCAAAACAACCACAAGGTCAGATTAATATTGAATTGGATGAAAAAACAGCCGAAGGAATTTATTCTAATTTGGCAATCATCAACCATTCAGCATCAGAATTTGTATTAGATTTCGTAAGCATAATGCCAGGAATTCCAAAGGCAAAAGTGAAATCTAGAATCGTTTTGACGCCGCAGCACGCCAAAAGACTACTAAAGGCGATAGGAGAAAACATTCACCGTTTTGAAAGCGCCCATGGCGAAATAAAAGACACCGAACAGCCTCCGATTCCTTTGAATTTTGGTCCAGCTGGGCAAGCATAGATAAAAAAAGCCTCCTAATTTTAGGAGGCTTTTTTATTTCCATCCCATTCTGCATTAACTACCTTAAACGTTTTTTATTGAACTTCATCGGATTTATTTTTTTATAGATAGGGTTTTGCCTAAGTTTATCTAAGAATTAAAATTTCATAACAAATACTGTTGATACTGCCACATGTCAATGTGTTATTCCTAAGACTAGCGTTAATGTATTTAATTATTTGTAATGAAAATTTTGTATAGAGAATCGCAAGTTGCAAACCGAGAAAATAGTTTGGCAATATCAAACAATACCATTATTAGGTTTTTTGTCTTTATGGTCTTGTTTATATTGAGTAGTGCTGGTCTTTTCGGATAATTGCTTAAATAATTATAAAGGTTTTTAGTTAAGTAAAAAACACTCTTCTTCCTATTTGTGCCAAATTAGAGATGGAGAGTTTTTTTGTGCCTAGATTTTACCATTAAATACGGGAATCAGTAAAATCACTAGAATCTGTTTAAAAGTTATGGATTTGTTTATGCAATTTAGAATAAATTATTGTTACTAAAAGTGTTTAAAAAAGGATGTTTCATGGCTAATTGCAGGTGATTTTTCCTTTGTTCATAAGTTTTTTATCAAAACTATAATTTTGTGTTAAATTTTATATTAATTTTCCGTGTTGTTGAATCGCATTTTTTTATATAAATATTAAAGGATGTCTGAATGAATCATTTGATTTGTTTCGACACTTATTATTGTAAATTAATGCCTTTAGTTAACAAAACGTTCTTACCTTATTTTTAATCAATTTACTTAAACTATGATGAATTATTACAATCCTTCGGGTCTTAGACAACGGTCTAGACTCAAAAAAGAGATTGCGAATTCGGCTGCCCCTCGGCCTGATTCTATTTCTCGCTTAGCTAGGCCCTCGTGGATTAGCTTATTTTTTATAGTCATGCTAATGGCTATGAATCATTCAGTTTGGGCCCAGTCTTCGGCAAATTATACTTTTGCTACGAATACGACAGGATCACTAGCCCTTGATATGAATGGTACGGCCATTGATATGAGTGCAGGTACTACACAATTAGTAGGCCCTGGCCTTGATGCAGCAGCGTCTGCTGTTACTAACATCGGATTCGATTTCCACTTTATGGGTACAAGATTTACGCAATTTTCTGTACAGGAAGATGGTATCTTGCAGTTAGGCGCTACAGCAGCTCCAACTAATACTTATACAATAAGTGGAGGTTCAGCTACATCTCCAAGGCTATCAGCTTTGAATGCTGATTTCAGAACAGGTTCGACTACAGGAAAAATCCACTACAAAGTCGTAGGAACTGCGCCAAACCGTGTGTTGGTTGTAGAATTTTTTAATATGCAACTTTTCTATACGAGTGCAGCAATGGCAGGAACTTCTACTTGGCAAATGCGTCTTTATGAAAAAGGAAATATAGAATATGCTTATGGAACTGTTTCTGCTGTTGACATTGGAAATGGCGCAGCAAATAGATCTCCTTCTGTTGGTTTCTACACAGGATCGGCTTCAGGAGCTTTTGCTTCAATTTTATATGCAGGTAATACAGTTTCAGTAAATACACCTTATGCTGCCAATCCAGCTGTTGCTGCTTTGGGAGCTATTGCTAATTTAAGTTCTTCTGCCGATGGAAGCAGAAGAGTATACCAATTGATACCTCCTGGAAACCCAGGTAATGCATTGGCTACGGTTATCCCTCCGCCAACATTTCTATCGTTTTCAAGTGTTGCAGGAGGTAGTATGACATTAAATTGGGCAGAATCTTCTCCAAACATAGATGTGTTAAAATACATTATTTTGAGATCTTCAGACGGTGGCGCTACTTATACGCTAGCAGGTAGTGTAAATGTAGGAACTACTACATATAATGCTACAGGTTTAACGCCAAGTACTTCTTATTCATGGCGTGTATATGCTATTAGTGAAGGAGGTTTAAGTACTAATTTAGATGGTGTTCAGGCAACTAATCCTCCTGGAACTTATACTTCAGTCGCAACAGGAAACTGGAATTCTCCAACAACTTGGGATGCAGGAAGTGTTCCAAATTCTTTTGACAATGCAGTAATATCTGCAGGGAATACAGTTACAATCGATGCGACTGGTTTGTCTATAAATAATCTTTCTGTTCAAGGAACTTTAGCCTATGCGACCACACCTACAAATTTCACGGTTAACAATAACTTGACTGTAGCGAATGGTGGAATCATTAATGCCTTTAATGGAACAACAGGTAAAACGCTTACGGTTGCAGGAAATATCCAAAACAATGGTATACTTGATTTTTCTGTAGGTACTACAACTGCAGCAACACTGACATTGACTGGAACAGCTGTACAAACAGTAAGTGGTTCGGGAACGTTTAATACAGGTGTAATCCGAAACTTAACCTTCAGCAATACGAATACGGCTACTCCAAATATTAATTGGCTTATTAATGATGTTAAAATAGCTAATAACTTAAACCTTACTGGAGCAAGAGTCAATTTAGGAACAAATAAAATGACTTTTGGTGCTGGTGCTGCAGGTGGTACTCTTACGGCTCCTGTAGGTACTGGTTTCTTGTCAGGAGGTAAATTCTCTAGATGGTGGACGGCAGCTGCAACAGGAACGTCAGTTACAGCTGGAACAGATCCAACAAATGCAACGAGCAGATATCCGTTTATTAATGCTGCTGGCGCAAACAGAGCAATGTATATTACAAGAACCAATGCTACAGGCGGTGTCGCTGGTGAGTTAGCGGTTGTGTATAACGATGCTGCTGGAGTTACTTCTGGATTGTCTGTGGCTGATGGTGCTTATACAGTAAATGAAAGATATGATGGAAATTGGGTAGTTTCAAATGAAGGAACTCCTATCGCTTCAAGTTCATATACAGTTGTTCTATTGGCACAAAACGCATTCTCAGGATTATCGAATGGAAATGCAAGAGTTATGTTTGCTAATGCTGCAATCGGAGGAGCACACCAAAATGGTACGACAACTCCTGGTGCGCAAAGAATAACGGTATCCCAAACAGATTTGCTTTCAGGCCCTTTATATGTAGGAGTTTCATCTTCTGATATTCCATTTATTTCTGTTGCTAACGGAAACTGGACTACTCCGGCCACATGGAATAAAAATGCAGTGCCTGGTGCAACAGATACGGTTACTATCGCTAATGCTACTAACGTAACTTTAGATGGTACTAATACTATCACAAGCTTAACTGTAGCAACAGGAGGTACTTTGACAGCTGCAACTGGAGCTCTTAATTTTACTTCACTTACAAACAGTGGTACAATAAACATCTCTGGTGCTAACTTGAGTGCTTCTGGTACAGTTACAAATAATAGCATATTAAATGTTACTGGTGGTAGCTTAAATGTTACAGGTGCAAGTACTACAGGTATTACAAACGCAGCAGCTGGTACAATTACTGTTGGCGGTGGTGTAATCAACTTATCTACTGCGGGAGCAAACAACCGTACTTTCGCAAACAACGGAATCATGACGGTTACGTCTGGAACAGTGAATGTTTTTGGTAATATGGCTCATAATGGCGGTTCTACTTTTAATCAAAGTGGTGGTAACATCAATATAGATGGAAATGACGCTGGTAATGCGGCCAACTCTGTTGCTTCAGGAACACACTTAATGAATATTACTGCAACAGCAGTGTCTAACTTGAGCTTGACAGGCGGTACAATTACTATTGTCGATCCTCCTCAAAGTTCAAGTACTTCAACTTATGCTTTGAGAGTTTCTCAAGGTGGAGCATTCAACTCGGCAGGTGTTAACCATACAATTAAATTTGGAGATGGGGTATCTAACGATAGCAGTACAACGGGAAGTAACGGATTTTACGTTTATCTTTTCCCAGGAAGCTTCCTTTATGGTTTAGGAAATGTTGTTGTGGATGCAGGAACTATTGGTACTAATAGATTTGTAAGAACAACTTCTACTGTGCCAATCAAAAATAACTTGAACATTATATCAGGAGAATACCAATTGGGTAGTACAACGCATTTAGGAGGTAACCTTACTAATAATGGAATATTAACTGCTGGAAGTACATTAAACATTAATGACTATAATGGTGCTGCAGTTGCATCTACAAACCCTCAGACTATTTCTGGTGCTGGTGTTTTTAGAAATCTTGCGACTAGCCCAACAGCTAATTTGACATCGTTAACGGTTAATAACACTAATGCAACTGGATTAACTTTAGATGTTCCTTTATCACTTAGCGGAACATTAACTCTTACAAGTGGAAAAGTTAATACGACCAATGTTAATTTATTGACAATGGGTACAGCTACGGCTTCTGGAACTATTTCTGGAGGAAGTGCTACAGCTTATGTAAACGGACCACTTGCAAGAACAATCATAAGCGGAAATTCTAATACGACGTACCAATATTTCCCTGTAGGAAAAGCAGCTTATGCACCAGTTTGGTTAGCTCCTACTACTACAGCGGTTTCAAATTTTAAAGCAGAGGCTTTTGACTCAAATTCAGGTACTGCAGATGTAAGCTTGATTAACTTGTCTGCGACAAGAAGATGGGAAATTCCTTTAATGTCAGGTACAATTACTGATATGAATGTAAGAGTAGGAGATGCTTCAATTGTAAGCACTAGTATTCCGGTTCAAGGACTTACTCCTGCTGGTGTTTATTCAAATGCTTTTGGAAGTGTGGCTACTTATGTTGCAGGAACTCCTAATACGACGCAGTCTAATACACCAATATCGGCAGCAAATTTTACAGGATATATATCTTTTGCTGATTCGAATTCTTGTAGCGGTACTCCTAACCCAGGAAATACAATAGCTTCTAGTACTTCAATTTGTGCAGGTGCTTCAGTAGCATTAAGCTTGCAAAATGCAGTTTCTGGCTCTGGTGTTTCTTACCAATGGAAAAGTTCTACGAACGGAACAACGTATAATGATATTTCAGGAGCTACTGGACCTACGCTAACTGTAGTGCCAACTGTCTCTACCTACTACCAATGTGTGGTTACTTGTTCAGCTGGACCAGCTACAGGAACTTCAGCTCCAGTACATATTGTTTTTGCTAATGAAGTTGCTACAAACACACCAAACACACGTTGTGGTGTTGGAACGGTTCAGTTAGCGGCTACGCCAAGTGCAGGTGCTACTATCAATTGGTATGCTGCAGCAACTGGAGGTCTTCCAGTTGGAACAGGAAATACTTTTACAACTCCTTCGATTTCTGCAACGACTACTTATTATGCTGCTGCTGAAGTTTCTACTCCTCCAGTAACATCTGCTTTAGGTGCAGGAGCAACAACTTCATCGACTGTAGCCCAAACATTCTTCCCAGGAAGCTGGGGTGGAACTAAGACTCAATATATTATCAGAGCATCAGAGCTTACTGCTGCAGGATTTAATGGTACAACTAATTTGAGTAGCTTAGGATTTGAGCCTACAAATTCGGGTCAATCATATCAAGGTTTTACAGTACATCTTGCGCATACGACAGCTACAACAGCTCCTACAACTACTTTTATTAGTGATGGACTGACTCAAGTGTATGCAGGAACTGGAACTAATGGTGGTATTACGCCTGTGGCTAATACTGTTAATACGTTAGCTTTTGGAACAGGCGCAGGCTCATCGTCAGTATTCAACTGGGATGGTACTTCAAATGTTGTTGTTTCTATCTCTTGGAGCAGTGTTCCAAGTGCTACGACGGCTACAAGTACTTCTATGAAGGTTGACAATGTAGGATTCGTGGCTTCGGCTTACAGACAAAGAGATAGTGCTACTCCAGCAGCTATGTTAGCTGAAACTAGTGTAAATACTACTGACAGTTTCAGACCGAGATTTACAATCAACGGACAATCTATTTGTTCTTCTCCAAGAGTTCCTGTAGTTGCTACTGTAACTACAGCACCGGCCTTTACATTGAGTGGAAACCCGGCTTCTGTTTGTGGAGGAACTTCAACTGCAGCGGTAACTATTACTGCGGGTGCTGCAGATTATGATACTTATGTATGGACACCAGCTACAGGTGTTTCTGGAAATGCTGTTACAGGTTGGACATTTAATCCAGCGACAACGACTACTTATACTCTTGCTGCAACTAATACTGTGTCTGGCTGTGCTGCAACTGCGACTGTTGCTGTTACAATAAATACAACTCCGCCAGCAATTACAGTTGTGCCAGATTTGCCAACAATCTGTCAAGGAAGTATTCAAGAGTTGACTGTGTCAGGAAATACTGTTACACGACCTATTGTGTCGGGAGCAGGAACAGATACATCAGGTACTAATGCTACTGGAGCAACTCTAGGGCCAAATCCATTACAAGCTTATTACGGAGGTACAAAACAACAGTGGATTTATACTGCTGCTGAACTGACGGCTTTAGGCTTTGAAGCAAACGCACAAATTAGTGCTATAAAACTAAACTTAGTTACTGCAAATCCAGCCAATGTACTTAATAATGTTGTTGTGAAAATGAAAAACTCACCTACAGCAAGTTTTGCTACAACAACCTCATGGGAGTCAGGTATGGTAATTGTTAAAGCAGCAGCTTCCCATACTCCATCTGTTGGTGTAAATAACTTTGTGTTAGATACTCCTTTTGCATGGAATGGTACTGATAATTTAATCATCGAGATGAATTATAGTAATAATAATGGTGGTAGTACGGTAGCTTATAACACAGCTAAGCATAGTCCTACAACTTTCGTAAGTACAATTTATTACAGAGTAGATACCCAAACTGCAGCAACTGTTGATGCTTATGTTGGTGCTGCAAGCTATACTTATAGTGCTAGAACTGACGTTACCTTTGACGTATTGCCTAAAGTAACTTGGAGTTCAACAGGTTCAGGAGATTTATTTACAGATGCAGCGGGTACAATTCCTTATGTTTCAGGAAATGGTGCAGCGAAAGTTTATGCTAAGCCAGTAGGTAACACGACTTATTCGGCTACTGTCGCAATTGGAACTTGCTCGTCAACAGACAGTACTTTGATTACTGTTACGCCTAGCACGACTCCTAACTTTGCTGAAATTGGAACAATTTGCCAAGGATCTACAGCTCCAACTCTAGCAACAACTTCTCCAAATGGAGTTACAGGAACTTGGGCGCCAGCTGTAGTAAGCAATAGTGCAAATGGTACATACGTATTTACGCCTGCAACAGGTCAATGTGCAACAACTCAAACATTGAATGTTGTCGTTACTCCTGCTACAGTTCCTAATTTCGCTGAAATAGGATCTATTTGCCAAGGATCTACAGCTCCAACTCTTGCAACGACTTCTCCAAATGGAGTTACAGGAACTTGGGCGCCAGCTGTAGTAAGCAATACTGCAAATGGTACGTATGTGTTTACGCCAACTACAGGTCAATGTGCAACAACACAAACATTAAATGTAACCGTAACAACAACTCCGGCTCCGACTGGTACTTCTCCTCAAGATTTCCCTGCAGGAGCAACGTTGGCTAGCTTTACAGTTAATGGTACTGGAATCATTTGGTATACTGCAAGTTCATTAGGTACAGTGTTGCCAGCTTCGACTCCAATCGTTGCCGGAACTACATACTATGCTTCTCAAACCGTTGGTGGTTGCGAGAGTGTGCTAAGATTGCCTGTACAAGCAGGTACGATGCTTAAAGTTGATGGATTTGATAATGCTAACTTTAAGTACTATCCAAACCCTGTCAACAATATTTTGACTGTGTCTTATACAGAGGCTATTACAGGTCTTAAATTGTATAACATGGTTGGACAGCAGCTTATCACAAAATCTGTAAATTCAAATGAAACTCAAATTGATATGTCTCATTTGCCAGCTGGATCTTACCTATTAGAAGTATCTGTAGGTAGTAAATCTAAAATGGTTAAATTGATAAAAAATCAATAATTTAGCTTTATGAATAAGTAAGAAAGCCTCCTTCGGGAGGCTTTTTTTTGTTTATAAAAGGTTATGAAAGTTAAATCTTAGATTTAGTCGAAGAATTTTATTGTTAAAAAAATAGATTATAAACGACTAAAGTTCAATTAGTTCGATAAAAAGCATATTTTGTTATTTCTTAACAAAAAGATAATGTGATTGTTTAATTTTTTATTAACGAATCGTTAACTTTGTGGAAAACAAATTTATAATGAAAAAAACTTTACTTTTTAATTACATTACGCGTGTATTCTTTTTAGGTTTATTCTTCGGTTTTGTTCATGAATCGTCTGGGCAGATAATAATCAGTCAGGTTTATGAAGGACTAAGTAATAACAAATGGATTGAGATAACAAACATAGGATCAACTTCGATTGATTTGGCATCGCCGATTCAATATAAGGTTGGAATGTGGAATACTGGTAGTGATACTGGAAATGCGACCATGAGCGGAACTCCAACAACTAGTATTAATTTATCTGGAACATTGGCGCCTGGAGGTATTTATTTAATAAAAAATACGGGCTCATCAACAACGGTTCCTCATAGCCCGATGCCCGCTGCAAACGTTGCGAATACGACTGTTGCTGGTTTTAATGGTAATGATGCATTGGCAATTTTTACAGGTACAAGTACAATTGTAGATGCGTTTGGTGTTGGAATAAATAATAAAGATATTTCATATCACAGAAATGCAAATGTGCTTTCTGCAAATAGCACTTTTACTATCTCAGAATGGACATCTAAAACATTGGCTCAAGTAGCCTCAGCAGACAATACTCTTTCGGAATATATAGGAGTTCATATATATGGTGCACCAACTTCTACAACTTGGGATGGAACTTCTTGGTCAAACGGAACGCCAACTTCATCTCTTGATGCAATCATAGCAGGAAATTATTCAACTGGAACAGCGTCTCCACAAGGGCCGTTTACTGCAAAATCTCTAACAGTAAATTCAGGAATTTTTACAGTAGCATCAGCAACATCCGTTACTGTTGAAAATGCGATTGTCAATAATGCAGACTCAAACAATTTTATTGTTGAGAACAATGCTAACTTGATTCAAAATACTGCTGCGACAAATACTGGAGCAATTAAAGTAAAAAGAACTAGCAATCCACTGTACCGTTTTGATTATACATTATGGTCTTCTCCTGTAGTTGGGCAAAACCTTAAGGCTTTCTCTTCAGCAACGCTTTCAAACAGGTTTTATACTTACAATACTGCAACAGGAGCTAATGGCGATTATGTGGCTGTTTTCCCAACACAAAGCGAAGGAACTTATAGTTTTGAAGCAGGAAAAGGATACCTAATCAGAACTCCAGATTCGCATCCGGCCTATGTTGAAGGAAATCTTGGAACAGCAATTAATGCAGAATTTACAGGAACGCCATACAACCAAAACGTTAACGTAGCACTTTCAGCTGTAAACACTGGATTTAATCTTGTTGGTAATCCATATCCATCAGCAATCTCTATCTCACAATTGTTTACTCTAAACTCTAACGCTATTGACGGAACAATCTGGTTCTGGAGAAAAAGAAATGGAGCCTCAGGAAGCGGTTATGCTACTTCAACAGGAATGGGAGTGACTAGTGCTCAGCCAGAAGCTGCTGCACTCAATCCAAATGGAGTAATCGGTGCTGGCCAAGGATTTTTCGTAAAAGTAAAATCTGCACCTACTCAAACTACCTTGAATTTTGACAATACGCTTCGTTCTAGTGTAACAGGAGGTTCTTTCTTTAGAAATTCTAATGCCTCTTCAGATGAAGTGGAAAGACACAGAATCTGGCTAAATCTTTCTAATGGTTCAGAAGTAATCGGGCAGACTTTGTTAGGATATATGACTGGTGCGACTGCTGGAGTTGATTATGGAATTGAAGGAAAATATTTTAACGATAGTCCAATTGCATTTACATCATACCTGGAAAATCAAGAATTTGCCATCCAAGGAAGAAGCCTTCCGTTTACCACTGAAGATGTTGTTCCAATGAGCTTTAAGACAGACGTAGCAGGAAACTATTCTATAACGATTGATCATGTTGACGGTCTTTTTGCGGGAAGCCAAGATATATTCTTGAAAGATAATTTCACAGGACAAATCCATAACATTAAAGCATCAGGATATTCTTTTGCAACTGAAGCAGGCGTTTTCAACAACCGTTTCGAAATTGCATACAGATCTTTGCTTGGTGTTGATGTTCCAACTATCGCTGCAAATAATATCGTTGTTTATAAGCAGAATGGAAGCCTTGTTATCAATTCAGGAGCTTATATCATGAACAAAATTGAGCTTTATGATATCAGCGGCCGTCTAGTTTATTCAAGAAATAATGTTGATGCTGCTTCTGCCGTGATTTCAAATCTTGCTATCGCAAACCAAGTATTGGTTGTAAAAATTACTACTGCCGAAAATGGAACGGCTAACAAAAAAATCGTTTACTAATATATAGGGAATATGAAAAACTCAATTACAATAAAAATAGCAAGCTTATTATTTCTATTATTCTTAAGTACTGCCGCTTTTGCACAAAATCCTTCTGAAGCACCAGATGACGAAGATGGACCGCAAGCGCCAATTAATGATTATGTCGTTCCTATGCTTTTAGCAGGCGTAATCTTGGGCTATTCTTTCATCAAAGGAAAAACCAAAAAAGCGTAAGCTTTATTATTAAGGTTCACAAAAAAGGCTGTACAAATCGTACAGCCTTTTTTATTTGTAATCTTATCTTTATTCAAATTCCGAAGTAAAGAATAATTTCACTGTCGGATATTTACTCTGCGTCATTTGGATGGTAAAATCAGAATCTGCTAAAAACACCAATTGTCCATATTTATCATGAGCTAAAAACTTTTGCTTTATACGCTTAAACTCTTTGAATTCTTCATTTTTAGCATCATCAGGTTTTACCCAACAAGCTTTGTGTACCGGGAAATTCTCATAAGAGCATTTAGCGCCATATTCGTGTTCTAGTCGGTATTGGATAACTTCATATTGTAAAGCTCCAACGGTACCGATTATTTTTCTGTTGTTCATTTCTAAGGTGAAAAGCTGTGCAACGCCTTCATCCATCAATTGGTCGATTCCCTTGTCAAGTTGCTTGGATTTCATCGGGTCTGCATTGTTGATGTAGCGGAAATGCTCTGGTGAAAAGCTTGGTATTCCCTTAAAGCTCATCAATTCACCTTCTGTCAACGTATCACCGATTTTGAAATTTCCAGTGTCATGCAATCCAACGATATCGCCAGGATATGAAATATCGACAATCTCCTTTTTTTCTGCGAAGAAAGCATTGGGGCTTGAAAACTTCAGGTTTTTATTTTGACGTACGTGCAAGTACGGCTTGTTTCTTTCAAATGTTCCAGATACGATTTTTACGAAAGCCAATCTGTCGCGGTGTTTTGGATCCATGTTGGCGTGGATTTTAAATACAAATCCTGACATCTTATTTTCATAAGGATCGACCAGTCTTGTTTCTGACTCTTTTGGTCTTGGCGATGGCGCTATTTCTACGAAACAGTCCAAAAGTTCTCGTACTCCGAAATTGTTTAACGCAGAACCAAAAAACACAGGCTGTAATTTTCCTTCCAGGTAAGCTCCTCTGTCAAATTTAGGATAGACTTCATCGATTAGTTCTAATTCTTCACGAAGTTTATCAGCTGGTTTTTGACCGATGATTTTTTCCAATTCAGGGCTTTGAACATCAGAAAAAGCAATCGTTTCTTCGATGTTCTTACGGCTGTCTCCGCTGAAAAGATTAATATTTTTCTCCCAAAGATTGTAAATTCCTTGGAAATCATATCCCATTCCGATTGGAAAGCTTAATGGTGTTACAGTCAAGCCTAATTTTTGTTCCACTTCGTCCATCAAGTCAAAAGCATCTTTTCCTTCGCGGTCTAATTTGTTGATGAAAACAATCATCGGAATATTCCTCATACGGCAGACAGCGACTAATTTTTCCGTCTGTTCCTCAACCCCTTTTGCAACGTCGATTACAACGATAACGCTATCGACTGCTGTAAGTGTTCTATAAGTATCCTCAGCAAAATCCTTGTGGCCGGGAGTATCGAGAATATTGATTTTTTTATCCTTGTAATTGAATGCCAATACAGACGTAGAAACCGAAATTCCTCTCTGGCGCTCGATTTCCATAAAGTCGGACGTAGCGCCTTTTTTAATCTTGTTGTTTTTTACGGCGCCAGCTTCTTGTATCGCGCCTCCAAACAAAAGCAATTTTTCTGTCAGTGTCGTTTTTCCGGCATCGGGATGCGAAATAATCCCAAAAGTTCTTCTTCTTTCTATTTCTTTTTGAAAACTCATATCCTGTATAAAAATGGATTGCAAAAATACTATTTATTAAACAAATAATCAGTGTATAATAATAAGAGAAAATCGGAGTTATGCTTTTTTGCAAATACAGCTTCTTAATTGATGAAAATATCTCTAATAATTTGTTAATAAATTTTTGTTAATAGTAAGGGCCGTACTTGTTTAATGCAATTGAATTGTTACTTTTGTTGATTGCTATCTAGGCGTTAAATTAATTTTTTTCCAACTTATAGAATTTACATAATGAATTTAAAACAATTGTTCTTCGGAGTACTGCTTTCTGCGAATTTTACGAGTTTTGCTCAAAATGCCAATAAGGAAGTTTTATTTACAATTGATGATAAGCCTTATTATACTGACGAGTTTGCAAGGGTTTACAACAAGAATATTGATTTGGTAAAAGATGAATCTCAAAAAGATTTGAATCAATATCTCGATTTATTCGTTGGTTACAAACTGAAGATTAACAAAGCAAACAAACTTGGTCTTCAAAATGGACAGGCTTACCAAGCTGAATTGAAATCCTACAGAAATCAGCTTTCTAAAAATTATCTGACCGACTCAAAAGTGACTCAGGAACTTATTGAAGAAAGCTACAAAAGATCCCTAAAAGAAATCAAAGCGGCTCATATTTTGTTTATGGTCGATGAAAATGCTTCTCCTGAAGATACCTTGAAAGCCTATAAAAAAGCAGTTGAGGTAAGAGAGAAAGCTTTAAAAGGAGAAGATTTTGGAGAATTAGCGGTTAAATACTCTGAAGATCCATCTGCTAAAGAAAACAAAGGCGAACTAGGCTATTTTTCTGCTTTCAGAATGGTGTATCCTTTTGAGTCGGCGGCCTATAAAACTCCAAAAGGACAAGTTTCTAAAATCACAAGAACACGTTTCGGATATCACATAATTAAAGTGGAAGATGTGAGAGACAACCGTGGCGAACTTACGGTTGCGCACATCATGATCTTGAAGCCGCAGAATCAGAATCCTGAAGAATCTGAAAAAGCAAAAAACACAATACAAGAAATTTATACTAAATTACAGCAAGACGAGAACTTCGAAAGCCTTGCAAAGCAATTCTCTCAAGACAAATCTTCTGCTTCTAAAGGTGGTTTATTGAACCGTTTTGGCTCTGGACAGCTAAGTTCTGAAGAGTTTGAAGACGCTGCATTTGCATTGAAAAATCCTAATGATTATTCGACTCCAATAGAAAGTAATTTTGGCTGGCATATCATAAAGTTGATTGAAAGACATCCAGTTAAGACGTTGGAAGAAATGCAAGCTGATTTGGATAACAAGATCAGAAAAGACGAGCGTTCAAGGTTGATTACCAATTCCTTGACAGAAAAACTGAAAAAGAAATATGCTGTAAAAAGAAACGACAAGCTTTACGCTGCGCTTTCAAAAACAGTAACTGATAAATTCTACATGGGAGAGTGGAAACTTCCTGAAAACACAAAACCTTTTGCTGGAGATTTAGTTACAATCGACAAAAAAGCAATTACAGGAGAAGATTTTCTTAAGTTTTTGGCAACCCAACAGCGAGGCGAAAATACGATTAAACCAATTGGTAAATTGGTGGATAAAAAATACCAAGAATTTGTTGATGTAAAAGTCAATGAATTGTATAATAATAATTTAGAGAACGAGTTTCCTGATTTTGCTGCCGTAATGGAAGAGTATCGTGACGGTCTGTTGCTTTTTGACCTGATGGAAAAAGAAATTTGGGAAAAAGCAAAAACAGATACTATCGGATTGCAGAATTTTTATGAATCTCGTATAAATAATTACCGTTGGGGAAATAGGTTAGACGCCATAGTACTGACTTCTACAAAAATGGATGTTGCCAAAAAAGCACAGAAATTATTAAAACAAGGAAAAACAGCTGACTTTATAAAAGAAAAATTGAACCTGAATGGCAAAGTAGATGTAATGTCAAATGCTGGGATTTTCGAAGAAAATAGCGATGCATTGCCAAAAGGATTGGTGAAAAAAGACGGAGTTTCTGACATCATAAAAGATGGAGAATACTATTTTATCGTAAAAATAAACAAGCATCTGGAAGCCGGACCAAAAACGCTGGACGAAGCAAGAGGAAAGGTAATCAACGATTATCAGCAGTATCTCGAAGAGAAATGGGTAGGAGATTTAAAACAGGAATTTAAGGTAAACGTAAACCAGCCTGTTTTTGAAAAAGTGAAAAAGCAGATCAAATCATAAATGATAAGGTACGCAGTCATAGTTTTGCTATTGCTTTTTGTTTCATGCAGCTATTTTAAGCCAGAAGCAAAGCCACAGGCAATTGCAAGAGTAAATGACTCCTACTTGTTCAAAGATGAAATCAAGGATCTGGTACCCCCTGGAACTTCCAAGGAAGACAGTATTGTTATCGTAAGAAGTTTTATCGACCGCTGGGCATCACAAAAACTGATGATGAACGCAGCAGAGATTAACTTGAGTTCTGAAAAACAAGCAGAATACAATGAGCTGATCAGGCAGTATAAAATTGATTTATATACAAAAGGCTATCTAGAAGAAATCGTAAAAACAACAGTTGATACAATAATTTCGGAAGCAGAATTAAAAGGATATTATAAAGAAAATAAAGAGAATTTCAAGACAGACGGAACTTTGGTCAAACTGCGTTATATTCATTTGCCGAAAGATCATCCGAAATTCCAGACCATAAAAAGCAAATTCTTTGATTATAGAAAATCAGACAAGAAATTTTGGGATACGTATGGGATGCAGTTCAAAAGCTTCGTGCTGAATGACTCCGTTTGGGTAGAAATGAATCAGGTCTATAGAAAATTGCCTTTTATCACTCCAGACAACAGGGCACAATATATTTCAAGCGGGAAATCTATTGAAAAGCAAGATTCTCTAGACGTCTATCTTGTAAAAGTCACGAATGTTTTAGATAAAAACCAAGTAAGCCCGTATGAATATATAAAGCCCACATTGGAGCAAGTGATTTTAAACAAAAGAAAATTAGAATTAATAAAAAAATTTGAAAAAGATATTACCGATGATGCCATTAAAAATGAGAAGTATGAAATCTATAATTAAAAATGCCTGCCTGGTTTTTGGTGTTGTTGCGTTTTTCAATGCCGCAAGTGCACAGGAAATTATTCAGAGCGATACAGTAAAAACTGTTGCTCCGAAGCCTGTGAGCCAAAAACAGAAAATCGATGGCGTTATTGGCGTAGTAGGTGATTATGTGATTTTAGATTCTGATATTGATATTGCTTATATAGAAATTACAAGTCAAGGAAATCCGACAAAAGATATTACTCGTTGCCAGATTCTTGGCAAATTGCTAGAAGATAAATTATATGCGCACCAAGCAATCCAAGATAGTATCGTTGTGACCGATGCCGAAATCAATAATATGATGGAAGAAAGAATCGATGCTTTCGTAGAACGTGCGGGGTCAATGGAAAAATTGCTTAAGATTTACAAAAGACCTACTGAAGAAGATTTTAGAACCTATTTCTTCGATATCTTGAAAATGGGTAAACTTACTTCCGAAATGAGAAATAAGATTATTGAAGCTGTAGAAATCACTCCAGAAGAAGTAAGAACTTTTTTCAAAAAGTTTCCAAAAGAAGACTTGCCGCAAATTGGAGCAGAGATTGAGGTTTCTCAAATAGTCATAAACCCGGAAGTTACAAAAGCAGAAAAGCAAAAAGTCATTGACAAACTCAATGAATTCAGAACCGATGTGCTTTCAGGAAATGGTAGCTTTTTTAGTAAGGCTGTATTGTACAGTAAAGATGAAGGAACGAAATCCAATGGTGGTTTCATGAGGGTCAACAGGAAAAATAATTTGGTCAAAGAATTTAAAGAAAGAGCGTTCAGTCTTGAAGAAGGCCAGATTTCTGAACCTTTTGAGACAGAATATGGCTGGCACATCATCATGGTTGAAAAAATTCGTGGGCAAGATGTGGATTTGAGACACATCTTATTAATCCCGAAAATCTCTGAAGAAGCAATGCAAGAGGCTAAAGACGAAATCGTAGGAATCAGGAATAAAATAGTGAATGGAGACATTACATTTGCCGACGCAGCGAGAAGCTCATCTGATGAAAAAGAAACTAGAGCAAATGGCGGGGTTCTTACAAATCCTCAGACATTAGATCCGCGTTTCGATTTGACAAAAATGGATCCTTCTCTGTATGTTCAAGTTTCTGATTTACAAGAAGGACAAGTGTCACAGCCTATTGTTGATGAAGATAGATTGGGTCGTAAAACCTATAAGCTAATTACAGTTACAAAACGTTATGATGCACATACTGCCGATTATGCCTTGGATTATTTGAAAATAAAAGACTTGGCTTTAAAAGAAAAACAGATTAAGGCAATTGGTGATTGGACTGAAGAAAAAATCAAGGAAACCTATATCAAAATCAACGGTGAATACAGAGAGTGTACTTTTGTAAACAACTGGGTTAAAAAATAATTTAGCGTACTGCAATAGTAAAACCGAAATTTTAACTAACACAATTCATAGGATGTCAGACGTCGCTGCAATACAGAATCTAGTTCAAAAAAGAATAGAGCTAAAGAAAGAAATCTCAAAAATAATTGTAGGACAAGAAGTCGTTGTTGACCAAATCTTGTTAAGTATTTTTTCTGGAGGACACGCCCTTTTGGTAGGGGTTCCTGGATTAGCAAAAACCTTGATGGTCAATACTATTTCTCAAGCACTAGGACTAGATTTCAAACGTATACAGTTTACGCCAGACTTAATGCCTTCTGATATTCTCGGAAGCGAAATCCTTGATGAAAACAGGCAGTTTAAATTTATAAAAGGACCGATTTTTTCCAACATAATCTTAGCGGACGAAATTAACAGAACGCCTCCTAAAACGCAAGCAGCGCTTTTAGAAGCAATGCAAGAAAGAGCAGTTACCATTGCTGGTCAGCACTATAAATTATCATTGCCCTATTTTGTTTTAGCGACACAGAACCCAATCGAGCAGGAAGGAACTTATCCGCTTCCGGAAGCCCAACTTGACCGTTTTATGTTTGCGATTAAATTAGATTATCCATCATTCTCTGAAGAAGTCCAAGTAGTAAAAAGCACGACGACAGATTTTACCGAAAAAATAAACCCGCTTTTTTCTGCACAAGAAATTATCGACTTTCAGCAACTCATACGCCGTATTCCTGTAGCAGATAATGTGATTGAATATGCCGTGACTTTAGTAAGCAAAACACGTCCAGACAATCCGCTGTCTAATGAATATATCAAAAATTACCTAGATTGGGGTGCAGGGCCAAGAGCTTCGCAAAACTTAATATTGGCCGCAAAAGCTCATGCCGCATTCAATGGCAAATTTTCTCCAGATATCGAAGACGTGAAAGCAGTTGCAACTGGAATTCTTCGTCATAGAATCATCAAGAATTACAAAGCAGATGCCGAAGGAATTACAGAAGAAATAATTATCCAAAAGCTGATGTAAGTTTGTTTATAACAACAAATTCTATCGCATCAGATTAATTCACAATTTGTATTTATATTTGAGTAGAAATACAAATACAATTGCTGAAAAAACAACTAAACGATTCCCGTCGCATTTTCGGTTTGGATCTTATGAGAGCCGTAGCCATCTTAATGGTTTTGAGTTCGCATTGCCTTTGGATCTATCCTGAAAGCAATAGTTTTTTTGCGCAATTGCTGAAGTTATTCGGTTTTTTAGGAGTAGAAATTTTCTTTGTCTTAAGCGGATTTCTTATTGGTAAGATACTGTTACAATCTTTTCTGAAACACGATTTTTCGTTTTCCCACACGATAAAATTCCTAAGAAGAAGATGGTTTAGAACACTTCCTAATTATTTTCTTATTCTACTTGCCAATATAATAATAGCAGGAATCATAGGCTATAAGATTGAGTCGTTGTGGAAATATTTCTTCTTCCTCCAAAATTTCTCAGGTCCTATGCCAGCCTTTTTTCCTGAATCTTGGAGCTTATCTGTTGAAGAATGGGCTTATGTGCTCTTGCCATTGTTACTGCTCTCTGTGGCCTATATCACAAAGCCAAAAAACAAATCACTCTTTTTTATAATCCTTTTGTGTTTGTTGCTGATTCTGTCTTTAGTGGCAAAGATGTATTCGTATGGAAATACTGCGGTTGCAAACCTAAACGATTGGAATGTTTCATTAAAAGCTATAGTTGTCTATCGACTAGACGCTATCCTTTATGGTGTACTATCAAGCTGGATATATTGTCAATACTATGATTTCTGGAAGAAAAATAAAGCAGTCTTCTTACTGATTGGAATAATCGGTCTCTTGTTTATCTTTTTTGGGTTTGGAAAAATGGCCTTGACTGCCGAAAGCCAGAACATCATTTTGTATACAATATACCTCCCGGCAGTTTCTGCATGCATAGCGCTATTTCTTCCTTTCTTGTCAGGATGGAAATCTGAAAACTCAATAGCAAAGAAACCAATCGTTTATATCAGCCTGATTTCCTATTCGATTTATTTACTGCATTATAGCGTAATACTTCAGCTGATGAAATACTTTTTTCCTGTTAATGATTTTTCGGAAATTCAATTGCATATTTTTACAGTTGTATATCTTCTATTGACAATAATTTTCAGTTTTGGACTCTATGTCTTTTATGAAAAACCTATTATGGATTTGAGAGAGAAATCAAAAAAATAATGCCCCAAATTGCGCTTTTTTTACAGTTTTCTGCATAGTGTCTGTAATTTAGAAACATTCTTAATTTTAAAGCCACTATTTCAGTCCATTTCAATTTCGAATTTGACAAAAAAAACTTTTTAAATTAACAAAAACGGAAAAAATTAATTCAATTTTAATTATAATTTAATAATAATCACTAAAAATTATATTTTAGGAATAATAATCTTTTGAAACCCCGCTTTTATTAAAAATAGTTCAAATGTGAGTGGAATTCAGTAAATTTGCAGTGCAAAGAAACAAACTAAAATATAAACAAAATAGACTAATTACACATTATGGCTTTTGATATTGAAATGATTAAAAAAGCATACGGGACAATGGCAGAACGTGTTGATAAAGCACGTCAGTTGGTGGGTCGCCCGTTAACGCTTTCAGAAAAGATTTTGTACTCACATCTTTGGGAAGGAAACCCGACCCAAGCTTTTACAAGAGGAAAAGATTATGTTGATTTTGCTCCAGATAGAGTAGCGTGCCAAGATGCAACGGCACAGATGGCGCTATTGCAATTTATGCACGCTGGAAAAAATAAAGTTGCTGTGCCTACTACAGTTCATTGCGATCACTTGATCCAAGCAAAAGTTGATGCTGCAACCGATTTGGCGAGAGCAAAAACACAAAGTAATGAAGTTTTTGATTTCCTTTCATCAGTTTCAGATAAATACGGAATCGGTTTCTGGAAACCAGGTGCAGGAATCATCCACCAAGTAGTTCTTGAAAATTACGCTTTCCCGGGAGGAATGATGATTGGTACCGATTCACATACAGTAAATGCTGGTGGATTGGGAATGCTAGCTATCGGTGTTGGTGGTGCTGATGCTGTTGACGTAATGTCGGGTATGGCTTGGGAATTAAAATTCCCTAAACTAATCGGAATCAAATTGACAGGAAAATTATCAGGTTGGACAGCTCCAAAAGATGTTATCTTGAAAGTAGCAGGAATTCTTACCGTTAAAGGTGGAACGGGTGCCATAGTAGAATATTTTGGCGAAGGTGCAACAGCAATGTCTTGTACTGGAAAAGGTACTATTTGTAACATGGGTGCAGAAATTGGTGCTACGACTTCTACTTTCGGTTATGACGATTCAATGCGTCGTTACTTAAAATCTACAGGAAGAGCTGATGTAGCGGAAGCTGCTGATGCAGTTGCTCCTTATTTGACTGGAGATGCTGAAGTTTATGCAAATCCGGAACAATATTTCGACCAAGTTATCGAAATCAATCTTTCTGAATTAGAGCCGCATTTGAACGGTCCTTTCACGCCGGATTTGGCTACGCCAATTTCTAAAATGAGAGAAGAAGCTGAAAAAAATAACTGGCCATTGCAAATCCAAGTAGGTTTGATCGGTTCTTGTACAAACTCTTCATACGAAGATATTTCTCGTGCCGCTTCATTGGCTAAGCAAGTAGCTGACAAAAATTTAAAAACAAAAGCACAATTCACAATCACTCCAGGTTCTGAAGTTGTTCGTTATACTATCGAAAGAGACGGATTTATCGACACATTTGATAAGATTGGTGCTACAGTTTTCGCAAATGCTTGCGGACCATGTATCGGAATGTGGGATAGAGAAGGAGCTGAAAAAGAAGAACGAAATACAATCGTTCACTCGTTCAACCGTAACTTCTCAAAACGTGCCGATGGTAACCCGAATACTTTGGCATTCGTAGGTTCTCCGGAATTGGTTACAGCTTTGGCGATTGCAGGAGATTTAGGTTTCAACCCGCTTACTGATAAATTGATCAACGAAGATGGACAAGAAGTAATGCTTGACGAGCCAACTGGTAATGAATTGCCTCCAAAAGGATTTGATGCTGAAGATCCTGGTTTCCAAGCGCCGTCTGAAGATGGTTCTGGTGTTCAGGTTGTTGTGAGCCCGACTTCTGAAAGATTGCAACTGTTAGCACCTTTCGAGCCTTGGAACGGTGAAAACATTATTGGAGCTAAATTGCTTATCAAAGCTTTCGGAAAATGTACAACTGACCATATTTCTATGGCTGGACCTTGGTTGCGTTTCCGTGGACATTTAGATAATATTTCAAACAATATGCTTATCGGAGCAATCAATGCCTTCAACCAAAAAGCAAATTCTGTTAAAAACCAATTGAACGGAAAATACGATTCAGTTCCTGCGGTTCAAAGAGAATACAAAGCAGCTGGAGTTCCGACAATTGTTGTGGGTGACCATAACTATGGTGAAGGTTCGTCTAGAGAGCATGCGGCAATGGAGCCACGTTTCCTTGGCGTAAAAGCAGTATTGGTGAAATCATTCGCACGTATTCACGAGACAAACTTGAAAAAACAAGGAATGTTAGCGCTTACTTTTGCTAATGAAGCAGATTATGATAAAATCCAAGAAAATGATACTTTCAATTTTGTAGATTTGAAAGAGTTTGCTCCAGGAAAGCCTCTTACAATCGAGCTTTTCCACGATAATGGAACAACTGAAACTATCTTGGCAAATCATACCTATAATGAAGGTCAGATCGGCTGGTTCGTTGCAGGTTCTGCATTGAACTTGATCGCGGCTGCAGGAAATGCTTAATTGATATTTCTTTTATAAATAAAAAAACTCCTGAGAAATCGGGAGTTTTTTATTTTTCAACTTGGCTCAGCCAATCCTTTAGTACATTTTCTAAATCTTTTTGTCTACTTTTTGCATCTTGTAAATCCTTTATTTGAGCAATTTTTCTTCCGTCAGTATAATTCTCTTCAAGAAATCCGGATGAGTCGTTGATTTTTGCCCCTGTCGGAAAGACAAGCAAAATGGTTCCCTTGCGATGAATGTTAAGTACCAAGATGTCTCTTTTGTATTCTTTAGGATCAAAAGGTTTCATTTCTCCAGAGTAATAAAAGCTTGGAGAATTCCATTTGATATGCTCGCCAATTTCTTTATCTACAGCTAAGACAGTCTGTCTTAGAAACGTTATTGTTGTCGCAAGTGTCGGATTGAGCTGTTGGATATATTCTGTTACCTGCTCTTCGTTAGTACCTTTTGATTTTGCCATCTATATTGTTTTTACTTGTCTTTTCGCCATACATACGCTACTTTCAATATTTTCATACTGTCCATAGTTAGGAATCCGATGGTATCCTGCTTTTTCATACAGCTTGATAGCTTCGACCATCTTTTGTCCAGTTTCAAGTATATAGGCGGAATAGCCTAGTTCTTTTGCCCACGTTTCCAATTCCTCTAAGACTTTGTAAGCGATTCCTTTTCCTCTGGCTTCAGGAAGCACAAACATCCTTTTGATTTCTACAGTAGTATCAGCATAATGTTTAAAAGCTCCACATCCTGCGGGAATACCTTCGTGATAATAGAGGACAACGTTTTTTATATGGTCGAGCTTGTTGTATTGTGAGAAGAAGGAATGTTCATCGCCGTCTTTGATCTTAAGGTCTTGGTCGAGAAGAATAACAAGTTTTTGAAAGTCGCTGTCTTCAGAATTTGTTCTTTTAATTGACATAGAAATAAGGTGATTAAACTTTACTTTGCGGAATATGTCTTACCGGAAAATTTACAGAGTTGGCGATAAAACATAGCTGATTGGCAGTTTTATGCAGCTCATTCGCCTTTTCAAGCATAGAAGAATCGCTTACTGTTACGATAGGGTTTAAGGTGACTTCTGTAAAATGACCCGATCCGTCATCGTTGACGGCCATCTTTCCTGTAGCATTGTCAATGTAATCGGTTACGACTATCCCGGCTTTGACACATACATGAAGATACGACATCATGTGGCAAGCCGAAAGCGAAGCGAGCAGAAGATCTTCTGGGTTATGGACGGTTTTGTCTCCATGGAATACAGGATCTGACGAACCTTTGATGTCAACTTTATTGTCAATTTGGATTGTATGGCTCCTTTCATAAGCCCTATAGCTTGAAGTGCCTGTTCCGTTGTTTCCTGTCCATCGGACTGTAAGTTGGTAATTGTGTTCTGGATACATGTTGTGAAGATGAATTGGTTGCTTCACAAATTTAGCTAATTTCGGTAAAGTCTCATTGTCTTTTTATGAGAGAAAATTTATCGTACCTGATGAATGGTAAAATAAGATTCGTCTCCACTCGTTAATATGCCTACGGTAATAACTCCGCCGCTATAGCCTTTAAAGCTTATAGTATCGCCCGTATTCAGTTGCATCAAAGTCTGGATAGACCGATTGGGCGGATTAATATTAATTCCTAAAAGCTGGACATTGATATAACTTTCCTTAGCATTTATAACGCCGTTTTTGAATACTGCTACCCCAAAATCACTTGCTGCAACAAGGCCAGGATTTGCCTTAATCGCAACATAGACAGAATAGATTCCGGGTTGTTTTGCGGTAAAAGTATTGGTTGTTGTGTTGTATTCGCTATTGGTGTCAAATTCTATAGTATTGAAAGGTATAGTGGTATAGGAATTGGCTAGAATGCTCAAGCTAATTGTGGCCGGACTTCCAGAAACAAATCCTCCTTTGATAAAAGTCTTAAGATGGCTTTCGATGACTTTCTTAGCAGAAATTCGTTGCACATTTCCCAAGGCATCTACCACCATGATAGAATCTTTCGCGGCAGTTTCACGGGTATTGCTGGTAGTGGTGCGTATCCTAAAATCTCCATTTACATCCAAAGTTGCTGTTGGAGTTGTCGTGCCGATTCCTATTTGGGAAAAGCCAAGAATAGGAAGTAGGATCATAAGGCTGAGCACTAGTGATTTCATAAATTTTTAGATTTGGTGGCAAATCAAAGTTACGAAATAAATCTATAAAATCTCAAAATGAGAATATAAATGTTTTTAAAGTTTCATTTTGAGAATATTTTGGGGATAAAAAAATCCGCCTTATTGCTACGACGGATTTTTACCAAAATTAAAATTCAAAAAACCACTAGTAGTAAGAATACCTTCTTACTTTAGAAATGTATTTCGCAAGGCGAATTACCTGGTGGCTGTAACCATATTCGTTGTCATACCAAATGTATAGTACAATATTTTTTCCGTCGCCAGAAACAATCGTTGCATTGCTATCATAGATAGAAGGAGCAGAAGTTCCTACGATGTCTGAAGAAACAAGCTCGTTGTTAAGCGAATATTTGATTTGTTCCACCAACTCGCCTTCAAGAGCATAACGTTTCATGATTTCGTTGATTTCTGAAACAGAAGTTTCTTTGCTTACTTCAAGATTTAGCACGACCAATGATCCGTTTGGAACTGGAACACGGATAGCATTTGAAGTTAGTTTTCCAGCAAGGCTTGGCAATGCTTTTGCAACGGCACTTCCGGCACCTGTTTCTGTAATAACCATATTCAAAGCAGCAGCTCTTCCACGACGGTATTTCTTGTGCATGTTATCGACCAAGTTTTGGTCGTTAGTATAGGCATGAATCGTTTCTAAATGTCCTTTTACCACGCCCAAAGTATCTTCTACAGCTTTTAGAATAGGAGTAATGGCATTGGTAGTACAAGATGCTGCAGAGAAGATATTAACTTCATCCGGATTGTATTCTGTGTGGTTCACGCCATGTACGATATTTGGAACGCCTTTTCCTGGAGCAGTTAGCAAAACTTTGTCCACGCCTTGAGATTTCAAGTGTCTTGCCAAAGCTTCCTGAGTCGTGAAAGCACCTGTATTGTCAATTACTAAAGCATCAGAAATTCCGTAAGTCGTGTAATCAATTTCTTCAGGGCTTCCTGCTGTGATGATATGAACGGTTGTTCCATTGATAATCAAAGCATTGTTCTCTGGATCGGCAGCAACAGAACCTTGGAAATCTCCGTGGATAGAATCGTATCTCAAAAGAGAGGCTCTTTTTTCTAAGCTTGTAGCATCATTTTTTTCACGAACTACGATAGCTCTCAATCGTAACTGTGTTCCTTTTCCGGTTTTAGACATCAGCTCGCGAGCCAATAATCTTCCGATACGTCCAAAACCATACAATACGACATCTTTCGGCTTGTTGTTTTTGAAATCTTTTGCATTTCTTAATTTGTCGATTACAAAAGCCTTTGCGTCGTTGTACTTGTTGTCTTCCAAGTGATATTCATACGTCAACTTTCCGATATCCAATTTTGCAGGTGGCAAGTCTAGTGATAAGATAGCACGAGCAATTTCGACAGAATCAAAAACATTAATCGGCTTCCCGACAAATTCTCCAGCATATTCGTGAAGATTGATAATATCGCTCACGTTTGTGTTGATCAGCTGGTTTTTGAAAAGAACCAATTCGATAGATTTATCATACCATAAATCGCTGATGATTTTGATGAATTCTACGCCAGCTCTTCTTCGGTCTGCCTGAAAAGAAAGCTCTTTTTCGTATAACGCGTTCTTTGTCATAATGTAAAAAATGTAGTTTAGTTGTGTTGTAATATATTTCGATGGCGCAAAAGTATAGATTTCAAACGTTTTCGTAAAGTATTTTGCCAAAAATTTTGCATAAAAAAAGCCAGCTTTGTCAACTGGCTTTTCGCAAAAGAAATTTTTGTTTTTTTATCTGAAAATATAGCGCTCGATTTGCCCATTTCTATTTAGCATTTCTATTTTTGTCGGCTCATTTTGCTGTTTTCTGGACAACACGCTCGATGCTTTTTTAACATCCTCAATTTTTATGTCGTCAATTTTTAGGATGATACTTCCTTCTAAGCCTCTGTAATAGTCGCTAGCAACATCCTTGATTTTGACTCCGTACGACAAGTTCATTCTTTTCTTGTCATCAGAGCTGATATTTTCTAACTGCAATCCGTTATAATCATAGCTGAAAAACTCATTCTTAGAAAGTTTTACAGGAACTTCAAAAGCTTTTCCGTTTCTCAAATAGGTGACTTTGACAATATCATCCGGCCTTTTTGTATTTACAAATGCTGAAAGCTCTGCATACGTCGCGATATTTTGGCTGTCGAGTTTAATGATGATATCACCTTTTTTAAGACCCGCTTTTTGGGCTCCAGAATCTTCGGTAACATCATTTACATAAAAACCCTTGGTTTCAGAAACTCCTAATTCTTTAGAAGCAGCACTGTTCAATTCCCCGCCTTGGACACCTAAAATTCCCCTTTGAACATTTCCATATTCCATAATGTCCTCGATAATTTTTCTAGTAATATTCGACGGAACGGCAAAAGAATAGCCTACATAAGAACCTGTCATCGAAGAAATCATGGTGTTAATTCCGATAAGCTCTCCTCTTGTATTTACCAAAGCACCTCCGCTATTTCCTGGGTTTACAGCCGCGTCAGTTTGGATAAAAGATTGGATTCCTCTTTGGTCCAGATTTCTAGCTTTAGCAGAAACGATTCCAGCCGTAACTGTTGAGGTCAGATTGTAAGGATTTCCTACAGCAAGCACCCATTCTCCAACTTTCACGTTGTCAGAATCTCCAAAAACAGCATAAGGCATTTTTTTGCCTGTATCAATCTTGAGTAAGGCGATGTCCATTTTAGAATCAGTTCCAATCAGTTTTGCTTTGTAGGTATCGCTATTGTTTAGGGTTACTTCAAGTTCTGAAGCATCTTGGATTACGTGATTGTTGGTCACAATGTAGCCATCTTCAGAAATAATGACTCCAGATCCAGTTCCGACTTGCGCTTGCTGCTGGCCTCCTTTATAACCGTAAAAATATTCAAGCATCGGGTTGGTCACAGTCCTGTAAGAAAGATTCTTGACATGGACTACGGTATGGACCGCATTGTCTGCGGCGGTCGTGAAATCAACTGCTTCAGCACCCAGTCCGACATTTTTGGTATAATTGGCGGGGGCCGAAGTTACGATTGATTTTTTGTTGTTAGATAATAAGCCGTCATTCTCGATAAACAGCTTATAAGCGCCCAAAGTGGTCGCGCCACTTAATAGGGACACTAAGAATAAACCGGAAAATCTTTTCATAGTATGTTAATAATTAAGTTATTTAATCGTAAATATAGATTGAAAATTGTATCGTGATTTTGAGTTTAACTCACGATTAACAATGATTAACTTTTCATTAATATTCGTACTTTTGTTGTAATTAATTTTGCCCTGTCAGAGTTCTTAACTCTGACAGGATTGAATAAAATAAAATTTCGAAATGGAAATCAATTTCTATAAATATCAAGGAACAGGAAACGACTTTATCTTGATTGATAATCGTCAAGATGTATTTTCCAAAAATAATACCAAACTGGTAGAAACCCTCTGCAACAGACGTTTCGGAATAGGCGCTGACGGATTGATTCTTTTAGAAAATGACAATTCGACAGACTTCAAAATGGTCTATTACAATTCTGATGGTAACCAAAGTTCCATGTGTGGTAACGGGGGACGATGCTTGGTTGCTTTTGCAAAAAGCTTAGGGATTATCGAAAATAAAGCAACTTTTATTGCAACAGACGGGCTGCATCATGCTACTATTTCTGATGATGGAATTGTTTCCTTGCAGATGAAAGATGTCGATGAAGTCAGAATCGAAGATAGTTATGTGTTTTTAGATACAGGTTCGCCACATCATGTGCAATTGGTTGAAGATTTAGAGCATTTCGAAGTAAAAGAAAAAGGCGCGGCAATCCGATATGGCGAATTATATGGCAAGGCAGGAAGTAATGTGAATTTTGTAAGTCAAAAATCTGCTGACACTTTTTCACTAAGAACCTATGAAAGAGGTGTTGAAGATGAGACGCTTTCTTGCGGAACCGGCGCTACAGCTGTAGCCATAGCCATGAAAGCTTTAGGAAAGACAGAATCCAACAAAGTCAACCTGAATGTACAAGGCGGAAAACTCGAAGTTTCTTTTACTCCAACTGAAGGAAAATATGTTGATGTTTTTCTAAAAGGCCCAGCTGCCTTTGTCTTTGAAGGGAATATTTCGGTCTAATCTAACGCCTAATTAATCTGAATGATAACCTTGCAAGGAAAAAATATCTACCTGCGTGCTCTCGAACCTGAAGATCTTGAGTTTATTTTTGCTATCGAGAACGACGAATCGATATGGGAATTTAGCAATACGCAGACGCCATACAGTCGTTTTCTCATACGGCAATATCTCGAAAATGCATATCAAGACATTTATGAGGCAAAACAATTGCGTTTGGCAATCTGTAAAAATGATACTTTTCAAGCGGTAGGATTGATTGATTTATTCGAATACGATCCGAGAAATAATCGTGCGGGTATCGGAATTATTATCAAAGATGAAGGAAATAGAAATCAAGGTATCGGTTCACAAGCACTTGAACTCCTAATAGGTTATTCTTTCAAGCAATTAAACGTAAAACAGTTATTTGCAAATATCAATCCCGAGAATGAAGCAAGTATCACGCTTTTTACTAATTTTGGCTTTCAAAAAATCGGAATAAAAAAACAATGGAATCTCATCGACGGCGTTTATAAAGACGAAGCGATGTTTCAGTTAATCAATCAGCAATCTTAAAAAAAACATTTACAAAGTGAAAATCAAAAAAATCCTTGTCATATTTTCAGTGCTTTTAGTACTTGCCTTGTCTATTTACGGCTATATGCTTTACAGAAAGATTTTTTCTGCCAATACAAAATTTGATGAAAAAGAAGTTTTCGTATATATTCCTACCGATTCTGATTATGCTTCTGTAGAGAAAATTGTGGCGCCATACATTGATAATATGGACAACTTTAAAATGGTTGCCAAGAAAAAATCGTATGTAACCAATGTAAAAGCAGGAAAATTTCTTTTGAAAAAAGGAATGAATAATAACGATATTATCAACTCTTTACGCCAACCTTTAGAAACAAAAATTGCTTTCAATAATCAAGAAAGATTAGAAGATTTTGCAGGAAGAATCGGTTCTCAGATTGAAGCTGACAGTACTTCTTTGATGAAAGCGTTTACAGACAAGACCTTTTTAGAAGAAAACGGATTTACAGAAGAAAATGTATTGAGCATGTTTATTCCCAATTCTTATGAGTTTTTCTGGAATACATCTGCTGAAAAATTCCGTGATAGAATGGCAAAAGAATACCGCAATTTTTGGAATGCCGATAGGAAAGCAAAAGCTGAAGCATTACATCTTACGCCGCTTGAAGTTTCAGCTTTGGCTTCAATCGTGCATAAAGAAACGGTAAAAACAGATGAAAGACCTAGAGTTGCAGGTGTCTATTTAAACAGACTGCAGTCCGGAATGAAGCTGGAAGCGGATCCGACGGTTATCTATGCCGTTAAAAAAGAAGCTAATGATTTCGACCGAGTTATCAAAAGAGTTTTATATAAAGACTTGGAAACTGTTTCTCCTTATAATACCTATCGAAACACTGGATTGCCTCCTGGGCCGATTGCAATGCCCGACGTCACGGCAATCGATGCGGTCTTGAACCCAGAAAAACACAATTATATTTATTTCTGTGCCAGCGTTACTAATTTTGGATACCATGAGTTTGCAGTAACTCCTGCACAGCATGAAGTAAATCGCCAGAAATATGTGGCTTGGGTTAACAAACAAGGAATCAATAGATAGTTTTGAGATTCTCTAAAGTAGTATATTTTTTATTTTTTCTAATAGTCTCAGATGGCTTGGCGCAAAATCAGTTTCAGGATTTTCTCAAGCCATCTGATAGTTTAGATATTTCCCGAAGAAATGCCGTGGTAATCTCAGAAAGCATAGCGATTAGCGGTGCTTTAGTCGGATTGAATCAACTTTGGTATAGCGATTACGAAAAATCAAGCTTCCATTTTAAAAATGATAATGCCCATTGGCTGCAGATGGACAAAGCCGGGCATGTGTATTCTTCCTACCATATTGGCCGTTTTGGAGCCGAGCTTTTGGATTGGAGCGGCGTTTCTAAAAAAGACCAGCTCATTTATGGCGCCACGACAGGTTTCGTGTTTCTGACAGCTGTTGAAATCCTAGATGGTTATTCTTCTGAATGGGGATTTTCTTGGGGTGATGTTGCAGCAAATGCTTCAGGAACCGCATTATACGTTTCTCAAGAACTGCTATGGAAAGAGCAACGCATTGTTCCCAAATTCTCGTTTCATCAGACTCCGTATGCTAAAGCAAGGCCTGATGTTTTGGGTGCTTCTTTTTCTGAAGAAATCTTGAAAGATTATAATGGACAGACGTATTGGCTTTCGGCAAATATCCATTCCTTTTTTAAAGAGTCAAAAATTCCGAAATGGCTGAATGTTGCCGTTGGTTATGGAGGTGAAGGAATGATTACCGCAAACGATGAGCTAGTGAACACTATTTTTCTTCCTGAAAAGGAAAGAACAAGACAATTTTACCTGAGTTTGGATGTTGACTTGACTAAAATTAACACCAATTCTCACTTTTTAAAGACGCTTTTTTCCATTTTTAATTCTGTGAAAGTTCCTGCCCCTACTTTAGAATTCAGGGAGTTAGGCGGTGTAAAATGGCACTTCGTCTATTTTTAGAAAACATTAACAGCCTGATTTTCAGATTCATATTATTTATCGTATATTTGCCCCGTAGAAATTTCAAGATGGTGACAGGGCTTGAGAAATCAAATTTATGATAAAAAAATGTTACTTTTTTGCGGGTCTGATAGTCTCAGTCGCATTCATTACTTTAGGTTTTACATCTAAAGAATCAGAAAAAAACTCTTGGTTTTATGTAGGAGAAGATGAAGAAATCATTTGCACCGTTCCCACACAAGATGAAAGCCAATATGTTAATCTAGAACTTCCTTACACAGGAAAATCGTACACCGGCTTTAAACAGGCAATCGCCATAAGAGAATCTCAAGGCCAATACAAGTTAGTTAATTCTTTCGGATACATGGGAAAATACCAATTTGGTATGTCTGCCTTGCGTTCTATTGGAATTAAAAGTAAAGTGGAATTCCTGAATAGTCCAAGACTTCAAGAAAAAGCTTTCAAAGCATTGCTTTCTATCAACAAAGCACAGCTTGCGGCAGAAATTGAAAAATTTGAAGGAAAGATTATTAACGGCGTAAAAATTACCGAATCTGGAATCTTGGCTGCAGCACATTTAGGTGGCGCGGGTTCTGTAAAAAGTTATTTGAATAGCAACGGAAGACGCAAATTCAAAGACGGCTTTGGTACTTCAATGAAAAGTTATTTTAAACTATTTGGAGGGTATGATACTTCGCATATCATTGCCAATATGAACGCAAAGGTGAAGCTGAACTAATTGTCAGATTTACTTAAAATAAAAAAGGAAGATTGATTTTGTCAGTCTTCCTTTTTTATTTAGATTTATTTTTGCCTAATACATTTTATGGATGATAAAAATACAAGGTCGGTTGTGCAAATCGACTTTTGTTTTCTTCCAATCCGCTACTCTTAAAGTCTTGATGTACTCAGTCGGTAGGGTAATATCACATGCAATGCACAAATGTGTGTTCGGCTGTAAAGTCTGAAGAATGTCTTCTAAAAGTTTGTTGTTTCTATAAGGTGTTTCTATAAAAAGTTGCGACTGGTTTTTGTCGTACGATAGTTTTTCTAAATTTTTTAAAGCGGATTTCTTCTCCGATTTGTCAATCGGAAGATAACCGTTGAAAGCAAAGCTCTGTCCGTTCATCCCCGAACCCATAAGAGCTAGCAAGATAGAAGAAGGGCCTACAAGCGGAACAACCTGAATTCCTTTTTCATGCGCAATTTTGACGATGGCAGCACCTGGATCGGCAACACCCGGACATCCGGCTTCTGACATTAGCCCGACATTGATTCCTTGAAGGCAAGGAGCAATCATTTGGGCGTGTTCTTTGACTTCGGTATGTTTGTTTAGTAGGCTGATTTTTAAATCTGGCTGTTTCTTTTCGGGATGGGCAGCTTTGATAGATTTTCTGGCTGTTTTTTCGTTTTCTACAATATAATAATCAATGAAGTCTATGGCTTTTTTAACGGTCTGAGGCAATACGTCCATCGGATCGCTTTCGCCAAGAGTGGTTGGGATCAGGTATAATTTTCCTAGGATTTTCATTGATGTTTTGCTATAAGTTTTTCAGCTATGATGTCGCAGACTTCGTCCAGCATTCCGTATACATTTGCGAATCCGTCTTCCAATCCAAAATACGGATCAGGGACGTCTACATTTTCGTCAGGAAAAAGTTCGTTGAGAATCAAGCTGACTTTTGATTTTGCTTCTGCGTTTGGAGCCAATCGGATCACATCTTTATAATTGGAATTGTCCATTACAAAAATATAATCGTTGGTTTCAAAATCTTTTGTAGTAAATAATCTGCCTTTCTGCCTTGAAATATCAAGTCCTTTTAATTTTGCAATGGCTATAGAACGGGAATCAGGCTGCTTGCCTACATGCCAATTGCCCGTTCCAGCTGAATCTACAAGGAATTTGTCTCGAGGGAGTTTTGATTGTAAAATTCCTTCTGCCAAAGGCGAACGGCAAATATTTCCGAGGCAGACCATCAAGATTTTTACAGGCATAATTGTAAAATGTAGGTTATCAGATTTTAGATTTCAGAAGGTCTGAATTCTTATAAAGATAATTTCTTATTGATATCGTCAACAAATTTCTTAAACTGTTTGTCTGTCGAAACTAGATTGTCAACGGTCTTGCAGGCATGTAATACGGTTGCGTGATCGCGGTCTCCAATTTGAGATCCGATATTGGCTAAAGAGGCTTTTGTGTATTTTTTAGCGAAAAACATGGCTAGCTGTCTGGCTTGTACCACGTGGCGCTTTCTTGTTTTTGATTGAAGCATGTCCAAATCCAATTGGAAATAATCTGAAACTACTTTTTGGATATAATCGATCGAAATTTCGCGCTTTACGTTTTTTACGAATTTTTCTACAACCTGTTTTGCCAAATCTAAAGTCACTTCTTTTTTGTTGAAAGAAGATTGTGCAATCAAGGAAATAATAGCTCCTTCTAATTCACGGACATTCGATTTGATATTTCTAGCTACATATTCAATGATTTCTTCCGGAACTTCAACACCATCACGGTACAGGATATTTTTTAAGATAGAAATCCTTGTTTCGTAATCAGGCTGGTGCAATTCGGCCGAAAGTCCCCACTTGAAACGTGAAAGCAATCGCTGCTCGATATCTTGCATGTCTACTGGAGCCTTGTCGGAAGTAAGGATGACTTGTTTTCCGTTTTGGTGAAGGTAGTTGAAAATGTGGAAAAATACGTCTTGCGTTCCTGTCTTTCCAGATAAGAATTGCACGTCGTCTATAATCAAGACATCAATTAATTGATAGAAATGAATAAAGTCGTTACGTGTATTTTTCTTTACCGAGTCGATATATTGTTGCGTGAAAATCTCGGCAGAAATATAAAGTACCGTTTTTTCAGGATATTTGTCCTTGATTTCGACACCGATAGCATGAGCTAAGTGCGTCTTTCCCAAACCAACACCACCAAAAATCAACAACGGATTAAAAGAAGTTCCTCCAGGTTTGTTAGCAACAGCCATACCTGCAGAACGCGCTAATCGGTTGGAATCACCTTCGAGAAAATTATCAAAACTGTAATTCGCATTCAGCTGTGATTCGATTTTGACGTTTCTGATTCCAGGAATGATAAACGGATTTTTTAGCTCTGGATTTTTATTTTGCAATGGAACGTCGACATCCTGAGCTTTTACAGGAGAACGATGAGCACTTGGCAATTGTTCCGTAAACGGTTGTTTGTTGCCATAAGTGTTTTCCATCTTGATTTTATACAGTAACTTTGCGTTTTTTCCAAGTTCTTTTGTCAACGCAACTTTTAATAATTTAACGTAGTGTTCTTCTAGCCATTCATAGAAAAATTTACTAGGAACTTGAATGTATAAAGCATTGTCTGTTAGCTCAACCGATTTAATTGGTTCAAACCAAGTTTTGTAGGCTTGATCTTGAATGTTGTCCTTTATAAATGAGAGACAATTTTCCCATACCGATTGCGCAGTTTTGTTCATATATTAAGATAAATTATTATGTTTTTTAAAGTAAATCCTACAAAAGAAAAAGTGCATCTTTCGTAACTTCTTCGGGAGAACAAATATGTGACAAAAATCTGTAAAAAAAAATTAATTACATGTTGATTTTGTAAAAATATTGTTGTAAGTACACAGTATAAAAACATTGTCTTAACCTTAAATTTAAACTGAAAAAAGACATGCGAGAATATGAATTTAAAGTAAGGGTTCGCTATGCCGAAACGGACCAAATGGGAGTTGTTTATCATGGCAATTATGCCCAATATTTTGAGATGGGTCGCGTGGAATGGCTCAGAAACCTTGGGCTTTCTTATAAATGGATGGAAGAGAACGGAATCATGCTTCCAGTAGTTTCACTTTCCATGAATTACAAAAAACCGGCGCGTTATGACGATTTGATTCGGGTAAAGACAATCTTTAAAAGCCAGACTTCTGTCAAGATAGAATTTGACTACGAAATCTATAACGAAGAAAATGAGTTATTAACAATCGGCAATTCTGTGTTAGTATTTGTGGACATGAAAACAGGGCGTCCGACCCTTCCTCCAAGTTATATTGTTGAGAAACTTTTAGCGTTTATTGAAGAATAATATTGAATTCGCATTTTTGTAATTTATTCTTTCAATTTAATGCTGATTTCATATAAATTTGAAAAAATGTCGAATACCATTTCGGCATTTTTTTTTCGGGTTTTTAGTTCAATTTCACAGCTCATTTCCATTTTTTGGGAAACAATGTCAAGGTTTTTTTCTTTGATGACCCGCATCACCTTGTTCATGTTTTTGTAGTCAAAAGAAACTAAATAGTGGATGTCGATAGTTTTTTCTACGATTTCAGAAGCTTCCAAAGCCATTTGGGCTGCAGTTCTATAGGCTGAAATCAAGCCGCCGACTCCTAATTTTACACCTCCAAAATAGCGTACAACTACAACTAAAACATTCGTGATTTCAAAAGATTGAATCTGTCCGTAAATAGGCATTCCGGCACTATTACTAGGTTCGCCGTCATCATTGGCCCTGAAATGAATTTTTTCTGTTCCAAGTTGGAAGGCATAACACCAATGTCTTGCGGAATGGTGTTGTTTGCGTAAGTCGTCAAGAAAATCTTTTGCTTGTTCTTCTGAAGAAATCGGGAAGGCATAGCCGAAAAACTTGCTGTTTTTTTCTTTGTATAAAACTTCTTCCGAAGGAAAGTCAAGCGTCCTATAAGTGTCTTTTATTTCCAAACCTATAAAGAAATGATTTTTTTATCGAACAAGTCTACCACATCTTCTTCGCCGACCTGTAGATTCCAAACTTGGAAGCCAAGGCTTTCTGCAACATCGGTATTGGCTTTTCTGTCGTCTACAAATAAAGTGCGCTTAGGTGATAATTCGTGCTTGTTGATAATATAGTTAAAGGCTTCCGGTTCTGGCTTTCGCTGTCCTATTTCGAAAGAAAAATAAACCTTTTCAAAACATTGATAAAAATCACGACTGAAAGATTCGCCTACCATATTTTCGAATTGTTCTACATGGATAGCGTCAGTATTGCTCAACAAAAACAGCTGGTAATTGTGCGAAAGCTTTTGCAGGAATTCTAATCGATACAAGGGAAAATCTAATAGGACTTTGCTCCAAGCGTTTTTTATCTGTTCTAAAGAAGCTTTCGGAATATAATTTTGAATTCCTTTCAAAAAATCTTCTTCCTTGATCTTTCCTTTCTCAAATTTATAATTCAGCTTGTCTAGATCTTCATTCCATTCTTTGAGCCCTAGTGATTTCATGGCGTTTTCCATAGCATTGAAATCCAGGTTTATGAAAATATCTCCAAAATCAAAAATTATCGTATTAACCATGGCTTTTGAAAATTAAAAGTTCGTCATTCAAGATGTTTTTCCTTTCGATTAATTCTCCTTTAAGCTTAGGGGCTGCTGTTCCGGATAGAAAAAAATGTGTTCCTTTAAAAACCCGTGCTTCATCCCAAAGACCTGCGTCAATGAAAGTCTGCAACGTTTTTTTGCCACCTTCGATGATGACCGATTGGATATCATTTTTATATAAAATTTCCAAAATGGAATCAGGAAGGCTACTATCAAAGATAACATTTTCAAAAATAATATTTTCAGAATTTGTTAATTTTTCCTGTTCGGTAATGATAATTGTTTTGGTTGTATTGTCTTTTACAAAATAGTCATTAGAGATTTTTCCAGTCCTGTCTAGTACGATCCGTATCGGGTTATTTCCTTTCCAGTCGCGGGAATCTAGTCTTGGATTATCATCTAAAACAGTTTGTGTTCCTACTAAAATTGCTTGCTCTTCAGTTCTCCATTTGTGAACCATTTGACGGGAATACGTATTAGTAATCCAAACCGGCTTTTGTTCTTCTTTGGTATTAGGACTCAAAAATCCGTCAGCACTTTCTGCCCATTTCAAGATTATATAAGGTCTTTTTTTCTGGTGAAACGTAAAAAAACGCTTGTTCAGTTCATTGCATTCTTTTTCCAAAATTCCGACTGTCACATTTCTGCCCGCTTTAATCAGTTTTTTGATTCCGTTTCCAGAAACTTTAGCAAATGGATCGATGGTGCCGATAACAATATTGGGGATTTTTTGCTGGATAATTAAGTCGCAGCAAGGAGGTGTTTTTCCGAAGTGGCTGCAAGGTTCCAAGCTGACATAAATTGTCGATTCAGCAAGTAAAGATTTGTCTTTTACAGAATTGACGGCATTGACTTCAGCATGTGGCTCGCCCGCTTTTTTATGCCAACCTTCGCCGATAATTTTATTTTCATGCACGATAACACTTCCTACCAATGGATTCGGATAGGTTGTTCCCAGTCCATTTTTGGCAAGCTCGATGCATCGTTTTATGTATTTTTCGTGTATCTTCACGTCACAAAAATAAGTTTTTCCGTCAAGAATGAGCACGATTATAATAAGAGAAATCCAAAAGACTGACAACGTTGCGATTGCCAAAGTGATTCGCGAGGTTTTGATTGAACATAATGTGCCAAAAGTCGGTACGGCCTATGCCGATCCGTCGCTTGATTTTATGCAGGAGAATTATTCAGCGCCAAAATCTGCTTATTTTGTTGTTGAAAAAGACGGAAAAATTATAGGCGGGGCAGGTGTGACACAGCTTGAAAATGGACCGAAAGACGTCTGCGAATTGCAGAAAATGTATTTTTTATCAGAAGCCAGAGGATTGGGCTTAGGTACAAAGATGATGGAGAAATGCCTAGGCAAAGCAAAAGAATTTGGCTATGAAAAATGCTATCTTGAAACCATGCCTTACATGGAAGAAGCCCAAAAGCTTTACAAGAAATTTGACTTTGATTATTTAGATGCGCCGATGGGCAATACAGGTCATACCTCTTGTCCGGTTTGGATGCTAAAAATATTATAATCTATGAAGAAGCTATTTGCATTAGTGTTTTTGTTCTCAATTTTAGTATCCTGTACAAAAGCCAAGACAAAAACTGAGGAAGCGAACGATACTTTGTCTGTTAAAAAAGAAGTTTCTTCGATAGAGATAAAATCCGTTGAAACAGTCGTAGATGAAGAGTTCAAAAATGATTTTGCTATTTTACTAGCTTCTACTTTTAGAGATTGGGAAGGTGAAAATCCGGCAAAATCGCTAACCAAAAATTGGATTGATTTATACGAAAAGAATGGAAAATATTATTTAGGAAAAGCCGATTTTGATCTTGAAAGCGGTTTTTCAGAATGCAGCGGCGATTCTACAAAGACAATCGAATCTCGAAATAAAACGGTTCTTTTCATGGATTATCCGGAGTTAAAATTAGGAGAAGTGAAGTCGTTGAAAATTTCTCAAAAACGAATCTGGCCAAAAGAGAAAATAGCGTTTACTTTCAACAATGTTGAATACTTTTTGAGAGGCGAGGGAGATATCATCGAAAAAGGAGAGACGATGGAAGATGGCAGTGAAAATCCTGTGCCTTGGCATAAAGTGGAAAACTACAAGCTTTTTATTTCCACAAAAGATACTCCTGAAAAATTGCTTTTAAAAGAAGATTCTTTTAATGATACTTTCGTAGAACTAATTTTTGTCGGCGACATCGATCGCGATGGAAAACTTGATTTTATCTTTAGCGCGAATAGACATTACGAAGAAGAAAGGGTAATTTTGTTCCTTTCCTCAAAAGCAAAAGAAAATTTGGTCAAAAAAGTGTCTGAAATAGTCAGGACTTTTGACTGTTAATCTTGAATCATAAATTACGAAGCAATGCTTGCCAAAGACTACAAAACTCTTTTTATCGAAAAACTCACTCCGCTATATGATTTACTTGAAACAGAAAGTTTCTTTTATATCATTTTAGAAGATTTGCACCTGATGAAAAGGATTGATTTGGCTTTGAATCCAGGATTTTCTTTTTCTGATGAAGAACTTGAAAAGTGGAATTCGATTACAGAAAAGTTGCAAAAAGAAATTCCAATACAATATATTTTAGGTAAGGCACATTTTTACGGATTAGAATTTGAAGTTAATGAAAATACACTGATTCCGCGCCCAGAGACGGAAGAATTGGTAGAGTGGATTGTCAAAAAAAATGAATTTAAAGGAAAAATAAAAATTCTTGATATCGGGACAGGAAGCGGCTGTATTGCTATTACGCTGGCCAAAAATCTTCAAGATGCAACAGTTTTTGCTATTGATGTTTCTGAAAAAGCGCTGGAAACTGCAAAAAGAAATGCGGTGAAAAATGAAGTAGATGTGACTTTTCTATTAAAAAATATTTTAGAAACTGAAGATCTAGGACAAAATTTTGACATTATCGTTTCCAATCCGCCGTATGTGAGAAATCTTGAAAAAGAAGAAATCAAAAAGAATGTTTTGGACTACGAGCCGCATTTGGCATTGTTTGTTGAAGATGACGATGCCCTAATTTTCTATCGAAAAATTGCTGAATTAGGACAAAAAAACCTTGTCCAAAACGGACAGCTTTATTTTGAAATCAATCAGTATCTAGGAACAGAAATGATGGATTTGTTGCAAGCAAAAAACTTTAAGGATATAGAATTGAGAAAAGATATTTACGACAATGACCGGATGATTTTTGGATTAAAATCAGACGGTTAAATTGATTTATTCGTATCTCAAAGCCTCGATAGGATCCAGATAAGCGGCTTTTATAGCAGGGTAAAGGCCTGAAAATAAAGCTACGATAAAACTGATAATTACAGCGGCAATAATAGCTTTCCAAGGAGCGACAAATTCAAAATCCAGCCCGGTAGAAATTCCATAGCCAATCAATACGCCGAGAATAATTCCCACAAAACCGCCCAGCTGTCCAATAACAAGACTTTCTGTGAAAAATTGGAAAGCAATGGTCGAACGTTTAGCGCCAAGTGCTTTTCGGACTCCAATTTCGCGTGTTCTTTCCGTCACCGAAACAATCATGATGTTCATCAAAGCAATCGATGACCCGAAGACGGTTATGATACCAATTATCCAAGCCGCATAACCCATAAATTCCGTTTGAGATCGGAGCATTTCCAATAGCTCATCGCTTCTGGTGATTCCGAAATTATTTTCTTCAACAGGGTTTAGTTTTCGAACTTTTCGCATCGTGATAATGGCATCATCTACAGCAGCATCTAATAATTCTTCTTTCCCAACAAGTACTTTTAAGTCATAATTGATGTTGGGAGCAGTAAATAAGGAACGTGCAATCTGTGTCGGGATGAGGACTCGCAAATCTTGGCTGTTTCCAAAAGTGGAGCCTTTCTCTTTCAATACGCCAATCACCCTAAATTTGGCACCTCGTATAGACAGCACTTTGTCAATCGGGTTTATATCTTTTAAAAGTCCTTTTAAAAAATCAGAACCTACTACGCAGACATAATTATTGTTTTGGATGTCAAATCCGGTAAAATTTCGTCCCATTTGAGTTTCCAGACCCGAATTGATGAGGAAGTTTTCATCGACTCCCAAAACTGAAATATCTGGATCGGTCTTTTTGTTTTCAAACTTAATTTCGGCTGTTGAAGTCGCTGTAAATGATAAAGAAGTCGAAGTAAAAGGATAGGAGTATTTCTCTTGGAAAGCCTTTGCCTGCGGATAACTGATAATCGGATTTATCTTTTCAACATTGTTATTTCGGTTGATTTGGGCTGAAGCGTCATATTGGCCCATCGAAAACGTGTTGGCACCCATAGACGAAAAGTTGCCGCTGATAGTATTTTCTAAAGCTGATACCAAAGTAAGGATTCCGACCAATGCCGTGATTCCGATTGCAATGATAAGTACCGTAAGGATAGTACGCAATAACTGTGTCCGAATGGAACCCATTGCGATATGCACATTTTCTTTCAGCAGTTTGAACATGTTTCTGTTTTATGGCTCTAAAGTATGAATTTTTAGAACAAAAGTGGCAAGCCGAAAGTCAAAAGTTGAAACCCGATTCTATTTTCCCAAATCCCAAATAAAAATAAGATATTTGCATAAGTTTAAAGTACAATCTAAGAAGTCAAAAAATGGCCAAACCAGGAATTCCAAAAGGGACCAGAGATTTTTCTCCGATCGAGGTTTCGAAACGACAGTATATCATCCAAATCATCAAAACCAATTTTGAAAAATTTGGCTATCAGCCTATTGAAACGCCGTCTTTTGAAAATTCAGAAACCCTCATGGGGAAGTATGGAGAGGAAGGAGACCGCTTGATTTTTAAAATCTTGAATTCTGGCGATAAAGTCAAAAAAGCTGATTTGGCGGCTTTGGAAGCAAATAATCTGGCTAAATTTTCCAATTCTTTGTCAGAAAAAGCATTACGCTATGACCTGACTGTGCCTTTTGCCCGATATGTCGTGCAGCGTCAAGGAGAATTGGAATTTCCTTTCAAGAGGTACCAAATCCAGCCGGTATGGAGAGCCGATAATCCGCAGAAAGGCCGCTTTCGTGAATTTTATCAATGCGATGCCGATGTTGTAGGTTCGACATCTTTGTGGCAAGAAGTAGAATTAGTGCAATTGTACGATTCGGTTTTTGCAGAATTAGGTCTGGAAGGCGTTACGATAAAAATCAACAATCGAAAAATACTATCTGGAATTGCAGAAGTTATCGGCGCAAGCGACAAGCTGATTGATTTTACCGTAGCATTGGACAAGCTAGATAAAATAGGCGAGGACGGCGTAAAAAAAGAAATGCTAGAAAAAGGGATTTCAGGAGAAGCCATAGAAAAAGTCCAGCCGCTGTTTCATTTTACAGGAACGATTTCTGAAAAAATCAGCCAGCTTTCCGAACTTTTGTCATCATCTGAAGAAGGCAGAAAAGGAGTAGAGGAGTTGCAGTTCATCTGCGATACGATTGCCAAATTGGGCTTAAAAAAATCGAATTTTGATTTGGATGTCACTTTGGCTCGCGGACTGAATTATTATACGGGAGCTATTTTTGAAGTGGCCGCTCCAAAAACCGTAGCCATGGGTTCTATCGGAGGCGGAGGCAGGTATGATGACCTGACTGGAATTTTTGGACTGAAAAATATGAGTGGGGTCGGAATTTCTTTTGGACTTGACCGAATTTACTTGGTTTTGGACGAACTAGGTCTTTTCCCGGAAACGGTAACGGTTTCTTCAAAAGCTATCTTTTTCAATTATGGAAATGAAGAAGCTTTTTATGCTATGCAGGCCATTACCCGATTAAGAAATGAAGGAATAAAAGTAGAATTATATCCAGACAAAGCGAAATTAGACAAGCAGTTCAAACATGCAGAAAAGCGCCAGATTCCTTTTGTGGTCATGGCAGGTTCTAATGAAATTGCAGCCGAAACTTTTAGCGTAAAAGATTTGATAACAGGCGAAAAACATACGCTAGATTTTAACGGTCTAAAAACATTATTGCAATAATTTTTGAATACTATAAAAGTAAAAAGTCCCGAGAAATCGGGACTTTTTTATTAAACAAACCTAAATTATAATCCCCATAAATTATAATTATCTTACAATGATTTTTGTACTCAAGTCACCTTTTGTAGTTTTTACCTTAACGATATAAGCTCCTGTACTTAAGTTAGAAATCGGAATTTGGATATTTTGTTGTATTTCGTTTTCAACATTCCACGAACGTAAATTTTGGCCTAAAAGTGTATATGCCTCAACTGAAGTTATGGTTGTGTCTAGCAATTTATTTTTGATGTGTAATATATTGTTGTTGCTTGTAAAAGCGATGTCAATGCCTTCTTCAAGTCCATGGTCGACAGTGCCTAGATTTTCGGTTGTAGAGAATCTCAACGAGAATCTTCTGTCGTGTAATCCAGCGTCAAGATTTACCTGAAAAATGTTGTTTTTAATGCTGTGGTAGATTCCGGTCATGTTATCAAAAATGTAGACTTCTTGATCTTCATCTAGGTTTTCTACTTTGTCAAGCATGAATTTTACATTTCCGGCAGCGTCTGCTTTTACGGCCAAAGGATAGATACTGTCTGTGTTGAAATAACCATCGCCTTGGATTACCAATTTGGTTCCGTTGTGGATAAAATACATATCGTTGACTTGGCTGTCAATGTGGATTGCGTCATAGCCTGGCTCAATCTCACTGCTTGCATTTTCGTTCATGAAGCCCAATAATATTTGCCTGTGATAATTATTTCTTGAATCAAATCCAAGCCTTATTTTGATGAAATTATCAGGATCTTCTCCTAGATTTTCTGAATTGTTCTCGAAATGATTAGCATGAGGAATTGTTCGGTTTCCATTTCTGAACATCGCATTTGAATCAGCGTGATTCTCTTTTGCAAACTGTCTTTGGTTGTTATTAAAAATCATATCCCCTCCGATATTGCTTGATGTCACAAAGAATCCTTGTCCTACTGGCACATATCGGTTTGGAGCTTTTGACCCAGGTCCGATGTCTTCAAGCTCTGGCTGTGACATGGCAACAACTCCTCCGACAAGATTTCTCGCCGCATAACCCCCTAGATACGATAGCAATACGTGAGTTTCGCCGCCAAAATGATCCCAGAAATATAAAGTTCCTGTTGTCGAAGTCAAGTTGTCATTGATAAAGGCAGTTGCGTCTAAAGCAGAAGTATACGGATTTCCTGCCAGATTCAATAAGTTCGGACCGATATTGTATTGGATTTTTCCATTGTTTGGCTTGCCGACAAAAGTATAATTTTGGTTTGGCGTTGCAGCGGCACTTCCTTTCATCGTAAAACCTTGAGCAGCTTTCAAAGCTCCGGTATGTCCGACATAAATCCAGTTGGCGTAATTATTAGAAGAACTTTGGAATTTATAAATCCATTTGTTGCTTAATGTTATAGGCGAACCAGCAATTGCATCATTGGCCGATGTCCATAATATGGTTTGCGGTGTTGTCGTTGTTCCATCTCTCAGTACGCTATTTACAGTATAATTATTGTTGTTGGTAGTGCTATTTGGATTACCTACAGGAGAGCACCAGTAGTTGTAATTGTATTTGTTGCTAGTTCCTTGTTGGTCTCTTTCTAAAGAACCTGAACTTGTCGGATCTAGATCGCTATTTAATGTCTGTAGTAGCTGTGATTTCCCTACCAAGTCGATTTTTCCATTTACTTTCAAGTAATGAGAAACCTCTAGTTTGGTGTCGTTTTGGGCACTGAGCGTATTGTTGCTAACGATTAATCCTAAGACCGTCTTGTTTCCTACTGAAGTAACATTGTGGGAAGTTTGTACGATATTCCAATCTACAGGGATGCTGCTGTTTACGATAGATACATTATTTGGAAGCTCTTGCAAAGTACCGTTTGTCCATGTTGCGATTGTAGCCCAGGCTCCGTCTGTTGTAGATACATAAGGCATTGGCGCTGTTTGCGTGCCTACGATGTTTTTGTCAACCGTAAGGTATTTAATTCTTGCCCAACGATTGTTGTCGGATTTATCTTTTATAGATGTTCCGTAAAAAGTATTCAAATCATAATAAGCTTGAAGACTGTTCCATGGAATTACGGAAATATCGTTTTTTGTAATTGTGCTCGGAATGGTTCTTCCGTTAGTGGCGGTTCCGGTTTTTTCTATTTCCTGATTCATCACAAAGCGGATTTGAGTGCTTGTCAGCGCATTGCTCCAGATTCTGATTTCATCAATATCGCCAGAGAAAGTGCTTGTGATAGTTGATTTTCCTTGCCAAACCGCACCAATAGAAAAGTTAGCTGTGTTTGAAACAGGAGTAGGAAGGCTAGAAGCTGTTGCATCTAAAACACCATCGATATAAAGATTTGCAGTTCCGCTAGCGAAAGTAACTGCTACATAATGCCATTTTCCATTATTAATAGAAGTAATGCTCGTAATCCTGTCAGCACCGTTCCAGTTTCCAACTAGCTTATTAGAAGCGTTGATGTAGAACTGATAGGCACCATTTTTTGCAAGAACTGCGCCGCCGCCGCTTGTATGTCTGATCCATCCAGAAACGGTAAAGCTTGAATTTAGATTGATGTTTTTTTCTCCCAATACAAAGTCTCCAGTCTGGTTGTCTAATCTGTATTTGCTGTCGAATTGGTTGGCAACACCAAAGCTAAAGTATTTGGTAGTGTCAAAGTCGTACCATGCCTCATAGTTACTGCCTGTATCGGTCAATGGAATAATATCCACAATGTCATTACTGCCGAAAGCACTGCTTGACGAAACGATCAATACATATTCTTGTGTTGCCGTTTTGGTAAAGTTCGAAGTTAAAGATGATTTAGGAAGAGAAACGACAGTCTGTCCGACATCTGTACCAGTTTCTACAATTTTCCATTTTCTGTTTCCAGAAATAAAAGAAGTGGTAAGACCACCTAAGTTTACGTTAGTTGTTGTTCCTGAAGAAGCAAAAGAGCCGTTGTTGCATCCCCATACCAAATAATCTTTATTGGTTGAAAAAGTTGTTGCATTTGCTGTATTTGTGGCCGCAACTTCTCCCAATCCTATGGCTACATCAGTAGCTAAATTGACACTTCGGGATTGTTTTTGATTTAATTTTGAAAGATCGTCTCTTCCGATTCCTGCAATATTCCAGTTGAATCCTGCATTGGCAGTCGTGTTCCAGATTACTGTTCCGTCTGAATTTACGTAGTTTTGCGACGTACCATTAACGCCCATGGTGATACCGTATTTGATAGCCAGATAACTTTCGATTTTGATTCTTTCGGAAGCATCATTTTTACGAGAACTGAACGTAATGATTTCTGCAACTCTTCCGTCAAGGGTAGCTTTCCAGCCTTCGCTTCGTCCAATCCAGTATTTTCCATTGGATAAGTTCATGAAAGTTCCTGCTGAGGTTGTATTTACGACATTCAATCCGTTATAAAAAAGTTCTTGCGCTGTCGAACCAGAATTATTTCTAGTGTTGATTATACCGACATTAGAATATGTTTTTGAGGTACTTGTTTCTGCAACTCCATATCCATTTCCTAATCCTGAAGATGTATTGTAGGCATAAGAAAGGACTTCGTTGTTGAATCGTTGTGAATAAGCTCCAAAGCCAACGCCGGTAGCGTCATTTGTTTGTGTTGAAGTATCAGAATCTGCACAGAATATATCCATACTTCCGAAAGAGCTGTTTACGGTAACATTCGGAATGACAACTACAAACACGTCTTGGGTATAGTATCCTGTACTGCCGCCAAGGTATTGCTGGCCTGCTAAAGCATAATTATAGCTGCTCGATGCTTCTGTCGAGATATTGTCAAAATCAATAACAGCGTTAAAATTGACGTTATCAGTTTGATTGTTTTTGTATTTAGGTTCCTGTCCTGCTGTATGTACTGTTGCATTGCTTCCCATCGCTTGTGTCTGCCATGAGGTTACATTGGTATTGTCTGTAACTGTTGAAGTACCGTTTACTAAGTCAGCACGTAGCCATAATTGTAAGGCAGAAGTAACGCCACCCGGACCGTTTGGCAACGTGTAAGTAATGATTACCTGTCCGTTTCCGCCATCACCTCCATTTCTATTAGAGGAACCGCTTGTTTTCTTGGCACCGCCACCGCCACCGCCAGGGTTGGAGCCGTCTGTCCCGCCAGCATTTTGAGTACCTGATCCAACACCAGCGCCTCCATTTCCTCCGCCTGCAGGAGCTGTACCGCCATTAGCTGTATTTCCACTGACTCCGTCAAGTGCTGTTCCAGCGGATGAACCACCGCCGCCGCCATAAAGTGTTATAAGGGCTGAACCGTTGGCACCATTTCCGCCAGAGCGTTTGAAGTCGCCGATACTGGAACCTGCGGCGCCTCCATTGCCGCCTCCTGTTGTGTTATTGGCAACGCTTTCTCCTCCTTTGGCAAGTAATAGTGTGTTTGATCCGAACCAAGAGTCGCCTCCCGCGGCAGTGCTTGTACTTCCTGCTCCGACAGTTACGGTATAAGAAGTTGTGGGTACTACAGTTAGTACGCTTCGAACATAAGCGCCACCGCCGCCGCCGCCAGCGCCACCGCTGTTATTGGTTCGTGTTCCGCCTTTTCCGCCGCCGCCCCATGCTTCAACAGTAATACTGGTGACGCCTACAGGTACAGTGAAAGTTCCAGAAGATGTAAATGTTTGATTTTGCGAATAGCTCACGGAAGTAAGCAATACAAGAAATAGTGTAAGCGCTAGCTTACAGCCTAGTAGGTAGGTTTTTTTCATAATCTTATGGGGTTTAGATTAATGATAAATACGATAAAATAGATTTGGGATTTTTTTGCTCCGGGTTACAGGGGCTTAGTAACTTGAGCGGCTATTTTATAGGTTTTAAAGATTAATATTAGATTTGGGTAGTCAAATATAAAAACTTTTTTCGAATTTTAACATAAAACAGTCAAAATATATTGTAAAAAAACGTAAAGGCTTACAAATACTGGTTTTGCAAGCCTTTAGCTAATAGGGAGTTATGGTTTTGATTAAGGTTTTATACCTACAAAAGCATAATTTTTGTCATGGAATTTATTGTTAAAATATCAGTCTTAGAATTTTACAAGTTTTCTGTAACTCTTTTTGATCTGTATTTTAAGAATATATAAGCAAATCCTACTAAGGCTAATAGCCATATATGATCGCTGATTGGAGCGGTCGGACCGTCTAAATCTTCAGGAACTTCTTCAGGATTATCAGCAAACGCAGTTGGTGTCGTAAATAAGAAGAAAATCAAGCTGCAAGTTTTTATTACTGTATTTCTCATGGTTTCCTTTTTATTAATTAGTAAACTGCTTTTTTGATGGCAACGCCATTCTCTGCAGTAGTAATTTTTACAAGCAGTACTTGGTTTGCAATTAAAAGATTTGAAATAGTCGCTTCGTTGTCATCCACACCTAGCTTTGTGTAAATAAGCCTGCCGCTTACGTCATATAGCTCAATCTTGTCCATGATATAGTTTCCGGAATTGATGTGAAGGGCTTCGTTCTTTTTATAAATCACGATGCTGTTGGTGCTTACGGTAGGAGTTTCTACACCTAGCAAGCTTCTGTATACGATTTCAAATCGATTGGTAAAGTTTCCAGATTCTGTTGAAAAGCTATAGCTTGACGTTTTCAGATTATGGATTTGTGCCGTCAGATTATCTTTTAACAAGATGTCTTGGTCGGTTTCAAAAAGACCGTCGACATGATCGATAGCAATGGTGTAATTACCTGGCGTATTCGTTTTAAAGCTTAACGGAACGATATCCTCTGGAGAGAAAGGCAAGCTTCTTCCTTGTATGGCATATTCCGAGTTATCGATATAAGAGGTCAAGGCAATTGGACTATCGTTGAAATATTTTCCTTCAATTCCATAATCTATTCCTTCGGTAGCTCCGGCCATATAGCCAAGCAAAGTCTGGCTCACGACATCAGTTTCATTTGATAAATTCAACCAAATACGGTGTTTTTCAGCTTCATCAGAATCGGAATGGTTTTCTAGGCTGCCGTTTCTCAAAAAGATGCCTGTATTAGTAGAACGTATGCTGTTGTTGAAATTTAGCGTTGATTGCGTTGCGCCATTTTTTACTTTCACGAAAAATCCTTGTCCGGTGCTGATGATACCATTCGGATTCATGGCAGCAACTTCAGGTTGAGCGCTTGTCATTCCAAGTCCTGTAGTTGTTGCATAACCGCTTCCAGCCACACCGTTTCTTTTTCTCCAAAACCAAATTGTTCCGTCAATTGCGTTAGAGTTCGAAGAAAATAATCCTGAAATCGAAATTGCTGATGGATATGGATTTCCTACAAGATTAAATCCGTTGTTAGCATTAGAAAGTGTAAAGCTATAGCTTCCATTGTATGGAATTCCGATAAAAACTCCGTTATAAGAAACTCCAGGAATTGAAGAACTTACATAAGAAGCATGATTGTCCGGAACTCGTATCAGATAACCTTTTGCTTGTGCAAAAGTATACGTTGCTTCGTTTTGGGCAGGATAGATGGCTTCGTAACTGCCATTATTTCCAAGCATAGGATTGTAAATGTAAAACCTGTTTGTTAGAGTTGAAGGCGAAAAACTGCGAAGGTTTTGTCCGCTAACTGGCGATGACCATAAGGTATAATCAAAACGATACAATGGCGCACTATTTCTTTTGACAGTAATTAGTCCTGTATTTGTAGCGTTATTTGTTTGGATTAAATTGGCATTGTTTTCTACTATAAAGTTTTCAGCGCCTGCATTGTTTGTAATGCCGTTGCTAACGGTGAGGCTTGTTCCTGTATTTACAATTATTGTATAGCCAGAGTTTACGGTTAGGCTTTTTGTAGTGAAAGAACCATTAGTGCTTGTCGAGAAATTTCCGTTTATGATCGCATCAACACTTGCTGTTGGCGCTCCGTACGACCAAGAAGTACCGTTCCATGTAGTTGAGGTCGGTGCTGTAATCGTGAAAGCAGTTGCTACTGTCGAAAAATTATTGCAAGTGTTGTTGATTTTTACATCAATGGTACCGCTGCTCGTAATTTCAGAGGCTAGGATTGGAGCTGTTAATTGAGTCGCGCTTACAAAAGTCGTAGTTTTGTTTACGCCGTTCCAACTGATTATAGATTCTCCGCTTACAAAATTAGTTCCGTTTACGGTCAATGTAAAGCCTGCATCACCTGCAATTTTGGTAGTCGGAGTAATTGTAGTTATCGCAGGGTTTGGTTTTACGGTCACAACAACTTCGTCTCTGGTACTTTTGAATGTCTGTAATTTCCAGTTGAAGAAAGTCAGGAATGTTCCGCTTCCGCTATTAGCTGTTATTGATACGATTCCATTCGTGTAGGGATAAGTGATTCCCGAATCTGCTCTATAAATACTAGCTCCAGAAATTTCTCTTAAGACTAATCTCAAGTTGTTTTCTGCTGGAACAAAGAAATTCAAGTCAATCTCTTGCGTTCCCGAAGCAGCCAATTTTATTACTTTAGATTCTAGCATTGCTCCAGCGCTATTTTGCAGTTCGACCATTACCTCTCCTGTAGCGCTTGTGTTGATCAAGACACTTTTTAGCCTTGCAGGGGCAGTAGAACTGAAAATAGAATATCTGTTTCTAGCAGTCGCGTTATCTACAGTAGCACCTCCAGCAATTGTAGCCGGGCCAACTGTCTGTGGCGTTTCGCGCTCTACAAAATAAGATGTAGTTGTGCTTAGCTCTGGAGTCGTGTAAGAGCTTCCTGTAGCCAAAACCGTTGGAGTCGTATTATTAGCATACCATCTGATAGTTCCGGTTCCTGTAGCTGTCAAGGCAGCAGTCTGGCCTTCGCAGATGGTCTTGTCGGCTGCAGTAGGAATAGCTGTGCTAGCCACCATAGTTATATTCAAGGTTGTCGCTGCATTGTTAGCAACGGTCACGCTTTGCGTCTGGCTAACATAGCCTGGTGCTTCAAAAGTAACATTATATGTTCCTGCAATAAGTACTTTGTAATAATCTCCTAATGGACCTGTCTTTACCCAAGAACCCATCAAGTCATAATTGCTGATGTATACTTTAGCTTCAACAGCTTCGCCAGCGGCATTTTTCACGGTTCCTTTCAGGCCATAACTGGCTTGTTTCATGTAATTTAGAAGTGCCTGTCTGTTTCTTTCCCAATAAAAAGGAAGGCTGGAAGCAGCCGGAAACTTTGTGGCTGAAATCTCAATGGTAACTTCTTTATTATGGTTAAAAAAGTTGTTCCAGTCTTGTCTTCCTCCGTAAACCGAATACCAAGCCGCGCCATTTGTTGTGCCTGCAAATTGTCCAGAATTGTAAACATCGTCCATGTAATTTGCATTTCCATCGGCAGTCTGGCACAATTGGGCATATTCTTTAGAGACAAATTTGAAATAGTTATCGTGTGGATGGTAGCTAAAATTAGCAGTACTCGGCGTATTCGAAGTATCCCAAGGGAAGTTTACGACTTCAGCGCCTCCGTGATAGTTGGCTGCCAAGACAAAATTTCTTGTTTTTTCAAATTCGATAAAAGCAAGAGTTTCAGCTTGAAATGGATTGCCATCAGGATGGATGCCGTCAATTGGGTCAGGATAGTTTCTGTTTAGATCGACTCCTGCCGCATTTGCTCTTGTTGCTGTATTTCCTGTGGAATTCATAGTGTCGTTTCCAGCTCTTTTATAAGAACCATCAGGATTTGCTAACGGACAGATGAAAATTTCTGTATTATTAACGATACTGCTGATTTCGCTATTTGTAGCGTATCCTGTCAAGAGATAATCAATAAGGCGCAGCATCGTAGGGTATCCGGTAATCTCGTCTCCATGCATGGATGAGGTATACAGAAATTCAGGCTCAGCCTCATCAACTTGTGCATTGTCTGAAATTTTCAGAACATATAATGTCCTGCCGTTTGGAGTTGTTCCAATGCTTTGGAGCTTACACAAGCTAGGGTATGTTGTTGCCCAATATTGCATTTTTGCAACATATTCAGAATACTTTGGATATGCATTCCAAGTATCATCCCAAGCGGCTGTGCTGAAGGTAGTGTATTCATCTACAGCAAATTCATTTTCTGAAACGCTTACTTCAAACGGAATTCCATACGTCTGGAATTTTTTGAATTGCTCCGGATTGGCATACGCCTCGACCTTCAATTCGACAGGATCGACTCTTTTGTGGCTGATGGATAAGAAATCGGCCAGTTCTTTAAATTGTTTTTGGTTTTGAGCTCGAAAAGTGAAGACAACTTCGCCTTTTTCTTGTAGATAGTGCTGAGCTTTTTCAAGTGGGGACTTGCTGTCAGACATCACTTGACCTTGAGTTATGCCCATAACGAATAGGCACAACATTCCTAGGAAGGTAGTTTTGTTCATAATTAATATTAGATTTGGGACTACAAACGTAGGAAAAAAGTTTTAAATAATGTTAAATTGTTGTAAATTATTTGATTTTGATCAAAAATGTTACTCAGATTGCATGAAATAAGACAGATGAAAAAAAGAAAAATGAGGAGTAAATATTAAGTTATCTATAAATCTTATTAGGATTTTAAGCTTAATATTTAATACATATTTTTTACCCCTAATAGTTAGTTAATTGAACGTTCTGATGCGGAGAATAAATATTCCTATTTGTATTGTTTAAGTAAAATAGAAAGGGCTGACAGAAATGTCAACCCTTTGTTTTACAAATAGTTCAAAAGTGAGATTCTTTGAATACTTTGCTAGCGTTTATGGAGATATTAGAGTTGGTAATACTCAGCAACCCTTATTTTTGCTAAAGTCACGCTTAAAAAGTATCTTATTATTTCGCTCAATATAGTCGCCCGATAGAATCAAATAGGGATGATTAGGCGAATACCCTGCGCTGCGACTTCTTACGATTATTTTGTCGTTAACTTTCAGGCTATTTAACTGCTGAAAATCCTTAGGAATAAATTGCATCATGTATTCTTCGCCATCAATCCTGACGATAAGCCATTTTGGTCCTGGCGATTTCGCGTTTGCGCGCTTAAAAGTAACTGAGGTTACCACGGCCTCCATATCGGTAAAATCTTTTATATACTTCCTTATTTTATCATGACTGGCATGCACTTTTTTACCTTCAGGAGAAACCTCCCATTCTTTATACTTTATACCGTCAGGTGAAGCCTCCCATTTTTTCCTGTTATCCAGGACGGCTTTTCTGTAAGCAATAGAAGACGGCTTTGGGGATGGCTTAGTTGCAATTTTAATTTCACGATTAGCAAATACTAGTCCGCTTACCACAACCAGCAGTAAGATCAGCACATAGATGACTCTTTTCATATTTTTTATCCTTTCAAAATTGATTCACCGAATTTACTTTGGTATTTTTCAATTTGAGCGATTTGGATTGTAAATAAAAATGTAAAACTTTGTAAATGATTGTAAATAGTACGTTTGATGCGGCCTCAGGCGGTTATGAAGCAAAAAAAAGCTACTCTCGTTACGGGACCATACCCGCTGTATTAATTAAGAGAAGCAAAAAATTGGCCATAAAAAAAAGCAGTAATCATCAGATTACTGCTTTCCGTAGCGAGAGAGAGATTTGAACTCTCGACCTCAGGGTTATGAATCCAAAAGCCAACCAACTCACACCTCTCGGAATTGCTGTTTTATAGGACCTTTCAGATTTTAAGGAATTCTTGTTTTATTGCCTAATAAAAGTCGTCCTCACTCCAAAACCTCACTCCCACTAAAAGTGCATTATTCATCTTTTTATTTCCCAAAATCCAACAATTATTTAATATCTCTATTATTAATTGAGATGGTTTTAAAAACACCAATATCACCTAATTTAACTCCTTTTCTATGCTGCGCAAAACTATCATCCAATTTTATAGCAATTGATTTAGAAATAAAGTTAATTTTTTGAACACATAGATTAGTTTTTAAATCGGTAACACCAACTTCAATTGCCTCTTCAAAAGGCTTAACTCCACCTTTACCATCATCAATATGGTGAACATTTACAAACGCTTCATTTGCTTTTTTAAAACGCTTTGATTTTTCGAACAAAGTTCTAATATAGTGCTCAGAAGCTCTATGATTAAAATTAATCGTATCAGTTGAATTTAAAAATTGAAGTATATTCAACTGGTCAATACTTTCTTTATTATCTACTTCAACTATTTTCTCTTTTTTGTTGCCTATTTTATACACTTCGGAATCATAAACTACCAAAATATATTTATCGTTTACTGGTAAAAACATTTGTAAGCCTTTCGAGCCATATCCACGTTGACTCACAAAATTCCATTTTCTTTTTTCCAAAAATTGATTGTATATTACTAGTGGATTATCAGAAATAATAAGTGGTGTATTGGTCACATTCTTAATTAATTTATATTTTAAATCAATCAAATCAGGAACAATAGCTACAGCATTGATTAAAGATGTTAGCTTACCTCTTTCACTTTGCAAATGTTGAAAAACTGTTATCAAGTCAGTTGGGACATTATTCCCTGTAATACGTGACTTAGTATTTTGTATTATTTTTTCAAAATTCTTTAGTGTATTGAACCTGACAGGATTCCTTAAATCAAGAACTAATAAAAAATGTAACATCTCTAACTGTGTAGTACTTTCGCAAGTGGGTAATTGTTCTCTTTCCCACATAACTCTAAATATAGGAGCTGATTTACTTTCTAACTCTGATAACCATGTCTCTAAATCTCCAGACTTGCCATAAAAGAAATTACCATAGGACTGTGTGCGAATAGGTGTTGATGCTTGAAAAATGTTATTGTTAACATTGAACATGCCAATGGTCTTTCCATCATTATTGTAAGAAAAGTATCTTTGAAAGAATTGAGGAACGAAATGTTGTATTTTAGTGACTCCTTCTTTATTATTCATAACTATTTTTTTATGACAACTTAAAATCCATTATGTTTTTTTTATTAAAACCCGATATTGTGTTGGGGCCATTAATAGCTGATTTTCAACATTTCCATTTAGCTCGAAAAATTCACCAAAATTATTCTCAGCATTATAGTTGTAAATTCTATAAATGGAATATTGATTAGAGTGCAATCTCATAAAATCAATTTCATTTTCACTTAAATAGAATGGTGAATATTCGTTACCTGCCGTTGTTTTTACCTCTATAAATTTTTCAACTCCATTTTCGTCAAAAGAAAAAACATCATACCCTTTTCCATCTTTAACGATGTCGACTAATGAAGCCTTTTCGTGCAACCCTTTTTCTTTTAAAAAATCAATCTCTCTTTGCTTTACTAAAGCTTCTCCTGCGTTACCTAAATCCTTTTGTATTTTAGCTTTGCTTTGAAAATCTATTTCAACGCCATTAAATTTCCTTTCAGTTTCTGGGATTGATTCGCAACCATTAATTGGTTTACCTCTTTTTATAAGTTGATTTTTGAAAAAAGCAGGTGGAATTGGTTCTCCCCAAACAGAATTAACAATAGCATCGTAATGTTCAATGTGGTCATTAATAAATTCAACACAGGCATTGATTAGTGTTTCCCAATCACTTCTTATTAAGTTTTCAAAAGTGATTTCATTCCATTTAGCTCTTTTTTTAATCAATGATTTACAAAGTTCAATTTGTGATTTACTGAGCTTTGAATCTCTTTTGTCTTGGCAATCAATCTTATACACAAATGCTTCTATAGTCGGATAGGCATCTATTCCGAAAGTAAAAAAAATATCTTTTCCTTTATCATTGTTTCTGAATATTTTGACCCAAGTATATGGTTTAAAAATGGCTCCTTTAACATTGACACCTTCATTATTTTCTTTCCATCCTCTTTGATGCCAGATTTTTTTTCCTTCAATACTAAATCCATCCAGTCTTTTTATAACCTCTTTTCCTAAATAAATACTCTTTTTCCACACAGAATCCATTAAATGGTTTTTAGCGTCTACATGCTTTTTATTTTTAGGGTCATAAGCCTGTAGTTGCCATATTTTGAAAAAATCTAATTCATCTTGAGTAAAAAAATCTATCATATAATTTTATTGTGTATGTTGATTGATTCAACTTTATTAATAAATAAAAAACAAAACTAAATAAAGTTAACACATCAAAATTCAGTATAAATACGTATAACATCACAATGTAAAATTAATTTCTTATTAGGATGAATATGCTAACTTAGCATAGAGTCAGGATAAGGGCAAAATCTTAATTTTAAACTATGTAGAAAATCAAACTTCTTACTCTGATTAATGCTGTTAATAAAAAATATTTTGTTATTAAATATGAATAAAAAAAATAGAATTCCAATTCCACAACACAATAAAACAAAAGCATTTCTTCAACAAGAAGTAAATTCAGAATGTCCTTTTTGTGAAAATAAAGATGTTGGGCATTTTGAAATACATCATATTGATGAAAATCCATCTAATAATGATGTAACTAATTTAATTCTACTTTGTCCGATATGTCATTCTAAAATTACAAAAGGCGACATTAAAAATGAAAGTGTAATCAAAGTAAAGCAAGAATTGAAAAATAAAAAATCTGACATTCAATTTATTTCTCTATCTATTGACAGTGAAAATTGTGGTTGGATTGCTTATGAGAATAACCCATTTGCTTTTCAAGCCATAAAGTTGAAATCATTATTTCCCATTTTCAATTTTACATTTATAAATAATTCTAATAAAACCATTTTACTAACGAATATCAGTTTATCTAACAAACACTTACCAATTGGTCTTTCTGGCCCTTATATACCCTTACCAAATATTTTGAGACCTTTAATAAAATACCAAACAAAGTTACCTGCTGATAAAAAAACAGTAAATACTCAGCTTGCTGATGAAATTGAAGTCCCTCAAGGTAGAGCTTTTAAATTCCAAGTTGAAGTTTTCTCAGAAGCTATGGAAGCTTTTTCACCACCAAATAAATATGCTTTAAATTTCAAATTTGGTTTTAATAATGATAATTACATAGACATCCCTATGATATTACTAAATTCAGAAGAATACTATGAAAAATTAAAATTTATCGGTCTAAGTTAATCTTATGGAAAATTATAAAATATTTGATACCGCATGGGAACCATTAGGAATAGATTCGGAAGTATCTTACATTAAAAGATTCATTATTAAAGGTAAATTTCATCCGAATGTTCCTAAAAGAATTATAAATGAATTCGAAACAGTTGAATACTTAATGGCATTTGCTTATTACCGTATTGAGCTATATAATGAAGCATTTAACAAATGTATGAGACTTATGGAAATGTCTCTAAAGTTGAAAGCAAAGCAAATTGGTATTGATACAAAATTTCAAAATGGTAAAGAAAAAAACCTAAATGCATTAATAAATGAGATTTGCCAAAATTCATATTATGTCGAGTTAAAAAACCAATTAGATTGGTTTAGAAAATTACGAAATATGGAAAAATGCATCCAGAAGAAGGAAGCTATTTAGGAGCCTATTTAAATCATACTTCAAAGTTCAAATTATTTGTAAACATAATTAACCATCTATTTGATGATTCAGATAAATTAGATGATATCCTAAACAACCAAAATAATTTAAAAGCAACGATTGAAAAATTTGACAAAGAATATTACACAGTCTTAATTGACAATAAAAAATATCTCATTAAAAAGGTTGTTGATAGTCGAGTAATCAGTTATAAAGATGAAACAGCATTACTTCTCATATTAGCTCCTGTATTAAAAAATGCATTTGAATACTTATCAAAATATACGTGCAAGCCTTTAGGTGTACTTGTACATAATTATTCAGTTGACAGTAATAGTATCATAGGAGTAACATTAACTGGTAATTCATTTGAACTTATCACAGATAATGAAAAAGAGAATTTAAGTACTGTAATTAAATTTGACAATGATGTTAAAGTTCTAGGGGATATAAATATGATAAATTATGAAATGAGCTTAAAACATCATGCAGTATTAGAAATAATAAATTTGACTTATACTTATTCATGCAACTAATTTATCAACTAAGGGAGATACGTAAAAAGTGAATTAAAATAATAAGAATAGCATTTTGTCCATCCTTTAACCAAATAATGGCTAATCTTTTATTGTGTAATTTCCTATATTTGAAATATGGGCTTATAAATGAATTAATATCAAAAATACATATGCATTGACTGTAATTGTAACAGAATTTTATAATAATGAATCCAAGAGAAAAAAAAGAAATTTTAAATAATATTAGTGAAAAAGAGTTCAGGCAGGACCTTATCATTCCACTGTTAAGCAAAATGGGGTATTTAGCACCAATCGAATATCATGGAACTAACGAAAGAGGTAAGGACATAATTTGTTTTGAATACGACAAATTAAATGAGCAACGTTTCCTGTCTGTTGTTGCAAAAGCTGGTGATTTGACAGGAAGTGCAGCGAGCAATGCGGGATTGATGAATGTAGTTAGTCAAGTTCAACAAGCATTTGATGTTCCATATGAAGACCTTTACAATATGAGACAAGTTTATATAAACGAAGTTTGGGTCATGACATCAGGCAAAATAGTTAGTGGAGCGCAAGAATCCGTGATTAATACTCTCAGAAAGAACAATCTAGACAAACAAATTAAAATAATTGGAGATGACCGTTTAATTTACCTAATTGATAAACATTTCAGTACTTATTGGAATTCAAATACGGAAACGAAAGAAAGTGTTATAATACAACGAGACAGATTGATTTTCTTTATTGAAAAATTATTAACAGTTAATAATGTTGACAAATCAACAATAGAATCCGTCAAGGCTTCGATACTTTATTCTGATTATAATCCAACTATCGCAAAAAATATTGAAGGGTTACATATTTCAAGTGTATCACCATATTCAATTGAGCTTGGGGAAATTGACCCAGAATTTGATGATTTTATTGTTTCAAAAACTTATGGTGTTACAAGTACAATATTTCAAGAATCAAAAAAACAACTATCACACAGCTTTTTTGATATTGAAGAAACTATTGACCACGCTAATAAAATTTCCAAACTGACTAATCCTTGGGAATTTGTTGTTGAAACTCAATCAAACTTAGTAAGAGAATATCCTTTTTATAAGCCATATGGAGATGCTTCAAAATTTATAGACAATATAAGTTTACTTGAAGAAGGTTTAAATGAATTGAAAGTCTTCAAAGCCTTTTTAAAACATAAAAGTAAGTTAGAATGGGTAAAAGAATTAGCTAAATCTATCCCAGAATTATTATCAGAAATTGAAAGTATATTAGAAAATAATAAAGAAGATGAAGTAATTATAAACTTTAAAATTGATGATAGTACAAACAAGGTCTTTATTGAATATAATAATCTTGATGATTCAATTTGTTTTACAACTAAATTTAAACGAATTGAGTTAAATGGATTTCAAAGAAATAAAGATGGTACCTTACCCTCAATAAGGGTAATTGATAACGCATTATTCATATTTAGGAAGTATATAGAAAAAGCTCTTGAATACGATGAAGACAAATGGTTAAATGAGTATGAAGACTAGGCAAAATAATTGTTAATATTTATGGAAGAAATAAGAAATAAATTGGATGAATATTTAGTAATTAGAAATAGATTAAATGTCATAAATCTAAATCTTTCCAATGAGGAAGCCGAAAATCTAAATTCAAAAATATTAGGGTTGAGACATCTTTTTCAGAATAAAGATATTAGTAATGAGCAAGTCTTAGAAAAGAAAGAAGCCTTAATTAATAATTTAACAAATCTGAAAGATTCAATAGAAAAGCTTTCTAGAACAAATCCAAACGAAGGATTGAGTAGAAGTCAGTTTTTTGGAAATGGTGGAATTGAACTATTCAAAAGATTATGCAGGGATATGCTTCATATTATTTGCAGTAAATATAATGGTGGATTTGGCTATGTCGATTTGAAAATAACTCAAAATGTAAATGATTTGATTTCTTATGATAGCTTTATAAATTTCTTAAATCTTGAGATTAGGATATTATCGAATTATGAATGTGAGGATTTTTATTCATTTGTACAATATTATACTGATTTTGAAAACAGAATATTATCAAATTTTACTCTTTAAATTCTAACTGCTGAAAATAATTTAATTAATAAAGGTGAAAAAGCATCTCATTATTTGGTAGCAAAATAAATTGATTATGAAAGTAGGTAGAAATGAAGTGTGCCCTTGTGGTAGTGGTAAAAAATATAAAAAGTGCTGTATTAATTCAGACAATGAATTACCTGATACTTTTTCAAACTATTTAAAGACACATAATTCGGTTGAGTTATTAAAAGTTTTTTCATTAATTCAATTATTACCAATAAATCAATCAAAGATTCTTCGTTTAGAAACTATTCAAAATTTAATTTGTTCAAATCTTAATAATATTTCGGGTAAAATAAATTATAATGCTGTAAAATCTTTAATTCAAAAAGATTATACTCATGATTATAGAGAGGACCCTGCTGAATCATGTGCAACTGAAAATATAATGTTTTTCAACGGCAATAATATTGTTTTTCCAGGTATTGCAAAAGATAGCGCACCAATTAATCAGTTAATTTTAAATACCATTTTTGCACTCCCTAATGCCTTAAATGATAAAACGAAGAAAACAATTCATGAAGGGGTGTTTTTCATGCTTTATATACACGATGTCATAGCAAAAAAGCTTGGATTGAGTAGATACTTATACGAAGATGATTGGAGAGGAAATATTTACTTTCCATCGGAGAATTTTATCAATATTAATAAAGAAATATTTGAATTTTCAGAAGAAGATGTAAAATATATCTATAGAACATTAGGAATTGAAGAGGATGTAATTCAATATTTCTATACTACTAAAGAAGAACTTCTTAGAAATAAGAATGAAGATACTTTATTAATTGAAAAACCATTTATAAAGTTTAACAATAAGTATATTCTTGTGCTTCCATCTACCCAAATGTATTCTGTAAATATTTTTATACGCAAAGTACTTAAACTAAATGGTGAGCAAAAGACTTTCAATAAATATTACAAAGCAATGGTTCTCAATGAATCACAAAAGTACTTACATGCAAAATGGCAAAGAGAAAATTTAAAAACAAAATTAGAAGACACAGAATCAATATGGAGATTAGACTATAACAAATTAGCGTATGTCCGATATATAGATTCATCTAAAGAGTCTGATATCCAAAAAAGAGCAAATAGAATAATAACTGATATTAGAAAAGAATTAAAAAGAGACGATATTGAATTCTTGGTTGTTTTATTCTTTGCTTCATACGAATTAGATATGCACAATTTGTACATGTTTGAAAACATTAAAGAGTCAAAATATCAATTGGGGATAAGTTTTTTTGATTTTGAAAGGTTTTACAACCAATGGGAGCCAGATAAATTAACTTTATGGAAGTATGCAAAAGCAGAAAAAAGAGCTGAAGAACATAATATAAGAATATCTCCAAACTTCTCTATTCTAACATATTTTCAATGGTACAAAAAAAATAATGATTCTTTTTTCCCTTCAGATGATACTACTCCTAATTTTATATCCTTTGATTACACTATTCAAGCAAAAATTATAGCAGAATCGACTCAGAAATCGGATAAGCATTTTGTTATGCATATAAAAGAAAATTTACAAAGAAGATTTTTGCCTGTTATTAAAACAAAAGAGTATGCCCCAATTTATATTTCAGAGGAAATTTTTGGTGGTAAATATCGAATCGTTTTGGAAAAATTTTCCTTTCCTATATGGTTTAGTTATAGAGACCGAATTGGCTCATTAGGGAAAAATTTTATAGAAGCGATAACTTATTGGTTAAATGAATTTTCTGGAACTCTTAATCCTTATTTTTCCATTTTAGGTAATTATCCAGTGGAATTTGTGGTTCATTTTGACGAAAAGATGAAGGAAATATCAACTTCGGGAATAGAACTTAAAGATAATTCTGAAGTGAATATTGAATATAGCATTGCCAAGGATTCAAGAAGGATATCACTAAAAATACCAATAGAAATATTTTCGGCTTTACATAGAAGTGACAATTTTGGTGAAAGTTTATTAATGAAAACTATTATTGAATCTTTAAACGAACTTTCAGGATTAGATAAAACGAAGTTTTTTACAGTTGATGAAATTGACGAATTTATCAAACAACAAATGCCTTTAAGTAGAAGAAAAATGCTGTTAACATCACATCAGGAAGATGATTTTAAAAGATTTGACATGTATATTCCATCTGTTCGATTTGTTCAAGATGCAGACATCGCTATTGTACTTGAAAACAACGTACAATGGTTAAATTACCCAGAAAAAATCCCAGAAAAAGTCAAAGATGAGAATAAAATTGAGCTTTTATATGATATCGTAGATTCTCTGACCAATCAATTACAACAAAGAATCAAACAGTATGACTCAAATGAATTGATTGTTTTTTTAATGTTAAGACATGAAGCAGTAATCCAAAGGTTTAGTATGTGGGATATGAATTTAGCTGCAAAAATCGAATGTTTTAGCAAATATGAAGATGTTATTGATGATTATAAAGAGGAGTATGGAAAAATAGTCAGTACATCACATGCTTTAAGAAGTTTAATAGAGTATGTTTTTGCAGAACTCCCCTCAGGTAGTAAAAAGATTAATGACGATGACATTGATTTTTTACTTGCATTAGTTTCTGAAATTATTTTTTACGGTTCAGTTAAAGATTCAATTCATCAGCGTCTTGACAACCCCGATATCGGTTTACTCCCTTCAGGCAGAATTGGTATGAATCATGATTTTCACGATACAATTGTGACTGAATACCGTGAATCAACAATCTTAGATGAAATCCATAATAACGTAGAGGATTTTGAAAATCAATTTGAAAGCGAAGAATTACCAATAATTACAGACCCTAAAAAGAATGAATATTATGATAGAGTTGATAATATCTTTGAGGAAGAATTAGGTATAGCAATTTATAAGATTTCAGATATTGCTACTTTTTTGACACGCTTTTGTTTTCAAAATGAAAACTCATATTGCATTTGTGATGAAAATGATTTGGTTCAACTTATAAAAGATAATTCAAATTTAACCGAAAAAGAAATTTTAGCTTTTATTGAATTTTTGAGTTTGGAAAGTAGAGGCGGGATAAATGTTGCTCCAGTAGGATTAGATATTAAAGAAACATGGGTTTGGAGATTCAATAGGAGAATATCTTACATTAGAAGACCATTATTAAAATTTAAAAATAATGATTCTCAGACTCAATTTTTATGGAGTGCTAGACATCTTATTATGGCTGCAGATAATTTAAGAGCTTTATTTCATAATGGAACATTGAAAGTAGAAGAAGACAAATATCCAAAAATCACTTCTTTGATTAAAGAACGTACAATTATTAAAGGCAAAGAGTATAGAGCAAAAGTATTATCTTGGTTGAAAACTACCTCATTACATATTATTGAACATGAAGTCAAGATTAGACCAAGTGTTTTTCCTAATGCAGATAAGGATTATGGCGACATAGATATATTGGCTGTTGATTTAAATAAAAAAAAGGTTTATTTGATTGAATGTAAGAATACTAAACAAGTAAAGATTCTTTATGATTTTCAAAATGACGCAAGGAATTATATAGATAAACAGTTACCCAAACATTTAAATCGTGGAAATTTTATAACTGCTAATTTAAATCAGCTTTCAAATAAAATTGGGATTGATGTAAACGATTATGAAGTTTTACCTATTGTAATCTCATCTTATCAGCTTCCAATTAAATTTTTACAATCTCTACCAATACCAATTTATTCATTCACTCAAATTAAAAGAGAAAAAGTCTTTCTATGAAAGTTCAGCTAAACATTCTATTCCAATAAGTTGGAATTTCCATTTAACAATTTCTCTATTATTTATTTTTAGAAATTGGAAAGTCATCAAATTCAGTTAGATTAAATATCACTAAAATCAGGGATTGTGAATCTTCAGCTAATATTATAAATTGGACGAATCTTTTAAAATTTTAAATCAATTAACAGTTTATGGAAATAGCTCAAAAAGGTTCAGAATGGCGAAAATGGGACTTACATTTACACACACCATTTACTAAATTATCTAATAACTATTCAAAAGAAAATGATAGTTGGGAATTGTTTAGTCAAATTATAGAGGAATCAGATGTAGCTGTTTTTGGCCTAACAGATTATTTTTGCTGTGAGAATTATTTTTATTTCATAGAAAATCATAAAGTAAAATACCCACAATCTGAAAAAGTGTTTTTCTTGAACATTGAATTTAGATTAGATATTGCGGTAAATAAAAGTGCTGAAGAAATTAATCTACACGTTATTTTCTCGAATGAAGTAAGTAAAACTGATATTGATAATTTTTTAATAAGCTTAAAAACTAATCATACCAATGGAACTGGTGGAGCAAGAATACCTTGCAAAAATTTGAATGATTCACAATTTGTAAGTGCAACTGTGAATTATAATGAACTCTTACAAAGTTTAGTAGAAACTTTTGGACAACATAAACCGTATATTATACTTGCTGCTGCCAATAATGCTGGATTGAGACCAGTTAAGGATTCTCCTAGAAAATTAGCTATTACTGATGAAATTGATAAAATTTGTGATGCCTTTTTTGGTGGAAGACAAAATGTAGCCTATTACCTCAATTTACAGAGATATGAAACTAATGAAATATCTAAGCCTAAACCTGTAATTAGTGGATGTGATGCTCATTCATTTGATGATTTGGATTTAACTTTGGGTAAGTATGTTGAGAGAACAAACCCTCAAAATCATCAGCAAGAAATTTTAAAAGATATTACGTGGATTAAATCCGACACAACTTTTGAAGGATTAAAACAAGTTTTATTCGAGCCTGAGCATAGAGTCAAAATTTCAGAGCAAAAGCCAAGAGAACCTATTCGTAAAATTGAAAGTATCAAATTTAATTTCCCATCTGGAACATTTGTAAAAAGAAATAACTCATCAGATAAACAAGAATTTTGTTTAAACAGTTTAAAAAAAGATATTGCTTTTAGCCCTTATTTCACATGTTTAATAGGTGGTAGAGGAACAGGAAAAAGCACTATAATCAATATATTAGGAGAAAGACTCGGTGAAAAAACAGATTTTTTTTATGATAACAATCTAATTATCAATAATAAAAAATACGATATAGAGACAGACTCAGATAAAATCATCAATGTAACTGGAACCAATGAAATAGAATTTGTCAGTCAGGGTAAAATTGAAAAACTTGCTGAAGGAAATGAGTTAACAAAATTAATATTTAATGAACGAATTAAAGAATCAGAAAGTGGTTTTTATAATCTTGATTCAGAAATTGAAATTATTACTTCTTTAATTGATGAAACGATTCATATGCTCTTTGATTTAAAAAATTTCAACAACACATTAAAAGAAAAAGAAAAAGAAAAAGAGACAACACAGAATATAATAGATTCAGTAAATGATGAACGATACAAGGTAATAACAAATAAAATTAGTGAAATAAGAAAGGAATTTAGTTCAATCAAAAACAGTGAAACAAGATATGACACTTTATTGAATTCCATTCGAACAATATTATTAGAAACTACAGACGTTGATTACCAAAATGATATTGAAGTTAGAATTAATGAGATTTTAAGTTTACTAAAAGAGATTAAAGAAGTCTCTATTGTTGAAAATGAGATAAATATCGAATTACAAGAATTTCAAACAACTAAAACCAGATTAGATGAATTGACAAATGAATTTAGAAATGAAAATCAAAAATTAAAAGATTTCTTTGAAGAAAAAGGAATGAGTGAAGAAACTATAAAAGATTCACAAAAAGCAAACGAAAATTTGGCAATAATAAATTCGGAAATCATTAATCTAAATTCTAAAATTGAACGAATAAAAGAACAATACAAAGAAAATTTAAGTAAAATTGAAGAGTTTTCAAATATTAACAAGTCTTATAATAAATTAAGGTAAGTATACCCATTTTACACCGAGCAAAAAAACTGTTTTAAAAATTTTTTCCTCCGCGGTATCTGATTAATATTGTTTGCTTATTCTTCTAATTTTTCTATAAATATAATTAAGCCCTAGCTAACAGTCAGGGCTTTCTTGTTTCATAATGCGATTAGTTTGACGTAAAATACGCGCACTTTGTCTAGTTTTTAATTCATATAGAAATTTTTAGGTTTTAAAATCTACATTTGATATACTTAAAAGTTTAGAAATATGACAATTATTGAAAAACAAGCTGTACCTTATATCGAAGACTTATTTGATACACGGACATCTTCAACACTTGAAGGCATAAAAGGAGAAATACAGTCAAAACTTTACTTATTTGATAGAGATAAGGATAGATTATACTTTTTGAATATTTTACGAAAAGGAATATATGAGGCTAAAATAAAACACGAAGAAACCTGCACAAATAAAACTAGTTGTTCATACTCAGACCAAAGAGACAACGCCTTATTTATCATAGATCAAGAATTAGACAGCCTTAACCAGTATTTTACTGCCGAAATCCCTAATGAAGATAGGTTTACTCCTGAACAAGAATCAGAGCAATACAGTAAAATTAATGAAGTTTTAGATAAGCTTGAAAAATTAGGCTATGGGCAGGAAGTAATCTTTAAAGAGATTGAAGAACTGAAACTTTATTTCAATCTAGGAAAAAAGAACTGGACTCATCTCCTTGCTGGAAAATTAATGGATATAAGTGTTACAACCGTTATTGAAAAAACAATAGTAGAAGATGCATTTAATTCTCTTATCAAGGGTCTTCAAGATTTTCCATTCTTGATTTCTAAGTAAATTTAATTCAAATGGGACATGTTTATGGTAATTATTTCTAATAGAATTTTACATAGCTTTCATTTATCTGCAAAATCATGATATTGTTTCTTAGTTCATCAATATTTGCCTGATCGAGTATTTCTACCAATTTCTTGATTTCCTCAAAATTAAGGTTTGAGGATGCGTCTGCTATTATCCTGCATCTAATCTCATCATCAGTCCAATGCGAGTTTTTCAGGTAGCAAGGTGAGTCTTTTTTCCTATCTTTGAAAGGAATAACTTTTATTTTTTCCATTATGAGTAATTTGAAATTTAATATTGGTAAAAGAGGGACTGTCATAAATAGGACAATCATTGATGGCGAACAAATTGAAGAATATATACAGGGCAAACTAAAGAGTGTAGAGAACAGCACTGTTGTTATTTTGCAATATGTACCTTATATAGCATTTCTCCAAGGAGGTGAGTATGTTACTGTTGAAAGAGTATTAGAATTGGCAAATCTTGATTTTAAAGGCCATATTTGGAAGTAAGAAGATTAAACTTAAAAATAGACACATGGAAATAACACACACATCGACTTTTACAATTCCTGAAAAATATAGCAGCAAAAAAGATATTGTTGATTTAATGATAGCAGAGCATGATGGTGACATCTCTATCAATGAGTCAAAAGACGGAACATATTATTCTGTCGAATTTACAAGCTTGAAACAGGGAAGGTTATTTGATGAAAGGATGAGTAAGCTGATTCCTGATCTCTATGAGTATTAGTATCAAGTTTTTCCATACTTCAATAGGAGGAAATCGTTTTATTTGATTTGAAAAGGAGGCATATAATCCTTAGTTGTCCAACTCCTTATCCTTGCTTTCTTCATCCAAAAAGCTACGAACATCTTATTGACACCAAATCTAGCCGACATATCATGTATAAAATCCTCTTGTACAGATTTATTTCTTTGCCCAAAAAGATATTTTCTTAAATTATCACCGTTGAAAAGGTAATCATATGCAAAAGAATTTGCTTCTTTCTCTTTTTTGTTGATAGATGATTTTGACAAATCTGCCTGTCCTTCAAAAATTTCATCATTTTCATGTTTTATAACATGACCAAATTCATGAAATAATGTATACCAAAAAGTTGCCAAACATTTGCCTTTATCAGAGACTTGTACCAATGGCCTGTTCTCAAACCATCTAACCGCTCCGAAAACTGTTTTTTCTAAATATGGAGTGTATACTAATGCAACGCCGTACGTTTCTAAAATCTTAGGGAGTTGGCTGATATATTCAAGATTTGTTAAATTATTTTTCCATTCTTTTCTCTCTAGCCATTCAGTAAATAATCCTTTATTGTATAACTCTAATTTTTTCTGAAAGAAATCTAGTTCTCCTCGTCTTAGCCATGCATAAAGATTTAAATCATCAGGAACGAAATTAGAAATTTTATATAAAGCAATGTTCTCTTTTACCTTATCTAAAATTTCTGATTCTTCATCTATACCTAGAAAATTTGAAATATCTTCCAAAACATCAATACCATCACTAAATTCATTTCGTAGTAATGGAAGTAAGTGTTCTAATTTTTTATATATTTTTAGGTTATCTTTATATGTATTTTCTGCACTTTCTTTAGATGATTTATAATCATTTTGAAAATTTAATATGTATGATGAAATTTCCCCAACACTTATAAAATCTTCAATCTTTTTAGCTTCAGATTTTGAAATTTTCATGATTGACTTCAATTCTTTATCATTCCATTTCATAGAAGATAAGAATGAATCCATAGAAATCTCATTCGAAGATAAAATGTCCTCGATTTCTTCCCCAACAGTTGTAAAATACTGAATTGGATTAATTACCTTAAGCTTTTCCATAAAAAATATTTAAATCACAGAATAATCATGTTTATTTACTTCAAAAACATGGATTTTGCAAACTTTGTCAAACTGTCCACACCAATTATTTATTGTACAAAAATCTTCAACCCCCGCTGTATTAGTTTCATAAAAGTTAAAGAATTTTCTATAGCTATCCTGAATCCTAACTTTTAATACGACTGGATTTTTATCTTTAACTCCAGATGCTTTTTCAATCTTATTGCCCCCAGATGCTGTCAAATTATATATAAAAGCATTATCAGAATTTTTGAGTTTTTGATAAATCTTAATTGACGCTTTTAATATTGTTTGATTATAGCTTCTATTGAAATTTTTAATTGCTTTTCTATCAGTGGGATTATCCATTAACTCTTTAAAAGCATCACATTCCTTACTCTTTCCAAATGATATTTCCATATTATAATCACGATTTCAAATTCAAATGTAAGAAATTATATCACAATACGGATGTAATTTGCTGTAAATAACTTAATTATTCGGCGTGCAAATATACAAAAGCTAATAAATAAAAATTTTAATTCTTAAATACTATTTATAGGGTATAAGTACAAAACAGTCATTAAATATACAATTTAAATCATAGATATCCAAATATATAAATCATCTTTTTATTTATTCAATCTTCTTTAAATCAATTATTTAACTAATTTTTATATTTTAATATAGAAAGAAATTTCTTATATTTGATATAGATAATTAAACAACTCAAAAACAATGTTTGATACTAACATAAAATCGATGCTTGACTTGATGAAGACCTTTCCTACTGAACAGTCTTGCATTGATTATCTTGAGAATATTATCTGGGCAGGTACCCCCGTTTCGCCTTTTGACCCCGAATCAAAAGTGTATAAATGTAAAGACAACAAATACAAGTGCAAAAACAGTGGGAAGTATTTCAATATCAAGACAAGCACTTTCCTGGGTGGTACAAAAGTTGGTCTACAAAAATGGATGCTCGCAATCTGGCTCGTGACATCACATAAGAAAGGGATTTCATCTTTACAGTTAGGCAGAGATATTGATGTCTCACAGAAAACGGCTTGGTTCATGCTTATGAGAATCAGGAAATGCTTTGGTATTGAAAATGCAAATACTCTAGAAGGAACGGTTGAATGTGACGAATCATTTTATGGCGGCCGTAACATTAATAGACATAAAGATAAAAAAGTTGAACGTTGCCAAGGAAGATCATTCAAAGACAAGACTCCAATACTTGGAATGCTTCAGAGAGGCGGAAAGCTTAACTGTTTTGTAGTTCCTGATACCAAAAGAAAATCAATACAGCCTTTAGTAAGAAAATATGTTACTGAAGGTACTAGGCTTATAAGTGACGAATGGCATGGTTATACTGGCTTGAGCAATAAATATAATCACGAAATTGTAAACCACGCAAAGAAAGAATATGTAAATTTGGATGATCCTACGAGGCACTCGAATACCATTGAGTCAAGCTGGAAAATAATGAAGAACTCACTAAGGGACATGTATAACTCTGTTTCTAAAAAGCATCTTCAAGATTATGTCGATGAACATGTCTACAGATACAACATGAGACTTCACCCTGATTCTGATAAATTCAACTGGATGATTGTAAATGGAGGAGTAAGGACTAGATACATGAAATTAATTGCTTAATTTTAAGGCGTAGAAAAAACTTAGATGGAAATTACGTCAGCAATATTATTAAGCAAGAAAGTCCCATTTGTCAGGAAAGATAAAGTATTATACTTTAGCATTGAAGGGATAAGAAAGTATTATCCACATGCCAAATTTCCTGCTGACAAAATAAGAAATCTCGTTGTGGGTGTAATGCCAACCGCCGTCATAAAGCCTTCAGATATTGAAGAGATGACAGAATTCGACAAGAATATAGCCAACATGATGAAATTCAAAAAATAAAACAAAGAGCCTCTTAATCGAGGCTTTTTTTATTCAATATCCCTATATTTGTTACTAAGTAAAATATTTGCAAGCGTTAGCTTTTATCGTGGTTCCGAAATCTGGACAATTTCAACACACACCACAAAGATAATAGACTATGCTCATGCTATGGCGTGGGCGTAATTTATCTTGGTGTGAGGTTTGTCCAGAACCGAGGAACAGGTAAGTTACAAACCCGCGCCTCTTTGTTTCTTTAATCTTCACTATTTGGGTTTGGTGGTGGCTTAAATCTTTTAAGTCCTATGGTAGCGATCATAATCATTGCCCTTGTTATAGCCGTTTGGTGGTTTAAAACCTCCGCAAGCGAAGCAAAACAAGATTTAGTTAACGAAAAAAGCAAGATTGCCAATTTCAGTGAACTTATATCCTTACTTAAAAATTCCGAATCGGGCTTTACTGAGCATAAACTAAATACCCTACAAGTCTGTATATTCAAAAATTTTGACAGTAGTCTAAAAAAGAGCTTTATAATTACTTCATCTAATGGTGTCCTCACTATCAACTTCTTTATTCAGGCAAGCTACCTAAAGGAAGTCAAGACCTTTCACTTTACAATATATGATCAGCCAAAAGTAATATCAAACATAGTAATCTCTCAATCTCATATACACGAAAGAGAGTTTTTTGAAAAACATAATCTCACAAACCCATTTATCACTCAATCTTAGAACCAATGAAAAACATATTTTACTTATATAACCGTTACTAACTTCAATTAATTATGAGAACAGATAGATTAAGATTTAGTCAAAAAGAAAAACGCATAGTAATTGTGCTTATGTTGATAAATTCCTTCGCATTATTTGTAAACTATTTTGGGCTATCCCCTAAAGTAGATAAGGATTGCGGGGAGGCTTACATTTTCACATTTACTGGAAGAGAGGTTGTAAATTATAATTATTCTTATACCGCACTCTATGACAGCGACCTGTTTCCAAATTTCTGGCCTTTCGTAGATTTCACCTATCCAAATTATTGCGCACCATTCAAAGGAATTTTTGCATATTATGATACATCAGAGTTTCTTGTATATACATTGCTTATATTTGGAATAGTGATAATTAGAAAAATTTGGTGAAAATTATAAAACTTCAATTCAACTATCATGGAATATACAAATACACAAATTAAAGAAGAATACCTAAGACAAGCTAAAGTAGATTTTGATAAAGCCAAAGCTAAAATTGAAGAGTGCTTTCAAGAAAATAAGGGCTCAATCACAAATAAGATAGAACTCTATGAGGCAGTAAGCATTTGTGCTGATAAAGAAATGGATTTTTTTAGGGTAACTTGGCTAAGAACTGCACCAAAAGCTTTAAACGATTATCTAGATTATATAGATTGTATTTTAAAAATACAGAATATGTATATGGAGCTAATTAAATTGCCAAAGAGTCTAATTTCCGCCATCTGAGTTTTTGTATTTTTCAAATAATTTTTTTTCGTCAATTTCCCAAGTAACAATTATGGGCAATTCGAAATCCTTAATAATATTTCTGATTTGCGAAATTTGTATATGTAAGGAAGCAATCAAAAGTTGTTCTTTTCTGTCTTCATTCATAATTTCCTATAAATTAAGAAAGCCACTCCATTAAATCAGAGTGGCTTTTGTTGTTAATAATATTGTTTATAATCACAGTCTATGTTTAGACTCGTCTAAATAGTATTTGTCTATATTTGATAAACTTTAAATTTTAGAAATCATGGCAGATAAGGATTGTCCAGAATGCGGCGGTGAAGGAACATTAGAAGGAAAAGGGCTCAATATGTGGAGAAATACGATTACCTTCATATGCAAAAATGAAGATTGCTTGTATGAAGAAGAGCACCCTGCATAACAACTTAAGGTAGGTGTAAAAAGCCTACCTTTTTGTATTGTAGAAGCAGACGAATCATTCTACGGCGGAAAGAATAAGTTTAAGAAATAAGCAAAAGAAATAAAGTCAAATTCCCAAACTGTTTATAAGTCTTAAATACTAAAAAAAGACTACTTCAAAATTATGCTTATCTTTGGAAAACTAAAAAAGGACCACAGATTCGAAGCCTTGGTCCTTTAATGTTTTTTATGGAATCTCTTACGTGCATTCCAGTTTTAGTTATATTCTACCTCATTTTGCGAGAGAGTAATAGAAGAAACTAGACTGGTCTTAGAGAAGTGAGTGAACAATAGTAGCTCCTCTCACAGTATCCTATGAAAAACCACTTGATTCTTTTACAGGTTCAGGTGGTTTTTCTTTATCAGTACAAAAATAGTTATTATTTCAATATGTTGTACACATAATACAACAACAATTTGTCCTCCCTTTTGATTTGATGTAATAATAGCAAGTCCTCCTTTTCTAAGTTGATCTCCAATTCCTATATTACTATCATCATTTACAGTATGTACTGGTTCAGTATTTAGAACAATAGCTATTTATTTTCTTTGCAATGCGGCTTTCCGTAAGGAAGATGATGGCTGTCTTTTTATTTTAGCCGAGAACTTTAAAATGTTTTTATGAAATATTTAGTCATCGTATGCTTCTTAGTCTTATCTCTCTTTGTTGTAAAGCAATATGATGAGATCAATAATTTAAATTCTAAAATTGATAGTTTAAGCGGTAGATTGGAAAAATCTGCAATTTGTGACACAGAGACTCTGAAAGAATTGTCAAAGCAGCAATATAAGGAAGATTTCTACTTAAATCAATTGAGCAATTCTACTACATTGATACTAAGTGTTATCGGGTTTGCTCTTGTTTTGGCTGGAGTGTCCTCTTATTTCATCATCGATGAGAAACTGGAAATTATCAAACAGAATTTTAGAACAGAGCATGAATTGCTTTCTACTCTCTTTACGAATACGATAAATACTCAAAATATTAGCATTGATACGTTTAGAAAGGATATGAATGCAAATACCACCCAGAATATAGCTGATTATAAGGAATTGGAGCATAAGATGTTGGATGTTAAAAATGATTTGGATTTCGAATCTGCAACAATAAAACATAATGAAGGAAATGAAGCACTTTCCTATGGACAGTTAGGCGTTTTTATTTTCTTTAGGTTTCGAAGTATGAGTTCTACAAGCAAGAATATAGCTTATTATAAAAGCAGGAAATTAGATGATTTGGCACAATCATCTATTGACTTATTAAATAGCAGATTGGAAAATTTACACAGTAAAATCGAAAACTACATTACTTCAAACAATCTCCAAAAATATCGTCTCTCAGATATTGATTATGATAGAAAAATGCTTATGTATGATATTTCAGAGATAAACAAAGAGGGTAACATTAAAACTTTTGATTTGACTAATAAAATATATGGGTTTTTAGATTTTACCGAAGAAAATCAAAACACAGATACAAATTAAAGAATTTATAAATTCGAACCTGATATGCTTATCCTCTTAAAATAAGAGTGGCTTAATTTAACCTCGGTGTAAAATGGGTATACATCCCTAAATTAATAACTCAAAATATTACTCAGATTAATAAAAAATTAGAAATTGATAACGAAAATGTTTTAAATATTAATTTCACTTTCGAGTTTAATTTTGAAAATTATAAGGAAGTACTTTTTGAAGAATTTTACAGTACATTCTCAAATTATCACATCTCTGGTACTTCGTCCTCTAATGTAAAAGAGGTTCTATTCCTACTTGAGCCAACTGAAGAATTATTAAATAACAATGCTAAAACTTTTTTAACTAAACTTGAAAATGAAATTGATTTAAAAGGTTTTAGAAGAACTAATAATTATGTCAAAATCATTACGGACATATTTTCTTCTAATATTAACATTGTTATATATAAGTTAATGATAAGAAAGTATTTTTATAATCTCTCAAAATTTATTAAAATAAAAGGATTTTATGGAGACAGGGAGTTGCAAAATTGCTCTTTTGGTCAAAGATGTACTGCTGTGATAGTAACTTTGTTAATGACAGGTGTAAAACCTCTTATCATTGATGAACCTGAAGCCCATTTAGATAATAGATTAGTAGCAGATTATCTAGTTGATTTAATAAAAATGAAGAAATTGGACAGACAAATAATATTTGCGACTCATAATTCTAATTTTGTTATCAATGGAGATTCAGAATTAATTCACATTCTTGAAATACCCTTAAATAATATTTTTACCAACCTTACTTCGACATCAATTGAAAATATAAACAATAGAGATAAATTATTAAAACTTGAAGGTGGTCGAGATGCATTTGTTATTAGAGAACAAAAATATGGAATACATAGTTGAAAAATATAAATCAGCTTATGATAGCTACAACTAACTAAAGATGATACATTCAATTTCAATTGGAACGAGACTTACCCGCCAACCATTCTACGAATGAAATTAAGGCTATTTAAGACCTGCTAAAAGAAAAGATGACTTGGGTGCTTATTCGTCTTTTTTGAACTCCAAGCCATCAAGAAGTTGGCTTGGGCTAATTTTGATTGCCCTAGCAATTTTAAAAAGTAAATTCAACGTCATGCCCTGATTATGGTCGAACAAGAAACGTATTGTTTTTTCATCACAACCAACTTCTTTAGCAAACTTTCGGTTGTTCCCATCGAAATCTCTTTGGAATACTACGTGTATTCTCTGAACTACCTCTTTTTTGATACTGTCTAGTTGCTTCTGCATTGAGCAAAATTGCATAAGTCCAGTCAAAATAATTGATTTCAACTTGCGGGTTTTTGCCCGCAACACACTATATTTGTGAGGCGAATAAAATTAAATTCATGGATAAATACGATAAACTCAAAGAACTTAAAGAGATGTTTGATAACGGATTGCTAGAAGAAAGCGAATTCAACAAACTAAAAAAACAAATTCTTTTCAAGACTGAAACAGATAATGAAAACGATGCGGAACTACCTCGAAATTATGTTTCCGATTATCAGAGTAAAAGTGAGAAGCCAAAAAGAATGAGTACAAGTGCAACAATCCTTTACACAATTATTGGGATTGCACTTTTTGCGTTTGCCAAAAAAACCTTTTTTAAGGCAGATGAGCCAATACAAATAACAACCGAAAACAGGTCAGCTGAACTAGAGAATAACAATTATACAAATGAACATAATGAGTCGAAAGGCAATACTAATAAAAACAATAGCTATCAAAACAATAATAATAGTATTATGAATAACAACGGCTATCACATGGGTCGTGATGGTCGGGTTTATGAGAATAGTGCCTGCTCTTTATGTAAGGGCACTGGAGTAGAAACGGGTCGAAATATTGCAACTGGAGAATTAGAAGGCAGAATTTGTCCTATGTGTGACGGTAGAGGTGTTAGAAGCTATTAAAATCAAATTGTATGAACAAAATAGATGAAATTTTAAAATTAAAAGAACTTCTTAATTCTGGGGTTATTACTCAAAATGACTTTACCGAATTAAAAAATAAATTACTAGAGGATTCCAATCCTAAAAATGAAGATGCTCAAATCAAAGTTGAAATTGGTATTGATGAAAAAGAATGTCCGAATTGTAATGTTATTCTAAATAAAGACATTGAAAAGTGTGAGTTTTGCGATTACGATTTTATTTCAAAACAGGTAAAAATTGAAAATGATAAAGTAAATATTGGTGGCAAGTCCAGAAAAAAAGTATTAATCTTCTCCATCATTATGCTATTCATTTTGTTTGCCATGTGGTTTGTGGTGGATTTTATGCCACATAAAAACGTTAGTAAAGATGAAGTGTTATCAAAATCTAAAAATGATTATAATGCTCATAATATTGTAAATCAAAAAAATGAAATAGATAGTTTAGTGGCAAAAAACAAATTATCAATTGAAAACCAATCAAATTACAGTGAAGATAATTTGGAAAATCTCAAATTTAACGGAAGCGAGTTAGACTTTGAAATTTATCACGATTCTAAATCCCACGTCAGTTTAATTGTAGAGACTCCCCGATTAAGTATGAACGATGGAAAATATAGTGAGAAACATAAATATTATTTTAACTCAAATAATGAAGTTTTCGCCCAAGAGTCTAATTTTTATAATGCCTATTTTAATGAAGATTTGGGAGAAGTGATTTCGAAGAAAACCACACTTACTAACTATTATGTTGAAAACAGATTAGTAAAAAGTGATACGGTATATCAAGATAAGGATAGAAAACCTATTTCATGCAAGCATTATGCTAATTTAACCCGATACATTAAAAGAACTGGATTAAAGTTAAGTTTTAAAGCAAATTGATTTCATTAATTCAATTAACTATTATCAATAAAACAATTATGAAAATACTTTCAATTTTATTTCTATTTAATACCATCATTGGTTACTCACAAAATCAAGTAAACGTTGATATTGTAACCTTAAAACAGTTAGACAATAATATTGCAATGTATATTCATACCCGCCCAGATAGCCTAGCTAATAAAGGAATTAAGATTAAAATAAATGTTCTCGAGAGTGATTATGAAATAAAATCGGATAAGAAATATAAAAACGTATTCAAGAAATCTGTTGATAGCACAAAAGGTGATTACGACCAATTTGGTCTGAAAACGAATGATGGAATAATTACAACTCAAATAAGCCCAATCACTTCCAAATATTATAAACTGGAAGTGATTTTATTATTTCCAGATGGAACAAAAAAAGTAGAATCTAAAGTTCTGAAAATAAAAAATAGGGTTTAGCTAATTAATTAGCGCTATGTTCAAAATCATATTCAATCATTCCTTTTACAGAATGATACTGAATACAGATAATTAACTTTGAGTCTTCTTGGACCACAAAAAATTTCTTAACCAGTTTAATTTCTCTTTCAAGGACCCGATTCAATCTTCTAAGATTGACTTTTATATCCCTATTCAGATAAAATTCTATCATGGTTTCAGTAGGTACTCGATAATGATTAACAACGCTAAAAACCTCAAATTTTGATACTCCATAGAACTGAATCAAATGAAGATATATATTGGATAAGTTTACATTTCTCATAATTATATCATTTTTCTGATTTTTGCCACTGTTCCAAGGGAAACATCATACAACTTAACACATTCCCTTACACTGTACCCTTTCTTTATGCCTTGAATAACTTTCGGATATTTGGATAAGAATTCTTCAGATTCTTCTTTACTGTTTTTAGGTCTTCCACAATGAATATTATTTGCCTTAGCCTGTTGCATTCCAGACCGAATACGACTAATCAAAGTCTGTCTCTCATTTTTAGCAAATAAACTAAGTAGATTGGTTAATATTTCCGTTTGAAAAGAGACCTCTCCTTTTTCGTTTAATGTTTCTGAATTCAAATCTTGAAAATATATACTTATCCCCAATTCATGAAGCTCATCGATTAAACACAATGTTTGAGTATTTGACCTTCCGAGCCTTGAAATTTCAGTACAAAGGACTTTTTTAAATTTTCCAAGTTTGGCTTCTTCTAACAACTGTTGAACTCCCAAACGTTCCTGATTTGTTTTTGCTCCTGATATTTTTTCTGTTATGACACTAACAACTTCATAATTCTGTTTGTCAGCTACTTTTTGCAAGTCACTTATTTGTCTTTGGAAATCCATCGAATCTAAACTCACACGTCCGAAAATTGCAACTGGTGTTTTCATCTTCACTGTTATAAAAAAAGGGTTCCTGAAAAATGAAGTCAATTTGTTGACTTCAAAGGTTGTTTTTTACTCATTTGCTGTTATACAAAAAGGTAAACCTTATTTTATAACAACTTTACAATATTCCAGGTTTTAAATTTTACAAAAAAATAATTCACTTAAAATCCTGGATTTCAAATTGTTATTTAAAATAATTCAAAATTAAATGAGATTATTTTGAATAAAATGAAAAGCTAGATATTTATCATAAAATGATAAATATGAATCTAAAACTAAAAACTGGAAAAGAAGTCTCACTTGAAACATTTAGTATGTCCATGACCTATGGTGGGCTTTTAGTTGGTGAACCAAATGAAGCAATAAATGACAGTATTATAGGACTCATCAAGTATTCTAAAGATTGGGGAAATAAAAAAGTTCTGCTAAAAAAAAAGAACCAGTATAGCTCTAAGAATGTTTTGAAGCCTATTATATATACTGTCTGGTTAACCTCAGAAGCTGTTCCAACCAACACAGATATAAAAGACGCAAGTTCTATAGTTTTAATTTGGTTTGGAGAAGCACATTCAGATAAATCAATCCATGAAATTATCATTGAAGGTGTAGGTGATTTTGACTGGGACTCAAATGCCGAAAACATATACTATTAGAGCAAATAAATACTAATTCACATAATGATTTAAAATTTCCCAAAAAGAAAGTACACACATTGATGTTTTTAGGGTCCTTTAGTACTAAAAGCAAGGTTTTTAAATCTTAAATGTATTGCAAATACTTGCTAATAGGCAAACAATTGGGATAGGTAATTTGGAGTTCACAACCATTTAAGAACTGATTTTTTTATTTGAAAATTTTGTGAAAAATATTTTTTTTGAAAACCATTTCTCTTTTTTTGGAACCCAAAAAATTTCCAAAATAAATAAACACTATCATGTGCCTATATTCGCCTATGGGGGAAGGGGGGCTTGAGCAGGGCGGTAACGGGGGAAGGAAGGGGTTGAGATTGGGTATAACTCAACCCTGTTCAATGATTAATCTTCAAAACACATCTCAAGGAATTTTTCATATTGCTCACTTGAAATTGCAATTCCGTCATCTGGCATGTACTTTTGCACTCCATATCTTCCTGAAAAAGTATATTGGAACTCTCCAAATTTTACATTATTCGAACTGAATAAATTTCTAAATGAATTTATGTCATCGATATTAAAGTCTAAAATGGTCATTACTTCCTCAATGTTAATTATTTCATCATCATGATATTGCATCGTTGTTTTTGAATTATCTTGACTTACATCTTCAATTCTCTCTGGCTCTTTTGAATCTGTTTCTTGAGATGTTTTTTCGGGAGATAGAAATTCTCCTAATTTGCCAATATCAACTGTTATTTGGTGCCCTGACGTTGAAGTTGTTTTATCATAATCAAAACTCTCAGATTTGAAAAAATCAAATTTATTTAAAGATGATAGTAATGACCTAATACCACCATATTTCATTCCAAATTTTAATGCTAGGTTATTATTGGTTTCTTTACAAAAAAGTTTATTTCTCTGCCATCCAATGATATAGGATATAAACAATTTTTGAGTTGAATTTAGTTTTGTTGTTGCTAGTAAATTATAGTTTACTTGTACAAAGTTTTGTTTGTTGTTTTTCTTCATGATATTCTGTTATTAGTTTATGTTATTTACTTTTTCACTTGGAGCAGAAGTTGGGGTAAAGCACCAAGAAAAAGATTCACTTTGTGAGTTGAATATGAATCTTTTGACCAATTATAAAATGTTTTTACTTGAAGTAAAGAGTATTTACTTGAATTGAGATGTTTTTTAACAACAGGAGATATTTTTTGTAGAGCAGGTGTATGATGTTTTTACAACAGGGACCTATCTCTACTTCAACAGACGGGTGTTGTTCCAACGACAGCAGGGATATTCTTTTAAGCTCTATCTATTAGACTATAACTATATTAATTAGAATAATAATTATATTAAAAATTATATTATCTATTATATTTCAAAAAATAAATTCAATTACTGCGTAGCAGATTATTTAATTACTTACACAATTGTGTTTAAATAAAAAATACATCAACTTAAAACTCTAAGAAGCAGTTAATCACATATTGTATATAGAAATCCATCTCAACCTGCGGAGCGTAACTGAAAGTACACATCTCAACTTAAAAACAATGTTTTCTGTTCAATACCCATCCCCCCAATTCCGCTCACCCCCCTTCCCAAATTCTAAATTATTTGGGAAATTCTCGAACTAACAGGTCTTCAGGTATTGCCTTTACTTTGTCAATCTGTTTAAAGAAAAACGGAACGGCTCTTGTTTTACATGCATCTCTAATCAATCGCCCCCAGTCAGCATCAAATGGTCTTTTAGTATGTCCGCTTTCACCACCGTTTATAATCCAGTCAACCATATCCAGCAAAATCATATCAGAATCTTTGGCTTTGACCAATAAATCAATTTTCTCTAATTGAGGTTCAATTGAAAGAAATTTATGTCCATTTACTTTAGATAATTGTAATATCAAATCATTTGCTGTTTTTTGGCTAACAGGTGAAGTCCCAAACATCACATTCTCTGGCGGATTTTGTTTCCAACTTTCAGGGATATACTTGTTGATATTCGAAGGTCTTTTGGTTAATAATAAAAACTTCAGGTTTGGTGAATTAGGAACCACTTCATTGAATAACTTATCTCTCAATTGACCTGTATTCCAAAATTCATTGCCGTCTTCCAAATATGGGTTCCCTTTATGGTCGACTAGGGGCATTGGTTTTTCAAAAATGTCCATCATGGAGCCGACAAATACTCTGTGAATTTTATTTTGCTTTTGTGCTTCTTTTTGGAACCTCTCAAATTCAGCCCATACATTTTTAATCATTCTTCTGGGTTTATCATTCCCCCAAATGTCATTGCCAACCCTTTTTGCGAAGGTTAATGCATAACAGTTATCACATCCTTCATGTACTTTTGTACAGCCCCACCAAAGATTTGCAGTGTGATGTGTCCATTCAATTTTGCTATTCTCAGCCATATTTTTTTGATTTTACTTGTTAATAATATTTTCATTTTAGACATAGAAATTCCATTACCCATTTGATGGGCAAAAAAAGTTTTCGGTGAAATTTGTTAGGATTGCTTTCGGAATTAGAAGCAGACGTGTTAAAAGATTACTAGCCTAAATCTATTCGTGAACTGAATTCTTTGTATTTAGATATAGATTACATAATAGAGTCGATTACTTGTTTCATGAATTTTTCTTTTTCATCATCAAAATATAATGGATATTCTTCCGCAATCATATCTGAAATATTGTCACTCAGAATTACCAGCTCTTCAGGTATATCTTCAAATTCTATTTCTTGATGAAAAACGAAAGAAGCGGCTCCTTCATAACCTACATCAAACAATGTAATTTTACAATAATCGATTTCATTTTCTTCACAAAGAGTTATTACATCTAATAACATTTCAGTCACTTCAATTTTTAAGTTTTCCATTTCCATTTTTTTAGTTTCCATAATTTTTTATTTTTAAGATTATTATGGTACAAATGAATCTTAGGGAAATTTTAGGGAATCCCTAAAAGATGAAAAGCTGAAAAATTGTAGTGATTTTTTTAAAAATTACATTAGAAATTTATTTAGGACTATAACCTATATTAATCAACTTATTGGTAACAACTTTAACTGTATTTGTCGATTTTAAAGGATTATTTTTGTCTGATGTCTCTTTGCTAAGCATTGCATTTAACATTGGCTGAATAGAAGTTGGTTTTGCTCCTGTTAATCCACTTATTGCATTTGCCAAACTATTTATGGAAGTATTAAATGGACTCTTAGTTCTTAAAAATTCAATGACCCCCAATTTTTCCAAGAAAATTATTTTTGAGGTTATGGTGCCTTCACTTAAATCGATAAGTTCATTTTCTTCAACTTCTTTCTCATCATTATCAACTACTGGAGAACTCATTTTCTTTTCACTATAACGTATGAGTTCATCAATATCAAATATAAAGTCAGCAATACCTTCAAATATGAACTCAACCAATTTGTATTCATTATCGGAGATTAAACCATCAAGAGTTTCGTTTAAAATATCAATTTCAGTTTTATCACTTTTATTTCTGAAATAATCTTTCATAAATAAATATGCATTATAATACTCTGTACCAGATTCTTGAGGTAGATTACCATTTATATGGTCTTTAGCCAAGTTTAATCCTTTTTGAAGGTAATATGCGGTAAAATCCCTTTTCAAAGTCTTTAATAAAAAGATATCGAGATTATTAGTTAATTCATATAATTTTTTAGTTCTGTAAAAATATCCTAGGTAAGGATACTCTTCAAAAAATTGCTCTAACTCTTTTTCGTTCATTGCCAATCAGTTTTTTATAGTATAAAAATAATTACAAATTAAGATTTAAAAAATAGTTGATTAAGACATCTTATAAATTTTGATGATTAGAACTATTAAAGTAATACAGGAAATATACGATGATTTTTTAAAATCATTATTCAAGCTCTACTCATAGCTATTATTAAATCTTAAACTATTTTGTAAAAAAAGTTATATAAATTTGAAAATATTTTAATTTCGAAAAAACTTATCTTAATATGGATAATATGAATGACTTTTATCATGAAGCTGGACATGTAGTAATGGCTTTTCTTTTTAAAGATATTTTTCAAATTGATTTTGTTACATTAGACATAAAAAAAAGCAAAGAATATGACAATCTATCCTTGGGCGGGCTTAAAGGAAAAATAAAGAAAGATGTAAAATCACTTACTCCAGTTGAACATGATAGTATAATTTTAATTCTTTTCGCTGGGTTTTGTGCTGATAATATTTTTAAGCTGGAGCCTTTAACGGATGAATTTTACGACCCGACTTGTTGGTCACCTAAGTTAGGTGATATAAGATATAGTGGTGATATTAAAAAAATGAATGATTATTTAATTCTACTATTGCCAAATCTTAGATTAAAACAACCATCATACTTTTCAAACTGTATTAAATCATTACATTTATTATTTCAAAACAAGCAAGTTTGGGATGCTATAACATTGATTAGTGAAACTTTATACTCTAAAGAGAATAATACATTGACATCTCAAGAAATTGATGAAATAATTAAATCTTCTGAATTGCCAGACTGGTGGAAAAAAAATAAAGATTCTTTCTTGGATGAAAGATTAAAACTAATTAAAACTTCTTCAAATAAAATTTCGCAAAAAAAGAAACTTACTTGGTGGGAGAGAATTCTTAATTCATTCTAATCATATTGTACGTCTTTTTGAATATTTCTCTTTGAATTTTCTAGTGACTAAGCAAGCCATCTCTTTAGTTGTTTTTAAAATACGTTCTAACCTTTTCATTTTCCTACATTGTTGCACATCAAGAATAAGTGATGCCTCTATATATTTAAAATCAAATAGGACTAAATCTTCTGTCATCCAGCTTATAGCATAAAATTCATCGCCAATGTTACCATATTCAATTATTGGATTTCCTAATAAATTCAATAATTTGTTTCTTATTTCTGTTATTTCTCTAATAAGAACACCAATATTGTTTGAAGTACTGAACTTCCTTAAAACAAGTTGTTTTGGATTTTCTATTGGTGTTGTAATTATATTGAAATAGTCTAAAACATATGAAAAAACATAATGGAACTGGAGTCCGTTTTTTATCAATATTGGCTTATTAGTTGTTACCCAGAATAAATAATCAATTAACTGTTTTTTATTTTCAATTTTTACAAAATTGTTGTCTGAGAAGGCAACAAATTCCTGCGGGCTTAAAACTTCAACCTTAATGTTAAGCATATCAAAGGCCATAATGGCTTTTTCTTTTGTCTTTTTATCTGAAATGATAAAAATATCGCAAGTTGAAGCATATCCAATATGTTTATAATCAGTTTCAACATTATCTAAATGATGTTCGGGAGTAATGTTATCAGCAAAAAAACCATTAAAATCCAAATGGCGACAAAGTGCAATTATTCGATTGAAAAGACTTTTATCATCGTTTCCAATTAAAAGACTTTGATGGAGTTCCATAAAATTTTCTTTTTTAAGCTTTTGAGCATTTTCATCGAGCGTTTCCATCGGGTCGAATCTTTTGTTATTCAATCTCCCTGTATTAACTTTTAAATCCTTTTGGAAATTATCTCGCATTTCGCTATAGCTATTATCTTGAAGGATAGTACTGGACATTTTTAATAGGTTCTCCATTATTTGCCCAAAAGATGTAGTTTCTTCATCTCCTAACAACTTTTGCGCATCTTTAGTTGTCCGTAATTTATTATTACATGTTTTATTGTCTTCACTTTCTTGAAATGATAAAAGTGGATTTGGAATTTGAAAGTTTAATAATGGCTCAAGAAGTGATTCGAACGGTTTTATCAACTCAGCTAAATCAAAATTAAAATCTTGATGGTCATTATATGCTTCAATATATTGTTGCATAGCTTCCCTCGTTGCAAGATTTTGGAATTCTAACTGATGTTTAATTGTATCTGTTATGAACAATGACTTAGAATATTGTTGTAGCTTATCTAAATGACCACTTATTCCATCATTTCCTACTTTTTTATAGCTTCTATAAATATCAATTAGGTGTGCCTCTGAATAAGGGATTAAGAACTTGGTTTCATCACTAAGGATTTCTGTTAGCCTTTTATGTGTTTCATCTTTCGAACCTAGTCTACTGAAAACATTCCAATCTAGATATATCCTAATCATCTTTATACTATTTTGATAAAATACTTTACAAAAGAATTAATAATTTAATTCAAAAAAATATACTTTTTTTCTTCAAAAACTTTTAAAACCTGAACGATGGTAAATGGTTTGGATTTATGACTATAATAAATCTCTTGAACATCATTTTTTAATTTGTTATAATGGAATAATTCTCCATCTACAGATTTTATTTTATTAAGGTCAAAATCATTAAGCTTCTCAATGACATCTACACAAGTTTCGGAATCATTAGTTTTACAAATATTTAGAATAGTTTCTGATGCTATTCTTATTGGGTCGGAAAATCTATCAAAAAAGCTATCAATGTTAGACGTTGACAAACAAAGCTCCAAAAGTTTTATTAACTTGTCGATTGCAAATTTATTGGTGTACTTCTGCCAATCATTATTACGAAGCTCGGTTCCTAACTTTATTGAATTCTCAATACTCGTTTTAATTAAATTATAATAGTTATCAAATGTTCTTTCATAGTTTAAGTCAATTAGCTTACCTATTATCTCAATCTCTTGGTACACATTCTGAGAAATAAGTTGTTCATAGTTTACAATAAGAAAAACCTTTGCTGTTTCTGCATGGTTGTTTTTTAATAATATCGAGATTGTGTTATCGAAAAAATGTTTCTTACGTTCAGGAGAAATGGTAATATCACAATTAAGGAATTCCTTAAGAGTTTTCAAATCATTGGAAAAGAACATTTCAAGTAGCTGACCAGAATAAAAATAATAATCACTATTTAAGAAAATATTGATTTTCTCTTTTATATCTAAATTAAGTTGTTTGTAATTTATTTTATTTTCAATACAATATTTCAGATGGTTACAATAGCTTGTTGGACTTAATCTATCATCTTTCAGATTTTTTAAAATACGGTTATTAATTTTTTCTTCACTAACAACACCTTGCATATAGTCAATTTCAATCCCTTTTTCATAAGTGTTAAACCAAATCATATCAAGTAATAAAGTTTCATCTAAATTAAATTTAAAGTGCTTTTGAAATTTAAAAATTGCTTGAAAGAGATTGTATTTTTCATCATCTCGATTATTCCCAATTGAAAGATGTTTTAAATAGTATTCTTTGGCAGTTTCTGTATTTTCATTACACCAATCATTAATGTGTTTCTTTTGCTTATCTGAAATTTCAATTTTTTTGCCTTTTTCTGGTAAACAATTCATAATGTCAAGCATTATATTGAATTTGTAATTTTCAATTAATAGTGGGAGTTCTTTTCTATTTAACTTGTCACTGTGCTTATAATTGTCTCTTAAGATTTCATATAAAAGATGTTTCGCATTTTCTGTTACTTCTTTTTGTAATTCAAAATTTTCATAATATTTATGATAAAATTTATCTAAATCATCATAGGATAATTCTTCCTTTCCAAGAAAATCATAAAGCTTTGTTATCTGAAAAACAATTTCCTCGTTTTTAAATAAAACATCGAAATTCTTTTGGTTCTTTGATTCCCAATATTTTTTCCTTTCTTCTATTTCGTCAGTACTAATTTTATCTCTAAAAATATATTTTGAATTACTTTCTATGTACTCTTCAAATTGTCTACTTAAATTTAAATCCCTATGACTTATCACATTTCTGAATTGATGCAAAAAATCGTCATTCAGTTTTTTATTCAAGTAAAGGTTAAGAACTTCATTAAAGTAATCTTTAATTATTATTTCAGCTAAAAAATGCTTTCTGTCTGAATTTCCTGATATTGTTTGAATTATTTTCGTGAAGACTTTTTTTTCAATTTTACATGCTTTAACAATATCTACAAGTAAATCATCTTCGAAATATCTGATTTTGTCGTTTATTACAGCATTTGAAATTATTTCAATAAGTGAATCATGATGTTCTAATTTGGCTTCGAAAAACTCTTTAAAATAGTTTAAAAAGTCCTTTATGAGATTTTCTCTTATTTGATAATTTTTATGCCTTTCAACTAAAAAAGAATAGATTTTCAATAAGATATCTGGATTGTTAACTCTTAGAAACAAATCAAACAATTTATCTTTTGTAGATGTTATCGAATTATATTTTGATACCGCTATCCAATTTTTATTTCCAATTGATTTATCTAGAATTTCTAAAAAATAATCAATATTATCCTCAATAGATTTGTTAGGTACAGAATGTATTATTGAACTAATAATTTCTTTATTATCTCTATGTCTTAATAACAATATAATTTTGTTGAAAAATTCCACATCTTCATTTACTCCAACACTATCAGTCAACATAATTATATCTTGCTTTAGATATAAATTATTTTCATCTTCAAAATTATCTTCTTCTAATATGTCGGGAATTATCAACTTTAGCTCATCAAGAAAATGTTGAGACATATCCATATGGGAAAGCAACTTAATGGCGGACATTCGTGCTCTCCGATGTATAGTTTTGTCTTTAATCTTTTCTATAAGATATTTAATGTTAGCTTCACATTCACTAAAATTAGCTACTTCTTGAGTATTATTAATCCAGAGCGTGTTCTCAATACAGTTTCTACTGAAAAAAGTTTCTAAAACATTTATTTTGACATCATTATTAATGCGGTCAGAATCTGCACTGAAAAGCAGTTCAAAATCATTTACCAATAACCAATCCACTAAAGATTTATGGATTTCTGAATCTATTTGAAGGTTAAGTAAAAAAGTAATTACATTATGCCAAGTTGGATGAATTTTATTTGTTTTATCATCTATTTTGATAAAACTTATTATTTCTTCAAATGAAAGATTTTCTAGCATTTTTGCTACAAAATATTCTTGAATATTTTTAAAAGCAAAACTCCAATTATCACTAAGATTCTCTTCTATGAATGGATTTTTAGCAAAATCTCTTTCATTAATATTGGATATTATTTTTATTTGTGATGAGGGTAAACTAGTTTTTTGCATTGCTTCTAAAGCAAATGCTATTTTTTGGGTATAACTAATTAATTTATCCTTATCAAAAATTGTGTCATTTTGAAATTTGACTTCTTCATCTTCAAATAATCTTGAATCAACAAATGCATTTATCAACTGTGCTTTATTAGTTAACAGAATTCCTGTTTTTTCAAAATGGCTTCCGATTAATTCTAAATAGAAAGGACTTTCAAGTATTTCTCTATGTTTGTGGAAATCGAATTTTTTCTCGTTTAGGAAATCAAGATTGTACTTTTCATTTAAAAATTTGTTTGATGATTGTAAGCTGATTTCATTTAAATAACAGATTTCAAAATCATCTATGATTTTAATATATTTCTTATAAACATTTGTTCTACAACTAATAACAAATTTGGTTCTTTTATCATCGATATTCTTCCTGTTTTCAGAAATAAAATTTCTTAATTTATTGGTAAAATCAATAATATTTTCTATTTCGTCAATTCCATCTAATATAATTGTAAAGTCATAGATAAATTTATAATTTGAAGGTAAAAAGTCTTCAATTTTTGAACTAGAAGTAAAGTTTTTTAGCTTGTAAAAGAAAGGAATAAGGTCATTCTCATTTCTATTATCCCATAAATCAACGGCAAAATGTTTTAATTCATTAGTTTTTCCATAACCTGGATTTCCAAGTAATACAACGCCAAGTATTTGGTTTTTAATAATTGTATTTAACGTGCTTTTTCCTGAATCAGGATTATAAAAATAAGATTCTCTTTTTTGTGATGTTCTAATTGTCCTTTCAATATGAAAGTTATCTTTTTCAAGGTTTTTAATGAATTTTTCTTTGTCAGTTTCGTCAATTATTACCTTATTTAAATTTTTGCTAGAAAAAATAAACTTATTGAATTGGTCCAATATCTCTTTACGGTCTTCTATTGTTAGAGTTGGAGCATTTTCTGCATAAATTTTATTATAGATTTCGGGATAGAGTGAAAAATACTTTTGCACATCAGTTTCAGGACTCAAGAAAGTAACCCTAAAATTTGAATTTGATAAACTTTCTAGGAATGGCTTATTTCTTGTCTCTTCAAAAATATTACTAAAGTTTCTTCTCGGTGAAATAAAGACAACCAAATCAATATCTTCATGAGTTGAAGCTATTTGAGGTAATTTAATAATTGCATCACTATAATTAAGCTCAACATTATAATCTTTACACTCGATAAAAATGTAATAACTTCTAAATCTCTCATCAACAATTTCAATCAAGATATCGTATCCATCTTGTGAGCCTGAGTTTTGAATTCTCTTTCTTACAACTTTGAAGTTTAATTCTTTAAAAATATTTTCAAAAAAATCAATCGCAATAACTTCAAATTCACCACCTTTTTTAGACATACCTTTATAAATTAATTAAAATATCAACCTCTTAAATTAGAAAATGTGCTGTTTAATTATCATTTTATAGAATTTGAAATACATTTTTGTATTCTAAATTTCTTAAATGATTATATATTGTATACAGGGCTTCCTGTGGTAATAATATTGTCCCATTCAGTGCTATCATTGTTCTGAATTCTTTCTTTCAAATTAGTCAGATTTACTGGAAAGGTTTCCAATTCCTCAAGAATAGTTTCCTTATCAATTAAAACTCTTGAAAGTGAATATTCGAATGCTTCAAAATAGTTTTTCTGTAATAAAGCTACACCTAACGCTACAAAGACACCAAAAACACATGCAAAACGAGCTTCTACCATCCATAAATGTGAAATAATATCTTGATTTGTTGCAGTTAATAAGTTTGGGAAACCAATATTTTTAAATTCTCCAGTTTGAGAATGAACTCCGCCTTCACAAACGTTTAAAAACAACAAACGTCTTTTATCGTCTTTATTAATAAGCTGTTCGAAATCTCTGATGCTTATGGATTCTGATTCAGATAATTTTATTGAAGAAATATTTGGTTCATAATGCTGATATTCCCCATGTGAAGAAATCCATACAATATCTGGTTTGTATTCAATTATCCTATTTTGAAATTTTTTCAAACTACTGTTTTCTTCATTATGTACTTCAAATTCAATCTCAGCAAATTGAAAAATTTCTTCAAGAGCTTCTCTTTCAATTTCTGATGTTTGACTAAAGCCTGACCAAAACAGAATCTTCTCTATTTTAGGAAAATCAAGTTTTTTAGATAAGCTTAAGTTTATTGGTAAAGTTTTATTTATTGTCTTCATCATTAAAGTTTGAAGAGGGAATGAATTTAAATCAAATTGAGACATTGAATTTGCATTGAATAAATCTTCTTTAATTTTATTAAAGTCATATAAACTTAGAAGTCTTTTTTCAAAGTCATATGCAAATTTTGGAAGAGGCATTCCAACAGAAAAATCAGTTATAATTATTTCCTGCTTTATTCCCCCTTTAAGTAATCTATATGTGTTGAAAGCTTTATTTTCAGCATCAATAATTTCAATTATCAATTTTTGCGAGTCTTTTTCATCATAGACTGATTTGTGAGGAAAACAATATGCAACTCTCTTGTATTGATTAGGGATAATAAATAGTGTTTTTCCTGTTTCTTGAGGTTTGTCTACATTGTAATAATTTAAAAGTATCTCTTCAATTATATTGGTTTTTTCGATATCAGAAGCTATGTTAAAAATACTTAAGAAAATTTTAAAAATTCTAGCTCTTTGGTACGTACATTGAAAAATGTCCAAGTTTTGAGTTTCTAAGAACAGGTTGTAATCTTTTATGGAAGCAATTAACTCACTAAAATTTTTAGTCAAACTTTCCTCATCATAACATAATGCTTCTCTTGATTGCATTTTTGATAATGGATTGAATTCAGAATTATGTTCTAACTCAGCTAATAATTCACCCTTTTTAGTATTTCTATAATCTCTACAAAGTAACAATTGAAGACCAAGTGATTTTTTTATTTCATTTTCATTTTCATTTTCTGACCAAGTAATTAAATTAAATTCTCGTTCTATAATATTTCTTATTGCTCGAGAAGCTCTTTTATCAAAATTTACCTCGCACCAAGATAATAGATTTGAAAGAAATTGAGGATGATATTGTTCTATTTGAAAATCTTCATTTAAATGATAATATACCTCTTCAAAAAAATACACACACCACTCATTCAACCCTGAAAATGATTTTGAATAATAATATAATTGACTAAACCATTGTTCTACAATTTCTTTAGAATTTGCGATGTAATTGTTTTTTGAATTTAAGAAACCATAAGGGTCAATATCACTCAAGTCATATTGTTCACCATTTTGAAATGTTCTGCCAAAAACAGATTTCATAAAAACATCAAAACAGTAAATAAATTCTCCATCTAAATTCAGTTGTGTTGTTGCACAAATTCCCCAAGTAAATTGTAAATATGAGAAAACATCTTTATGTTCTTTAAGTTTACTTCGTTGCTTCCAATTGATGATTTCATCAAAATGCAAATGAATAATTGGAATAACTTTTTCAGATGCCTTATAAGTATAAAACAGCTCCATCAGTTCATGTTGAAAAAGTGTTTCAACAAGGTTAAAAGTAAGTTCATTTTGACAATCACATTCTAGCTCCCAAGCTGGATTTTCTTTTGTAATTGAATGTTTATATAATTGTGTGAAAACTTCTTTAACTAACATGCTTCTTTGATTTGACTATTACTCCCAAAGATACTTACAATCAATTTGATTTTATAAGAATATACACTTTAAAATTGTTATTAAATAGAAGTAGGATTCGCTAGTAATATTTTAATATTTCATTCGATTAATTAAAATGTCTATCAAATAAATTTATCTGTCTGATACTTGCTGTTTTTTATCTAAATATAAGAGCTCACTATTGTACTTTTTTACTCGAGCCCAGGAAACACGAGCCTCTTCTTGTTTATGTCCTAAAAAACCTGGAATATTTGTGAAAGAAAATTTCGAGAGGTTTTAAGAAAGTTTGAAAAACACCGTGGACTTTAGGATTTGTGTAGTAAGTTTGTAATAGTGATATAAAAAAGGATAAAAACGGAGACTATAAACCGCTCTTTTTATTCATTACTCTAAACTCGCCAGAGGACAGTATAACTGTTTAGACGATAATCTTAATTAGCCACTTTGTCTTTAAAAAGTGGTTTCAGCATCCATCTTTTAAACCAAAAAAAAGGAGTTTTACTCTGCATGATTTGCTATGCATTTAATTCAGACTAGAATTATAATCTTTTTACTGGTTCAACATAATTCTCAAAATCTTCTGAAATAATAAAAAAATGAGAATCGAAGATTTATTAAAAGTTTGGAAAATAATTCAACAACAAATGACGATAGCTTAAAATTATTAACTATCAACGAGGTTGCGCCCTTAATTAGACGCAAAGGGTGGCAGGCAACCAAAAACTGGCTTAAATCGAAAGGAATTACGCCTGTGATGATTACTAATCGTCCTTGTGTCTATAAAATTAATGTAGACATGGCACTTTATTATCCATTGGTTAAAGGAATTTATAAATCAAATCCAAATAACTGGGAATCCTTGTGCCGAGGAATTCTAAAAAATGAGGCATTATTCCAATTACTAAAAAATCAATTGGAATCCGAAACTCATATTTTGCCAAAAACAAAAGTGATTCCTAGGGATGAGTCAGATAACGAATTACTTAAAAGGTTCAGATAATGGAAAAATTGAAATTACCTAAGAAACCTTTCAAGGGAATGAAAGTGTATTGCAATAAATGTAAAATTGACAATCCTAACTGTAAGCATTTTGATTTTCAACAATATAGAGTTAGGATTCATGTAAGTGGGACCAGAAAAAGTGTCAGAACTAGAATTTTATCTTCAAGAGACTATGAAGAAGCTGTTAAAGAAGCGATTGATTTCAAGAAGGATTTAGTTCAGAATAATTATGAAAGTCTTAAACAAACAACTGAAGGAAATGATTATTCGATTATTGATGCTATACTCAAGTACAAGCAGTTTTTAAGCGGGGAACATGCATATTCACATAAAGTTAGAAAAATCGGTGTAGACTATCAGAAAGAATTGATTAGATATTGTGTTTTATTTGGCAAATCTGTTCATAAAACCAAAAACATAAATACTACTAGAGTGGTCAGTGTGACACAAACAGATGTAGGAATATTTTATAAATCCATGGAAAGTAAATACATGCCTAGAACATTCAATAAATGTATGATTTCTTTAAAAATGTTCTTCGATTTCTTAATTGAGGTAGAAGAAGTGGAAATGAAAAATCCATTTGCAAGATACGAGTCAAAAAATGTTCAAAAGAAAAATAATAAAATAGTAAGTCAAAATGATTTCAATGAAATATTGAAAGTGGTTGAAGCCAACAAAAATCCAATAAAAGTCTTGGGTGGTAAAGGGGAAAAGAAAAACATGCACCGAACTTATCTGATAAATGGTTTTAAACTCTTTTTACTGACTGGGGGGAGACGAGAAGATGTAGTTGACTTAAAATGGTCAGATATTTATACAAACGAATCAACTGGCACTATGTTTTTTATGATTAGCAACAAAAAAGTAAATGCAATTTTAAAGAGTTCAGACTATATTAAATACATCCCAATTAATTCAGACTTGCAAGATTTTCTAAATCAAATGAGGTATGAAGAGAAAAAACACACTAATGAGTACATTCTTTTCCCTGAGAGAACAGTTAAATCAAAAACGATAATGAATGACCTTTCAAAAGGTTTTACCTTTTATAAAGACCAGTATAATTCAGATTTAGAGATAAGTTTGAAGAATTTGAGAAAAACATATATAACTTGGGTTAATCACGCTATGGGTAAAGAAACGGGGAAATTAACATCACATTCAACAGAACAGGTACTGGAGAATCATTATCTAGACCCAACCATACTATCAGCAGTAGAAGAGGCGGCTCTAAAAGTTAGGGTTTTAAGATAGTCTTCCTCACTCCATTTCCTCACTCTAAGATTGTAAGGTATGATTGAATCCTCAAAACAAAAGCAATAAAAAAACCCTAACTATCTGATTAGTTAGGGTTTTGATTTTCGTAGCGAAGACGGGAGTTGAACCCGTGACCTCAGGGTTATGAATCCTGCGCTCTAACCAACTGAGCTACCTCGCCATTTTTAGGTCATGCATCCTTGTCGAATGCGGGTGCAAATATAAAATTAAATTTACAGGTTGCAAATATAAATCAGCAAAAAAAAATAATTTTTAAATCATCGTTAATTTGATTTTATTCTATATATTTCCAAAAAAATAACGATGCCCTATGGAAAATAAAGTACGATATGAATTAGAATTTCCTCTAAATTCTTCACCGCAATTGCTATATCAGTATATATCAACACCTTCTGGATTGTCAGAATGGTTTGCTGATAATGTTAATTCTCGAGGGGAGTTTTTTACGTTCATATGGGATGATGCAGAAGAGAAAGCCAGATTGGCTTCAAAAAAAACAGGAGAGAAAGTGAAATTTCGCTGGATTGACGAAAATGGCCAAGATGGGGAGTATTTTTTTGAATTGCGAATCCTTGTTGATGAAATCACTAAAGACGTTTCTCTTATGGTAGTTGATTTTGCCGAAAAAGACGAAGTAGAAGAATCTACACAATTGTGGGAAAACCAAATTTCGGATTTGAAGCACGTAATAGGATCTGTATAGTGTAATTCTGTTTTTAAGACTTATATTTGCCCTGATTTAATTTCAGGGCTTTTTTTATGATCAATTTCAACGGAAACATTACTTCAGAAGCAAATTTATTGATAGGTAACAGAGGATTCTTATATGGGGATTCTGTTTTTGAAACGGTAAAAATTTTAGATGGAAAAATTCTTTTCCTTGAAGATCATTATTTTAGGCTGATGTCTGCCATGCGTATCGTTAGGATGCAAATTCCGATGAATTTTACGATGGAATATTTTGAGGAACAACTTCTCTCGCTGGCAGCTGCTGAAAATCTTTCAGCTTCTTCAAGAGCTAGAATTTCTGTATATAGAAACGAAGGAGGATTTTATCTTCCAAAAGATAATAATGTTTCCTTTTTGGTTACCGTACAGCCTCTCGAAAATTCCGTTTATCGTATTGAAAAAGAGGAGTATGAAGTAGAGCTTTATAAAGATTTTGTTGTGGCAAAACACCTGCTTTCAACCATAAAGTCGTCAAATAGGATGATAAACGTGACCGGAAGTATTTTTGCTGATGAAAACGGCTATGACAACTGCCTTCTTATCAATGATGATAAAAATGTAATCGAAGCATTAAACGGAAATCTTTTTATGCTTATGGGCAATAAATTGATTACACCGCCAATTTCTGAAGGCTGCCTGAATGGCGTGATGCGCAAACAAATCTTGGCGCTTGCCAAAAAGATAGAAACAATTGAGGTGGAAGAAACGCCAATTTCTCCTTTTGACTTGCAAAAAGCGGATGAATTGTTTATTACGAATGTAATTAGAGGAATTCAGCCAATAACAAAATATCGCAAGAAAGAATACGAGACAAAAACGGCTAAAGATTTATTACTTCGATTGAATGCTCAGATTCGCTTAAGCTAATTTAAGATAGGGTTTTCCGGAGCATTGGACCAGATTACATAATCGCCTCCTAATTCTAAAATCTTTTGCTTCCAGAAGTCAGTAGTTGATTTTCCGATAATTTTATTTTCGTAGATGTTTTTTGTAATTATCCACGAATTGGCCTGCATCTCTTTGTCTAATTGCTGTGCATCCCAGCCTGTATATCCTAAAAAGAAACGGATGTTGTTTTTCTTTATTTTTCCTTCATTGATGAGGTCTTTCGTAGATTCAAAATCACCGCCCCAATAAATTCCGTTTGAAATTTCAATGCTGTTAGGAATCAAGTCTGGAATATTATGGATAAAATAAAGATTGTCTTGTTCGACAGGCCCTCCGTTATAGATTTTAAATTTTGCATTAATTTCAGGAATCAAATCTCGGATGCTGTACTCTAAAGGCTTGTTAAGGATAAATCCTACAGAACCTTCTTCATTATGATCGGCAAGCAAAATAACTGAGCGATTGAATGATAGGTCTCCGATTATGGATGGTTCCGCAATCAGTAAGATTCCTTTTTTGAGTTTTTCTGAAATCATTTTCTTGCAATTTTTACTAAATTTAACAATAAATTTTTTTTGTTCCAAATTAATTCGATGAATTGCATAAAAAAAGCCCTCCAAATGGAAGGCTTTGATTTATATCGGGACAAAAAACTATTTAGAGTTAACTGATCCTTCTAATTCAGCACCAGCTTTGAATTTTACTACATTTTTTGCAGCAATTTTGATAGTTTTTCCAGTTTGAGGATTTCTTCCTTCTCTTGCAGCTCTAGAAGATACTGACCAAGATCCAAATCCTACTAAAGATACTCTGCCACCTTTTTTCAAAGTACCACCTACGTTATTTAAAAAAGACTCTAAAGCTAGTTTTGCAGCTGCTTTAGAAATTCCTGCGTCAGCAGCGATAGCATCGATTAATTCTGATTTGTTCATAATAATAGTTTTAATTGTTGGTTAAACATTATGTTAATTATAACAAATTTAATAGGATTTCCTTACTGGGCAAGACATTTCGAGTGTTTTTCACCGATTTGTTGATAACTTAGGGCTTTTGTTAATAAAACCGACTTGTTTTTCTCAAAATCGCTGTCAAATCAGTGTTTATGCGGGATTAGAAAGCTTTTGCCTCGTCTCTAAAACTAATACCGTTTAATAGTTCGGCTGTTTTTAGATTTTTCTTTCCTGGAAATTGCAATTGTAGTATTTCAATATAACCGTCACTAACCGCAACTTTCATTTCTTTTTTGGTCGTAATGATTTTTCCGATAGCTTCTGTGTGGTCTTGTTGTAAAAATCGTGCTTCGTATATTTTTACATTCCATTCTTGGTCCTTGTCGCTAAAAAAGCTCCATGCTGCAGGATAGGGAGAAAGGCCACGAATTAGATTGTGAATTTCTTTTCCAGATTTGGTCCAGTCAATTTTGCAATTGTCTTTATTTAATTTGTAAGCTGTTTTGATATCGTCTGTATCTTTTTGTATGGTAGTTGCTGCTTTGCCATTTTCAATCAAATGTAAAGTATCAATTACGGTCTTGCTACCCAAATCCATCAGCTTGTCATGGAGAATTCCTGCATTTTCGTCTGGAGTAATTTCTATTTCTTTGCTCAAAATCATCGCTCCGGTATCAATTTTATCATCGATGAAGAATGTAGTCACGCCAGTCTTGGTTTCCCCATTTATGATGGCCCAATTTATAGGAGCTGCACCACGATAATTAGGCAAGAGCGAAGCATGAAGGTTGAATGTTCCGAATTTAGGCATTTCCCAAACCACTTTCGGGAGCATTCGAAAGGCAACCACAACCTGAAGATTCGCATTTAAGTTTTTTAATTCTTCCAAGAAAGTTTCGTCTTTTAGATTTGTCGGCTGTAATAATTTTAAGTTTTTTTCTAGTGCATATTCTTTTACAGCCGAATATTTTAGCTTCTGGCCGCGGCCGGCTGGCTTATCGGCAGCAGTGATTACTCCAACGACTTCAAAATTATTTTTAAGTAGTGTATCCAGAATTCCGACTGCAAATTCTGGTGTTCCCATAAAAACGATGCGTAATTTTTCCATTCTATTTCAAGGTATATTTATTGTTTGGCAAGAGTTCGATCTTGTTCGTTTCTAATAGTTGTTTCAGTGCAAAGATAATGGCATCGTCGGGAAATTTAGAATACATTTGGATTTCTCTTGAACTCATCGGACTGGTTTGCAACAATCCCAAGATTTTTTCTGCAATAGAGGAAAGAGGACTCGGTGTTTTGTCTTGTTTGATACAGAAGGAACAGATACCGCAGTTTTGGCTGTCTTTTTCGCCGAAATAACTCAAGAGCTGATGGCTTTTACAGGATTTGTCATTAGTCACATAGTCTAAAACTGCCTCCAGCTGGGCTTTTTTCAAATTATTTTGATTTTCCAGGTATTTTGAGACGCGGTTGATCGTCCTATCGTCTTCGCGAACTTCATTGAAGGTAATCGTAGAATCATTGCTCTTGGCATGGTACTCGATGATTTGTCTTTCTTGTAATTTCTGCAATACAGCGGCAACTTGGTTTTCTTTGCTGCCTGATTTTTTTGCGATTAAGGAAATGTTTATAGGAGTAACAACTTCATAAATGCCAGGATAGGTGCGCAACATCGCCAGAATGATTTCTTCATCTTGCGGATTCAGGCTGGTATAGCGGATTACTTCTTTGGATTCTATGATAAATTGTACGGTTACTTTTTCTGAAAATTCCTGTGAAAGCGTAATAATTCCTTGCCTGTCCAAAAATTGCAAGCCGTTAAAGGTTTTCAAGATTGGAAATCCGTATTGGACGCAGAACTGGTTGATGTTGAAAGAAAATTGCTCGTCAATTCCTTCGCCATAGGCAATTTGGAAAAAGTTGCACAATTTTACATACATCTCATTCAAGAATTTCTTGTCGGGAAGATTATTCAAGATCTGGTTTTCGGAATATTGGACGTCAGACGGGCTGTTCAGCAAAACGGCAAAAGCCTTTTCACCGTTTCTGCCCCCACGTCCTGCTTCTTGATAATAATTTTCAAGATTTTCTGGCAATTGGATGTGGACTACTGTTTTTACATTTGCCTTGTCGATTCCCATGCCGAAAGCATTTGTCGCAACTATGGCTTGGACATCTTCGTCCATCCAGAGCCTCATGTTTTTTTCTTTTTCCCTGCTATGAAGACCGCCGTGATAAAACGTAGCTTTGATTCCTAAAGCTTCTAGCTGCGAAGCCGTATCAAGGCAGGCTTTTCTATTTCTGACATAAATAATAGAAGGCTGCGGATTTTTTTTTAGTATTTGTTCTAGTCGGTAAAGCTTGTCTTCCACATTAAAAACCATATACGCCAGATTTTCTCTCGCAAAAGACTTCTGGAAAATATCTGGATTTTCTAATCCCAGCTGAATAATAACATCTTCTTTTACACGCTCGGTTGCCGTTGCCGTCAAGGCCAAGAAAGGAATCTTTGGAAAATGGGTCTTTAGAGAAGCGATTTTAAGATAGGCTGGACGAAAATCATGTCCCCATTGCGAAACGCAATGCGCCTCATCTATTGCGATAAGATTAATCGGCAGATTTTTGATGCGGTCCATAATCCAATCCGCCTGCAATCGCTCTGGCGACAGGTATAAGAATTTATAATTCCCGTATAGGCAATTGTCTAAAAGATCACTGATTTCATCGGTAGAAATGCCTCCAGTCAAAGCAATTGCTTTGATGCCTACCTTTTGAAGATTGGCCGTCTGGTCTTTCATTAAGGCAATCAACGGTGAAATTACGAGGCAGATTCCATTACGCATCATGGCAGGAATCTGGAAGCAGATGGATTTCCCCCCGCCAGTAGGCATTAGGGCAAACGTATCGTGTCCGCTCAAGACCGAAGCTATGATTTCAGCCTGTGGCGTTCTGAACGAATCGTGTTTCCAATATTTTTGAAGAATCGATAGCGCTTCTTGCATATTTCTAGTTCGAAAGATGCCCTAAGATAAAAAGAATTCTGTTATCTACCGTGTCTTTTGGAACTTCAATCAAGGAATAGCCATAACTTTCGTAGGTTTCCTTCAAGTGTTTGTAGATCAAAGTAGCTTGTTCGTAATTTTCATACCGCGCATCGTCGCTTTCATAAATGGCTTCCCATGGCGGCAGGATAAAGATTTTTGTGTATTTGTGCTCGCGACAGGCTTCGTCGAAAAAAGCAGGATAAGCATCGCCGATATAGTGCATGTAAGCCAAAACATCTGGAATGCCGCGGTCTATAAAAACTACAGGGCTTTTTTCTTTTAAGGCCTGGTGGTATTGTTTTTTTCTTCCTTCCAAAAGCAATTCGCTAAAAAGCAATGGATTTTCGAGGAACAATTGCTCAATTCCTTGTTTTTTGGCTTCCAGCGTTATTTCTCGTGAAATTTCAGGAAAACAGCAGTGTCCGCGTTCTAACAAACCATCGATGATGGTCGTCTTGCCAGTTCCCGGGCCGCCGATAATTACAACAATATCTTTTTGCACTTTTTGAAAATAAGGCGCAAATTTACTTAAAGATTTTTAGATACTAAAGCGAATTTAGTTTTTTTAAAAGCGCTTGGTTTGGATGGCTTGATGTTTTATGCGAATGGCGAATGTTCTCATTTCATATTAAATTAATTTCATAATTCTTAAATCTAAAATCAATACCGTATATTTGCTTTTATTTTAATTTTGAAGATGGATAAGAAGACCCAGGAATTTTATGAAAGGCTGAAAGTAGAATTGGATGATGCAAATGTCTGGCCGGCAGAATATCTTTTTAAATTCATAGTGCCTACAGATAAAGAAAAGGTTGATGCGGTAGAAAATGCTTTTAATGCTATGGGTGCCGTTATCAATACCACGCAGTCGAAAACAGGAAAATTTACAAGTATTTCTGTAAATGTAAGAATGAAAAGCTCACAGAGCATCATTGATAAATATTTAGAGGTTTCCACTATAGAAGGGATTATCTCGCTTTAAAGCTTCACGACAATTTTATGTACATAAAAGAAAACCCGCACGACATCGTTCATCATTTGGAGTACAATGCCGAAAGACCGCATTTGATTATTCCGGAATACGGACGCCATTTGCAGAAACTGATCGACCAGGCCACTGTAATCGAAGACAAGAATGAGCGAAACAAAGCCGCAAAATATATTATTGCGGTGATGGGAAGCTTGAATCCGCATTTGCGCGATGTTCCAGATTTTCAGCACAAGCTTTGGGACCAGATTTTTATTATGTCTGATTTTAAATTAGATGTCGATTCTCCGTATCCGGTACCATCGAGAGAAATGCTACAGCAGAAGCCGGATCGCTTGAAATATCCGCAAAATTTCCCGAAATATAGATTTTACGGAAACAACATCAAATACATGATTGATGTGGCCAACAAATGGGAAGAAGGCGAATTGAAAAGCGCGCTGATCAAGGTTATTGCCAATCACATGAAAAAGTCTTACCTGAGCTGGAACAAGGATACGGTAAAAGACGACGTTATTTTTGAACATTTATACGAGCTGTCAAATGGCAGAATCAACTTGAAGGCGAGTTCGGAAGAACTGCTCAATTCTACAGATTTGATGCGTACGAATAAAAAAATGTCGAATAAAAACCAGCCGCTGCCGCAAAAAGCAAAGCCTAAGAACAACAACGGCAAGCAAAACAATCAGAACAAAAACAACAATAGGAAACCTTAACGTTTTGAGTTATAAATTGTAAAATATACACTTATACTCATAATCGATAAACTCATAATTTTAAAAAATGGAAACTTTCAAGATTGAAGGTGGCGTTCCTTTAAAAGGAGAAATTACGCCACAAGGAGCGAAAAACGAAGCATTACAGATTTTATGCGCTGTATTGCTGACTCCGGAAAAAGTAACGATAAACAATATTCCGGATATTATCGATGTCAATAAACTGATTACTTTATTGAAAAATCTTGGGGTCAAAATCGAAAAGATCGGAAAAGGATCTTATACTTTCCTTTCTGATGAAGTGAACATGGCTTATTTAGAGTCGGAAGCTTTCAAAAAAGAAGGAAGCTCGCTTCGCGGTTCTATTATGATTGTCGGTCCGCTTTTAGCTCGTTTCGGAAAAGGATACATTCCAAAACCTGGAGGAGACAAAATCGGAAGAAGAAGACTGGATACACATTTCGAAGGCTTTATCAATCTTGGAGCTTCGTTCCGTTACAATAGAGAAGACCATTTCTATGGCGTTGAAGCAACTAAATTAATAGGAACTACAATGCTTCTTGACGAGGCTTCTGTTACAGGAACTGCCAATATCGTTATGGCAGCTGTTTTGGCAGAAGGAAAAACGTCGATTTACAATGCCGCTTGCGAGCCTTATTTACAGCAGCTTTGTAAAATGCTGAACTCTATGGGGGCTAAAATTACCGGAGTTGGCTCGAACTTGTTAGAAATTGAAGGTGTTGAATCGTTAAAAGGTTGCACGCACACAATTCTTCCAGACATGATCGAAATTGGTTCTTGGATTGGATTGGCAGCGATGACGCGCAGCGAAATCACCATTAAGAATGTAAGCTGGGAAAATCTTGGAGTAATTCCTGGAACTTTCAGAAAGCTTGGAATTACGCTAGAAAAAAGAGGCGATGATATTTATATTCCGGCTCATACAGAAGGTTATGAAATACAAAATTATATCGATGGTTCTATCTTGACAATTTCAGATGCTCCATGGCCAGGTTTTACTCCTGACTTGTTGAGTATTGTTTTGGTTGTGGCGACACAAGCGAGAGGAAGTGTCCTGATTCACCAAAAAATGTTTGAAAGCCGTTTGTTCTTCGTAGATAAATTGATTGATATGGGAGCAAAAATCATTCTTTGCGACCCACATAGAGCTGTTGTTATCGGACATGATTTCAAATCGCAATTAAAAGCGACGACTATGTCATCTCCAGATATCCGTGCCGGAATCTCTTTATTGATCGCAGCGCTTTCTGCAAAAGGAGTAAGCAAAATCCAAAACATCGAACAAATCCACAGAGGATACGAAAATATAGAGGAACGATTGAAAGCTCTAGGAGCCAAAATCGTAACCGAATAATTTCTCTAAATACTATTAAAAAAGGCGTTTCAATCGAAACGCCTTTTTGTTTTTCATTATTCTAGAATATTCAAGAATTTCAGTCCGAAGATGACACCGTCGCCTTGGAATCCGTTTTGGTAAGAACGTACATAATCCACACGAAGCATCCTGAATTTTCCAAAACCAAGATTGTCTAATCCAACTGTAAACTCTGAATAAGGTTTTACGTCTGGAATTGCAATAGCATGATATCCGACCACAAGATTTGATTTCAGCTTGTTTAGTAACGGAATCTTATTCATGATATAGCCTTTAAAGTTGTGCTCGGCATGCAACTCAATATAGGAATCATTTGTGCTATGCGTATAATAAGGAAGAAGATTGAATACATTCAAATACCTGTCAGATTGCCCGATATGAGTCTGGTTTCCGTTAAAGTGTTTGTAATCTGCAAAAGAAATATTTTCAGCATTAAAGAACTTCCCTGCTTTCAGGTTAATGCCAAATTCTCCTTTGTTTCCTAAAGTAACATCATATACTAGGCGCGCATGAACAGCATCGTATTCGTATTCTTTTTCACTTCCAGCAAAAGCTTTTTCATAAGTTGCCGAAAGTACAGGGTATTTGTCGTTTCTAAGGTTTAATTTTCCGTCAGGCCTAGAAATATATTCCTGTCCGAAATTAATTCGTGCCGTGATAGAAGCTTTTGCCAAGTTGTGCGTTTCGAAAATAGGCAGCGTATGCGCATCAGGAGCAAGAGGATTGTTTGAAGTATATTCTTTATCTCTTTTTATCATTACATAATCCGTATTGTTGAAAAGCGATTTTCTTCTAGAATATTCTGCGTTTCCGGTTAGCGTAAGGCCATTTACGACTTCTTGCTGGTATCCGATTCGCCCGAAAGTCTTGTCGTATAACTTCATGTAGTTATCCTTGAAGAATAAAGTGCTTACGGTATTCACGATACCGCTAATTGCAGTAGGATTGAATTGGGCAACTTCATTACCCGCAGCAGCGTAGAGATAGGAATTGGTCTGGTTGTTCAGTCGGGTTGAGAAATAACCAATAGCTCTTAGCTTTTCCTCAGCAAACCCGTAATTCATTTTTACGCCAAACGTCGTATATGTATTTTCGTCTGGATTTCTTTTCATGAATGAAAAACCAGAATTCAGATTCCAGCCTTGAACTGTATTAAAAGTAGGGAACTCTAGAATTCCGTCGTATTTCAAAGACCAATTTTCATAAGAGTTTTTGTAAGTATAGCCGGTAATTAGGTCAGGAATCTTAAATTTATTATCCTTTCTGTCAATCGAATCAAGATAGGTTTTCGATTTGCGTATCGTTTGTATGCTGTCTTTTTTGACATAGTCTTTTGTTTCTTCGTCTGTTAAAGGAACCGGACGCATCGCATCCCAAAATGTATCATCTTTTTTATTCGCTTCTTTATCGATAGAAACAATTTCTTTAGTAAAAGTTTTCTTTTCAAATTCTTGCTTGAACTCATAGTTGCTAAAAGCATGCGTAAATTTTCCTGTGAACGTAATTCCGAAAAGCCCAGCATTAAACTCTAAAGTCTGCAGACTTTTTGCCCATATTTTTGAATTGGAATTGTAGCTGAAGTTTTGCGTAAGATTCATCACGTCTATAATTGGCTCCTGCATTCTGTAGCCCTTGATATCAAGATCGACGGCATAAATAGCCCATGAATCTTCAACAATATAAATGTAGCCTTCAAAAACAGGTTCGCTGTCTCTTCTAGGAGTTACCTTAATCTTGTTGATAGTGTTGTTGTTTTCGTCGATAAAAGTACCCTCCATTTTGAACTTGTAATAGTTAAAAGCATTGTTCGCAATAGGAGAGACCATATTAATGTTGAAGTCGATATAATTTTCATAAAAATCATAATCGGTATTTCTGGCCGTATTATAGCTGAATCCTTTATCGTTTCCACTTATTTTAGAAGCGATGATGTTTTCTTTCAGCTTGTCTGGCTTTTGGTAAGTAATTCTGGACACGGTTTCAGACAAATAAATAATTCCTGTTCCTGTAGAATCTAAAATACCATCTTCGTCTACTTTCTGGCCTAAAATCTTTTTCGGTGCATCCTTTACTCTAAAAATACCGCGAGAATAAAAATCAGCATTAAATTTTGCCGTCATCTCCGAATTCTGCTTTTTAGCAGCTATCGCGCTTCGGATAATAGCATTGGCAGGGTTTTCTTTTGAATCAATAACAATTTCAGGAATCGAGATGTTTTCTTCGGCAAGAGTAACGTTCAAAACATGAGGAAATTTTTCTGCATTAACCGTTGTCTTTTGCGTCTTGTAACCTAAGTATTGGAAAACGACGATATATTTCCCTGGTGATTTTATATTTAGTTCATAAAACCCGAGCTCGTTAGAAGATGTTCCGTTATAAGTGTTTTCGATATATACGTTTACGGCCGGAAGTTCTTTTCCGGATTCGTCAGTAATTTTTCCCTTGATCTGCGAAAATCCACAAATAGAAAAGGCAAGTAGAAGTAGCGTAAAAATTTTTTTCATGCGGAGGATGTAATAGTTTAAGTTAATATACAATCATACGTGTAAATAAATAGACGAATTTATTTACAACATGGTTGCATGGCCGAAATTTTTTTTAGAGAAAAGAGTTTATTGCCAGTTTGTAGCTTTCAAGTCCGAAGCCGATAATGATGCCTTTTACATTTGGCGAAATATACGATTGGTGCCTGAAAGATTCTCTCGAAAAGGTATTGGAAATATGTACTTCGACAGTAGGAGTGCTAATCGCCTTTACAGCATCTCCGATTCCTACAGAGGTATGCGTGTACGCAGCCGCGTTGAGAATGATTCCATCAAAAGAGAAGCCTGTCTGATGAAGCTTATCAATGATCTCTCCTTCAATATTGCTTTGGAAATAATGAAGCTCAAGAGAAGGAAATTCAGCTTGAAGCGATGCGAAGTACTCCTCAAAGGTAGTATGTCCATAGACTTCAGGTTCGCGTTTTCCGAGCAGATTTAAGTTAGGGCCATTGATGATAATGATTCTCATGGAAGATGTTTTTGTAAAAATAGGAATTTCCAGTGTTTGTGAAATGATAAATAATAAAAAAACCGTCCTGCCTAAACAAAACGGTTTCTTTTTATTGAGAACTATTTTTTAAAAGAAGTATCCAAGAGATAATTGGAATACAGCATTTTTAACTTCGGCTTCTTTTGAAACTTCCGAAAGCCCGATAGTATATCTTGCCTGAGCAAAGAAGTTGTCTGTAATGTTAAGTCCTAAACCTCCCGCTGCTGCGAAATCAAAACTTTTGTTGTTATAAGCTTCTTCTGCTTCGTCAATCAAGAAAGAGAACTGAGGGCCTACTTCAAGGCTTAATTTTTCAGAAATAATATAAAACTTCGCCAAAACAGGAACAGCCACATAATCCAAATTGAAATCGTCAAATCCGTCTACATCGGCACCTTGAGAAGTGTATAAAAGTTCAGGTTGTAATGAAAAATTTTGAAAAAGTTTTATTTCTGCAGCCGCACCAGCGTGAAAGCTTGTTCTGCTGCTGTAGTCGATACCGTCGACGCCTCCGTTAAAGTTGGCAAAGTTAACGCCTCCTTTAATACCAAATTTTAAAAGTTGTGCATCAGCATTTGTTGCTCCTGCAATGATTAAAATTGCAGCTACGATAAGTTTTTTCATAATAAATTTTTTAAAGTGGTTTAAAGTTTTTCTATTCGCTTCTATGGACAAATTTAGCCATGTTTTTTTGAGATAAATTTAAATTTAGGAAATTATTAATATTTTTTTTCTTAAAATTAAGTTAATTAAAAAATTGGTCGTAAGTTGATTCGTATTATTTTTTTTTTACATTTGTTCATAATTTTAAAACTAAACAAACATGAAAAAAATTATTTTAACAGTTGCAGCAGTATTCGCTTTCGGATTTGCTAACGCCCAAGAAGGAATAAAATTCGGTGTTAAAGCTGGAGCAAACTTCACAAATTTTGGTGCTGATGCTGATACAGATGGCAAAACTGGTTTTTACGTTGGAGGTTTGGCAGATTTTACAGTAAGTGATAAATTTCACGTTCAGCCAGAATTATTGTATTCTAATGAAGGAGCTGAAGATGCTAAACTAGACTATCTTAGAATTCCAATTATGGCTAAGTATTATGTTTACGAAGGATTGAGCATTCAAGCTGGTCCAGAAGTAGCATTTAAAATTGCAGCAGAGAATGATTTCTTAGACGAAGCTACGAAATCTATTGATTTTGGTCTTGGTATAGGTGCAGGTTATGAACTACCAAACGGTTTGTTCTTTGATGCTAGATACAATGCAGGTTTGTCTGATATTTCTGATACTGAAGGAGATGCTAAAGTTACTAATACAGGTTTTCAAATTGGTGCTGGTTACAGATTTTAATATCGTTATCACCTAAAATAAAATAAAGGCCTTCCAATTCGGAAGGCTTTTTTATTTGAAATTATTAAGTTTAAAATTTGCATTGTTTTGAATGTCAGAAAATTAGAGGATAGTGATGCTTTTTACCTATATTTTAGGGTAAATGAAAAAATAACACGTAAGTTGTTTCGTGTTATTTTTTTTATACATTTGCGCCATAATTTTAAAACTAAACAAACATGAAGAAAATTATTTTAACAGTAGCTGCAGTATTCGCTTTCGGATTTGCTAACGCTCAAGAAGAAACTACTGAAGGGTTTAAAAAAGGTGATGTATTCATCTCAGGAGCTGTAGGTTTTGGTTCAACTAAAACTGGAGACTTCAAAACAAGTGATTTCGAAATCGCTCCAAGAGTTGGTTATTTCGTAACTGAAAACATCGCTGTTGGTGTTGCAGTAGGATACCAATCTTCAAAAGTTGAATTTGGTGGAGAAGATGCTAAAAACAACACACTTTCTGTAGGTGCTTTTGGTAGATATTACTTTACACCAGCTTCTAAATTCTCTCTTTTCGGACAATTGGGTGTAAACTACAATAGCTACGATAATGAGTTTGATCTTGAAGCAGGAGAACTTGGAGAATTCAAAGGTGACGGTTTTGGTGTTGCTGTAGCTCCAGGTGTTAGCTATTTCATCACTAAAAACTTCTCTTTAGAGGCTACTTTCGGAATCTTAGGTTTCGAAACTACTAAACCAGATGCTGACGGTGCTGAAAAAACAAACTCTTTCGATTTTGGTCTTGACATGAGAGACATCAACTTAGGATTGGTTTACAAATTCTAATTAAAAAATTAGATTACATAAAAAGAGCCTCCCATTGGGAGGCTCTTTCTTTTCTCAATATCGTTAAAAGTTTCTATTTCTGTTGCAGTCAAACTTTGTAACTTTGCATTCTTCAATCAAGACCATACATGTTATCAGTTCAAAATATTTCTTTCGGTTATTCCGAGAAACAAGTCATACAGAATATCAGTTTTACGATCCAAAAAGGACAAAATATTGCAGTAATCGGCGAAAGCGGTTGCGGAAAGAGCACGCTTTTAAAATTAATCTACGGACTTTATGATTTAGATGAAGGCGAGATTTTTTATAATGAGACCCAAATTTTAGGTCCAAAATTCAATCTGATTCCAGGAGAAGATTATATAAAATACTTAGCACAAGATTTCGATTTGATGCCTTATATAACGGTAGAAGAGAATGTAGGCAAATACCTCTCCAATGTCCATAAGGAAGAAAAGGCGCAACGTGTCGCAGATTTGCTCGCCATGGTTGAAATGTCTGATTATGCTAAGGTAAAAGCAAAGTATTTAAGCGGAGGCCAGCAACAGAGGATAGCGCTGGCACGCGTTTTAGCATTAGAGCCGGAAGTTCTGTTATTGGACGAACCTTTCAGCCATATTGATAATTTTAGAAAAAATGCGCTCAGAAGAAATCTTTTTGCCTACTTAAAGAGAAAGGGCATAACCTGTATTGTTGCGACACACGATAGCGCTGATGCGCTTTCTTTTGCTGATGAGACTATCGTGATGCAAAAAGGAAAAATGCTTGAAAAGGCACCTTCAAAAGAATTGTATTTTAATCCTATTAATAAATATGTGGCCTCGCTGTTTGGAGAGGTCAACGAGATTGCTGTCGATGATGAAGAGGGAACGACGACTACGTTGCTTTTGTATCCGCATCAGTTGAAGGTAGCCCAATCCGGTTTTATTAAAGTTCAAGTAAAGCAATCTTTTTTTAAAGGAAATAGGTATCTTATTAAGGCTGTTCTTGAAAAACAAGTCATTTTTTTTGAACACAATACTGCTTTAGAAAACGAAACATTGGTTTTCTTAGAAGTAAACAATAAAGTGTTTTAAAATAAAAATCCCGAAATCTTCTGATTTCGGGATTTTTTAAATGCAGTTCCTAAGAACAAAATTAGTTTTTCAAATATTTTTCTAAAAATTGGTCTTGTTCCCAAAGCAGGTGCAGGATATTTTCTTTGGCAGCATATCCGTGGCTTTCTTTTGGCAATAATACCATTCTAACAGGCGCACCAAGTCCTTTTAATGCTTGGAAATAGCGTTCTGTCTGCAACGTGAATGTTCCAGGGTTGTTGTCAGCATCTCCGTGAACTAACATCAATGGTGTTTTCATCTTTTCAGCATTCATGAAAGGCGACATCGTATTGTAGACCTCAGGAACTTCCCAATAGTTACGTTGCTCGCTTTGGAATCCGAATGGGGTAAGTGTTCTGTTGTAAGCGCCACTACGTGCAATACCACACGCAAATAAATCAGAATGCGTCAATAAGTTTGCGGTCATAAAAGCACCATACGAATGGCCTCCAACAGCAACTTTCTTGCGGTTGATGTAGCCTAATTTATCTACAGCGTCGATAGCTGCAGCGGCATTGTCTACCAATTGAGTAATGAACGTATCGTTTGGTTCAGTTGTTCCTTCTCCTACAATCGGGAAAGAAGCATCATCTAAGACAACATAGCCTTTTGTTACCCAGTATACAAAAGAACCGTAATTCGGGAACGTAAATTCGTTTGAATTTTGAGCGCTTTGTCCCGCGCTGTTTTTGTCTTTGTATTCTTCTGGATATGCCCAGATCAACAAAGGAAGCTTTTCTTTCTTCTTCATATCATATCCGACAGGAAGGTATAAAGTTCCAGAAAGTTCAACGCCATCTTTTCTTTTGTATTTGATGACTTCTTTGTGTACATTCTTGATGCTTTCAAATGGATTTTTGAAATCCGTAATCTGTGTCAGCTGGTTTTTCTTTTTGATATTTCTGAAGTAATAGTTCGGATATTCGCTTTTTGACTGAATTTGAACCAAAACGTCGCCTTTTTTGAAATCTTCAATAGAGAAAATACTTTCGACTTTATCTTTATAATTTGATTGGTACAAACGTTTCGGTTTGAAGGTCTTGATGTTGAATTCGTCAATAAAAGGGAACTGTCCGTCTTTTGTATGACCTTCTCCAATTAAGAAAGCATTGTCGTTTTCTAATGCTAGTACTTGTCTTCCATATTGGTTTTTTACAGTTTCAAAACTTCCCGGATCAGAATAAATATCTTGAGAATTTCTGTCGAAAATTACTTTTGGTGCCTGATTTGGATTCGACGGATTGATTAGATAGGTCTTCTCGTTTCTAGTGTCATACCATTGGTCGTATAAAATAGCAGTCGTGTTATTTCCCCAAACAATTCCTCCATAACGTTGTGCAGTCTTTGCCAAAGAAGTCGGATTTGAAGCAAAAGGAGCTTCCCATAAGAAAACTTCATCTCTAAAATCTACTTTGTTTGCAGGATCTCCGCCGTCTAATGCTTCTACGAAATAAAGTGTTGCAGGCGCATCACTTCTCCAGCTCATGCTTCTTTTTCCTTTTCTCGTAGCCATAAATCCTTTTGGCATAATTTCAGAAAGAGGCACTTCGTTGACTACTTTTATTTCTTTTCCGGTTTGATCATAAACTATGGATTTCATAGGGAAACGGCTCAAAGGAACGATATAAGAGAATGGTTTTTGAATAGTTGTGATCAGGATGTAATTTCCGTCAGGAGAAAAGCCTTCTCCGGCATACAAATCGGCTTTTTTGAACAACGATGCTTTTCCGTTAAGATCAACTTTGTATAATTCTGAAGTTACCAAAGTTTCGAAATTCGTTTCGTCGGTCTTGTTTTTTAATAAGTCTTGGTACGTTCTGTTTTGTGATTTCGAACCGTCGCTTGTAGAAACCGTCGGTCCTTTTGGAAGGTCTTTCTTCGAATCGATCAAGGCAGGACGGTCTTTCGGAAGCATTTTAACCAACAAGCTTTGGTTGTCTCTGTACCAGCTGAATGGTCCGCCCATGTTCGCATTTACAGTTGCGTCTGTCAATCGTGTCGCTTTCGCTGAAGCAATATCCAGAACCCATAATTCTACGCCTGTAGCGGTCGTATGTGAAAAAGCAATTTTCTTCTCGTCTGGCGACCATGCTATATTGCTGATTTTTGGATTTTGCGGCAAGCCCGTCACTTGGATTTCATTCTTGTCCTTAATTTTACGGACTTTAATGTTGTTGATGTAAGTAACAGTGCTTGAAATATTGGTAATCGGATTGATTCTCAAGCCGCCCAATCGTAATTCCTCCTGATTTAGTTCATCCAGAGTCTTATAGGTGTTTCGGTACGAAAGAAGCATATATTCTTTTTTGGTATCCATGGTAACCGATGGAGCTCTTTCGTAATCTGCCAGCTCCAAAATTTCTTTGGAAGGCTTTTGGTAAGTAAGCTCTTCCTGGGAAAATCCGGACAGCCCGACAAGCAAGAAAAGCAAGGATAACTTTAATTTCATAGATTATGTGTTATAGTTGATGAATATTTGTCTAAAATAAGTCAAGGTTGTTACATACGCTAAAATATTTCGTTAATAATGCGGTTAATCTTGTTGAAATACCTTTCAATAAAAATGGTTGGATTGCTGATATCGAAATATTTACTAACTTGTGCAATAGATAATTCGCAGATGCGTAAATTTGCGGTCTGATTTTTAACGAAATAATAAAATATGTATCATTCAAAAATTGCAGGTTTAGGATATTATGTTCCTGAAAATAGAGTTACTAATGATGATTTGTCAAAAATAATTGACACGAATGATGAGTGGATTCAAGAACGTACCGGAATTCAAGAAAGGCGCCACATCACAAAAGGCGACGGAAATACGACCACGACCATGGGCGTAAAAGCCGCCAAAATTGCGATCGAGCGTTCTGGAGTAGCAAAAGAAGATATCGATTTTATCATCTTTGCGACCCTAAGTCCTGATTATTATTTTCCTGGGCCTGGCGTTTTAGTACAGCGAGATCTAGGATTGAATACTGTTGGCGCGTTAGATGTCAGAAATCAATGCTCTGGATTTGTATATGCATTGTCGATTGCCGACCAATACATCAAGACCGGAATGTATAAAAACATACTAATTATCGGTTCGGAAGTACATTCTACAGGATTGGACATGACAACCCGAGGTCGAGGTGTTTCCGTAATTTTTGGCGATGGGGCAGGAGCAGCGGTCCTATCAAGAGAAGAAGATTTGAGCAAAGGAATTTTATCTACGCATTTGCATTCTGAAGGCCAATACGCCGAAGAACTGATCGTAAAGGCACCAGGAATGGGCGGTCGCTGGGTTACTGATATTATTGCAGATAATGATCCGAATGACGAAAGTTATTTTCCATACATGAACGGACAATTTGTATTCAAAAATGCTGTAGTTCGTTTTAGCGAAGTAATCATGGAAGGCCTAAAAGCAAGCAATCTAGAAGTTTCTGATATCGATATGCTGATTCCGCATCAAGCAAATCTTCGAATTTCTCAATTCATTCAGCAAAAGTTTAAGCTGACTGACGATCAAGTTTATAATAACATCCAGAAATACGGAAATACTACTGCAGCTTCTATTCCGATTGCACTTACGGAAGCGTGGGAACAAGGAAAAATTAAATCTGGCGATACTGTTGTTTTAGCCGCTTTCGGAAGTGGCTTTACATGGGGAAGTGCTGTGATTAAATGGTAGAATAAGGTGCTGAGAAGTTAAGGCGCTAAGGTTCTAAGTTTGAAAAGCTTTAAAGCCATAGTTCTTAGCTTCTCAGAGCCTCAAAACCTTAATACCTCCACATGATTTTCATAATAATCCTTCTTATTATTGCCACCTATTATTTCTATCCCGAAAGCAAGCTGCCAAAAGGAAAATAAATTGATCGGATTGAAGTCTTCAAATCGAAAAGAAGAATGAAGGTTTATTCGGAAGGCGTGCTTTTGAAAACGTATAGAATATCTTTAGGAAAGAATCCTGTCGGACATAAACAATTTGAAGGCGATTGCAAGACGCCCGAAGGAATTTATAGTATTGACGGAAGGAATCCGAATAGCACTTTTCATAAAAACCTAGGCATTTCTTATCCCAATGAAAAGGATTTAGAGAAGGCAAAAAGTCTAGGGAAACCAGCTGGAGGTGATATAAAAATCCACGGACTTAGAAACGGAAGGGGCTATATTTCAAAATTCCACCGATGGAGAGACTGGACGGCTGGCTGTATAGCTGTTACAGATGTTGAAATTGACGAATTATACGATGCCGTAAAAATTGGAGCAGAGATACAAATTTATCCATAAACAAGGCTTTATAAAATAGAAAAACTCGGAGGCATCACTTCCGAGTTTTTCATTTCTAACCCAATATATAAAAACCTAAAAATTCATTTTTAAAACATTCCGCCGCCTTGTTTCGTGTTGTCTTCACGATACTTTCTTTGTAACGCTCTGTTTTTACCACCTCCAAACATATAGTTGATTCCGAAGTAAAGACTTTGGCTTTCCCATCTGAAAACACCTGTGCTTGGATACGGATTACGGCTGTCAAAACCATATTCCATCATATTGAAAACGTCATTGAAACGAGCGCTGAAAGACAATTTGTTGTTTAGCATCGCATAACGCGCGCCCATGTCAATTTTGTACATTTCCCTGCTGTCGTTTTGGATTCCGTTTACGCCGCCTCTGTAGAAACCGAATAAAAGGAAGCTCAAGCTTTTTGTTGCTTTGAAATTGCTGTTCATTCTTGCGTTGAAAGCAGAAGCATCAATTTCTCTTCTAACGAAATCAAATACATCGGTTGTTCCAGGTCGCAATACAGAAACCAAGCCTTTTTGCGAAATGTTTGAGAAATCTATCGAAGGCTGAACATCCCACCATTTTGTAATTTTATAGTTGGCAGACAATTCAAATCCATACGCTGAATTGTTATCGAAGTTGGCCCAGCTCATGATCAAGTCGTTTGGATTGTCTGTAGTCTCATCAGAATACAAAACTCTGCTGATCTCATCATTGATCAATCGGTAGTAAACACCTCCAGTGAAAGAACCTTTTCCAAACATTTTTGTATAGTTCAATTCAACAGAATTTGTGAATTGAGGCTCTAGTTCTTGATTTCCTAAACCGGTAACCAATGGCGTAGAAAACTCCCTGATTGGTTTTGTTTGTTCCAGACTTGGTCTGTCAACACGACGGCTGTAGCTCAATTGGAACATGTTTTTCTCATCTAGATTGTATGTGAAATAAGCTGACGGATATACTGTCATGTAATCATCATCGAATTTTTTCAATCTTTGATCTGGATCTACGTTGTTGCTTTCCAGATTTGCTTTTACTTTATAGCTTTCAAAACGAGCTCCGATTTGATAGCTGAATTTTTCGAACTTCTGACCAAAAGTAGCATAGGCTGAATAAATATCTACGTCATAATCATAATGGCTAATCGTAAAAGGAGAAACCGGATTTTGAGTATTGTAATCGTTTGTAGTTCTGATTATTCTTGCCTCAGCACCTAACTCTAAAGTCGATTTTTCATTTAATGGATTTACATAATCCAAATTCAAAGTCGTGTTTTCTCTCTTGTCTACAATTTTGTCCGAATAAATTAGAGACTCAATTGGAGTTTCAAAAGTAGTCGTGTCAAAATTAGCATGTTGTGTCTGCTTGTAATCATTGTAGTTTCCTTCAAAATCTAACGTATGGCCTTCTTTTGCGAATTTATGTTTGTACGCTAAATTATAAGCGCCACTATTGTTGTCTGTAAGATACTCTCCTAATTGCAATACATTTGGCTGATCACCGTTCAAGTATCGGATGTCGGTATTTACATGTCCTGTTCCGTCAGTTCCGTTTTGGTTGGTGTAGAAAGAAAGCGTATTGTTATCGTCGATATAATAATCCATACCAATTTTATACAAGTACGATTCATTGTCGTTTACGATATCCAGAATTTGCTGTGAGTTGTTGTCGAATCTTTGGATAAAACCGTCATTGTAGTATTTTCCGAAATTGCTACCCACATTTCCGAAGAAATTTACTTTTCCAGTTCTGTAGTTCATATCCAAAGAATTGTTGAATTTTGGCTCTTTGGCAAACGTAATTCCGGCATTCAAACTTCCGTTAAAGCCATCATTTGAATTTTTATGCAATACGATGTTAATAATCCCAGACATACCTTCTGGATTGTATTTCGCGCTTGGATTCGTAATCAGCTCAATCTTTTTGATAGAAGTTGAAGGAATCTGTTTTAGCAATTGAGCCGGATCCATGTTGGTTGGTCTTCCGTCAACTAAGACTCTAACGTTTTGATTTCCTCTCAAGGAAATTTTTCCGTCTTGGTCTACATTCACCGATGGAATATTGTTCATAATTTCTGAAGCTGTTGCTCCAGCTGTTGTCAAATCACGTCCGACATTGATTACTTTTCGGTCGATTTTTTGCTCGATAGTAGAACGTTCCGCAACCACTTCTACGCCTTCAAGCTGTGTTGCTTCGTCGGCAAGAGTAATTTTGTTCAGTGAAAAACCTTTTTGACCAGAGGTAAGATCCGCTTTTCCGTTATACGGCTTGTAGCCGATAAATTGTATTTCTACATTGTAGTTTTTAGGAGCAAGTCCTTTTACTTCAAAGTCACCATTGTCATCAGTGATGCTTCCGGTGATGACAGTTTCGCCTTCTTTGACCGTTACGGTAGCATAAGAAATCGGCTGTCCTGCCTTGTCGGTTACTTTCCCTGAGATTGTAAGATTATTTTGCGCTTGCAACGAAAGCATTGGCATAATAAGGCACAGAAAGAATAATTTTAGTTTCATTTAGCTTTTTTTGATTGATTTTGATGTTGCAAATGTATTTCTTTTTCTTGTAATATGTAATGCATAGTACTATTTTATACAAATATTAACATCTTTTTATAAATTGGACAATTTTTTTGTTGCTTACTAGACTATAAAATTTAAAATATGTTACACTTTTTTTGATATTTAAAATCATTCCAAACAATAAAAAGGCTTCTAAAATAGAAGCCTTCTGATTAACTGAATGTTAGCTGTTACTGGTATTTATCGCTTCATGGCAAAATGTGCCCTGAATTCTTTTGTAGTGCCATTTTCTAAATAGATAACCTTAAACCAATAATCGGTCGATGGCATTGGAGCATTGTTGTAGAAGCCATCCCAGCCTCCCGGTTGAGAAGGTTTTATCTGTTTCAGGAGTTTGCCATAACGGTCAAAAATATAAATCACGGCCTCAGGCTGGTGCGATAAGTCCCAGATATTCCAATAATCATTATAGCCGTCGCCGTTTGGAGTGAAATATTTCGGATAGTTTATGACGAGAGCCACAATCGTAGTACTTTCACATCCGTTGAGGTCATTTACCGTAATCGTATGTTCGCCCGAAGCAACATCCTCAAACACATTGCTTTCTTGGAAAGGCCCTCCGTCAAGTTGGTAGACGTAATTGCCGCCGACTCCGGTTGCTATGACAGTGATGCTCTGATTGTCTCCAAAGTTATTGTTAACGGTATAGGTCACAGTCGGTTTTTCTGAGCGTACGACTTCAACCGCAACCAGATTGGAAGAACATCCCGTTGCATTGCTCGTTGCAATTACCGAATACGAACCAGGAACTGTCGCTGTGTAGGAACTCCCCGTCGCGCCAGAAATCAATCCATTCGCATCAAACCATTGAAAAGTATGCAACGATGTGCTGAGTCCGGTTTGGATGGTATGCGAGCTTACAAGCTGATTGGTTTCGCTGTTTATACAAACTGTTCCTCCTCGCGGATGTGGCTCTGGGACACGGTGTACGGTTATGCGAATCGGCATTATGGCATAACAGCGATCTGAAATCCTGCTTGAAATTCGCACATAAATGTTTTTTATTGCCGATGCTGTAACTGGATTTGTCCTAGTGAGCGCATTATTTTCGGATTCAAAATATTCGACGATATAATCTTCTGGCAGCTGGCTTCCTAATGCAAAATCTGAAAAAGCAGTCAAGTTAACCGAGGTAAAACCGTCATTGATAGCATCATTGTCGCAGGTGATTTTTAAGCCTTCTGGAATAGGATTCACGACAGGAGTCGTAGCAATCGTAATTTCGAATAAATTGTCATCAGAACAAATTTCGCCACGATTGTCTATTTCTGCGTAAATATGTAAGGTTGTGGTTGTGGAGATTGCATCACCGGCATTTAGCATGGTTCCTTGGCCATTAGCTTCAGTAAAATAGTCGCCTACAGTCAAAGCTGGAAGTAAATAACTATCGCAACTGATTACAGGATCTGGAGAATCAGCTTCGATTCCTACAATTGTAATCGTAAAGCTGTTTTCGGCGCTACATGGCGGTTCTGTCGTTGTCGTGGCATAAATATAGATAGTCTGGGTTTCAGAAATCACATCGCCAGCAGAAAGCATGGTTCCGTTTCCACCAGGTGCGGTATAATAGTTGCCTACAGCCAAAGGTGTCAGAGTATAAGGAGTACAAGTTGGACCAATGTCGGATCTGGAACTAATCTGAGGAATAGGATTGATGGTCACCATATAGCTTATCTCATTCGTACAGTTCTGTCCTGGTGTAATCGGTTTGTAAATATAGACTCTTTGGGTTGAGGTTATGGTCTGTCCAGCTAAAAGCATTGTTCCTGTTCCTCCCGGTGCTGTGTAATAATTTCCAACGGTAATTGCAGGTAATACATAACTGCCACAAATAGTTACATCGTTTGGTATTGCTGGGAATGGATCTGTAATGGTGACTTCAAAATGTATATTGTCTGTACAATTTGGCACTTCGGTTGTTGCCACATACACATAAATGGTCTGGGTTGTAGTGATTACTGTTCCGGCGGGAATTTGTGTGCCTGAACCCGCTGGTCCGGTGTAATAATTTCCGATTGGCAATGGTGGAAGCGTATAGCTAGAACAATTTTCAGCGTTGGGAGGCGTGTCTATCCCGATGAATACGGTAAATGGTTTTTCATCTACACAGATATCATTTTGGACATACGCATAAATAGCCTGCGTAGTAGTAATTGTAGCTCCTCCTGGAATTATCGTTCCGGTTCCTCCCGGTTGCGTATAATAATTTCCAAAGGCTAGAGTAGGCAAGACATACGAATCGCAGTCAAATACCGAAGCAATTTCAGGCAGGTTTTGGAAAGGAATTATTTCTACTTCAAAACTGCTGTCGACGATACAGAATGGTTCTTCTGGAAATCTGTAATATACATAGATTGTCTGCGTACTTGTAATTTCAGTCCCGAAAGGTATCTGAGTGCCGTTTCCGCCGGGCTGAGTAAAATAGTTTCCATATTCTAAGCTTGGCAAAACGTAACTTGTACAATGCCTTCCGTCTGGAGGAGTAAGTGATTCTGGGTCAATAATTGTGATTCTAAAGCTGCTTTGGTTAGAACAATTTGGAATCCCGCCAGATTGATTATAGATATAAATGGTTTGTGTTTCTGTAATAATATCACCCGGAAGCAATGGCGTTCCTGTACCGTCAGGCCCTGAAAAATAATTACCATTTGTCAAAGCAATCAATTCGTACTGATCGCAAACGATTATGTTTTGAAGAATATCAACTACTGGCAAATTTTTGACAAAAATCTCAAAACTTGTAGTGTCGTAACAATCGGTATCGGTCTTGTTTTCGATTCTCACATAAATCGTTTGATTCCCTCCTGTAATGTAATCCACAGAAGGTAGGGGATTTGTGCCTGCTTGTGCATTCTCTAAAGAAGTGTAATACAGAACATTATAAACAGAAGAAGGCAATGCACCTAATACGGCTGTATTTTGCGATGCAAAGGTGAAATTTCCGTCTGTAGAATTTAAAGAAATGGCACATTCTGTAATATCATCTGGCTCTGTAGCAGTTGGTGGCGTAATCAAAAGCAAGTCGAATGATTTTATGGTTACACATCCGTTTGTGTCTGTGATTCTTACGTAGATGCTTTCATTTCCAGCGCTCTGGCGGATAGCTGGCAAGATGTTTTCTCCACTACCAGCGTCTATTCGGTTCGCATGATACGAAACCGTCACGCCCGGATCGATTCCAGATAAAATAATAGGAGTGTTATAAGACAGGTCGAAATTATAAGTAGGCTGTCCTGTGTTGCATTTGTATAGCGGAACAGGGTCAGGAGTAATTAATTGTCGATAATATTCTACGATAATCGAATCTGTTACAGGAGCTTCACACGGAAACAATATATTATTATAGGTAACGGTATAAGTGCCTGGATCGCTGATGCTAAGTTCGGCAACATTTCCTCCGATTGGCGCTCCGTCTTGTGTCCAAGCAAAAGAATAGGTGTCTGTGCTCAATCCTGTTGTTAGGGTATGCGTTCCGCCTTGACAGATTGCGGTATTGTTTGCAATGGTCAGGTCAGGACCTAAGACGTCTTGTCCGATATTGAAACTGTCTGAAGAAAGAAAAATCGCCGAATCAGATTTATAGTCGGATCGATCGGCAATAACCAGTTTTATGTGATAAGGTGTATTTGGGATTAAGATTGATGCGGCTTGGAAAAGAACCGTCTGTCCGTTAAAATTGATGGCAGCGCCAGAAGCTTCAGAACCTCCATTGAACTTTCCAAAATATTCGGCATTTGCCGAAGCACAGCTCGAATTATATAAAAAATCACGTATGGTCAGAACCGAAATAGGTGTAGTCGTATTTGGAATCACTGCGAGATTTTCGGTCACGCCCGTATTTTGATTCGTGAGCAGGAAAGCAAACGCATCCGAAAAGCTACATTGTGAGTTGCCATATTCTTCAGACGCAAAAAGAAAATCTACGCTAAAATTTGACGAAATAGGAACAAAATCAAACTCAAGAACAGTAGCATTGACAGAATTCATGGTAATTCCTGCCGCAGCAAGCACATTTTCTAAATCCGTATCGCCTACCCACGCAGGAGTATTTCCGTCATTAAGAATCGAAGTATTAGGTCCGGGAGCATTATTGGCATCTCCTGTTGTCAAGACAACGCCGCTGCTGATTGGAAAATTTGGATTGGTATTTTGGAAATATCCAATTCCGTTGCTGGAGCCAAAATTAGTTCCCGTTCGCCAAGAGATATTCGTTACTTCTGTGCAAGGGGAATTGATTAGAACGTCTGTTACAAGTTGTGGCACCGTGCGAGTTGAGGTATCGACAGTTATAGCCTGCGAATAGCCGAGTATTGGCAATAGAGCCAATAGAATCAATAGGTTTTTTTTCATATCAAAATTAATCAGGGCAAATCAATTTTTTGATACTTACTTAATAAAAATTGGGGCTTTTATTTGAAAGTTCTTAGCAAAGATAAAGATAAGCATCGACGAAATGCAAATTAATACGATGAAATGTAATGTTTTAGGGCTTTCTATGTTATAAATCTTACAGATTTGCATTTATAAGAAAGAAAATTCAATCGAATTTGTATTGTTTTGATTTTTCAAAAACAAATTATGATCTAGATAAATTTCTTATAATGTTAAATAGTGCTCTAGGCAACGCTCCCATTATTTTTAAACAGATGGCAAAAATAGGAAGCACTAAGTACGCCCATACAGGAAATTTGAATTTTGTGCTTACTCCACTTATAACATCTTTCCAACTAGCTAAATTTGTTGGTTAACATGACTTTTTTAGCCGTCAACAGGCTTGTTTATTTGAGACGAGCGGTTTTAAGTTTTGTTACTTGCCTGCTAAAAATAGAACTGGTTTTTCAGCCAAAGCAAAAAGAAAATCTATCTTTGATAAATGGAATTTCCTATTGCCTAAATTCAGACAGAATTAGTATCTTTGCACGCTTAAAAATTACTTAAAATGACATTATCTCAAATTCTTACACCGCAGATTGAAAAAGCTGTTTCCGCTTTGTTTGGAGTTACTATTGACAAAATAGAATTTCAGGCAACACGGAGAGAATTCGAAGGTGATATCACCATGGTGATTTTCCCGTTGCTGAAGCTTGTCAAAAGTAATCCTGTAGAGCTTGGAAATAAAATCGGAACCTATCTCGTTGAAAATGTTGCAGAAGTCGAAAAATTTAATGTCGTTTCTGGATTTTTGAATATCGTGATTTCTGATAAATATTATCTGGATTTCTTTGCCAACATCAGAGGCATAGAAAACTTCGGTTTTGTGTCTCCAAAAGAAAATGAAAAAGCCATTTTGGTAGAATATTCTTCTCCAAATACCAACAAGCCGTTGCATTTAGGGCATGTACGTAATAATCTTTTGGGTTATTCGGTAGCCGAAATTATCAAGGCTTCGGGCAAAAAAGTATATAAAACGCAAATCATCAACGACAGAGGAATCCATATCTGCAAGTCGATGTTGGCCTGGGAGAAATTTGGCAACAATGAAACGCCGGAAACTTCTAAGATGAAAGGCGATAAGTTGGTAGGAAAATATTATGTCGAATTTGATAAAGCCTACAAAAGCCAGATCAATGAATTAATGCAGCAAGGCAAATCAGAAGATGAAGCCAAAAAGCAAGCGCCAATTATTGTAGAAGCTCAGGAAATGCTGCAAAAGTGGGAAGCCGGTGATGAACAAGTCATGAACCTTTGGAGAATGATGAACCAATGGGTGTATGCCGGATTTGCCGAAACCTATAAAAACCTAGGCGTTGATTTTGATTCCTATTATTACGAAAGCAATACCTATTTATTAGGGAAAGATGTTGTGGAGCAAGGTTTGGATAAAGGTGTTTTCTACAAAAAACCTGACGGTTCGGTTTGGATTGACCTGACAGAAGATGGTTTGGACGAAAAATTAGTTTTGCGTTCTGACGGTACTTCTGTTTATATGACGCAAGATATCGGAACTGCAATCCAGCGTGTGAAAGACCTTTCAGATGTTGGCGGTATGGTGTATACTGTCGGAAACGAACAAGATTACCATTTCAAAGTATTATTTCTAATCTTGAAAAAACTCGGATACGATTGGGCCCAAAATCTTTTCCATTTATCGTATGGAATGGTTGACTTGCCTTCAGGAAAGATGAAAAGCCGTGAAGGAACCGTTGTGGATGCCGATGATTTGATGGAAGATATGACTGAAACGGCCAAATCGATTTCTGAAGAATTGGGCAAGCTCGATCATTATTCCGAAGAAGAAAAAGCCAAGCTTTATAAAACCATCGGATTAGGTGCTTTAAAGTACTATATCCTAAAAGTAGATCCCAAAAAACGTATTCTGTTTAATCCCGAAGAATCTGTCGATTTTGCTGGAAATACAGGGCCGTTTATTCAATATACCTACGCTAGAATCCAGTCGATTATCCGAAAAGCAGATTTTGACTATTCCAGCACCATGACTTCTATTTCTTTGCACGAAAAAGAAAAAGAACTGCTAAAGCAGATGGAAACTTTTCCAGAGATTATTCAAAATGCGGCACAGAATTTCAGCCCGGCATTGATTGCGAATTATACTTACGAACTCGTAAGAGAATACAATTCGTTTTATCAAGCCGTTCCGATTCTTGGCTCTGACAACTTTGATGAAAAGGTTTTCCGTGTCCAGCTGTCAAAAAAAGTAGCCGATATCATCGCTTCAGCATTTAGCCTTTTGGGAATTGATGTTCCTGAAAGAATGTAATTCCTAACTCATAATTACCGTAGTGAAAACGAATTCTTATTTCTTTCAATCTTTTGCAATCGTGCTTTTGGCCGCTGGCGCCTTTATTGGATTCAAGCAGTTTCTGCCAAAGAAAATTTTTTCCGAAGGTGTTCCAAACTCAAAGAACGTGCTGATTGACAGCATGCTTTTGGATGCAGTTGCCAAAGATGTCAAGGCTACTGCAAAAGATACGCTGATTAATGAAAAAATCGTCTTTGATCCAACTTTAGGGATTACTTTCCCTGCCGAAAAATTTGAAGACTACAAAGGCTATCAGTACTTGATTTCTTTTTATGAGAAATTGTACCAGTTAGAAACAAATCCAGAATCAGAAAGTGTAAGGATTGCCTATTTCGGAGATTCGATGACCGATGGCGATATGATTGTTCAAGACTTAAGAGCCGATTACCAGACAAAGTTTGGAGGTCACGGCGTTGGTTTTGTTTCCATAACGTCAGAATCTGCGGCTTCCAGAAGTTCGATCACACACCAATATTCAGGAAACTGGAAAACCCAATCCTATTTGAATGTCAAAAGGCCTAGAAGTCCGTTTGGAGTTAACGGGCATGTCTTTTTTGCAAATGATACGGCTCATGTAGAATGGATACGCTTTAAGGCAAATAATGCGAAGTTTGCGACGATGCTTGACAATCCTACGCTTTTCTACGGAAGGTCATCCAATCTTAACGGAAAAGTAGATGTTATCATCGGAAAAGATACTATCGTAAAAAGCTTAACGCCAAACAGTTTGGTCAATACATTAAAGATATCTTCAAGCAGTGTCAAAAGCTTCAAGGCTGATTTTATAAAAGCGGATTCTATTCCAATTTTTGGTTTCAATTTTGATGACGGAAAAGGTGTCCATGTGGATAATTTTTCACAAAGAGGAAACTCAGGATTGCCGATTTCAACCTTTAATCCAGCTGTAATGCAAGCCTTCAACAGTAAATTAGGCTACGACTTAATCGTGCTGCATTACGGGACAAACGTCTTGAATTACGGAACTAAAGATTATACTTGGTACGACAGAAGCATGACAAAAACGGTAAACCACCTGAAAGAATGCTTTCCTGGAGTTGCCATCTTGATTGTTTCGACAGCCGATAAGTCTACAAAATACGACTTGGAAATGAAAACCGATTCTGCCGTAGTTCCATTGACAACAGCGCAAAAAAGATACGCCTTGAAAACACAATCAGGATTCGTAAACCTATATACTTTGATGGGCGGAGACGGCTCTATGGTAAAATGGGTAGAAGAAGAACCAGCAAAAGCCAATAAAGATTATACGCATTTTAACCACCGCGGTGCTAAAAAAATAGCTGGCTTGCTGTATGAACAGCTCAACCAAGGTTATGAAAAATATAAAGCTTTAAGAAAGAAAAGAAAGCCTGCCGAGAAGAAACCTTCTGATTCAACAGGAATTAAAAAAGACAGTGTCGATGCATAAGCTGAAATTATTTTTTTATCTGATATGCCTCGTAACAGCTGTCAAATCGTATGCGCAAACAGATTCTCTGTTTGTCGAAATCGATACTGTCGCAGCAATTGATACGACGGAAATTATCGTAATTCCAGACAATCACATTCACAATGCTAAAACGCTAAAGCCTTTTTTTGAAAAATTAAGCTTCAGCCAGCAAAATAAATCGGGCAAGATCAATATTGTGCATATCGGAGACTCTCATATCCAAGCTGACCTGATGACGAATGTCATTCGAAAGAAACTACAAGGAGAATTCGGAAATGGTGGCAGAGGATTTATTTTTCCGTACAGCTTGGCAAAGACGAATGGTTCCTATAATGAACGATTTTCATCAAACAGAAGCTGGGAAAGCTACCGAAATATCTATCCGGTAATCGGAAATCCTGTTGGCTTGAGCGGTATCGGTTTGTGGACAAAGAACAAAGATTTTGCTATCGAGATTAATGTTAAAGACAGTTCGTATGGCTTCAACACCATCAAGATCATCACTCCAAAAAATAAAGATTTGTTTGATGTGGCTACGGCTTCAAAAACAATAGTGATGGAGTCTTCGGTTCCGAAAAAGATCACGCACAGGATTAAAAAAGGAGAAGCGGTATCGATTATTGCCGAAAAGTATGGCATTTCGGTTTCGCAGTTGAAAAAAGCAAACAACTTAAAGTCAAATAATATCCGAGCTGGAAAAACACTAAAGATTCCGACGAATGAAATGCAGCAGAAATCCATTTCACGGTCAGAGTTTATTCCGCTGGAAGTACAATCCGATGCACTTTCGCATTATTATAAAAGCGAAACTGTCTTGAGCAAGATTTATCTTATTCCGAATCCCGAAACTTCGGAATTTGCCTTAAACGGATTAGTGCTTGAAAATAATAACCCAGGGGTAATTTATAGCAGCATCGGTGTAAATGGAGCAAAATTTTCTGATTACAACAAATATCCGTTGTTTTTTGAGCAGTTAAAAGCATTGCAACCTGACATGATCGTGCTTTCTTTAGGAACAAACGAAACTTTTGACAAGATGGTCTCTTCGGAATATATGGTGCAACTTAACCTGTTCCTAGAAAATCTGAAAGCACAGCAGCTAAATGTTCCTGTTCTTATATCGACACCGCCGCCGTCCTTGTTTAAACGAAAATTTCCAAATACATTTGCAGCCGATTATTCAGAAAATATCCTGAAATCAGCTGAAACAAAAGGCTTTGCTGTTTGGGACTTGTATTCTCAGTTTGGAGGATTATACGGTGTCAGCAGAAATGCGGCCAAAGGATTAATGTCGGGCGACAGAGTTCATTATTCTAAAGCAGGATATGAAAAACAGGGGAATTTATTATCAGAAGCGCTTCTAAAAGCATACAGTAATTTTAAATCGGGCATAGAGAATTAATGACAATCAACAGCATAAATGACTGGTTTACGCAGACCTTTGGAGTAATCACTTTAGAACAAGTGAAAGGCTGGTTTATATACAATCCGAAAGAACCTTTGCTGTTCAATACAGGACTGTTTTTAGGAATGTTCCTGATTTTTTATCTGGTATATGCCTTTATGCGCAAGACTTTTTACTTGAGGCTGGTATATGTCATCCTATTTTCGCTTTTCTTTTATTATAAGTCGAGCGGTGTCTATTTTCTGTTGCTCATCCTGTCATCTGTCGTCGATTACAATCTAAGTGGCGTGATTTATCGGGAAAACCGCGAAGGCTGGCGTAAGTTTTACATCTGGCTCAGTGTTATCTTAAATCTCGGACTTTTAGGCTATTTTAAGTACACCAATTTCCTCATCGGTACCTATAACGATATGTTTCAAGGACATTTCGAACTGCATAAGATACTATTGCCTGTCGGAATCTCCTTTTACACATTTCAGTCGATAAGCTATATTATTGAAATCTACAGGAAAGAAATCGTACCGACGAACAATTATATCGAATACCTATTTTTCGTTTCCTTTTTTCCGCAGTTGGTTGCTGGACCGATCGTCCGCGCAAAAGATTTCTTGCCGCAGATTTACCAAAAATTAAATCTTACCAAAGAAGACGTAAACAATGCCTTGTTCCTTATAATTGGAGGTCTTCTCAAGAAAACAGTTATTTCAGATTATATTTCCATAAACTTTGTCGACCGTGTTTTTGATGCGCCGACAAGCTATACGGCTTTTGAAAATCTGATGGCTTCTTACGGTTATGCAATACAGATTTATTGCGACTTTTCTGGATATTCAGATATGGCAATCGGAGTAGCATTATTGCTCGGATTTAAATTGCCGACCAACTTTAGGACGCCCTATAAATCAGCTTCGATAACAGAATTCTGGAGAAGATGGCACATTTCGCTATCAACTTGGCTAAAAGATTTCCTTTATATTTCGATTGGAGGAAACCGACACGGTTCCTTCGCAGGATTTTTATTTCCAGCGTTGTTCTTTTTCGGGTTGGTCATTTGGGGAATCAGCTATTCTACCGTAAGTCATATTCCGCTGATTATTGCGGTTTCTTCTTTAGTTCTTTTTAGCCTGACTTTCATCTTGTCTAAAGACAGAGAAAAAACAATGTTCACGAATGTGAATCTTTTAACGACGATGCTTTTGGGAGGCTTATGGCACGGAGCCAGCCTTCGTTTTATTATTTGGGGCGCCTTGCATGGCGTTGCCTTGGCTGTGCACAAAATTTTCCTTGAATTTTTTCCTTCCAAAAAAGACGCCAAAAAGAATGCTTTTGACTACATCTGGAGGTTTTTCTCCATCCTGCTAACATTCCATTTTGTTGTATTCTGCTGGCTATTTTTTAGGGCGAAAGATTTTGATACGGCATTGCAAATCATCAATAATATAGGACAGCTGACTTTCGATCCGAAACAGTGGCAGATCATTATTTCGGGCTACAAGAATGTATTCCTTTTGATGCTGTTGGGTTATGTATGGCATTTCCTTCCAGAAGGAATTACCAAGAACATGAAGCTGGCTTTTGACAAGACACCATTAATTGGAAAGGCCTTGATTCTAGGTTTTGTCTACTGGATTGTCTACGCAACAGCAACCGCAGGACCGCAGCCATTTATCTATTTCCAATTCTAAAATAAACGTTTTTTATACTAAAAAAAGGTTTGGTGCCGTTATATTATTGTTAACCAATTGTTTTTTGACAATAAAAAACCAAACCATGAAAAAGAAATTAATTTTTGCAGTATGTGCCGGAGCGTTCCTTTTTACGACGGCATGCAGTTCAGATGACGATAGTAGTTCGCCATCAAACACGACAGTAGAAGAAGTTGTCAATACGGTAACTTCAGGAACTTGGAGAATTACCAGCTATATTGATAGCGGGAATAACGAAACAGCGGATTTTACAGGCTATAATTTTACTTTTGGAAGTACCAGTTTACTGACCGCTACCAATGGTACCAATACCTACGAAGGCACCTGGTCCGTAACTGACGACAATGATGACAGCCCTAGCGACGACATCGACTTTAATATCCTTTTTTCTGCTCCAACAGCTTTTGCTGATTTGAGCGATGACTGGGATGTGGTGGAAAGAACTTCGACGAAAATCAGGCTTGTTGATGACAGCGGAGGAAACGGAGGCACGGATTATCTGACCTTTGAGAAGAATCCATAATAAATTAAGTAAGCCAGTCGTTAGACTGGCTTTTTATTTTGCTAAAAATTGAATTTCAACGAAGCATTAGGCGTTCTTTCTAAAGAATATGTATTGACACTTTCAATGGTATTGTTGCCGTTATTTACCCTATAATAACGACTAATTGTGTTTTTTTTGTTTAGTACATTGAGGACAGAAATGCCTAATTCTAATTGATTTTTTGAATTCCATTTCCAGCTATAAGAAGCCGAAAAATTTACTTGAAAATAATCGCCCAGGTCTTTATTGTTTGGAAAATTATAATTGATTTCGGGCTTTGCTGGATTGCTGAAATCCAAAAGATTTGTCGCCGGAGTTGTTTCGGGCCTTCCAGAATTCCATTTTGCGCCTAAAGCCACTTTAATATTTTGCCAGTCATAGATGGCGGCCCAATTGATACTATGGATAATCTGGAAATTATTGGCAAATTCCGAAGGTATAAGCGAATCGAATTTATAGTCACTGTTGCTCAAGCTATAGCTGACCCAAGAATAAAAGCGGTTAAAGTTTTTCTGTACCAAAAGCTCCGATCCCAACACCTTATAATCGCCATTAATCTTTATAAATTCTAGTTGATTCTGGAAAGCCTGGCTTGGCGTTGAGATTCCAGTAACCTTTTTATAAAAATTATCTAACGAAACCAACCATTGCCCAGTCTTGTAAGTCAGTCCAGTGGAAATCTGATGGCTTTTTTGAATTGGAATCTGATCGTCGTCAGACAAAATCCAGCGCCTTTTTTCAATGCCTAAAAAGTCTTGTTGCTGATCGATAACCTGTGAAGCCGTCTGGCTTTTCTGCTCACCTAAAACCTCAATACTTAGTTCTTCATTGAATTTGTAATTGAATTGTAGTCTCGGTTCAAAAAGATAGGTTTCTAATTCCTCAATATAGTTCAAGCGCAAACCCGGTTTCAAGAAAAGACGCTTGTTATTGGAATGTATTTCTCCTTCTGCAATCAACGAATGGGTTCTCAAGACTTCTTTGATGCTTCTTGAAAATCCTGGATTATCGATGTTTTCAAAATTCCTGACTCCAATTTCATTGTACTGATATCCTGTATTCAAGGTCAGATTTGGATTAAGGATGTGTTTGTTTTCCAATCGGAATCCCATATCGATAACGGTATTCTGCTGTACTAGCGTCTGGGTGTTTTCGACAGCCTCATTCCTTGAATTTAGATTATAATAGGAAAGGTAGCCGCTAATTGTACTGTAATTTTTTTCATTCCAACCTGTTTTCAAAGAAAGGGCACCGCCAAAATTTTGCTGTTCTAAATCGCTGTTTCGGGATCTTAAAATACCGTCAAAAGTTATTTTCTGGTCAAGATTTAAAGAATTATTGATTCCGATAAAAGCGGCGGTTATTTGAGTAGCAGTACTTATTTTCTGCTGGTATTGGGCCGTAAAGTCGTAAAAATAAAACTTTTCATCGGTATGGTAATTCGAGATTTCGTTATTTTCGATATTCGTAACGATGGTATTCTGGAAGATTCGATTGTAATAGTTCTTGTAGGTTGGGGAAGTAGCCCAGTCGGTAAAAGAACGTCTTCCTGAAATCTGGAAGCTTGAATTATCTGAAAGCCGTATCTTGGAATTAAATTGCGCGCTGATCAAGTTAGAACTTAGGCTTGATGCGGTAGTTCCGATAGTTTCAGGAATAGAAGAAATATCGATGACGCTGGAGACACTTTCCCCATAAAATGCAGAAGTTCCATTTTTTGAAATAGAAATCTTTTGCGAAAGCGACGGATTGAAAGCAGAAATCAAGCCGAAGAAATGTCCAGTCTGGAACATCCGAATTCCGTTCCATAAAAATAAATTTTGGTCGTGCGTGCCGCTCCTGACATTGATATTAGAAATCGTCTCGTCGGCACTATAGATTCCTGGAACCTGCTGAAGGGTTTGCAGGACATCAGCCTCTGTCAGTCCCGGAAGAATCCCAAATCGTTTTGGCCTTATGATAAGGCTCCCTTCTACGGTCTTAGAAATTCCGCTAGTTAGGTATTTCTCTATAATCGTTTCTTCGAGAGTGATCGGAATGCTGTCGCTTGGCTTTAAGGCAATATTAGTAGCGCTTTTTTGTTTTTTTCTTGAAGCGACAACAATATAGCGGTCGTTTATGATTTCAAAATCCAAAGCTGTTTGATTGTGCAAATAGTTTAGTTTTTCGGGCAATTTCAGTTCGGGAGCTGGCGGAATCAGAAAAAGAGGCGCTACTTCTTCCTCAATAAAATTAAACTGTACTTTGTGCTCTTTGGATAGGCTCGCAAGAATTTCTTTTAAAGGCATGGCTGTTCTCTTTTCTTGCGCCCAAATCGATTGGAAAGCTAAGAAAAGGAAAAAAAATAACAACAGCCGGGGGATGAGTCTCGTCATTCTTTTATCAAGGTAATCTTTTTATCAGAAGTTTTTGTATAATCCAAATGATAGGTCTTGCATAAGATTTCAAGGGCAGTATCGATATTGTCTAAAGGCAATATTCCGGTAAAATACTGATCAGAACTAATTTTAGAATGTTCGATTTCAACAGCGTATTGGCGTTCGATCTCGCTAATTGCTTCGTTCAAGGCGGCAGCATTGAGCTTTAGTTCGTTTAAAAGCCAGCTCGGCTTATCGGTAGTTAGCGGCAGGGACTGTAGCTGTTTTCCGCTTCGGACAATAACACTGCTTCCTTTTTCTAAAAATAGTATTTTATTGTTGAAAGCTACTTTTACTTTCCCTTCATAACATTCTACTTCAAAATTAGTATTCCTAGCCCTTACATTAAACTGGGTACCGACTACCGTTACTGTCCCAAGGCTGGTATTTACGTCGAATTTTTTGCCTTTGGCAACCTTAAAAAAAGCTTCTCCTTTTAAATCCAAGCTTCGGTTGCTGCTCCAGTTCCATTTTTTATATCGGATTTCAGAATCAGAATTCAGCGCAATTTCGGAATCATCAGGCAAAAGAAAAGTGGTTTTTTCTCCAGCCTTGGCATATTCTGTGCTCGTAATCTGGTGCTTCAAAATAAATAACGTGCCCAAAGCAATGACTAGGATAGCCGCAGCTTTCAAAAACCAATTGTTGCGCAATCTAACGACAGGTTTCTCTTTAGCTTGGCCCATTATGTTTTGATAGGAACTCTCGGCATCAAAAGCAAGCGCTTCCATTTGGCTTGAAAGTTCTTTTATCTTTTTATACGTATTGAATTCGGGCGACTTCTCGAAAGCTTCCAATTCATCTGCAGTCATTTCTCCAGCCAGCCATTTTGCTAAGTCAAAATTATTTTCCATCACTTCTTTTTGTTAAAACATATCAGCGCTCAAAAACCCTACTTTATAGCTTCGATTTCTTGCCGCAGCGAAACCAGCGCTCCGTGGATTCTTTTTTCTACGGCCTTGACGCTGATGTCTAGCATTGCCGCAATCTCGCTATATTTTTTGCCATCAATTCTGTTTAAAAGAAAAGCCGTTCTCTGTCCTTCCGTCAGATTCTGGATTGCTTGGTCGAGTTTTTTCTTGAACTGTTCTTCTTCTAGAATAAATTCAGGACTTTCGTTGGTATGCTGTGTCGGATTTTCTTTTTTCGCATATCCCAAAACTACCTTTTGATGTGCGATCTGATTCAAGGTAGCGTTTTTTGCCACCTTATAAATAAAAGATTTTGCCTTTTCTAAAGGAACTTGGCCACAATTTTCCCACAACTTTACAAAAGCTTCTTGAGAAATATCATTCGCTTGTTCCTCATTGCCGAACTTATAAAATAAATAATTCCGCAAGGTTTTTGCGTTGGAACGGAAGAAATCTGAAAAGACCATTTCTTCGCAGACGCCCGCAATTTTTTTTATTTCTTTCATACAGTTTAAAAGACAGTCCTTCTGTATAACAGCCAAGTTGATAAAAACCCTACTTTTATATTCAGTTTTTTTTAGTTGTATCAAATATAGCTTTTAATTAAAAAAAGAAGTTTTGTCGGGTAGGGTATTTTCCATAATGCTTGTTTTAGTACCAAACCAATAAATTTAGTAATCATGAATAGGAAGAAAATTCTACAATCAATTTTAGCACTGGGCTGTATTTGTATTGCCGCTTTTACGGTGTCCTGCCAGGATGAAGAGAATGAAACCAAGCAGAATGAGGAAACTCTGAGTAAGACGGCACCGTTGACAGGGCTTTTTGAAAGAGTCGCGATGAATGCAACGGCAGACGATAATATAATTGACAGCACAAGCTGCTTTAGCGTGAAATTGCCAGTCAGCCTGATTGTAAACAGTCAGGCAGTAACCATCAATACAGAAAATGATTATCATTTGGTAAACGACATATTTGAAGTTACAGATGCTGATCACGATTATGTAGATTTTGTATTTCCTATTACGATTGTTTATCCAGACTACAGAGAAGTTGTCGTGCAAAATGAAACACAATTCAATGCCTTGAGAGACGACTGTCAGGAGCCAGAACCAGGAGAGCGAAACATTGCATGCGTTTCTATCCATTATCCGATACGCGTTTTTGGGTATAACAGCAACTTCCAGCTCGCGCATACCTATACAGTTCATAATGACTTGGAATTTTTTCTGTTGCTTTTCAATTTGGGCAACAACGAATTTTACGCAGTCGATTACCCGATTACAATAACAAATAGAAACGGCATTGAGGTCACGATTCGCAACAATATAGAAATGTTGGGAGCGATTCAGGACTGTGTCGATAATATATGTCCGAACCCGAATATTTTGACCAACGATCTGATTATTTACATGCCCTTTGCCAATGAAGTTCGAGATTTGGTTAGTCGAGATTTGGCTGTTCCTGCTGCGGCTCCAACATTTGTTACAGATAGAAGCGGCAATGCAAATAGCGCGATTTCATTTACTCGTACAAACTTCTTAACGCTCAATACGACTACAGCTCGTAATATAGAAGTAGGTAGTTCTGTAACTGTCAGCCTATGGTTCCGAATGCAGAATACTGAAGCAGGAGATTTTGAGCGCATGTTTGAAAAATCAAACGGAAGCATGCCATATCCGACAACTTTTGGTGTAGGTGTTTATGATGGAAATACGCCTCTAGTTTTTTGGCCTCAGGGCGGACTTTGGGATATGTCATGGAACGTAGATCAAAATTTGTGGAATGATACTACAAATTGGCACCATCTAGTGGTTACCGTACAGCATGATACCCCTAATAATATTGATCATGTTAAAATGTACAGAGATGGCGTCTTAAGAAACTCAGAAGATGTATCCAATATATTCTTAAATACGCAGGCTCTTGATTATATAATAGGAAAGAATTTCGAAGGATATCTTGATGACTTACGTGTCTATAAAAAAGTACTGACCCCGCAGCAAGTCACAACGCTTTTTCAGCTTGAAGGCGATACCAATACATGCTTCGAAAATTAGTTTAGTTTAGTTAAGTGAAAGGCCAGGCAGCAATGCCTGGTTTTTTTATTTTAACTATAGAAGTTACCGTGCTATAACTTTGCCCCTTTGGCTCTTTGATACTTACCGTCTTTCTCTTATCTTTGCACCTCAATAAAGAAAATCATTATGTTTGATAATTTAAGCGATAAATTAGACAAAGCCTTTCATATACTAAAAGGACACGGAAAAATCACCGAAGTTAACGTTGCCGATACTTTAAAAGAAGTACGCCGCGCTTTGCTGGATGCCGATGTCAACTTTAAGATTGCTAAAGAATTTACGACCAAAGTAAAAGAAAAAGCAATTGGTCAGGACGTTTTGACTACGTTACAACCAGGACAGCTTTTGGTAAAGTTGGTTAAGGATGAATTGACCGAATTGATGGGTGGCGATGCGGCAGGAGTGAATCTTTCTGGAAACCCGACTGTAATATTGATGTCTGGTCTTCAAGGTTCTGGAAAAACGACTTTCTCTGGGAAATTAGCAAATTATCTTAAGACAAAGAAAAATAAAAAACCATTGTTGGTTGCCTGTGATATCTACCGTCCTGCGGCGATTAATCAGTTGCACGTTGTCGGCGACCAGATTGGCGTAGAAGTATATTCTGAGCCAGAAAATAAAAATCCGGTCGAAATTGCACAAAATGCCATCAAGCATGCAAAATCAAATGGATTTAACGTAGTCATTGTCGATACGGCGGGTCGTTTAGCTGTCGATGAAGAAATGATGGCCGAAATTGCCAATGTCCATAAAGCGATTCAGCCACAAGAAACACTATTCGTTGTCGATTCGATGACGGGACAGGATGCTGTCAACACAGCAAAAGCCTTCAACGACAGATTGAATTTTGACGGAGTTATCCTTACCAAATTAGACGGTGATACGCGCGGTGGAGCAGCAATTTCTATTAAATCCGTCGTAAACAAGCCTATCAAGTTTATCGGTACAGGTGAAAAGATGGATGCTATCGATGTATTCTATCCAAATCGTATGGCCGAAAGAATCTTAGGCATGGGAGACGTTGTGTCTTTGGTAGAAAGAGCCCAAGAGCAATTCGACGAAGAAGAAGCAAGAAAGCTACAAAAGAAGATTGCCAAAAACGAATTTGGTTTCGACGATTTCTTGACGCAGATCCAGCAAGTGAAAAAGATGGGTAATATGAAAGACTTGGTCGGGATGATTCCCGGTGCAGGAAAAGCATTAAAAGATGTCGAAATCGAAGACGATGCCTTCAAGCATATCGAAGCTATTATCCACTCGATGACTCCAACAGAAAGAAGCAAGCCTGCGATTATCGATCTCAAAAGAAAAAACCGTATTGCAAAAGGCTCTGGAACCGATATCCAGCAAGTCAACCAGCTTATGAAGCAGTTTGACCAGATGAGCAAGATGATGAAGATGATGCAAGGCGGTGGCGGCAAGAACCTCATGAGAATGATGGGCGGTATGAAAGGAATGAGATAATAAAATACTGTTAGGGCTTAAAGTTTCAAGCTGAAATTTTAAGCCCTAAAAATTTTCATAAACAACACTAACTACAAAAGAATGCAACTACTAGACGGAAAAAAAATTTCTGACGACATCAAGAACGAAATCACTGCCGAAGTCCAAAAGATGAAAGACAACGGCGAGAAAGTGCCTCATCTGGCCGCGGTTATCGTGGGGAACGATGGTGCGAGCTTGACGTATGTTGGAAGCAAAGTAAAAGCTTGCGAAAGAGTAGGCTTCGAGTCGACATTGGTCAAGATGCCAAGCACGACTTCTGAAACTGAACTGCTTAAAAAAATCAAGCAATTGAATGAAGATGATAACATCGACGGATTTATTGTCCAATTGCCTTTGCCAGAACAGATTGATACGCAGAAAGTATTGATGGCGATTGATCCTAGCAAAGATGTAGACGGATTCCATCCAGAGAATTTCGGAAAGATGGCCTTGGATATGACAACGTTTATTCCTGCGACGCCTTTCGGAATACTAGAATTATTAGAAAGATACGGTGTAGAAACCAAAGGAAAACATACGGTTGTTATCGGAAGAAGCCACATTGTCGGCAGACCGATGAGTATTTTGATGGGACGTAAAGGTTTTCCTGGAAATTCAACAGTTACATTAACGCACAGCTATACCAAAAATATTGCTCAGATTACGACTCAGGCAGATATCATCATCACAGCGCTAGGTGTACCGAATTACCTGAAAGCAGAAATGGTGAAAGATGATGCAGTTGTTATCGATGTCGGAATTACCCGAGTTGCTGACGAAAGTGAAAAAGGATACCGAATCACAGGCGATGTTGATTTTGAATTCGTAAGCAAAAAAGCCTCTTTTATAACGCCTGTTCCAGGCGGTGTCGGTCCGATGACGATTGCCATGTTGCTTAAAAATACGCTTTTGGCACGCGAGCAGAAACGTTTAAAAAACTAGATTTAAAAAGAAACCCAAGATGAAAGTCTTGGGTTTTGTTTTATTTGTCGTTTTTAAAATTCCTATTATCGTTATTTCTTGGCGGAATTTTTCGGATAACCCTTTGCTGCTGCGGACGCCTCTGTTCCGGTTTTGGAAGGCTAGCTTCCTCTGTCTTGCTTGAAGGTTCTATTAACTGATTCAGTTCTTTGATTTCGTCATCGGTCAAATCTCGGTATCGGCCTACAGGAACATCTAAGGAAATATTGATGATTCGGATACGCTTCAAGGCAGTAACCTCATAACCTAAATATTCGCACATTCTTCGAATCTGTCGGTTCAGTCCCTGTGTCAAGATAATCTTGAAAATATACTTGCTGACTTGTTCGACCTTGCATTTTCGAGTCACTGTATCTAAGATAGGAACACCGTTGCTCATTCTTTCGATAAAGCGGTCGGTGATGGGTCTGTTGACGGTTACCGTATATTCTTTCTCGTGGTTGTTGCGGGCTCTCAGAATTTTATTGACGATATCGCCATCGTTTGTCATGAAAATCAAGCCTTCGCTGGCTTTGTCCAGACGTCCGATAGGGAAAATTCTTTTCGGATAATTGATATAGTCGACAATATTATTTTTGACTTCCAAGTTGGTCGTACATTCTATACCTACAGGTTTGTTAAAAGCAAGATATACCGGCTTGTCTCTTTTTTCGACAATCAGCCTGCCATCAATACGAATTTCATCTTCTGTAGAAACCTTTGTTCCCATTTCTGCTACATTTCCATTGATGGTAACACGGCCTTCGTCGATAAGCTTGTCGGCTTCACGGCGGGAACAATAGCCTGTTTCGCCTATGAATTTATTGAGTCGCTTGAGATTTTCTTCCATAGGGCAAAGGTAGGGTTAATTTGTATTTTAGAAAAACATCAGGAAAATTTATATAAGCTGCTTTAAAACAACTAAATATTAACGCGCGCCAAAACTATGTGTCTTAAAATTATATATCTTGCACCAAATTTAGAGTACTAATCAATTAAGCTTATTATTTTGAAAAAAATTACCTTGATTATACATTTGATGTTGCTTTCGATAGTAGCTTCCTACGGGCAAAACAGGAAAGGAGATTTTGCCTTAGAAAAAGGCAGTAATGCGCACGAGCTGTATGTTTCGTTTGATACATCATTGCATTTTGATGAAGCATCGTATAATACAGTAGCACAATCAATCCCAGGTTTTAAGGCGCTGCAGCAAGAATATGGTCTAGTTCTAGAAAAAGGAATAGAAATTTCTGATGAAAAGCTTGATGAATTAGAACAGAAAGCTATCGAATTGACAGGCAAAGGGCATTCGGTTGCAAAACTGCGAAACATACTTAAGATAAAAATTAATAATCCTACAAATGATAGGCTGCTTGCGCTAGCAAAAAAACTAGAAGAATTTCCGGAAGTTGAATATTGCTCGTTGAGCTCCTTGGAGCCTATACAGCCGCCTGCTGATATTCCGCCAACAACTCCTAATTTTGAAGTAAATCAGACTTATATCCAGCCTAATCCGGGAGTAAACATGACATATGCATGGGGATTAAATCTTAATGGTGCTGGTATCAGAATTCGTGATGTGGAGTACGGTTTTAATAGCGAGCACGAAGATCTTAACGAAAGAAATGTAATATTAGCACCAGGAATGAACATTTCATCGAGCGTGACGACAAGTTATTCAGAACATGGTACTGCCGTTTTTGGAATTGTTTATGGCGACAAAGGTGCTTATGGTATTTCCGGTATGGCTTATGGAGCAGCACAAATGATGCTGGCTCCAGAGTGGCAGACATCAGGTTACAATCGTGTTGCAGCAGTTACTCAGGCTATCGCTAATTCAGCTGCCGGGGATATTTTGATTTATGAAATGCAGGCAACCGGAGCTCAAGGAAACTACGGCCCGGCCGAATATGTAGGTGCAGTTTGGGATCTAACCAAAGCGGCAACCGATGCAGGGATAATAATTGTAGCGGCAGCAGGAAACGGAGCAGAAAATTTAGATTCGGCACCTTACCTGAATTATAGAAACAGAGGAAACAGCGGTGCCATTATGGTCGGAGCTGGTGATAACACCATCAATCATAACAAGCTTTCTTTTAGTACCTATGGTGCTAGGGTAGATGTGCATGCTTGGGGAACTGGCGTTTTTGCATCTGGTTATGGAGATGCCCAACAGATTGGCGGCGATTTCAACCAATACTATACTAATTTTTCTGGGACGAGTTCGGCAACGCCAATAGTCGCTTCTTGCGCGATCGTGTTGCAATCGTATTACCATACCCTTACCGGTAACTACATGACGCCTGTACAAATGAGGAATCTTCTTCAATCTACTGGAATACCACAAGGAACAGGTGGTAATATCGGGCCAATTCCTAACATGCAGGCAGCTATTCTTCAAGTGCAGAGTGAGTTTTTAAGTGTGGATGAGGTTAGCGGGTTGGAGTTTATTGTATATCCGAATCCAGCAACAGACAGGCTGACGATCAAGACAAAAGATTTATCTGCAGACGCAAGAGTTGAGATTTGTAATGCTGTAGGACAACGCGTTTATGGAGCTCCAATCTCTGAAGATAATGCAATCGATTTGAGTTCTTTTTCTCAAGGATTGTACTTTGTGAAAGTCGTAGACGGAAATAGGTCAGAAACCAAAAAGATCATTAAGAAATAACTAAAAAGAGCATCGATTACGATGCTCTTTTGTTATCCATATAATTTCCTTTATCGAATAAAAAGGAACAAATCTTCTTGTATAAGATATCGTCATGCATGCTATGACCTAAGCCGCGGGTTTCAATAAAGGTAGCTTCTTTCCATGAACTTACTATCTTTTTAGCTTCTTCAAAAGAAACCACATCATCATCGATATCATGGGCAATCAAGCCTTTTACTTTTATTCTGGAACCAAATATCTTTCCAGAAAACTCTTCTACCTTAATTTTGAAGTGCTCTAGAAAATGATTTTCGATCATGCTGATAGTTTTCATATTCAAGCTTAATAGCTTTGCATAATTTAGGACTAAAGTCTGCAAGTCAGACGGAGCGCCTAAGAGTACCATCTTTTCAATCGCTTTGTTTTGATAAAGATGTTGGTAGTATAAAGAAGTAGCACCTCCCATAGAATGGCCGATTAAAAACTGCGGCTTGTATTTTTCGACAACGACATCTACAAATTCAGCATATCTCGGAACGTTGAACTCCCTTCCCGAAGATAAGCCGTGAGCTGGAGCATCTAACGCAATAATCGAACACCCTGATTGTTTTAGGTAGGGAAGGAAATTTTCCCAACGTGAAGCATTACTTTCCCAGCCATGGACTAAAAGGACATACGTGTCATTCCCTTCCCAGATATAGACAGGGAATTGATGTTCTCTCATCTCCAGGATTTCAGTCTTGGCATTTTTCAAGACTTCGGGCATCTGGTCTGAAAAAAGCTTTCCTGTTCTCGGTTCGCTAAAAAACTTATAGGCCAATTGCGACGCTTTTTTTGGCGACACATAGCTAAGGAGATTAATATATAATCCGATAGATTTGGCGAGAAGCAGGTTGCTGATTTTTTTCATAAAAAAAAGTCCCGATGATTATCGGGACTAAATATATCTAGAATTTTGAAAATAATTTCTCCATTTTTTCTTTTTCTTCATCAGCTAATGCTGCGTCGACTAAGATTCTTCCGGAATGCTCGTCGGTAATTACTTTTTTACGAGAAGCGATTTCCATTTGTGTTTGTGGCGGAATCGTAAAGAAAGAACCTGCTGAGGCGCCTCTTTCAATTGAAACGACAGCTAGTCCGTTGCGAACACTGCTTCTGATTCTTTTGTAAGCTTGCAATAATCTTACCTCAATCAACGCTTCATATTCTGCTGATTTTTCAGAAAGGAAAGTTTCTTCTTTTTCTGTTTCAGACATGATAGCGTCTAATTCAGATTTTTTATGCTTTAAGTGAGACGATTTTGCTTCTAATTTTTCTTTAGAATCTGAAATTACTTGCTTTTTGTGCTCGATAGAAGCTTTCATTTCTTTAATCTGCTTTTCAGCCAATTGAATTTCTAGCTCTTGGAACTCAACCTCTTTAGTCAAAGAGTTGAATTCTCTGTTGTTACGAACAGTTTCTTGCTGTTTTGTATATTTTTTGATGGCTTCTTTATGTTCGTCGATAGCATTCTTTTTTACTTTGATCTGCTCTTCGATAACTTCCAAATCGTTTTTCAATTTGTCAAGACGTGTGCTCAAGCCAGCCACTTCATCTTCCAAATCTTCCACCTCCAAAGGCAATTCACCTCTAACATTTCTGATTTCGTCAATTCTTGAGTCGATTAACTGTAGATCATAAATCGCTCTTAACTTGTCTTCAACACTCAATTCTTTTGTAGTCGCCATATTCTATAAGTACTTAACTGGATTTGTATTTTCTTCTGATAAAATGATTGCAAAATTAGGAATTTTTTTCGTAAGATAATCAACTATATAATTTTTTGTATAGCGTTCACTTTCGTAATGCCCTATATCCGCTAAAAGCAGCTGATTTTCAGACTCATAAAACTGATGATATTTCAAATCTGCGGTCAAAAAAGCATCTGCTCCGGCCTGAATTGCCTTTTTAATTGCAAAACTTCCCGAACCGCCAAGCATGGCTACTTTTTTTATCGGTTTTCCAAGGTATTCGGAATGACGGATTCCTTCGGCTTTCATCTTGGTTTTTACAAATTCTAAAAACTCTTTCTCAGGCAGTTCAGTTTCTAGCTCACCAATCATTCCTAAACCTATATTTTGATGAGAATTCTGCAAATCATAAATTTCGTAGGCAACTTCTTCATAAACGTGATTTGAAAATAAAGCCTTTAAAATCTTGCCTTGTAGGTGTTTTTCAAAAGTGACTTCTATTTTTATCTCTGTATTTTCTACAAATTCGCCTCTTTCACCAATTTCGGGATTGCTGTTCTCGTTGCCTTGGTAGCTGCCAATTCCCTGTGAATTAAAGCTGCAGTTTTCATAATTCCCTATATTTCCAGCGCCTGCGTCAAATAAGGCATTTCGTAATTTCTGGTGATTTTCTGGAATCGTATAAGTGATTAATTTTTGGATAAAATTTTCTTTAGGAACTAATATTTTTGTGTTTTTCAGTCCTATAGCATCACAAAAAATCTTATTCACGCCATTTTGGTGATTGTCTAAAGCTGTATGTACGGCATAAATTGCAATATCATTTTTGATGGCTTTCAAGACGGCACGTTCTACATAATTTTTTCCGGTAATTTTTTTCAGCCCCGAAAATAAAATCGGATGAAAACAGACAACGAAATTGCATTTTTTTGAAATAGCTTCTTCGATTACGTTTTCTAAAGCATCATGGCAAACCAAAACACCTGTGGCTTCATCATCTTGATTTCCGACAAGTAATCCAACATTGTCAAAATCCTCCGCATAAGCTAACGGCGCCATAGTTTCTAGTACCGAAATAATTTCTTTTATCTTCATAATTTTAAAAATTAGGCTTAAATTGCCAAAAAGCATGAATAGGCAAAGCAGAATTCAATAGTCGCAAATATGCCCTAGCTTTATGTTTCAAAGATAAAATATTATACTTTCGTACTATGATGTTATTGCGAAAAATACTTTTCCCTTTTTCTGTTTTATATGGTCTTATTACCAGCATTAGGAATTTTCTTTTTGACAAAGGGATTTTAAAATCGTATTCTTTTGACCTTCCCATAATAGCTGTCGGCAACCTGAGCGTTGGAGGAACGGGCAAAACACCGCAGATTGAATATTTGATTCGTCTGCTTTCTCCTAATTACAAGATAGCGACATTGAGTCGCGGTTACAAACGAAAATCAGAAGGTTTTGTCTTAGCCGATGAAAATTCAGATGCCGCAATTTTAGGAGATGAGCCTTTTCAGTTCTATAAAAAGTTTCCCAACATCCAAGTTGCTGTAGATGCAGATCGAAGGAACGGAATTGAGCAGTTACTGAAGATTTCACAGCCTGATATCGTTTTACTAGATGATGCTTTTCAGCACAGAAAAGTAAAAGCAGGGCTTTATGTTTTATTGACAGCTTATGGAGATTTGTATTCAGATGATCTTATTTTGCCAGTAGGGAATCTTCGCGAAAGCAGAAATGGAGCGGAACGGGCAAAAATTATCGTAGTTACCAAATGCCCGCCAGATCTATCTGCCAAAGAACAAGATAGGATTCAGAAAAAGCTAAAAATTGATTCAGACCAAAAGTTATGTTTTACCTCGATAGCCTATGATGAATTTGTGTTTTCGGAAGAAAAGCAGCTTTCTGTTTCCGAAATCAAGCCTGTTGATAAATTACTTTTGGCAGGAATAGCCAAACCCGAACCGTTTTTTGCATATTTGCAAAGCGAAAACGATGTAATCCTGACATTTCCGGACCATCATCATTTTACGGAAAAAGACATTGCAGAGATAAAAAATAAAGCGCAGGATAAAAAAATCATCACGACCGAAAAAGATTTCGTCCGATTAAAAGGAAGGCTTCCAGACAGCCAGCTTTTCTATCTCCCGATAAAAAGCCATTTTATTTCTGGCGGTAATGATTTTGACAAAACTATTTTAAATTATGTGGGAAAAAGTTCAAGAAACAGTTAATTATATACAATCAAAAACTAATTTTTCGCCAGAATATGGAGTAATCCTTGGTTCTGGATTAGGAGGTTTTACAGAGGATATCCAGATTGAATTTACGTTGCCATACAACGAGATTCCTAATTTTCCGGTTTCAACGGTGCAAGGCCATAAAGGAGCTTTGGTGTTTGGAACTATCGGAACTAAAAAGGTGGTGGCCATGCAAGGCCGTTTCCATTTTTATGAAGGATATGACATGAAAGAAGTGACTTTTCCGGTAAGAGTAATGAAATATCTTGGCGTGCAGAAGTTGGTTGTTTCTAATGCTTCTGGAGGCGTGAATCCTTTTTATAAAGTGGGAGATATCGTCATCATTTACGATCATATCAACATGATGCCCGAACATCCGCTTCGAGGAAAAAATGATGAAAGATTCGGTCCGAGATTCGTCAACATGAGCGAGCCTTATTCTAGAGAATTGATCAACAAGGCCAAAGCGATTGCTATTGAGCTGAACATCGAAGTGAAGGATGGTATTTATTACGGACTACAAGGGCCGACATTTGAAACACTTTCGGAATACAGAATGGTAAAAATTCTTGGCGCAGATTGCGTCGGAATGTCAACGGTTCCTGAAGTTATTGTTGCCCGCCATATGGACATGCAGTGCTTTGGTATTTCTGTGATTACGGATATGGGCGACGAGCACAACATCGATACGGTTTCTCATCAGGAAGTATTGGAAGCGGCTAAAAAGGCTGAGCCAAAAGTTAGGACGCTTATCAAAGAGCTGATTTCTAGAAACTAATTGCTATTCATCGTTTCTGCAATAACCCTGTAGAAAGCTTCTGGATTGAATGGTTTGGTGATAACATCTGTCATTCCGAAGGAAAGCAGCATTTCTCTGTTTTCATTTAAGGAAATCGCGGTTAATGCAATAATCGGAGTCTTCTTGTCGAATTTTCGGATACTTTGGGTGGCAATAGTTCCGTTTATGCCCGGAAGATGCACATCCATCAGTACCAAATCGTATTTGTTGTTTCTGACAGCTTCTATGGCGTCTTCTCCATTCTCGACAATTTCACATTCAATCTGCTTCTTTTCTAGCATTTTTTTGGTCACCATCTGGTTGATTTTGTTGTCCTCAACAAGAAGCACTTTTTTATCGATAAAATCACTATCGTTTGTATAGAGTTTTAAGATTTCATGGTTTTCAATTCCTTTATCTAATTCTAGGCTGAAATTAAAGTTAGACCCTTTTTTAATAGTACTTTCTAATTTGATGGTGCCGCCTAGCATTGTGACCAATCGTTTTACAATGGCCAGTCCTAAGCCAGTTCCGCCATATTTTCTGTTGATTTCAACAGAGCCTTGCGAAAAGCTTTCAAAGATAATTTCTTGCTTTTCTTCTGGAATTCCAATGCCCGTGTCTACGATTTCAAAATAAATGTTCTGCTTGGTTTCTGTTTCGTCCAGAAGTTTTGCGCGGACAATTACAGTTCCGTTTTCCGTAAATTTTAAGGCATTATTGATCAGATTCATGAAAATCTGGGAAAGTTTTGTCGGGTCGCCAGAAAATGTCTTGCAAATTTCAGGATCTATTTCCAATCCGAAATTGATGTTATTTTGGCTTGCGATTTCTTTTAGCGAATTCTGTATGTCAATTAGAAGCTGTCTAAGGTTGAAGCAGATTTTTTCAACTTCAATATTATTTGACTCGATTCGGTTGATTTCTAGGATTTCATTTATAAAAGTCAGCAGGTAATTTCCGGAGAACTTCAGTGACTTCAGGTAATCGATTTGCGATTTTTTCGGGTTTTCTTCAATCAGAAGGTGTGTGATTCCGTTAATGGCATTTAGAGGCGTTCGAAGCTCATGGCTTACGGTTGATAAAAACTCAGCTCTTGCTTGAGAGGCTTTTTCAGCCTTGTCTTTTGCAATTTCAAGTTCCGTATTTTTTTCCTGTAGCTGTTTGTTCGTCCTGTTCCGGATGATGTTGTTTTTATATAACGACAAGCTTAATAGTGAGAGAATCGTAATCAAGGCAATGCTCAATACGCTGGTAAGCTTGGAAACTTTGATCAATTTTTTCTGCTCTCGATTTTCTTTGTCTTTTTGTTTTATGGTTTTCATCTGCTCGCTTTCTTTGAATTTTTCGAAAGCTTCTGCCCCAATTTTTTTGCTGTTTAACTGTATGATGGAATCTTTTAAGACCAAGTGTTTTTTCAAGTAAAGAAACGAATTATCGATGTCCATCATCATTTCATAAACCTCACTGATTAGCTTCAGGATTTTGGATTTCTGCTCAAAATTATCGCTTCTTGAATTTAATTCTAAGGCCCGATTGAGGTAATTTAAGGCAAGATGGCTACGGCCAGCCTCGAACTCAATTGTGCCCATCTGGTACAAGGCTTCTGCCTTGGTCTTAAAACTGTCATCGTTATCAGGTTTGGCAATAATCGTATTGAAGATGGACGATGCTAATTGTGTTTTTCCTTTGGCCTTATAAAGAATTCCTTTCTGGAGATTTAGGAGCTCTTTAGCATCAGGAATCTCTATGATTTCATAAATCGCATTGGCTTTATCAAAATAGATTTCTGCCACACCGTATTTTCCCTTTTCCATGTAACACAATCCGAGATTGTAATAGCAATAAGCCTGTTCAGTAGAAGGTTCTAGGTCATTATATAGCGAGATGCTGCGTACATATGTTTCAATAGCATCATCGTATTTTTTAAGCTCAAAATAGATGCTTCCTAAAAAAGTATAAGCATTTGCTTCCTGTGCCTTGTCGCCTTTTTTTTGTGAAAACTCAATGGCATTTTGAGAACTCTCTAAAGCATTTTGATAATTATTGATCTTTAGATTGAAGCTTGCCAGCTGTATGTAGTAATCAACGCTGTCGACTTTTGTAGACGCAGTTTTTTTTTGCTGTGAATACAGCAGGGAATTAAATAAGAGAATAAAGAGTAGTGGTGGTAAATACTTCATTTTAAAGCCCTTGATAAGGGATAAAAGTAGCTATTTCTTATTTGTTAATGAAATTAAATCGATAATGCGCGAAGAATATCCGATTTCATTATCATACCAGCCAACAACCTTTACCATTTTGTCAATTACAGAGGTTAGCTGTGAGTCAAAAAGACAGGAATTTCTATTGCCTATAATATCTACCGAAACGATAGGGTCTTCTGTATAGGCCATGAGTCCTTTGAATTCGTTGCTGCAGGCATTTTGAAAAGCTTTGTTGATTTCTTCGATAGAAACTTCTCGTTTTACATAACAAGTGATGTCTGTCAAAGATCCATCGGGTACAGGAACACGAATACCGCTTCCTCCAATTTTGCCATCCAATTCAGGGAAAATTTTTGTAAGTGCTTTTGCCGCGCCCGTTGTTGTGGGAACGATAGATTGTGCCGCGCCTCTGGCTCTTCGAAGATCCTTATGAGGCTGATCGTGAAGACTCTGGTCTGTAGTGTAAGAATGTACAGTGGTAATATAAGCTTGTTCGATACCGCATAAATCATTGATGACTTTGATCATCGGTGCAGCGTTGTTTGTCGTACAGCTGGCGTTAGAAATGATTTTCTCCGTACCATCAAGGATATGTTCATTTACGCCCAGAACAACCGTCTTAATCTTGTCGGTTTCTGAAGGAGCAGAAAGAATTACTTTTTTTGCACCCGCCAGGATATGAAGGTTGATTTCTTCAAAGGTCTTATATTTTCCTGTCGATTCGATTACGACATCAATATCGAGCGATTTCCAATCGAGATTCGAGATGCTTTTTTCATGAAAGAAGGGATAGGGTTTTCCATCGATGATAATATTCTCTTGATCAGAAGAACATTCAAAGGGCAAAACGCCATGAATACTGTCGTATTTCACTAAATGCGACATTGTTCTGTTGTCTGCAATATCATTGATGGCTACGACTTCGATAGTCGGGTGGTTAAGCAAAAGGCGGAATAAGTTTCTTCCGATTCTGCCGAATCCATTAATAGCAATTCTAGTTTTTAAAGTCATAAAGTTTTAAAGTCAACAAGTTTTTAAAGTCAGAAAAACAAAAGCATTTATAAAAACGGCTTTAAGACTTTCGTCTTTGGGTTTTATGACTTATAAAATGTGTTTTTGGGCTTTGTAAGAAGATCTCACCAAAGCACCGCTTTCTACATGGCGGAAACCTAATTCCAAACCGATTTTTTCATATTTCGCGAACTGGTCTGGCGTGATAAATTCTTTTACTGGCAGGTGTTTTTTGCTTGGCTGCAAGTATTGTCCTATGGTTACTACATCAACATTAGCATCGCGCAAGTCATGTAATGTTTGGATTACTTCTTCTTCAGTCTCTCCAAGACCCAACATGATACCTGATTTGGTTCTATTGATTCCTTTTTCTTTTAGGTATTTTAAAACGGCCAAGCTCCTGTCGTACTTTGCTTGAATTCGAACCTCGCGAGTTAATCGTCTAACGGTTTCCATGTTGTGCGAAACTACTTCTGGATTAGCTTCTACGATTCGGTCGATATTTCTTTCAATTCCTTGGAAATCAGGAATCAGTGTTTCTAGTGTAGTGTTGGGATTCATTCTTCGGATGGCTTTTACGGTTTCGATCCAAATAATCGAGCCTCCGTCTTTCAAGTCGTCTCTGTCAACGCTTGTTACTACTGCATGCTTGATGTTCATGATTTTGATAGAGCGTGCCACTTTTTCAGGCTCGTCCCAATCAACCGTTTCGGGTCTTCCTGTTTTTACACCGCAAAAACCGCAAGAACGCGTACAGACATTCCCTAAAATCATAAAGGTAGCAGTTCCTTCGCCCCAGCATTCACCCATATTCGGGCAACTTCCTGAGGTACAGATCGTATTCAGTTTGTATTTGTCTACTAATCCTCTAAGTTCTGTATATTTTTGGCCAATAGGTAGTTTTACCTTTAGCCATTTTGGTTTTCCTGTAGGTAAAACGGCAGTATCTAAAACGGTTTCCATAAACTCTATTTTGAAAGTACAAAGATAACGAATGTTTTTATTTAATACGTTAATGTGATGTTAGCGAAATACGGGTTTTTAGCCGGCATGAAAAATGAATCGTTCTTAAATAAAAAACCCTGCAGGCACAGTTCGCAGGGTTTTTTGAAAATAAAAATAGTTAACTACTCAAATTAATTATTTTTGATATCGACACTGATAGGCAGATTGTAAGCCGTTCTAACAGGTTTGTCATTTTGTATGCCAGGTTTCCATTTTGTTTTTATAGATTTCAAGACACGTATGGCTTCTTCGCCTAATCCATATCCTGGATCTCTCAACACTTTGATATTACTCAACGTTCCGTCTTTTTCAACAACAAAATAGACAAAGATTTTCATTATTCCTTGCTCGTCGATTTCGGGAGTCTTGAATTTTTTTCCGACTAAAGCTAAAAAGTTCTTAATGCCTCCTGGGAATTCTGGATTGGCTTGAAGCACTCCAATATTAAGTATTTCGTTTCCAGTATCGTTGCCCTTTGTTGTACCAGAGTCATACGTTGTTTCGTTTCCTTTCCCATCAGATGAACTGTTTCCGAGTGCAATGTTACCTTTATTATCTCCTGGATTATCAGAATCTCCTGTTTTGATATTTTTGGTAGGATCTATCTCTTGTACTTCATTGGGAGTGTCTTTCGCATCAGTTACAGTAGGAGTTACATTTTTGATTTGTTTTTCTGAAGATTTCTCAGGCTCTGATTTTTTAGCAGGCGCCTCGGGTTTCGTCTTTTTGAAAATTTCTGTATTTACAAGAATGGCATCTGGAAGGACATAAGGAGCATCAGTGACGTTGGGCACTTCTTTTTTTAATAGCCCAGAAATTAGAGGTATGCTAAGCAAAGAAGCACAAGCGAGTATTCCAAAAAACAATGCTTTTAAAGTAGTTCTTGGATTCTCTTGGCGTAGCTGGTACGCGCCATATTCCTTGTTTCTGCCTTCAAAAACAATTTCATTCCAGCTTTGTTTAAAAATGTTGAGGTTTGACATGATTGCATAATTTAAAGTTAGCGTAGATGTTTACCATAAGCTGGAATTGTTTAGTAGTATAACGAAATCGTTAACTTTTTTATTGTACTTTTTTTAAAGTTTTTGTAGGTTTTTTATGTTTATAATTTGTAATGCGTTAATATACTTTGTTATCCATAAAAAGAAGGCAAGCCTAGCTAGACTTGCCTTGAGATTTTGAATCTGATTTTGTTATTGAATAACTAATTTATTACTGAAATTTTTACCTTGTGTTTCGGTTTTTGTAATATAAATCCCAGCTGGAAGATCTACATCAATAGTATTTCTTCCTTCATTTAAATCGAAATTTTGGATAAACATGCCATTGATAGCGAATATGCTTATTGTGCCGCTTTCAGCCATCTCGATATTGATTTTTCCCTTGCTCGGATTCGGATAAATAATAGGTTTTGAAGTAGCGAATCCTGGAACTGATAAGGCATCACAGCCAAAAGGAGTAAAAGTCACCGGTCCTAAAGTGTTGTCATCAACCTGATGGCTGATTACATTTTCGACATCGGCTGCAGTTGGTTCAGTCCCTTCAATCCAGCAATTGTTCATGGCCATGATTGGCAGCGCCGTATTGTTGAATAATGCGTATGTTGCTCCGCCATTTGCGTTTTCGGAAAAAACATTGCCTCCTTCGTTTAAGGTAGCCGTATTTGTATCGCCAAGGTTGATTCTTGCCGTTCCGATAACCGTAATTCCCCAAAGATTTCTTCGGATTTGGTTACGGCTGGCAATAATATTCATGGTGGTCGCTCCTGAAGCGCTAAGTGAAATACCACTTCCTCCTTGAGCAGGAATATTTTGGGTATTATTATTTTCAATAATATTTCCTCTGATGTATCCTGATGAAGCAGCTCCAATAACAGTAATGCCGTAACGGTTGTCTGTAATAATATTGTTGTCGATGATGACTTTAAGCTGACCTCCTCCCAATAGGTTCGACGCTCCAATACCGCCAGTCATGATTTTAGTACGATCGCCTTTTATGGTGTTTCCAACGATTCGTAGCGTATCTGCACCACTCGGACCCATATTGATTTGCGGACGGTTTCCATTGGATTGGTTGTTTCCTTCTAGATAATTGTTGGTCAGTGTTGGAGCAACTGACTGATTGGCTCCTGAATTGAAAGCCGGATAAAAATTGAATAAGAACCTGGAATTGTTGATCAGCGCATTTCCGCCAGTCGAAAAGGTAATGGCTCCGCTTGTCGTTGTTCCGTTCGTATGATATGCCATTACGCAGGACTGCATTTCGAAGTCAGGCGTAGCCACCCGTATTCCTTTTCCATAATTGATTGTCGTGTTCCTGAAATAACCGCTGGAACCTGATTCAAAAGTAATGGTATTGTAGGGTGTGGCGGTGTTTGTTGCTGTAATCGTGATAGCATCAGAATCAGATGTAAAATTTCCCTGCACGGTAATCTGTACATCTGCATTGATGTGTAATGTTACATCAGTATCGATTATGATACTGTCAGTAGGAGCAATCGTAAGGTTTTGTGATAAGGTGTAAATTCCTCCTGTGAGACTTACTGCCGAAGGAGCATTGGCCATCAAATCATCAAGGCTCCAGCTTACTCCGGTATTCGGAGTCGTAAATTGTGCTTTTGCTGCCGTGACAGAAAAAATCACGAACAGCATAAAAAATAATTTTTGTTTCATTTTAAGTATATCAATTGGTTAACCACATAAAATTACGATTTTTTGTAATAGTGGCTGTTAAAAAAGATAGGATTAAAAAGAAGTATTATCTTTTGTTTTTGATAATTTCAGCCAAGAGTTTTTTGGCACGGAGCAGTTTTATCTTCACATTACTCAAGGGTTCTTGTAGTTCTTCGGAGATTTCCTGATAGCTTAATTCTTGGAAATAGCGGAGTTGGATGACTTCTTGATAGTGAGGTTTGAGTTCTTTGATGAATTGCAGAAGACGTGACAAATTTTGCTCCGTAATCAATTTGTCTTCTGCGGAAGGAGAACTATCAGCAATATTATAGGCCTGATTGTCTTCTTCATCAGTAATATCAACGAAAAGCGTGGATCTTTTCTTGCGGAGCATGTCGATATGGACATTTTTTGCGATAGAAATAAGCCAAGTGTTGAATTGAAAATCAGGGTTATAGGTGGAGATTTTGTCAAAAGCTTTTGCGAAAGTCTCGATTGTAATGTCTTCCGCGTCCGTTTCGTTTTGGGTTCTTTGGAGCATGAATCCGTACACCTCGTTCCAATAATAATCCAATAGAGTAGTGAAGGCAACTTGGTCTCCGATTTTAGCTTTCTCTATTTGTTTTTTTATTTCCAATGTACCGGCTTTGAAAAGATATTTGTTATAAAGATATTCAATTGCGTGAATATAAGCGCAATTTCTATAACAGGATACCAATACATAACGTCTTTTTCTCTTAGTTTATTTGCGCCATAGCCTAAAGAAATCCAAGCAAAGATATATCTTCCGGCCACGATAGGTGTTATAATCATCCAATTGTATTGGAATGCAAGCAGGAGTATTGCCATGACTAGAAAAAGAAACTGTGACAAGAAGAAAATAGCAAGTTGCATCCTATCAAATGGTTTGTAGAAGGTTGCGGTTGAAACGTGCCTTCTTTTTTGATCAAACCATTCCTTGAATGATTTTTTCGGTTCAGAAAAAGTGAAGCTTTCGGGCGTAAAGCAAATAGTCGTATTCTTTCCGCTTGAAGCTTGATTGATGAATAAATCATCGTCGCCAGATCGGATTTTCATATGGTCGATAAATCCGTTTACATTAAAGAATTCTTCTTTTTTGTAAGCCAGATTTCGTCCAACACCCATATACGGATGCTTCATTTTTGCCCATGAAAAATATTGTACGGCAGTCAGCATCGTTTCAAAACGTATGATTTTGTTTAGGAAGGAACCTGCAATTTTCTCATAAGCCCCATAACCGAGGACAATTGTCTTGCTCATGGTGAATTGCGAGCTCATTTCTTTGATCCACTCTTTTGTTGACGGATAGCAATCGGCATCGGTAAACAAAAGATATTCGTTTTTGGCCGCTTTTATTCCTAAGGTAAGCGCGAATTTTTTATTGCCCCAGAAGGCTTCGTTATTCTGTACTTTTACTAAGCGTATGTTAGAATATTGTTTTTCAAATTCCTCGAAAATATCCAAAGTCGAATCGCTTGAAGCATCGTCAATCAAGATAATCTCGTAGTCGGGATAATTTTGCTCTGCCAGAAGCGGGATGAATTTTTTTACATTTTCTTCTTCATTTTTAGCGCAGACAATGACTGAAATAGGAATTCTTTTCGGAGTACTTTTCTGAGGCTTTGCAAAAGAAAATTTTCCAAAAACAATGATATAGTAGAATAATTGTACAGCTACAACCCCGATAAATGCATAAAAAATAATGTTCAACATATAAGCTTGGTGTCTTTAAAAAATGTGTGCAAAGGTACAATTGAAATGCGGAATTTCAATTCTGAATCTTAATTAAAATTAAGAAAATTATCCATTACGATTTTTATATTTTTCTCTGAATTTCGAAAGCTTATTTTTGATTAAATCACGTTCACTTCCGCTTCAATTTCAATATCGAAAAGCTCTTTTACCTTTTTTTGGATGTCTTTTGAAACATTCAAGATTTCTTGTCCGGTAGCGTTTCCGTAATTGACTAAGACTAAAGCTTGGTTTTTATGTATACCTGCATCGCCAAAACGCTTTCCTTTAAATCCAGCTTTCTCGATGAGCCATCCGGCAGGAACTTTTACTTCGGTTTCCGAGACGCTATAGCTCGGCATTTCAGGATGTAAAAGATGGATTCTTTCGAAATCGCTTTTCGGAATGATAGGGTTTTTGAAAAAACTTCCACTATTGCCTAGTTCTTTAGGGTCAGGCAATTTGCTTTGGCGGATTGCAATAATTGCATTGCTGACGTCTTTTAGCGTTGGTGTCACGATATCTTTTTTGGTAAGCTCGGCCGCGATATCTCCATACGAAATGTTGATTTTGTGTTTTTGCTTTGTAAGCTTGAAAACGACAGAAATGATGATATATTGGCCTTTGGCTTCATTCTTGAAAATGCTTTCGCGGTATCCGAATTTGCATTCTTCTTTCGTAAACTTCTTGATTTCAAAAGTTTCAATGTTCATCGCTTCACAGAAGACAAAAGTATCCTTGATTTCTGTTCCGTACGCGCCAATATTCTGTATAGGCGTTGTTCCTACATTACCGGGAATCAGCGACATATTTTCCAGTCCGCCAAAATCTTGGCCGATGGTCCATAAGACAAATTCATGCCAGTTTTCGCCGGCTTTGGCTTCAACCCAGACAGCATCTTCTGTCTGCTCAATGATTTTCTTTCCTTTTAGGTCAACGTGGATTGTCAATGCGTCAATGTCTTGGGTCAGCAACATATTGCTGCCGCCGCCAAGAATGAATTTTTTTTGTGTTGGGTTTTCCTGCAGGACTGTTTTGAGTTCTTCAACAGAATGCACCGAAACGAATTGCTTTGCTTTGGCCTCGATGCCAAAAGTATTGTAGTTTTTAAGGGAAAAATTAGCGAGAATTTCCATTATGATGAGGAATAAAAATGAACGGCAAAAGTACTTTAAACGATCTGTAATTCATAATGAACTACTCGGTATTTAGGCCGCGAGTTAAAAAATCGTTCAAAGGCTTGGCGGTAATCAATTTTTTTGCGGTTTTTTTGACAAAATCCTTTTCAAATAACGACTTGTCGTCTAGTTTTTGAGATACAGTAAAGCTCTTGAGCTTTAAGAATTCAATTGCCGGATGGTCTTTTTCATAATCTTTTGGAGCCGTTTTTAAGGAATTGGCTTCGGTTCTGTCTAATTCTGGATATATCTTTTTAAAATCTTTGTCGTTTACGATTTCTTCTAAATCTTCATAGAAATAGGCAATCTCTTTGCGTACCTTTTTTAAATCAGCTGCTTCTGGCACATGCAATCCTACGGCGATAAAACTACCTCCTTTTTCGATATGGACATAATAACCAGGAGAATTGCTGCGATTTTGGTCGGTTGTCATCCAGATGCCCATGTGGGTTTTATATGGCGATTTGTCTTTCGAAAAACGAATGTCGCGATTGATCCTGAAAGCACATTTTTTAGGTTCTAGATTTCGGAGTGAATCGTCGAAAGGAACCATTTCCTCTAAAAAATCAGAAATCAGCTGATGGTATTCTTTTTTGTATTCTTCGTAATATGATTTGTTAGCCAAAAACCATTCGCGGTTGTTGTTTTCTTTGAGGTCTTCTAAAAATTGAAGCGTTTTTGGTGAAAGCATTTTGATCGGAATTTAAGTTATGGGCTGTTTTTCAGCCTAACAATATTAAGAAAATTTATTGGATTAGTTTTTGTGAAATTGGGTAATTTTAAAAGCTTTTATTGCAGTACTTTCAGCAATTTTGAATACAATTCTTCTCGATTTATGGGTTTGATTATTAGCTCGTCGGCTTGTATGCTGGACAGCTCAATCGAATTCATGTAACTGTCGCCCGTTATGGCTATAATAGGTGTCATGGTATTTTTGTTACTCATGTTTTTGATGTCTTTTATGAGGTCGATTCCAGAAGCGTTGGCAATCTGGAGGTCGGTCATGATGATGTCGACGGTTTCTTTTTGCAGGTATTCTTTTATCGTATTTTCAGAACTGAAGCCTATCATGGTGAAATTGATATCGGACAATATTTTTTTTAATACTGCCATCACCATAGCGTCATCGTCTACTACTGCAACTTTGATTTTGGCGTTTCCATAAGTGTTAATCAATTTTGTTTGGCTTGTTTCCTGAGCAGCATCTGATTTTTCTAAAAACAGATGGAAAGAGATCTCGGTTCCTTTGCCGAGCTCGCTTTCTACCGCGATTTCTCCGTTGTATAATTCCACGATTTCTTTACATAGGCTAAGGCCTAGTCCAGCGCCAAAACCGACTTGTTCGGTATGGTGCTTGCTTTGGTAATATTTGTCAAATATTTTTTCTAAATCCTCTTTTGGAATTCCGGCTCCGGTATCTTGAATTTTTACGTCAAACCTGAATTTTTCTCCTATATCAGTAAAGTGACAATACACTGTGATATTTCCTTTTGAAGTAAATTTTATGGCGTTTCCGATCATGTTATAAAACAGCTGATGTATTTTTCCGCTGTCAACCCAGACTTCTTTTTCTAAGGAATTATCAACGTGTGAGATCAGTTCTATTTTTTTTGCATCTGCTAACGATCCCAGCGATTCCAGTATTGCTGAAACTTCATCTTTAAGGATAATTTTAGAATTGTATAAAACCAGCTTTCCGTTTTCATTTTTGAAGAAATCCAAAATCTGGTTTACGGTAATCTGTAGCGAATTTGACGTAAAATTCAACGATTTGGCCATTTCGCTTTGTGAGCTGTTCATTTTTGTAGCTTTCAGTTTGTGAGTCAGATTCGAAATAATGCTCAGCGGAGAGCGCATTTCATGACTCAACATTCCGATAATACGATTTTTGAATTCTAGATTTTTCTCGGCTTCTATTTTGGCAGCGGCTAATTTCTTTTCGAAATGGTAGGCAAAAATAAAGTAGAGCAGTAGCAGTCCTGTGCATACTGCCATTACTATGATTAAGATAGTAATCAGGCTTCGTTTGTTCCGTAGATTTTCTAACGCTTTTTCAAATTGCAGCTTGTTGGATTCTTGCACCGATTTGTCATATAACAGGATAATGTCTTGACTGTTTTTCAAGATTTTTTTATTAACAATCATGAGCTCGCGGTCAATTTCTCTTAATTTAGAATAGGTATTTTTCAATCGCCCAAATTCTTTTTCGTAATGCTTTTGTGTGGTATTGAAAATCATAGCCATCTGTTCTTCGGGCGTTCCAGTCTTTTCGACCGAGCCGTACATCATGGTCATATAATAATGAAGTTCCTCTTTTTCTACATCATATTTTCCAGCGATAGCGTTGCCGATTCTCGTAAAAAAGCCTTTTCTTTCCACGCCATCTGTAGAACGTATTGTGTCATACGAAATCGAATTCAGGACTTTCTTGTGGTTATAAGGCTTCAGATTAAATTGCTCCAGCTTTTCTTCAGAAAAAGGATCGACTCTGTATTTTATCAATGAGTCCAATTCTTTTCGGAGCACGATAATCTTTTTTTCTTTTTCTTTTTTGCTTTGGATGTTAGGAAGCGCTTCCTCGTCTTTATTCATGACATGGTTAAGGCTGTCCAGATAAGAGGTCATCTTGACAAGCGAATTACGGTATTTATGCAGCGAGTTCAGGTCGTAATTGTACAAGTATTCCATGAAAGAATTTTCTGCATCGAAATAATTTTTTGTCACTTCGCCAGAATAAGTCATCACCAAGCTTTGTTTGCTGGCTTTTTGGAAAGAATCCGCAAGTTCGTTTTCATTGGTATTTTGATTGCACCATAAAGAAAAAATCAGCACTTGCAATAAAATAACAAAAATAAAAAGTCCGCTGTGGATTGCTTTTCTGTGTTTTAGTGAAGCTAACATTTGTGCAGGTTTAAGTTAAGAAAGCCAATAGTCAGAACGTTTTTCGCATTCAAAAACAAACCGGGGAAGTTTGTAGATTAAAAAAGGTATATAAAATTAAGAAAACTTATGTTAAATGGTAGAATAAGTTCTAAGAATTTTAAACATAAAATCTAGGAGATAACCGATTTTTCGGAATTAAAGATTGAAAATCTTATAGCTTTGGTGCATCGATTTTATAACAGTTTCCGTGCGTTCAGGATGTGTATCCGATATAAATAACTGTCCAAAATCATCATTGTTGACCATTTCGATTATTTTTCCAACACGAGTTTCATCCAGTTTATCAAAGATATCGTCAAACAACAATATCGGATTTTGCTTGCTTTGCTTTTTGACAAATTCAAACTGAGCCAATTTCAGGGCAATCAAAAAGGATTTCTGCTGGCCTTGTGAACCGAATTTTTTTATAGGATGGTGGTCGATTTCAAAAGACAAATCATCTTTGTGGATTCCTACTGTGGTATAATGCAAGACGCGATCTTTTGCCAGACTTTCTTCAAATAAGGCCAGCAGGTCTTTTTCATGCAACTGACTTTCGTAAACCAGCTGTACTGTTTCAGCATTCCCAGTTATAGCTTGATGGTGCTTGTTGAAAATTGGTATAAAATCTTCTAAGAATTGTTTTCTCTTTTCAAAAATAGAATGTCCCAACTCATGAAGCTGTTCGTTATAGATGCTCAAGGTTGTGCTTTCGAAAACATGATTCAAGGCAAAATATTTCAACAAAGCATTTCGCTGGATGATTACCTTTTGGTATTGAATCAGTTGTTGTAAGTAAGTAGCGTCCAATTGCGAAATGACAGAATCAATAAACTTTCTTCGGGTTTCGCTTCCTTCAACAATCAAGTCGCGATCGGCAGGAGAAATAATGACCAAGGGAATAAATCCGATGTGGTCAGAAAACTTTTCATATTGTTTTCCGTTTCTTTTCAGGATTTTTTTCTGTCCTTTTTTTAGGCTGCAGACAATTTGTTCATTCCTTTCATCTTTTTCAAACTCGCCGTCGATTACGAAAAATTCCTCATCATGTTTTATGTTTTGCACCGCCAACGGATTGAAATAGCTTTTACCATAAGACAAATGATAGATAGCATCGAGCACATTCGTCTTGCCGATGCCGTTTTTGCCAACAAAACAGTTTATCTTGCTGTCAAACTCGAAATTTGCTTCCGAAAAGTTTTTATAATTGAATAAGGATATTTTTTTTAAATACATCTGCAAACGCCAGCTGATAGTGAGAACTTTGTAATTTTTACCATCATTTTTTTAAGAGCGTGCAAATTATTGAAAAATAACGACAAAAACATCTTTTACATTTGAATAAAAATTTTATTTTTGCACCTCACTAAATTAAAAATTAATGGCAACATATAACAAAAGAGGATATAAGGCTCCTAAACCAAAAGAAGAAAACGAATTCGAACCAGACCCAATTGATGCAATATCAGAAAAAGATAGCACGACTGCAGGAGTATTCAATTCTTTAGATGAAGGTGCTTCTAGAACCGAAGAATGGGTTGCTAAAAATCAAAAAGGAATTTTCATTGTTATTGGTGCTGTTGCGCTTTTGGCTGCTGGATATCTTTTATACAAGAAATTTATTGTAGAGCCTAAAGAAGAAGATGCTACAAACGTAATGTTCCAAGCTCAAAAACATTTTCAAGAAGCAACAGATTCTCAAGACCCAAAGGTGAGCGATTCTCTGTATGCGCTTTCGCTTAAAGTTTCTGAAGGACAGCCAGGATTTATTCAAATCGCTGAAGATTACTCAGGAACAGATGCAGCAAACTTGGCAAACTATTATGCAGGTATGGCTTACTTGAATACTAAAAAATATAAAGAAGCAATTGACTATCTTGAAAAATTCAGCTCAGACGATATGATTTTGTCAGTAGTGGCAAAAGGTGCTATCGGTGATGCCTTTTCTCAATTGAATCAGCCAAAAGAAGCGTTAGAGTATTACATCAAAGCTTCTGAAATGAACCAAAATGATGTGACTACGCCACGTTTCTTATTGAAAGCAGGTCAGACTGCTTTGGTATTGAAGCAAAAAGAAGCAGCGTTGAAATATTTCACTGAAATCAAAGAGAAATACGAAACAGCTCCTGAAGCGATGAATATTGATGCAATGATTGGATTGGCACAATAATTAGATTTCAGTTTTCAGATTTCGTTTTTGGGAATCTATAAAAACCGAGTCGCAACCTAATTACAATGGCTACAGCTAATAAAAACTTATCAGAATACGATAAAAATACGATCCCAAGCGCGAAAGATTTTCGGTTTGGGATTGTTGTTTCAGAATGGAACGACAAAATAACCGAAGGTCTTTTTTCGGGTGCAGAGAAAGCACTTTTAGATTGTGATGCTTTACCAGCAAATATTGTCCGTTGGAATGTTCCGGGAAGCTTTGAGCTTATTTATGGCGCAAAACGAATGATAGAGACCCAAAACGTCGATACAGTTATTGTTATCGGGTGCGTAATTCAAGGCGAGACCAAACATTTCGATTTTGTCTGCGAAGGCGTTACCCAAGGCATTAAAGATCTGAATGTTCAGACAGATGTTCCTGTTATTTTCTGTGTGCTAACAGACAATAACGAACAACAATCGATCGATAGAAGCGGCGGTGTTCATGGAAACAAAGGAACTGAAGCGGCAATTGCGGCTATAAAAATGGCTTATTTGAGACAACAGTCTTCAAAATAAAGGAATTAACCCAATAGATGAAGCCTATTTCCGTTATCAGAAATAGGCTTTTTTATGTGAAAAACTTTCGGGTTTTCCTATTTTCTAATTTTTCAATTGTTATATTAATTATGTAACTTTGGAAGTCAACAAATTTACAGAATGTCGAGTATAATTCAATTGCTTCCCGATCATGTCGCCAATCAGATTGCCGCTGGAGAGGTCGTCCAAAGACCTGCATCCGTAGTAAAAGAGCTTCTTGAAAATGCGGTCGATGCAAAAGCCACTGATATCAAGCTGATTATTAAGGATGCCGGAAAATCACTGGTGCAAGTCATCGATAACGGACTAGGAATGAGCGTTACCGATTCTCGTTTGTGCTTTGAGCGCCACGCTACTTCAAAAATCCGCGTGGCAGAAGATCTGTTCTCGTTGCATACGAAGGGTTTCCGCGGTGAAGCTTTGGCTTCTATTGCTGCAATTGCCCATGTGGAAATGAAAACCAGGCAAGAACAAGATGAATTGGGAACGCACCTGATTATTGAAGGAAGCAAATTTGTTTCTCAAGATGTGGCCGTTTTGCCAAAAGGGACGTCTTTTTCTGTAAAAAATCTTTTCTTTAATATTCCGGCAAGGAGAAATTTCTTGAAATCGGATACGGTAGAACACCGTCATATTGTCGATGAATTCCAAAGAGTTGCGTTGGCCCATCCTAACATCCATTTTACGATGTATCATAACGGGAGCGAGCTTTTTAACCTTCCTGCGTCAAATTTCCGTCAGCGTATCGTGAATATTTTTTCAGGAAAGACAAATGAAAAATTAGTTCCGGTACAAGAAAGCACGGAAATAGTAGGCATACAAGGCTTTGTTAGCAAACCCGAATTTGCAAAGAAGAATAGGGGAGAGCAATTTTTCTTCGTCAACGACCGTTTCATTAAAAGCGGCTATTTGCATCATGCAATCATGGCAGCGTATGAAGGGTTGCTGAAAGACGGTTGCCAGCCGAGTTATTTCATCTATTTGGATGTGCCTCCGAATACGATCGATATCAATATCCATCCAACAAAAACGGAAATAAAATTTGACGACGAGCATGCGCTGTATGCTATTTTGCGTTCATCTATAAAACATAGCCTTGGACAATTTAATGTGGCACCCGTTTTGGATTTTGACAGAGATTCAAACCTTGACACGCCATACGATTACCAAAATAAAGAAGCTTCAATGCCGTTAATCCAGGTGGATGCTAATTTTAATCCTTTTGGAGATCCTGCGCCTACAAAATCGTATACAAGCGGAAGTGGTAGCCACAGTAGCAGCCATAGCGGAGGAGGAAGTTCTTATAGAAAACCCGAACCTTCAAACTGGGAAAGCTTGTATGTAGGATTGAAACAGGACACAGAAACTATTACCGAAATCCAAGATATTCAGTTTGAGTCAGAAGAAGTGACAGGTTCTCTTTTTGACGAAAAGGAAGTAGAAGAAGCGGTTTATAGGACGTACCAAATTCACAAGAAATATATCGTCAGTCCGATTAAATCGGGGATGGTAATTATCGATCAGCAGCGAGCGCATCAAAGAGTCTTGTATGAGCAGTTTTTGACCAACATGACTGTCAATCAAGCTTCGAGCCAGCAATTGCTATTTCCGCTGAATCTTTATTTTTCTTCTTCGGAGATAAGCCTTATTTCTGAATTGGAGCAATCATTGGTTAATACCGGATTTGTATTTGAAGAAGTTAATGAAGATAGCGTTGTTATTTCTGGTTTGCCAGTCAATGTGACAGAAAGTGAAGTCTCGATCCTGCTGGAACAGTTATTGAGTGATTTGCAAGACGGCATTCCTGAAAGCAGCTTTAGCCAAAATGACACGATTGCAAAATCGATGGCGAAAAGCCTTGCCGTAAAGACAGGAACGTATTTGACCGAGAAAGAACAAGAAAATCTCGTGAACGGGCTTTTTGCCTGTAAGGAGCCGAATGTTTCGCCTTTTCATAAACCTACCTTTATCACGATGCGTGTTGAAGACTTAGACAAAAAATTTGCAATATGATGAATATCACGCCTGTAGTCAAGCAGCTACTGATTATAAATATTATATTTTTTATTGGAACACAGATAGTCGGCGATTATGCAGAATATCTTTTCGCACTTTTCTATCCAGAAAATGACCATTTCCAATTCTGGCAACCGATAACCCATATGTTCATGCATGGAAACATCATGCATATTTTCTTTAATATGTTTGCTTTGTTTTCTTTTGGAAGCGCTTTGGAACATTTTTGGGGAGGAAAGAAATTCTTTTTTTTTTATGTTTCTTGTGGTTTAGGTGCTGCTTTGTTGCAGATAGGAGTTAATTATTTAGAATTACAAAACACCTTAGAAGCTGCTCGCGGACTAAATTTATCTGATAGTGTGTTGCATCAGATATTGAATGCAACAACTCGCGATAGTACTCATTATCGCCCAGATTTATTTCAGAATGAAGTAGTTCAAATTTTAAATAATGTTGGAAAAACAAATTTATTAAATACTGAAAATTTTGAAAGTTTGTACAATTCCGCAGTATCAGTTCAAACTCCAATGGTTGGAGCTTCTGGTGCGATTTACGGGTTGTTAGTGGCTTTTGCTTTTATGTTTCCAAATGCCGAATTGATGATGTTTTTTATACCAATTCCTATCAAGGCCAAATACTTTGTTCCAGGATTATTAGCTGTCGATTTGTTTTTAGGAACTTCAGGAAAATCTTTATTTGGCGATGGACCAGGCGGTGTTGCCCACTTTGCACATATCGGCGGAGCCATAATAGGATTCTTGATGATGTGGTATTGGAAGAAAAATCAATTTCATAACAATCGCTGGAGTTAATCTTTGTATATGGGAATTATTGATGATCTAAAAATGCAATATAAAACAGGAGGGATTACACAGCAGTTAATCTTCTGGAATATCGGCATCGCCATACCTTTATTTTTGCTGTATTCTTTTTCAAGTGATACTTATTTGTCTATAATGTCATGGTTACAGTTAACGTCCGATCCTGCGGAGTTTATTGTTAAACCTTGGACTCTATTGACCTATGGATTTCTTCATGTCGGGATACTGCACCTGCTTTTTAACATGATCATGCTCAATTTTGCAGGCAGGTTGTTTTTGACTTTTTTTACACAGAAGCAATTTTTAGGTGTTTATATTCTTGGGGCTATTTTCGCAGGATTAGTCTTTATCGGTTCTTTTTTTCTTTTTAATGTAAAAGCACCTATTATTGGTGCTTCTGGTGCTATTATGGCGGTTCTTATCGGTTCGGCGACATATGCCCCTTTATATCAAATTAGGCTATTACTGATTGGAACTGTCAAGTTATGGCATATCGCTTTTGTCTTTTTGATTTTAGACTTGATTCAGCTTCCAACAGATAACATGGGCGGACATATTGCGCATTTAGGTGGGGCCTTATTTGGATTTGCTTATATAAAGATATTGCAGAATGGAACAGATTTAAGTCTTATCGTGACTAAAATCATTAACTTTTTTGCCAATCTATTCAAGCCTAGAAAAGGAACGCCTTTCAAAAAAGTACACAGAAATGTCAGTCAGCCTAAGCCGAAAACAGCCAGCAAGATTGTTGTTAAGGATAAAGCCCAGCAGCAGATTGATGAAATTTTGGATAAGATAAGCCAATCTGGTTATGACAGCCTTACGAAAGAAGAAAAAGAATTTCTTTTCAAGGCAGGAAAATAAAGAAAGTTTTTTAATCTTTGTTAGAAACCCAAAATAGTTTACCCAAAAATGAAGAACCTTTCATGGTTTAATAAAGCAATGTTTTTCTTCAATATAGTGCTGACTGTATTGACGTTTGTTGCTTATATTTTACCTTTTTTGGCTCCTAAACTATTTCCTATTTTATCAGTATTGACCTTGATGCTGCCGTTCATGCTGATATTAAACCTGCTCTTTTTTATATATTGGGGTATTCAGATGAAAAGGCAGATTCTGCTTTCTTCGTTGGTACTGCTAATGGGTATTACTTTTATCAATAAATTCTATAAATTTTCGACTACAGACTTGCCAGCTTCTGATAATGATTTTACGGTAATGAGCTATAATGTACGCCTTTTTAATCTCTACAAATGGATTGAAAGAGACGATGTGCCTGAATTGATTGCCAATTTTATCAACGACAAGAATCCGGATATTTTATGTATTCAAGAATATTCTGAAGGGAAGATTAATTTGAGAGCCTACAAGCACAAATACATCTTGATGAAAGGGGATAAGACATTAACCGGACAGGCTATTTTTTCTAAATTTCCGATAATTGGAAAAGGCGATATCGTATTTCCGAACTCCAGCAATAATGCAATTTATGCCGATATCAAAAGGGGGAAAGATACGATTCGCGTCTATAATATGCACCTGCAGTCTATCAAGATTACGCCAGATGTGCATGAAATCAATGAAGACATAAATGGCATAAACGAGCAGAAATCCAAAAAGATGATCAAAAGGATGAGCGAGGCTTTCAAAGAGCAGCAGGAGCAGGCCGAAATCATCATGAACCACAAGAAAAACAGCAAGCTTCCTGAAATCATCTGTGGTGATATGAACAATAGTGCTTTTTCATTTGTGTACAGAAATATCCGCGGAAAGCTGAACGATACTTTTGAAGAAGCCGGAAGCGGTTTCGGAAAATCATATAACTTTAAATATTATCCAGCGAGAATCGATTATATTTTTGCGGACAAAAAAATGCAGGTCAAAAATTTTGAAAGCTATCCCGATTTTGTCAATTCCGATCACTTTCCGATCATGACAAGGCTTGCAATCGAAAACCCATAATAATTTAAAAGGCTAAAGAGACTGTTTTTTCAGATATTCTAAGGCATATCTTCCTTCATTGAACAGCAAGTCCAAAGTACTCAAATTGTTCAGATAGCCATGCTTTTCTTCAAAAACTTGGGTATATGGTTCAAATTCTAAAGTATCTTTTTTGCCATTTGCCAAAGGCCTGAAATCTGAAAATTCTGAAACTTCATGGAAATATTCTTCGGTTTTTCCATAGTTAAAATCAAAACCAAGACAGTCCGAAACAATTTCCATTGCCTCAAAATTTAAATCCATCAAAAACGTATGTTTTTTTTGAAAAATAGGCGATAAGTCATCCTCAAAATATTCAAAAAAAGGTGATGTTCTATAAGCGGCTTCTAGCGATTTGAAATGTTGTTTTTGCCAATCGAAGGCATCTTCAATTCGCACATCTTTTGTCTTTTGATGCCTGTCGCTTTTCGAATGTTTTACAGGAATATTAAGCAATTGAATGCCGTTTGGACTGTAAATGTACATCCGGTTCCTATTCGTCTGTTTCTGGAAGTTGTCTTCCATCTCAAATGTAATGGTATCGGCCTGTACCATTGCCGCAAACTGGCTAATGGACGGGAAATAAGTGGGAAGCAAAAGGGCATTCATCTTAATACTTTTCTGATCTTTTCTTTTTTCTTCTGATAAAAAAATCAGCAACAAAATAGCCTACAAGCAATATCATGAATATTCCAAAGTAAGAAACGGGTTCGCCGCTTCCGCCAACCGTCGTGAACATTCTTTCCCAACGGATTTTATCGAAAGCTTTCCCCCATGGAATATAAGGATCTAAACTCATCCAGATAAACACAGGCTTTCCTACGATATGATCTGCCGGCACATAACCCCAATAGCGGCTGTCTAGCGAATTATGGCGGTTATCTCCAACCATAAAATAGTAATCTTGCTTGAAAGTATAAGAATCTACGACCTTATCATTGATTCTGATTTCATCGCCATTCACTTTTAGGTCGTTGTTTTCATACTCCTCAATAATCATTTTGTAGAAAGGCAACGATTCTTTGTCTAGTTTGACTGTTTTTCCAGCCTGTGGAATATAAATAGGACCTAGATTATCCTGATTCCAGTTTTTAGTATACGGAAAGATCCTAGGATCTGCATTTTCGCCTTTTTTAGAAATGCGTTTTGTAATGCTTTGAATGGTTGGGTTTTTCTTCAAGATGGCTGCGTTCTCATCTGTCAAAGAAATAAAAGAATAGCTATTGTCATTTTGGTTAAAGTAAATGTCATCTGGATTTATCTTCAATTCTTTTGTTAGGTAATTTGGATCAAGCATACTACCGCCAACAGTAGTCAGCGTATAAGAATACTGTACTTTTGCCCTGTCTGACAAAATTAATTTTTTTCCATTGATGTAAACATAGCCATCAATAAATGAAAGGCTGTCACCAGGCGTACCTACGCAACGTTTTACATAGTTTGATTTTTTGTCAATCGGTTTTCTGATTCCTGAGGAATATGTTCCTTTAAAATCCACTACAGTATCGGTCGGCCAGTTAAAGACCACGATATCGTTCTTTTCTATAGGTTCAAATCCTGGAAATCTAAAGTAAGGAAGCTGTGGCTTATTTAAATACGATTTTGTATGAATAACAGGAATCGTATCATGAACCATCGGCATGGCAACCGTAGTCATTGGCGTTCTCGCCCCATAGTGATTTTTGCTTACGAATAAGAAGTCACCAACCAAAAGTGTTTTTTCTAAAGATCCTGTCGGAATCGTAAAAGGCTGCATTACGTAAGTATGGACTAGAGTTGCCACTACAACGGCAAATAACAAAGAGCTGACCGTATCAGCAGTCTTGTTTTTTGGGTGCAGGCTTCTGTTTTCGATGTATTTTACATCTTGTGTATAGTTGATGTAATAAATGTAAAGTCCTAACGTAAGCACACCCAAAGCTGTATCTAGAGTTGTGTTTTTTCCGAAACTTCTCAATGTTTCAACCCATACTACCGGAAACATAATCAAGTTTACAATCGGAACGAAAAGCAAGATAACCCACCATTTCGGGCGGTTTATGATTTTCATCAAGATGATAGCGTTATAGATCGGAATTGCAGCTTCCCAAGCTTGTCTTCCTGCTTTTTGATACAATTTCCATGTTCCTAAGAAATGCACGACTTGCAGGATGAGGAAAAATATAAACCATTGTGTTAGTGTCATCTTTGAATATTTTTAATGTATATGTCTGTTGTGAAGAAGATTTGTTACTTTAAATCAAGAACATCTTTCATCGTAAAAACTCCTTTTTTACCTTGAATCCATTCTGCGGCAACTACGGCGCCCAAAGCAAAACCTTCGCGATTGTGCGCGATATGCTTGATTTCTATAGTGTCGACATCAGAGTTGTAAAAAACGCTATGGGTTCCAGGAACATTTTCGATTCTTTTGGCATCAATCAAAATTTCATCGTCTTTGGCATTTTCCAAAGCCCAGCTTGAATAGTCTGAATTGTCAATGATTCCTTTGGCCAGCGTAATTGCGGTACCACTTGGAGCATCTAGTTTTTGTGTATGGTGTACTTCTTCCATGGCTACTTTATACTGCCCGATCTTTGACATGATCTTGGCTAAATAATCGTTTAGCTGGAAGAATATATTTACGCCTAAGCTAAAATTAGAACCATATATGAAAGCGCCATTTTTTTCTTGGCATAAAGCGACCATTTTATCATAATTTTCAAGCCAGCCTGTGGTTCCGGAAATTACGGGTATATTGTTGTCAAGGCAAGTGGAAATGTTACTTACTGCTGCATCAGGAATACTGAAATCTATGGCAACATCGGCATGTTCCAATCCTTCAAATGTATCTTTTCCGGATTTTCTCAGGACGATTTCATGGCCTCTTTCTAAAGCGATTCGTTCAATCACTTTGCCCATTTTACCGTATCCCAAAAGTGCTATTTTCATGCTGTGAAATTAAAAATTGTAGTTTAATGTCAGCCCGACATTTTTTTTGTAATTCAAATCGTTTTGGTAGATGTCTGGCTTAAGTGTTAGCTTTTCGCTGACGTTGAATTGCAAAAGATGCGCATCAACATTGGCTTCGACAATATTCAAGATGTAAAGGCCTACGGTAACAATCAGCGAAAGATCTCTGTTTTTTTGAAATTGCTTTTGTGCAGAAATCAGCTGCGAATCGGTTAGATTGGATAATTTTCCGTTCGGATCTTCTGTACCATTTAGACGCCTTTTGTACTCGTCTCTATACTTATGATAGTTTTTATTGTTGTAGGCGTAGATTCCAATTCCGGTTCCCAATGCCGCATATACGATAGGGATTTTCCAATACTTTTTATTGTAGGCTTGTCCAAGTCCTGGAAGTATGGCAGAATAAAAAGCCGCCTTTGAAGGTGCTAAAGGATTGATTTCTTCTCCTTTGATACTATCTTGTACGACAATATTCAATTCTTCTTGCGCTATTGCATGAGTACTTCCGATTAGGAAAAAGAAAAAAAATATGGAAATTAACTTGTTCACTAACCTTTGATTAATTTGATAATTCTGTTGAAATCTTCTTCTGAATGGAACGGAATAGTGATTTTTCCTTTGCCATTTCCGGCCACTTTCACATCTACTTTTGTGCCGAAATAGTTTCCGATTACTTTCTTTTCAGATTCATCGATTGTGAAAGCCGTTCCTTTAGCTGGTTTAGGTGCAGCCGGTTTTAGGCTTTCCTGATAATTTTTAACTAACGTCTCAGTTTCCCTTACAGAAAGATTTTGACTTACGATTTTTTGGTAGATATCGGCCTGGATGTCCTGATCTTCGATATTGATGATGGCACGGCCATGTCCCATAGATATAAAACCATCGCGGATTCCGGTTTGGATAATTGGGTCTAGTTTTAATAATCGAAGGTAGTTTGCAATTGTCGAACGTTTTTTTCCAACACGGTCGCTCATCTGCTCTTGAGTCAATTGAATTTCGTCAATCAATCGTTGGTAAGACAAGGCAATCTCAATCGGATCAAGGTCGTGGCGCTGGATATTTTCTACCAATGCCATTACCAAAGATTCATTGTCGTTGGCAATTCTGATATAAGCAGGAACAGAAGTCAGTCCAGCTAATTTAGAAGCGCGAAGCCTTCTTTCTCCAGATATCAGCTGGAATTTATTAAAGTCTAATTTACGTACGGTTATGGGCTGAATAACGCCTAATTCTTTAATAGAAGTAGCCAATTCCTGAAGCGATTCTTCATTGAAATTAGTTCTCGGCTGAAACGGATTTATTTCAATAGCATCAATTTCAAGCTCAATAATATTGCCTACAACTTTATCCGCATTTTTATCCTCAACCGACTTGATGTCGTTTTCAGGATCTTTTAGCAATGCTGATAAACCTCTTCCTAATGCTTGTTTCTTAATCGCTTTTGTCATAAAACTATTTCGTATTTTTCTTAATGATTTCTTCTGCCAGATTGATGTAATTGGTTGCTCCTTTGCTTGTTGCATCATAGTTGATGATACTTTCTCCAAAGCTAGGTGCCTCGCTCAATTTTACATTTCTTTGGATGATGGTTTCGAAAACCATATCGTGGAAATGTTTCTGGACTTCTTCTACGACTTGATTGGATAGGCGAAGGCGGGAATCATACATCGTCAATAGCAAGCCTTCAATATCCAAATCAGGATTGTGTATTTTTTGGACGCTTTTGATTGTGTTCAATAATTTCCCCAATCCTTCTAACGCAAAATATTCGCATTGGATTGGGATTACCACAGAATCTGCAGCAGTCAGTGCGTTTAATGTCAGCAACCCGAGCGAAGGAGCACAGTCGATCAAAATATAATCGTACTTGTCTTTCACGCTTTCGAGCGCTTTTTTAAGCATATATTCTCGATTTTCTTTGTCGACCAATTCAATTTCAATGGCCACCAAATCGATATGGGCAGGAATCACAGAAACGTTTGGTGAAGAACATTGGATAGTTGCTTCCTCTGGCGTGTTGCTGTGTTCTAAGATTTGGTAGGTTCCAATTTCTACTGATTCTACGTCAATTCCCAGTCCAGAACTTGCATTGGCTTGAGGATCAGCATCGATCAGTAAGACTTTTTTTTCTAAAACTCCCAAGGAAGCTGCTAAATTTACAGACGTTGTTGTTTTTCCAACACCGCCTTTTTGATTTGCAATAGCAATGATTTTGCCCATTTAATTTCTAAAATTTTGAACCGTAAAAATACAATTATTTATGGGTTTTGAAAATCTATTTTGTTAACAAATGTGAAATAGAATATGTAATAAAAAAAGCCAGAAGTATTCTTCCGGCTTTATGCAACTGCTTTTACTTTTATTAATCGGTTTATTATTTCAATACCAATTTTTTAGTTGAAGTGAAATCTCCTGATTGTAATTTCAAGATATAAACACCGCCTGATAAAACAGAAAGATCTAGTGTTTTTTCTTCCGAATTGCTATCAATTTGTGTTTCGAAAACTTTTGCTCCGGTTACACTGTAAATCGCTACTGAGCTGACCGCATTGCTGTCATAAGAGATAGTGACTCTTTTGTTATCTGAAGGATTTGGATATAGCTTGAAAGTGTTTGCTTGCTGCGTATCGATACTCAAGTCAGGCTGATAGTTAATATTATCAATCAAAGCCGCCATGTGTTGCGTATCTGCTACGATTTTAAGCGCAATAAATTTATGAGCATTTGAAGCTGGTATGGTACGGGCAAAATTGGTTTGAGAAGCAGAAACTGTAATTGGAGTCCCGACTTCTTGGAATGAACCAAAATCGGTAGCAGTTGTCATCGTTCCAATCTGAATTGTCATATTTCCTGGTGCAGATCCTGTTGCTGGCTGGGCTGTAAAAGAAATTGCTTGGTTGCCATCGATGCTTGTCAATTCTGGACTTACGATATAAATAGGTGCCGTTGGTGAAAAGAAGCTATATGCTTGAAGCACCTTGTTTCCTGAAACTGTCGCAACTGTCAATTTTGGATTTCCAGTATTTCCGGTCCAGCAATTTTGTGGAAGCACACCGTCTGTAAAAGTTTCAAAATTTTGGGTGAATGCCATAACAGGATCGCATTGAGCATTGCTGATTAATGATAGGAAGCATATTGCTCCAGTAAGTAGAGTTTTTTTCATGGTGTTTTTATTTGGACTTAAAATTTGCGCAAATATATACAATTTATATCAAGTCTAAATAAAGTTAAAGGGTTATAACAAAAAAATATTTTTTGTTATAACCCTTTAAATAGAAGTAAGTTATGTTTATTTGTCTTTCTTTGCTTTAATCATGGCTTCTAGCATGTCCCACATTTCTTCTGGAATAGCCTCCAAAAGATTAAATTGTCCGGCACCTTTGAGCCATTCGCCACCATCAATTGTTACGACTTCGCCATTGACATACGCAGAAAAATCAGAAACAAGATAAGCGGCTAGATTGGCTAATTCTTGATGATCACCAACTCTTTTTAAAGGTACTTTTTTAGCCAAGTCGAATTTGTCTTTTAAGTCTCCAGGCAATAGTCTGTCCCATGCTCCTTTGGTTGGAAATGGTCCCGGTGCTATTGCATTGGAACGGATTCCGTATTTGGCCCATTCCACCGCAAGGCTGCGTGTCATGGCTAAAACACCTGCTTTGGCTGTTGCCGATGGTACTACGTAGGCTGAACCCGTCCAGGCATACGTGGTCACGATATTTAGTATTGTAGAATTCTCCTGTTTGGTATCAATCCAATGCTTTCCGAAGGCCAAGGTGCAGTTTTTCGAACCTTTAAGGACGATATCGATAATAGTGTCGAAAGCATTAGCCGACAGTCTTTCGGTAGGAGAGATAAAATTTCCTGCGGCATTGTTAAGCAGTACATCTGCTTTTCCAAATTTATTTAGGACTTCTACAAGCATGGCCTCAACTTGGTCATAATGACGGACATCGCAAGCCAGTGGCAGGCATTCGCCACCAGTTTCTTTTTCAAGTTCAGAAGCTGTAGCCTTAAGTTTATCCAGATCACGTGAAGTTATCGCTACTTTGGCTCCAAGTTCTAGAAAATATTTTGTCATTGCCTTTCCAAGACCGCTTCCGCCTCCTGTAACCACGATTACTTTCCCTTGGAGTGCATCGTCGCGTAGCATTTTTTTTGTAAAATCCATTTTGTGTTGTTTTATTTTTCGCTGCACTAAAAATACGCATTTCGTTTCCAAAAATATCTTTTCAGATTTAAAATATAATAAAGATTGTAAACTCACCGCGACTTAAAGGAGAATTTACTCAATCGTGAGTTCTAAATTCTGGCTGTTTTCAGTGCCAAAGATTATTCTTGATGGAAAAGGGATGGCTTTTTTATCCGTCGGAAACCAATTCCTGTTTTGATTTACTATAATTAATAAGCCAGTCTCGTCTCCTAAAGCGATGAAGTTCTCTTGCGGAAGTTGTTTAGAATAAACGGAAAGCAAATGGTCTTCTTGAAGCTTTTTTGCTAATGAGGGAACATCATCCGTAACGATACCGATTTCACTTGCGTATAATATGGAAGAACTATTAAAGGTGTTTTCAGAACGATTGTCAAGGTCATAGCGAACAATAAATTCTAAAAGGTTAGAGTTGTTATCGTAAAAATAAAACGATTTGGCATTCCATGATTCAAAATCTGCAAATGGGCTTTTTTCTAAGACTGGAAGGACTTCTGTTCTTGATTTTAGCCACGCAAAAGCTTCATCAAGCTGGTTGTTCGGAATGTCAAAAGCGATGTGATATTGGGAATTAGCTTCTGTTTTTTTGAAAAAAAGTAACGTTTTTCCAAAAGCGAAAACTATTTCATTTTCCGTTTTTTTATAGGTTGGAATATCTAGAATCGTATTGTAAAATTTTTCGGTTTCTATCAAGTTGTTGGACGATAGATGCAGTTCTTTAATTTTCATAATCAAAACTTAATTTTCAACTAAGTTAGGACTCTTTGTGTATGAAAATAGGAGGACAGCCTGTCAAAATATTGATACTATTATTTTAATTTTCTATAGGGAAATCTAGTTTTTCCTTTTTTAATTATGTAGAAAAAGAGCGAACTAATGTTTCTTTTTTTCTATTTTTTCATGGGCTTTTAAATATTCTGGCAATGCCGCTGAGCCATACCATTCGAATATTTCGACATCAAAAAGCTTTTCTTTTACGGCAGGATCCGTCAGTAATAAAGCATTTGCTTCTTCTGTTGTTTTTACGTTTAAAATAAAAATCCCTCGATAATTTTTATCATTCTTCTTTAATGGTCCTGCGACAATGAGCTTTCCGTCTTTAGCCAAACGGTTTATATTGTCCATGTGGCCTTTGAAAAGTTCGTTTAGTTTCTCCTTGTCTTCGGTTTTATTGGTTCCCGTTTTAAGAATGGCCAAGATATACATTTTCATTCCGTAGTCATCACCGCCCAAAGATTCAGCCAATGTGTTGTCGTATTTAGTGTTTTCTGTTTGCGCATTTGTCTTGAAAAAGAATGCCAAGAAAAGTATGAGTATGATTCTTTTCATATTGCTTTTTATTTAAGTATAACTTATTTTGGGATACATAATTCTGATAAGCAAAAAAGCAGAACACAACGTTCCGCTTTTTGAAATTTTATTCTTGTAATAAGATATCTAAAATAGTAATTGCCGCTTCACTAATTTTAGTTCCAGGGCCAAAAACAGCAACTGCTCCAGCATCAAAAAGATATTGATAATCTTGTGCCGGAATCACGCCTCCAACAATTACCATAATGTCTTCACGACCATATTTCTTTAATTCTTCAATAACTTGTGGAACCAAAGTCTTATGTCCGGCAGCTAAAGAGGAAACTCCTAAAATGTGTACGTCGTTTTCTACGGCCTGTTTTGCAGCTTCGGCAGGAGTTTGGAATAACGGACCAATATCCACGTCAAAGCCAACATCGGCATAGCCAGTTGCGACAACTTTGGCGCCACGATCATGACCGTCCTGTCCCATTTTTGCAATCATTATCCTTGGACGACGGCCTTCAAATTTGGCAAACTCGTCGGCTTTTTGCTTTGCTTTTTCAAAGCTTTCGTCATTTTTGATTTCTTTGCTATACACGCCACTAAAAGATTTGATTTGCGCTTTATATCTTCCAAAAACAGTTTCTAATGCATCGCTGATTTCGCCTAATGTGGCTCTATTCCTTGCGGCATCGACTGCCAGTTCTAATAAATTGCCTTCGCCAGATTTCGCGGCTTCGGTCAATTTATGCAATGTCTCTTTTACTTTTTCTGTATTTCTGGTTGCTTTTATTTTTTCTAATTGCTCTAATTGCTGTCTGCGCACCATTTGGTTGTCGACATCTAAAATATGCAACGGATCTTCTTTTTCTAAACGGTATTTGTTTACGCCTACAATAATGTCTTGGCTAGAATCAATTCGAGCTTGTTTTCTTGCCGCGGCTTCTTCGATTCTTAATTTAGGAATTCCAGCTTCAATGGCTTTGGTCATACCGCCTAATTCTTCTACTTCTTGAATGAGTTGCCATGCTTTATGGGCAATTTCATCTGTCAATTTTTCAACATAATAACTTCCAGCCCAAGGGTCTACTGTTTTAGTAATCTTAGTTTCTTCTTGAAGGAAAATTTGTGTATTTCTGGCAATTCTTGCTGAGAAATCGGTTGGTAAGGCTATCGCTTCGTCTAAAGCGTTGGTATGTAATGACTGTGTTCCTCCAAAAGCGGCAGCTGCGGCTTCAATACAAGTTCGTGCTACATTATTGAAAGGGTCTTGTTCGGTCAAACTCCAACCAGAAGTCTGGCAATGTGTTCTTAAGGCTAAGGATTTTTCATCTTTTGGATTGAATTGTTTTAGCAATTTGGCCCAAAGCATTCTTCCGGCGCGCATTTTTGCAATTTCCATAAAATGATTCATCCCAATGGCCCAGAAGAAAGAAAGGCGAGGGGCAAATTCATCAATTTTCATTCCCGCAGCCAAACCAGTTCGGATGTATTCGAGTCCGTCGGCTAAAGTATAGGCTAGTTCAATGTCGGCGGTGGCTCCAGCTTCTTGCATGTGATAGCCAGAAATTGAGATCGAATTGAATTTCGGCATCTTTTTGCTCGTGAAATCAAAAATATCAGCAATGATTTTCATCGATGGAGTAGGCGGATAGATGTAGGTATTTCTTACCATGAATTCTTTTAGGATATCATTTTGGATAGTACCCGAAAGCAATTCTGGATTTACGCCTTGTTCTTCTGCGGCAACGATATAAAAGGCCATGATTGGAAGCACGGCACCGTTCATTGTCATCGAAACCGACATTTCATCTAACGGAATCTGGTCGAAAAGCACTTTCATGTCTTCGACAGAATCGATGGCTACTCCGGCTTTTCCAACATCGCCCACAACTCTTTCATGGTCGCTGTCATAGCCTCTGTGCGTTGGAAGATCGAACGCAATCGAAAGTCCTTTTTGTCCTGCTGCAAGATTTCTTCTGTAAAAAGCGTTGCTTTCTTCGGCAGTAGAAAATCCGGCATATTGGCGGACAGTCCACGGACGGCGGACATACATAGTGGAATAAGGACCACGAAGATTTGGTGCAAATCCTGCTCCAAAATCAAGATGTTCCAATCCTTGAATGTCTTCTTCAGAATAAATTTTCTTTAGCTCGATTCCTTCAGCAGTCAGGAAGTTTTCTGTGCTTTCTATTGCTTTTTCGTTGTTGGATTCTGAGCTTACTTTTATATGTTGGATGTCTTTTCTTTTCATGGCTTATTTTTCTTTCTCGCTTTCCAAACGTTCCTGTTCCATTTTCTCGGCCAATCGTTTTTCAATAATTGGCGTCACTAATGTTTTTCTCGGTTTTGATTTTACAAAAGGAAATAATTCCAGATCGTGGCTCATCCTGTCGTTTTTGTTAGGATATTTATTAGTTCCCAAAAGAATTTCTTTGCCAGAATCGAACAATTCTTGTTCTTTCGCGGCACTTTCCTGAATTTTTCTTTGGATGGTTCCTTCTATTAATTGTGTGATAAGTCCTCCGTTAGCTTCAATATCTTTAAAAAGAGCAAGGGCCTTTTCGGCTAATTGCTGTGTAAGGTTTTCGATATAGTAGCTTCCGTCGGCTGGATTTCCTACTTTATCAAAATAGCTTTCGTGTTTTAAGACAAGCAGCTGGTTTCTAGAAATTCGGTCTCCAAATTCATTGTCTTTATGGTAGAGCGCATCGTAAGCCAAATTTGAAACAGCATCGGCTCCACCTAAAATAGCACTCATGCACTCGGTTGTCGTACGAAGCATATTTACGTTATAATCATAAAGCGTTTTATTCCTTTTTGTCGGGATGGCAAGAATATGGCAACCTAGATTATGGTCGTATTCTTTTGCCAGTAGGTCGAAAAGTACTCGCAAGGCACGTAGTTTTGCGATTTCAAAAAAATAATTGGTTCCAACGGCAATTTGAAATACGATTGGTTTTGAAATAGTTGCCAGTCGGTTAAAATATTCATTGGCATGAGCTAAAGAATACGCAATCTGTTGCACGATTGTAGCCCCAGAATTTTGATAAAGGCTTCCATCAATACTTAGGAAATTAATATTCTGGCAGGAAATAGAAATCGTATTTAAGGTGTCAAAATCTGAATCGAGATTGGAATGCCAATTGCCTTCTATTGCTAATTTTCCGATCGGATCGATTTGGACAAAAATCTGTGCGTTCCTGTTTTTTGCAATGGCATCAATTTTTTTTACGAAATCGATTGAAAGGAATGCTAAATGAAAATAAACCGTTGTCGTTTCGAGAGGTAATTTTTCCAACAGCTTGGCAACATCTAGATTTTCGTCTTCTATAGTAAAACGAATGCTTTCTGCACCTCTATTTAGCGTTTCTAAAGCACGGTTTACTGATTTTTCAAGGTCATGTACGAAGATATCCTGCGTGATCTTAAAAGGTGCTGTTTTTTCTGAAACAGTAATCGGGTTTTCAAATTCGTCAATGTGGTAAAAAGGCTTTACTTTTATGCCTTCGGGACTTTCCCAGACTAAGGTCTCGTTATAATCTGCTCCTTTGAGTTCGTACTGGATCTGCTGTTTCCATTGTTTGGAAGTTACGGGATTGAAGTCGTCAAATAGATGGTCAGCCATTTTTTTAGGTTATGTTGTTTTGGGCTAAAATAATCGGTTGGAGTATTTTCAGCTTCAAAAATATTATAATGATTTGCTTTGTTCGTCTTCGGGCAAATCTTCTTCAAATTCAATAATATAGATGTCTTCGCTGTCGCGTTTCATATAGTATTTTTCGCGAGCATATTTTTCAATCTGATCCGGATTTTTAAGAAGTTTTATTTTTTCTTCATCCAGCTTTATTTCGTCCTGATAGTATTTTTTGTTGTCTTCGAGTTCTTTTATTTCCTTGTTAAGGATTCGGTGGTCAAGAAAAGAATAATTGTCCAGAAAAACCATCCAGGCGATAAAAAGCGCCAATACCAATACATATCTGTTTCCGAGGAATCTCAGAAAAGGATAGCGGTTGGTAATGTTTTTGAGTGGGTTTTTCATCTGCAATTTCTATTCTATAAAATTAGGCAATTAAATTATAAAATACGCTGATTAATAACAGCCCGGACTACATCAATTGCTACGGTATTGTATTTGTCGTTTGGAATAATGATATCAGCAAAAGCTTTGGTCGGTTCTATGAATTGTTCGTGCATCGGCTTTAGCGTGGTCTGGTAACGGTTTAGGACTTCTTCCATGTCGCGGCCTCGTTCGGCAATGTCTCGTTTGAGTCGTCGGATCAAGCGCTCGTCTGAATCGGCATGTACGTATATTTTGATGTCAAACATGTCGCGAAGTTCAGGATTGGCAAGGATTAAGATACCTTCCACAATCATTACTTTTCTAGGATGCGTGTTGATCGTATCTTCTGTCCTGTTGTGCGTTACGAAAGAATAAACGGGCTGCTCAACATTCTTTCCTGCTTTTAGGTCTTTAAGCTGTGCCACTAACAATTCGAAGTCAATAGCTCTTGGATGGTCAAAATTGATAAGGGCTCGTTCGTCAAAACTAAGATTGTGGTTTTCTCTGTAATATGAGTCTTGAGAGATGATTCCAACTTCAGTCTGAGGCAACTCGTTCATAATTTGTTGAACTACAGTTGTTTTTCCGCTTCCGGTTCCACCGGCAATTCCAATAATGAGCATATGGGTTGTGTTATGTTTTCTTTTGGCAAAAATAGAAATTATATTGAGAGTGGTTTTTGTTTTTTCTGGAAATGTTTAAGAGCCTATTCCAAAGCATAAATCGAAATTCTTCGATAAGAGCATTCTTTATTGTAAATAAGCTTTATATTTAAGGAAGAAACAACCATAGATGAAAATAAGTAACTTCTCTTCTTTTCCGCAATTAACAACAGAACGACTTCTTTTGCGTCCGTTAGATGAAACAGATGAATTGGCCATTTTTTTACTTCGGACGAACGAAAGCGTGAATCGTTATATTCAACGAGATCAGTTTGCAAATAATAAAGATGCCCACGCATTTATTAGGAAAATAAGAGATGATGTTGATAGCGGTACTCTGATTTTTTGGGCCATTTCGCAAAAAGACAGTAAAAAATTAATCGGTACAATCTGTCTATGGAATTTCTCTTTGGATAAAACCGAAGGAGAATTGGGCTATGAACTGAATCCTATTTTTCACAGAAGAGGATTCATGAATGAAGCAGTAAAATCTGTTCTGGAGTATGGTTTTGTGACGCTCGGACTAAAAAAAATCGAGGCGTATACGCATAAAGAAAATGAGCGTTCCAAAAAACTTTTAAAAAAACATTTCTTTGTTCTTGAAAAAGACAGGAAAGATGAAGATAATGAGAATAACGTCATTTTTTCTTTAAAGAGAAACTGGGATGTCCAATAAATAAGTGAAATAGCATTCAAAAGAATATGAAAACAAACAAATTTGAAAGTAAGGCTTCAATTAGGTACTGAAACCGGTAGGTGAAGTATTCGAAGCTATTGTTGACACGAAAAAGATGTCAAATTATTTTATCTCTGAAGCTTCTGGAAGGATGGAAGAAAAAAAGAAATAAAGAGGAAGTTTCCAGAATTTGATATCTGTTTCCAATCACTGTCAGAAAGAAAGTTAAGTATTTTGTCAAAACATTCAAGTATAAAAGAGCCGGAGAATTTCCGGCTCTATAATTTTTAGGCAGCAACCTATTTAATCTAACGAAAGGATAGTTCCAGCATTGATCTGTTCTAAAAAAGAATTGTCATGTGAGATTACCAGTAATGTTCCTTGGTATTGATTAATTGCGGTTGTGAGTATCTCGATATTCTGAATGTCAAGGTTATTGGTAGGCTCGTCAAGTACGATAAGATCAGGGGGCTGATTGTCTATCGTAAGACAACAAAGCAACAACCGCATTCTTTCGCCGCCACTTAAGGCATTACAAGGCTTATCCCAATCTTCTCTTGTAAACAGAAAGCTGTTAAGCTTGGTTTTGATATCATGCTCCTGTAGACCTGAAGTATTGAATTGCTGCGCCTGAAAATAAACACTTAAAGAATTGTCTATTAACGAATAATCTTGATCGATATAAACTGATTTTTTGTCGGCATGATAAACGGTTCCTAAAGTCGCTTCCAGCTTGCCTAAAATTATTTTAATAAGCGTAGTCTTTCCTGAACCATTTGATCCCTTTATTGCAATCCGTTCACCGCTTAGAATTTCAAAATTTAGATTTGCCTTCCAGATAAGATGATCATCATAACTAAAATTAATGCCTTTGGCAGAAAATAATATTTTGCCTTTATGCAGAGACGAATCAGCAAATCCCATTTTTATTTTGTCGATGGCAGGAAGTGAGAAACGCAGCTCTTTTAGGTTTTGGCTTATTTCGCCAATTTTTTCAGTGTGAACTCCTTTGATTTTCGACGTGCTGTTTTCAGCATTATTCTTTAAAGTATTCAGCACTATGCGAGCAACACCTGATTTTTCCTGCTTCTTTTTTCCTCGAGCATCTAGTTTTTGTTTGCGCTCCATTACTTCTCTTTCTTTTTCACGGGCCTTTCGCAGTTCTTTTTCTTTAGCTCGAATATCGTTATTTAGGACATTGTTTTCTATTGCTTTTTGTTCAAAATAGAAATCATAATTTCCTCCATATATTGCGATTCCGTCTTTTTGTAACTCGCAAATAGTGTTGACAAGATTTAAAAGTTTTCTGTCGTGGCTTACGATAAGCAGGCTGGCAAATGAAGTGCGGATAAAATGGTATAATAATTCTCTTCCTGCTGTATCAAGATGGTTGCTGGGCTCATCCATCAATACCAAGTCAGGCTGGTGGATTGAAATGCCAGCGAGCATGACTTTTGTTTTCTGGCCGCCACTTAAAGTGCTCATTTTTTGAGTTAATTCTAATTTAAGATCCCAATATTGAAGTGCTTCAGTACAGCGTTCCTCGATTGTCCAGTCGTCATCGAGTAGTGTCAGATTTTCTTCTGTAACATTGCCATTGAGAATATTTTTTAAAGCATTTAGTTTGTCCTCTATTTTCAATGCTTGGGCTACAGTAAGTTCATCATATTGCCCATAAATCTGTGGTATATGATAAATCTTGGAATTAAGATACAATTGTCCGCTAGAAAATTCTAATTCTCCTGCTATAATTTTAAGGAGTGTCGATTTTCCAGATCCATTATTGCCAATTATGGCTACTTTATCGTGATTGTTTATGTTTAGGTTAATGCCAGCAAAAAGCAAATCCTTACTGGGATGTAAGTAGGAGATATTGTGTAAGATAAGCATAATTTCTTTCTTAGAAGTTAATAACTATGCAGTCGCAATTGCGACTTGCAGTTTATCGTATCCGGAAGAAATTAATTTTCACACTGAGGAAGTAATTTTAATTAGTGAATGCAAAAATACAAATCATCTGTCAAATAATCAACGATTTTAGTTGCCAAAACAGTAATTTTCAGCCTTGTCCAATTGAACAAAACAAAAAATATTAGTCTGAATTTCGTGATTTTATTTCAGTTTCGACTTGCTTTAAGATTGTTATACAAAGCAAAAGGGTAATGGAGCAGCCGCCTAAAAGCACAAGAAAATTATAGTTGTTGCTTTTAATCGCGAAATAGACGAAAGTGATTAACGCAAGTAACGTCACAACACTTAGGATACTTACAAAACTTCTAAATCTTTTTTGCTTTATCTTTAACTCTTCTATTGTTAATTCCGTGAGTTTCCTGTTTCCTGACATACTAATTGTTTAAGGAGTTTTCTGTGATTTGTGTCAATACGTAAATAAACGAATTAAGGTATGAGATTCCAAAAAAGATTGTGTAGTTTCCATTTGTACAATTATCAAATGTAGTGAAACGGTTATGTTTGTACCATGAAAGAAATCTGTTTGCTAATTTTCTGCTTGTTTTCTATCCGCACAGCTGCACAGGAGAATTACAAGCTCGCCAAAACCATTGACAGCCTATATGAACAAGATCAGTCCGTTCAGCTCAAGCTAAAGGCAATATATGAAAGGAATGCTCCTCAGGATAGCCTGAAGCAGCAGGATTCCCTAAAAAAGGCAATCTATCTCAGGGGCGCACAATTCTCAAAGGATATCTATGGAAAATTTGGCTATCCGACCAAAAAAATGGTAGGCGAAGATGCTTCCCATCATTTTTTCGTACTCATACAGCACGCCGATATGGATACGTCTTTTCAGCTTGCAATGCTTCCCATATTGGACAAACTTTCCAAAAAAGGAGATATCTCAAGAAGGGATTATGCCTACCTGTATGACCGCGTACAGCGGAACACTGGAGGAAAGCAACTTTATGGCACCCAGCCTACCTATAACGAACAGGGCAACCTGTTTGATGACAAAAACAACATCATCTATCCAGTTGATCTTGCCGATCCAGAAAAAGTAGACAAAAGAAGAAAGGAAGTCGGACTAGAACCGATTGAAGAATATTATGAATCCATTCTACAGATGCTGGGCAGGCCCAGGGCAAAAACAAAACAAAACTAAACTCACATAGACACACCTGCAGCTATTGCGAATTACAAGAAAATAAAAAAGGACAAAATGAAACTGAATTCACTTTGTCCTCTTAAGTCGGGGTGGCAGGATTCGAACCTGCGGCCTCCTGCTCCCAAAGCAGGCGCGATAACCGGGCTACGCTACACCCCGAAAATGTGAGTGCAAATATAAGACTATATTTTTATTTTGCAACAGTAAAAATGAAATAGGAGAATATTATTTTTGAATAGTTAAAACTAATCTCTTTTTGCATTTAATCTTTCAATAAAAATGTACTTTTGCGATGGAAAAAAACAAACTCACTATATATTATGTCTGATACAATTGAAAAAATAAAATGCTTGATCATAGGCTCTGGGCCTGCTGGATATACTGCTGCAATTTATGCCGCTCGTGCGGATATGAAGCCTGTCATGTATACGGGTATGGAACCTGGAGGGCAGTTAACTACCACGACAGAAGTTGATAATTTCCCAGGCTATCCAGAAGGTATTGATGGACCAACGATGATGGTGCAATTGCAACAACAAGCGGAGCGTTTCGGTACAGAAGTAAGAATCGGAATGGCAACGGCTGTTGAGTTTTCAAAGGAAAAAGGAGGATGGCATAAAGTTACTGTTGACGGGAATAAAGAAATTCACGCACAGACTGTCATTATTTCTACAGGTGCCACTGCAAAATATCTTGGATTGCCAAGCGAGCAAAAATTGCGTGGAGGCGGTGTTTCGGCTTGTGCGGTTTGCGACGGTTTTTTCTATAAAAATCAAGACGTGGCTATTGTTGGAGCAGGAGATACCGCTGCAGAAGAAGCGACGTATTTAGCAAATATCTGCAAAAGTGTAACCATGCTAGTCAGAAAAGATGCTATGAGAGCTTCTAAAGCCATGCAGCATCGTGTTGAAAATACGCCAAACTTAAAAGTACTTTTTAATACAGAAGTTGATGAGGTTATTGGTGATCAAGTTGTTGAAGGCTTGAGAATGGTGAACAACGTAACTGGCGAAAAATCTGAAATTGCTATTACTGGATTGTTTATCGCAATCGGGCATAAGCCAAATACAGATATTTTTAAAGGACAGTTGGATATGGATGATACGGGCTACTTAATAACTGCCGGTAAAACTACTAAAACCAATTTGCCAGGTGTTTTTGCTGCCGGGGATGTTCAAGATAAGGAATATCGTCAAGCAATTACAGCGGCTGGAACCGGCTGTATGGCAGCTTTGGACGCAGAACGTTATTTGGCAACATTAGAATAAATTTCTGCAAATAATAGATATAAAAAATCCCAAGTAAAAGCTTGGGATTTTTAGTTTATAAAAGGAATTACTTTGTGGGCTTTTTCATGATTACAGCACTGTCTGTAAAATTCTTGATTTCAATTTTTTGGTCACCATAGAGTTGCAGTTCTGATTTTCCTCCTGCATCTATAAGCGCTTTTACACTGACCAAGATACTTCCGGTTGCATAGGCTTCAGTTGTGATTTCAGCATTTTTAGCATTAAGGTTTTTTCCTGTAAAATTAGCATTGTTGTCTAATCTTAATTTTAAGTCCACGACATCGCCTTCGATAGCGGCAGTAGATTTCTGGTACATATCGAATTTCAACGATTCGGAAGAAATCAACGCTTTCATGTTTGCGCTTTTGCTCAATTCAACTGCAGCTGTTTCTGATTTGACATTCAGTTCTACTTTCGATTTGTCGTTGGCAAAAATGGTAAACAGCCTTGATTTTACATTCAGAAACAGTTTGGTATAATCAAATGTCTTGAAAGTGATATTGTCTAATTCGATATCAGAAAGGGCATTAATTGTTGCTTCATTTTTGGCAGTAACCATTTTGAAATCATCGGTATACGTTACTTTTACGCTCAATTTCTTAAAGCTGGTCACGTTTTTTGTTGTCGTTAGACGTAATGTTCCACCGTTAAGGCTGGATTCGATTACTTCGTGGAGATTTTCATCGGCTTCAATTTCTAATGCATTGTTGTCGCCTTTGACTAAAAAAATCTCAATGTTGTCTTCGACTTCAAGATTTTCGAAATTTTGGATTTCTCGTGGTGCAATAGTTACTGTTTTGGTGCCTTTTATTTTTTCCTTGCTCTGTGCAAAAGAAAAAGCAGTTGTGAGGATAACGGCAAGTAGGATTACTCTTTTCATTTGTGTCAGGATTGTTTCACAAATATAAATAAAGATTGCAATGCGGATTAAAAAAAATCCCGATAAAACTATCGGGATTTTTGATTATTAATTTTTGCTGATACTGCCACCAGAGTCTGCCTTTTGAGTCAGATTATCTCGAGGAACTGTATTGTAGGTAATCGAACCGCCGCTCGAAGCATCTGCATTTAGTGTCAGGATCGGATGGAGACTGATGGTACTGCCGCTTGAAGCCTCTGCAGTAATGTCATTCGCCAATAATCCTTGGGCTTCTATGTCGCTTCCGCTTGATGATTCTGTCTTGAATTTTAGCGCTTTCCCTTTAACATTGACAGAACTGGCGCTGCTGCTGTTGCAGGTCAAGTCATCAGCTTCTACGTCGATGTTGATTTCTGCAGCACTGCTCGCGTCTGCCAAAAGCTTTTCGGTCTTTAAAGTATTGACGCTTTTGATTGATGAAGCGCTTGAAGCTTCAAGGCTCGAAATGATAGGCATTTTTACCTTTATTCTTTTTGCTTCTACGTTTTTAAAATTGTTGACATCTGTTTCTATGATGAGTATTCCGTTTTCTACTCTTGTAGTGATGTACTGCTGCAGGTTGTCATCTGCTTCTACAGTTACTCCAAAAGAATCGGCTTGTTCTAGTTCTACTTCTAAAGCATTGTTTACGCTGATGCCTTTGAATTCGCCGACGCTTCGAGTTTCAGTAGTGATATTGCCGCTTCCGGTTACCGATTTTCCAGTCGTGAATTGGCACGATGCAAAGAATAGTGAAACTAAGAGAGCTACAATTAATTTCATAAAATAAATTATAATTCGAATCATAATTAGTTGGTTTTAATGATTACTCCGTCTTTATCTATTTTTAAGCCTTTTACTTTTTTATTTTGTTGAGCGTTTGCTCCTTCTTTTATTTGTACACCTTTTTCGTTAATTGTTACAGTTGTACTAGTAGAATCATTTGCTCCTATATTCATGTCTTCAGCATCTACTCCATACGCTACCTCTTCACCTGCTCCTTCACCTGCCTCAGGAGGACAATTCAAGCATTTTACTTGCGAAGCTTCCATTTTATAGACATAGATATCAGAATCAAACCATAGGTTAAAGAAACCGTCGTCGGTGTGGTCATAATTTTGAACGGTCATATCTGGCTTAAAATACGTTCCTTCTGGAAGGTATAAGAAGATTTCTACTTCTTGATTGCGGTATTTATTCTTGATGTCTGTCAGCAGATAATTGTCTAAAATTAGTTGATTTCCTTCAATCTTGAAATTATATTTTATCTTTTCTGCTCTTTGTCTTGCTACTGCGAATGATTTGCCTTCTGCTTTTTTCTCGATCTGGATGTATGGTGTTTTTTCATCCGTTTTCATGATACGAAGACTTACATTATTAGAATAGATCAATAATGTGTTTGTTGAATCTTGCACAAACTCAAAATCTTCTGTGTCATAGATGCTTTTTGCATAATAATCATTGTAGGCGAATTTGATTTTTAACGTATCATTCGGATCAAGGTCAATTTTTTGTTTCTGAACCACTTTAGCATCAAAAGCTACTTCTGTGGCTTGTTGCAATCCTAATGCTGTCAAAGCTCCTATTGAGATGATCCAAAGTGCAAGCAACGTATACTTTGCAGGATTTCCGATAGACTTCATGTTTGTAATCAGCAATTTCAGACCTAATATCAGAAGGAAGAAAAATGGTATTCCGATAGCAGCTAGAATCAACATTCCCACTATCCAAAGTGGCACGTCTGTAAAGTTATCGATATAGCTTTGCCAAGGGAAGTCTACCATTGAGATGGATCCTGCCGTGATTACTCCTATGATTAAGGATCCAAGCGTTGCGGATGCAAAAACAACAAGGAATGCACCGATAACTTTTCCTAAGATTGAAAATATCTTTAGGATGACATCACTCAGGCTGCTTCCGATTTTTTCGCCTGTGCTTCTAACTTGGTTTCCCATTTTGTCATAGTCCACATTCTTGAACTTGTCTGAAATATTTTCGAATTCTTCGCGAACTTTTCTTTCGATATTGGAAATCGTAACAGGCTCGCCAGTCATTTCTAATTTTTCAGTTGTAGTGTTTGCCGCTGGCATCAAGATCCATAGGATGACATAGATTAAAAAACCTGTCCCAAAACCTAATAGAAGAATAACCATGATGATTCTTAGCCATAAAGCATCAATTCCAAGGTAATGACCAAATCCAGATAAAACACCTCCTACCATCGCATTGTCTTTGTCGCGATATAGTTTTCTGCTTTTTTTCGCAGATGTGCTATAGTTATAAGAAGGTTCTGGAGCTCCATCATCATCGATTCTGTAATCTTCAGGTTGTCCCATTACCGTAATTACTTCTTCAACATCCTTGATTCCCACGACTTGTTTGTCGCCACGGTTTTTTTCGGTCAGCAATTCAGCAATTCGCATTTCGATATCCTTCATTATCTCGTCTTTTCCAGTAGAGTTTGATAAGGATCGCTTTACAGCATCGAAGTAGCGATTTAATTTTTGATATGCATCTTCATCGATGTGAAAGAACATACCTCCTAAGTTAATATTTACTGTTTTGTTCATGATGATTATTTTTGGCTGGTTATTATGTTTACGGCATCAGACAATTCTGTCCATGTGCCATTTAATTCTTTTAAAAATTGTTTTCCTAATTCTGTCAGGCCGTAATATTTTCTTGGCGGTCCCGAGGTTGATTCTTCCCAACGATAGTTGAGCAATCCGTCATTTTTCAGTCTTGTTAGTAGCGGATAAACAGTTCCTTCTACGACAAGCAATTTAGCGTTTTTTAAAGTGTCTAGTATTTCAGAAGTGTAAGCATCTTTTTCTTTTAAGACCGATAAGATACAGAACTCCAACACTCCTTTGCGCATCTGGGCTTTAGTGTTTTCAATGTTCATATATGTGCTTTTAAATTTTTAATAAACTGTGTTTTTTGATTTCTATTCATGATCTACTCCATTGCTATTTGTACAGGTTTTGCAGGTTTTTTAGTAACGATTGCAAAAGAATCTTTTCCTGTTTTTAAGTTTTCCGGTTCTCCGAAAAAGGTTATTGACGAGGCATCCGTTGCATTCGCTTCTATTTTTTTTGCGTTCAGCAAAGCTGAAGACTTGGTTCTTGCTGTGGCTTCCATGTTGTCTACAAAGAAATTTTTGGCATTACAATAAGCTCCAGAACTTGTGTTAATCGTTGCTTTTTTGGCTGATCCTGTAAGACTTACAGTGGCGCCACTCTTAAAGCTTCCCTTAAAATAATCCGTTTCAAATTTACCGCTAAAAACAGAACCAGAGCTAACATATACTGTTGTCTTTGAATTCGCCAAAACAGTTCCTCTAAAATAAGAGCCTGATGCAATGTCAATGTGTATATCGTCGGCGGTGATTGGTCTATCAAAAATAATTTTTGATTTTGACGATGCCTTGAATGAATTTACATTTTTTCCGGCGATAAAAACTTTCAAAATAGTTTCTTCTGCATTTGCTTTGTTCTTTTTGGAATAATAAACTCTTAACGTTTTTCCGTCTGTTTCAGTAATAACATTAGCAATATCAATTTTACTGTCTGTCTCAATTTTTACTGAATTTTCGTCGCTTTCCATATAGGTCATTTCAATTCCCGATTCTACTTCTATTTTAGAAAAATCGTTGATTTTTCTGCTTTCTGAAACCTGAGCACTGCTTACTAGCGTTGCCAAGGTCATGGCTGCTGTGAAGATAATTTTTAACATAATGTCCGTTTTTTGATTGATGATTGATGATTGTTTAGGGTGATTAGTCCTGGTATTATAATTTTCTCATGGCTTTTCAATAATTAAACTGTTTCGTTTTCTGATTGATGATTGATTGATGATTCTGGTTCTTGTGGAGCTTCTGTTTTTACGTTTTGTTTTTCGTCTGTGGTTTTGATAAAGTTGATTGTTAGCGGGTATTTGTATCGTTCTCCGTTTGCCGCCTTTACTGTGGCATAAATGATTAAGAAGAATTCGGCCACTTTTAAAGTAAAGAACAAAACTACTGCTGTTATGGCAACGACTACGATTCCTGTAATATGTTCAAGGCTGAAATTCTCGATAATAAAATCGTCTCCATCGATGATAGCATTCATAGGAATGTTTTTAAAAATGGTAAAGACGAAGATGGGTATGGCGATTAGACTTAGGATCAAGGTATATAAAAGCAGGCTTAACTGAAAGTTGATGGCTTGCTTTCCATGATGGTCGATATAATCGGAATCCTTTTTACTTGCTCCCCAAATGATGATCGGAAATATGTAATTTCCAAAGGGAATAAAGTATTGTGTTAACGTACTTAAATGTACTAATGCGGCTGTTGTTTTTTGATTTGATGTTTCCATGATTAAAAGTATATAATAATATCCTATGCAAATATATGGCTAAAAAACAGTATCTTGTTTTGCATAGTACTAATATTTAACAAAAAATTAACAAGTGTAAAATATTAGAAAATAAACTAAAGTATTGTTTTATAGTGGTTAAGATGGTTTTTAAGGCTTTTTGGTGTAGGATTTACTGGAGTAGCTTTTTTAATTATTTACCCCATTCCATTAATATTTACTATATTTCGGAAAAATATAATCATGGAATTTACGGCCGGAAAACTCAATAAGTTTCTTTTTTTTAAATTGCCTTCAGCATTTTTGTGCGGTGTAAGAGTCAAGGAAATTGATGGCATGCGATGCGTGGTTGCTGTAAGACACCGCTGGATCAACCAGAATCCTTTTAATTCGATGTATTTTGCGGTTCAGGCAATGGCGGCAGAATTGTCTACAGGAGCTTTGGTAATGCATCATATAAAGAAAAGCAACAGGAAGATTTCTATGCTTGTTGCCAACAACAAAGGGAATTTTACGAAAAAGGCCACGGGACGCATTCTTTTTACTTGCCAAGACGGACATCTGATCGAAGAAGCCATCAAGCAAACCATAGCAACAGGCGAAGGGCAGACTTTCTGGATGAAATCGATCGGAATAAATGAAAAAGGAGAGCAGGTTTCTGAGATGGATTTTGAATGGAGCATAAGAGTAAAGTAAATTCCGAACCAAGCATAGGCCGTTAAACCTAACTTAATTAACATTTTATTACACTGATCCGCTCGTAAATTTGAAATACAGAAAATTTATATGCTATGAAAATTTTGATTACAGGAGCGACGGGTCTGGTAGGAACAGAATTGGTTTCCCTGTTATTGCAAAACGGTGTTTCAATACATTATCTTACGACTTCAAAAAAAGAAATTAAAAGCGAACCCAACTATCAAGGCTTTTACTGGAATCCGCAACAGGGAATTATTGACGAAAATTGTATTCTAGGAGTTGACGCGATTATTCATCTTGCTGGCGCATCAATTTCAATGCGCTGGACATCAAAAAACAAACAAGAAATTATAGAAAGCAGAACCTTGTCTACCAACCTGCTTTACAGAATAGTGAAGTCGCGGCCGAATCAAGTCAAGCAGATTGTGTCCGCATCGGCTATAGGAGTTTATCCGGACAGTCTTTCGGCCGTCTATACCGAAGAAAATAAATCAGTTGACAATTCCTTTTTAGGACAAGTCGTTGTAAAATGGGAAGAAGCCGTTGATAATTTCAAAAGGCTGAATATTAAAGTCTGTAAAATCCGAACAGGACTTGTCCTGTCAAAAAAAGGCGGTATGCTTAAAGAACTGCTTAAACCAATAAAATTGGGCGCTGGTTCTGCTTTTGGCTCAGGAAAACAATGGCAGTCTTGGGTACATTTACATGATTTAGTGCATCTATATTATTTCGCGATACAACATCAATGGGAAGGTGTCTATAATGCCACAGCTCCCAATCCTGTCGATAATCATGAGCTGATAAAGAAAATAGCAAAGACTATAGAAAAGCCTTTTTTTATGCCTAATGTGCCTGAATTCTTGCTGAAGCTCATGTTAGGAGAAATGCATATATTGTTGGTCGCTAGCCAGAATGTTAGTTCCCAGAAAGCACAGGATAACGGATTTGTTTTTAAATTCAGAACTTTAGATAAAGCACTAGATGACCTTTTAGGTGATCGTTAAAATAAAAAGAGCTCCATTTCTACAAATGGAGCTCTTTTTGGAGGTGAATTAACAATTATTTTTTAGCTGTAACGCTAACCTTCAGTTCAATATCGTCATTAATAAATTTGTCTCCCAGGTTGTCAAATACAGATTTTGATCCATAGTTGACGTTCCAAAGCGTTCTATTTATAGTAAACGGATCGCTAACTACTGTTACCGTGTTGCCGTTAACCGTTACAGTTGCAGGGAATTTTACATTTTTTGTGATGCCTTTCATGGTCAAGTTTCCTTCTACAGACGTTTTTCCGTTTTCAGTAACTGCTTTCGTAATTTCAAAATTGGATTGAGGGTATTTTTTCACGTTGAAAAAGTGGTCAAAATCCGCTTCTGTACCGCCAGTACCTTTTAAGTGCCCTTCCAAATCTTCTTTACCGTCGCCAGCTTTAAGATCGGTCACGGTAATCGTATTCATGTCAATCGTAAATTTTCCTGTATCCAAAGCATTGTCTTTAACAGAAACAGTCCCGTCAGCAAGATTGATGGTTCCAGTATGCTTTCCGGTAGGCTTAGATCCAGTCCATTCAATTTTAGAATTTTCTTTATCGATAGTATAAGTTGCTGCTTCGCCAGAAACTTCTTTTACAGTTCCGGCTTCTGTTGTTTCAGCTTCAGCAGCTTTGTCATTTTTACATGAAACTGTCAGTGTTAAGGCTGACAAAACTAGTAGAGATGCAATACGATTCTTCATAAGACTTAAATTTTTAGCTTAGCAAACATATCAAATCAAAGCTAAAAATCTCTTAAAATTATATTAAAATCAAAATGTTTGTGATTGTTAACATTGAAAATTACCTGAAAAAAAGCGTGACAATTTGACATTTTGAAACAATTGGCAGTACTTTTGCAATCTCTCGAAAAGCAGAAAATGAAATTTAAGAATATATTTAAAAGTAAAAATACTATGAATGCTGAAAACCAAGACAAAGAGCAGGAAATCGATGACGCAACTTTAGAGGCAAATGCAAATGCAGAACAAATAATTGTAGAAGAGTTAAGCGTTGAAGAGCAACTGACCCAAGATTTGGCAGCCGAAAAAGACAAATTTATTCGTCTTTTCGCAGAATTCGAAAACTATAAAAGAAGAACGGCAAAAGAGCGAATTGATCTGTTCAAGACAGCAAACCAAGAAGTTCTTTTGGCATTATTGCCAGTTTTGGATGATTTTGACAGGGCTAAGATTGAAATTTCAAAATCAGAAGACCAAAGCCTTTTAAAAGGCGTGGAATTAATCCATGAAAAACTAAAAAATACTCTTGCGTCAAAAGGACTTGAAGAAGTTGACGCTAAAGCAGGTGATGCTTTTGATGCCGATTTTGCCGAAGCTATTACGCAAATTCCAGCGCCTTCTGACAAGCTAAAAGGCAAGATTGTTGATGTTTTAGAAAAAGGATATAAATTGGGCGACAAAATTATCCGTTTCCCAAAAGTGGTAATCGGACAATAATTATTCGATGAGAATGTAGTGGCATGAATGATGCCTTTGCAACATTTCAATGTTAAAAATGAAAAAATGAAACAAGATTTTTACGAAATATTAGGAATTTCAAAATCTGCTGACGCAGCTGCGATTAAAAAAGCATACCGAAAGAAAGCAATAGAATTTCATCCCGATAAAAATCCGGGCAATAAGGAAGCCGAAGAGAACTTTAAGAAGGCTGCTGAAGCCTATGAGATTTTGAGCGACCCTCAAAAGAAAGCAAAGTACGATCAATACGGTCATCAAGCTTTTGACGGAGCGGGAGGATTTGGAGGCGGAAGCATGAATATGGATGACATTTTCAGCCAATTCGGTGATATTTTCGGAGGTGCTTTTGGTGGCGGTTTTGGCGGATTCGGTGGCGGAAATTCCGGTCCACGTAGAGTAAAAGGAAGTAATCTTAGAATCAAAGTCAAACTAACTTTAGAAGAGATTGCCAATGGTGTTGAGAAAAAAGTAAAAGTCAAAAGAAAAGTCCAAGCCCAAGGCGTTCATTATAAAACCTGTCCTACTTGTAATGGTCAAGGCCAGGTAATGAAAATAACCAATACCATTTTGGGAAGAATGCAGTCAGCAACCACTTGTCATACTTGCGGCGGTTCTGGGCAAGTACTTGAAAGCAAGCCAAAAGATGCAGATGCTCATGGAATGGTAATGGTTGATGAAACTGTTTCTATAAAAATTCCTGCAGGTGTAGTGGACGGAATGCAATTAAAAGTTTCAAACAAAGGGAACGATGCGCCAGGAAACAACAGTATCCCAGGAGATTTGATTGTTGCGATTGAAGAAATCGAGCACGAATTTTTAAAACGTGAAGGCGAAAATCTTCATTTAGACCTTTATATAAGTTTTCCAGAAGCGGTTCTAGGAATCTCAAAAGATATCGAAGCAGTAAACGGAAAAGTAAGAATCAAGCTAGAAGAAGGAATCCAATCTGGAAAAATTCTTCGCCTAAAAGGCAAAGGAATACCAAGCATCAATGGCTACGGAAATGGCGATTTGCTGGTACATGTCAATGTTTGGACACCGAAAAATCTAAATAAAGAACAAAAGCAATTTTTTGAAAAATCAATTACAGAAGATAACTTTATCCCAAACCCTGAAAAGAGTGAAAAATCTTTTTTTGAAAAAGTTAAGGATATGTTTTCGTAGTAATTTAAATTTTTTATATATTTGAAGATTACTAGGCAACTAGTAATTTTCTTTTTCATAGCAATTTTTCCCATCCTTGTGCAAATAGGGGTGGGTTTTTTTTGAAATTCTGACAAATTTCACCTCTCAATTCCTTACTTTTACAGACTCGTGGCTACGATAGCCCAGCTGATGAAATAAATCAAAAAGCATAATGAACAACATACTTGAAGTTAAAAATGTAGTCAAACAATATGGCGATTATACTGCTTTGAATAATGTTTCGCTACAAGTTCCAAAAGGGAGCATCTACGGACTTCTCGGTCCAAATGGCGCAGGCAAAACCTCGCTAATCAGAATTATCAACCAAATAACCATGCCCGATAGCGGTACTGTTCTTCTTGATGGAGAAAAGCTGCAGCCAGAACATGTACAGCACATCGGCTACATGCCGGAAGAAAGAGGCTTGTATAAAACCATGAAAGTTGGTGAGCAGGCACTTTATCTTGCCCAGTTGAAAGGACTTTCAAAAGACGAAGCAAAAAAACAATTGGATTATTGGTTCGATAGGTTGGAAATCCAAGGCTGGTGGAATAAAAAAATTCAGGAGCTTTCAAAAGGAATGGCCCAAAAGATACAGTTCGTAGTTACTGTACTGCACAAGCCAAAGCTTTTGATTTTTGATGAGCCTTTCAGCGGTTTTGATCCTGTAAATGCAAATTTGATAAAAGACGAGATTCTAGAATTAAAAAAACAAGGTGCTACAATCATCTTTTCTACCCATAGGATGGAAAGCGTTGAAGAACTTTGCGACGATATTGCTTTGATTCACAAATCCAATAAACTGATTGAAGGAAAACTCAACGACGTCAAAAAAGAATACAGAACCAATAGCTTTGAAGTCGGAATCATGACGTCTAATGTCGAAGGGCTTATGTATCAGCTGACGCAGAAGTTTACTGTCGGGCAGACTAATTTCAAGACGCTTAATGATGACCTGAAACTGGAAGTGCAGATTGGCGATTCTTCTCCAAATGAGCTTTTGAGTATTTTAACTCAAATGGGACAAGTGACCCATTTTGTAGAAAAAATTCCAAGTGTTAATGATATTTTTATCAAGACAGTAAGCGACAAATAAGTATAGATTATCTGTTCTGGAGGGAAAATCCAGAATCATAAATCATAAATTGAAAATCTAAATGAGCATACTAAAATTAATTATAAAAAGAGAATTCGTTGCAAAAGTCCGCAACAAATCATTTATAGTCATGACTTTCTTGAGTCCGTTGCTGATGGTTGGATTGGCCGCTTTTGTGGGCTATCTGAGCACAATGAAATCAGATGTGAAGGAAATTGCAGTTCACGACGAATCCAATCTTTTTGTCAAAGAATTTAAGAATTCCGACGAATATCATTACCTCAATAAGTCTGATGTAGATTTGAAGGTGTTGAAAGACAGTATTATTTCAGAAAAATACGAAGCCATACTTTATATCCCTAAAATTGAAGATAATAAAGAACTGGCCAAGAAAATCCAGTATATTTCAAACGATAGCCCGAGTCTTTCGTATATAGACGATTTGGAAACTATAATTGGACAAAAACTTACAAAATCAAATTTTGAAAAAGCCAGCCTTGACACGCTTGCTATTAAGAATGCAGAAGCGAAAGTTGATATTAATTTGGCCAAAGCTTCCGGCGAAGAAACCGTAAAAGGCCTGAACGAAATCAAGATTTTTATTGGAGCAGCTTTCGGATACCTTATTATGATGTTCATCATTATCTACGGGAATATGGTCATGAGAAGCGTCATCGAAGAAAAAACAAACCGAATTATCGAAATCATTATTTCCTCCGTAAAACCTTTTCAGTTGATGATGGGGAAAATCATAGGGACCTCTTTAGCAGGTGTGCTTCAATTTGTCATTTGGGCATTGTTGGGAGGTATTTTATTATTCATCGGTTCTGCCTTTTTAGGAATTAATGTTGGTCCATCTTCAGGGGTTTCATCTGAAATGATGGCAACAGCAAACCATGGAGTTGCAGCAAATATCCAGCTTTATGTCAATGAATTTAAAAACCTTCCGATAGCGACTTTATTGGTTTCATTCATAGTGTATTTTATTGGAGGCTACTTTTTATACAGCTCGATTTATGCGGCAATTGGCGCAGCTGTTGATAATGAAACCGATTCTCAACAATTCCTATTGCCGATTATTCTGCCGCTGATGCTTGGCGTTTATGTAGGTTTCTTCAGCGTTTTGAATGACCCTCACGGAACGGTAGCCACTGTTTTTTCAATGATTCCGCTAACATCGCCAATCGTGATGCTGATGCGTATTCCTTTTGGAGTGCCATGGTGGCAGATTGTACTTTCGCTAGTTTTATTGTTCGGAACTTTCTTTTTAGTGGTATGGTTCGCTTCAAAAATATACAGAATCGGAATTCTTATGTACGGCAAAAAACCGACATGGAAAGAACTTTACAAATGGCTTAAATACTAATAGCGCAAAAAAGATAAAATATGCCTAAAATATTAATCATAGAAGATGAAGCAGCAATCAGAAGAGTCCTAACAAAGATTCTTTCTGAAGAAAATGATTCGTATACAGTAGAAGAAGCCGAAGATGGGCAGCAAGGTCTTGAAAAGATCAAGAACGACGATTATGACTTGGTTCTTTGCGATATCAAAATGCCAAAAATGGACGGTGTCGAAGTACTTGAAGCCGTTAAAAAAATCAAGCCGGAAATCCCAATGGTCATGATTTCGGGCCATGGCGATTTAGAAACAGCTATCAATACGATGCGACTTGGTGCTTTCGATTATATCTCCAAGCCGCCCGATTTGAATAGGCTTCTGAATACAGTTCGAAATGCTTTAGACAAGAAACAGTTGGTTGTTGAAAATAAGATACTCAAGAAAAAAGTCAGCAAAAACTATGAAATGATTGGCGAAAGCGAAGCCATCAACCATATCAAGCAGATTATCGAAAAAGTAGCACAGACAGATGCACGAGTTTTAATCACCGGACCTAACGGAACTGGAAAAGAATTGGTCGCACACCAACTTCATGAAAGAAGCGAACGTTCGGGCGCACCTTTAATTGAAGTAAATTGTGCTGCGATTCCATCAGAATTGATTGAGAGCGAACTGTTCGGACATGTGAAAGGCGCATTTACTTCTGCCGTAAAAGACAGAGCTGGAAAATTTGAAGCTGCCGACAGAGGAACTATTTTTCTAGATGAAATTGGCGACATGAGCCTTTCTGCCCAAGCCAAAGTATTGCGTGCCTTGCAGGAAAATATAATCACAAGAGTAGGTGCCGACAAAGACATAAAAGTCGATGTTCGAGTAGTAGCCGCTACAAACAAAGATTTAAAAAAGGAAATTGAAGAAGGCCGTTTCAGAGAAGATTTGTATCATAGGCTTGCGGTTATTTTAATTAAAGTACCGGCATTAAATGACAGGCGCGATGATATTCCATTATTGATTAATCATTTTACCGAAAAAATAGCATCGGAGCACGGAAATGTGCCAAAACAATTTTCTAAAGAAGCCATTGCCCTTTTGAAAGAATATGACTGGACCGGAAACATACGCGAATTAAGAAACGTAATTGAACGCTTGATTATCTTAGGCGGAAATGAAATTTCTGAAACAGACGTCAAGCTTTTCGCCAGCAAATAATAAGCTTACAGCATTTAAAATGAAACTAAAAAAAATAAACGAAAATCTTCAAAGAGCTTTAGCCGAAAACGGACTTACAGAAGCCAATGAATTGCAAAGCGAAACGTTTTCGACCATAAAAAGTGGTGCGGATTGCGTCATTATTGCTCCTGCCAAGTCAGGCAAAACGACTACTTTGGTGATGAACGTAATCCAAAGGCTTGAAAAAGAATTTGAAGAATCTCCCCGAGCATTGATTGTTGTCGAAAGCAAGGAGAAAATGATTGAAATGAAACAACTTTTCGAAAAGCTAGGAAATTATACGAATCTTAGAGTGTACGGAGTTCATGATAAAGGCGATATTGATTTCGACAAAAACCATATTTCTCTTGGAATTGATGTGCTGATTGGAACTCCAAACCGATTGAGCGATATGTTTGCATCGGCAGGATATGACGTGAACCGACTGAAAATGTTCATTATCGAAAATACCGATGAACTATTGAGGTTGCGTTTTGATACCAAGCTGGCGCGAATTTCGGAAGCGATGGGCAAGACGCAAAGGATTTTCTTTTCTGAAAACATTACGGAAAGAATAGACAATTTTGCCGATAGGATTATGATTGAACCGCTGTTTTTTGAAATGGACGATAGCGAAGAAGAGGAAGAAACAGAATAATTAAAAACTAAAAAAAATAATAAAATGGGACTAATGAAAGTATTTTCGGGAAGTGAGATCTTAGCAACAGCTTTGAAAGCGAAACTAGAAGAAGCAGGCATCGAGACGCTTATGAAGAATAACAACCAGTCCAATATTATTCTTGGATCGAATGGAAGCATTGCTGTCGAGCTTTTTATCGATGAATCGAAATACGGGAAAGCCGATCCGGTCATTACTGATTTTAAGATGAGCCTTTAAGAAGAATTGCGTATGAGAACTTCTTTAGAAACCGAAAGATTGCTATTGCGAGAACTCCTGCCAACTGATGATGTCGGGATGTTTGAGCTCGACTCTAATCCGCAAGTACATATTTATCTAGGCAATAAACCGGTTACTTCTATTGAACAAGTCCGTGAAGCCATTGCTAATATCCGACAGCAATATCTTGAAAATGGAATTGGTCGTTGGGCAGTAATCTTAAAAGAAACCAACGAATTCATCGGCTGGTCCGGATTGAAATTAGAAAAAAATGTCAACGGATACCGAACGTTCTATGATTTAGGTTATCGATTCATCCAAAAGCATTGGGGAAAAGGCTATGCTTATGAAACGGCAAAAGCTTTTGTCGATTTTGGTTTTAACGATATGAAACTGGAAAAAATCAATGCCTATGCCGATTTTGACAATCTTGCGTCAAGAAGAGTTCTGGAAAAAGTAGGAATGCATTTTGTGAATGCATTCGATGATGAGGGAACCCAAGAAGCCTGGTATGAAATAAAAAATCCGAATAGTTAATTATTCGGATTTTTCTTTTTGTTCAATTTCTGCTTTCTCAACTTCGGGAATAACAGTTTTTGAAATTTCTTCATCTTCTCCTAAAACATACCCCCACGGTTTTAATCCATCGACACGGTCAAAAACTACCTTAAAGATTGCAATAATCGGAATGGACAAGAACATTCCTTTGATACCCCAAACCAATTCTCCTAAGACCAATCCTAAAAGCGCTGTCAAAGTATTGATTTTTACTTTCGAACCGACAATTTTCGGCATGATATAATTACTGTCAATCAAATGGATTACGAAAACAGTAAAAATGACCAATAGCACGGCTGTAGAATCCATGGTCGAAAAAGTCAGCAAGACAGTAAGTATTAATGAAGTCAGAATTCCGATATAAGGAATTACATTAAAAATTCCCGTAATCAGCCCCAAAAGAAAAGCATATTTTATTCCGATGATTTCAAATGCAGTGCAAGCTAATACCGATACGATTAGCATCTGGAGAAAAAGTCCTGCAATATATTTTTTGACAATATATTGAATATTAAAAACAACATCGTACACAACGGCAGAATGTTCTTCCCTAAATAGCGATACTAAAAAAGAAAGCAACAGGCGGCGATGCAGCAATATAAAAAAGGTATATAAAAAGATAAAGACCAAAAAAAGCATCACAGAAGAAACGGATAATAACGTCTGTCCCAATAAAGATGTCCCTTGGCTTAAAGCTTCGCTAGTAGCCGAATTGATATAGCTTATCTGCTCATGATTGTCAATATGAAAAGTATCCGAAATCCAGTCTTGAATAATTGTAGACGTAGCCAAAAGCTGTTCCTTAAACGCCGGCAAGTCGTTTGTAAGGTCGCTCAATTGGTTTAAAAGGAGGTAAGTAATAGCAGTAATCCCAAGCACTAATGTCATAAGCACCGTTGCTGAAGACAAAGAACGAGGAAACTTCCAGCGTCTTTCTAAGAAATTCGCAAACGGAAGCAGAAGCAACGAAAATAAGAAAGCAAAAATAAGCGGTGCCAGCAAGGTTTCTCCGATAATTGCGAGATAAAACAAGCAAATGATGGAAATTAGCACGTGGGCAAGCCGGGTATAAAAAGGCGTAGTTTTAACCATTATTGAAAATCTTTACTATAAATATAAGTCAATAATTTTATTTTCCACCATCGCGTTTAATATAGATTTTTTCAGATTGCCTAATCCCTTAATTACGCTATCTTTGCACCTTCAAAAATTCGAGCAGTCGAAGAATCACAATCCAATTAATCGAATAATCTAGATGATTACAGTAAACGATATTTCAGTCCAGTTTGGAGGCACGACGCTTTTCAGCGAAGTTTCTTTTGCCATAAATGAAAATGACAAGATTGCCCTCATGGGTAAGAATGGAGCCGGAAAATCAACGCTCCTAAAGATAATTGCTGGGCAAAGCAAGCCCTCCGGAGGAAATATTTCAGCACCAAAAGAAGCCGTAATTGCCTATCTGCCTCAGCATTTATTGACGAAAGATGGAGCTACGGTAATGGAAGAAGCTTCAAAAGCATTCAGCGAAATTTTTAAGATGAAGGCTGAGATTGATGAACTGAACGAACAATTGACCGTTCGTACAGATTATGAATCAGACGATTATATGAAATTGATTGAAAGAGTTTCTGACTTAAGCGAGAAGTATTATGCGATTGAAGAAGTAAATTACGAAGCGGAAGTCGAGAAAATTTTGATGGGACTAGGTTTTGTAAGAGAAGATTTCACGCGCCAAACGTCTGAGTTTTCTGGAGGATGGAGAATGCGTATTGAATTGGCCAAAATCCTTTTGCAGAAACCAGACTTGATTCTTCTGGATGAGCCAACCAATCACATGGATATCGAATCGATTCAATGGTTGGAAGATTTCTTGATCAATTCTGCGAAAGCCGTTGTCGTTATTTCCCACGATAGAGCTTTTGTCGATAATATCACCAACCGTACGATTGAAGTAACGATGGGTAGGATTTATGATTATAAGGCCAAATATTCGCATTATCTGGAATTGAGAAAAGACCGAAGAGTGCACCAGCAAAAAGCCTATGACGAGCAGCAAAAAATGATTGCTGACAACCAAGCTTTTATTGATCGTTTTAGAGGAACTTTTTCTAAAACAGACGCCGTACAATCACGTGTTAAAATGCTGGAGAAGTTGGTTATTGTACAGGTTGATGAGGTAGATACATCTGCATTAAAACTGAAATTTCCACCCGCAGCTCGTTCTGGAAATTATCCTGTAATCGTAAAAGATTTATCCAAATCGTATGGTGACCACGTAGTTTTTAAAGATGCCAATATCGTAATTGAAAGAGGACAGAAAGTAGCTTTCGTTGGAAAGAATGGAGAAGGAAAATCTACGATGATCAAGGCTATCATGAAAGAAATTGGAATCGACAGCGGTTCTGTAGAAATAGGTCACAATGCACAAATTGGTTATTTTGCTCAAAATCAAGCCTCTTTATTAGATGAAAATGCTACGATTTTTGAAACTATTGATAACATTGCAGTTGGAGAAGTTAGAACGCAGATTAAAAATATCTTGGGAGCATTTATGTTTCACGGAGATGATACTACAAAAAAAGTAAAAGTACTTTCTGGAGGTGAGAAAACACGTTTGGCAATGATCAAATTGCTACTTGAGCCTGTAAACTTGCTGATTCTGGATGAGCCTTCCAACCACTTAGACATGAAAACAAAAGACATCATCAAAGATGCACTTCGTGATTTTGACGGAACCTTGATTTTGGTTTCCCACGATCGTGATTTCTTAGATGGCTTGGCAACAAAAGTTTTTGAGTTTGGTAATAAAAGAGTCAAAGAACACTTCGAAGATATAGCCGGTTTCCTTGCTCATAAAAAGATGGAAAGTCTTCGTGAGATTGAGAAATAATTTCTGATTTGACGTATTTAATGATTAAATTGCCTTCAAAATCAGAACTATATGATTCCTGAAGAAATTAGCAGTTTAAGAAATTCGAGGATAGAATTGCAAGGCGTTGCAGACTTTCTGCCGTATCCGTTTATTATTGCAGAAGTTATCGATGGGCAACATCTTAATACCTACCTAAACGAAAAGTTTCTCGAAGAAATTGGCTACACTCTTGATGAAATCCCAACCATAGAAGCTTGGTACGGCAAGGCTTATCCCGATTACGACTACAGAAATAATGTAATTACTACTTGGGATGATGAAGAAACTTTATCCCAGCAAGAAGGCAAGGTTTTCGTTAAAAGCAAGTCGCATGTTACTTGTAAAAACGGTACGATCCGATGGTACGAAGTAAAAGCTTGTGTCATCAATAAAATTCATATTGTCGCTTTTATTGATCTCGATAAAGAGATTCGTTTTCAGGAAGAACTGAAAAATATCAATAAGAACAATGACAGAATGCTGTCGATTTTAGGACATGATTTGCGAAGCCCTGTTGCCAATCTAATGTCGATATCGTCAATGGCGGCCAATACAGAAATTTCGCCGGACGAGTTTGCTTCCCTAATAAAAATGATCAATGAGCAGTCCAAACAAGTATTAGAATTATTAGACAATACGCTCAATTGGGCAAAACTGAACTTTAATACCATCAAGCTAAATCTCGTTGAAATTGATTTCCGGGTACTTATAGCCAATATTCTTGAAATCTATAAAACTCCTTCCGAAAGTAAAAACATCAGTGTCAAGGTGGCGATTAAAAATTTCAAAATAAATTCTGATATTGAAATCGTGACCATAATTATCAGGAACTTAATTTCTAACGCGATCAAATTTACACCTCAAAATGGAACGATTGTTATTGAATCTTTTGGAAATGAATTAAGTATCAAAGATAATGGAATTGGAATGTCTCAAGAAATGATTGAAGATATCCTGCGAAACACTAATTCGTCAAGAAGAGGAACAAACAACGAGCAGGGAACAGGCGTAGGATTGCAATTGGTTGTGAATTTGGCCGAAAAAATAAATTGTAACCTAGGCATATCCAGCGAAGAATCGAAAGGGACAGAAATACGCCTGACATTTAAATAAACAAAACCGATAGCTTAAAAACTATCGGTTTTTTATTTTATAATCCTTGAGTTATTGTATGCCAAAAGCATTTGCGTTTAGTTCCTTCTTCCAATCTTCGCCAAATTTTTTAGACAGATAATCAAACACCAGATGATTATACATTTTGTAATAATCAAAATCTCCCATCGCTACACAGCCAGAATCATGATAATTGACGCCATATTTCTTTTGAAATAGCAAATCTGCATCCTTGATTACAGAAACAATTCCGCCTCGGAGATAAATCGTAACATGATTGTTTTTTAAATCGTCTTCAAAATTCATTTTGGCTGAAATTGCTAAATGTTTAGTGCATCCAATTCTATCTTCCGTTTGACCAAAAGAAAGAGAAGAGATCAAGAACATAAAGAAAATATACTTTTTCATCTTTTTCATTTTACGCTTTCTACCAATCGAACAAATTCAGCTTTATAACCATCCTCGTCATTAGACAATCCTTCTTTTGCTAGTTTTTTGATGTCTTCAGATGATTTGTTCGGAATTAGTTTTGAATCTCTCAGTTTTAATCCGAACCACGCTACTGCGGCAGAAAATTTGAAATCATCAGACGCAGCGTTTAAAGGAACCGATTGGTTTTCGATTATACTTGTCATCTCAATGCTTTTGTCGCCATCAGGTTTTTTATATCGGAATTTTATGGTTGCCAATTCTTCATTATAAACCGTTCCGTTTTCTTGCACTTTCGTGTATTTCAAATCAGGTGTTTTGTTGAGAAATTCACTTTCGACTCCTGTCGGAATAATTTCATACAAAGCCGTAACCGTATGGCCACTTCCTAATTCGCCAGCATCAATAGCATCATTTGTAAAATCTTCCGGACGCAATTTTCTGTTTTCATAACCTATCAATCGGTACGACTGAACGTGCTTTGGATTGAATTCGATTTGGATTTTCACGTCTTTGGCAATCGCAAACATAGAGCCTTTGAATTCTTTGCCTAAAAAGCGATTTGCTTCCTGTATATTATCGATATACGCATAATTTCCATTTCCTTTATCGGCAAGAATTTGCATTTTGCTGTCTTTATAATTGCCCATGCCATAGCCAAGACAAGTCAAGAAAACGCCCGATTTTCTTTTTTCTTCTATCAACGTTTCCATGTCGGTATTCGATGAGCTTCCTACATTGAAATCACCGTCAGTTGCCAAAATCACACGATTGTTTCCGTTTTTGATAAAGTTTTCTTGCGCTGTCTTATACGCCAATTCAATTCCAGCTCCACCGGCCGTGCTGCCTCCAGCATCTAGCTTTTCCAAAGCATCAATAATTGTTTTCTTATTGTCTCCAGAGGTTGGCGGCAAGACCATCCCTGCGGCTCCCGCATATACGACGATGGAAACCTTATCTTCTTTTCTCAGCTCATTGACTAAAATTTTCATGGATTGTTTCAGCAAAGGCAATTTATTGGCATCGCTCATCGATCCAGAAACATCGATCAAAAAGACAAGATTAGAAGCAGGCAATTTTTCTGTCGGAATTATTTTTCCCTGCAATCCAATTTTTACCAGCTTGTGTTTTGGATTCCATGGCGCATCGCTGTATTCTGTATTGATAGAAAACGGATGATCTCCTTTCGGCTGCGGATAGTTGTATTTAAAGAAATTGACCATTTCTTCTACTCGAACAGCATCTTTCGGAACCGTTTGGCCGTTGTTTATGAATCGGCGTACATTTGTATATGAAGCATTATCAACATCAATCGAAAAAGTAGAAAGCGGTTCATTCTTTGGACTTTCAAAAGGATTTTCGATAAAAGGATCGTAATCTTCTTGGGAAGTTTCCACTTTCGGCTGGACATCCATTCTGTAAGTTTCGGTATTTTTCTTTCTTTTCAGTTCTCTGAGTTTTTTTCTAATTTCTCTTTTGGAAAGGTTTTTAGTTGTCCCTTTTTTAGTTTTAACTACAATCACGCCGTTTGAGCCTCTATTTCCATATATTGAAGTTGCTGTAGCATCTTTTAAAACATTGATTTCCTCGATTTCATTTTGGTTGATCGTCTTAAAAGTTTTTTCATCAACAGGAAGTCCATCTACTATATAAAGAGGTTTACCTTGTTCTTTAATTGATCCAGTTCCTCTCAAAACAATTGATTGCTCACCACTGTATTCTTTTTTTGCTTCAGTAATATTTAGTCCAGAAACTTTTCCTTGCAAAGATTGAATAACAGGATTGCTATTAATATCTCCATCTCTATAATTCTGTTTCTTTGCTCTAATGTCTTGACCTAGATAGCCTATAGGATTTGATGTCTTTTCTTTTTTAGATTTGCGTTTGGATTGGATGGATTCCTTATCAATTATTGCTACAGAAGCCATAGCTGATTGCTTCTTCGTTGTTTGGTACGCTGTCACCGCTACTTCCTCAAGCGTATTAGAGTCATCTTGTAAAGCGATATCCAGTCTTGCATTATTTTCAACTGAAGCAACTGAAGATTTCATGCCAATATAACTAAATTCCAATTTTTCTCCAGTTTCTACAGCAATAGTATATTTTCCGTCGAAATCTGTTTGAGTTGCGCGAGATGTTCCTTTTACGGCCACAACCGCGCCAGGCAAAGGCAAATTTTGATTGTCAACAACAGTCCCGGTAACTGTCTTTTCTTTGGTGATTGGATTTGTTTTTACCTCTGCAGCAATGATTTTTGCATCTTTGAGTGCCAAATTTTTAGGCTCAATTTGAATTAATTCTACTTCTTCTTTAGCATAATCATCGTTCGTTTTATCGGCAACGGAACTTTCTACCTGTACGGTTACTGGCTTACTTTTTATGATTGTAGCTTTTTTACTTTTAGATTCTTCGGGTTCTTTAGCAGTTCCCGTTTTTTGAACGACAGCTTCTTTTTCAGACTCAGAAATTATCGGCGTATTTTCCTCAATTACCACCGGGTTTTTAGGAGTCTCTATGCTGTCGTCTGTTTTCAGAAATTGATACCCTAAAGAAAAGAACAATAAGAGTGATGCCGCAATCCCGATTTTCTTCCAGATTGCAATTGTTTTTTTGTCTTCTTTTTTATCTAGTTTTTCTTCTACGCGAGCCCAGACTTTTTCCATAGCTGGGAAGTCTTTCGCTTCTACCTTTTTCGAGGTATCTTTGAATTGTTCGAATATTTTATCTTGATTTTCCATCGCTACTTTGCTTTTTGATAATACAAATTATTAACCAATTCTTTCAATTTGGTCTTTGAGACATTCAGCTGTGATTTAGATGTTCCTTCTGAAATATCAAGCATCTTGGCAATCTCTTTATGAGAATAGCCCTCAATAGCAAAAAGGTTGAAAATGGTTCGACATCCTTCGGGAATAAAATTCAGCAGGTTCAGAAGATCTTCTTCCTCTAAATCGGTCACGTGATTTGTAATCGGCTGTGAAATGATTTTCACGTCATCAAGATACATGTTGAAGTTGACGTTTTTCTTGAGTGACAGTAAGCATTGATTGACCGCAATCTTTCTGGCCCAGGCTTCAAAAGCTCGGACTTCTTTCAATTGTTCGATTTTCGTAAAAATAGTATAGAAAGCATCGGCCAGCGCTTCTTCTATTTCTTCCTCTTTCTTTAGGTATCGCTTGCAAGTTCGATACAGCTTTGGAGCCAAAAGCTCATACACCTGACGCTGTGCGTCTCGTTGCATCTTTCTGCAGGCTGTAATTAGTTTTTCGTCTATCACAATGAATGTCTTTCCTATATAGAGAGAGAAAAGGATAAAAAGGTTGGAAAGCGATGTGAAAATTTATGATTTTAGATTTATGCCCAAACGGAAATCCTAAATCTAAAATCATAAATTATTTATCAAGCGTAAGCTTGTAAATGTCTGACTTTAAGTCGTCGTTGTCTTTGTCTTCGCAAAGAAGAAATTCGATGGTCTTGTCGTTTTCTTTGTAAACCGTAAGTCCTTCGAATTTATGCGTAGTTGTAATCTTTTCGGTAAAATCGATTTTCATCTTTTCGATATCCAGCCTTCCGATGAAGGTTCCGAGAACGGCACCGTCGTCATAAGTAGATTTAGTATCTTCAACAGTGGCCAGAAAATAAATCTTCCCATCCACTCGCACAGCGTCTGTAAAAGAACTTTGGATTCCTTTTATTTTAGGAAGTTTGTAAGAGTTATACAAAACAGAGAAATCATCAATCAAGTTATTTCCACCGATAGTGAAAATTCCGTTTTTGCCCGACTTGCCATTGCCGCGGTTGAAAAGAAACCAATTTTCTCCATTATAAACAGCGCCTTCGATATTGAAATCTTCAGGTTTCGTATTCCCGAAATTCTGCATCACCAAATAAAGGTCGGTGACATCCGTTTCCTTTATTTTTTGTTTTTGGTTTGTGTCAAAATGAACCATTTTATTTCGGTTTTCGGTAGAACCGGAGCCAAAAATATAACAGTCTTCGCCGAAATTGGCAATAGCTTCAAAGTCGGGCTTTTTTGCTTTTGGAATGTTTTCTGTTGGCGCCCCCGATGTTGTTTCTAGAATCGTATGCGATTCCAGATTTTTGCTTTCGATATTGTATTCATAAAGGACGCTACTATTGTCGGAAATTATAAAAAGAGAATTGTCTTTATAAACCAATCCTGAGGCAGAGCCAATGCCGATAATCTGAAATAATAATTCGAGCTGAAATTTTTGCATAGTTTCTGTTTTAGGTTCCTGATGGAATAATTCGGGCGAAAGGGATTCGTTTTCCTGAAAAAAATAAATATAATTTTTAGAACGTAATTTCTGAGATAAATATATACATTTATGTAAAATAATATTCTTATGAAAACGATAAATACGGATGATTTTAAAATTACGAGCCCTAAAAAGCTTTCAGATTTGCCGACATTAGTTGATTTGAAGGCTACCAAACAGGAATTAAAAGAAGCCCTAAATGAAACCCGTGAAGCTTTAAGCGACTTGCAAGATAAGATGTATGCTCATAACCGCTATGGCGTGCTGATTTGCCTGCAAGGTATGGATACTTCGGGGAAAGACAGCCTTATACGTGAGGTTTTCAAAGAGTTTAATGCTAGGGGAGTTGTAGTTCATAGTTTTAAAACGCCAAATTCAACCGAACTGGAGCATGATTATCTGTGGAGGCATTATCTAGCACTACCCGAAAAAGGAAAATTTTCAGTTTTCAACAGGACACATTATGAAAATGTACTAGTCACAAGGGTACATCCAGAATATATCTTGAACGAAAGCTTGCCAGGAATCGAGGACGTAAAGGACATTCCTAAAGATTTCTGGAAGAAACGCATGGAACAGATTGTTAATTTCGAAAAGCATATAGTCGAAAACGGTGTGATAGTCTTGAAGTTTTTTCTACATCTAAGTAAAGAAGAGCAAAGGCAGCGACTTTTGAGACGCCTTGAAAAAGAAAAACACAACTGGAAATTCTCGCCTGGCGATCTAAAAGAAAGAAGCTTTTGGAAAGAGTACCAACACCATTATGAAGAAGCAATTAATGCGACGTCTAAAGAAAAAGCGCCATGGTATGTGATTCCAGCCGATGACAAAAACGCCTGCCGTTTTCTTTTGGCAAAGGCAATTTTGGATGTGCTTTTGCAATATAAAGACATAAAATTTCCTGAGTTGGAGGAGAAAGTACAGGAAAATATATCATTTTACAAGAAGGAACTGAGCAATGAGAAATAAAAAAATGCCTTGATAATTCAAGGCATTTTCTTTTATATTTTTCAAATTAGAGTCTAAATCCGTAAGCTAGACGCAAAGCAAGTTGTCCAACTCCTTCACCATTTTCTCTCGGAAAGTCGTTGTAATATTCGTAGCGGATGCTGGCATCAAAATATTTATTGGCATATCCAATTCCTGGCGCTAATAACAAACTCGTGTCGTTATAGTCATTCGTGACAGGAATAGCAGCTCCAAGCTCGCCAAGCACATAAAAACGATCTTCCCATACAAAGGCTTTGAAACCAGCCTTTGCCGGAATGAATCCTAAATCAGGAATATCATCGCCCACAAATAGATTAGTGAACCCAGTAGTGAACGTAATCGAATACCTTTGGTTTAAGTCATACTGGATACGCGCATCGGCTCCTAGCGCAAAATCATAAGGATCGTCAAATATAAAACCTCCGTTTATTCCAAACCCTAAACGAAACCCTTGGTCATAATTTTCGGTTGCGCCAATAGCGGAGGTGGTTTCTTGTGCTGACATGCTCGATGTCATTAAAACCGTCATGCAAACTGCAAATAAGCCTGTGATTGATTTCAAATTTTTCATAGATTAGGATTTTAAAAGTTAGTACTATAAAATTAACAATAATAAAGCCACTCTTCCAAATGTTAATTTTTAAAGTATTGTTAAAAGGTTAGTAGCGTGATAAGGCTTTGAAAGCAAGTGATTTGCTTTATGTTTCAATTTTTGCTTAAAATATTTAAATATCTTTAAAAGTGTGGAATTGTAGGATATGGTGCTATCTTTGCCCCACATTTTTCTACATATCGTGAGCTTACATCAATACACCAAAGAGTTTTCTTATAATTTAAAATTAGCGTATCCTATCATACTAGGAATGCTAGGGCATACATTAATCGGAATTGTCGACAATATTATGGTTGGCAAACTGGGTGCTACTGAATTGGCGGCTGTTTCATTAGGAAATAGTTTTATCTATGTTGCCATTTCGCTCGGGATTGGCTTCTCTACAGCCATAACTCCAATCATTGCTCAGGCTGATGCGGAAAAAGATACTCAGAAAATCAGGTCGGCTTTCCATCATGGACTTTTTTTATGCGGGATATTGGGCCTCACCTTGTTTGGTGTTATCGTATTGGCCAAACCGCTGATGTATTATATGGGACAGCCCGAAGAGGTAATCGTCTTGGCCAAACCCTATATTGATTGGGTCGCTTTTTCTTTGATTCCACTAGTTGTCTATCAAGGATATAAGCAATTTGCCGATGGACTTTCGATGACAAAATATTCCATGTATGCAATTATCATGGCCAATGTCGTGCACGTCATCTTAAACTATTTTCTGATCTACGGAATTTGGATTTTTCCAAAAATGGGCATTATCGGAGCAGCTTTAGGAACGGTAATTTCAAGGCTTATGATGCTTGCTTTTATGCACCTGATCTTATCCAGAAATAAAAAACTGACTGCTTATTTTCAAAATTTTAGTTTCCAAGATATCAAAAAGGCGATGCTCAATAAGATTGTAAGTTTGGGACTGCCATCGGCTTTGCAGATGTTTTTCGAAGTTGCACTTTTTACATCGGCAATCTGGCTTTCCGGCTCTTTAGGCAAAAACAGCCAAGCGGCCAACCAGATCGCCTTGAGTTTAGCATCGGCTACTTTTATGTTTGCTATGGGATTGAGCGTTACCGCCATGATTCGCGTAAGCAACCAAAAAGGACTTAAAGATTATAAGAAGCTTGTGGTGGTTGCCCGATCTATTTTTCTTTTAGCCATTATTATTGAGATTATTTTTGCAATCTGCTTCGTGCTTTTCCACCAATACCTGCCGCATCTGTTCCTTAATATGGAGAAGAATGCACTGGTTATAGATAATGAAGAAGTAATCGCGATAGCCGCACAATTATTGCTTGTAGCTGCCGTCTTTCAGATTTCAGACGGAATACAAGTCGTTGTGCTAGGAGCTTTAAGAGGTCTTCAAGATGTAAAGATACCCATGTACATTACGTTTGCAGCCTATTGGGTAGTCGGCTTTCCAGTTTCGTACTATTTAGGAAAACATACGGAACTCAAAGCTACTGGAATTTGGATCGGCCTTTTAGCCGGATTGACAGTTGCCGCAGTATTTTTGTATATTCGCTTTAATTATTTGACAAAAAAATCAATAAAAGAGGCAGCTCCAGTAGCTGCAATCTAAAATCATAAATCTAAAATAAAATGGAACTACCAAAATTTTTACTAGGTGACAATACCGATTTTCCGGAAGATATTTTTATCATCCACATGGATTATCCAAGATTTATAATCAATCTAAAAGACGACGAGGTCGAGTTTCTCGAAGAAGCAGAAGATCTTGATGAAGGCGAATTAAATCAAGTTATGGAAAGCTTGATTGCTGAAGCCAATGAGTTTTACGATAGGGAAATGGAGCGTTACGAGAAAGAATAAGAATTCTGGCGTAAGCACTAAATCCAAATACACAAAGGTTGCAAGACGGTTAATTATACCGTTTTGCAACTTTTTTTTTTGAAAATGTAAAACTAAGGGGTAACAAAAAATAATTTAATTGATATACACTAAAGTTGGCGGAACCCGAAAAGCCAATCCAAGAGTAGGGACAATTAAATTATAAATTATGAAGAATTTTTTACAAGGAGATTTTAAAAAATCGAAACAAACAACAAACAAAATTGTATCGTTTACGGGGGTAAAAGCGATATTGGCAACACTCTTTTTAACAGCTTTTATTATGGTAAGTTGTAGCAAGGACGATCAGCAGGATATTAAAACCGAGGAAGCTTCTACGGACACTTTCAATCCGGCGGCCAGACGTTACGAATTCCCTTTTATTGTACGTGCTTGGGGATCCCATAACATAGATTGCAGTCAACCAAATGGATTTTGTCTTGATGTATGGACAATTATTAGAACTTTTTATAAACCATTACCAACTGGTACTCCAGTGAAAGCTGCAAATATTAATGGAGCATTTGTTATGAAGTTTTACAAAAGTGCTCTAACTGAAGAAGATAAAGCAACATTGTTGAGAAACGGAAATTCCTTTAATATTCCTGAAGGGCAAATCATTCCCGATGAGCTTGTGGAAGCTTTAGGTTTTAGTTCAAACTCGTTGCGTGCAGGAAACTATAGAATTCAAGAAAACGATGAGCTCTATGGCATTGCAATAGCAGTAAATTAAATTACTTTTACCCCAAACAAAGAAAGCCGTTTCAATTTATTTTGAAGCGGTTTTTATTTAAGATTCTTACTGTTTTGATAGATTTGTAATAAATTTTGTGCAGCGGCAAACGGGGAAACTTCGCTATTTTGTACCGCTTTTTTATTTTCTTCTAATAGATTTTTTATTTGAGGATGCTCAAAGAAATTGAGCTTGAGCTGTTCGTTGATTGTTTCCAGAAGCCAATGCTGGTTCTGGTTTTTTCTTCTTTCGTAAAAATAGTCGTTGCCTTTCGTAAGCTCGAGATAGTCTGAAATCATAGTCCAAACGTCGGAAATTCCGTCATGCGTAATAGCGCTACAGGTCGTGACTTTAGGCTGCCAGCCTGAACTCTTTGCAGGAAATAAATGCAAGGCACGATTAAATTCAGTTTTAGCCATATTAGCTTTCTTGATATTATCGCCGTCAGCTTTATTAATAACGATAGCATCCGCCATTTCCATAATGCCCCTTTTGATGCCTTGCAATTCGTCTCCGGCTCCTGATATTTTCAAAAGCAAGAAAAAATCCACCATGCTATGAACTGCAGTCTCGCTTTGTCCGACTCCGACCGTTTCGATGATAATCGTATCAAATCCGCAAGTTTCGCACAAGATAATGGTTTCGCGGGTTTTTCTGGCAACGCCTCCAAGCGTTTCTCCTGAAGCCGACGGTCGTATATAAGCTTTTTCGTCCTTGACCAATTCTTCCATACGGGTCTTGTCGCCCAAGATACTGCCATGAGAGATGGTACTGCTCGGATCGACGGCCAATACGGCTACTTGTTTGCCTGATGAAGTCAAGAATTTTCCAAAAGCTTCTATAAAAGTACTTTTTCCGACACCGGGAACTCCGGTAATGCCAATCCTCACAGAATTATTCGCATACGGAAGGCAGGCTTGGATAATCTCATTGGCCTTTTCCAGATGTTTTGGATTTGTGCTTTCCACCAAAGTAATGGCTCGACTCAAAGCCGTTTTATCGCCTTTCAAAATTCCTGAAATCAGTTCTTGGGCTGAAGGTTGTCGCTTTCGCGATTGTATGATCTGGGCAACAGAAGCCTTGCCGATGCTTTCGGGCTGGCTGATCCCTTCTTTTTCCTGTAAGGCTGATTTATGTGGGCTTGGTTTGGACACAGTAGCGGTTTTGAGAAGTAAAAGTAAGGAAAACAAAAACAGTTTCAAAAAGGCGATGCTTAAAGAAACTGTTTTTTGGTAATTATGAATTATGAATTATGAATTATGAATTATGAATTTTTGTCTTATGCCTAAAACTTTAAAGCAAAATTAATAAGCAGCTGTGAAGCGAACTTGGTGGTGTTTTGGGTTTTCGACTTCATCAGCGATGACAACAGCAAGATCTTCTACCGAAAGTATGCTTCTTTGGTTAGTGTCAAAAACGGGATTGTCTAATCCAAGGCGATAGTTACCTGTTCGTCCGGTCGTGATGCCTTGGTGCATTTCAAATGCAGGGCTAAAAAAGGCCCAATCCAATTCTTTTTCTTCTTTTATTAAGTTGAGATAATCTCTTGCGGCTGTAGCTCCGGCATGATATTCTTTTGGGAAATCTGGTGTGTCCACTGCTTGAAGTCCCGGCGCGACAAATAGGCTTCCCGCTCCTCCAATAGTGATAAATCTTTTAACGCCTGAAAGTTTCACCGCTTCTTGGATTGCTTTGGATCCTGCAATAAAATCATCGTAAATGTTCGGGTTTGTCCAGCCTGGATTATAAGCGTTAACAACAGCATCATGACCTTTTAAAATTGTAGCCAATTCTTTTGTATTAAAAATGTCAGCCGAAATAGATTTCAAGTTTTCTTTCCCTGAATCTTTTGCATTTCTAGAAATTGCTGTCACCTCGTGGCCGCGATTTACCAATTCGTTTGTAATATTTGAGCCAACAAATCCTGTAGCTCCGATAATTGCGATTTTCATAAAAATATAAATTTAAAAGTAATAAAAAATGTTACAGTTTTAAGTAAAAAAATAGCTAGAACTTGTTAGAGAATTCTGTAAGGGAAATACCTCTCAGTTCTTTGCTAATTTTGTCATTGATGTCGATGTATAATTCGTCCAGCTTTTTATTGATGTTTTTTCCGACCGGACAATCCGGATTTGGATCGTTTTTAGAATAACCCAAGGTCACTCTTTCAAAAGTAAGCTTGAAAATATCATCTAAGCTGATGTTTTCTGCCGGTCTCAACAATTTTGTACCGCCGTTTTTTCCTTCTTTGCTTTCTACAATATGATGCTTTTTTAAGTTGGCGATCTCTTTGCGAATCAATACCGGATGCAGGTTCATGCTTCCTGCTAAAAAATCAGACGATAAAAATTCATCCGGAAATTTAGAGAGGAGCGTCAAGATATGAAGCGTTATTGCAAACTTGCCTGAAATCATACTGTAATAAAATATATTACAAATGTATGGCGATATGGATTGCGAAAAAAATATTTTGGCTTTTTTTTATGATAATGCAGTTGTCAATTAATTGTAGGTAATGCCGTAAATTTGCACTTCAATTATTCCTCCTACTTAATGACCACAAGACAAAAATACTCCATACTTTTTATACTCGGAGGATTATCAGCTTTAGCACCATTCAGCATCGACATGTACCTGCCTGCTTTCCCTGCCATAGCAAAAGGATTGGATACTGACATTTCTCAAGTTGCGCTTTCGCTGACAAGCTATTTCGTCGGAATCAGTATCGGACAGCTTTTTTACGGTCCGATAACCGATAAGTTTGGCAGAAAGAAACCGCTTGTTTTTGGTCTTACAATTTTTCTTTTGGCTTCTATCGGTTGTGCTTTGTCACCAACAATCAATTGGCTGATTGCCATGCGTGTTGTTTTGGCATTAGGCGGGTGTGTAGGAATGGTTGTAAGCAGGGCAGTAGTTCGTGACTTATTTCCAGTTTCCGAAATCGCAAAAATATTTTCAATCCTGATGCTGATTGTAGGAGTGGCACCCATCTTAGCACCGACTATCGGCGGCTGGGTACTGACTGTTTCGATCTGGAGAACCATCTTCTATTTCCTGACTGCTTTTAGCTTGATATTAATCTTAGCCGTAATCTTTTACCTGCCAGAAAGCAAAAATCCCGATCGCGCCAAATCGCTTAGAGCGGGCGATATCTTAAAGGATTATAGAGACGTGCTGCAAGAAAAAACCTTTTTGTTTTACGCTTTTGGCAGCAGTATTGCCATGGCGGGCATGTTTGCCTATATCAGCGGATCGCCTTTTGTGTTCATGAAATTCCATGATTTTACCGAAGCACAGTACGGCTGGGTTTTTGGTACAAATGCCATGGGATTCATTATTGGCAGTCAGCTCAACAGGGTGTTACTAAATAAGTTTACTTCCCTGCAAGTTATCACCTTTTCAAGCCTTACTTTATTGACGGTTTCAATACTTTTAATGACACTGCTAGGCCTAGACCTTTTGACCCCGGCACTACTGATTGCGATGATTTTTACCTTTTTGTTTTCACTCGGACTGCTGGTTCCAAACTGCACCGCTTTGGCTCTGGCACCGTTTACATACAACGCAGGAAGCGCTTCAGCATTGATAGGATTTATCCAAATGATTACAGGTGCGGGAGTTTCTGCATTGGTGAGCGTCTTGCATGATGGCACTAGGTTTCCGATGGCCTTCGGAATGTTTTTCTGCGGCACGATGTGCTTTTTTATCATCATGGTGCTGAACGTGAAAGTCAAGAAATGGAGGACAGAACTCGCTTAAAGGGAAGCGGGCCTGATTAGTTGATTTAATTATTTTAAAAATCATGAATACAACAAAACTAGATTTTGAAGCTCAAGAAAAAAGGGATCTTACTCAAAAAACAGTCTATCCGATTCTTTTTTCAATAGCCTTTGCGCATTTGTTAAACGACATGCTGCAGGCCGTCATACCCTCTGTCTACCCAATCTTAAAAGACAGCTATAGCCTGACGTTTACGCAGATCGGACTGATTACTTTTGCTTACCAAATGGCGGCTTCAATTTTGCAACCTTTTGTCGGCTTTTATACCGATAAGAAACCACAGCCGTATTCGCAGATATACGGCATGCTTTTTACCTTGTCGGGCATTATCCTGCTATCGTATGCCGCTAATTTTTATATCATCATCCTTTCGGTAATCTTGGTCGGAATCGGTTCGTCTATCTTTCATCCTGAAGCCTCAAGGATTTCCTTTTTAGCCTCAGGCGGCAAGCGCGGATTGGCACAATCGGTATTTCAATTAGGAGGAAATGCAGGAACGGCAATCGGACCCTTATTGGTCGCTTTGATTGTAGTGCCGAATTCGCAGAAATACATCCTGTCTTTTGTAATCGTTGCCGTCATCGCTTTGTTTGTTTTGGGCAGCATCGCACGCTGGTATGACAACCATCTTACGCTAAGATCCAAAAAGAAAGTAGAAGTCGTCTTGCCGGACCTGTCGCAAAAAAGGATTGTCATTTCAGTAATCATCTTATTGGTATTGATCTTCTCTAAGTTCTTCTACATGGCAAGCATGTCTAGCTATTTTACGTTCTATCTGATTGAAAAGTTCAATCTTTCTGTTCAAGACGCACAATTCCACCTATTCTTGTTTCTGGCTTCTTGTGCTTTAGGAACACTGCTGGGTGGACCTTTGGGCGATAAATTCGGAAGAAAATACGTCATCTGGTTCTCGGTTCTCGGAGCAGCGCCTTTTGCCTTGTTCCTGCCGTATGCCGACTTGTTCTGGACTGGAATCTTGTCTGTGGTTATCGGAATCATCATTTCTTCGGCTTTCCCAGCCATCTTAGTATATGCACAAGAGTTGTTGCCTAAAAAACTCGGAATGGTTTCTGGGCTTTTCTACGGCTTTGCTTTCGGTATGGGAGGCCTTGGCTCGGCTTTGCTTGGTTATACGGCAGATCATATCGGTATCGAAGCGGTGTACAAGATATGCGCCTATCTGCCATTGATCGGAATCATTGCCTTGTTCCTTCCAAATCTCAAGAAGAAGAAAATTTAGTCCCGGCTGCCATTTTTATCTTGTTAATTTTTGTAAATTTATAGGGTGTAGAACCCATAAATTACAGCTATTATGATGAAAATTTTTAGTACCGCACAGAACAAGAATCTTTCCAACATCATGCTTTTTATTGTGAGGGCTACGGTCAGCAGTTTTATGCTGGTTCATGGCGTGGAAAAATTCGATACGCTTTATGCCGGCGCGCCTTTTGAGTTTCCCGATCCTTTGGGAGTAGGAACCACGGCATCCTTATCGCTGGCTGTTTTTGCAGAAGTTTTATGTTCGGGTCTGCTTTTTGTAGGATTCGCGACACGATTGGTTACCATTCCGCTCATCATCACCATGTTTTTTGCAGTCTTCGTGATTCATGGAGCCGACGGATTTGACAACCAAGAATTAGGAGGACTCTACCTCTTGATTTATGTGCTCTTGTTGGTCACAGGTAGCGGCAAATATTCTGTCGACCATTTCATCTATAAAAATACAAGGCCCGCAAAACCTTGATTTATTTAAAACAAAACCTTTTCTGGCGTAATGCCGCAATCAAATAAATAGTATTTTTGAAAATCATTTATTGATTTTTGAAACTGCTATCATGAAGACCGAACTGCTTTCTAAAGAAATGATCAGCCAGCTGCAAGAAATTGTAGGCGAGTCCTTTCTTTTTCTAGATGAAGAAACCCGAAATAATTATGGACATGACGAAACGGAAGATTATGTTTTTCCGCCCAGCGTAGTCTTAAAGCCCGCTTCTGCTGAAGAAATTGCGGCCATACTAAAGCTGGCCAATCAGTATGCTATTCCCGTAACGCCTATCGGAGGAAAGACTGGCCTGAGCGGCGGTGCCCTGAGCATCTACCAAGGCATAGGGCTTTCGATGGAACGTTTTAATAAAATCCTTCATATCGACGAACAGAATCTTCAGGTTATTGTTGAGCCAGGTGTGGTAACCCAGACGTTGCAGGAAGCCGTTCTTGAAAAAGGCTTGTTTTATCCGCCAGACCCGAGCAGTCGCGGCAGCTGTTTTATTGGCGGTAATGTGGCCGAAAATGCAGGAGGGGCAAGAGCCGTAAAATATGGCGTGACCAAAGATTATGTATTGAATCTGGAAGTCGTTCTGCCTACAGGCGAAATCATCTGGACCGGAGCCAATACGCTGAAAAACTCTACAGGTTATAATCTGACACAGTTGATGGTAGGCAGCGAAGGCACTTTGGGAATCATTACCAAAATCGTCATGAAGCTGCTGCCAAAGAATTCTCATAATATACTGATGCTTGTTCCTTTCTTTAATTCGGGACAGGCTTGCGAAGCGGTTGCCCAAATCTTTAAGGCAGGCATAACGCCAAGTGCCTTAGAATTTATGGAACGCGATGCGATCGATTGGACACTGCGGTTTGTGGATGGTGTCAGCCTGAATATAAAAGACGAAGTACAGGCGCACCTGCTGATTGAGGTTGACGGCAATTATCCTGACGTGTTGTTTTCTGAGGCTGAAAAAATCACAGAAGTGTTGGAGCAGTTTGCTATCGATGAAATTCTTTTTGCCGATTCTGAAGACCAGAAAAATGCGTTGTGGAAGCTGAGAAGAGCGGTAGGCGAAGCCGTCAAGTCGAATTCAATCTATAAAGAAGAAGACACGGTCGTACCGCGCTACGAACTGCCGAAACTGCTTGAAGGCATCAAGAGCATAGGAAACAAATACGGTTTTAAATCGGTGTGCTACGGACATGCGGGCGACGGAAACCTTCACGTAAATATCGTTAAAGGCACCATGTCTGACGAAGACTGGAAGACCGAAATACCAAAAGGCATCCGCGAGATTTTTGAATTGACGGTTTCGCTAAAAGGTACCTTGTCTGGCGAACACGGCATCGGCTATGTACAGAAAAATTATATGGACATTGCTTTTTCGCCTGTACAATTACAGCTGATGAAAGGCATAAAGGCTATTTTTGATCCTAACGGCATCTTAAATCCGGGCAAAGTATTGCCGGATTCCTTATAAAAAAAGGAGCTTCAAACGAAGCTCCTTTTTTTATAGTGTGGCCGACTTGGCTTTTGGCAGCAGCTTGTTGGCCAGCTTGCCGATGGTGAGTCCTTGTACGATTATTGAAAATACGACTACAAAATAGGTAATCGCCAAGATGATTTTTTTATGCGGACCTTCTTCTATCGAAAGGGCCAAGGCAATAGAAACACCGCCGCGCAGCCCTCCCCAGACTAATATTTTTATGGTAGACGATTCAAATTTCTTTTTAAAAGGAATAATCTTGGTCGGAATCCAAAGCGATACAAAACGGCAAAACAGCACGATAAAGATACAGATAAGCCCGATAGACCAAAAGCTTAAGATGTTCGGGATAAGCAATAATTCAAAGCCGATAAAAAGGAAAAGGATGGCGTTGAGGATTTCGTCAATCAGTTCCCAAAACTTGTTCAGGTAATCTTTTGTAGTAGCCGACATGGCTGTCTTTTTTCCGTAGTTTCCGATAATGATTCCGGCAGCCACCATCGTTAGCGGACCCGAAATGTGCATGGCTTGGGCAATCAGATAACCGCCCATCACGACAGACAGCGTAATCAATACTGATACTTTATAATCGTCTACTTTTCGCATGGCTTTGCTAGACTGTACGCCCAGAACAGTTCCGAGCAAAAATCCGCCCAAGGCTTCGCGTATGAGCAGCCAAGAAACGTGTGGCAGCGAAAAGTCGCTCGCCGGATCTTGTGCCAGCTTTAGGATTACGGCAAAAATTACGACCGCCACACCGTCATTAAACAGCGATTCTCCGGCAATTTTTGTTTCTAATGATTTCGGCACTTTGGCATCTTTTAGGATGCTCAGTACCGCAATCGGGTCGGTAGGCGAAATTAGGGCTCCAAACAGCAGGCAGTAGATAAACGGCAGGTTGATATGGAGCAGGTCGGTAGCAAAGTCAAGAATAAGCCCGATAGCAAACGTAGAGATCAGCACGCTGATGGTAGAAAAGACCATGATAGGGCCTCGCTGCTCGCGCAGGTCTTTAAGGTTAACGTGGATGGCGCCGGCAAAAAGCAGAAAGTTTAGCATGGCGCCCATCAATACTTCGGTAAAATCAAACTCGGCAATGAGTTTGGAGAAATTCATGAATGTTTTTGGAAAAATAGTACCGGTCACTACCAGCAATATCGAGCTGATCATGGCAATAATCATGATTCCGATGGTAGCCGGAAGCTTGAGAAACCGAATGTTGAGGTAGGCAAAAAAAGAGGCCAGTACGATGAGTACCGAGAACGAGTAGTATAATTCCATAGTTGATTATATTGATGATTTTGGCATTCTTACAAATATAAAAAACGAGGGTTAAAACGGGCAGGGATTGGTTCTTTTTTAGAAAATTTTGGCAAAAAAAAATCCCCAACGAATTGGGGATGGCTAACTAATCTCTTTTTGGATTGTTTTTCTTTTCTCTTTTTTCCTCTTTTTTTTCCTTAGCGGTCTTTAGAGGTTCTTTTTTTACGTTTTTCTTTGCGTCTTGACTCTTTGCCATAATTTTTAGTTTTAGAGGTTATTTTTTTTGTATCACAGCTTCTCCTGCTGCAGGCCCAAGCCCCAGCTCGGTTTTTATTTTTTCATTAAAGATCATCGGAAAGATTTGGTCGCTATACGTCAGGTACTTCCACTCTTTGTTTGTTGTTTCGTCGGCAACGGCAATTAGTTTTGATCTTGCCTTAATGTCCATCGTTTTGTTTGGTGCATCATAAACAACATCTTGCGTATTCATCGTGGCCTTGAACGAATCGATATAGGATTGTATTTCTTCTGCCGGAATAGGCTCGTCCCAAATGATCTTAAATGCAGTGTCGTGGTTGATTACAGAAAACGACTGGTTGCCGATTTTTTTAATGTCGCCAAAAACAAAATTCGGAGCTACGGGCATCAGCTTGACTTTAAAACCTTCATTTTCCTCAAATGTCTTCTTCAAGGTAGTGAGCATGGTTTCTTTAGGAACAATGTCAAATAGTTTCGGATAGATCATCTCCATCATCATGGTATAGTCGAGCTTGACCGTAATATCGTAATACTTTTGTGCATTTGCCTTTAGCGAGGCTGCGTCTTGAGAGAATCCTTGAAAGGAAACCAACAGCACGGCGACGATATAAAGTAGCTTTTTCATGTTTTTTTTTATTTCAAATATAAATTAAAAATCCTCTGGCGGCAGGCTGGCAAGAGGATTTTATGTTTTATTTATAATTTTTGCTTATCGGTTCAGATAGCCTACAATCTTTTCTGCAATTTCTTTCTGTCCGCTGTCGCTGGTAAGATAGCCTCGGTCTTCTGCATTAGATAAAAAGCCTAGTTCTAAAGTTATGGCGGTAGTCTTGGCCTTTTTTAATACGGCAAACGGTGCGGTCTTTACGCCCCTGCTTTTCAGCTTGTCGGTAGACAATAGCGCGACCAATTCTTCTGCTTTGGCTTTAGAATCTTCAAACTTTTCGTTAGCGTCGCATACAAAAGCCTCAATGCCGCTGGCCGTTTCGTTTTTGCTTTGGTTTACATGTAACGAAAGTACCAGATCGGGCTGCAGCTGGTTGATCTTGTCAATCCTGTCCTGTAGTGAGCTAAACTCATCATTGTCGCGGGTCAGTACAATCTCGATCTCGCTGTTTCGGTTTAAGGCGGCAATCTTTTTGGCAATTTTTGAGACGATTTCTTTTTCGGAGTGGAAACCGTAGGTAGAGCCGATGTCGTGCCCGCCGTGTCCGGCATCAATCACGATTAATTTTTTACTGCCAGGAGTCGTAAACGACATTGTAAAGGCGAGCAGGGCGATTCCTAAAATTCTAAAGGTGTTTTTCATCATTTTAAGTTTAGGGTTGTAGTCTAAAACGATGAATGTATGAAAATATTTGCCAAAAAGGAAATAATCGTCGAAAAAGTCATGCCGTCGTCTTTGCGTTTTCTCCAATCGGCGGCTGTCATCTCAAATTTGATTTCGCCTTTTCCGTGTAAGCCAATTTCTTTCCAGCCGCGTTTTCTATAAAAAGCTTCGGCGCGGGTATTGGGGGAAGTACCGAGCCAGACCTTTTGGCTTGTCTGCGAGAAATACCAGTCGAGCATATCGTCGTGCAATTTTTTTCCGATGCCTTGCTGTTCGTAATCCGGATGCAGGAACAGCGCCCAGATGTTGTTATCCTGAAGGTCGGCAATGGCAAAACCTACGATACTGCCGTCGATTTCGCACACCCAGCCTTTTCCTCTCGAAAAGAGAAATTCTTCGCAGTCTTGGTCGGTAACAAGGCCAGGGTCGGACAAGGTGTTTTCTTTGACCGAATTCCTGACTTTTTGTATTTGTGGGATGTCTTCTAGCTTTGCTTCTCTAAATTGTTTCATATCGTATTTTTTATCAAGTTCATGTGCAGGATAGGATAGGGCTTGCCGAATCCGTCTGTTTCTGAGACCTTATAGGTCTGGAAACCGAAGCGTTCATAAAAGCCTACGGCCTGCGCATTGTCTTGGTTTACGTCTACTTTGGTAATCTTGAGTTCCTGCAGGGCATACAGCAACAGCGTCTTGCCGATGCCTTTTCCGCGGGTGTCGGCATGCACAAAAAGCATTTCGAGATTTCCGTCTGCGGTGCCTATAAAGCCGAGTATCAGTCCATTTTCATCCTTAAGGCTTTTTAAGGCCACAGCGTTCAAGAACTGCGGCATCAGGTTCTTATAAAATTCAAAATCTTCTCCTTTCAAAAAATGGTGCGTGGCCTTAACGGCCGATTCCCAGACCTGCACGAGCCTATCGTATTCCTGCTCTGTGACGTTTTGTAGGGTATAATGTAGGGGCATTTTGTTTGTTTCTTTTTAAGCCAGACTTCTAAAATTTCAGGATCTCGTCGGCACTGTTGCATCGAATGTTGAGCGCTTCGCACAGTTCTTTAATGCGGGGCACGTCTTCGGCATATACAAGCATCAGCTGGATGTTGTCGCCATAGCTGTCGCCGATCTCGATAAGTTCCAGCTCGGGATATTCTTTTTTGATCTCGGCCGTAACCCACTGGATATAGTCGGCGGCATTGAGCTTTTTTTCATAGGGATAGGCCGGAAGGTCGCCTTCCAGCTCATCGACAATCAGCTCATGAATCTCGTCGATCTTGTCGCCGATAATCATAAACTCGCCAATTTCGTTAGAAACGGCATACTGCACAATGCCTTCGGGATCGGCTTCCAGCAGCCACTCGGCTTCGTTATCATCGAGATACTGCTTTGGATTGTCGACTGCCAATTGCAGGGCCGTCCACATATCGTCTTCGTTTTCGAGTTCAAAATCGGCCAAAAGCAGGCCAATGAGTTCTTTTATTTTTTCCATTTGTTTTGAAGAGTGTTTAGGAGCTGTTTATCTAAGCTAAAGGTACTGAAAAGGCAGTATTAAGAGGTGTATCTTTGGCTGTTTTTATATCCATTTTTTGTATTTCTTCAATTATCTTTTCAACTGCAGTTCCATTTCCAAAAGGATTGTTAACCAGGCATTTGCTCTCATAATATTCTGAGTCGTTTAATAATTTTTTTGCTTCAGAGACAATAGCATCATGAACAGGACCTACTAAGATAGAAGACCCTATCTCTACTGCTTCTTGCCTTTCGGTAGAAAAGCGGGTAACCAAAACCGGCTTACCTAAATAAGGAGCTTCTTCTTGAATGCCTCCAGAATCGGTAATAATAAGGTGAGAATTGTCTAGTAAGTATACAAAGGATAGGTAATCAATCTGGCCGACAAGAAATACATTTGGAATACCTTCAAGTTCTTGCTCAATATGTTTTTTGCTATTTGGATTGTGGTGTATCGGAAATAATACCTGAATATTTTCTGTAGCTACCAGCGTTTTTATAGCCTTACATATATTTTCAATTCCTTCGCCATGATTTTCACGACGATGGGCAGTAACTATCACCAGTTTTTTATCTTCTTGCAGGAAAGAAAATTTTTGCAGTACTTCTTTTTTCAAGGAAGGATCTTGCTGCATTCTTTCTTTTATAAAGAATAAGGCATCAACACCTGTGTTGCCGCACAGAACTATATTTTCTTTCGGAATGTTTTCATTTAATAAATTTTGCTGTGCTCTTGTTGTAGGAGCAAAATTTATGTTGGAGATCATTGCGGTTACTCTTCGAGACATTTCTTCTGGAAAAGGCGAATAGATATCGCCTGTTCTCAAGCCTGCTTCTATATGAATTACTTTTACTTTTTCGTAAAATGCGGCCAAACAGGTGGTGAACGAGGTAGCCGTATCACCTTGCGAAACCATCAAGTCGGGCTTAAATTCGACAATGAGTTTTTGCAATCCGATTAAGATTTTTGCGGATAGCTCGCTAAGGCTTTGGTTGGGCGACATGACATTTAAATTATAATCGGGTTTTACTCCAAAAACAGCAAGGGCTTGATCCATTATTTCAGCATGTTGGCCGGTAGAACATATGGCTACTTCGAATCCTTTTATCTCGCGTAATTTTACTGCTAGAGGAATTGTCTTAATTACTTCTGGTCTGGTTCCAATAACGACTAGTATTTTCATGTTTTTTTATAAATTTCTAAAGTTTGTTGTGCTATAGATTCCCACGAATATTTTTCTCTGAATTCGAGGGTATTGATTGGCAGATTTGTATCAGGCCAATTATGGACTATTCTGGTAATTTCGTCTGCTATTTTTTGAGCATCCTTTTGGGGTACCAGCCAGCCATTTTCATTTGTTTTGATGATTTCGGGAAGCCCTCCGACATCAGTTGCCAGGACGGGTATGCCGCAAGAAATCAGCTCAATAGAAAAGAGGCTCATTCCTTCCATTAGTGACGGAATAACCCCAATATCGCTTATGTTTATAAGTGGGATTAATTTATCGTGGTCTAGATTTCCGTAGAGCCTAAAATCGACGCCTATGCATCTGTCTAATTCTGATTGGACTTGTTTTTTATACAATTGAAAGTCTTCGGCATCATTTCCGGCAAATAAAAAAACAGATTTCTGCTTTATGTCATCGCTTAATAAATTGAGTGCTTTTGCTAGATATAGCACTCCTTTTGTAGGCGCCCATCTTCTAGCACATAAAAACACTACTTTTTTTTCTAGCCCCTGTTCTGTTTTTAATTTTATCTTTTCGTCAGACGCAATTTCTTTAAAGCCATCGGTATCAAATCCGTTAGAAATAAAATAACTGTTATTCTGGAGAGGCAGTAGGTTCTGGCTTGGGGCAATAATAGCATTAAAATGTGCCAAGAAATGACTTTGCAGATAACGGGTTATTCTGGTTTTTTGGAGGAACAAATATTCTCCGTAATGATTCGTAAAGATGATCTTGAATTTTTTTGAAATTTTCCGACTCAGCCTAACGCTTGAAAGATAATCGTGCTGGTGTATGATATCTGGATTAATATCTTGTACCAGCTTTAGTTTTCCAGAAACCCTCAAATTTTGCCGTAGTCTTTCAAAAGGCGTAATTACAAAGCCCAGGCCTCCGCTCTCGAAAGTTTTAAGTTTCTGAGCTATCTTATAGACAGGGTCTTTGACTTCTAACATATGCCAATCAATACCGTTGCGGTTTTCAACAGTCAGATGGTTTCTGTTCGATAAAGAAAAAGTCAGCACGCTAGGCATATGCCCTAGCTTTTGCTGTTGCTGTACCAGATATTTAATATGGTATTCGACGCCGCCTATCTGCCCTTCATTTTTTTCGCGATAAATATGTAGAATTTTCATTAGATATGCCTGCTTATGTTTTGTAAGCTTTCTATTGTATAGCCCTTACTTAGGCTTATTTCTATCATTTGAGAAAGAATTTCTAGTTCTTTAATACCGATATAAAACGGATGATCAAATACCATCTTATAATTTCCTTCGGTGTCTAGCTGCCTTTTAAATTCAGACAGAATTTCTTCGGATGAATAGCCTAATGCTCTCAAATTTTCGACAAATCCAACGTTTCCGTGTTTTCCTATCACATTGGTTGGAAAATGGATAAAGCCCGAAACTTCTTTATTGGGCTGGTGGGTAGCAGAATACTCATCGGCTAAGATGGAGAATCCTCTTTGTTTGAGCAGTTTTTCTATTCCGATGGGCGACTGCCAGCATGGCGAGGCAAAAGAAACAGGAGCTGGAAGCTGTTGCTGCCTGAAATGGCCCAAGCCATAGTCTATTTCTTGAAGGATTTTTTGTTCACTCCAATTTTTAGCATTTTTCTCCCACAGGGCATGATTTTTTCCGCCATGTAGTCCCAATTCATGCCCATGTGCTATTATATCGTGAAGTATAGTTTTATGAACAGCTCCGATCCTAGGATTGAGCAGCAACGCTGTAGCACTATTGGCGGCTCCCAGCTTGCTAAACATAGAGAAAGTTCCATTTGCTGTTTTTTTGCCCGAAAATTGTGCTTTGATCTTTTCTCTTAAAAATAGGGAGCGGTCAAACGATCTTCCCATACTTACAAAAAAGGTACCCCTTGCATCATAGGCTTCAAATAGCTTAAGCAAATTAGGGACGCCTTCTCTCAGGCAGATATGAGTATCTATATCGAATCTAAAACAAATATATTTTTTCACTTAAGAAATTCTAAACTATTTATATCAAACAGGCTTGCATGGATTTTATTGCCTACTTTTTAAAGAAGATTTTAAAGATAGAAAATTCTTTCATTCTGCAAGCGTTTTGTGCTAAGAATGCTAATCTTGCGTGTTATTAAATAGTATTAATTACTTACTTGTGTTTTTATGCCAATCATAAGAAAAACTTTAAATGAAGCATTAAAATTATACTATCTTTTTAATGAGAAATGCCCTCTATATTCTTTTCCATCTGCTTTTGTTATTACAAACCAATAATCGTCTGACGGAAGATCTTTACCGTTATACTTGCCATCCCACGCATTTTTATGATCTAATTTTTTTAATAGTTTTCCATAGCGGTCAAAAATGACTATTTCTAGACCGGGTTCGAAATTTGAAAGCTTGATGCTCCATAAGTCGTTATGCCCATCGGCATTTGGAGTAAAAAATTTAGGATACATTAATAAAAAAACATCCTCTTTTACAATTCCGCATTCATTTTTATCTTTTACATATATGGTATAGACGCCATTTGCCAAGCCTGAAAATATATTGCTGTCTTGATAGTTAACTCCATCAATTGAGAATTGATAGTTTCCGACACCGCTTACATTTATTATGATTACATTATCATTGTCTGTAAAATCTTCAGTAAGCACGCTGGTAATTGTAGCAATATTGGATAGTATTACTGAAAAGGTTTTAGTCGTAGAGCAAATCTGGCCGCCATAATCATAAGAAGCGGTTAGCGAATAGCTGCCTGGATTGGAGATAACAATAGAACTTGTTGTGGCACCTGTTGACCACAGATAGCTATCAAAAGAGTTGCCGCCATTTACAACAACAAAGCTGTTTTCGCATACTATTACTGTATCCTTTAGAGTTGTAATGACAGGAGCATTTAAGAGAGAGAAAGTAATCTTGGCAACACTATAGCAGTTTTCTGAAGATACAATGCTAACAAAGACGGTATTGTTAGTGCTTGATATTTCGTAATCAGTATAGTTGTGAATTTCATTGCTGAGATTTAAGTTTTGTGCGTCACTTATAGTAGTGAAATAATGAAATACATAATTTGAGGGATTATTAACCACATAGCTGTTATATGTTGCTAAATTTACTTTTTCGGTATTGTTGTTTGATAAATCGCAAATAAAGGCTTGGTAGTCATTTACTAAAGGATTCGTAGAATAATTCGAATTAAAATTGATACTAGCTGCTTGCGAAATACAGCTTCCGTTTTTAATGACTATGTCAAAAATATAATTACCCGATAGATTTGAAATAGTATTGTTTGTAGACCATGTGACGCCGTTGTCAAAGCTATATAAATCTGCTATTGAAGTTATTGTAACAGTTCCATAACTATTGCATCCAGCATTTACAATCTGATAATCGGGAGGAGCATTTCCGCTATCGATTAAAACAACTAACGCCGTATCTGATTCACAATTAATGCCATTCCTGATTTTTATGAAATAATATCCTGGAGATAAATTAGATGCAGTAGCATCTGTGGTCCAAGTCATGCCGTTGTCAAAGCTGTATTCTTGGGCATTAGTAGTAATAGTAATGCTTCCATTGTTAGAACAGAAGGCATTCTGTACGGTATAATTCACATCAACGTCCCATATATAGTCATTTAGAGATACAAACTCAGAATACGACATACAATTTTGCGCATTCTTGATCCGTATCTGATAAAACCCTCCAGGTAGATTGGTAGCAGTATTGTTGGTGGTCCAAGTGCCGCCATTGTCAAAACTATATTGAGAAGCCTCTGTCAATACCGTAATAGTACCTAATGCTCCGCAAGAGGGTTGGGTAAAAGAAATTTGGGGCATTGGTAAAAAAGTGGTCCATAGTTCAACTACACCAATTTGAGATACGCAGAGTTGCGTATTTCTGATCTTGACGTTATAGGGTCCGGGCGGTAAATTAGTAAAGACAGGATTTGTTGACCAAGAGTATCCATTATTTATAGAATATTCATGTGCGGGTGTAGTCACCGTTATAGTTCCGCCTACACCGCAGCTGGGATTTGTAAAAGTAAATTCGGGTTCTGGCAGAAGAAAAGGATACATCGTTATATACTTGGGAATGGTAACACATCCGAGCGCTGTTCTTACTCTTACTTTATACGTATGATTATAGCTTGGAGGCAAGTTATCCAGTACTGGGTTTGTTGTCCAGGTTACTCCATCATCAAAACTATATTCTTGGCCAGGAGTCGTGACTGTTATAGAACCATTGGTCTGGCATCCTGGCTGTACTACTATGACTTGTGGCTCGGTATAGACTGTTGATAGAGGCGGATAGATTAAAGAAACATATCTTGCATTTGAGATACATCCGTTTTTCTTAATCACCAATTTAATCGGATTGTAATAGGCCGTAAAATCTCCTTTTGAGGGATTAGTTGTCCAAGTAGCCCCATTATCAAAACTAAACTCGTCTGCAGGAGAAGTGATGGTTATTGTAGTAGTGCCCGGAAAACATGGAGATTGGACAAAACTATATTCGGGAACATCCATAACGGTATTGACGTTGTATTTTGGGCTTATCTTGCAAGAACCGCTACTACTTATTTTAACTTGATAATTGCCAGTATTTGCGAGCCCATATGCAATTGGCAACGCAGCATTAGTAGCACCTACTAGAGCTATACCGTCTCGATACCATTGATAAGAAGGGGGGCTGGGCTGGCCAGATTCTATAGCAGCGGTAAGCACTAGGCTATTTTCGCAAAAATTTCCGACAGCAGTAACGTGCACGCCCAAACTTGACGTTGTGTTTAGCATAATATTGTCAAAGTAAAAATAAGGAAAGCATAAAGTATAATCGAGTTCATTGAGATAGCTTTCTGGGGCATTGTACTGCGAGCCAAGCATTATTGAATTAATGTTTGCGGTAGGCGTAAAGATTATCGAGAGTTGTCCCCACTTTTTAGAAGGAATGTAAGTTGCCGTTCCCAAAGGCTGCCATCCCACAGGAAAAAAATTCGAATTTGAAGGCGTAGTATTACAGTCTGACCTTCCGTATAATGTGATGTCGATTTTTCCGGCGTTTAAAACATTGTCATTGCAAATGTCGCCTATATTAGGCTGCGTGCTTACAATTCTGCCCGAAGTAGAAGAGGCGATATCAAAATTTAATTGATATTTTGTGCCTGCTAGCAGCGGAGCATTTGTGCAAGTTGCTATGTATTCTTTATAATCTTTTGTAACTAATATTCCGGCTACGCCATTGCCGTTTGAGGCTGGAAATGGATAAATTCCTGCCCCTATAGCAGATGCCGGTATGAATCCGCATGAATTAATATAATCTGATGTGGCTGAACTTGGCGCGAACCAGCTTGATGCGGCGTTAAACTTTGACCAATCATTTGGGCAAAAATTCATCTGTTCGAAACCAGGGTTATTCACCAAACTTGATACAGATGTGCCGTTGCAGGCGCATTCACTATCATTTAGATCTATTTTTCCATCTCCATCATCATCAACACCATTATTGCAATTTTCTTGAGAATAAGCAAAGGCTGAGAAAAGAAGAAAGGTTATGAAGAGGAGGTTTTTTTTAAAGTGCATTATAGTTTGTTCGTTATTCTAAATTTGTTGTTGTCTGTAATGATAATTCTAGGTTTTTGGCCTAGCTATTTTTATAGGGAGTACTTTTTTTGCACAATTTTACGTAATAAATATCATATCTGCTAGAAATATAGGAGTTATCAATAGTATACAGTTTTAGCAAATTGGTTTGACTATAAAGTTGTCTCCTCATTCTTTAAGAAAGCTCTCTTTGCTATCGTAGGCCCGCCTAACGGCCAAACCTAAATTAAACAAGACATATGATAACAGCAAGCATAAATAGCCCCAGATGTTGATATTTCTTGCCATAGCATCGCCTTTTTCAAGAGGATTTGAGTCAAAATAAAAGATAAGTACCAAAAAGTAGAATAGCGCAAACATCGTGGTGCTTGCAGGCAATGTTATTTTTGTCTTGATACTAAGCAGCAACAGCAAGATAAATGCTATGCAGGCTGCTATTATGCAGTTTAGTATGATTAAGAGCGGTGCCATCCCAGTTGCACCGCCCGGATATTCTGGATGAGAAACTAAGAATGCACCAAATATCATAACGCTCAGCACGCTTATAATGACATAGGAAAAAAAGTGTTTGATATAGTAAATCATAGCTTGCTTTGGATTGGCTTAAATGTAATTATTTTTGTAAAGTAATCTGTAAAGTGATAAATAAAAACCACTTCTTGAGTGGTTTTTATTGAATTCAGATTTAATAATAGCATGTTTTTATTTTTCTTTATCTGATTTGATTTTATAGATAAAATAGGCTGTGCCCACGATGCCAATTACTAAATACATTGGACCCGCGTTTGGTGATTTATTGAGGCTAAATGCCACAGAACACATCAATATAAGTAATACTATTTTGATATAATACTTCATCTTATTTTTCCCAAACTGTTACAAAACAACCTCCAGTACATCCCAATATACCCGCCGCCGCATAGACACCAGCTGCCACTCCGCAAGGGGTACAAAATGTTCCAATTATTCCAACATGCCAGAGAGGAAGGTTATTCATAAGTTCGCTGGCACATCTTTTATAGCAGGAAGAAGAAAAACGAACTTTATTAGCTACATAAATTGGACTTTCTATTTCGTGAATTTGAATGTCAGGCTTGGCTGTGGGATAATCTACAAACGCAGCATCATAAATTAGTATGTTATCGAAATACTTATTCTCTATAATTACCATTGACCTGACAGCATCATATTCTTTATACCTTATCACAAAAATATCAAATTCTTCTAATTCATTATCGGCTAAAAATGATATGCGAATAGTTTCTTCTACAATTTGAACTTTCTTGTTCATTTTTGTGACATAATATTCATAATTGGTGGTTTTGCATTATCAATCTTGGTTATTGATGATTTAACATTTATGCCTTTTAGCTTTAGTTGGTTTTCTAATATTGAGTTGGCTTCTTTTAAGAGGTCATCTTCATTTGTTCGACTTAACACTTGGTTTTGGGGTGATACGTCTGTTGTAAGGCTTTCGTCTGCAGAGCAGGATGCAATTGCAATTGAAACACAATAAACAAGCATGAATTTTTGGAAAAGATTGAATTTTAGCATAATGTTATTTGTTTAAATTAATAGTGCAGCAAATGTTTCATTTATCCCCTTAATTTCATAGCGAGAAGTAATAAGTGGTCGAATATCGGCGTAAGTGGTCGATTTTAGCCGATAAGTGTTTTTTAGGGTTGTCAAAACTCCAGCTATCTAAACGGCAAAGCACACCTGCATGCCACCCCAGGCCTACCTTGCCCAACCTCAAGGTCTACCTACGTATATGGCTAGGCCAACCTAGGTGTAGGGCTAGGTACTCTTGCCTATACCTCTTGGCATAGCTTGCCTAAGAGCTAGGCCGACCTAGATGGCAGGCAAGGTATACTTAGATGCAGGGCAAGGCATGCCTACCTAGCACCCAAGTTATACCTAGCCCAATAGCAAGGTCTGCTTAGGGGATGGGCTAAATGCTTCTCCATTTTTCTTAGGCAGACATAAAAAAAACCTGCCGCAGCATTTGCTACGACAGGCAACCTTAAAATTAAATATGGGAAAGATAACAAGGTATTATTCTGTAGGAGGCGAATCTAGCGGTGGCTCTCCATCTTTTGTAGGTTTCTTTTCTTCTTCTTTTGTGGGTTCGGGATTTTCTGGCTCTTGCGGAGTCCTGTTGCCAAAACGGGCGTTCCAGTCGTCAACTTCTCTCATGGCCAGATCAATAGAAGCGTCGTGGTTTCGGGCAATCTTGAGATTTGCATGGTAGCGGTCTGCAAACGTCATAATGTCGGTAGCAGTGCCCAGGCTAATTTCTTGTATGACTTCTAGTGCCTGCAGCAGTGCCAAGCGATTGGATTCGAGCCTGTCATAATAGTCTAGGTGCGTCACGAGATCATCGGGAGCATCAGAACGGCTCAGGGCATCTGGAAACTGGTTGGCGATTCTTGAAATTAGGCGTACATAGCCTTCGCGGTCTTCGGCCATAGAACGGCCTGCTTTTTCGCTGTCTGTCATGTAGACTCTAAAGCCTGAAAATGGAACCAAGGCAGCATTGATGGCCGTAATGAAGTTGTTGGTTACTTCTTGTGGCGGAATTGTAGAAATAAACTTTCTCATTATTAATCATGTTTAAAATTACTACTCTATTGTGGCGTTTAGGGGTAAAAATCAATTCAATTTTACGAACTTATTTTGTAACATGCAAGGCTTGGAATGTTAAAAATGATTGCTTCTTGTGAAATTTATCTTGGTGATTACCTGAACGCAACTGCTGTTCTTGTGCTTCTTGCAGATAGGCCAAGAGAAAATAAATGTCTTCTATAATGGTCTGGAAGTTATCGGGCAGTACTAGATCTTTTTGGTTGAGGTAGTTAAAGAGCACATAGTGCAGGCTTTTTTGCAGGCTGTGTGGTGTGGTGAATTCGAAGAGTTTAGCGTGGGTTGGGTCTGTTGTTTTCATGTGTAAATATTTGAAAACAAAGGTGAGAGATTATTTTTGAAATGTTGTCATATAGGAAGTTGACACAGTGGATTTTAAGAAAAAAAAATGATAGGCGTATAGTTACTAAAGGCAAGATTAGTTAAAAATCAATTTTGATATATCCTAAAAGAGAGGAAACACTCACGATTATAAAAATGGTACCCACAAAGACCATCAAAACCAAACTGCCATAATTGGAGTCCTTTTCTTTTGCGAGTATAAAGTTTTCTGGATGGAGAGGGTCATAGAGAACTGCTACCGGCCTGTCTATGTTTTTTTTGAAGGAGGTTATCAGGTCTATATCAGAGGAGGCATAATAGTAGGGTTGCTTTTTGATGTATTGGCCTTCTAGTGTTTCAAACCCTATAACAGGTATTTTGCCTCCTTTATTTCCGGCTTCATAAGACAAGATCTTGCCGACAGATCGGATACCGTTTTTTCCAATGTGTTTTAAAAATAAGAAATAATGGATACCCATAAAAAGCACCAAGGAACCTAATTGTAAAAAAACAAGGGCTGGTTTATAAAATGCGAAAAAGGCAAAGACTATTATAAATACTACCCAATACTTTTCGATAAATTTCATTTTTCTTTTAGTATTACAATCTTTAATTTTCAATAAAAGTCCATTGGTTGTTTTTAAATTCAAAAGTGCTTATAGGCCCGCTCATACAAGAAAATGCCCATTCATAATCTATGACGGCCCTCTTAAACTGGCGGTCAAAAATGGGCTTTTGGAGGGATAGTACACCTTTTGGACAAATCTTAGTAATAGAATCATTATTCTTCCAAAAATAATCTAGGCTAATGATTTTGACGCTGTTTTTCTTGAGTGTTTGCGGATCTAGTTTAAATTCTCGAGACCAATTGGCCAGACTGTCCAATTCTGCATTGTTGCGTAGCTTTAGCTTTTCTATTACAATATTTTCAATTTTTGGAGAAAGGCTTTCGGCATAAGCCATCGCGATTAAAGATCTTTTAGGGATTGGAAACAAGCACGAGCAATTTGAGTCTTCGATAACTTTGGCCATTAATTCATTAGCCTTTTTATTGTAAAATGCTGTTGGGTCTGTAGTGTTGCCAGAACAGCCAGTCAACATGAGACAGACAAGGAGGAAAAATAGGGGAGCTGGTTTAGGCATGGTTTAGTTTTTAATACTTATCTATTATTTTAAAAAGCTTGTCTCTGCCGCTGTACGACAAAAGGCCCCATTTCATAGTTCTGTTCATTGGCGCAGAATAGGTTTGGAGTTTGGCCCAGTCTATTTCTGTAATCCCGATTATTTGGCCGTTGTTGTCATAAAACAGGATGCGCTTGTTAGGCTCAAAGGTGCCAATTTCTCCCCATTCATAAGACGATGAGTCGTTGAGTATTTTTATGACTTTCTTAATGTCTTCGGAATCTAATTCTCTTGAAAGATTTAGGTATCCAGAATACAATTCTGCTCTGGCTGGTTTTGCTTGCGGAAAGGTTATTTTGTTTTGTTGGTCAAATGCTACATCTTTTTTGTAGGTAGTCTTCCAGTCTTCTTTGGTTGCATAGGCATATTCTTTTGAGGTCAATTTGTCTCTGACTTTTTCAAAATCAGGCGGAAAGAGAAGCCTTAAAGCTATAATTGAAAAAAGAATAAGCAGGATGATAAATAGTATTTTTTTCATGGCTAGAGATCTTCTTTAATTATTTTTAGCTTGCCGATGGTTGTTTTATATCAAAACAGAGATAGGAGAGGACTAGCAATATTTTATTGTAGATATTTTGAGAATAGCGGGTGTATGGCAAAAATTCTATCAAATTTTTCATTCCCTTTTAATTCTAGATCGGCTCCTAGCATTGGGTTGCTATGGTCATAAAGCTGTTCTTCATAGACCTTTAATTTTTTTCCGAGAAATGTTATTGTGGCATCGTAATCGTTTTGCATGTTGAGACTTTTTACAGCCTTAGTAATTAACTCTTTAATTTCGGCTTCGCTGTATTTCATCTTCAGGCTTTCTTCAAGAATCTCTAATGCTCCTGAGTTGCTGGCTACGCCATCATAAAAAACGTAAGGAAGCAGTTTGTCTATCGCTTTTTGAGGCTTATTTTGCCCTAAAAAGAGTTTTGCATACGATTCGGCAATATAAATTTTATCAGCTCTTATTTCGTTGCCGCAAAAGTGATGGTATTTGTATTTTTTGTCGAATAAATAGATATAATGCGACACTTTTTTATAATCCTTTTTTTCAAAATAGATTTCGGCCAATTCTTTGGAACTTCTGTTTTTATAGAGGGCATATTGCTCCATAATTCCGCCGTAGGCCTCTTTTTCGTCATAATCAGAATCTAGGATTTCTAAAAAGATAGGTATGGCTTCGTCATTTCGGCCTAATTTTCTCAATAGGACTCCGATATTAAATTTTGCGCGGGGCTTTAGCCTAGAATCAGGGTATTGGGTTAGGAAGGAATTAAAACTGGCTAATGAGGTTTCGTTATCTTCTTTCTCAAAATAGTCCATTGCACTATCAAAACTAATTTCGTCTTGGGTTCTTTCTTTTTCTTGAGATGTGGCAAGAAAGGAAGAAAAAAAGGTGATGACTATGAGTAAGAGTTTTTTCATAGGAGGGCTATTGATAGTGATTATTTCGTTTGTAAACGTTTTAATTATAATCTTATCAAAGATAAAAATTCTTGCTATATAAGCAATGCAGCAGTAGTTTTAATAAAGTTTTATAAAAATTTTTGCCAGAATTAAAATGTTGCTATCTTGCCGCGCCAAATATTTTAGCAAACTAACTCATAAAATTAACGAATGAACACAAAAATCAAGACCCTCGCTTCTCTTTTTATTTTTGTCCTCTTCATGGGATGTTCTGGCGGCGATGACGGCGGATCTAACTGCGGCAAGGTAGAATCGGTTTCTTTTTATACCTCTCCTGTCAGCGCTACCCTCAGCTTTATGCCAGGCAGCAATGCCAACTCTTTTAGGATAGAGTATGGCGCGACCGGTTTTACGCCAGGATCCGGAACAGTTGTTGTGACTTCTAACTCGCAGCAAGAAATTACGGGCCTAACGCCTTCTACAACTTATGATTTTTATATCACGGGCATTTGCAGCGCTACCGAAAACAGCGCTCCTTATAAGCTTTCGAGCGTGACTACCCAAGTGAGCCAGTGCGTGGGCAGTACTACGGTGCAGATAGGACAGTTTTATCCAGATGCAGTCGATCTTCAATTTGCTTTTACGGGCGGGTCTGCAGATCACTTTGAGGTAGAATATGGCCTTGCGGGATTTGTTTTAGGAACCGGAACTCGTGAGACTACTTCTTTTGGAAGTTCTTCAAAAACAGTTTCGGGTATCCAAGCTTCTACGGCTTATGATTTTTATGTGCGTTCGTATTGTTCTTCGGGCGAAACGACTGCTTTTGTCAAATATACGTATACCACGATGGGCTCTTGCCCAAAACCGGTTAACTTAAACAGCTGGAATATTTCTGGAGCTTGCAATGCAGGAATGGGAGAGACAAGGGCTTTTTCATGGAGCTATCTGGGAGGCAACCCTCAGAGCTATACGATTTCTATCGTTCAAGAGGCTACTGATAATCCAGCAAATGGAAATACTTTTGAAACTTCTAATACCTCTATTTCTATTTCGAACATGTACTGCTTATGGAATGCTTTTTATGTAAGAGCCAACTGTACAGGTTCTGACAGAAGCGAATGGGCTGGTCCTTATTACTTTTAAGAAAGTATAGAAAATTATAAATATAGCGCGGGCTTCCATTGGAAGCCCGCGTTTGTTATAAATAGCCGATAGCGATATGGTGTATCTAAAACAATTGTATTACTTAGGCTGCATCTGTTGGAACATTGCAGGATTGGTTATAATCATATAAATAGCTACAGCGAATATAAGCCCTATGTACAATATAATACCTACTGCCATAAGCAGGAGCACCTTTATGATGACGTCGCCTATGCTTTTTTCGGAGTAGAATTGCTTATAAACCCATGTCATGATAATCGGATAGATGATGAATGTAGAGCCTGTTATTACAAACATGAATGTATCGGGACTGTCTTTTAAAAAATACATTATGGGCGACAAGAGGACTATCGAGATAATAGTATATAAAATCTGGATATAGCTATTCATGATTATATGCTCGTAATAATTCTGCCCCCATTTACGGAATACTAAGAACGTGACAATTGAAATTATCGGAATCAATAGCAGCATTAGGGCAGAACTGTAGCTAGACATTACGGATGTTAGGTCATTCATCCATGAGGCAGCTATTTTTTGCTCTGTATGCGTTGCAAAGTACCGCTCCATTACGGAATTCATATCGATAATCTTAAAGGATATAAAGGCTGAAATACCGCTCAATACAAAGGCCATCAAAAGGGGTTTGTAATGGTTTACCCTGTTGCCGTCGATAAAATCTCTTGCGGTCTTTCCGGGAGCCTTAATGATATTTTTTAACGAATAAAAAAAGCCTTTATTGGTATGGATGACCATATACTGTACCTCGTCGGTCAGGTATTTTCGGTCAATCCTTTTGTATTTTTTCTGTCCGCAGTAGGTGCAAAAATTTTCAGTTATAAGATGGTTGCAGTTTAGGCAAGTGTTTTCCATTTTGTAAAAGTTTGGCAGTAGGTTGTTAGTTAGAGTTTCGCGATTTGATTTCGGTATTCAGCTGTCCCAATCGTATAAAGCTTGGCAGCAATGTCAGCATACAGCCCGGAATAACCGCAAAAAGCGCAAAGTTTTGGTTTTTGATAATCAGAAATAAGAGTCCGCCGCAGGCTAGGAGTATTACAATGCCAAACCCAATCACGACTCCTTTTAATTTGTTTTTTTCTTTATGGAGTTCTTCGAGAGTTAATTCGGATAATTTATTTGTTTTCATAATGCTTTTAGTAGTAAGATTTAGTTTTTTGAGATACAGATTTGATTTGCTAAGTATCTTTTATTTTAAATTAGGGAAAGGGAGTCGATAGGTTAAAGAATATTTTTCACCATTAATCTCAACCGCTTGCTTTTCCTTCATACTGCGTAATAGTTTGATAAACTCTTGAAAATATTTTTTATCTAAATATATGCTATATAAGTCATCGCTTCTTTTTACGGTTGTACTACTGTTTATATCATTCCAATCCTTGTTCCATTTTAAAGACGTTTCTGGCGAATAGCTATATTTTGTTGCCATTACTTCAAATGTATCAGGTAGCCATTCTTTAGCCGTACTGTTTTCGTATTTAATAATGTTATCGTAAACAGTTAGAAAATCTTTTGGTGTTTTTTGGCGTGTTTCGTTTTTTGGATCTCTTAAGTTGCCATATACACTAATTTCTTTAACGGCGCCAAAAAAATTTAAAATTAGAATATTAGTTGGTTGATCTGTCGATGTTGAAGCTTCAGTGTAATCTTCTTGCTTTATTAAATTATCAGTTATATCAAACGATTTAATGATTTTTTGTATCGTTTCTGGGTCATTCTGAACTTCAAAATATTTTAGTTTCTTGTCGACAACTTTCTTGTAAATGATTTGTCCGTTTTCATATAAGGTAAAAGTGGGAACATCTGATCCAATGACCATAAGCCATGGGTCGGTCTCAATAAGTACAATTTGAGGATCTCCGTATTTTTCATCATAATCCTGACCGAAAGTGTATGTCAAATTAAAGATTAATAAGATTGTTAAAATATATTTCTTCATATAGCATTTTCTATTTAAATATTAGCAATAACATAATTTTCGGGATTAAACACTTGCCAAATATAATAAATCCCCGACTGCAATTGCAACCGAGGATTATTATTTCTCAATTAAAGATTGTCTATAGAGCAAGCAGTTGGCTTGTTTCCTTAATCAACGCCTGCATCAGTTCTCCTGCTTTATGATGTTTTAAGGTAGCCGTGTTTTGTCCGGACCAAAAGCTGACCATATCTGTTCTTCCTTGTTCTAGGGCTGCTACTTTTAGGGGAGCTATTAGCCTAGTCTGCAACGGAAAAGGAAGCACTTCGGTCTCAAATTTTATTTCGTCGGATATTTTGTTGGCAATCATTCGGCCCATTCGTCCGGTAAGAGATTTTGTTAGGGTCGTATGTTTTGAGCCGTCTGAAAACAGCAGGTCTTTGTGTAAAGGCGTAGCGCCCGATTCGTCTGTGGCAAGAAAAGCCGTGCCTAGCTGTACGGCATCGGCACCTAGCATCAGCGCCGCAGCTATGCCTTTGGCATCTGCAATACCGCCAGCCGCAATAATAGGCGTAGCGGTTTTTGCTTTTAACTGCTGTATCAGCGTGAAGAGTCCGGTTTGTGAATCTTGGGCGGGCCTAAGAAAAGAAGGACGGTGGCCTCCAGCTTCAAATCCAGCAGCTACGATAGCGTCTACTTTCGCTTCTTCTAACGCCAGTGCTTCGTCGAGGGTTGTTGCTGCACCGACTGTTTTTATCCCTAGCCTTCGGGCTTCTGTAAGGATTTCTTTGGAGGGAATGCCAAATATAAAACTGAACACGGCTGGGCGGATTTCGAATAAAGCTTCTACCTGTTTTTCAAATTTTGAAGGAATATCCGTTGACAGTTCCGGCAAGGGAATTCCAAGCTCATCAAAATAAGGCTTGAACAGAATTTTTACTTTTTCTAACGATTCTGGAGGATAGCTGGCCAAGCTTTTGTCTACGTCTGACACCCATAAGTTAATGTTGTAGGGCTTGTCCGTTTTTGCTTTTATGGCCTTGGCGGCTTCTAGTATTTCTTCGGGAGTGATTGTATACGCTCCATAGCTTCCCAGTCCGCCATTATTAGATACGGCAACCAAAAGTTCGGCAGTTGAAAACCCACCGCCCATAGGCCCTTGCAGGATAGGATATTGGATGCCCAGCAGTTCTGTTATTTTGGTTTTATTCCACATCACTTACTCGTTTACGTGTGTTAATAGCTTATTTGTGATGACCCACTGTCCGTCAATTATTGACAGGCTGAGCAAATCATAATAATTGTATTCAAAGATAGGAACGCGTGTCTTGGCAATAGCAATGGTGTTGATAATCTCTATTGACAGGATTTCCATGCCAAATGCAGCTCCTAGTTCGCTCGGACTCTTACGGTTTTTTACGCCTTCTAGGTATTGGTCGAGTGTTTTGAAATAAGGCTCTCCCTTGATGTCGCCCGATAAAAATGCCTGCGGGTGAAAAACGCTTTTTAGCAAATCGACGTCACCTACAAAAATACCATTAAAATAATCTTCTAGTACAGAAGTTATGCGCTTTCTGTTTTCATTCGTATTTTTCATCGTCTTGTTTTTTTAGTGAAATGATTATCACGAAATGCGGTGGCCTGCTACATGTCCGCCATCCAGATTGATAATCTCTCCGGTTACAAAATTGCTTTCGGCAAGATAAAGAGCCAGTTCGGCTACGTCTTGGGTTTCGCCGATACGGTTGAGCAAATGCAGCCCGGCCAAGCTGTCGGCATCAGCCACGCCAGTTTTGGCTTGCAGCGGACTTCTTATGATGCCTGGCGCAATAGCGTTGACACGGATATTGTTTCTTCCGAATTCAGCGGCAAGCTGTCTTGTAAGTGCATGGACACCGCCTTTGCTCGAAATTGGAGCAGTAGCAGGAAAGCCGTCTATGGCATGGTCAACCAGTACCGTGCCTAAGTTGATGATGGCTCCGCCGCCTTGTTGCAGCATCTGCCTTACAGCAGCCTGACTGGTAAAAAAAGTGCCTTTGAGGTTGATTTCCAAAAAGCGGTCAAGGTCTTTTTCTTCTACCTCTAGAAAGGGCTTAGGCTGAAATATGCCGGCGTTGTTGATTACTACATCTACTTTGCCAAAACGGCTAACGGCAGTTTCGACCAACCGTTTTCCTACGGAAGCATGGCTTATATCTCCGGCTACGGAAGCCAAACGGTCTGCATGACCGAGCTCTTTTTGGGTGCTTTCGAGGTTGCTCGCGTTGGCCGAGTTGATTACTACATTGTATCCTTTGTCTAAAAATAATTTTGCGATGGATTTTCCTATTCCGGTAGATGCGCCTGTTATTATTGCTGTTTTCATTGTTGTAAGTTTTACGAATTATTTTTTCTGTGCAGTTATCCCTTTTTCACGAAGGACGGAAACTTGTTCTCCGGCAAAGCCCCAATCGTCAAGTTCTATTTCTTGTATGACCACGTGGGTAAGACTAGGGTCTTTGTCTAATACGTCGGTGATGAGGTTTGTGATGCCTGCGATCAGCTGTTGTTTTTGTGCTCTTGTAACACCTTCACGGGTTACTTCAATTTTTACGTAAGGCATGATTTCTAATTGTTTAGATTAAGATCAGATGGCTTTTGCCACGAGATTTACATTCAATTCAAACTCATTGTAGATTAAAGTGTCACCCAGATTGGTAAAGAAATTACCAGAACGGAATTTCATATCGTATTTGGTACGGTCGATGAGGATCTTGCCAGAAGCTGTGAGCGTTTCTCCTGTAACAGTTGTTTTCAAGTCAAACCCAATAGAATGGGTAATTCCTTTTATGGTCAGGTTGCCTTCGACATGATAGCTGGTTTCTGAATGTTGCCTAACTGAAGTGATTTCTAGAGAAGCTGTCGGGAAACTTTCGCTAGAGAAAAAGTCGTCTGATGCTAAATGGCCTGCAAATTGTGCGTTGGTTGCCGGATCGGTAACATCTAGAATGATAATTGAGGTAGTGTCGATGCTAACGTTTCCGCCTGAAAGCTTGCCGTCGTTAAAAATAAAATTTCCCTCTTTGATAGCAATTGTACCGTTATGTGCTCCGGTTACTTTTTTTCCTATCCATTCGACTCTGCTTTGTTGTGCTTCAATTTTAAAATTTTGTGTTTTCATTTTTCTGTACTTTAAATTGTTATTAATTTATAGTACAAAGGACGGAAGGAAATGTAGGGGAGCTAGGTGACATAGGTCACATTCTGCAGAGGGCTATTTTGAAGAAGTGTATAATCGGCTTAGCGTTTCTCTTGAAACCCCTAAATAGGCAGCAATCAGGTGTTTCGGGACCATGTTATAAAGGGCAGGATAGAGCGCCAGAAGTTCTTCATAACGCGTCTTGGCATCATTGTTCATGAAGGAAAGCAATCTTTTTTGAGCCGCCACATAGCCTTTGTTGGTACGCCATCGGAAAAAATGCTCGACTTGATGCAATTCGTTGCAGATTTTCTCTCTGTCTTCGTTAGAAATTGAAAGGACTTCGGCATCTGAGATGCAGTCGATGCAGATGGTGGCTTTGGTGTTGTTGTATAGAGCGGCATAATCAGATGTCCACCAAGTAGGCATTGTAAATTGGAGGATGTGCATCTTTATGTTGTCGTTGACAAAAAAAGCTTTTAGGCATCCTGAAAGGACAAAATATTCTTTTTCGACTAGGTCACCCTCGCTAATAATAACTTGTCCTTTTTTGAAAGTTTCGGGCTTGAAATGCGAAAAGAAATAGTCAAACTCATCGTCTGTTAATGAAGCTGTTTTTGCTATGTGCTGTCGTAATAGATCTTTACCGTCCATTTCTAAAAGTTTAGTTTAACAAAATTAGTATTAAAAGAGATAGAAGTGTATTTATGAATTATGAATTATGAATTATGAATTATGAATTATGAATTATGAATTATGAATTATATAAATTAATAATCCCCAACTGTAAGGTACAATCGAGGACTGTTAGGTAAAAACTAAAATTATGTTGGGCTTATTTTGCGTATTTCCAGAATCGGCCTTTGCCTTCGGCAATCCACTCTATGGCTTCTTCCATTCTTTTTTCGCGCGTGGCATCGGTTTTGGCATCGGTTATCCAAATGTTGTATTCTTTCCTAAAGGCTGGCGATTTGCTTTCGAAGACTTCTTTTGCTTTTGGGTTGGATTCTAGTTTTTTGATAAAATAATCGGGCGTTTCGACAACTTTTGGCGTGTCATTTTTCTTCATTGAAACTTTTATGCCTTTTTCATTGAGTGCCATCGCTTCTTTAAGCAGGGCGACAAACTCAGCATCGTCTGGCAAATCAGACAGACTGGTAATTTTGCCTAAGTATCTTTCGACAGGTTTTAGTTTTACCTTGTCTTTTAGGCGAGGGTCGCTCAATAATTCAGCTTTTATAAACGTAAAGGAGCAATGGTTTTTATAGGAAGCCATGACCACCATAAAGTCGCCTTTGTAATCGAAGTGGGGAATGCCCCATTTGATGGTTTCTACAACCTCTGGACAGGTAGCATGAACCAGCTGTCGCCAGTGGTTTAATACAGGCTGGGCAAAATCAGCAGATTTTGCGATATACTCTTCTACTTTGGGATCAAATTGTGCCATTGTATGCTATTTTGCTAAGGTTGCTAATAGATCGTCAAGCCTTTCTAGTGTAGAAAGCATTCCTTCTTCCATTCCCATATTGATAACGGTTTCTAAATCCGAAAGTGATTTATACGTCACGATAGTCTCTACGATAGCATTTTCGCCAAAATCTTGAAAAGAAACATTCCATTTGGCACGTGGCAGTTCAGTATTGATATTGCCATCAGGATCAGAAAAAGCATCAAGCGCTTTGTAGTAGTCGATCGGGAGTATTTCGGTATATTCCGTTAAACCCCAGTATTCTGTACCGTTTGGTTCCACCATGGCATAATGCCAATGGCCACCTTTGCTAAAATCCATAGACTTGGTTTTAGTCGATAATGGTTTTGGCGCAAACCATTGGTCTAATAATTCGCTTTTGGTGTAGCAGTCCCAAACCAACTGTCGGTTTGCAGCAAATTCGCGTTTTACGGTTAGGGTATTGTTTTGTTTGTCGACGATGAAGTCAAATTGCAGGTTTGGTTTCATTTTTCTTGTTTTTTGATTGTTAATAATAGGTCATCAAGTTGGCTGAAGCGGCTTTCCCAGATTTTCTTGAATTGTTCGAGCCATTTGTCTATCTCTTTCATTTTGTCTATTTCGAGCTGGTAATAAATTTCCCTGCCTTGCTGTTCTTGCTTTACGAGTTCGCACTCGTTTAATATCTTTAGGTGTTTTGAAACAGCTTGGCGGGTTGTGTCAAAATGCTCAGCAAGAGCATTGGGCGTCATGGGCTGCAATGCGATCAGAGCGATAATTGCTCGTCTTGTTGGGTCTGCTATGGCTTGAAAAACATCTCTCCTCATTGTTTTGTTTGTTTAATTAAAGCAACTAATTGGTTGCAAATATATGTGCAACTTTTTGGTTTCGCAAATTTTTTTCGTTTTTTTTTAAAATAAAAACTCCCCGAATGTTATAATCGGGGAGTTGTATTGAAATTATGGTTTTGAAAATTCTCCAAAATGCCACAGTACGCCAGAAGGATCGTGTAAGAAGCATTCGCTGCCCCAATCGTTGTGACGGATAGGAGTCAGCCTTACGTTTTTGTATTTCGTAGGCAGGTCTAAAGCCAAAAGATCTTTCCAGCAGGTTGCTACGTTTTCAACTTCTAAAAAAAGCATAGTATTGTCTACCCAATCTTTGACATAGGCATCCTGCAGATAGAATCCTAGTCCTTCTTGGGTCTTAAAGAAAGACATATTAGGAAATAGGACTACTTCTTCAAAGCCCAAGTCTCGGTAAAAACTGCGCGATACTTCAAAGTTTTCGGCTCCAATAAAAGCGCGGATTGAGATGTTTTTAGTTTTCATGGTTTTCTTTTTACAGTACGTTTAATTGAAAATGTTATCTGCCGAATCGTATTTGTATGAAGGATAGTCGGATACTTCAATTGTCATATTTTTATACTGGCGTCAATTCATTTATCAATCTTATGAAAGTTTCCCTAAAGCTTCCAAAGTAGAAGATACAAAATGGATCTGCCCTGTCTTATTACTTTCAAAAATAAAGTCTTTGATACTCTTGCTTTGGTATTTGCTAAAATCACCAACAATTGCCAAACGAACGCGGTAATTTGAAAACTTTTGGAGTATTTCGCCAGCGATGCCTGTCTTTAAGTCAAAAAAGCTCGGAGTAATATTCTTTTCATGGAGTATAATGTGCCAAAATCTTGATAATAAAGATTGCCCAACAAATCCAATCCGTCTTCGGCAGTTTCGATTATTGTGGTATCTGAGATTATTTCAGCGATTTTGGTGCCGCTTATCGTATGAGCTTCAATTTTCATGTTGGCAGTTTAATTTTTCAAAGCATTTACAAGCGCATGACTATCCTCCAAAAGACGATAGCGAACAATCAAATTATCTTCTAAAGTAAAGTATATAGAAAACAAAGATTCGTATGTTTTGCCGGTCTTAGTCATTCGGGAAGAAAATTCTCCTATTACTGCGGCATGATTGTCTTCTGCAAAAATAGAGTCAATTTTTGCGCCCAAAGGCTCTGTGTTTGCCCACAATAGTTCAAAGAATGTTTTTATTTCTTTTTTTGTACTTTTCTTTCCGAGCCAAGGGGCTGCATCTTCATTTCCGGGAACGAACCAATCTACATTTTCAGGAAAGAAAGCCAATAGCTTTTCTAAATCTCTTTGGCCGAGCGCTCCAAGATAGTTTTGAATTGTATTTAGTGTCTGTTGTGTCGTGTCAGAATTCATAGTGGTATAGCAATTTTGTATACTTCAAATATAAAAAATCCCCGACCGCAAATTGCAATCGGGGATTTATATTTATTCTAAATCTGAAATCTAAAATCTCAAACCTGAAATCTTATTCATTGACTATAACCCATTCGCCAGAAGTTAAAAGACTTTCAGCTTTTTTATACTTCATGGTTTCGGTCTTGCCGCTCATGACATGCTTCACGGTAACGTTGTCGTTACGGTTGATTTTTGGCATGTCGCGTACGATAGTTTCCGTCACCTGTGGTCTTTGAGTTTGTCCTGCTTCGCGGTTTGCTGCAGCAGCTTCATCTGAATTTGGAATTTCGTCTTTTGAAGTCTTGTAATTTTCTTTTGGACGCGCTACTTCTCTTGCTTCTTGGATATTCGGAGTATTCTGTTGTGGCAGATCGCCTTTGAACAAGAAAGAAATTACTTCTTTGTTCACATTGTCGATCATGTTTTTGAACAGATTGAATGCTTCGAATTTATAGATAAGCAACGGGTCTTTTTGTTCGTGAACAGCCAATTGTACAGATTGTTTCAATTCGTCCATCTTACGCAAGTGCTTTTTCCAAGCTTCATCAACGATTGCCAAAGTAATGTTTTTCTCGAAATCGCCAATCAACTGCGTACCTTCTGTTTCGTAAGCCTTTTTCAGGTCGGTTACTACGTTTAAGGTCTTGATGCCGTCTGTAAACGGAACTACGATTCTTTCGAATTGGTTGTTTTCGTTTTCAAAAACATTTTTGATGATCGGGAACGCTTCTCTTGCGCTTCTTGCTGTTTTTTCGGTATAGAATTCTAAAGCTGACTTGTATACTTTTCCGGTCAATTCCATAGGCGTGATTTTTGCGAAATCAGCTTCGTTTACTGGGGAAGTGATAGAGAAGTAACGGATCAATTCGAATTCGAAATTTTTGAAATCGTTAGATGCTTTGTTCGCTTCAACGATAACTTCGCAAGTGTCGTACATCATATTGGCGATATCTACTTTCAGACGCTCTCCGTGCAAAGCATGACGGCGACGTTTGTAGACTACTTCACGTTGTGCGTTCATAACGTCATCATATTCCAAAAGACGCTTACGAACTCCGAAGTTGTTTTCTTCTACTTTTTTCTGTGCTCTTTCGATTGATTTTGTCATCATAGAGTGCTGGATCACTTCGCCTTCTTTCAAGCCTAAACGGTCCATTACTTTTGCGACTCTTTCGGAACCGAACAAACGCATCAAGTTGTCTTCTAAAGACACATAGAACTGCGAGCTTCCTGGATCTCCTTGACGTCCGGCACGACCTCTCAACTGACGGTCAACACGACGTGAATCGTGACGTTCTGTACCAACGATAGCTAAACCTCCGGCAGCTTTAACTTCTGGAGAAAGCTTGATATCCGTTCCACGACCTGCCATGTTTGTTGCGATAGTCACGACTCCGGCTTTTCCTGCTTCTTCAACGATCTGTGCTTCTTGCTTGTGCATTTTGGCGTTCAATACGTTGTGAGGAATATTTCTCATCTTCAGCATTCGGCTTAATAATTCTGAAATATCGACAGAAGTGGTACCGATCAATACAGGTCTTCCTGATTCAGCAAGGGCTGTAACGTCTTCGATTACTGCGTTGAATTTTTCACGCGTACTTCTGTAGATCAAGTCTTCTTTATCTTTTCTTGCGATTGGCTTGTTGGTAGGGATTTCAACTACGTCTAATTTGTAGATTTCCCATAGCTCGCCAGCTTCTGTAACAGCAGTACCAGTCATACCCGCTAGTTTGCTGTACATTCTGAAGTAATTCTGTAAAGTAACTGTCGCAAATGTCTGCGTAGCCGCTTCGATTTTTACGTTTTCTTTAGCTTCAATTGCTTGGTGCAATCCGTCAGAATAACGACGACCGTCCATGATACGTCCTGTTTGCTCATCAACAATCAATACTTTGTTGTCCATGATAACATATTCTGTATCTTTTTCGAATAAAGTGTACGCTTTTAATAGCTGCGTCAACGTGTGGATACGCTCGCTTTTGATACTGAAATCTTGAAACAGTTTTTCTTTTTCTTCTGCTTCGGCATCTTTGTCAAGATTCATTTTTTCGATTCTTGCAATTTCGGTCCCGATATCTGGAAGGATAAAGAAATCACTGTCAGTATCTCCAGAAAGGAATTTGATTCCGTTGTCTGTCAGTTCAACTTGGTTGTTTTTTTCTTCAATCACGAAATACAAGGCCTCATCGATCTTGTGCATGTCGCGGTTGTTGTCTTGCATGTATTGGTTTTCTGTTTTTTGAAGCAATTGCTTAACGCCTTCTTCACTCAGAAATTTGATTAATGCTTTATTTTTAGGCAAGCTTCGGTAAGCTCTCAATAACAAGAATCCTGCTTCTTTAGTATTGCCTTCTTTTAATTGTTTTTTAGATTCGGCCAAGAAACCGTTTGCCAATTGTCTTTGCAAGTTTACAAGATTGTCAACTTTTGGCTTCAATTCATTAAATTCATGACGGTCACCTTGTGGAACTGGACCTGATATGATCAACGGTGTTCTAGCATCATCAACCAAAACCGAATCGACCTCATCGACAATCGCGAAGTTGTGTTTTCTTTGAACCAACTCTTCTGGCGTGTGTGCCATGTTGTCTCTTAGGTAATCGAAACCAAATTCGTTATTTGTTCCGTAGGTAATATCGGCGTTGTAGGCTTTTCTTCTACCTTCTGTATTTGGCTGGTAATTGTCGATACATTCAACTGTCAAGCCGTGGAATTCGAATAGAGGTGCTTTCCATGTGCTATCACGTTTTGCCAAATAGTCGTTCACGGTTACCAAGTGTACTCCGTTTCCTGTCAAGGCATTTAAATATAAAGGAAGGGTAGCAACTAACGTTTTACCTTCACCCGTCTGCATCTCGGCAATTTTACCTTGGTGCAACACCATACCACCAATCAACTGCACGTCGTAGTGGATCATGTCCCAAGTAATCTGTTTTCCAGCGGCATTCCAAGTGTTGGCCCAGATTGCATTGTCGCCTTCAATAGTAATGTATGTTTTTGTAGCAGAAAGTTCCAAGTCTTTTGGAGTTGCCTTTACTGTAATCTGAGTATTGTCTTTGAATCTTTTGGCAGTTTCTTTTACAACGGCAAACGCTTCAGGAAGAATTTCCATCAAAGTTTTTTCAGAAATATCGTAAGCTTCTTTTTCAAGAGCATCGATAGAAGCGTAAATGTCTTCTCTGGCATCGATATCTTGCGTCTTTTCTACTTCTAATTTATAGGAAGCGATTTTGGCGTCTTTATCTGCTCTTGCTTCTTTAATTCTTTCTTTGAAGTAGATTGTTTTGGCTCTCAGTTCGTCGTGCGAAAGGGAAGCTAATGTTTCTTCGTATGCTTTTATCTTGTTGATGATCGGCATGATGGATTTTACATCCTTCTCCGATTTGTCGCCCACAAAAGCTTTTAATATGCTGTTGATGAAACTCATGGTTTGTTGTATTTCTATTTATAAAATGTTGCAAATTTAAGCAAAAAAAAAGCCTCAAGTGAGACTTTTTCGTTGTGTTTATTATTTTTTAATATTCATCCTCATTCCAAAGATAATCTTCGTCAGTTGGATAATCTGGCCAAATCTCTTCCATTGATTCGTAGATTTCACCTTCGTCTTCAATAGACTGAAGATTTTCCACTACTTCCAATGGTGCTCCAGCTCTAATAGCATAGTCGATAAGTTCGTCTTTGGTTGCAGGCCACGGCGCATCACTTAAATAGGATGCCAATTCTAATGTCCAATACATCTGATATCGATTTAATAATTTATGCAAAAATAATTTTTTTACTGAAATAGTCAAGTAAAATTGTATTTATTTTAAAAAAGTCAAGAACGTTTTTTCGAGTTGCCTGATTTTAGATATGCGATTTCAGATTTTATATTGTCTGCTAATCTTAATCTGCCTTCCGGAACCTCCGTCTGCACTAGGATTACTGTTTTTCAGGAATCCATTTCACTTCATCTGCCTTAAGGTCGTAGGACAACTTTCGTGCCAGTACAAAAAGGTAGTCAGAAAGTCGGTTTAAGTACTTAATTACGAGCTCGTCGGTAGGCTCAAGTTCGTTTAAATGTACCGAAAGGCGTTCTGCACGACGGCATACGCAGCGCGCAATGTGACAATATGACACGGTGGTATGTCCGCCGGGAAGCACAAAATGTGTCATGGGCGGCAAGGCGTTTTCCATATCATCAATTTCATTTTCAAGTAATTGTATGTCGCCTTCGATTATTTTGGGAATATTTAATCTTGGTTTTCCGTTTTTCAAGATTTCTTTTTCGGGCGGTGTAGCCAAAATGGCACCGACAGTAAAGAGCCGGTCTTGAATTCGGATTAAAATGTCCTTATAATGTGTATTTATTTCTTGGTCGCGAATAAGCCCTATATGTGAATTAAGTTCATCGACAGTTCCGTAGCTTTCAATTCGGATATGGTGCTTAGGAACTCTGTCGCCTCCAAACAATGCGGTAGTTCCTTTGTCTCCTGTTTTTGTATATACTTTCATTGTGTTTTTTTATTTTGCGTGTCGGACAAAAACTATTGTTTCCTAAAGGAAATGTAGCTTAAATAATGAGTTTTTGCTATTGCTATTCTATTTGTTTGGCTTGTCGCTTTCTACTAATCCATCACGCAGCCTTATAATTCGATGGGCATAGGCCGCAATATCTTCTTCGTGGGTCACCAAGATTACGGTGTTTCCGTTGGCATGGATTTCATTAAAAAGGTTCATGATTTCAACAGAAGTTTTACTGTCAAGGTTTCCAGTCGGCTCATCTGCCAAAATGATTGAAGGCTTGTTGACTAAAGCTCTGGCAACAGCAACACGCTGACGTTGTCCTCCAGAAAGCTGGTTGGGCTCATGGTCCATTCGGTCACCAAGACCTACCTGCTTTAATACTTGTTCTGCTCTTGCAAGACGTTCGGATTTTGAGTAGCCGGCATAAATCATAGGCAGTGCCACATTGTTCAAGGCAGTCGTTCTTGGCAATAAGTTAAAGGTCTGAAAGACAAACCCAATTTCTTTATTGCGTATTTCGGCCAGGTTGTCATCGCTCATCTGACTTACGTCATTTCCATTTAAGATGTATTGCCCGGATGTTGGGGTGTCAAGACAGCCAAGAAGATTCATCAACGTAGACTTTCCAGAGCCCGAAGGTCCCATCAACGCAACATATTCTCCTTTCGAGATATTAAGGTCGATTCCTTTGAGGACATTGATAATTTCGTTTCCGAGGACAAAGTCTCTTTTTATATTGGTGATTTTGATTAATGACATAATTTTAATTTGAGTCTAAAAGTAATGAATTTTTATAAAATGGTTTAGTCGTCAGATCGTTAAAGAAAAGAAGGTAATGAGAAATTTTTATATTAAAGTATTCATAAAAAATTAACTCAAATACTAGCTTTATTTTTTTTATAGCTAAATTTATAAGAACAATTTTAATTAAAACCATTAACTTATGAAAAAGATTAATTTATTTTTAGGAGCAATCATTGCGATTGCTTTTGTTTCTTGCAAGAGTGAAAGCGAAAAACAAGCCGAAATGACTGTAGGGTCATATGAAAAATATGTAGACTCTGTCACCAATGTTGCGGTAGCCGATGCAAAAGCAAATTGGCAAACTATTGAAGTTTCTTATAATGAAAGAACTGCCGAAGCCGAAGCGGCCCTAGCCGAGCTAAAGGATAAAGCAGCTGCCGAAGCAAGGCTTGAAAAATCAAAAGCAAAATATGCAGAGCTAAAAGCAAAATTAGATGCTCAAGCGGCCAAAGATGCAGAAGCAGCGAAAGCGGCGGCGGCGAGCGAGCCAGCAAATAAAAAACAATTATTGAGAGATGCTTATTTTGGCGCTGGAAAAATTGGAGAAGACATGAATTTCTCTTGGGTAAACAAGGATAACATCTTGAGGGTCTATAATGATTTCTATAATGAGTTCGATAAAAATAAAGATACTTATTCAAGAGAAGATTTTGACGAGATCAAGGCAATGTATGAAGCTTTAGATGCGCATAAAAATAAAGTTGAAAAAGAAGGTCTTTCTTCTAAAGACAATGCGAAAATAGCGGAACTTAAATTTAAATTTGCTCCAAAATTCAAATGGGAAAGAATGGGAGCGAAAGCTGAAGAAAACCAGAAAGCAAAAGAATAAAAATAGTTATTTGAGTTTGGAAAAGACTGCTGTAAAAGGCAGTCTTTTTTATTTGTAATGTTTTTAACTGCAGGGCTTTCTAATATGACCAAAGAACTGATCAAGGTGTTGCGAAATAATCAATGCAACAATCCCCAGAACTTTCGAATACCCAAAATGCTGTTTACTAAAAAATAGTTTGAAGTACGCAGTATAAAATGTTCTTTTTCTTGTTCTTTTCGGAAAAAGACCAATCCCCATTGGAACGTGTCAATTGTAACGGTTATTTTTGGATGCTTTTTTATAGTTTCCCAAGCTTCCTGCATTCCAGAAGACCAATGAATGTCATCGAAAATCCAGACGGTTTCATTCGTAATTGTTGGAAGCAAGGCTTCAAAATAGTGTAATGTGGCTTCTTTTGAATGGTTCCCGTCAAAATAGATAAGATCGTAGGTTGCGGATTGGATGTTTTCAGATTCCAAATACGCTTCAAATTTAGTTACGACAGAAGTCGCACTAAAGTTGAAGTCTTGAAATTGCTGCTGAGCTACTTTCGCCGTTTGAGGACAGCCTTCTAAAGTCGTAATTTTTGCTTTGGAATTTCCTAAAGCTAGCGCAGAAGTCGCTAATCCGAGCGAAGTTCCTATTTCTAAGACGTTTTCAGGCTGAAAATAGCGTACGATTCGAAATAAAAGCCGAGCATTTTTAGAAGAAACTCCTGCATTTTTAGCAATCTGGTTTATAGCCCGAATGTTCGACTTGAAGACTCTTGAGCCAGATCCAAAATCGGTTACTTCAATCGTGTTTTTATTTTCTAAAAGTGAATCGCGGTATTTTTTTAAGGTTTTGTATTCGCTATATTTCTTTGTGTCATAAAAGCATTTCCGAACCAAATCAAATACAAACGGAGAATGAACTCCGTGCGCATTGCTTGAATTCCATAGAAATTTTAAATATGAAGTTAGGATATGCATGCTTTAATTAGCCTTCCATTTTGGCGGAAAGCTCAAACCATCGTTCTTCTTTGTCCTCGATTTTTGAAATTATGGATTGGAGCTCATTGGCTTTTTTCTCAATATCGGCGTCTGCGACTTTTCCATCAGAAAATAGCTGTTCGATTTTGGCTTTTTCGATTTCCAGATCTTTGATTTCGCGTTCGATTTTTTGAAATTCCTTCTGCTCGTTAAAAGTCAGGTTTCCTGTCGGATTATTTTGCTTCCAAGCTTTTTTCTCGGTCTTGTTGTCTTCTTTTTGCTGTACGTCGGCACTGTCTTCATACGCCCTAAAGTCAGAATAGTTTCCAGGGAAGTCTTCAATCACGCCTTCACCACGGAATACGAATAAATGGTCTACGATTTTGTCCATGAAATAACGGTCGTGTGAAACCACGAGCAAACATCCAGGATAATCTAGAAGGAAACTTTCCAGTACATTTAAAGTTACGATATCCAAATCATTCGTAGGCTCATCGAGAATCAGGAAGTTTGGATTTTGAATCAAAACGGTACATAAATACAATCGTTTTAATTCGCCTCCGCTTAATTTTTCTACATAATCGTATTGCTTCTTGCTGTCAAAAAGGAAACGCTCCAGCAACTGCGAGGCCGAAATGATCTTTCCTTTCGTCAGTGGGATATATTCTCCGTATTCTTTTATGACATCAATAACACGCTGTCCAGGTTTTGGATTGATACCGCTTTGGGTATAATATCCGACTTTTATCGTATCTCCAACAATCACTTTCCCGCTGTCAAGAGGAATGGTTCCGGTCAATAAATTTAGGAAAGAAGATTTTCCAGTACCGTTTTTTCCGATAATTCCGATGCGTTCTGCGCGCTGAAAATCGAAACTAAAATTGTCTAGGATAACCTTGTCGCCAAAACGTTTTGAAATCTTGTGAAGCTCAATAATTTTGCTTCCCATACGTTCCATGTTGATTTCAAGCTCTACCTTGTTTTCCTTACGTCGGCTTTCTGCTTTTTGCTTGATTACATAAAAGTCATCTTGGCGCGATTTGGATTTGGTAGTTCTCGCTTTTGGCTGCCTGCGCATCCATTCTAATTCTTTTTTGAAAAGATTCTGCGCTTTGTCGACACTTGAATTTTCAGAAGCAATTCGTTCTTCTTTCTTTTCTAGATAGTAAGAATAATTGCCTTTGTATTGATATAATTTTCCGTTGTCAAGTTCGATAATCTCATTGCAGACGCGCTCTAAGAAGAAACGGTCGTGCGTTACCATAAACAACGTGATATTTTCTTTGGCAAAATAGCTTTCTAACCATTCGATCATTTCTAAATCTAAATGGTTGGTAGGCTCATCGAGAATCAATAAGTCGGGACGGTTGATCAAAATAATAGCCAGAGACAAACGCTTTTTTTGCCCACCGGAGAGATTTTTTACTTTGAGTCTGAAATCTTCCAGCTTTAGCTTGAATAGGATCTGTTTGAACTGCGTCTCAAAATCCCATGCGTTGAATTGGTCCATGCGGTCAAAAGCTTTTTGATAGGCTTCTTCATCTTCCGGATTTTCCAATGCTTTTTCATACTGGTGGATTACGTCAAGAGTTTCGTTGTCGGAAGCAAAAATACTTTCTTCAATTGTCAATTCGTCTTGGAGGTTATGGTCTTGCGACAAGAAGGCCATCTTGATATCTTTGCGGATTACCACTTGGCCTGTATCTGGTTCGTCATCGCCATTGATAATTTTCATGATCGATGTCTTGCCCGAACCATTTTTCGCGATAAAAGCAATTTTCTGGTCCTTATTAATTCCAAACGAAATGTCCTTGAAAAGCGTGCGCTCTCCAAAAGATTTCGAAATATTCTCAACAGATAAGTAATTCACGGTAGAAATTTTTTGCAAAAGTAACTTTTTAAAACCAAAATAAGTTATTGTCGATTTAAAACTGGCATCTCTTAAAAGAATATACTCTGAAAGGTTATTTATAAATTGATATATTTGATTGTCAGTTGTACTGAAAACGTGAATATGAACGAAATAAAGGACATAGATAATTTCTACCTAAAACAAGAAGAACCCGTTAGGAGTTGCCTTCTTGCCTTGAAGGATATTATCCTTTCGCAGGATGCTGAAATTACGAATGTGCTGAAATATGGCATGCCTTTCTTCTGCTACAAGCAAAAAATGTTCTGCTATTTATGGATACATAAAAAATACAAGCAACCTTATCTGGGAATGGTAGAAGGCACACGCTTGGATCATCCCAAATTGATTGTCGAAAAACGCTCAAGGATGAAAATCATGCTGTTTGATCCAAATGAAGACTTGCCGATAGAAACTATTGAGGCTATTTTGAAAAAAGCAATCAATTTGTATGCTTCTGGAGAAATAAAGTTAAAATGATATTTTTAATTGAGAGAGGCTGATTAAGTTTTAACAATAGAAAAAAACTTACATTATTAACTATTTAGTATATTCGTGATGCTAACTAATTGCAATACAATGAAAAAAATATACCTACTGCTTTTTATTTCAATCAGTATGCAAGCGCAAAAAGGTTATCCAACGCCTGCAATGGCTGACAATCACTTATTCTATATACAGCACAGCCAGAATCATAACACCTTTGTTTATGAGGCTAATTTTACAAATAAAAGATTCGATGACGTTGAACCTATAAAAATTCATAGGGTTGCTTATACAAAAGGCGGCGTTAAGGAACAACTCACTAAATTACAGCGAAAGCTGGCCTATGGCATAGAAATCCAAAAATTAAAAGAGAACCACTATGAGTTTTCGCTAGTTTCCTATCCAGGCAAAAAGCTCTACATGGAACTTGGCCCTAAAGACAAGCCGCACGTGAAAACTACTGTCAATGGCAAGAAAATGATTCTCAGCAAAATGTTTCTTTCGATGGAAGAATCAAAAAGCCTGAAGCCTAAAGTAGAATATATCGATTTTTATGGCATCGACCCCGAATCCAAGAAAGAGATAAAAGAACGATTTTATATGAAGTGAGAGAATCTCGCTATTCCTAATAGAGCAATCTAAAAATCTATTTATATTTGCTCAATGCAGTTATCCGTTATCATTCTCAACTACAATGTCCGTTATTTTCTCGAGCAGTGCATTCTGAGCGTCCAAGAAGCTATTCGCGGACTTGAGGCGGAGATTATCGTTGTCGACAACAATTCGCCAGACGATAGCTGTCAGATGATAAAAGAACGTTTTCCGGAGGTAATCTTAATCGAAAACAAGGAAAATGTTGGCTTCCCTAAAGGCAATAATATAGGAGTTGAAAGCGCTAAGGGAGAATATGTCTGTATATTAAATCCGGATACTGTTGTCGCCGAAGATACATTTGAAAAAATCCTAGCCTTTGCCCGAACCAAAACCGATTTAGGTATCATTGGCTGCAAGCTGATTGATGGGACAGGAAACTTTCTTCCTGAATCAAAAAGAGGAATTCCATCGCCTTGGGTAGCCTTCACAAAAATATCCGGACTTTATAAAATAGCATCTTCATCAAATATATTCGGACGTTATTACGCGGGACATCTTGCAGAAAATCAGGCAGGAAAGGTTGCTGTTTTAGTTGGCGCTTTTATGGTGTTGAAGCGAGAACTTTACAAAGAAGTAGGAGGCTTTGACGAACGGTATTTTATGTACGGAGAAGATATTGACTTTTCGTTTTCTGTACTAAAGAAAGGGCTGTCAAATTATTATTTTCACGAAACCAGCATCATTCACTATAAAGGAGAAAGTACCGTAAAAGACGGAACTTACATGAAGCGTTTTCAGCAAGGAATGGAGTTGTTTTATGAGAAGAATATGAAGTCCTCGATTTTCTTCTCGATTTTTATGAAATTTGGAATGCTTTTCTTCTCTTTCATAAAAATGTTTCAAGGAAAATCGAAACCTAAAATTAATCCAGAAAGTTATATTTTTGTGTCAGATGACCAAGTTCTTAAAGAAAAATTGCAAGTTGCGCTGAAAAAAAATATCCAAATCCAGAAATTTGAAAACCAAAAAGCAGTATTTTCGCAAACGTTTTCGGATAAGGAGCCTGTAGAAGTGATTCTTGATAACAATCATCTTACGTTCAAGGAGTGCATCTCCGTTTTGGAAGCACACAAAAACAAAAATATGACTTTTAAAATACTGCCTAAAAAATCCGATTTCATTATTGGAAGCAATAGCAATAACGACAGAGGAGAAGTCGTTCGATTTTAAAATGATGAAGATTAAGTTCTTAATGCTTCAAATTTAGAATAAATTTGTGCAGTTTGTGTTTAAAAAAAGTATCGTAAAATTATATAATTCTTGGCGTAGCCTAAAAATTATCACTAATTTTGCAAGCAGAAAATAAAAATTCACCATTAGGTTAACAATATGGCAAAATTTGAATTGAAACTTCCAAAAATGGGAGAGAGCGTTGCAGAAGCAACCATTACCAACTGGCTAAAAAAAGTAGGCGACCCAATTGAAGCCGACGAAGCAGTACTTGAAATTGCTACCGACAAAGTAGATTCTGAAGTGCCTTCTGAAGTATCAGGAGTTTTATCTGAAATCCTTTTCAATGTTGACGACGTTGTAAAAGTCGGTCAGACAATCGCTTATATTGAGGTATCAGGAGGTGTTGTTGTAGAAGCACCAAAAGAAGAAGCGCCAGCTTCAGCAGCCGTAATCGAAAAAACGGTAGAAGCGGCACAGCAAGCTGTTTCGACACCGCAAGATTTCTCCAATTCAGAAAAATTCTTTTCACCCTTAGTAAAAAACATTGCAAAAGAAGAAGGAGTTTCTGTAGCTGAATTAGAATCAATCAATGGTTCTGGGAAAGATGGAAGAGTAACAAAAGATGATATATTAGGCTATGTAGCAAAAAGAAAAGAAACTAAAGGAACAAGCCAAGAGGCTCCAGCTCCGGTAGTTTCTGCATCAAGCAGTCCTGCACCTAAAGCTACAGCGGCGGTTCCGGTTTCAGTAAACGGAGGCGATGAAATTGTGGAGATGGACAGAATGCGCAAGCTGATTTCAGGCTATATGGTTGCTTCAGTTCAGACTTCGGCCCACGTTCAGTCGTTTATCGAAGTTGATGTGACGAACATCGTGAAATGGAGAGATAAAGTAAAAAATGCTTTCGAAAAAAGAGAAGGCGAGAAGCTGACTTTTACGCCAATCTTTATGGAAGCTGTGGCGAAAGCCTTGAAAGATTTCCCTGGAATGAATATTTCTGTTGACGGCGATTATATCATCAAAAGAAAAAATATCAATCTTGGAATGGCGGCAGCATTGCCAAACGGAAACCTGATTGTTCCTGTAATCAAAAATGCTGACCAGCTAAACCTTGTAGGTATGGCAAAAGCGGTGAACGATTTAGGGAACCGTGCAAAAGCAGGAAAACTAAAACCAGACGATACGCAAGGAGGAACCTACACGGTTACAAACGTAGGAACTTTCGGCAGTGTCTTCGGAACGCCGATTATCAACCAGCCTCAAGTAGGAATTTTGGCTCTTGGAGCTATCCGAAAAGTACCGGCGGTTATTGAAACTCCTGAAGGCGATTTTATCGGAATCCGTCAAAAAATGTTCCTTTCTCACAGCTACGATCACCGTGTTGTAGACGGCGCATTAGGAGGAAGCTTTGTGAAACGCGTTGCCGATTATCTTGAAGCTTTTGATGTCAATAGAGATTTCTAATCGAATCCATTATAAATAAAAACCTCTCAAGCGAGAGGTTTTTTTATGCCCTAAACTGTGTTCTATTCAAGGATAAAAGATGCAGTAGTTTCGCGAACGAATACAATAGCATCAAAATCTAAGCCTGGCTGTATCGGCAAGGCTCTGCTCTCTGTCCATACCGAATAGATGTTGGTGATTTTGTTTTTATTCTGCAAAAAAGGATTTGATTTTTTGTGAAAAGAAAGAAAAAAGCTGCCTGCTTTTGCTTTAGAAAACAATCCAGAAAATGTATTTGGATCAGAATCAAAGCTATGTTTTGCAATTTTTCCTTCCGCGATTACATTTACGCTTCCCTTATAAGTGTCAAAACCCAAAGCATAGTATTTAGAACCGAATTCTTGCTTTAGATAACCGCCCATTGCCTCAACTTCTGCCATGGTTTTGTCTTTTGCTATGTGTACATTATGACTCCAGATGATTGTTTTCAGCTTATCGACTTTTTGTGTCTTAATAATTGTTTCGGCCATGTTTTTGTCTCTTGTAAGAGGGTCGTACCAAAAATCTTCACTGTCAAATCCAAAAAGAAGTACTTTTTTAGAAGCCGTCTGTTTTTGGTTGTATTCTTTTATCCATTGAAAAAGTTCGAAAATTTCCTGAGTATTGTATAGCATGAGGTCTTTCATAAGTCTTTTCAGGTCTCCGTTTCCATTTTGGATATAATCATTAATAGGTTTGAGGTAGGCTTGCGTGAGTTCAAAGCCAATTAGCTTATAATTGCTATTCGTGATTAAATATTGGATAATATGTGTTTTTTGGGTATAAAATTCGTGCGTTCCATGCGAAGCTTCTCCTAATCCTAGAATAGTATTTTCTTTTAATTCCGAATCCAAAAATGAAAAAGTAGTATCAGAGGAATGATTTTCAGCTAAAGAAACTGCATTCTCATTAATCCACTGCAAGTTTTTGTCTTGTGAATAGGCTGAAAGGCTTGAAAGGATAAGAGCAAATGCGACAATTGTTTTAATTTTCATATCAGAGTTGTTAATTGCCCGAGGCATAAAGTAAATCTAATGAAAAACTTAGAAGGAGTAGTTTTTTTCTTCATAAATTCTTGAAGACTCTAGAAAATAAGAAGCTGACAATAAAAGGTTTTGATGTTTGTCTATAGCATAAACAGCAAACTTTTGAACGGAAATTCAATACAAAAACCGTTATCTTTGCAGTCCATAAAAACAAGAAGATGGAACTTAAACTGACAAAACCAATCTGTTTTTTCGACCTCGAAACCACAGGAATCGATATCTGTAAAGACAGGATTGTAGAAATATCAATATTTAAAGTTTTTCCAAACGGAAATAAAGAAAGCAGGACCTGGCTTGTAAATCCAGAAATGCCTATACCGCCTCAGACTACTGCTGTTCATGGAATTACCAACGAAAAAGTAGCGAATGAGCCGACTTTTAAAGAACTGGCCGTTACGATTCACACTATGGTAAAAGATTCAGATTTGGCCGGATTCAATTCAGATCGATTTGACATTCCTTTATTGGCAGAGGAGCTATTGCGTGCCGGAGTTGATTTTGATATGAAAAACCGTGTTGCGGTAGATATCCAGACAATTTTCCATAAAAAAGAAGAAAGAACCTTAAGTGCTGCTTATAAATTTTATTGCGGACAGAGCCTTGAAAATGCGCATTCTGCAGAAGCCGACACTATGGCGACTTATGAAATATTAAAAGCGCAGTTGACTCGTTATGAAGATCTTCCTCATGATATGAAATCGCTTTCGGAATATACGACACGAAAAAAATCAGTTGATTTTGCAGGTTTTATCGCTTTAGACAAAGACAACGAGGAAATTTTTACTTTCGGAAAACACAAAGGCGCCAAGGTTGAAAAAGTCCTTGAGGCTGAGCCAGGCTATTTTGGATGGATACAAAATGCAGACTTTCCGTTATATACTAAAAAAGTGTTGACGGCTATCAAGCTGAGAAAACTGAATAACAAACTAAGCTAGTAAGATCCGTTTGCGATTTTTTACTAGAATGTGAAAACAGAACATTGAGTTTATGAAAATAATCTGCATCGGAAGAAATTACACCAAGCATATCGAAGAGTTGCAAAACGAGAAACCTTCGGAGCCTGTAATTTTCTTAAAACCGGATACTGCAATACTTCCTAAAAATTTTCCTTTTTTTATTCCAGAATTCAGCAACGACATTCATCATGAGGTCGAAATTTTGGTCAAAATAAATAGGGTAGGAAAACATATAGAGCCTAAATTCGCTCACAAATATTATGATGAGATCGGCTTAGGAATTGATTTTACGGCACGTGATGTACAAGCAACCCTAAAAGAAAAAGGACTTCCGTGGGAAAAAGCGAAAGCGTTTGACGGTTCGGCAGTCATTGGAGAATTTTTGCCAAAATCGCAATTCAATTCTCTAGAAAATCTTACATTTGAATTGACCAACAATGGAAAACCAGTCCAGATTGGAAATACAAGCCACATGCTCTGGAAGATTGACGAACTTATTTCTTATGTTTCGCAATATTTTACGCTGAAAATCGGCGATATTATATTCACAGGAACGCCAGAAGGAGTTGAAAGAGTCAATCCAGATGATATTCTGGAAGGATTTTTAGAAGGACATAAATTATTTAGAATACAAGTAAAATAATGGCTATACATTACAATCTAGCAAAAGTCTATGAGATTTCGGATAACGATAGCGAGTTTGTCCAAGACATCATAAATCTTTTCGTAACTGAGGTTCCGGCTGACTTGAAAAATGTCAAAAAAGGAATAAAAGAGAAAGACTATAAGCTGGCTTATGGCTATGCCCATAAGATCAAGCCAACTTTAGATTTGCTTGGCATGACCGTAGCTTTTGAAGAAATTCTTTTGATTGAAGATTGGACAAAACGCGAGGGAAAAAAGAAAGAAATCAAAGAAACCTACAAAAGTATAGCAGATAGGGTTGAGAAAGCGGTCAAAGAAATCCGTAAGGATTTTAATATTTAGTTCGTTTAAAATTCTCAAGTCTGCAATACAAAATCAAAAATATCTGTGAAAGCAACTATTGTAACCATAGGAGATGAAATCCTGATCGGGCAGATTATCGATACCAATTCTGCTTTTATAGCAAAATCTCTAGACAAAATAGGGATTGATATCCACGAAGTAATTTCTATCAGCGACAGCCGAGAACATATTTTAGAAACGCTGAAATACCTTCAAAATCAAGTAGAACTGGTTGTTATTACCGGCGGTTTAGGTCCGACAAAAGATGATATCACCAAAAAAACGCTTTGCGACTATTTTGAAGATGAATTGGTTGTAAATGAACAGGTTCTTGCTCATGTGACAGAATTAATTGAGGGATTTTACAAGCGTCCCATTTCTCAAATAAACAAAGACCAAGCACTTGTTCCGTCAAAAGCGACTGTGTTGCACAATAAAGTTGGCACGGCTCCGGGAATGTGGCTCAAAAAAGAAAATACAGTATTTGTTTCTCTTCCAGGCGTTCCTTACGAGATGAAATATCTCATCGAAAATGAAGTTGTGCCAAAAGTGGTAAGAGAATATAAACGTCCGTTTATTATTCATAAAACCGTACTTACCTACGGACAAGGAGAAAGTCTTGTGGCTGAAAGAATTGAAGCCTGGGAGAACAATCTTCCTGAGTTTATAAAGCTGGCCTATTTACCAAGCCCCGGAAGAGTGAGGCTCCGTCTTTCTGCGCGAGGAACAGACAAGCAGGTTCTGCAAAATGCCATTGAAGAAAATGTGGATTCGCTTTCAAAGATTATAGGCGATATCATCGTAGGCTATGATGAAAACGAAACGTTAGAAGTGATTCTTGGCAGATTGCTGACGAAAAATAAAATGACAGTTTCTACGGCCGAAAGCTGCACAGGAGGCAAAATAGCCCAATTGCTTACTTCGATTCCAGGTTCTTCAGCTTACTTTAAAGGAGGCGTGGTGAGTTATGCAACCGAAGTAAAGACCGAAATCTTAAAAGTTTCGCAAGAGCTGATTGAAAAGTATTCTGTTGTAAGCCGAGAAGTAGCTATTGAGATGGCGCTTGGGGCTCAAAAATTGCTTCAAACCGATTATGCCATTGCTACTACAGGAAATGCAGGGCCAGAAAAAGGAGATTCGCCGGCGGAAGTAGGAACGGTTTTTATTGCTTTGGCAACGCCAAATCCGGCTCCAAATAATATAATATGCGAAGAATTCCACTTTGGCCAACCGCGCGAAAAAGTCATTGATAGAGCGGTAAATACGGCTTTTGAAATGCTTCAGAAAGAAATTTTAAAAAATCTACTTTAATTATTTTGTATAAAGGTTTCTTTTTTGTTTCTTTGCACCCTGATTTTGAATAACGATAAAAGATAAGCATAATGTCAAGAGTTTGTGACCTTACGGGTAAAAGAGCGATGGTTGGAAACAATGTTTCCCACGCGATGAACAAGACTAAGAGAAAATTTTCTGTAAACTTAGTTAAAAAACGTTTTTATCTTCCTGAAGAAGACAGATGGATTACTCTTAGAGTAGCTGCATCTACAATAAAAACTATCAACAAAAACGGAATTGCTGCAGTTTTGAAAGAAGCTAAAGCTAACGGATTTATTAAATAATCCTTCCTAAATAATATATAGCAAGATGGCAAAGAAAGGTAATAGAATCCAAGTAATTTTAGAATGTACTGAGCACAAAACTAGTGGTCAACCAGGTACATCAAGATACATAACAACAAAGAACAAAAAAAATACTCCAGACAGATTAGAGATTAAAAAATTTAATCCAATCTTGAAAAGAGTAACTGTTCATAAAGAAATTAAATAATTATTAGTCATGGCAAAGAAAACCGTAGCAACCTTACAGACAGCTTCTAAGAGATTAACAAAAGCTATCAAAATGGTAAAATCTCCTAAGACTGGTGCTTACACTTTCGTTGAAAGCGTTATGGCTCCTGAATTAGTTGACGAGTTCTTGAAAAAGAAATAATCATTCAGACATTATATAGAAAAGCTACTTTCATTCGGAAGTAGCTTTTTTATTTTTATATTTGTCTTGAAATTTAGAGAAGACGAATCATGTCGTTTTCCTTAAATTTTAGGAATATTAGAATGTATAAAATCTGATAGCCGCAAAATCTAACCAATCAAAAAAATGAGTTTTTTTAAGAAAATATTTTCATCAGAAAAAAAAGAAAGCCTTGATAAAGGCCTAGAAAAAACAAAAACCTCTTTCTTTTCAAAGCTTACCAAAGCCGTAGCGGGGAAATCAAAAGTTGATGATGAAGTCCTTGACAATCTAGAAGAAATCTTAGTTTCATCAGATGTAGGTGTAAATACGACCCTGAAAATTATCGCTAGAATCGAAGAGCGTGTTGCCAATGACAAATACCTCGGGACTGACGAGCTGAATCAAATTCTTCGTGAGGAAATTGCAGGATTATTATCAGAAACAAATTCTGGCGAAGCCACAGAGTTTGAAATACCAAAAGATAAAAAACCTTATGTCTTGATGGTTGTCGGAGTCAATGGAGTTGGGAAAACAACTACTATTGGAAAGCTGGCTCATCAATTCAACAAAGCTGGATACAAAGTTGTTCTTGGTGCTGCCGATACTTTTCGTGCTGCAGCTATCGATCAATTGCAGATTTGGGCAGACAGAGTTGGCGTTCCTATCGTAAAACAGCAAATGGGAAGCGATCCGGCTTCTGTAGCTTTCGATACCCTTCAGTCCGCAGTTTCTCAAAACGCTGATGTCGTAATCATTGATACGGCCGGGCGTCTGCACAACAAAGTAAACCTGATGAACGAATTGACAAAAGTAAAGCGCGTGATGCAGAAAGTCGTAGCCGATGCTCCCCACGATGTTTTATTAGTTCTTGACGGATCTACGGGCCAAAATGCTTTTGAACAAGCCAAACAATTTACGGCTGCTACTGAAGTTTCAGCTCTTGCTGTAACTAAATTAGATGGAACTGCAAAAGGCGGTGTTGTAATCGGAATTTCAGACCAGTTCCAAATACCTGTGAAGTATATAGGTGTAGGAGAAGGGATTGAAGATTTGCAAGTTTTTAATAAAATAGAATTTGTAGATTCGTTTTTTAAATAAAGACTACTATGGCCTTTTCAATAAAAAATGTAAAACCGCTACACCTTTATATCTTGTTCGTGCTCTTGATTTTTATATCGAGATTTTTTGAAGGCAAGATACAGGCAATCTATTATTTATTTGTGTTTTTAGGATGGGCCGCATTTTTTATGGCAGCTCGGAATCTTATCAAAGGAGGCTCTGGAAATAAGAAACACGTCAATGCAAAAAAGAAATAAAATAAATTCGCTAATTAATTAGCGAATTTATTTTTTGCCACAGGACTTCATCAAAATCAGATAAGGCCAGATTGACGTTGTCGGCCGCATCGCCCATTCGAATTACGACCATCTTCCGACTAGGAATTACGTAGATTTTCTGGTCATTTTTGCCTAATGCCATAAACATGTCATTTGGGCCGTCCGGAATTATACTTCCAGAAAATTGTAGCTGCGTCTGAGGCAGATGATAACTGGATTTTCCGTTTAGCCACCATAAATATCCATACCCTAGATTGATATTTTGAGACGTGTTTGTCGCGGCATTAAAGTAATTTTCATTCAGTATCACTTCATTATTCCACTTCCCTTTGTTGAGCATGAGCAGGCCAAAACGGGCCATGCTTCGAGTGGTACTCCAATAAACGCTGTTGTTTCCAGACTGAATCCAAGCGCCATTCATTCCTATCTTGTCTCTTAATTTTGTATTGAAATAACTGCTGTACGTTGTTGAGACGGCATCTGCCACGACATCTTGAAGCTTGACATAGACATTATGATAGGCCCAGCGTGTTCCTGCATCAGCTTTATAAGTAAGGCATTCAGGCTCTACACAGTCACCATTATCAATATCTTCAAGGCCAGAAGTCATGGTAAGTAAATGCTTATTCGTTATCAGGTTTTCTTTTGCTAAGGGAAGGCTTGTCCATCCATGGCCTAGATAATCTGAAACCTTGTCGTTAATGTTCAGATGGTTTTCCTGTTCAGCAATTCCAACCATTGTTGCTGTCAACGTTTTTCCTGCACTTGCCCAATACCAGTTGGATGAAGCAGAATGCCCGTTGAAATAGTTTTCCATCACAATCTTTCCATCAACTAAAATGATAAAGCCTTTGGTGTGTTTTTCTTCCAAATAAGAAAGGAGCGGTGCTGTAGCATTTTCATTCCATCCTAATGAACTCAATGATTTTGTTTCCCATAATGCATTTTCTTCCAAAGGTGGAAAGTATAAGGATTCAGACGGACTGGATTCATTGCTTTCAGAACTGCATCCGGCCAAAGCAAGGATAAGAAACAAAGGGTAGTATATTTTTCTCATGGTGTAGGGTTTCTTATATAGACTTTAAAAATACCAAATAGTTTAACCCAGAAGCTTTTTTATCATGACAAATAGTGGTAATTTTATTTTTTTAAATTTTAAGATGAAAAAAGGAGTTCTATTACTGTTTACAACGCTGATGCTTACGGCCTGCGCCCAAAAAGTATCAAAAGAAGATGCTAAAAAACTGAATGGCTATTGGGAAATCGAAAAAGTGATTTTGGCCGATGGATCGGAAAAAGATTATAAAATCAATACGACATATGATTTCTTTGAAATTGACAATAATTATAAAGGCTTTCGTAAAAAAGTAAGTCCACAGTTGAATGGAAAATTTCTTGCAGATGATTCTTCCGAAGCAGTTGAAATTGTAGAAAAAGACGGGAAGATATATCTGGATTACAAAACAGAATATGCGAAATGGGAAGAAGAATTAAAATCGATTTCTGAAGATAAGATGACCATTGTTAACCAGCAAAAAATAGAATACCAATACAAAAAAGCAACCCCAATAAACCTGCTAGATGGCGAAGAGACTAAATAATGACAGTTCGGTTGGAGATGTTTTGAAGCATATCATTGAAGCCAACAAACTCCAGCCTGGAATTGATCAAATTGCGGTAAAAGAAGCTTGGATTTCCTTGATGGGCAATGGCGTGAATAGTTATACCAAGGAAGTTACGTTGCGTAAAAACACCCTGTATGTAGAACTTACTTCAGCGGTATTACGACAAGAATTAAGTTACGGAAAAGAGAAAATTATACGAATGATCAACGAAGAATTTCGTCGGGACATTGTGAAGGAAATAGTTTTTAGATAGATTCAAAAGACTAAAAATTAAACATAAAAAAATCCGTTTCAAATGAAACGGATTTTTTTTATTTAGGTTGCTTCGAATTAGAATTGCTCTCTTCCAGCGAAGTGGAAAGCACCTTCGATAGCTGCATTTTCATCGCTATCAGAACCGTGAACAGCGTTCTCTCCAATTGATTTTGCATATTTTTTACGGATAGTTCCTTCAGCAGCATCAGCAGGATTTGTAGCCCCGATTAAAGTTCTGAAATCTTCAACAGCGTTATCTTTTTCTAAGATAGCCGCTACGATTGGACCTCTAGACATGAATTCAACCAATTCCCCGTAGAATGGTCTTGCGCTGTGAACTGCATAAAATTTTTGAGCATCAGCTACAGTAAGCTGTGTCAGTTTCAAAGAAACAATTTTAAAACCACCTTCTGTAATCATGTTTAAAATTCCGCCGATGTGTCCGTTTTCAACTGCATCAGGCTTAATCATTGTGAATGTTCTATTCGTTGCCATTGTATTTTTTTTAGATTTGGCGCAAAAGTAGTGTTTTTTAACAGAACACGAAAAACAATTGCAAGAATTAGGAGTATAAATTTAAGTATTGTCTGAACTGACAGTCACTAAAGAACTACGACTTTAAATTTTTGCTCCATAGGATTCAATTCTTCAAACAATTTATCGAGCAGCACATCGCCATATCCGAGATAAAATTCAGAAAAGTTTACAATCCTTTCCTGCAAGCTTTTGTTTGGGAATAGCTCGTTCTGAAGATCGGCTATGCGCTCCAATTCTTCTTGATGCTTTTTCTTTTCAGCTTTTAGCAGCCGTTTCTCCAGATTATCTAAACCTTTGATTTGTTTGATTTCTTGGGCTTTTACAGCTCCGATAAAAGACTTGTCGGTTTGTTTTGCCATTTCGTTCAGGTCATCAAATTGTTTTCTTAAAAATGCTTTCTGTTCTGTAAAATCAATCGGGAATTCTGAAAACGTTTTCACTTTAGCATTCATCAAATCTTGTTGTTTTGAAAATAGGTCTTTCCACGTTAGATTTAATTTATCTGCTTTTTTTGCCAATTTTTCTGTAGCTAAAAGAACCGAATTTCGCAAAAGCAAAATAGGGAAAGTAACGTCAGAAGCTTCAAAATATGATTTTAATTCCAACCAATAGGCTAATTCGCCGCCGCCGCCTATATAGCAAAGATTCGGCAAGATGACTTCTTGATATAGAGGTCGCATGATAACATTTGGGCTGAATTTTTCAGGATGATTTTCTAGCAGTTGTACTATTTCTGATTGCGTAAATTTTAGTTCTCTGTTGTTGATATAGTAGTATCCGTTTTGCAGAATAATTCGCTCACGGAAATCGTCTTCGATATAAAAAAGGTTGATTTCGCGTGGATTTACTTGGATATTATAATCTTTTAGCTTTTCGGAAGTTTCCATTACCTTTTGATGCGAGGTCTGTTTCAGAAGCTCTTCTTTTGCATAAGGAATAAATATCTTTTTTAGTTCAGGAGTATCGGCATCCAAAACCACTAAGCCCGTTTTTCCAAATAATTCGTTCGCAAGAAAGCGAGTCGCATCCGCCAAATTAGTATGATTTACATAGGATTCATGGAATAGTTTTTTAAGATATTCCGCATTTTTTCCGATGCCTAGTTCCAAAGAAAAAATTTCAAAGACCTCTTCTAATCCTTGAGTAGACAATCTTCCTACTGGTCCGCCGCTTTCTGTATTCCAACGTACTTTTTTTCCATGAAGATTGAAATAGTTGATTTCTTCAAAATCATGGTCTTCCGTTGCCATCCAATATACTGGCACGAAATTATACTCAGGATATTTTAATTTTAATTGCTTCGTAAGATTGATCGTCGAAACGATTTTATATAAAAAATACAATGGTCCAGTAAACAAGTTTAGCTGATGCCCGGTCGTAATCGTAAATGTTTTAGAACTTCCCAATGCTTTAATGTTCAATTTTGTCAAGTCAGAAACATTGAGTTTTGAATATTGTTTTTCTAAAGCAGAAACCAACGTTTTTCGCTTCAAATTATCACTTGAATTGAAATTCTTTTCTTTTTCAAGCAATTGCTTTTCAAAATTTTCTAAAGTAGGAAATCGATGGTAAAGCGACTGTACGTCTGGTTTTTGATTTAGATAATCGTTGATGAGCGATGTGAAATAACCAGATTCTTGATAACTGATACAGTCGGTTGGCATAGTTTAGAAATTTTTTGTAAAAATAAATAAAATTAAGGCATAAATAATTAAATAAGTCTTAAAGTCGAAAGTCAAAAAGTCGAAAGATAAATGGCTTTTTAATTACGATAAATACGATAAACAGGGGACTTTATGACTTCCAACTTTAAAAACTTTCGACTTTTTTACAATTAAATTTGGATAATCCGAAAACTATTCTAAATATTTGCACACGAAAAAATTAGTAACACTTTTAAAACGAAGAAAAATGTTTGTATCAACATCATCATTTCAAAGCTACTCACCAACAGGATTTGGTGCGGTGCGACTTCGTGGCTTATTTCAATCTTAGAAATACATTTTTAGATATATGAAAAAGCCCGAAGCCATTTAGTTTCGGGCTTTTTTATTCTAGACACTTCAAAATTTTCCCGAAAGTCAGTTCCATTATTTATCCGAAAGGATAAAAGGTTTAGCACGCTTATGTCTCATTTTTAAATCATTTAGAAATTGATTCAAGGCTGTGCACAAAGAAATTACGAATCAACAAAATTTATGGGAAATAAATTATCTGGAAAAGACCTTATCAAATTAGGCTTTCCAAAAAACAATTCAATAAATATCGCCTTAGGGCAGATAAATAGATATAGAAAAAGAGAAAAAAAAGAATCCATTCTGACAGAAGCAAAGGAAGTTTTGCTCTATCCGGACAAATTCAGCGGACATGGAACTTGGGGAAAAGTTGCCGAAGGTTTGATAAACCCTGTCCAAGTGAGAATGCACCAATTGAAAACGACGCGAGTTCCGTTTACGATTTTTGGAGAAAATGAAATCGATGAACAGGCCAAGTTTCAATTGTATGATTCATTGAAACTGCCGATTTCGATAGCAGGAGCTTTGATGCCCGATGCACATTCAGGATATGGTCTGCCGATTGGGGGTGTTTTAGCAACAGACAATGCAGTGATTCCGTATGGAGTTGGTGTCGATATTGGTTGCCGCATGAGCCTTTCGATTTTTGACCTGCCCGTAACCTTCCTGAAAGGGAAAGATCATCAGCTGCAGGGTATCTTGAAAGACCATACCAAGTTTGGAATGAATGAAACGCATGCAATAAAGGCGGATCATGAGGTATTTTACAGACAAGAATTTCAAGGCATTCCGCTGTTGAAACGCCTTTTGGACAAAGCCTACAAACAGTTGGGTACGTCTGGAGGAGGAAATCATTTTGTGGAGTTTGGAATAGTCAAAATCGATAATCCGCTTGACGAGTGGAAAATAGGAGCAGGGGAGTATTTCGCTGTTCTTTCCCACAGCGGTTCGCGAGGATTAGGAGCTAATATTGCGAAGCATTATACCTATCTGGCAACAAAACAATGTCCGTTGCCAAAAAATGTACAGCATTTGGCTTGGCTCGATCTGAACACGCATGACGGAAAGGAATATTGGCTGGCAATGAATCTGGCTGGTGATTATGCCAAGGCTTGCCATGACGATATCCATCGGAGAATTGCCAAAGCGCTTGGAAAAAGAGTAGTAGTGACCATCGAAAACCATCACAATTTTGCATGGAAGGAAATGGTCAATGGCAAGGAATGTATCGTTCATAGAAAAGGAGCGACTCCAGCGGCAGAAGGACAATTGGGAATCATTCCAGGTTCGATGACTGCGCCAGGCTATATTGTTAGAGGAAAAGGAAATACAGAAAGCTTGAATTCGGCTTCTCATGGTGCCGGAAGATTATTTTCAAGAGCAAAGTGCAAAAGTACTTTTACGCAAAGCGAAATTAAAAAAGTGCTGCAGGCCAATGATGTCACTCTGATTGGAGGCAATATTGATGAAGCACCCATGGCATACAAAGACATTACGAAGGTAATGGCGAACCAGAGCGAATTGGTAGAAGTACTTGGAACTTTTACTCCGAAAATTGTCAGGATGGACCGTTAAAAAGTAAAAAAATGGAAAAAATAATTCAGATAACAGCGGGTCGCGGACCTGCAGAATGCACTTGGGTAGTTGCCCAAGTGCTTAAAAAAGTTTTGGAAGAAGCACAAGAACAGCAACTCGAAGCTATAGTGTTGCAGCGACAGGCAGGTTCTGAAAATGGAACGGTCGAAACAGCTACAGTTTCCTTGAAAGGAAAAAATGCTACAACCTTTGCAAATTCTTGGTTGGGAACGATTCAATGGATCGGGCAAAGCCAATTCAGAAAGATGCACAAACGCAAGAATTGGTTTATCGGAATTTTTGAAATAGAGCCACAAAAGAATTGGACAGTTTCAGAAAACGATATCCAGTACCAAGCAATGCGAAGTTCAGGAGCAGGAGGTCAGCACGTCAACAAAGTGAGTTCTGCTGTCAGAGCGACACATCTGCCGACAGGAATTGCTGTCGTGGCAATGGACAGTCGTTCGCAGCACCAAAACAAAAAACTGGCAACAGAACGATTATTAAAAAAATTAGAAGGCGAAACCTTGCAAGAACTCAAGAATCATGTCGGTAAGCAATGGGAAAACCAGTTGAACATTCAGCGTGGTAATCCCACAAGAACATTTACCGGCACAGATTTTAAGAAGAATAAAATTGAGAAAAGCTACAAAGGAATACGCCAGAAATTAAAAACAGATTTAAGAAATGAAAACAATTGATAAATATGTATTCCAAGCATTGGATAGCTATCCATATTCGCTTGAAGAAACCATAGAGTCTTTAGATTACGCTTTTTCCTATGATGCTAAAAATACCATGGTGCTTTGCCTTTACGGAAGAATCCAAGCAGAACAGCTATTGAATTATGAAGCCGCTAAAAATTACTTTGAAGAAGCTTTTACGATCAATATCCATGCGCTTGAAGTCTATCCGCATTATATCCAAACGCTTATCCTAAATGAAGATTATGAAGAAGCGCAGAAATTAATCGATTTTGCACTTACTATTAAAGGTATAAGTAAAGCCGAGATTTTTATAAAGAAAGCCATTCTGTTTGAGACGCAGCATGAATTCAAGAAAGCAAAAAAAGAAATCAGAAATGCGAAGCTGCATTCTATTTGCTATGCTTCAGAATCTGAAATCAGCGAAGTTGAAAAGAGGATTAAGAATAAGATGGAGTTGGTTAAAAAGAAAAAGTAAAAGCTAAAAAGAAATCAGGAAAAAAATAATTTTATAAAATGGAATCAGTTTTGTCTGAAATTTAAGATATATGTGTTATGTTTGAAATGAAATATAAAAAAGACAAACCTTTTATGAGAGCACTCAAAATCATTTCAGATTTACTTCCGATTCCAAGTTATACGGTAATCTTAATCTGTTTTTTCTTTCCGTTTATAACCATCAAATGTGGTACGACAGAATTGGTTTCTGTAACTGGTTTTGACTATGTTGTAGGAACAGACATGAAAGAAAAAATGAAAAGCAATGAATTTTCAAAAAAAATGCAGGAAAAACTAGGAAAAGATTTGTTTGATACGACTCAAGATTCTTCAGTTGATGAAGATGGAAATCCGAAGAAAACAGAAGGACTTCCGGTGCCAGCAGAAACTGCTGATGAGAAAAATTCAAGAATCGCGATGATGATCATGATGGGGATTCCGTTTCTGATGGCTATAGCCGGACTCATATTCAGTTTTATAAGAATCAAACGTAAAGGTTTGCTGCATATCATTTTTTCAGCCATCGGATTTTTGGTACTGCTGATTTTCGGTATCATCATCAAAAGTTCGAGCGAACTGAACGCCGTTTCATCAATGGCTGATGGTATGGGAGGCGGAATGATTTCTATTGGAATGGGAACAGCTTATTATATGGCGACCATTCTGTTCTTGCTTATAATCATGTTTTTTGGGATGGAAAAATACCTAAAAAATCTCTATAAAGAAGAGCAAGAAATTCGGGAAGAAGCACTCGATGAATTCCTGACTAAAGATTAAATTTAGAATTCAAAACTCCCAATCGGGAGTTTTTTCTTTTTATACAGGCATTTTCATAAATAAGCAATATTTTTGCAATTCAATTTGTATGTTTTGAATCCTACCGTTTTTCTAATCACGCCACCTTTTACCCAGCTGAATACTCCCTATCCGGCTACGGCTTATATAAAAGGATTTTTGAACACGAAAAACATTACATCCTTTCAAGCTGACCTTGGGATTGAAGTTATATTGGAATTATTTTCAAAGCAAGGATTAACTGATTTGTTTATTGAAGCCGAAAAAGCGAAAGAAAAATCAGAAAATGCAAAGAGGATTCTTGCACTTCAAGAAGAGTATATCAAAACGATTGATTCGGTCATGCTCTTTATGCAAGGCAAAAATCCTACGCTTTCTCATCTGATTTGTCAAGAAGATTTTCTGCCGGAAGCCTCACGGTTTTCACAATTGGAAGAATTGGATTGGGCATTTGGAACAATGGGAACACAAGATAAAGCCAAGCATTTGGCGACTTTATATCTTGAAGATATTTCAGACCTGATTATCGAGTGTGTCGATGAAAATTTCGGATTCAGTCGCTATGCAGAAAGAATGGGACGTTCTGCCAATTCTTTTGATTCGCTTTACGAAATGTTACGAAAAGAACCGACTTATATAGATAGGCTATTGCTTGAAAATCTAAATAAGAAAATGAAAAAGCTGCAACCGCAATTGGTTTGCTTTTCAGTTCCTTTTCCAGGTAATTTATACAGTGCTTTTAAAAGTGCCCAATTTATTAAAAAGCATTTTTCCGAGACAAAGATTGCGATGGGAGGCGGCTTTCCAAATACGGAACTGCGTTCGCTGGCGGATGTCAGAGTGATGGAATTCTTTGATTTTATTACATTGGATGACGGTGAAGTGCCGCTCGAAGAGCTGATTTTGAGCATGCAGAATTCAGAATATGATTCCTATAAGCGAACTTTTCTTTTAGAGAACGGAAAGATTTCCTATAAAAATAATTCTGCTAAAAAAGACTATAAACAGTCCGAAGTAGGAACGCCGGACTATTCCGACCTGCTTCTGGATCACTATATTTCTGTCATAGAAATTGTCAATCCGATGCATAGAATGTGGAGCGACGGAAGATGGAACAAACTTACTATGGCTCATGGCTGCTATTGGGGAAAATGTACTTTCTGTGATATTTCTCTCGACTATATAAAGATATACGAGCCGGTTGCCGCCAAGTTGCTCTGCGATAGAATGGAGGAGCTAATCGCGCAAACGGGACAAAACGGTTTCCATTTTGTTGATGAAGCGGCACCTCCTGCATTAATGAGAGCTTTGGCGTTGGAGATTCTCCGAAGAAAACTGACGGTTACTTGGTGGACAAATATTCGTTTTGAAAAAAGTTTTACCCGAGATTTATGCCTATTACTTAAGGCCTCCGGCTGTATTGCAATCTCTGGGGGATTGGAAGTCGCATCTGACAGGCTGTTGGAGCTCATTCAAAAAGGTGTGACTGTAGCACAGGTAGCTCGCGTGACGAGGAATTTTACTGAAGCAGGAATTATGGTTCATGCCTATTTGATGTACGGTTTTCCGACCCAAACAGCTCAGGAGACTATTGATTCGTTAGAAATGGTACGCCAGTTATTCGAAATCGGAATCTTGCAATCTGGTTTTTGGCATCAATTTGCCATGACAGCGCATAGTCCGGTGGGAATGTATCCTGAAAAATTTGGCGTCTTGAAAGAAACGGAAGTCGTTGGAACTTTTGCTAATAATGATATTATTCATATCGACAAAACGGGAACCGACCATGATGCGTTCAGTTTCGGATTAAAAAAGTCACTTTTTAACTATATGCATGGAATCTGTTTTGACTTTCAACTTCAAGATTGGTTTGAATTCAAAGTACCACGTACCAAAATACCAAGCGATTACATTTATAATGCAATACATGAAGAAGAAGATTCGTTGGTAAAACCTTCGGCAAAAATAGTCTGGATCGGTAGCAAGCCTTCTATTTCAACCTATAGTAAATCTAAAAAAGGCAATTCTTGGGAAATGGCTTCGTTGGATTTTCATACCAAAAAAGAAGCTTTCAGCATTACGGCAAGCAAGGAACAAGGAATTTGGCTAGCTGATATGCTTGCTAAGATAGCTGTTTCTAATTCAAAAATCTATACGTACCAAGAAGTGAAGACAGATTATGAAAATGCAGGATTAGACGATTTTGAATTGTTTTGGCAGAGCAGGCCAGTGAATTCTTTGCGAGAGCAAGGCCTGTTAGTACTTTGATGCTTTTATTGCGTCATCGCTCTTCTTTCTCGCTCTTCTTTAAGTTTGGTATATTTTTCTCCCTGTTCCTTAGAAAGAAACTTTAAGATTTGAATGTCAATTTTATTCATGATCTCGAGCATTTTGTTCTTTTTTTCTTGCGGGTGCAGGGTTTCGTCTTTTGAGATTTGTTCAAGACTTTCTCTATTCTCATTCATGATAGACTTTACTCCGGCATATTGCAGTCCGTCCAAATTTAGTTCTTGGCCCAAGTACTTAGCCCAAACCTCTCCAAAATCGTTAGTTGCTTTTTTATTCTTGTTTCTAGGGCCATTTCCTCTTACTTCTCTGCCGATAGACCTATCAACACCACCAGTACTACTACCGTAATATTGAGCAGAAGCTGTATCAGGTAGGAGCATGAATACTATTGCCGCGATAAAAAATAATTTAGTCTTCATAAGTTGAAAATTTCAAGACCCAAACTTACTCATTTTTGGGCTAATAATAAAAATGTGATGCTTTTTAACATCATGTTGTGCTGTTTAGCGGTCGTCGTTCATCTCAGATTCTTCTTTTGGGTTTGCTTTATGGTCTTCGTTAAGAAATTTTTCGATTTCTTTTTTGTCTTTCAAGTTTCGCTTAACCAGAAGAATGATCAAAACAACTGCGAACAGAACTACTATGCCGATAATAAACCAATCTGTTTTCATGATCTTTTTTCTATAAAGTTAAGCTAATACCCCTTTGAAAATCGAACATACGGAATAAAATTACACTTGTTTTTATTCATATAATATGCCTTTTATCAATATAATTTAACCTGTAATCAAGAAATAATTTTTATTTTTCATTATATATTTATTGTTTTTCAATAAAAATAAATATATTTGTCCCATAGAAATTTAAAATCGAACAATTATGGAAATTAAAATTGGTAGTAAAGAGATGCTTAAGGTGTTGTACATCATTTGCTGGCTATTATTTATTGGTGTCGGTATTGAAGCAGGTGGTTTTATTTTCAATGCTATTTTTACATTTGCACTGGAACCCGAAGCTGGATTTTTTTGGAAAGAAATTGACCTGTCAAGCCTTTATAAATATGATCATGGATATTTTGTCATAATGATATCAGTGATGATTATTGTGTCAGTAATGCGAGCGATCATGTTTTATCTGATTATAAGGATTTTACACAATAAAAAACTAAGCATATCGCAACCTTTTAATAAAGAGATGCAACGCTTTATTTCAGGATTATCTTACTTGGCTTTAGGAGTAGGTTTATTTTCGCATTGCGGAGTTAACTATAGTGAGTGGTTGGTCAAGCAAGGTGTAGAAATGCCTGATATACTGTATTTGCGTTTAGGTGGCGAAGATGTATGGATATTCATGGGCATTATTCTTCTAATAATAGCGCAGATTTTCAAAAGAGGTATAGAAATCCAGTCCGAAAATGATTTAACCATATAACTCATGCCCATAATAGTAAACTTAGACGTAATGATGGCAAGGCGCAAGATGTCGTTAAATGAGCTTTCAGAAAAGGTTGATATAACATTGTCTAACCTTTCCATCTTAAAAACAGGAAAAGCAAAAGCCGTTCGGTTTAGCACGTTGGAGGCAATTTGCAAGGCACTGGACTGTCAGCCAGCCGATATCTTAGAATATAGGGATACTATATAGAAGATGGCATTTGTATAACAGTTAACAAGCCATTAACCAAGAAGTAGCTTCCATTAACACAGTCTTTCCGTAATAATGATACATTTGTAAGACAATGATTAAATTTTTGTCAATGAAAATAATAGTTGCAATTCTTGTCTTTCTAATTGGTTTTAATGTTCAAGGGCAGACTGAAAAAGAAATAGTAGAAAAACGCATTTCAGAAGCAAGTAAATTATTCTTGTTTTCGCAAGATTATCAATTAGCTCTCGACGCCATATTGAAAGATCATCCACGTTCGGCTTATGCTTGGCAACAAAAAGCAATGCCGCTTTTCAAACAAGGCAAATATGAAATAGCAATGCCGATACTCGACAAAGCCGTGGACTTAGATCCGAAGCAATATATGGATTATAGGGCTTTTATGAAATGTATTTTTTCTAAGAATTATACTGAGGCAATCAAAGATTTTGAGGCTGCCAAAGCAATTAGCGGCAATTCGTACGTGATGGATCATACCTATGATTTCTACATTGCGCTTTGTTGTTTGCAGTTGGGGAAATTCAGTGAAGCAGAAAAGATACTGGAAATCGATCGAGAGGCGCTTCAGGCTAGAGGTGGAGTGGAAGCACATTTTTTAGATGTATTTTATTTAGGAATCGCAAAGTATGAATTAGGAAAATTCGAGGCTGCAGTGACGGAATTTGATAAGGCGCTTCAAACCTATCCAGAATTTTCAGATGCAGAATATTACAAGTTTTTGTGCCTGCACAAGCTAGGAAGGAGCAAGGAAGCCGATGTGTTGCTACGCAAGGCTATTGCAGATTATAAGAATGGATTTACTATCAATGAAGATAACGCAATTTACGAACGCTATCCCTATCAAGCCTATTTTTTGAAATTATGGTAACATAAAAAAGCCCTGACTCGGTCAAGGCTTTTTTTATTTTGGAAGGCAACTTTCTTTATAGAATAGCCTCGCCATATAAATCAAATTCGGCTGCATCTGTAATCTTTACATTTACAAATTCGCCTGTTTTTAAGTATGCTTTTGAAGCGTCGATTAAAACTTCATTATCAACATCAGGGCTGTCAAATTCAGTTCTACCAATAAAGTGAGCTCCTTCTTTTCTGTCAATAATACAACGGAAAGTCTGCCCGATTTTTTCTTGATTCAATTCCCATGAAATTTGTGACTGTATTTCCATGATTTCATTAGCGCGCTGCTGTTTCACTTCAGCAGGAACATCATCCTCAAGCAAGTAAGCATGCGTATTTTCTTCATGTGAATAGGCAAAACAACCTAATCTTTCAAAACGCATTTCTTCGACCCAATTTTTTAGGATTTGGAAATCTTCTTCTGTTTCACCTGGATAACCGACAATCAAAGTTGTCCTGATAGTCATTCCTGGAACAGCTTCGCGGAAGTCGTTGATAAGTTTTGTTGTCTTGGCCTGTGTTGTTCCGCGACGCATCGATTTTAAGATCTTGTCAGAAATATGCTGTAACGGAATATCAAGGTAGTTGCAGATTTTAGGCTCGCGTTTCATCAGTTCCAGCACATCCATCGGAAATCCTGTAGGGAAAGCATAATGCAGACGAATCCATTCGATACCTTCTACCGCGGCTAGATTTTCTAGCAATTCAGCCAGATTTCTTTTTTTGTATAAGTCAAGCCCGTAATACGTCAGGTCTTGTGCGATTAATATAAGTTCTTTTACGCCGTTCTTGGCCAATCCTTTTGCCTCGTTTACCAATTTTTCTATTGGCTGAGAAACGTGTTTGCCGCGCATTAATGGAATCGCGCAAAAACTACAAGGACGGTCACATCCTTCCGCTATTTTAAGGTAAGCATAATTTTTTGGAGTGGTCGTCAAACGCTCGCCAAGCAATTCATGTCGGTAATCGGCGCCAAGCGCTTTCAATAATCCTGGCAATTCTGTTGTTCCAAAATATTGGTCTACGTTAGGAATTTCCTTGATTAAGTCTGGTTTGTATCTTTCAGATAAACATCCGGTTACGAATACTTTGTCTACTAAACCTTGCTCTTTTTTGTCGACATAATTCAGGATCATATTTACAGATTCTTCCTTCGCATTATCAATAAAACCGCAAGTGTTGATAACGATAATGTTTCCTTCTCTTTCAGCTGGTGCCTCATGCTCAACATCTTTGCCGCTGGCACGCAATTGTCCCATCAGCACTTCACTGTCATACACGTTTTTAGAACATCCTAAAGTGATTACATTAATCTTGTTTTTCTTTAACGTCTTGGTTCTCATAGAATTGTAAATTGGAGTGCAAAATTAAGCTTTTTATGAATAGTAGCATCATCGTTTGGTAAATTTTATGAAGCGTAAAATAGATTTGAAGGAAAGTCGTTTTTATATCGACATTACTTTTGATATATTGTAACCCTTACGTTTTATGATAGTAGTTATGAAGAAAATCATTGCCCTTTTTTTATTGCTCGCTCCTCTGATGCTTTTTTCGCAACAGCGCGATGTTAAGGTTTATAGGGAATTTATAGAAGGAAAAACAGTCGTATTTGCAGACAATAACGAATTTTGTCCAGTATCAGTCTTGATGCGTGCCGAATTAGTAAACATGAGAAGCAGCCTCAAAGCGCCTTATGTGCTGGTTCCGGCAAGGACTAAAAGATTCGTAATTGCCGAAATATCTGTAGTTGATTTGAAAAAAGAATTCAATTTCAAATACCAGAACTCTTTTCTGTTAGGCGATATCAACCTTAAGAAATATGATATTGATTTTCCGTATAGTCTGCCGTATAAGCAGGGTGAAGAATATATGATAGGGCAAGGCTACAACGGAAAGATTTCACATCAAGGCGAATTTGCACTTGACTTTATCATGCCGATTGGTACTGAAATCACGGCCGTTAGAGATGCAATTGTAGTTGATGTGCAAGACAGCAATACGGAAAATTGTATGAAAAAAGACTGTGCCGAATTTAATAATTATATCGTCGTCTATCACGAAGATGGCACTTTAGCCGAATATACACATATAAATACCAATGGTTCTTTTGTCAAGAAAGGCGATATTATCAAGCGAGGCGACAAGATTGCACTCAGTGGTAATATTGGCTGGTCTTCAGGGCCACACTTGCATTTTTTTAGTTTTGTGTCTGATATTGAAAAAGGAAGAAGGTCTATTCGTACCAAATTCAGGACAGAAGGAAATAGGCTAGAATTCCTGCAAGAAAAGAAATTTTATAAGAAAGATTATGAGTTTTAATCCAAAAAAGCATCCGATAAAGGATGCTTTTTTTATCAAGTAAAATTGATTTATAGATCAAATAGCAAAGTAAGCGTTACGTTATTATTGACCGATTTGACTGTTGTAGGGTCAATAAGCCCTTGCGAGAAAAAGGTCTGCTGCATATCTCTTTTAGAGTAAGAATAAGCGGCATCTAATCTAGTTCCTCCAAAATTATAACCGAGTCCGGCAGAAAACCCTTGAAGGTCACCAACTGTTTTTCCGTTTTTATAAGGGCTTTGTTCAAAGCGATATCCACCTCTAAAACTCCATTGTTTGGCTCGGGCTTCAGCACCAACGCACACTTCTGAAGTTACGTCTAATAATGATTCGAGCTGTGCATTGGTTTCACGGAAGTCGCTGCTTGGCTTGAATCGGGTATTGCTGTAATCTTTCATGGCATAATCAATGCTAATTAGTCCGTATTGTCCGAAAACATAGGCTAAACTTCCTGTATATTTCCCAGGAGTCTGTAATCTGTATGACGGATAGATAATCGTAAGATTCGGGTCAACAATTACGGGATTTCCTGTTCCGCAGTCTGGGCAGTCCACAACTAAATTTTGATATAATTCTTCGTTCAGACGGAACCATGTTGGCGATTCATAAGCAAGTCCGATGCGGAGTTCCGATGTGACTTTTGCAATTGCTCCGACTTGAAAAGAAAAGCCGTTTCCATAGGTGTACAATTCATTGCGGAAGCGTAACGCCTGAGGTCCAGAATTTGGATTATTACCTGGTGTGTCTAAATAATCTTCATAGAAATTACTCACGCGCGTGTAATCTGTAAAATGCGAATTCAGGCTAAGTCCGAAATAGAATCGGTCTGTATATTGCACGCCCCCATTGAAGGAAAGCTTTCCGTTATAGCCTGTAGTTTCAATAAAATTTTCTTGAAAATAATTGCCGCCTGCAGGAGTATTCGAGGTGTAAGCTGTGTTGTTTCCAGTGTTAACAGCCGGATTGATTAGGTAACCATCATAACCAAAGAAGGCTTGTTGCTGTCTGTAGGTCATTGCTCCAAAAGGCTGGCCTGTAATATCAGCTAACGGAATTCCATTAGCATGGCTTAAAAAATATTGCGATACCGAATTTGTCGGGTTGTAGCCTGCCGCATGGAACTGGTTATCGAAATTAGATTGGTTCTCGTAATTGGCTGCAACAGTAAATTTTTTCCAATTGCTTGACGTATTTTCGTTTTGAAAAACCCAAATGGCACCTATTTGATTCAGGTCGAAAGTATTATCGTTTTCTTTTGTAGTGGTTCCAAAATAGCTCGATTTGTTGCTTGTACTGTAATTGCTGAGCGTGATTGCAATTTGGTTGGTCGTGAATACGGCACCTCCGGCAGGATTGACACCGATAGATGAAAAATCGCCACCAAGAGCTCCAAAGGCGCCACTCATTCCTCTAAAGCGAGCAGTTCCTGTCAGATTATCTTGAGCATACCTCATGGCATCAGAAACTTCTTGAGCCTGAGCAGAACTTAAAGCAAGTCCCGTGATCATAAATAAAAAGTACTTTTTCATAGGGTTAATTTTTTCTTAGGGGTTCAAAAAAATACCTATGCTATAACTTTTACGTCTAGACATAGGCATTTTGCATCATTAAATTTTGTAGTTATCCTCTTCGTCCGCCGCCACCGCCGCCAGATCTTCCTCCGCCGCCGTAGGAGCCTCCTCCTGACGATCTTCCGCCGCCGCTTGAGCTTGGGCTGCTGTACGATCTTGATGGTGCTACATTTTGGCTTCTCGTAGAGTTGTTGCTTCGAGTCGGAGTGCTGTAATTGTTGTTGCTGCTATTTCTTGTAGTATTATAGCTGTTTCTTGTCGTGTTATAATCTCTTGTAGTTGCATTGCTGTTACGCGTGCTCGTATTCGTGTTGTATCTTGTAGAATTTCTAGTCGAATAATTTGCATCAGTTCTTCTTGAAGAAGTATTGTAAGCGCTGTTGCTTCTATTGCTTCTAGCTGCGTTTCCTCTGTAATAGTTGTTTCTTCCGAAGCTGCTGTTAGCGTAATTGCTTCTTCTGCCGTTAGAATACGCGTAGTTGTTGTAGTATCCATGGTTGTGCCAGTGGTTCCAGCCTCCATAATACGGACCTCCGTACCAGCCTCCCCAGCCCCAGCCAAGTCCCCAGCTTGGACCATACCAACTATTCCAGCCCCAGCCGCCATACCAGCCGCCCCATCCAAGACCCCAGCCCCAGCCTGGTCCGTACCAGTTGTTCCAGCCCCAGCTGTTATCATAGATATTTACAGTCACGTTTTCTGAGCTGCTGCCCCAAGCAGGATATCCTGTTGTGGCTACATAAGTAGAATCGTTTACTTGGCCGTTATAAGAAGGAGATTGATAGTTGTCTGGTTCTGTGAAAACTTCAGGATCCTCTTGCAAAGACCTGAAATATTCCTGATATCCATTGCTGCTTTGCTCGTTGCTGGCAGTATTGTTATTTGATCTTCTTTCGTTGTTGTTATACACTCCGTCGGAATCATAATAAGATGAATTCTGATAAGACCCGCAAGAAGTCATCAGAATTGTCAGCAGTCCAATCAATGAATAAATGGAGGCTGATTTTTGAGAAAAATAATAAGTTTTCATATCTAGAGCAATTTTATTGTTGGACAATACAAAAATAGTTAGTTTTGCTGAATTATATAGTTAAATAAAGTTAAACAATATTTGTGCCAAACTATTCAATATGAGTAAGAACCTTACAAAAAGATCAGAAGATTATTCCAAGTGGTATAACGAGCTGGTAGTAAAAGCAGATTTAGCCGAAAATTCTGGGGTTAGAGGCTGTATGGTCATCAAACCATACGGTTATGCAATCTGGGAAAAGATGCAGGCAGAATTAGACAGGATGTTCAAAGAGACTGGACACCAGAACGCCTATTTCCCACTGTTTGTGCCCAAGAGCATGTTTGAGGCCGAAGAAAAAAATGCCGAAGGTTTTGCTAAAGAATGTGCGATCGTCACTCACTATAGATTAAAAAATGATCCAGACAAGCCTGGAAAATTGATGGTGGATCCTAATGCCAAGCTGGAAGAAGAACTGATTGTTCGTCCGACCAGTGAAGCAATCATTTGGTCTACCTATAAAGGATGGGTGCAGTCCTATAGAGACTTGCCGCTGCTGATTAACCAATGGGCCAATGTTGTCCGCTGGGAAATGAGGACGCGTTTGTTTTTGAGGACTGCTGAATTCTTATGGCAAGAAGGGCATACTGCTCATGCTACTCGAAGCGAAGCCATAGCAGAATCAGAACAAATGATGAATGTATATGCTGATTTTGTGCAGAATTTTATGGCCATCCCGGTTATAAAAGGATTGAAAACGGAAACGGAACGTTTTGCTGGAGCAGAAGAAACCTATTGCATTGAAGCCTTGATGCAGGATGGAAAAGCGCTACAAGCTGGAACTTCTCACTTTTTAGGACAAAACTTTGCTAAAGCTTTCGATGTTAAATTCGCAAATGCAGAAGGAAAACAAGAACACGTGTGGGGTACATCATGGGGTGTTTCAACGCGTCTGATGGGTGCTTTGGTTATGACGCATTCTGATGATAACGGATTGGTTTTGCCTCCGAATTTAGCTCCGATTCAAGTAGTTATCGTTCCTATATATAAGACAGATGAAGAATTTGCCGCGATAACGGAAGCTGCTACTACGTTGGTGTCGCAATTCCGAAAACTAAGAATTTCCGTGAAGTTTGACGACAGGACTACTCAAAAGCCAGGTTTCAAATTTGCTGAGTGGGAATTGAAAGGCGTTCCTGTTCGTGTTGCAATCGGTCCGAAAGATTTAGAAAACGGGACATTTGAGGTAGCAAGACGAGATACATTATCGAAAGAAGTTGTCTTGAAAGACGGAATCGTAAACTATGTAAGTGATTTGCTAGAAAAAATCCAAGAAGATTTGTTCAATAAAGCATTGGATTACAGAAACACACATATCACGGAAGTAAATTCTTTCGACGAGTTCAAAGACGTTTTAGAAAACAAAGGAGGCTTTGTAGCAGCACATTGGGACGGAACTCCAGATACAGAAGAAAAAATCAAAGACTTGACTAAAGCAACCATCAGATGTATTGCTTTAGACAGAGTAGAAGAGGCTGGAAGCTGTGTGTTTACTGGAAAACCTTCTGTCGGAAGAGTACTTTTTGCTAAGGCGTACTAAAAAAAATAAAAAAAAATTACGGTAGCTATTGTGCGAATAAAAAATAGTTGTATTTTTGCATCCGCATTAGAGAAGCAAGGCCCGTTCGTCTATCGGTTAGGACGCCAGGTTTTCATCCTGGTAAGGGGGGTTCGATTCCCCCACGGGCTACAAGTTCAAAGTTTATTGGAATAAACTAACTTAGAAGGATTCAAGGTCCGTTCGTCTAGGGGTTAGGACGCCAGGTTTTCATCCTGGTAACAGGGGTTCGATTCCCCTACGGACTACAAAAAAACATTAAAGAAAAAAAGGAAAGAAAATGGCAAATCATAAGTCAGCTCTAAAAAGAATCAGAAGCAACGAAAAGAGAAGAGTATTAAACAGATACCAACACAAAACTACTCGTAACGCTATTAAAGCTTTACGTCTAGCTACAGATAAATCAGATGCTTCTGCAAAATTATCTGGTGTAATCTCTATGATTGACAAATTGGCTAAGAAAAATATTATCCACAATAATAAAGCTTCCAATTTAAAATCTAAATTGACTAAACATGTTTCAGCTCTTTAATTAGATACTGAATCTACTTTATATTGAAAGCCCTCTCTTGAGGGCTTTTTTATTTTACACCCTTCATTCCCGATGTGTTCATTCGGGATTTTTTTGTTTTACGCCCTTTCTTTCTGCAGGTTTTGGTACCATTAAAAAACAGGGTATTTACTTTTAAATTTGGGCTTTTTGCCTTCTTCTCACTATTTCCCGATTCTTCAACTTTGTAACAGCTAGTTGAGATGGGATTATTTCCTGTTTCCTAAGTATTACCGGTAAGGAATTATGTAAAAAGCGTTAACCGAAAAGCTTATAGAGTAGGGAATATAAAATAGTGTAGTATGAAAAAAATGTTTTTAATGGCAACGCTGATGGGGCTTTGTATTCTGTCGGCTTGTGATCCAGTAAAGCCTGTCACAACCAAGAGAGATTGTGGTACCGAAGATTTTTATAAAGAAAGACTCAGCAAGGACAATGTTTTTGCTAGGGAAGAAAAAAAACTTGAAAGCCTCATTTTAGAATATACTCGAAAAATGAGAGGCAACAAATTTGACTTTAGAAGCACCAATGTGACCATTCCAGTAGTTGTGCATGTAGTGTATAATAATGCTACGCAAAATGTTTCGGATGCTCAGATCCAAAGCCAGATAGATGTGCTGAATAGGGATTATAGAAGATTGAGTACTGAAATTCCAGGTGGCCCTGCAGCCTTTACAGGGATGGCTTCCGATACGCATTTCCAGTTTGCTTTGGCGAGAAGAGATCCGAATTGTAATCCTACAACAGGTATTATCAGAAAAAGCACGACAACAGCCTCTTTCACTCATACAAATTCTAGTGTTGCAACCGTAAGAAATCCTGTAAAATTTAATTCTTCCGGAGGTGATGATGCCTGGCCGAGCGACAGATACCTGAACATTTGGGTATGCAATCTGAGCGGTACATTATTGGGATATGCTAGTTTTCCGGCAGATATGACTACTCGTCCCCTTGAAGATGGTGTTGTGATGGATTTTACTTGTTTTGGATCGACTGGGACAGTGGCTGCTCCTTACAATTTAGGAAGAACTGCTACACACGAAATAGGACATTGGCTAAATTTAAGGCATATCTGGGGTGATGATACAGGCGATCCGGATGAATGCTCTGCAGACGATGCTGTTACAGATACTCCAGTTCAAGCAATAGAAAACTATGGCTGCCCGTCTTTTCCTCATGTTTCTTGCTCAAACGGGCCTAATGGCGATATGTTCATGAATTTTATGGATTATACCGATGATGCCTGTATGTACCTATTTACAAATGGACAGTCAGAAAGAATGGATGCTACATTCTGGACGACAAGAGCGTCTTTGGCTTCCTCTTTGGGCGCTTTGCCTCCTCCGGCTGCTGCCTCGGCAGATTTATTCAGCAAAGATACCGATGAAGACGTAGGTAATGAAGCGAATAACGAATCTCCAGTATTTTACCTGACGGATGATATCTGGATACGAAATACTAACGACGGACTCACGAATCAAGAGCATCAAAACCCAATAGGAGAGCAGACAAACTATGTATATGTGCGAGTGAGAAATAAAGGATGTTCGCCGTCTACTGCTGCAAATGTGAAGTTGTATTGGGCAAAAGCGTCTTCAGGATTAGCATGGCCTTCTCCTTGGGACGGCAGCGTAACATCGCCTGCATTAATGGGTAATTCAATAGGGAGCAAGCCTACCGGAGCGGTAGCTGGAAATGGATTCGTGATTTTAGAATTTCCATGGACGGCACCTGATCCAAGCGAATACTCCGCTTTTGGAGCAGATCAAAATCACTTCTGTCTTTTGTCTAGAATAGAAACTGCTACAACAGCTCCTTTTGGAATGGCTGTTGCCGAAACCTCTAATCTTTTAAACAATGTGAAAAATAACAATAATATTGTATGGAAAAATGTGTCGGTTACCGATGCTGATGGGGCCAGTCATAAAAATTCTGTACTTCTGGCAAATTATGGAAGAACGGCCCAAAAATATACAATCAAGATAAAACCATATCAAGGCAAGACTTTCGGAAATACCAAAGTGGGAATCGATAAGAGAAGTACCTTCTTGAAAAATGTCGAAGACATACGTGGCACTAAAGGTCTTGAGCCTACAGAAAGAGAGTATGTAGTTGCAGAAAATGGCGTGGAAATAAAGGGTGTAAAGATGGAGAGGGGCGAAATAGTATCAATCATATTTAACCTTTCCGAGCAGAAAAGAAATCCAAGAAAAAATGATAAACAGCCATTGTTTAGACGAAATGTAAACCAGTTTTTAGTGGAACAATATTCAGAAAATGGCGAGCTGATAGGAGGACAGTTGATAAAAATAAAAATCAATAATTAGCACATTTCACTGATTCAAATAAAAAAGCTCTCGATTGAGAGCTTTTTTTATAATCTATCTTTTAGGTCTTCCAGCATTTCCTTAGTGATAGGCTTTGACAAGAAATCAATCACAATCGAATACGTCTTGGATTTTTCGATGTCAGTCGGATCGATAGTAGATGAAAGCACGATTACTTTTGTCTTGGTATTGAATTCTTGATATTCGGATTTGGTGAAATTATCCAGAAATTCCCATCCTCCCATGACCGGCATGTTCAGGTCTAGGAAAATAAGTTCCGGAGATTGTGATTCGCCTTCCGCTCTTAGGTTGTTATAATAATCCAGGGCTTCTTGTCCGTTTTTTGCAGTAATTATTTCTTCTGTAAAAGATGCCTTGGCAATTACCATCTTGTAGAGCATTAAAGTAATTGGATCATCATCCACACATAAGATTTTATGTAGCATTTTATTCTTTTTTGAATGTTAATGTAAATTTAGTTCCTTTATTCACCTGGCTTTGGACTTCTATTGTTCCGCCCATTGTTTCTACCTGAGATTTGACGAGATACAATCCGAGTCCTTTACTGTCCGGATAGTTGTGAAATCTTTGATAGAGGCCAAATATCTTGTCTTTGTTTCTCTCAATATCGATTCCTATTCCATTGTCTTCAAAGGTAAGAATTGTCTTATCATGTTTCTCCTTTGTCGCTATAGTTATTTTTAATTTTTTTGCTGGATTTCTATATTTTATGGCATTCGTGAGCAAGTTCAGCATAATGCTTTCCAGATAAGCTTTGTTTATAAAGGAAAGCGAATCTTTTTCGAGATTGATTTTTAAGATCGGCTGATGCAGATTTATGAGATAGCTCAGCTGGTCAAAAACACTTTCAAAGACCTCACTGAACAAAACTTCTTCTTTTTGGATGGAAGGATTGTCCTTGATAATGACAACCTTAACCAAATCGTTTATGGTCTCGTTGAGAAGATGCGTCGATTTTGTAAAGCCATTTAGTATTAGCTTTAAGTCGTCATTTTCGATCGGAATGTCTTCTATAAGGTTAAGAAGCCCAGTCAGATTTGACAGCGGCGCCCTAAGATTATGCGACGTGATGTAAGAAAATTGCTTTAAATCTTTGTTGTTTTGCGTCAATTCGCGGATTAGTTGCTCGCGCTCTTTTTCTTGCTTTTTCTGTAAAGTTATATCTCTTTGTATTGAAATCCAGTGCGAAAGCTGGCCTTCCTTATTTGCGATTGGGATCATTGAAAAACTGACCCAATATTCTTCATTATTTTTTCTGTAACTGATAGTTTCTACCTGAGTTTCCTCTTCATTCTTGATTGCATTGATGAGTTTTTTAAACTCCGATTCATCAGAATTTTTTCCTCTGAATATCAATGGTGATTTTCCAATAACTTCAGATGCCTTGTATCCTGACATTTCTGTGAATGCCTGGTTTGCAAAGATGATTTTCGGTATCGGAGTTTCCGAAGTATCGTTTTCCGTGATTATTACGGCATCTTTGGCTTGGGTGATTACGGTTTCAAGAAGTTTTAGGCGCTGTTCTTCTTCTTTCTGTTTGGTGACATCCTGCATGGAACCAATCATCCGAATCGGTTTTCCATCGTTGTCTTTTATAAGGAATCCTCGATCAAAAACGTATTTATAAGTGCCGTCTGAGCATTTGAAACGGTATTCATCTTGCCATTTTTCGACTTTTTTCTCTAGAAAATTATAAAGTTTTACGGATACTCTGAGGCTGTCTTCGGGATGGATTCGGTCGAACCACCATTTTGAAGTATCACCGACTTCGTCTTTTCTATACCCGAAAACACTGCGAATTCCTTTATTCCATTGGAAATCGTCTTCTTGGATTTTCCAGTCCCAGATAGTGTCGCTGGTTGCTTTAGCAACAATATCATAGCGGTCTATAGCTTGTTTCAGCTCTTCGCCAGCTCTTCTGTTTTCAATTAGCACGCCTACTAGGTTTGCTATCCTGTCAAGAAGATAAATTTCGTTTTGATCCGGTTCTCTGTTGGTTTTGTAATACGTTACGAAATTGGCGAGATTGGTACCGTCTGTCTTCTTAATCGGAATAGACCAGCAAGATTTTAAGCCATGGGCAGTTGCAGCGGGAGCAAAATTTTTGCAGAGCGGCTCTTTTTCGATGTCATAAATAAAAGCATTCTCATTTTTGAAAATACTTTTTTTCATATCGAATTCACTCACAGACTCAATATATCCTTTTGGGAGTGAATTGCCTACAAAGTGTTTTATCTTGTGGTTTTTAATCTCAATGATGGAACATATAGCTCCTGGTATGAGAATTTCGATATTTTGGATTACTTTTTCCAAAACTTCTTTCAGCGACTTATTAGGCTCTGCATTGAGCTTATATGTATCTTTTTCAAAAGCAAGTATGGTCTCTTGAAATTTTCGAGTCGTGATGTCTTGAAGCGCTCCTATTTTTTTAATCTGCTTGCCGTCTTCCCATATAAGGTCAAAACGATCAAGAACATAAGCATAGGTATCATCTTGTTTTCTGAATCGGTACTCAATTTCATAATGTGATCCTGAGGCGTCTTCCTTGATAGCTGCTATTTTGGCTCTTACTTCTTCTCTTTCGTCGGGATGCAGTCGCGAGACCCAGAAATCCAGATCGAGATACTGCTGGTCTACAAAATTAAATCCAAATAACTTTTTGTAATTCGATCCTGTAATATAGATTTTTTTGGAAACGGTATCAAATTCATAAATAGCGTCACTAGTAGCCTTGGCAATGGCTTCGTAGCGAAGGTTGCTCTCCTTTATTTTTAGCTCATTTTCGATTCTTTCGGTAACATCGCGGGCATTGAGAACGATTCCGTTGACGGCGGCATTGTCGGTCATGTCGACGATATTAGCTTCGAGCCACCGCCATTTACCGTCGATTTCTATATATCGGAAGGGCCGTGTTGCGACGCGTTTTTCTGTTTTCAGACGGGAAAACTCTTGCTGGAAAAATTCCATTTCATCCGGATGAAGTCGCTCGAAAGCATTAATACCTATATAGTCGTTAGGATTCAGTCCGTAGTTTGTTTCGACATTCGGGCTTATGTAGGTAAAAACTCCGTCCGTATCGAGAATAGCGATAAGTTCGGATCCATCTTGAACTAATGCCCGAAAGCGTTGTTCTGTCAGTTCATTCTCTTTTTCGGACTTTAATTTTTCCGTGACATCTGTAACTAACACGAGTCTGGCTCTTCTTCCGTTAAAATTGATCTCATTACTTTGAGTGATGACATCGATCATCTCTCCATCCTTCTTGATGTGCTTGAAGGAAGTTTCCATGAATTTGCTGTCTTCTCTTATTTCTTTAACCAGATTGAAAGCTTTTTCAGAATCTTTCTTGGCGACAACGGCATAGGCTTTTAGACTTAGGAATTCCTCTTTGGTGTAACCGTATTTTCTCAAGGCAGCATCGTTGGCATCCAGAAAATCTAATGTTTCGATGTCGTAGACTGCTTTTGGAAGCGGACTATGCTGGAAGATATCTTTGTATTTCTTTTCAGAATCGCTGAGCTTTTGCGCAATTTTTTTGCGTTCGATATTGTAAAGCACGCTCTTGAATAGTAACGGTGCATTAAGATATTCTTTTTGAAGATAGTCTGAGACTCCGTAGGAAAGCGACTTAATGCCGAATTCTTTATCCGAAAAGCCTGTCAGTATGATAATCGGGATATTTCTAGATATCGGAATTATTTCATCAAAAAGCTTTTCGCCTTCTGCATCGGGAAGAACCAGGTCCAAAAGAATAATATCTATTTTTTTTGCCGAATTCAGGAAGTTTTTGGCTTCTTTGAGATTTCGCGCCTCATAAAAAACAGGATCAGGGAATTCTTCTTTTATATAATCTTTGATCAGGACCAAATCGCCCTGATTGTCTTCGATTATTAAAAAATGAATACCTTCTTTTTGAAACGTCATCGTTAGTCTTTTTTAGGCAATTGAACTATTGATATCCAAAAATCTTCAATTGCAGCTATGGTATCTAGAAAGTTGTTCGCTTCGACAGGTTTTGTTATAAAGCAATTGACGTGGTTTTGATAGCTTTTCAGGATGTCGCTTTCTGATGACGATGTGGTTAGCATAATTACTGGAATATGTTGAATTTGGGGATTCGATTTTATTCTGGCCAAAACTTCATGGCCGTTTAATTTTGGGAGATTCACATCCAGAAGAATAAGATCTGGCATTGTGGCATTTTCATAGGCTCCCTTTTTTTCCAAGAACTGTACAGCTTCCCATCCGTCTTTTGCGACTGAAACTTCTTTTTTTATCCTGCCGTGGCCTAATGCCTCTTTTGTAAGCAGGATATCGCCTTCGTTGTCTTCAATCAGTAAAATAGCAATTGATTCCATGGGGGCACAGATTAGAATTTAACAAATATAAGAAAACTATTTACTTACTGTGAAATAAAATGTGCTTCCTTGTCCTTCCTCCGATTTCAGCCAGATTCTGCCTCCTTGTCCTTCAATAATCTTCTTACACATGGCAAGACCTATACCGGTTCCAGAGTATTCGTTTTTAGCATGGAGCCTTTGGAAAATCACAAAAATCTTCTCGTTGAACATAGGATCGATTCCGATACCATTATCGCTTACTGAAAATAGCCATTGATTTCCCATGTCTTCATGCGTAATCATTATCTCTGGTGCAATAGCGGTTTTATGATATTTTAAGGCGTTGCCAATAAGATTCTGAAAAACGAGCTGCAATGGAGTTTTTCGGTTATTAATTATTGGAAGATTGTCCCATTTTATGACTGCCTTGCTCTCTTTTATAAAAGCTTCGTTATAAGTAGTGACTTCTTCGATGAGCGTATTGAGATCGATTTCCTCGATTTCTTGGTCAAATTTTCCAACTTTTGAATATTCAAGCAAGTCAAGAATTAGGTTCCGCATCCGATGTGCGCCATCTACTGCATAATGGATGTATTCTTTGCCTTTGTCGTCCAGCTTATCGTCATATTTTCTTTGGATTTCCGACAAGAATCGGGTAATCATTCGTAAAGGTTCTTGAAGATCATGTGATGCTATGTATGCAAATTGTTCCAATTCTGCATTTGAAAGTGCCAGTTCTTCAACTCTTTTGTTGATTTGTATGTTGAGTTCCTTTAACCGCTGTTCATTTACTTTTCTTTCGGTAATGTCTTCCAGCGATCCGATCATGCGGATGGCTTTTCTTTTTTTATTGAACAACAGGTATCCTCTGTCGTATACATGCTTTATTGTACCAGTTTCAGTGATGATGCGATATTCATCAGACCATTTTTCCTTATTGGCTGTTTCGAGAAATTTATCGAACTTTTGGGCGACTCTCGCTTTGTCTTCCGGATGGATTTTATCCGTCCACCAACTGCTGTGGTTCTCGAGATCGGGATAGCCAAGAATCCTTTTTAGCGATTCGCCCCAGATGACTTTGTCTTTTTTGAAGTCCCAATCCCAGATGATATTGTTGGTGGCTTTCGTGACCACTGTATAACGTTTGTTGGAGAGCATGAGCTCTTCGGCCGTGCTTTTCAGCTTGTTGAGGTATTTTTGGTTCTTGTTTTCATAGCGCCTTAGCATAATCCAGAAGACAAAGCCGGATATGACAATGAAAGCTGAACCTTTCAAAGTTTGAAAGAGAATCGAGTCGCCGGTAAAGCCAAAATAGGCGAACGATCGGTCGCTGATTAAAATCCAAAGGATTCCAACCGCAAGATAGATGGAGATTATTTTGCTTGAAGGTTTGTACATGGGGAAATGGTCTTCAATGTAAATATAATGAAAAGTATTTATTCAGATTATTTATGTTAAAAAAAATACGTTTCAATCGATTCTTAATTGATAAGTTAATTGCTTATTATGAATAAGTTAAGCCCTTTGAAAAAAACATTTTTTATATCAAAATAATGCGTACATTTGCACCTTCTAAAAAAATCAGATGGAATCTATCAGAAACATTGCAATTATTGCCCACGTCGATCACGGTAAAACTACTTTGGTTGATAAAATTATGTACCATTGTCAGCTTTTCCGCGAAAACGAAAATACGGGGGATCTGATTCTAGACAATAACGACTTGGAGCGTGAAAGAGGTATTACTATTACTTCTAAAAACGTTTCTGTTGTTTATAAAGGAACAAAAATCAACATTATCGATACTCCTGGTCACGCGGATTTCGGTGGAGAAGTAGAGCGTGTATTAAATATGGCAGATGGTGTTTGCCTTTTGGTAGATGCTTTTGAGGGACCAATGCCACAAACTCGTTTCGTTTTGCAAAAAGCGATTGATTTGGGATTGAAACCTTGTGTTGTTATCAATAAAGTAGATAAAGAAAACTGTACCCCAGAAGAAGTTCATGAGAAAGTTTTTGACTTGATGTTTGAATTGGGTGCAACTGAAGAGCAATTGGATTTCCCAACGGTTTACGGTTCTGCAAAAAACAACTGGATGTCTGATGATTGGAAAAACCAAACTGAAAACATTGAGCCATTGTTAGATATGGTAATCAAAAATGTACCAGCTCCTAAAGTTTCTGAGGGAACTCCACAAATGCTGATTACCTCTTTAGATTTCTCTTCTTTCACAGGTCGTATCGCTATTGGTCGTTTGGAAAGAGGTGTTTTAAAAGAAGGAATGCCAATCTCATTAGTAAAAAGAGACGGTAAAATCATAAAATCAAGAATCAAAGAATTGCATACTTTCGAAGGTCTTGGACGTAAGAAAGTAGAAGAAGTTATCGCTGGTGACATCTGTGCGATTGTTGGGATTGAAGGTTTTGAAATTGGCGATACTGTTGCTGATTTTGAAAACCCAGAAGCATTGCAGACTATTGCAATTGATGAGCCAACAATGAGCATGTTGTTTACAATTAACGATTCTCCTTTCTTTGGTAAAGAAGGTAAATTTGTTACCTCTAGACATATTAGAGAGCGTTTGACTAAAGAATTAGAGAAAAACTTGGCAATGAAAGTTGGTGAAACTGATTCTGCTGATAAATTCATGGTTTTTGGTCGTGGCGTACTTCACTTGTCTGTTCTTATTGAAACAATGAGAAGAGAGGGGTATGAGCTTCAAATTGGACAGCCACAAGTTATCATCAAAGAAATTGATGGTGTGAAATGTGAGCCAATTGAAGAATTGACAATCGATTTGCCAGAAAGTCTTTCTGGTAGAGCTGTTGAATTCGTTTCTATCCGTAAAGGTGAAATGCTTTCAATGGAAGGTAAAGGAGAAAGAATGATTGTGAAATTCAATATTCCATCTCGTGGAATCATAGGATTGAGAAACCAACTTTTGACTGCTACTGCTGGTGAAGCTATCATGGCGCACCGTTTCATTGGATATGAACCATACAAAGGAGAAATTCCTGGAAGAAACAACGGTTCATTAATCTCTATGGAGAACGGAAAAGCAATTCCTTATTCTATTGATAAATTGCAAGATCGTGGTAAATTCTTCGTTGATCCAAATGAGGATATCTATGAAGGCCAAGTAATTGGTGAAAACACTCGTAGTGATGATATGACTGTTAACGTAACTAAAACTAAAAAACTTTCTAACGTTCGTTCTTCTGGAGCTGATGATAAAGCAAGAATTATTCCTGCAATCAAATTCTCTCTTGAGGAAGCTTTAGAATACATCCAAAAAGATGAGTATGTTGAGGTTACGCCTAAATCTTTACGTTTGAGAAAGATTTATTTATCTGAAACAGACAGAAAACGTTTTAAATTTTAATTCGTTTTTCTATATAAATTGAAAGCCGTTCTGAAAAGAATGGCTTTTTTATTTTAATGTAAATCCTTCTTTTTCATCAGATTCGGTTAGTGATATAACAAGTAGAATGTAGCAACTATCATGTCGAAATTAGTTTCGGTCAGGTTGAAAGGAATAGGCATTGATAATTTATAAATTTCTAGTATGTTTACAAAAAAATAAAAGATGAAAAAACTACTATTTTTATTGCTTATGGTTTCTGCAAGTTCTTTTGCACAGCTAAAAGCTACCGATATTAATAAACTGGCCAAAGCTTATAATGCCAAATTGCAAGAGGAGTTTGGTGATAGAGATTTTCAAACTGTAAAAGCCAAAAAGGATGGCAATTCAAATATAAAACAGATTGTCGTTCATACTATTGATTATAATGGGGCTGATATGGATCCTGCTTTTAGGGCTAAGTTAGATGATGAAAATATTGCTGAAGAAATAGAATATTTGTTTGAGTTTGGTTTTTATCCTACTTTCAAAGCTTTAAATGTTCAATATTTTATTGTTGATTTTACCGTAATTAATATCGACGGAAAGAAATATAAAACAACAAGGTCATTCCCTATTAAAGATTATAATGAAACTGAGTATAATGAGGAGAAGGTCATGAAGTTGATTATAAGGTAATTTTTTTGTTGAGGCAATGTAATGAGATTGTGTCTTTATTTTGTCTTGAATTTTACTAGATATTCTTCTTTTAGCGGGTATCCGTCTTTTGATTTGAAGCTTCTGTTGGTCAGTATGAATTCATAGTCTTTGTTGGCTTGTAGTTCAACTAATAGCACCAGCGTATGGTTGTTGTTTTCAAAACCTTTTACTTTTTTTATCGGGAAGAAGTCTTTTCCTTTTTTAGAATAGTTTATGGAATAGTTGTCGGGTTCCATTTCTTTTGAAAATGTCACTCGCAATGCTGTCAAACTTGGATCGACTTCTTTGGAATTATTTTTAAAAGGGCTTATTTCTGTTATATAAGGCAGGTTCTTTTTGTATTCTTTTATGAGTTTCAATTTATTGATCTTTTCTTTGAAGAACTCAGACTTTGAAAGGAAATCTTCGACTGCTTTATCGTTGTCGTAATTTAGTTCAATGATGTCTTTGATGGCTTGTTTTTTGTCTTTTGCAAGGTTGTAGTAGGATTTGCAGATTTCATATCCTACATAATAGCCTAAATCGGCGCTTTCTCCTTTTCTGCCGCCATTGTACAGCCAGTTTGAAAAGTTGCTGGAGAACATTTCTTTTTTGAAGCGTTCTTTTATCTTTTCGGCGTTGGCTCTTCCGTAGGTGAAATATTTTCTTTGTAGAGGCTGTTGCATGGTTAATTCTGCAATAAAGTCGCAGGCACCTTCTTTTATGGATTGGCTCAGTACTCTGTTCCTGTCGCCTATTTGCTGTGTGTGGATGTATTCGTGGATGTTTAGGGTAACGATATTGTCTAGCGACTGTTCTGCAAAAACATTCTTGAGCCAGTTGTTTTGAAACTCTGAAACATCGGTTGCAGGATTTCCGGTTGCTATTTCGGCACCCACAAGTACCATATTTCCTTTTACGGTTCCTCCGGAGCGAAGTCCGCCGATTGTGAAATACATTTCAGCGTCTTTTAATTCGGGATAGAGTTTTCTTAAGGAGCTGATGGCGTTGTCGAATTCTTGGATTTTGGTTTTGGCCGTCAGCGTACTAGGTCTTATGGAATTCCAAAATTTTGGATATTCGTTTATAAGATTTACCCAAAGGGTGTCGTTGAAGTCTCGGGCTTTCATAAAGGCTTTGAGTCCTACGGTACCTTTGTCGATATAGAGCTTGTCTATAAAGTGTATCTTTTTAGAAAAATCGTTTGTCTTTTGGATGCTGTCGTAAGCTGTCCAAAAGTTATCGATGTCTGTGGTAAAAATTTTGCTCGGGCTTTGAGAAAAGGCGTTCGTGATAATAAAGGCTACGATAATTGTAATGGCTTGTTTCATTTGCTATTTTTGATGATGATTTTTTCTGTTTGTAGCGTTTTTAGGTTATGTAGCTTGTTCGTAAATCAATTGCACGACACCTGACTTGAAGGTATTGGTTTTTATCAGTCGCAGAGGTACGCGCTGCTTGAGGTTTTCAAATAAAGGCTTGCCGCTGCCTAAAGCTATTGGGTGCACAGATATTCTGTAGATGTCGATAAGGCCTAATTGCAGGAATGACTTGATTAATCCTGCCCCGCCATAGAGCCATATGTCTTTGCCTCCTTGCTTTTTAATTTCTGCTACTTTGTCGGCTATGTCGGAACTTATAAATGTGGCCTTATCGTCTTGTCTTTCCTGGCTGGAAAAAACGAATTTGTTTTTTGAATGTACGGCTTGCCATAGTTGTTGTTCTGCAGGACTGGCTCCGGCTTCGGGCTGGTAGTTGCCCCAAGCGTCGTAGCTTGCGCGGCCATAGAAAATGGTGTCAATGCTGGCTAAGAAGCCGTCAAAATTCATATCGTCGTCTAGGATGCACCAATCGATTTCTCCGTTAGAGCCTTCGATAAATCCGTCTAGGGTTACGGCTAGGTCTAAAATTACTTTTTTCAATGTTTATGCTGTTTTTTGTGGTTGTTTGTAAACGGATAGCCTTTGTTTACAGGCTTTTGGGTGCTTGCTTTTATTTCTTTGGGTTGCTTAACAAACTTACTAAAACAATTTAAAGGGGTTGAGGTTATTTAGGACAAATTATTTTTATAGAGGGCTCCTACTTTGTTAAAAAGCAGGCCTATTCTTTTGGCACTAGTGGAACTTTTAAAAGGCAGAAAGATGATTTTTTACAAAAAATAATCCCGCCAAAAGGCGGGATTATAGTAGTATTTATACATGTTGTATGGTTTGCAAACCATTATTTGTCTTACATAAGTGAATTAATGTAACGGCCTAACATTACTAGGGATGCTTCTTCTGAAATCGAAAGATCATTGTCTTTAATGAAAGCTGCAATTTCTTTTTCTTTTTCTGGCAGGATAGCAATGATGTTCTTTTTCTTTAGAGGTAATGGTTTTATTTCTGAATCGCCTATTTTTATAAAGTACTCATCTTTTAATTTTGCATAAGTAGCTGGCTTAGAGGTGCCATATCCTAAATCGGCTTCTACTGGAGCTTTACGATAGATGGCTTCTGATTTGTAAATTTTTATTTTTTGATTGTTGCTTATCGTTTTTAAATAGCCTTGTTTTCTTGCTTCTTTTTCAGTCGTATATTCTACGTATTCATAAGATGCAGCACCGTTTGTTAGGTTGATAGGGCTGTATTCAGAAGGGACAATCTTGGTTACATTGTCAATATTAATTTCTATTTCGTCTGTATAGGCATTGTGTCGTATAAAAACGATTTCATTTGAATTTCCAATTTTTGCAGGCTGGAAAGTCTCATTAAAATATTGGGAACCTGGTGTGTTGTCTTGCACAACTTTTTTAGGGAGGAACTTAATTTCGCTAACTGATGTGGTATTGGCAGCTGATTGTGCTAACGCGAAATTTGAAAATAAAGCAACAATAGAAGTGCTTACTAAAAATTTTACTTTCATGTTTTTAATTAATTTTTGATTTGATTGATGTCTTGGATATTTTGTTTTGCAAATAAATGGATTGTTTTTTATTTTTTCTAACTTTTTAGAGGGAATTCTAACGTTAAAATTTATTTTGTAGTATAATTTTTTTTACTTCCGACTAGTTTTAACATTTTTTTTACCAATTATAGTATCGTATTGGACATAGCTCACCGTAGTTGTGAAGTATTTATGTCTTTTTTCTGGGGCTTGCGAAATCAGAGTCTAACTTACAGCTATATAGTTATTTATGATAACAGGAGACGTTATTTTTTTAGCAAATGATTGCATTTCTAAAGGCATAAAAAGAGTTTCTAAAGGCGTGAAAAGAACTTCTAAAGGCATGAAATGAATTTCTAAAGGCGTGAAAAGAGTTTCTAAAGGCATGAAATGAATTTCTAAAGGCGTGAAAGAAGTTTCTAAAGGCATGAAATGAATTTCTAAAGGTGCGAAAGAAGTTTCTAAAGGCGTGAAAAGAGTTTCTAAAAGCATGAAATCAATTTCTAAAGGGGTGAAAGAAGTTTCTAAAGGCGTGAAATGAATTTCTAAAGACATGAAAATAGTTTCTAAAGGAGCAAGCTCTTTTTTGCATAGTAAAGCTGTCCATAAAAATTTGGAAACGGATTTACAATTGGTCTATTTAAAATGTTGTTCGTCTATTGGTGTTTTTTTCGGGAGAACAATGTGAACATCTTTGTTTTTATATGTGAAGCATCAAAACTTTATCAGGCAGGGATTGTATTCCATTTGTACAATTTCTGTAGCGGTGATGACAGCAATTATTTTTTGCAAATAGAAATTTTAAAACCAGAATATTATGAACACTAAATTTAGTATGAAATTATTATCAGTAGCAGTTATGGCCTTGTTTTTTGCTTCGTGCAGCAAGGATGACGACAGCCCGCAACCCGAACCTTTTAGTTATGGAGCTGTTACGGGGATGAGTACGGGAACCGTTTCTATAGCAGGAACGACTTCGCCTGCCGGTTATACTTGGAGCCAAGTAAAAACGCCTCAAACCAGCTGGGGTTTAAATGGAACGATAAATGACCGAATGCTTACCGACGATTTTCAGATTCCTTCGGGTGAAAAATGGACGATCGAGAATTTTTATTTTTATGCCTACCAGACTGGTTTTTCGGGTGCTACGTTTCCGGTGAGTGAGTTTTATTTTGAGATTTACTCTTCAGATCCGTCTGTTGCAGGTGCCGTAAAGGTGTATGGCGATCTTACTACCAACCGATATGTGTCTGCGGAAGATTCGAAAATGTACAGAATTATGCAAGGGCAGAGTGATGACCTTACTAGAAAAATCTATAAAATGAAGATCCAGGCAAGTGATCTTACTCTTAGCTCAGGGACTTATTGGATAAAATGGGGATCTAAAACTTCTAGCGGCGGTCATTTTTATCCGCAGTTTCCACACGACCCGAGCCGAATGAATAATGCAAAACAATTTGTTGTGGCCAATTCTACTTGGGATAATTTGGTAGATGGAGGACAAACGGTAAGCCTGCCTTTTGAAATTACGGGGACAAAACTTCCGGAGTAAATGATTATCGGCTTTTAAAATCACTATTTATTCGGATGAGTTTTAGGTTTTAATAAAACGGAGAAAACCCGAAAGATATAATACCTGACGGATGGTAAAATAGGAATAATGCCTAGCCGATTCATTTTGAAAGGAATCTTTTAGTATCAGGATTATTTTGATAGTAAAATAGTTGCTAGAGGCTTGAAAATAAAAACAAAATCCCGCTTTTGGCGGGATTTTTTTAATATTGTTTTGCCTGTTCTTCTTGTTTATCAGATTGCTGAATCACAAAGAATACCGCAGGTTTTGATTAGTTCTTTACTATTTTTTTATAGGATGTCTTGCCTTCGGCTTCTATTTTTGCAATGTATATTCCGCTTGGCAAGGGCGCTATGTCAATTTGAGCGTTGTTGCTTTTGATGTCGATCTGTTTGCCTCTAACGTCTGTCAATCCTAAAAAGGTACAGTTTTCAAAGTTTACGATGTCTGACGAAGGCACTGGGTAGGCTTTGATTTTGCTAGCCTCTACATCATCGACAGAGAGCGCATTTACGCCTATTTTTATTACTTCATTTCCTTCAACGTCTGAAACATACAGCTTGTTGTCTGTATAAAGCATATCCCAGTTCATTGTTAATGGAGTTGTAACAAAGAGGGTATAGGTTCCATTAGTTGTGTTGACTCTATAGATCTCGCCAGAAGAACTTCCTATTGCTGCATAAATAATGTTATTTGTTTCTCCTTTAACTATTCCGCTTATGGAACTCAAACCAGTAGCAACAACAATTTTTGTTGGATTTGGCGTCACTAAGCTGTATTTGACTAGCTTGCCTTGCTCGCGTTCTGAAACAAAAAGATAATTGCCAATGACTGCCAATCCAACTGTTCCCGAGCCAATTAAGTCGCTTGCAATTACTTCGGGTTCTTGGCCGGGCATGTCGAGGTTAATTCTGAAAATGTTGTTTTTTGACCTTGCATAGAGGTATTGGTTATAGATTGTGAGGCCTGTTGGCAAATACATTTCTACTACATTTTCAACTACAGGATTGGGCTGGCTGACATCTATTCTTATGATTCGATTTGGATTGGGATGGTTGTATTCTGATGCATACAAATAATTACCTCTGAAACAAATGTCGGTAATTTTTCCTAGTCCGGATATAAATATTGACGGGGAAGTATTGGACTGGGAAAGATCTACTTTATAAATGATGTTCGCATTCATACCCGTTCCCGCATATAAAAAATTGTCGTGTATGGCTATTCCGGAAGGGTGTAGCGATTGACCTATACCTGTATTTGTACCTGCAAGTACGGTGGACATGGTTTGGGCCTCGGCGGCAGAAATCACTAAAAAAGAAAATAGGAGTAGTGTTTTTTTCATAGGGGGTATTTTGGTCGGGCTGCTTTTAAGCTGCGCTGGTTTGGTAGTGCTAACTTACAAAATTTTACTCATTACTCTGCATGGGGCGCGGTTGTTTTTTGCTCTATTTGCTTTAGAATAAAGCAATTGTTTTGTGGTGCTTGTCTTTATGTCTGTTGTAATTCTTATACAATAATTTTTGAAAGGCGTGGGTTTGGGACAAAAAAAATCCCGCTTTTGGCGGGATTTTTTTACTTAAGATATCCGAATTTATGCGTCTCCAGCGATGTTTAATTCTGAGTAAGCATGTTTTGTTAGATTTATTTTGAAATGAATATTACAATTTCCGCCATCATGCATACGGATCGTGAAATATTTATAATTCTCATTTACATGGTTTCCTTTACAATAGCAACTAATCCAAACTTCTACTTCTTGTTTCGAGTTTATTACAGGAATACATTGCTTGACGTAATCGTTTATATTTCTTAGTGAAGAATTGTTTTTTGCAAAACATTTCTTCACTATGTTGTCTACTTCTTCTAATTCTGTCTGTTTTAAATCATAGGGTTTTATGGAGTTTGGCTTATAACCATAATATCTAGAGCCATAATGTTTTTCGTTGAATGTGAAAACCGCATAATCTTTGAATTTCTCAAAATTCAAATTATTTTTTGACTTTTGTGCATTTGTTTTTATCTCGATTTTTAATGGAAATTTACCATCTACAAATTCTACAAAATTGTTTTTTATGACTGCCTTTGTTGAATTATTTAGTTTGAAATTAGAGGGAAAAAATAGCATAGTGTCGTTAATAATCTTAAACTTTCCTGTATATCTTTCTATTTTTTCAGAGTTATCATAATCCTGTTTGAATTTTACGTATAAATAGGAACTGTCAGAATATATTTTTAATCCTATTTTTTCTGTAATTCCTATTTGTCCGTAGTTGTTTTCAGCATAAATCTGCTCTGTTTTAGTCGGTTTTTGTATGTCTACTTTTTCTTTTTTACAGCTAAGAAGGGAAGAAGAAATTAGAATACTATATAGAAATTTATTCATTATGTCTGCATTTTTTACACTTTATACAATTGTAAGTGCTATAGTAACTGTTTATTTTTTTTCGCAGAAATCAATCAAATAATTTCTGACTTCGAAATCTGTCTTATCGCCAATCTGATTAAAAATCTGGCAAGCTTCTTCGGTTTTTCCAATAGCTAAATATGACACTCCAAGCTTTTTCTTATATTCTCGAATAAACATTCTAAAGTTGTTGCTTTTTATGTCTATGTCTTTTATTTGCGATAAGGTTTCAATCGCTTTTTCAAACTTATTATTTCTGTAATAATCACCTCCTTTTACCATCAATTCATAAAATTTTTTCTCGTTTTTGTCGGTTAGATCTTGTCTAAATTTGGCATGGTGTACTTCATTTACAATCAATAAGTCTTTACCAGAAATGTTTTTTAAATATTTTTCGGCTTCTTTTAAAGTATTTATATAATCAGTATCATGCTGAGGGTTGATTGAATTTAAAACTTTTATGTCTTTAATTTTGTTGTTGCTTGTTAAGATAAATTCTATCTGAAAGTATAGGTTATTGATAACTTTTGAATCTTTATCTTTTTTGTTGTTACTAATAAATTCATCAAGATCTAATTCGTTATTAAATTCGTATCCTGATAGTTTGTTGTCTAGGTATACTGTATTTCCGTTTCTTTCAATTTCTTTTAATGAAAATTCGGGATACGTCTTGACGTACTCATTTACAGGAAGGAAAAAGCTTGTCTTATTATCTCCTTCATCATAAGCAATCAAATATTTTTCTTCAAAGGCATAATTGATAGTTCGAAAAGGAGTAATGATTTTATTTGATGTAAACGTTGCCTTAAAATTTTGACTATTGATTTTTAAGTTATTCGGATTAATAGTATACACCAATTCTTGTGAATAAAGTGGGGTTGTTGATTTCGATGTTTTTGCCATCATTATAAATGGTCTTAACTAGAATCCATTTTCCAGTTAGTTCTTTATTTTGCGAATAACAAATTGTTATTGAATAGAATAATGCTACGAGTGAAAATATGTGTTTCATTTTTTTATAGTATAATAAAGAAGCTAAGTGTTGAAAATGAATTAAAAATAGGCATGCTTTTCTGGACGAAATTAATAAAAAAACTCTTTATGTAAATCTATCTCTCTTGATATCTTACTTTGTCTGGTTGTTATTGATTATAGTGTGATACTCTGCATCGACAAGACAAAAAAATCCCGCCAAAAGCGGGATTTATGGTTTTTATTTAGGCGTGTTATTATGGGTATTGATGGCTTTTGCGATTTTGGAGAAGCTGAAGAGGTCTTGGCGGGGCCTGTCGTCTTTATAAAATCGGGAGGCGATACGGGCGACTGCCATGACTTGTTCGTAGATGTCGTTAAAGGCTCTTACGGCTTCTTCGGTGTTGATAGGGCGGGCACCTTTTTTGGCTTCCTGCACGGTGTCGAGGGCCTTGAGCTCTTCTCCCATAGCTGCCAAGGCATCGAGGTCTGTCGGCAAGATGCCATTGGCTGTCATTTGTGCCTTGAGGGCGGGCGTAAGGTTGGCCTTGAACTGAAAGAGCAGGTTGATGAGGGCTTCTTGGTCTTTTTGGCGCGCTTTTGCAAAATAGCTGGTGTAGCCCAGGGTGCGGAGCATCTCGGTTTTTTCTGCGGGGAAGTCTTCTTCTATCTGTACCTTGATTTCGGAGGCGAGCTTGTGGGCCCTGTCGCGGGCTTCGTAGATGGCAGCGGTCGAGATGCGGAGCTCGCGGGCATTGTCTGCCCCAAGGTAGTCTGCGGCTATGGCGTCTATCCTGTTTTCGAGGTCTTCAAAATAGGTGCCGCTCCAGCTGGAACGTTTGGACTGCAGGAAGTTTTTTTGGCTGATGGCATTTTTGATGATTGTAGATGCCGTGATGATCATGTCTACGTCTTTTACGCTGTAGTTTCTAGTTAGTTTTTCCATACTATCTCGGTTTTTAAAAATTACTTTTTCTTTTTTGGAGGGTTTGGATTTTGTCTAGTCTTTGTGTTTTTCGAAAAATTCGTCTTGGGTTAATCGGGTCGCGTCGTATTTTCTGATAGCCTCTGGTACTGCAATGACTAAGTAAATGGCGAGTAAAATCAAGACTATGTATAGTATTATTTTTTTGGCTTTCATTATCTGTTGTTTAGAATGTTTAATCTTTATATTTTTCTAGAAATTCTTTCGGGGTCAATGTAGATGCGTCGTATATCTGTATTGCATTTTTTATTACGAATATTAGATATATAAACAAGACTGCGAGAATTATATATAGAATTACTTTTTTTGTTTTCATAGGTATACTATTACTTATTTACATGTATTGCAAATATTTGACTGCAAGCAATCATGATAAGATTCAATTTGTGCCGGAGTATCTCTTGGCAATCCAGAACATCTAAAACTCATAAATAAGCTTACTTTTTGCCAAAAAGAACAAGCTCCTAAATAAATTGTCCCGTTTCTATTTCTAGTGCACGGATCGCCATCATGGGTTCCTAAACCTTCCATTTCAATTTCATGAAGTATCTGTATGTACTCTTCTACCTTTTCTTTTTTATACTTGTCGTAGAGCTCATTTAACGTTTTGTCTATTGCGCTTTGATGTTTTTCTGCAGAGACAAAATCCTGCTTGTCTACTGCTTCTTTCCAGTTTTTTATTTCTGGATCAAGATTGCCAGATTTTGCATCTATTTCAAAAGCTTTTATTGAATCGTCTAGAATTTTCTTGCTTACGATTTCAAGATTTTCTTTTGATTGGATCGTTTCGTCTGTCTCATTATTGCAAGAAATTGAAAGAGACAGTACGCCTAAAAGGAATAGCGTTTTTAATTTGTTGTACATAGTATGAAGTTTTAACGGTTAATAATCAAAATCTTTTAAAAAAGATGCGGCGGAATTACATACTATTCATTGCCCAGAACCTTATTTCTTCCGCCGACATCTTAGTATCTAGAGGATTGCATCAGACTTTTCGCTAAATATATCTATAACCTTTTTGCACTTGTGTGTTTATGTCTTAAAAAAGACGACGACGGAGCTATTGAGAATATCTATGCCTTCAAAATCTAAAAATGATGCTCCGCCGCCCTCTTAAAAACTTGGAGAGATAGGATTAAATACATGACCAAGTTTTGTGATGCTAATTTTTTATTTTTTTTTGAGAAGTCCTAGCAAGAAGTAATAAGTGGTCGATTTTGGGCGTAAGTGGTCGTTTTTTTGGTGTAAGTGGGAAAATGGTAAAAGAAAAAAGGGGTAAAAAACGCGATTTTGAAGTTATAAATGGGCTCTTTTTGTGCCATTAATCGCAAGTTTTTTGATTGTTGTTGTGTGAAGTGTGATGTTGGGTTTTGATAAGGGCGCGGATTATGGTATTAGTAAAGATTGCAAATCTCTGCTGTGGTAATGTACTTGAAGGCCAAAATGTGCTACAAAATAATGTAGCGATAGCATATAGCCGAAGTCGCACAACAAGTAGTGATGCGTTGGGTCCGGGCTATATGCTATAAATCCTCGCTCTGAGCTGCTATCTCTTACGGAAATTCAACATAAAAAAAGGGAATAGATGAATAATTACGTAATACTAGCTATTATCTATTTGTTGTTCTAAATATTCTAATTCTTCTGATAAATTATCTGCTTCTTGTGGAATAATTCTTTTACTAATTTCTTTATTTAGTAATTTTGCTCGCTGTTTGAGGAATTTTCCATAGTCATCTTCCCAAATACCAAACTTATCCAAATCACCAATTAAATGAGTTTTCATCGTTGATTTAATCTCAGTATTTTGCGAATTAAACTTCTTCATATAAATAGATGGTGCTTTTGCTGCAATTTCTCTTTTATTTAAAAAGTCATCTACTATTGTAATATTAAGGATGTGATTTATCCAAAATTGTTTATGTTCCCAATCTATCTTTTTTTCAAGGAATGCTTTTGGAAAAAAATGATGATAATTTTTACTATTTGCCTGCTTTAACCAATCATTACTGATATTCACAATAGAATCATCATTAAAAGATTTGGGTTGCTGGTAGGCATAAATACAAAGCAAGGATTTTATCCAGCTACTTCCAGTACTAAACCAGCCACTTTGTTCCAATTTATTTACAGAATAATCTATAGTCCAATCGTAATAAGGAAGTTCCTCATTTAATATTTTATCAATCCTTTTAATATCTTGTGCAATTTTACCCTCAACACCAGAAGAATAGCGTGTAGCAAGTGAAACTCTCCAAAAGAAATCTTGTAGGTATTTCTGTTTAATTCCTGTTGGTTTATCCTTATGGTGATAAAAGAAATACGAAAAAGGAATTATTAAAGAGTTATATGGCAAAAGTTGAGAAACAGGTATTCTGTAATATCCTTTGAAGTATTCAGCAGCTTTTTCTATAGCATCAACGGCATTATCCCAAATTTCTATAAACTTTTTCTTATCTAGTTTTAGTATGGTTTTCCTGGTACATTCTTTTTCTAGTAAGATTGAAACAGTCTGTAAAACGGTAGCATCTGAAATTGTTTCATAATTAATGCTTGAAAGGTTCTCTATTAACGCATCGTATTTTTCAGCTAAATCAAAATTTTTTTTTGCATCAAATGTTTTTGCAACCATTATTTCAAAAACCGTCAAGGCTTTTCCTCCTTCATTTATTCTTGTGAAAATTTCTGTTGCTACGTCAAGTTCTGCATCACGAATTAAAATAATAGAGTAGCTGTATGCTTCAATCCTTGTTTTATATTCCTGAAGTTTTGAATGATATTTTTCGTTGAACCCAAACAATATTGATAAAGGGCCATATAATAAATCTGTTAGGCGAATTAGTGCACTTTGGTCATAATTTTCTTTATCTATAATAACTATTTCATCATCTTCGTCTGCATCAAGATTTATATATACTTCATCATAATTATCAACTTTCCCGTTTCTTTCTATTTTTAGTCCTTTTAGTGTTGCAAATAAACTTGTTAAACGTTGTTGCCCATCAAGAACATAATCAATGAAATCTCCTTCATCTGGTTCTGGTAAATCAGAATCTCCAAGATTTCTAACCGCACGAAGTCTTTCGTTAGTTTTCCAAAATATAAAAGTTCCTATTGGATAACCCTTAACGATGCTATCCATTAGTTTAGCAGACTTATTAATATCCCAAACAAATTCTCTTTGAAATTGAGGTATTTTTATTTGTCCATTTTCGATATCGGCAATAAGTCCGGTAAAAGTTCTACTAACTGGTTCTGGTAGTTTCATTCAATATCTCGTATTTTAAATTTTACTTTTCTAAATGCTTAAGAACTTTTATAGCTTCAGTTTCTCTTTGCTGACTAAAGCCAATTAATTTTTCATAAAGTTCGATTTCCATTTTAAAGTATTCTCTTGGATAATCTTTGTTCATTTGAATCAACGTATAAATAGTCATATCTAATCTCTCTCTTGTTTTCTTTTCAGTTGAAGCAAAGAACATTGCTGAGCCAGCTAATTGCTTAGGATTTCTATAGTGTTCAATCATTTTTTCAGCGTCATAATGCCATGGATTTTTTTCTATATCACTTTCCATCATTGTTAAATAGCCAGATTCAATAACAAATTTTGTTAGCTCCGCATCAATTTCAGGTTTTTGAATAATCAAGTCATTTACTTGTTCAAAAGTTTGAATGTCTTCTCCTGAAAGTTCTCTAGCCTTTTTGAAAATGCTATTATGTATTTCCATTTGTTTTGCTAAAGGATTTTCAGATTTTGCAAACTCAATTTCTTTTGGAGATGCTTCTCTTAACGGATTCTCTATAACCGTTAGTTCTTCAGACTTTAATAATTCTTCAGGCACACAATAATCAGAGTTTTGAACTAATTTTATTCCTGCGTTTTCATATGCTTGTGCAATAAATCGTGTGCAAAACTGTCTATTAGGTTCTTTTGCCTCCAATTCTTTTGATATAATTGCTATTTTAGCCTCATCTGTTGAATATTCTGTGCCGATTTTTTGTCTTGCAAACTGTTCTGCTTTAATTATCAGTCTTTTTTTACTCTCATCTTTTATTCTTAAAACAACTGCATCATCCTTGCTCTCAATAAGAAGTCTTTGTAAGTTATTTGATTGAACACCATAGCCATCAGAATCAATAATACTCCTAACATCGACATAAAGCATAGCATGTGAAAATTGACTTTCTGTCAATCTTCTTACCATTTGAGAGATTCTTGATTCTGATTTAATCAATATTATATCTCCTAATTCTAGTTTGCTTCCATCTAGTAAATACATACAGTCAATATTTTAAAAAATCACATTTTAGATTATTTATTTTTTGTTACTCAAGTCATTTTTTCATCATGTCAGAAAGATATTTTTCAAGGAGTATAATAAGTGGTTTGCGAAGTCTTTGAATTTCTTTTACCATTTTAATTGACTCAGCTCTAAACTCAGATAGCACTTCATAAGTTTTGTCATCAATATTATCTTGATTGGATTGGATTATACGATTCAGCTTTGTAGCTGTAATATCATAAAGTTGTTGATATTTTAGCGTTTGAATAGTTAAGGGTCCACGTGTTTCATAAAATTCATTCTCTTGGAGGAATAACTCAATTTCTCCTTCCTTCAAGTTATACATATGTTTTGCTTGAGCAATCTCCTCGTATCTTTTTCTATTAATTTCATTACAGTTTTCTGAATAGTCTAAATCAGCATTTGTAATTGTTCTATCCCAATTATTATAGGCTGCGAAGTAATCTAAAATTATTTTTCGTTTTATTGAATTATAATCAACAATGTTACCTGTTAAGACATTGATATTGCTTTCAACAGTTTTAATTTTTTCTGTAATTATTTCAATGTCTTCTTTTGTTGCCATATTTTTTCCTTTTTCAGAAAAATAACTTGGCAATAAGTTCTTAACAGTAAAAAATAAATAGAGACCACCCAAGAGAAGTGCTATTTCAAGTATGATGCTTAGAATTTCCATTTTTAATTATATCGCGGCTTTTGTTTGTTGAGTTAAGATGTCACTATCTGTAAATTCAGAATATCTTTCTGATAGTTTGCTTCTTAAATTAAAAAGTCTTCTTTCGGATGAATCTACAATTTGAGAGAATAGGCAAATTTGGACTTTCCCCATTTCTACTTGATTTTCATTTTTAATTGCTTGGATAGGTTGGATTTTTTCAGAAAATGATTCTCCAACAACAAATGCATTTATATAAGGATTTCCTATGATAGTTCCACAACTCATGAAATCTTCAACATAAGTCACTGCTTGATTACGTTCATCTCTTCCAATTTTGAAACCTCCTCGTTTTAATTCAATAATCAGAATTTTTTTGATACTAGATATTCCAGAATCAGTGTCAACATCATCAGTACAGTTGATTGAAAAAGTAGAATCGCCCATTACAACAATATCAGGTCTTTTTTTATAGTTATTAAAAATACCTCTGTCTATTTTTTTTCCAAAAACATTTTCTACTGTAGTATGTAACTGATTATTATAAGAATATTCAGGAGAGTCAAATTCTGGTCCAAATATCCATCTGGCACTTGCAATTAAAGGGTGGAGTACATGCAATTCATCAACAGTTTTATCGGATGATAATTTTCGAATAGATTCAATAACAGATATTCTTTTATCAATTTCATCTAATACCGTTAATGCATCTTTTATTGTCCAGTTATCTAACAGTTTGTTTAGTCCCTCAACATCTTCAGATTTAAAAGTAGAAAGCTTCTGTAAAAGTTCGCTTCCGCCTCTTGTGTTTTCCAAGTTTATTAAGGTTTCCATTGCAAGATTAATTGAATCTTGCTTTGCTGTAGGGTTAGTTTTTGCAATGTGTTCTAGAGCCTCATTAAATTCATATTTGGCTAATGGACTCAATGAGTTATATTGATTTTGATATAGTTTTTTGACACTTTTCTTAGTGTCTTCAATATTTTCAATCGCTATTTCAGAAAATATCTCGGTAACTCTATCTGCCAATTTTGAAAAGATTAAATTCAAGTTTTTATGATATTTAAAGCCTGACCAATCTTCTCTAATATATTGTTCTAAGTCATTAGTTTCTATAACAATGGAATATTTCTTTGCTTCTTGTGTTCTACCATCAAGTATAATATTTGCTCCTAATGCCCATGAAGGTTCTCCAATTAATCTGCCTGATTGCCAAATTGCAACTCCTTGATATAAGGTGTTTTTTCTGGATTTTTTTGTGTCAATTAAATGGATTTTAAAATTATAATCTTCAAAAGGGAAATCAATCGTTTTTATCAAACCAGCATGTGTAGCAAGATTAATAATATTTCGATTGATAGTTATTTTAAAATTAGGGTCATGCAAAAATCTAGCAGAGATAATATCATTAATTTCGCTTGATTTAGGTAGATTTTTTGTTACTACAACTTCTAATGTTGTTCCTTGTGAAGTAGCTTTTTTGCGTGATTCTTCCTTTATAACAAAAGGTTCTTTCTCACTTTGAGTAGTTATTTGGAAAGTTGACTGAATGGCATTTTTACTAGTAATAACAGTATACTCGTCATTAAAGCACAATAAACCATGTCTACCAACGCCATTTCTTCCGTATGCATATCTTTTAAAATCAACACCGCTAGGAAATACAACTTTTTTGCCTTGATTTTCTAATCTATTATAACCAAGTTTCATCCAACGACTTTTAAACTCCTCTTGTGTAAGACCAGTTCCGTTGTCTTTAATAGTTAAAAGTTCACCATGCTTTTCAGGTATAAAAATTTCGACTTCCGTTGCACCAGCATCCCATGCATTTGCAATTAATTCAGTTAAAGCAATGTCAGGTTGATTGGCTAAATTTCCTAATGTTCTCACTAAGAAGTCTTTTTCAAACAATGCGCCTTGAACGTAATCTTTATTTTTCATAATTTTAGTTTGGCTTTTAGATAATAAAAACTACTTCTTCTCAATCAGCTTCTCCAACTTCTCAATCATTTCCTTTTGCTGTTGAAGCATACGCTCATAAAGCTCAACCATTTTATCAAGAGGATTAAATGTTGGTTGAATATTTATAGCATTTAAGGTAGATGTATCGTTGCTTGTAAATGTATTTGAGATAATATTTACCGCCTGTTCCTCATCAAAATTCTCAATAGCCTCGGTAGGCACTTTCAGGATTTTAGCCACTTGTTCTAAAATATCCTTTTCTACGGATTCTTTTTGTTCCAGGAGAGAGATTTTCTTTTGGTTCCAGTCTTCGCCCAGCTCAAAAGCTAGGGCTTCTTGCTTGATGCCAAGCATTTCGCGAAAGCGTTTGATGTTTCGGCCTTGGTGTATTTTTTTGTTTGGCATGTTGTTGTGTATCATAACTGTATGTATAAATTTTTGTTAAATATAAACAAATATTGTTTCTGAAATATTCTTTGCTTTAGAATAATGTATGCTTTTGCCCACTTGATTATGCTTTTGGTCTTTTGTTGCTTTGGCGTATTAAATGATAACGATATGGAAAATTCTACACCAAACAGCAACAAAAATAAAAAAGGGAAAGAACGTTACCTTACGGTTTTTAGTAAAGGTTTTGCAAGGGCGTATCGGCGCATCGCTTTTTTTCCGGAAATCAGGATTCAGGGGAAATGGCTCCAAGACTGCGGCTTTTATGAAGGCGACAGCGTGAAGGTGAGCGTAGGGAGGGGAAAAATTGTGATTAGGAAGGTGAGGAGTTGAAAGTTGAAAGTTGAAAGTTGAAAGTCGAAAGTTGAAAGTTGAAAGTTGAAAGTTGAGAGGTTATTAAACAACTGTGCTTTTGGCAATGTTTTTTGTTTGTCGAAAAGATAGTCTATTGTATATGCTTGATTTTATAAAATATATGTCTTTCTATATATTGATTGATGTTTACCTGAAGTTTTTTTGGCCTAAATTCATTAAAAAAATCTACTGATTTTTTTGCTTTTATGTCTTTTTTGACTTCTTTATATTCTTTGGTTGTTTTGAATAGCTTAAACTGTTTTTTTGATTCGGTTATATATTCTTGCTTGCTTAAATCTAATTTTTTTGTTATTTCTCCGCTTTTGAATTCAAATATCAAATAGTTTTTATAATATCCGTCTGACCAAGAATCTTCTTCTATTAGATCTCCGTATGGAATAACTGTTATTTTGGAGACATCCATTAGTATTTTGTCTTCATGCGGGAAGTATTCTTTGAAAATGCTTTTTGAATTGAGATCTGTCATATTGGGGTATTTTTTATTTGGTTCCAGTAGAAGGATTTCAACATCTGTCAAGTAAAGTTTTTCGTTGATTATTTCGTACGTGAATAGAAAAATTTTTTGATTGCCCGTTGTTTGAATTGCTTCTTTTGGCGGTTGAAATCCCTTGTCTTGAAAATATTTATGGGCGGGAGAGAAGCTTCTTAGTTCGTATTCTTTTCCGTTGTATTTTAAGACATCAGGAATTTGTTCTGTTGCATAAATTAGGCTTGCAAAAAGAAAGAGTGTAATTAGGAATAGATTCTTCATAAAAAGATGATACTATTATGAGTAGTTGATAATTGATAGTTGATAGTTGGAAGTTGATAGTTTGTGGTGATTAATTTTAATTTGTTTGGAGTACTCTTTTGTTTCCGCAGGCCGCACAAAAAGAAGCTAGAGGCGTGCGGTAGGGCTTGCCACAGTTTTCGCAGGGTGGGCCATATTGTTCGATTCGATGATGCAGTATTGCATTTGGTTCTGTTTCTTCAAATCCCGTAAGGTTGTTGTAGTAGTCAAGCATCGGCTTGAACCGTTCTTCTCTTGACTTGCCTGATTCTATTTTTTCGAAGCCTTGAGAATATAGCTTTGCTGCTATTGCATATTCTTCTTCATCGAGCATAGGTACTTCCATCTGGCAACGCCAACACCAAAGGTTTTTCATTTGTGTAATTTAATTTGTAGTAAAGCTAGGGAATTATTGTAAAAGTTGATAGTTGATAGTTGATAGTCGAAAGTTGAAAGTCGAAAGTCGAAAGTTGGAAGTTGGAAGTTGGAAGTTGAAAGTGAAGTGATGGTTAATGATTTAATAAAAAAACCAGCAGTACTACTGCTGGTTTTTTGTTGCTATCTCGTGGTATATCTGCCGTTTGCAAAAATGGTCTGGCCTGTGATCCACCAGCCCTCAGTTACGATAAACTCAATCATGTGCGATGTTGTTTAGGATGTAGTCAAACATAAAGTTATAAATGATTTTTTTACTCTAATGTGAATCGTACTGTCACTTGTGTTTCGAATTTTAATTTTTGGAAGTCTATTAAAATAGGTTCTGTAGCCCTGTTGCCATAAATACTTGCAGCACCTCTAATTTGTATGCCAGCGACTTGACCTTGAAGATTAAAAGGTGTTGATGAAGTGTCTGATATAAAAATTGCCTTTCCGACTTTCTGTCCTATAGGATTGGCTAGCTTATTGGCATATTTTTTTGCTTTTAATATGGCCGAAGATTTTAGATTTTCAACCAGTTCTTCTGCTTTGGAATATTCTGTTTTGGCAATTTCGACGTTAGAGATACCAACATTTTCAAGTGCTGCCAGAACCTTGCCTGCAATAACAGCATCGTGAACCAATAAGGAATAATTTTTTGATTTTAAGATATTTTGCCCTTTAAGGAAGTATTTTTTAAAATCGCTGCTGTAATCCAAAAGACTCAAATCCTTCTGCGTATTAATATTTAATTTTTTAAGTGTTTGCTCTAGTGTAGTTTCTAATTCTTCGGTAGATTTTTTGTTTTTGCTGTCGCTTTCGTTTAAAACTATGGTGATATAAATATTGTCTGGAACTACTAAAGTGTCTGAATTTGCCGTGGTTTCTATATACGGATGGTCAATAAAATTTTTTTCTTGGCTTAGGAGGTTATGGCTCGTGAGTAGCAGCAATGTGATTAAAGAAAGTGTTTTCATGTTTTGATCGAATTATTTATTAAAAGCTGTTTTTAACTAAGATATAAATTAAGAGCTAAAGGTTGGAAGAGATAATAAAATCTTTTCCATTGGGTAGCTTTTTTAGTTTATCAATCAAATATAGTATTAATAGTTGAGGAGCGTTATAACAAAACCAGCAGTACTACTGCTGGTTTTTTTTGTTATTATCTTGTAGTATATCCGCCATTTGCAAAAATGGTCTGGCCTGTGATCCACCAGCCGTCGCTTACTAGAAATTCGACTAATGGGGCTATGTCTTTAATGTCGGTCAGGCCGCCTAGGGCTGAGGCTGATTTGTGATAGGCTACAGCGTCTGGGGCTTCTTGTCCGTAAAAGAAAGGCGTGTCCATTGGGCCTGGGGCTACGGCTGTAACGGAAATGCCTCTCTGTCCGAATTCTTTTGAGGCCATTCTGGTAAAATGCTCTACGGGAGCTTTGGCTCCGGCATAGGTAGAGTACAGTCCGGTGTAGGCTGCCAATAACGAGGTGACAATGGTGCAGATCTTGCCGTTATCATTAAGCGTCCTGCCTGCTTCTTGGATAAAGAAATAGGCTACTTTTGAGTTGATGTCGAACATGGTGTCGTATTCTTTTTCGGTAGTGTCTAAAAAAGGCTTTTTTAATACCATGCCTACGGTGTTTATAGCAATGTCGATACCGCCGAACTTGGCTTTGGTTGCTTCGAAAAGCTTTTTGATGTTTTCAACTTTTGTCAAATCGGCCTGAAACAAAAAGGCTTCGCCTCCTGCTTTTTGAATGGCTGCCAGTGTTTTTTCGGCATCTGCTTGGGTGCTGCTGCTATTGTAATGTAGGGCTACTTTTGCGCCTTTTGCGGCAAAACCGCGGCTTAATAGGCCTCCTAAGTTTTTAGCGCCTCCGGCAATTAAAACTACTTTTCCGTTTAGATCATTTCTTGTCATGGTCATTGATTGTTTTACGATTATTACTACTGTAAAGGAGCGGAAAATCGATGACTGAAATGTGGTGAACTTTTCGGAACTTTAGGTGTTGTTTATTTTTTGCTTTTTTCTGAATGCTCCGGGTGTCTCTCCTGTAAACTTTTTGAAGAATTTAGAAAAATTGGAAGGGTCGTAGGTTAGCGCTAGTGCAATTTGCGCAATAGAGAGCTGCGGATCTGCCATGAGCTGTTTTGCTTTTTCGATAATTTTTGTGTCGTAAAAATGACAGGGGTGGTGCTGTGTTTCTTTTTGGACGCTGTCTGTGAGGTGCTTGTGTGAAACGGCCAATTCGCGTGCTATTTGGTTTAGTTCCATGAATTCGGAAACACGGCCGCTGCTGACATCGTTTGTATGCCTGTCTATAAAATCGAAATAGCGCCTGGTTATTTCGGCACTTCTTTTTTGGTCGCTTTTTTGTTTATTGGCCATGTCGCATATTCTTTAGTAACTCACAAAAGTCGGCATCTGGATGCAGAGGAGCGTGGTGAACTTTTCGGAATAAAGATAGGCGGAGTACTATTAACAACAATGCCTCTTAAACTTTTATACTCCGCTCTTATCTTTATAATGTAGTATTATTCAAAGATGGCAATTATTTTTGCTATTCTATACCCTAAAACTGCAAAACGGCTGTATGAGTGAGGATTAGCGGGGAGTAAAAAAGAATTAGTGTTTTTTAAGGCTTTGCTGCAGATCGTTCCAAGCGCCTCCGTTGTATATTTTTTTAAATCCTTTTTCTTTTAAGATGTTTTCGACCTTGACGCTGCGGAGTCCGTGGGAACATACGGTGATGTAGGTTTTTGAGGTATCGAGTTCTGTATAGCGGTGGCGGATTTCGCCTAAAGAAATGTTGAGGGCGCCTTGGATATGGCCCATCTCGAATTCTTTTTCTGTACGGACGTCGAGGATGATGGCTCCTTCTGAAATGAGCTGGCCTAGTCCTTTGTCTAAAGTGTAGATCTTGTAGATGCGGTATCCGATATAGGCAAGCAAAAGGATGCCGACGATGAGGATTGCTTTTTTCATATTTTGCTTAAAATTTTTCGGTCGATATAAAAGGTTCCGAACGGAATGATGCAGGCGAGCATGACCTTGTAGGTGGTTTGCCTGAACTTCCATTGCTGTTCGACTCCAACGCTCAAGGTGTTGAAGATAAAGAGCAGGAATAGGGCTCCGTGAAGCGGTCCCATGATTTTTGAGAGCGAGGGATCGCCGGCTGCATATTTAAGAGGTACGGCAATGAAGAGGAGGACGAGGAGGGAAAGTCCTTCGATGTATCCGATGAGGCGAAGGCGCCCGATGGGTGTTTTTAAAAGTGTCTGCATATTATCTGAAATAGGGTCTGTTTGCGAAAGGGGAGAACGGCCAGGGTATGGCAATGAAAATGATGAGCAGGGCCAAGGTATACCAGAAGAGCATCGTCTTGAATTTTTCGGGGCTTGTGGTTTTTCTTTTTGCCAAGGAAGAACCAATGGTAATGATGATTATGGCAGCGAGCATGAGCAGGCTGTGGATGATTCCGAAAAAAAGCAGGTCGAAGCTTTCTTTGGCGGTGCTGAAATTGTTGAGAAAGTATTTTATGATGGGACTCTGGAAGTATAGCGTCATGCCGACCATTAATTGTGTGTGGGCTATGGTGGCTGTCCAATGCCTAACGGCATTGTCTGTTTTTGTGAATGCTGCTTTGCGGAAATAGCCACGGTAGGCTCTGTATAGTGAAACAATCAGGCTGACCAAAACAAGCCAGCGCAGTGTGGAATGGAGGAAGGTAAGGGCTTGATACATATCGAAAAACGACTATTTGTTTGTTACGGGAACAAAAGTAAATAAAAAACATACTAATTAGTATGTTTTTGAATAAAAAAATTATCGGAGGGTTTCGAGGTAGTCTTTTAGCTGTTTTAAAAACACGAGGTATACGGCTTTGCTGTTGCTTAATTTGCCTATGTTTCGGATGCCCCAGTAGCCTGACATGATAAAGATGGCGACCTGGTCTGCTTTTACGTCTGGGTGAATGCTTCCGTCTTTTTTGCCGTTTTCGATGCAGGCAATGATGGCGTCTTTCCATGCTGCGGAAAGGTCGTTTAGTGCTTTTGTGAAATCGGTATTCCAAGGAGCCATTTCTTGGGTGAAATTGGCCGCGGGACAGCCGTATTCTACTTTGAGGAATTCGTTGTCCATGAGTATCTCGTGCATCATGTCGTAGATAATCTGTACAGGATCGCCGCCGGACGCAAGAGGTTTCAGGAATGTGGCCTCGAACGTGGGTTTTAATAGTTCATTGATGATAGCAATGCCCATTTCGTCTTTGTTCTTGAAATGGTAATAGAAGGCTCCTTTTGTTACATGGGTAGTGGCCAAAATCTCGTCGATACTGGTAGTCAGGTAGCCTTTTCCGTAGATGAGCTCAAAGGCTTTCTGGAGGATATTCAGCCGAGTGATTGCCGCTTTTTTCATGTGGGTTGGTCTTCTTTTAAACAAAGAAAGAGATAATTTGTAATTCCTGCAAACGATGTCTTGGCGGTGCGGGGATTATTTCTCTACATATCTTGCGCTTTTTCCGCTCGGAATTGCTTTGATATGGAGTACTTTGTCTCCTGCTAGCCATCGGGTTTCTAGCTTTTCGATTCTAGCTATTGCGGTATCGTTCTTGAAAATGGTGTCGTTTTTTATTTGGATGGACTTGTTTTTGAAATCAATAATATCGCCTATGTAAAATCCTCCGGCATGTTTCCAGAATCCTTCTTTTAATTTGTCGTTCGTGTTGCTGCAGGATAATGTAAAAGCGATGGGGATTAAAATAAAGAATATACTAAACCTTTTTATATGTCTCATGGCTTTCTTTAGATTGATTTTGTATTGTGCCCATTTATTGTTTGTGGCTGCCAATATTTTATTCCTTGACATCGAAAATCATAAGACCTGGAATTTCAATTGTCTTTTTATTATAAGGTATTTTTACTAAAAGTTTTAATTCTTTATCGTCAATGGATTTTGGAGTAAAATTGTAGTCAAATCTAGTACTAGTGTTACTGCCTATTTTTATTTGTTTATCGCCTTCAATTTTATAGATATCGTATTTGGGTAATTTTTTATCAAAAGTTTGAAATAGCATAACTATATTATTGTTTTTGCCGACTTTTAAAAAAGGTTTGTCTGGAACACCAACTAATGTCTGCGAGTATAAAAAAATTTCTTCATATTCAGATAATGAATCTCTTAAAATCTTATTTTGCCTTTGAAGTTCAGAAATCTTACGTGATAAATGATTTATTTCCTCCGTTTTGGTAATAGCGTCAGGGTTTTTACATCCCATGGTTGTTAAGAGTAAAATAATAATAATTCCTGTTAGTCTCATGGTTTTTGATTAGGTTTTGTTCAGAACAAGTTAGCATCACCTCAAAAATACAATTTAATAAAGGTTATTTATTCTCTTCTATTATTTTTCTAGCATTGTCATTTTGAGGATTGAGCGCTAATGATTTTTTATAGGCTTTTAGAGCTTCTTTCTTTTGGCCAAGCTTCATCAGGCATTCGCCGTAACTGTCAAAAGTATTGAAGCCGTTTGGATAGAGTTTTGTGTTTAGCTTGAAGATTTTTAGGGCGTCTTCGTTTTTATTGGCATTCAGCAGGCTATAGCCAAAATTATTGATTTCTTCTTCGCTACTGTTGTATTCGGATTGGTTTCCTTTTTTGAATTCTTGTTCGATAAACTTGATGGTCTTATCAATAGAATTGTTGCTTTCATAATAGGAAGAGACTGATTTTAGATTCATGAATCTTTCTTTTTTTACTTGCTCGGCAAGGCTTTCTACGCTGTAATAGCTGCGATCTTCGTCGGTTACTTTTGTGGTATCGATTTTGTATCGCGCCCATTTGTTGTTTGTGGCTTGGTTTTTTATGAACTGGGTTCCGTAAATCTGGGGCTGTCCTCTTCGCATCAGGTCTCTGTCGACTGCTGCGGCATACCACCATTTGTTGAGCGTTGCATCGAGTTCTATGGCTTTTTTGAAACTTTGTACTGCTATTCGCGAATCGATGGTATCGTTGCCGTGCTGGAAGACGATTCCGGAATTGAAGTGGTCTTTGGCGGTCTTGACTTTGTCTTCTTTTATGAGTTCGAAAATCCTCACGCGCCTAAGGCTGTCTTCTTTGTTGAGGATCATCCAGTTGATGTCTGAAGCCATTCTTGCGCTTTGGTCGTCGTCGGCCATTTTCTGCAATTCGGGATTGTCTGTCTGTGAAAATGCTTGCAATGTGAAAAGCAGCAGCAAAAGGATTTGAAAAGGGATTCTTTTTTTCATGTGTTTGATTGATGATTTTTTAAAGATAAAAATATTTCCTTAAAGAATGACAAACTTGTATAATTGGAACAAGGGTATTTTTTAACACATGGAAACAAAGCTGTTGCCCTAGACGCTAAACTGCCGCAGATGATGGTCGTTGTGTTTGTAGGCAAATATGCCGATTTCTTCTTTTGTCATTTTGCCGAAAAAGTCATGGACGAAATCAGGATTGGAAAAGTGTCCGTAGCCTGCGATCTGTCCTGCCCAGATGTTTTTTTGAGCTTTTAGGTTACCTTCTTTTTCTTTTACTGTAAATGCTGCTCCGGCCGGCATCTTTTTGGCTAAAGGGCGGTCGTCTTTGGTATTGCTCTTGAGGGCCATCTTGCCAAATATCTTGCCTAGAAATTCTTGCTTATAGACATGGTTTTCCTTGCCTAAAACCCACTCGTTCCATATCGTACAGTGCTTGGCCATTTGATAAGCGTTCATTTTTCCCCATTGCCTTGTGCTGTTTTCATCGAAGGAATTGATCCTGCTGATCAATTCCTCTCGTGCTGCTGGATCAAATATTGTTTTCATTGTCGAAATTGTTTAGCGGCTGTAATGAAAAATAGTTGCCGGAGTCGTCTTTGAACAAGGCTTCTGTGCCATAGAATTCTTTTGTGGGCGGTTTGATGAATTCTACGCCTTTTGATTTTAGTTCTTCGTAGGTAGCAAAGATATCGTTGCAGGTGAGTACTCCGCATCCGAATATTCCTCTTTTGATCAGGTCGATTAATGTTTCTGCGACTTCTTTAGGAAACATCTTGCTTACGGTAACGGGAAAGAGGACTAATTGTAGGTCGGGTTGTTCTGGAGGAGAGACGGTGAGCCATCGGGTTTCGGGTCCCATTGGGATGTCGTCTACGAGCTTGAAGCCTAATTTGTTGATGTAGAAATCATAGGCGCTGTCTTGGTCTAAGACATGGATGTTGGTAATGGTCATTTTTGTAATCATGGCTTTTCTTTTTTTATGTTGAACACATTACAAAGATGGGCAATGATTTATTTTTCGGCTTCTTCAAAATTGCTATTTTCTTTCCAGCCGTGCATATAGGCATAACAGCCGGGTACAAAGGCTAAGGGCGTCTGCTGTATCTGGGCTTGTCTTTCTTTATGGGTATCGAGGTATTGGGAAGGTGTTTTGCCGACGAGTTTGGTAAAGAGGCCGCTAAAGGTGCTTGGGCTTTCGAAACCTACTAGGGAACAGGCTTCGGTTACAGGCTTGCCTTGCTGTAGAAACTGTTGGGCTTTTTCGATGCGTACGCTCGTGAGGTATTGGTGGGGCGTCTTTCCGTAGATGGTTTTGAACAGACGTATGAAATGGAATTTAGAAAAATAGGCTTCGTCTGAGATATTGTTAAGGTCGATTTTTTCGGCATAGCATTTATCAATGAAGACTTTTGCCTGGACAATCCTGCGGTAGAGGTAGATCTTTGGATATTGGTCTGCTGTCATGGTGTTGTCTTCTAGAGTTTTGAATTATAAATTTAAATTATTATTTAATTCTTTTAGCGCTTTTTGACATTTATTCGAGAAATGAGGAAAACCGTAAAAATGTGGTAATCAATAGTTATATGTTTGGTACAAACAAACTTATTGATATTATGGATTTTAAAGATCAAATTAGAATACTTGGAGAAAGAGTTTTAAAATTAAAGAGTCAGGTAAATACTGAGGAAGCGACCAAAAATGCTTTTATTATGCCTTTTATTAAAGAATTGGGGTATGATGTTTTTAATCCGTTTGAAGTGACTCCAGAATTAGTAGCCGACATAGGCATCAAACAGGGAGAGAAAATTGATTATGCAATCATGCAAGATGGAGAACCTATTATTTTGATTGAATGCAAACATCATGCTTCCCCTTTAAACGTGAACAATGCTTCTCAACTGTTTCGTTATTTTCATACAACGAAAGCAAAATTTTCTATTTTAACTAATGGTATTGAATACAAGTTCTACACTGATTTGGTAGAGACGAATAAGATGGATGAAAAACCATTTTTTGCTTTCAATATTACTGATATAAAGGATAATCAAATAGAAGAATTGAAAAAGTTTCATAAGGCATATTATGATTTTGAAAACATAGTAACCACAGCCAGTGATTTGAAATATACTTTTGAATTAAAGAAACTTATTAATTCAGAATTTACCAATCCAAGCCCAGAATTTGTAAAACATTTTGCTAAACAAGTTTATCCAAGTGTTATTACAGCCAAAGTATTGGAACAGTTTACCAATCTTACTAAGAAGTCATTGCAACAGTATATCAGCGATATGATTACGGATCGTTTAAAATCTGCCTTGACTAAAGAAGATGAAGTGACAAAAGAGCAAGAAGCAGAATTAAATTCTGAGATAACAAAAGAAGAGGCTAACAAAGTAGAAACTACTCAAGAAGAACTTGAAGCTTTTATGATTGTAAAAACTATTTTGAGACAAAAAATACCTATAACTAGAATTGCATATAGAGACGCCCAATCTTATTTTGCAATACTCCTAGATGATAATAATCGTAAAACAATATGTAGGCTATATTTGGCAGGAGCTAAGAAATATTTTGTCCTACTTGATGAACAGAAAAAGGAAATTCGTCATGAGATTGTTTCAATTGATGATATTTTTGGCTTTGCAGATTCTTTACTTAAGGTTGTTGACTGGTATGAGAAATAGTCAACATAATTATATATAAAAAGAGCCATGATAATTCATGGCTCTTTTTATTATCGCAACAAACTAAAATGCCCTCGAATGGTCCTGCCGCTTTCTAGTTTGACTAAGTACCAATAATCATTGGCTGGCAAAGGGCGTCCGTTGTAATTTCCGTCCCAGCCTGCGCCTTTAGGATCGATATCTGCGAGTAGCTTTCCGAAGCGGTCAAAGATATAGATTTTTGAGCTGGCGAAAAATAGCGGGTTGATGCCGATAATGTCCCAAGTGTCGTTAGCGCCATCTGCATTAGGCGTAAAAAAGGCAGGAATCTTTAGCACGGATATTTTTTGGGATACGATGCCGCAGCCATGGGTATCATAGACATAGACGGTATGTATTCCTGCGGCTACGTTTTCAAAATGATTGGAATCTTGAAACGGGCCGTTCGGCAGGTCAAGACTGTATTGGTAGCTGCCAATGCTGGCAGGGTCTAGAATAACGGTTACGGTATTGTTTTGTGCCAAATCTACAATTACGACTTCGGCTATCGTGGCATTGTTAGACGGGAAGACAGTTATGGTTCTGGTCTGGATGCATCCGTTGGCGTTCGTGACTTTTACAGTATAGATTCCTACTTCGTTTACGAGGATGGCGGGAGTTGTCTGTACGGGCGTAGTCGACCATTCGTAGGTATAATCCGTCGGATTGCCTTGCAGCAGTCCTGCATCGAGGGTAATATAACGGTTGGGCAAGTTGGTGCAAACATAACCAGTGTCTTGTACTTCAATCTGTGGGAGGCGGTTTACTGTTAGCTGGATTGGAGCTATTACAGAACAGCTATTGGCTTCTTCAACGCGTACATAGATAGTCGCGTTATAAGGCGTAGCATTCGGATAGTTGGCGGTATTTGTAATTTCGTTTTGCTCTAGCAGTGCATCGTTTAGGTTGGCGTAAAAATGCGCCGTTTCAGTCGGTGTCAGGACAAGGTCTGTAGTGCTTAGATCGAACGGCATGACACCGGTTTCGGCGATGTCGCATTGCGGAGCGATGGTCACGGTCCTGTTAATTACGTTTACGTTAAGGTCTAGGGTGCTCATACTGGAACATCCGGTCGTAAGGTCGGTAATCTTTACATCGATGGTTTCAGGATTTGTAGTATTGGTATAGGCTGTCGGTAACAGGATGTTGCTCTTAAAAAACTCTACGCCTAAGTTTGGATCTCCTCCCGTGAGGGAAGGAATGGCTTCATTGAGGTTGAACAAAGTGAGTCCGTCTGGAGTAAGTCCGGAATCGCACTGTACCAAAGTGGCAGTCGTTTTTGCAGGCAAGGGATTGACGACAAGCTTGATTTCTTTTATCTTGAAACATCCGTCTGTATTGGTGACTTTGATAAAGGTGCTTTCTTCGTTCGGAGTCATATTGTAATGGGTGGTTCCGTAAGCTGCAGTATTGTTCATGGCATCTCCAAAAGTGGGGTAGTAGCCTACGATGAGTCCGGATTGGTTGGTGCCTGATAGAATACCAATGGTAACATCGCTCATGTTAAAGGTGGCCTGGCCATTCTGGTCGTCGCCGTCGATATTATCGTCGCAGATTGCAAATTGGTCGTTCGGAATATCGACTGAGTTGATTACTTCGATAGAAAATTCGGCAGTCGAAAAGCATCCGGTAATAGTATTGGTGATTCGTGCAAAAATAGGCTGTGGGTTTATAGTATTCGGGAAACTGCCTGATGGTGTTATAGCATTTTCTCCCGTCAGTACGTCGTTGGTGTTGAGGTGATAGGTAACGGCTACCGAAGTCTGGCTGCCGATAATAGTGCTGGTGTTTTGCTCGAGGTCAAAAGTGGTACTGTTGTCGATAAAGCCGTCGTTGTCGCAATTTGTAATATTGAGTGCCGTACCTGTTGGATTCTGGAATGTTGGGGGCTGATTGAAGGTAGCCGTTCCCGTCCACGTGAGCGAAAAATTGCTCGAGCCTACCGGCCTGTCGATGACTAAAAAGTAGCTTTCGCCATTGTTGACGGTGAGCCATTGCACGAAGCTGTTTCCGTCTGCCCCCGGGCCTTCGGAAGTATCGGTTTCGTCTTGGTTCAGGCCTGTAAGATTGTCTGAGGCATTTGCCGCTATTGGGTTGGTGGTCGAACAGCGGATAGCTTGCCCTAAATTAGTACAGTCGGCATTGGGTCCGAATATAAAAAAGTCGAAATCGACATCTATATCACTGCTTTCGGGAGTAAGGGTAAATCCAAGCGTACCGCCCGTGTCTATAGAAAGCATAAGCCAAATACTGTTGTTTTCTTGGCTGCTGCAGTTGTTGAATCCGAGTTCTTGAATGCCAATTCCTGTTGCGCTCAATCCTTCAAATCCAGTATTTCCGCATACAATGATGGCATCGGTGCAGTCATTCTGCGAAAAAGTCTTGGTGATTGTAAAAAGGAGGAGGAGGGCAATGAGGGATTTTTTTAAAGTCATTCGTTACGTATGTTTGCTCAAATTTATTATATTTTTAGTATTTGAAATTTAATTCCTTCTGAAAATTAAGAGTTTCAATCGTTTTAATCCGCTAAAAATTAGTTTTTTAATAGCAATAAGGCAATATCTAAATAGCAAATGGCTATTGTGAATGAGGATTCGATAGATTTGACTTGCTAGTAGCTAGGAGATGGGCAATTATCTTTTTAGCGAAAAATGCCCTCTTACAGTTCTTTCGTTGTTCAAAATAACAAGATACCAATAATCTGTCGCGATAGCGGGATGATTGTTGTAGATTCCGTCCCATCCAGCGCCTCTAGGATCTACGTCGGACAGAAGCTTTCCGAAACGGTCAAAAACATAAATTTTTGCATCGGAATAGAATATGGAATTGATTCCGATGATGTTCCAAGTGTCGTTATAGCCGTCGCCGTTCGGGGTGAAATAATTGGGTATCTGCAAGACAGAAATGTCTTTCTTCACGATGCCGCAGCCATGAATGTCATAGATATAGACCGTATGGAATCCAGGCGAGACATTTTCGAAATGGTTCGAGTCTTGAAAAGGTCCGTTTGGTAGGTCGAGGCTGTATTGGTAGCTTCCGATACTTTCCGGCGCCAACAGCACAGTAACCGTATTGTTAGCAACAAGATCGACGATGACAATTTTTTGGATGGTGGCATTATTAGAAGGCAATACGGTCAGGGTGCGGATTTTTGAGCATCCATGGATATTGGTTACCTTGACGTTATAGGTTCCGGCTTGATTGACTTGTATGGTCGAAGTATGCTCTCCAGTAGACCATTCATACGTATAGTCGGAAGGAATTCCTTGCAATAAGCCAGGTGTAAGCGTTGTGTAGCGGTTCGGCAGATTCGTACATACATAATAGGTGTCCTCGGTCTTGAGCTGTGGCAGCGGATTGACGATGAGGCTGATGGGATAGATGCCCCAGCATTGGTTGTTGTCTTCGACTCTTGCGTAGATTGTCTGCTGGTGAGGTATTGTGTTGGTATAGTTTTCGGCTATGGGATGCTGCTCAAGCAGGGCATCGTCAATATTGGCATAATATAGCGTAGTTGCAGTCGGAGGCAGTCCTGATATCTGGGCATCGGTTAGGGTGAAGTCGGATATTCCGTCTTCGCTATTCAGCTCGTCGCATTTTTTAATTTGCAATGGGGTGTTTGCCATTGCGTTTACAGAGAGGTCGAGCGTAGTAGTGGAAAAGCAGCCCGTAGTGTTGTCGGTTACTCTGACAAAAAGTTGTTGCGGATTAGTTGTGTTCGGGTAGTTTATTGGCAAAGCATTCGTGTCGTTGATGGCTTCTGGCAACGAGCGAAAGAAAGTAAGACTCAGATTGGGGTCGTTTCCTATGATGGACTGTGTGGCTTCTGATAGCTTAAACGGAATATTGGTGTCGGCTGCCGTAGGGCTGCATTGCACGAGGGTTGCAGGCGTGGCTACGGGCAGGGCATTAATCTGCAGATTTTTGGTGCTTCTGATGGTTGTTCCTTCAACAACTACGGTTGCTGTGACGGTATAGGTACCCGGTCCAGGAAAGACATGGGAAGGCAATAGAGAATTGCTGAAGACGCTGCCGTCGCCAAAATTCCAAATGGCGCTTTGCACAAATCCGTTGGCACTTATTTCGAAGGTGGTAGCTTGGCCTGCACAAAGGTTTTTTGCAATGATATTGGTGTTGAAGACCGAGGTGATGAACGGAGGCAGTCCAAAGCGGGATGTACCTGCTCCTAAATTGACTGCGGCATTTTGATAACCGCAGGCAGAGCCGTCGAGTTCGGGATTGTTGATGGCATCGAGGAAGCCATCGTCTAATCCGGTATTGATGTTGGCCTTGTAGATTTTTTTGTCGGGACCGAGCTGCAATGAAGAATAGCTGCGGCTTGAAATGAGCTGTCCTGAATTGGGTATGGATGGGGCTTCGAGATTGAATTGTACGACACCACTTTCTGTAGAGACGTAGAGCTTTTTGGTTTCGGCAGAAAATTCAACTCCGTAGCAGCCGCTGTCTGTTATTACGGCTTGGCCATTTGATACGATTCCTGTGCTGTTGTCAAAGTCATAGAGGTACATCGCCCCTCCCGAAGAAGTTCCGCCCGCGGTCTGTCCGTTCTGTACGTGTGCGATGGCAATCTTTTTTCCGTTTGGAGAAACTTTGATCTGGCCGATGGCGTTTCTCCTATAACCAGAAACGGGAACTACAGGATTTAGCTGCGAAATTACGGGCGTGGTACTTACGCCGCTCGGGTCAATCTTAAAAGCATAGAATTTGTCAATAAAATGGGTTATGACCCAATAGCCTCCTCCGTTACGGATCCTGACGGCTGTAATTTTTTCGGAGCATTTGTATTTGATTTCTTCTCCTGCTGGGTCGGGATTATAAGTAACGAGATGGGTATTGCGAACGGTTATGTTGCCGATGCTTCCGTTGGCTCCTGTGATAGACATATCGACTACAGAATAGTTGAGTCCGTTGTTGAAGCCATCGTCTGCTGCGGGAACGCGTCCTCCGCCTCCGTCATAGTCTCCTAAAAATTGATTGGGATAGACCGATGCGTTTTGATGGTGCGGCTCATCGACCGTAAAAATATAATAGAGGTTTGAATTGGCAGGGTTCGGTACGATTATTCCAGACTGTGTGCTCGAAGGGTCGCCCAGCAGTCCTGTTCCTGCATTATAGTTTCCGTTGGGCATGATGATATGGTTCCTGTCCCAAACGGTCCGTCCGTCCGTGTATAGGAGAAGATTGCCATTAGCATCTGAGAAAGAGCTGCAGCCTTCGTCGGTAACGATTCGAATAGGATTCGGGAAGTTGGAAAGCGTGGTTATGGTATTGTCGCTATTGAACTTAATGCCCGCCCTGTTGCCAAAAAACCAATTGGAGGCTTCTCCTTGCGAGAAGGATTGTAGGGACAAGCATAGAAAAAAGACAAGTAGTTTTATTCTCATAACGAGCCGATTAGCTCTCAAAGATATAGAATTATCTTAAGAGTGAGAAGTGTCCTCTTATTTCTCTTTTGTCTTGAAGTATAATCCTAAACCAGTAGTCGTTTGCAGGCAGGTCGTAGCCATTCAGCTTGCCGTCCCAACCAGGCTGTCCTCCTTTAAAAAAGTAGAGCAGCTTGCCGTAGCGGTCAAAAATAGCAACGGTAGCATTGGGCTGGAACTGCAGGTATGGAATCCTCCACATATCATTCGTACCGTCGTTATTTGGGGTGAAGAATTTAGGGTAATCCATGATGTAAAATACATGGGTAATGATACCGCAGTTGGCTTCTTTTATGATGACTGTGTATCTGCCTGGATCTAGATTTGTAAAGGTAGGCGAGTCTTGGAAAGTAATGCCGTCTAGAGAATATTGGTAAGTTCCGATACTGTCTGATGTCAAGACTACCGTCGCGGAGTTATTGCCTCCTTGGAAATCTCTTATGCTCATGGATGCTACCGTGGCAATGCTGGAAGCCGTGACGATGAATTTTTTAGTGCCTTCACAACCATCTGAATTGGTGACGGTAACGGTATAGGTTCCTGCTGCGGTTACTCGAATGGTCTGCGTCGTTTCGTTGTTTGGAGTATTCCATTTGTAGCTTGAAAAGCCGCTTCCTGCATTAAGCAATACATCGCCGCCTCTGCAGACAATTGCCTGTACGTCGTTTAGACTGTTGCCGAAAGAATTGACTATGACGTTAAATTCGGCAATTCCATAACAATCGATTCCCGAACTTAGTTTGGCATAGATACGCTGTTGGAAAGGAATGGTATTTGGGAAGACATCAGGAGCAGGAATCGGATTTAATCCGGATAGGGCGTCTTCGTATGAAGTATAATAATTAATGTTTCCTGATGGCAGGTTGGCGAGTATAGCAGCCTCTCTGTCACGCAGGTTAAAAACCGACTTGCCATCTGTAGGATTGGTATCGGTATCACACTTTTTCAAGTCTTGCGGATCGGCAATATTATTATTGGAAACGTTCAGCGTTACTTCTGAAATAGCGTAACAGCCGTATTGGTTTTCTGCACGGGCATAAACAACCGGCTGGGTATTTTCGAAATTTGTAACGTTGGTAATTGGATTAGTATTTGAAGCTGCTTCGCCGTTTGTCCTAAAATACACAGGGTCGGTTAAAGTCGGGTCTCCCGCAATGACTTGAGCGTCTGCTTGGTTGAGGTTGAACAGGGCAAGGCCGTTATTGTCTTCGTCGCATTGTACTAGAACAGCATTAGAAACTGCGGGTGCTCCAGCATATTCTACTTTGATTTCTCCTGTAGAAAAACAACCGCCTGTCAGCTCAACGCGAACCGCATAAGTGCCTGCTACAGTAACAGGGTAGGTAGGCGTGATTTCTGGCTGTAGGACTGTGTCTTTGTACCATTCGTATCGTATTGCATTGGCATTCGTAGCATTTAGGGGCAAGGTTTCGTCTTTGCAAAGCGGATTTCCTGTGGCTAATAGCCTGTCTTCGCCAAGATCAGTTTCTATCTTGAAGCTTCCGCCTCCTAAGAAGATGGCCGAGTCGTATCGGTAGTTACCTTCGTCTGCCACGACTAATTTTATGTGGTAAAGTACTCCTGGTGTTACGTCTGAAAGAGCAGTCAGAGCTACGGTCTGTCCGTTAAAATTGGTCGGATGCTCAAAGCCGTTGAAGGCTCCGAAATATTCTTCGTTTTGGGCTTCACAGCCGCCGTTTCCTCCAATCTCTGGGTGAACGGATGTTACTTTTACGGGTATGGTAGTTCCCGGAACGACTGCAAGATTTTTATAACCTCCCGTGCCTCCAACTTCTTTTAGAAGAAACGCAAACCCGTCTGAATAGCGGCATGGAGCATTGTCATGGTATTCTTCTGAAGAGAGGATATAGTCGAAACTGATCTTGTTTCCGAGCGGAATAAAGTCGAATTCGAGTATGGTAGCGTTGATAGAATTGTTTATTTCCAAGGCAGCTTCCAGATCGGTATCGCCCGGCCAGTCCATTCCTTGGCCGTCATCGAGCAGGCTGCTGTTTGGGCCTTGTGCTGCGACGGCTCTTCCGGTACTTAATACGATTCCGTCTGCAAAAGGAAAGGTGCTGCTCCCGGCATTAAAGTAGCCGTAGCTTTGCTGTCCTGAAGCAAAATTTCCTCCAAGCACCGAAATATTTGAAACGCTGGCGCAGGTATTGTTGATGAGTACATCTCTGACCAGCTGTTCCTTTGTATAGGTGTCGTTGACTGTTATATATTGAGCTTTGGCCAGAAACGGAAGGCAAAGAACAAATAAAATAAAAATGTGGGGTTTTGTCATTTTCATAGTATCGGCAAAGATACTATAAATCTCGTTTTTTCAGAATTTTATACGACATTAACATAAAAATAACCGTCCAAACAACCACAATGAGAATTTCATACCAGTGAACACTGTAGTCTTTTGGGGCCACGCCGCCAGAGACTTGGTTTTCGATGGCTTTATAGGCTTGGAATCGGGTTATAGGTTCTTTTATCAGATTTGACATGGATTCCAATGGTAAAAAAGCCGTTACTTTCTGAACTTGCTCTGTGCTTGAAAAAACAAGCCATCTCAAAAGGCCGAAAATAATTCCTTCAAAGAAAAACCACACGAGAAGGAATCCTAGTGCAAATGCGGAACGTTTTACTAATATTCCTAAGAAAAGGCAGAAAGAAAAGAAAGCCACGAGTTTTACGAAATAGGCTAAAAGGTATTCGAGATCTGAAAAGATAATGCCTGCCTCGTCATAGGATGAGAAGCACAGGCCTAATATCATTGACATTATAAAAACAAAAATGGTCGAACCTAGGGCGAACAGAATTACAGTAATAAGCTTGGACTTGATAAATTCGTTTTTGCTAAGGCCGTCGATAAGGTTTTGTTTGAGAGTACCGTAGGTGTATTCGTTTGCCATCATCGAAACAATTACTACGGCCAGAAAGAATTTCAGTATCGAGGCCACATAGGTATTGAAATGCCAGATGTAAGGGAAATTGAAGATTCCTTGGTCGGCAATCCTAAAGTTGATGCCTAGAAAGCTAAAATTGATGGAGGCTATCAGGGCGATGAAGGAAAGCAGGACGAAATAGGTAAGGGTAAGTACTCTGCTTGCCTTGTTCTGCCATATTTTTTGAAGTTCGATGGATAGTAATCGTTTCATGGTTGCTAGTTTTATCCTGATATACTATGAAAGGTATCGGGTTTTGGATTGTTTCGGTTTGTTATTTGTTGTTGGTCAATTGCAGGAATTGTTCCTCTAGGCTGTGCTTGCGTTTCACCAAATGGCTTAAGAAGATGTTTCTTTCGATGAGGAACTTATTCAGCTCAGAAGCATTCACGCTGCCTTTTGGATAGGCAATAAGACGCCCTTCTTCTTCCTCGATCTTGTCTATGGAAGGATGTTGTGCCAAAGCATTTTTTAATTCTTGCAGGTTTTCTGCCTGTAATTCGAAGAAGCCATCCTGGGAGTTCATTCCGTCGACAGTGCCAGAGTATAAAATTTCTCCTTTTCTTAGGACGAGTACATGGCTGCATACTTTTTCTACTTCGTCAAGAAGGTGTGATGCTAAAAGGATTGTGGTTCCGTGAGAAGCGATGGTCTTAATGATGTCGCGGATCTGACGGATTCCTTGCGGATCAAGGCCATTTGTAGGCTCATCGAGAATCAAGATCTCAGGATCGTTAAGAAGTGCTGAAGCAATGGCAAGTCTTTGTTTCATTCCGAGCGAAAAGGTCCTGAACTTGCTGTCTTTCCTATCGAGAAGCCCGACAATTTCTAGTTTTTCTTGAATCTTAGAATAGTTGGTTCCTTTAATCTTGCAGACTAGCTGTAGGTTCTGCTCAGCAGTCATGTAGGGATAAAAGTTAGGCCTTTCGATGATTGCGCCTACTTTTTTAAGGGCTTCATGAGTTTCCATCTGTCCTCCAAACCAGCTGTAGCTTCCTGAGGTTTTATTGACAACGTTGAGGACTATTCCGAGGGTAGTGGATTTTCCGCTTCCGTTTGGTCCTAAAATACCGTAGACATTTCCTTTTTTGATTTCTAAAGAAACGTTTTTGACGGCTTTGACCAGCCCGAAATTTTTATAAAGATTTTCAATTTTAAGTATAGTTTCCAAAATATATAGAGGTTTGGTTTAAAGATAGGACGTTTCAGGCAACAATTTGTTACAAGGAATTAAAAACTCTTTTTTGGAACCGAATTTTGAAAAGATTTATAGGGCAACCTGCCTTTTCTGATATAGTTGATTTAATGTCTTGTTGATGTCTTTTAATTCATCAGAGAGATGAATCTTGTTGCCTTTCACATCGTTTGTTGCATGGCAGTGGCATACTTTGCATTCAAATTCCTTGAAGTGGTCGGTTACTTTTCTGACAGTCTTGAACTTGTGTCCAAAAAATCGACAAAATGCTTTTTCAAAAAGCACATTGTGGCGGGAGGTTAGTGGATTCATGTAGGTTATGTTTGTTTTGGGGTTATAAACATACTACTTTATCCGATTAAAGGCAAAAATAATCGATGAAATGCATAATGTAACTGATTTGTAAACAAAACGTTATGGATTTTATGCCAAGCCATGTTCTTTTAAGGCTTTTTCTTCATCACCTGTTATAAAAGCAAAAATCTTGTGTTTGCCGTCCTTGAAATTCAGGAAATAAGTGATTTCAAAGTCTATTTTTCCTGCTGCTTTGTCTTTTTGGTAATTCGATCTCCAATAAATTTTTACCATGACATAGTATTCGTCGAGAACGGTGATTTCTTTTGAAAGTATGTCCATTGAAGTAATGCCTATTTTCTTATAGAATTCATAGCCTTTCAGCATCTGCTTTTTGAATTGGGCATCGTTTTTTCCACAAATCACTCCCAGCGGACTTGATTCTATAAAGCAGTCGGCAAAGGAATCGGTTGCTTCATCAGCATCTATTTTTTTGCCTATCAGCGCATCGTTGACTCTTTTTTCGTAGTGATTGAAAAAAGTTTCTATGTCTTTGTTTTTTGTTTTCATAGCTAGTAGGGTTTTGATTTGTAATAGATTAGTTCCTAAAATTACAACTACGAAAGAAGATTGTTTTTATATAATTATAAGCAAATAAAAATCCCCAACTGTTGCCAATTGGGGATGCTTAGATTATTTTAGAAAATTAAGATTTTTGCTCTTTGTTGAAATAAACCAGATAATAGTACATCTGTTTTTCTTCGTCCCAGCCTTTTTCTACAAATTTTTCTGCGCTTTCTGGATTGATGAAATCAAGCTTGATCTGGATGTTGGTATCCAAATTGATTACGTTCTTGATTTTTTTTCGGGCATCAGAAACAGCAGCGTTTGCAATTGGAAAGCTTGTCACATCTTCGATGCTGTATTTTTCTCCTTTGTCAACTTTATAGTTTTTGAATTCCGACATCAGGTCTGGATTATCAAGAACTTCATTTAAGAAATTTTGCTCTTCGAAATCGTCGTTTTTCGCAAAATAGTTCACAGAACGGTTCATGAACATGACTTCTTCTTTTTTGTCTTCGGCAGGCAAGACCACGTCTTTTGCAAAGTCTTGGCAGAATTTCAAATATTTTTTAGTGATGAAGTTCTCATCTTGGAAAGCATCTACCGAAAGGAAATGCTCCAGCCAATAACGTGCATCATATCTGTTGCTGTCAACAGTCAATATTTTATAGCCTTCTTCTTTTTTGTGATTGAAGATAAGGCAGCCTTTGTCGAGCTTGTTAAGGTTGATTCCTTGCTGTAGGATCATCTCTAGATTGCTTTCTTTTTCTTCAAATTGAAGGAAATCGGACTGCAGTTCGCTTTTAAAAATACCAACGGCGTCAACTACATTGTTATCGATACTCAAGTTGGTCAGATACGCTACATACACTTCTCCGTTTTTGATGTGCGGATGGTTGGACTGCTCAAACAAATGTTTGGTTATCTTTTTTGAAACTTCGTGAACGCTGCTAGGGTTGGTGAAAATCTCGCTGGCCAGATTGTACATTTCATTATAGTCCAAATCTACATCGTGTGCGAATTGGAAATAGTTTTCTTCTTTTTCTCTAAATGATTTCAAGAAAAATTCTTTAAGCAAAGGCATGATCTCGTCGTTCAGCCCGTATGGGGATTCAGACAAAAAGAAGGCTTCGTTACGGCTTTTGTTTCCGACTCTATGAATGGAAAGAGTCTCGATGTGGGTGTTAAATAAGTTGATCATGTTTAAAAATAAGTTGCTAAGGTAAGAGGGACTAAGGTGCTGAGGTTATTTGCGTTCTTTTATTTTGTTTACAAAAGAGATAAGCATTCTCTCAACCTCTCGGCTGTCTTCATATTGTTTATTAAATTGTTCTGTTGTAAGGTAGCTAATATTTTTGGCTATTTCTAATTGTGTTTGCAATTCAAAAAGAGAACCCACTGAAATATTTAGAAAACGGAGATATTCTTTGTTGCTGTCTCTGCCAAATCCCTCGGCAATATTACTTGGAATTGAAATGGCGCATTTTCTAATTTGTGATGTAAGGCCAAATGTTTCTTCTTTTGGAAATGCTTTTGTGGAATTGTAAATGCCTGTTACCAAAGCCATGGACTTTTGCCAAATAAGTAAGTTTCTAAAATTGTTCATGGTGTATATTTAAGATCTCCTCAAATATAATTTAAATCTAGAATAAAACCTTTGAATCTTAGTGACTTTTGCCTTTTTGGCTCAGGAAAATTAATTCCAGTTCTCCTCGAAGCCGTAGTCTTCAAAATTGTCGCCTCCGTCTAGCATGTCTAGGTCGTCTTCGTCAAAATCGTCTTCGTCGTAGTCAAAATCATTAACGGCTGAATCGCTAAAATCTTTGTCTGGAGCTTCAAGTGGCACTTCACCATGAGAGAACAATACGTCTGGATAAATTTGTCCTGGAACGTGTTCTTCGACTGCTGCCAACTCAACAAAGAAAGTCCACATATTGATGAAATCATACACATAGATGATTTTTGTTCTTTCTTCGTCTAGGACTTCGGAAAGCATAAAATCCGACATTACTTTTTGCTCGCCAGGAACGTCACCCGTATCAAACATCGGAATTTCTTCGTCTTGGTTCCATTGATCATCGCTTGTGTAGAATGAGGCAACTTCCATTCCGTCAAAGCCAAAAGCATTGACAATAGCATTGTGCAGATCCTCTAGGCTGTCATCGTCTAGAATGGCAATATCTCTGAAAACATCTTCTTCCGCATCGAGAATTACCCTGAATTTATAAACCATAATATAAATGTATTGTTGAAACGCCAAAGGTAAAATTTAAATTCTGATTTTTAGATTTTGCGTTCTTGGAATTTTTAATATACGGTCATAAAAAAGACTCAATTCTTAGGCTTCATAGAATTCAATCGGCAGATTATCAGGGTCTGCTATAAATGTGAATCTTTTGTTCGTGAATTCGTCTGTCCTGACGGGTTCTGGGTTTAAATTATTATCGACAAGATAATGCAACGTCTGCTTGATATCGTCGACTTCAAATGCGAGATGGCGCAGTCCGCAGGCTTCCGGCTGTGAAACACGGCTTGGCGGATTGGGAAACGAGAAGAGTTCGATAGAATAATTTCCATTCAAGGCAAGATCCAATTTATAAGAATCTCTTTCGCTGCGGTAGGTTTCGGCCATGATTTCGAAGCCTAATAGTTTGGTGTAAAAATGTTTCGATACTTCATAATCGGAACAGATTATGGCAATGTGATGTACTTTTTTTAGTTTCAGCATAAAGATTATTCGCTTAAAGGTTCTGTAATCCACCATTGGTTTCCGAAGGGATCTTCAAAACCTGCAGTATATCCGTAGTCTTGCTGGCCAGGATTTTTTAGGCTTTTAGAGCCTTTTTGCATGGCAAGATTAAAAACATCGTCTACCTTTTCTATATAGAGAAACATACCAGCTGTTTTTTGATGCCAGTTGTCTGTCGCTTGGGCAAACATAATGACAGCATCCTTGATTTTAATTTCTCCGTGCATTATCGAATTGTTTTCTCCGGGAACAATCAGCTGTTCTTTGGCTCCGAAGACTGCTTTTGAAAATTCAAAAAAATCATTCGCCTTATTCAAGATAAGGTAGGGCATGACCGGAAGGTATTGTTGCGGGATTCTCATGATAGCGGTTTTAACGATAGATTAAAATTATAAAAACAAAACCACATGGCGAAGGGTTTTATGATTTGGATTGCAATTCATCCCTAAAAAAATACAATTCGGCAATCTTTATTATGAAACACGATTTCGGGAATGCAACTTTGCCTCATCAAAACTAACAGACCATGAAAACTATCTTTACATTTTTATTTCTTGCTTTTTCGATTGCTGCTTTTGCGCAACAGACTATTTCTGGAAAAGTTACAGATGAAAAAGGGCATCCCATTGCAGGAGCCAATATTTTTATAGAAGGAACGTATGATGGAGATTCTTCTGATGAACAAGGAAATTTCAGTTTCCAAACGACAGCAGCAGGAAAACAAAATCTTGTCGTTACGTTTTTGACTTACGAAACTTTGAATCAAGAAATTGCTGTTGAAGATTTTAAAGGCAGGACGGTAAAATTAAAAGAATCGGTCAATACACTCGATGCAGTCGTAATCACGGCGGGAACTTTTGAATCGGGCGACAAAGCAAGAGTATCAGTATTGAAGCCGATGGATATCGTAACAACTGCCGGAGCTTCTGGCGACATTATTGGAGCGCTTCTTACGTTGCCAGGAACGCAGACTGTCGGTGAAGACGGGCGACTTTTTGTAAGAGGAGGAGAGGCTGATGAAGCACAGACGTATGTAGACGGACTTCGTGTTTCGCAACCGTATGGAGCGACGACAAACAACCTGCCAACTCGCGGAAGGTTTTCACCTTTTCTTTTCAGTGGTATTGCTTTTTCAACGGGAGGTTATAGTGCAGAATACGGAGAAGCACTTTCAAGCGTTCTGTTGCTGAATACGATTGACGAGCCAGATAATGAAAAGACGGATATTTCTTTAATGTCTGTCGGTTTGGGAATAGGCAATACGCAGAAGTGGGAAAAAAGTTCTTTGAGCGTGAATACTTCTTACGTGAATCTGGCGCCTTATCAGGTAGCTATCCCTCAAGCAGTGGATTGGAACAGGGCTTATCAATCTATTTCTGGCGAAATGGTTTACAGGTATCAGTTTAATAGCGGTTTGTTGAAAACGTATATAGCTTTTGATGCTGCAGATTTCGACCTAAATCAAGAGAACATCAACCAGCCTGAGAAAATTCGAGTAGACGTACGAAATAATAATCTTTACCTCAATTCTTCGTATAAAGGTTATTTTGGAAGCAATTATCAGCTTACGACAGGAATCAGCTATGGCTATTCGCATAACAAGATTGGTATTGGTTTGGACGACGTAAAGAATGCAGAACATGCAACTCACATGAAAATAAAAATAGGAAAAAATCTTTCTGAACGCGTAAGAGTTACTGCAGGAGCCGATTATTTCACGACAAAATTTGATGAGGATTTTAAAGAAAATGCAGGAGATGCTTTTTCTTCTGGATACGACAATAATATTGCCGCGGCGTATGCTGAAACAGATATCTTTTTTTCGAAAAACTTTGCTGCAAAAGCCGGTTTCCGATTCTCTCATTCTGATTTATTGCAAGAATCAAATCTTTCGCCAAGACTTTCACTAGCTTATAAGGTGAGCAAAAACGGACAGTTTTCTCTCGCTTATGGAGATTTCGTGCAGTCGCCAAGGCAAGAATACTTGAAATATTCCAGCCAATTTGAAAGCGAAAAGACAGCACATTATATTTTGAACTTCCAATACAATAAGACAGGAAAAACATTCCGAGCTGAAGCCTATTTCAAGCAATATAGAGATTTGGTAAAATATGATACAGAGATTTCTCAATTCGATTCGCAGTTCAATAACAACGGAAAAGGTTTCGCAAAAGGAATTGATTTGTTCTGGAGAGACAACAATTCTTTTAAGAACTTGGAATATTGGATTTCGTATTCGTATATCGATACAGAAAGAGACTATAAAAATTATCCGAAACAGGTAACTCCAAGTTTTGTGGCCGACCATTCGTTGTCTATCGTAACCAAATATTGGATCAGCGATTTGAGGTCTCAAGTCGGTTTTACGAACAGCTTTAATTCAGGAAGACCTTACAACAATCCTAATGAATCGGTTTTCATGAACGGCAAGACAAAAGCGTATAACAATTTAAGTTTTAGCTGGGCTTACTTGGTTTCACAGCAAAAGATCCTTTACTTCTCTGTTTCCAACGTGCTAGGTACGGACAATGTCTTTGGCTATCAGTATGCGGATAATCCAAATATGAATGGCGAATTCCAACGCCAAGCTATCAGACAGCCAGCCGACCGCTTCTTCTTTGTAGGCTTCTTTTGGACGATAAGCGAGAATAAGAAGGAGAATCAGTTGAAGAATCTTTAAAAAGGTGCTAAGATACTAAGGTTTTGAGGTACTAAGGGTTTGCGAAGACAATTCAAACTTAGCTTCTCAGAACCTTAGCACCTCCAAAAAAACAATTCATCCTCAAAAATCGACAGTTCAGAAAGTCTCTTTTTTATAAGAGCAGATTCTGAAGCAAATTTGTATCAGAAACAACAAAGAGTTTTAATCATCAAAATAGTATCAACTTAAAAACATCACGATCATGACAAAATTTATTCTTACCATCGCTTTTTTTATCACTACGCTAGCTGGCGCACAAACACAATATGAACAAGGAATGCAAAAAGCATTTGCGCTTTGGGGCGAAGGAAAAACTACAGAAGCTTCGGCTTTGTTTGAAAGAATCGCTTCAGCTGAAAAAAACAACTGGCTTCCTAATTATTATGTAGCTTTGGTTAATACGACGACGGCTTTCCAGACCCAAGACAAAAACCAGATTGTAGCATTATTAGGAAAAGCGCAAGAGGCATTAAATACGGAATTGGACAAAAATCCGGAAAATCCTGAACTGCTAGTAATGCAAGCGATGATCAACACGGCCTGGATTGTTGCCGACCCGATGACCAACGGAATGAAGCTTTCGGCAAAAACAATTGAAATTTATGACAAGGCACTTAAAATTGCGCCAGAAAACCCAAGAGCATTGTTTTCAAAAGCCGAATTTGAAATCGGAGGCGCTAGATATTTCGGAAACGACACGAAGCCAATGTGTGCACAGATTGACAAAGCAATAGAACTTTTTGCTAAATTTAAACCGGAAACGCCTTTTCACCCAAATTGGGGATTGGACAGAGCGCTTGAAGCACAAAAAGAGTGCAATAAAAAATAAGCTACAATACTAAGCAATAATACTATTCCACATGCGAGAAATAATCCGATACATTTTTAAGACAATCATAACAGGCGTTATTGTCAGCTTGGCAATCATGGCAATCATGTTCGTGATCGAAGCTATGTTTGGAAGGGATTTTATCGTGAATGCTTCGTTATTCAAAGAAATGGGCTATTACTCGCTTTATGGAATTGTACTAACTTTTATAAACTCTACATATTTTGACTACCTGAACAACGAAATTGTTTGGGGAAAATATAAAAAGTACAGGATAGCTATCAGCATTCTTGGGAGCATTGTATTGACACTTGTAGGTATTTTTATCGTAAGGATGATCATAGCGTTGGTCATAAACAATCGTACTTATTCTGAATTTTTAGAAAAAGAAAATTTTAGGTTTTATGTCGTCTGCCTGATTATAACGATGATTGTGACCTTATTTTTCCACCTGATTTATTTTTATAAGAAATCACAGGAAAATAAAGTCAAGGAGCAAAAGATTATTGCAGGAACGGCTTCGGCAAAATTCGAGACGCTTAAAAACCAGATCGACCCCCATTTTCTTTTTAACAGCTTGAATGTACTGACATCGCTTATTGAAGAAAATCCGGATAATGCGCAGAAATTCACCACGTCGCTTTCTAAAATCTACCGATATGTTTTAGAACAAAAAGACAAAGAATTAGTAAGTGTAGAAGAAGAACTTTCATTTGCAAAAACCTATATGAATCTTCTAAAAATGCGATTCGAAAATAGCGTTTTTTATGAATTGCCAGAAACTTTAAATAATCCTGATGCAAAAGTAGTTCCCTTGTCATTACAGCTGATTCTCGAAAATACGGTCAAGCACAATATTGCCAGCGAAATGAAGCCGCTTCATATCCGGATTTATGAAAAAGATGATTATCTGATTATCGAAAACGATTACCAAAAAAAGGAAGTATTACAAGACAGAAAAGGAGTAGGATTGCAAAATATTGTCGACCGCTATTCCATCATAACCAATAGAAAAGTAAGAATTGAGCAGACAGAAAAACATTTTAAAGTTGAATTGCCGATGCTCACCAAACAAATAGCAATTATGGAAACAAATTATAATACACAAGAAAGCATGTATCTCAAGGCTCAAAAAAGAATAGAGGATATCAAAGGATTTTATGGCAACCTTACCTCCTATATTGTCGTTATTACCGGATTGGCCATCTTAAACCTGATCAGTTCTCCAAGCCACCTGTGGTTTCTTTATCCAGCAATTGGCTGGGGAATCGGAGTGGCCGTTCACGGAATGTCGGTTTTTAACTACATGCCGTTCTTAGGAAGGGATTGGGAAGAAAAGAAAATCAGGGAACTGATGGAAAAGGATAAGTCGGATAAATGGCAGTAATTTAAGTTGGAAATCATGGAAAATTTTGATTCTGAAAAAATGGCGTATGATAAAGCCAAAAAAAAGGCCAAGGAAATCAGATCCTTCTATTTTAACCTTACGTGCTACTGCGTCGTTATACCGATTTTAATTGTGATTAATTTGGTTTTTGTTCCTCAATTTCACTGGTTTTGGTTTTCGATGTTAGGCTGGGGAACAGGACTTTTATGTCACGGAATGGCAGCTTTCGGTTACAATCCATTTTTAGGAAGAAACTGGGAGGAAAAAAAGCTGAAGCAGTTTATGGAAGAAGAAAAGCAAAAACAACATTATTATAATCAAAAATATAAATAAAATGGAAAATCTGACAGCCATAGAGCAACAAAAGCTAGAAAGAGCGCAAAAACGCGTAAAAGCAATTTCGGGTTTTTATAAACATTTGATTGCATACATCTTGGTCAATCTATTTTTAATTTCGAGAGCCTATTTTAATCTCAAGCCAGGCGAAGAATTTTTTGAATTTTCTAATTTTTCAGTAGCTTTTTTCTGGGGTATCGGACTGGCTTTTAATGCCGCGGGAGTCTTTGGAAGAAATGCCTTTTGGGGACAAAACTGGGAAGAAAAGAAAATTAATGAAATCATGGAAAAAGAAAAAACGGCTAAATGGGAATAGTTTTGTAATTATGAATTATTTTTCCCTTAAACTTTAAACGATCAACCAAAGATGACGACCATAATTATTGAAGACGAAAAGCCTTCTGCAAGATTGTTACAGCGAAAGCTACAGAAATTAGCCATAGAAACGGATACCATGCTGCATTCTGTGGAAGAAGCGATTAATTGGTTTCAGAATAATCCGCATCCGGATTTGATATTTTTGGATATTCAGCTTTCTGACGGCCTGTCTTTTGAGATTTTTGACGTCATCGACATCAAGAGTGCTATTATTTTTACGACAGCCTATGATGAATATGCCTTGAAAGCTTTTAAGTTGAACAGCATCGATTATCTTTTAAAGCCGATAGATGAAGAAGATCTTGAGATTGCTATAAATAAATTTAAGGCACGCCAGCCAAAGTCAGAACCCATGTCGCTTGATTTGGAAATGATAAAGAAGATGCTGGTTAGTCCGGATGTAAAAAGCTATAAGAAGCGTTTTACCATCAAAACAGGACAGCATCTGAAAATGATCAATATTGAAGAAGTTGAATGTTTTTATAGCGAAAATAAAGGCACTTACCTGCATACCATCGACAATCGTGACTATCTTTTGGAAGGAACTTTAGAGCAGCTGGAAACAGAATTGGACCCGAAAGATTTCTTTCGTGTGAGCCGGAAATTCATCGTTCCGATGAAAACGATAAAAGATATTGTAGTGTACAGTAATTCCAGGCTAAAACTCATACTGCCAACCTATAAAGAAGATGAGGTGATTGTGAGCCGGGAGCGTGTCAACGATTTTAAAAGCTGGATAGGATAAAAAAAACTGTTTCAAAAGCCAATCAAATTGATCGGGCTGATGAAACAGTCTTGAATGCATCTTAATCTAAATTTTGCAGCAGCATTTGATTATTTTGAATTCATGAACATGAATTAGATGAAATCACTTTCGGCTGCAAGGGTCAAAAAAAATGGATTCGTATTAATCAAATAATGATTTGATTTCTTTTTCAGTCTTGCCTAGCTTTTTTTGAAGCTTGCCCCACATTTCGTCTTCTTTTCCTTCTTCATACAACAAATCGTCGTCTGTGAGTTCGGCAAATTTTTGCTTAAGTTTTCCTTTAAGCTCGTTCCAGTTTCCTTTAATTTCTCTTGAATTCGGCATACACTTTGTTTTGCGATTAATAGTATTGTAAAGTTACTTGTATCACATCAAAAAGGTATTACATCATTTCTGTAAAGAGTTACATCTTTATTTTTTCAGGATGACTTCAAAGCCTTTGTTGATAAGCGGATCGATTTTATTCTGCAAATCAGAAATGGTCGGTTTGACTACAACATCAGGAACAATTCCGATTCGTTGCGTTTCTTTTTTATCTGTATAAAAAATTCCGACACCAGAAAAAATCATCTTTTCGCCGTTCACCAATGGAATTGGAGTCTCATTTCCATCAGCACCAGAAGTCTGGCTTCCTACGATTGTAATATTAGGAGCCATTTGGAAAATCATCGACCACATTTCAGAAAGACTTTGTGTATTTTCATTTACAAGAATGACGATTTTTCCTTTATAATAATCAGGATTTGTCTTGCCTATATATTTGTAATCTTCTGTAATGATATAGTCTTGCCAGCAAAATCTTCCAGGCTTGCCGAAATCAGGCTTGGTCACAATACCAAACCATTTTGGTTCGGGAAAAAGATAGTTGAAAGTTTTTATGACGCCACCGTTTGGATTATATCCTCTTAGGTCAAAAACAATTCCCTTAGTGTTTTTCATGGCTTTCATGATGCTATCAATCTCAGAAGTTTCAAGTAAAGAAAAGTCTATAAAGCCTACATTGTCTTTGTTTATGACCGAATAGATTGCTTTCTGTGCGACTTCATCATAACGTAATAAATTGTTATCTGGAAGTCCGTCTTCAAACCAAACGCCACTACTTCTGTCGATTCTTTCTATCTTCTTTTCAAACGGTTTTTTGTTTTTGTCATAACCTTTGATGGTAAAACCGCTTCCTTTTTCACCAGAAAACATATAATGGTAAGAATCCCTAAGTTTTACGGAATTGTTTGAAGCCGAAATATATTTTGAATTACGTTGGATAATTTTATCAATCGATTCACCATTAACTGTTTCGATTACATCGCCATATTCGATGCCTAAAGCTTGGCAGGTTTCGACATTTACTGGTTTTGTAACTACAATTTTATTTTCGGCAATCTGATACGTAAAAGGCGCACCGTAATTTCCGAAAATTTCGGTGTATTTTTTTGGTTCGATTCTCGAATGCGTATCTTCGATAGCACCCGAAAAAGCCATCATTGTCTTTTTATAAGAAAGCTTATCTGTCGCGTTTTTAACCAAAGGAATAAATTCTTTCAAGACGGCGTCCCAATCTTTGGAAATCCCATATTTGTACGGATAGAAATATTCAATAACATTCCAAGCTCTGAATAAGTTGAGGATGCGGTAATTTTCTTCCAGTGCTTTTTCTTTGTATTCTTTTTCGTTCTGGCCATTATAACGGATGTTATCTGCCTTTTGGCAATAGTAGCCTCCAGGAATTTGATTGGACGAGACTAAGCCTGAAAGATAATTTTTTTGTGCAACACTAAGATTTTTATCTTTTTGGATCCATGCTGTAGAAACGTTTCTGTTGTCTTGGTCTTTGCAAGAAATCAACTCCGAAGTTTTTACAGCAGTTTTGCTTTTCAAAAAATCCATCCAAACTGCTATCGTTTTTTCGGCTGGCAGTTTTTGATCTAAAGCCGTTATCAATAAGGAATCAGCATCTATTTTTCCGTTGGAAACAATAGGATCGTAATATTTCAGCAATCCCCAAGTTTTGCAGATTGTAACCAAATCTTTATCTGAAATAGAACTTTTCTTTTGGCCGAAAGCCAATGTCGTCACCAAAAGACAACTGCAAATAACGTAAAAGGATTGCTTCATGTTTATTTTATTTCTCTGTTTTTGCTTTCTAAAATTAGATAAAATTGCGTTCCGAACAAAAGCGAGGCGATGACAAGATGAACGGATTGAGAACCGAAAGGGAAATCGTACCAATACATCAAAATTCCTGAAAAAATTTCAATAGCCAGCAGCCACATTACCCAATTCATTTTTTTGAAGCCTAACTTTAATTTATTATTTTGCGTAATCAGAATTACGTTAATCAGCAGAACTATAAAGGAAAAAGTCCTGTGGAAATAAAACCCGATAATCGGATCTTCAAGAATTTTATGCATGGCATCATAGCCATAACTTTTTACTTGCTCGTCTACGAATTGGCGTACTTGTGTACCTAATATTATTTGCGTCAGAGTTAGGATCAGTGAAATAATCAGGACGCTGTCAAACACTTTGTCAAATTTCAATGAGGTAGCTTTTGGCTTGGCCAAATTTAAGATATACAATATAACACAGACAATGAGCAGTGCCATCACCATGTGGATCGTAATTTTTACAGGATTGAGTACAGAATACACTACCGTTGCACCTAGCCAGCCTTGAAAGCCCATCAAGAAGACCACAAGCCATGAAAGCAGAGTGATTTTTTTATTGTCTTTCCAAAGGCTGAAAGAAAAAATAGCCATGACAAAACAGGCGAATCCTGCCAAAGCTCCGACCAAACGGTTGATATATTCTACCCAAGTATGCGTCGGGTTAAAGAGTGCGTAATCGTGTTTTGTATAGACTTGCCAATGATTTTCATCGAATTCGCTTCCCGATTTGAAATTGTCTTGGGCAACCAGTAGTTTTTCACCTCTGATAATTACTTGTCCTTTTTCAAATTCACGGCCCGGAGACCATGTCAGTTCTGAGATATCTGTCGGAGGGATATAATAACCGAAGCATTTTGGCCAATCGGGGCAGCCCATTCCGGAACCGGTCATTCGGACCAAGGCGCCTGCAATAATTACCAAATAGACTAAGACTAATGCGGTTTTGGTAATGGAGGGGAAATGTTTTTTCATCTTTTGTTTATTGGATTGCGTATTTTAGGATAGCGCTATTTTGTTGTTTTTTGTAACCCTAGCTTTGCAGCTCTTTTCAGCATGAATTCATAAGCTGGCTTATATTCATTAGGAATTTCTCCTTCTAAGATAGCTTCTTTGATGGCTTCTTTGAGGATGCCTATTTCTCGCCCTGGTTTTAGGCCAAATGTTTCCATGATTTCTTCGCCAGAAATAGGAGATTGGAATTGGCGGATATGGTCGCGTTCTTCAACTTCTACAATCTTTTGACGTACAATCTTGAAATTATTATGGTATTTCTTGAATTTATTCGGGTTTTTTGTCGTGATATCGGCTTCGCACAAAGTCATTAAGTCTTCAATGTCTTCACCAGCGTCAAAAACAAGCCTGCGTACGGCCGAATCGGTCACAATATCTTGAGACAAGACGATAGGGCGCGAGCTCATCATGACCATTTTTGAAACGTATTTCATCTTATGGTTTAGCGGCATATGAAGTCTTTCGAATAATTTCTTGACCATTTTTCCGCCCACAAATTCATGTCCATGAAACGACCAGCCATTTTTTTTGTGATGGCGTTTCGTAGGTGCTTTTCCGATATCATGGAGCAGGGCAGACCAGCGCAGCCATACATCTTCAGTGTTTGGTGCAATGTTGTCTACTACTTCCAACGTATGGTAAAAATTGTCTTTATGGGTTTGACCTTCCGATTCGTCAACGCCTTCTAAGGCTGTTAATTCTGGCAATATGATGTCGAGCAGTTTTGTTTTGTGCAGCAATAAAAAACCAAGAGAAGGTTTATCAGTCATCAGAATCTTGTTGAGTTCATCAACAATTCTTTCGCCTGAAATGATTTTGATTCTTTCCTTGTTCCTTTCGATAGCCTTGAGCGATTCTTCCTCAATGTCAAAATTGAGCTGTGTTGCAAAACGGATGGCGCGCATCATACGAAGCGGATCATCAGAAAAAGTAATATCCGGATTTAGCGGCGTCTTGATGATTTTGGTTTCCAAGTCAGACAAGCCGTCGAAAGGATCGATAAGTTCTCCAAAATTAGCTTCATTGAGTGACAGTGCTAATGCATTGATCGTGAAATCCCTGCGATTTTGATCATCTTCAAGCGTTCCGTTTTCAACAATAGGATTTCTGCTGTCGAAATTATAGGATTCTTTGCGAGCACCGACAAACTCGATTTCGGTATCTTCAAAACGAAGCATTGCCGTTCCGTAGGTCTTGAAAACTTGGACTTTTGGTTTTTTCGGAAGCATCTCTGAAACTTTCAATGCCAGTTCGATACCGCTTCCAACGGCAACAATATCAATATCTTTCTTGAATTTTCTTTTTAGTAACAGATCTCTAACGAATCCGCCAATGACATAACTGTCGATGTTGAGTTCTTTGGAAGCCTGCGTGATTACATGAAATATTTTACTGTCTACTGCTTCTTTATATGAAGTTTTGTCTTTCATTAATTATGCTTAAAGTTCAGGGTTTAGAGTTGGAAACTATAAACGGGGAACGGAATATTATTTTCGGATTACTTTTACTTGGCTGTCAGCTGTCAGCTTGATAATAGCCGAAGGTTTTCCGGTCATCTTTTCCTGTTGCAAATTTACGACATAGTCGACGCCCTTTATAATCTCAGAGCTGATTTCTTTGAAATTTACAGGCGTTGGCATTCCGGAAATATTAGCCGAAGTCGATACCAGAGGTTTTTTCATACGCTCCAGCAGCTTATAGCAAAAAGGCTCTTTTATGATTCGCATGCCTAGTGTTTTGTCAGGAGCAATGAGATTAGGAGCGATGTTTCTTGGATTGTCTAAAATTAACGTAGTAGGCTTTTCAGACAAGTCTAAAATCTGCCAAGCTACTTCAGGGATATCCTTGAAAACATTGTAAATCATTTTCTCGCCATTCATCAGCACGATCATCGATTTTGTCTCCTCACGTTGTTTTAGGGCATATATTTTTGCTACGGCTTCAGGATTGGTGGCATCACATCCAATTCCCCAGACAGTTTCTGTCGGATATAGAATGATGCCACCTTCTTTGATAACTTCGTAGGCTTTGTGAACCTCTTCGTTCATGTTTTAAGCTGTTTTTAGAATACCATTTGGTACAAATATTATTTTTTCTTTAAAAGCCTTTCTTAATAGCATTATGTTGAAATCGGCATTTTTTCGGCAGAGGATAGGATGGTACATGTGATACAGAATTGCTGAATAATAGACTCTTTTCCAGCCAATACCGTTGTTCATCAATCGCTGCGTCATTTCGGAATCTTCTGGTCCCCAGCCGACAAAATCTTCGTTGTATCCATTTATGGCCATGACATCTTTTTTGAAGAATCCCATGTTACAACCGTATGTTCCGTTGGATGATCCTGAAATATAGCGGTTCGTTCTGTTCCACATGAATCGAGCTCTTATCTGGTGCTTTACATTCCATTTTGTTTCTACGAAAATTTCATGGAGATTAGGCAGTCTTTTTCTTCTGACCAATCTTTTTGTAAGCCTTTCTCTCAGGTTTATTCGGTATCCCGAAATATAAAAACCTTCTTCGGCTTGGAGGCTGTAATCTAATATGAAATTTTTATCCAAAATGCAGTCTTGGTCTGTTGTTATGATAAAATCAGACTCCGACATCATGATGGATTTGTTCAGTATTTTGGCTCTTTGATAGCCAGTATCTTCATGCCAAGCGTGTTTCAGATTTTTGATTTTACTTTTGTACGAATTAATCAAATCTCTTGTTTCTTGTCTCGAACCATCATCAGCAATAATTACTTCATCCGGCTGTTTCTTTTGCCTGACAATGCTTTGCAAGGATAGTTCCAATGCTTCAGGCCAATTGTAAGTTGTGATAATTAAGCAAATTTTCATAGCGGCTTTTTTATGGCAAAATTAGCAATTAAAAATGATATAGCGATTCCTTACATTTGTGTCTTTCTTTTATTATAAACGTATAAAATTATTTAAATCCATGGGCTTAGCGAAATATTGGTATAAATACACCAACAAGAAGAAATACCGCAGCTTGAAAAATAAGCTGAACCAGGAGAAAAGGATAAAAAGATATAACCGTGATTATAGTTCTATTATTCAAGGTATTCTTCATAAAATTCAACATCAAAAAAACTTAAGCTTTAGGCATTCGGGGCATTTGGGCGATATTGTCTATTCTTTGCCTGTCATCAAAGAGCTTTCGAAAACCCATAACTGTACCTTATATATCAGAGCTGACAAACCAATGACTTCTGAATATTATAAGCATCCGTCTGGGAACGTGATGCTCTCAAAAAAAATAATTTCTAAATTTTTGCCGTTGCTGCAAGAACAGGACTACTTGCGCCATGCCGCTTTTTGGGAAGACGAAGAAATAGATATTGATTTGGACTTGTTCAGAGATCTTCCGGTTGATTTCAGTTTCTTATCGCATCGATGGTATTTCCATATCGCAGGTATCCAGCCCGACTTAAATCAAAAATATCTGGAAGTTGCAGATCATGCCACCATAAAAGATAAAGTTGTCATCGTAAGAAGCTTAAGAGCCCAGAACTATTTTGCAGATTACAGTTTTCTTTCTAAATATGAAAACTTGCTTTTTATCGGAATCAGGGAAGAATATGAAGAGCTGAAAAAAATGGTGCCTAACCTCGAATTCTATGATGTAAAAGATTTTTATGAAATGGCACAGATTATCAAATCGTCTAAGTTTTTCTTGGGAAACCAGTCTTTTGCTTATGCGTTGGCAGACGGACTAAAGGTGCCAAGATTACTCGAAGCCAATCCTGAATTTCCGGTAGTGTATCCGATTGGAGAAAAAGCGTATGATTTTTATTTTCAAGAACATTTCGAGTTCTACTTCGACAAGCTGTATACTAATTTATAGGCTTTTGTAAAATTGATAATAGTTCTCTTTGATGACGTGGACATCGTGATTTTCTTGCACTAATCTGAATGCATTTTCGGTAATTCTTTTTGCAACTTCACTATCTGTCAAGACTTTCAAAGTGTATTCTGCCAAAGTTTTTGAATCTTTTATGTCGGTCAAAAACCCCGTTTCGTTGTTTTTAACCACTTCGCGGATGCCGCCTGCATCGGTACTGACAACTGGGACTTTGCATGAAAATGCCTCATATACCGTCAAAGGAAGCCCTTCGGTTAAAGAAGTCAGAAGAAAGACATCAAACTCTGGAAGCAAATCCGGAACGTTATTCTGGTAGCCGGTAAAAATTAACGAATCTTCCAATCCTTTTGAGCGAGTATATTCATGAAGTTCATCCCATAAGACGCCGGTTCCGATAATTACAAATTTAATAGCTAGGCTTTCTGGCTTGGTTTCCAGAATGATTTTTGCTGTATCGATAAAAGTAAAAATGTCTTTCTGGTTCGATAATCCCGCAATATTTCCGACAATTTTCGTAGCATTGTCCATTCCATATTTCTGGTGAAGAAGATTTTGGCTTTTTCGATTTGCGAAAGAAGCAACATCAATAGCATCATAAATGGTGACCAGACGACCTTTATCTGGAATGATGTGGTCAAAAATTGCCTCTACAGCTTTTGAAACCGAAATTATTTTTACGATTCGAGGATGGGAATATTTATATCGGTTTAGGAATTTGTCCTTGATGCGATTGTTTCTCTTTCTGCTTAAGACTATCTTGATTGTGCTCGGTAAAAATTTAATAGCAATCAATGTATAGGTTAGAGCAGTAGAATCATGAACGTGGATAACATCGATATTTTCCTGTTTGCAGATTTTGATAATCGCCTTGATGGTATTAAAAAAGCGGAATTTGTTCTTTTTGTAAGTACGGCAGCCCATCTTTTCGATGCCGCACATTTTTGCTAAATCAGAATTTTGAGGACAGAGAATAAATTGTTTCAAGTCATTTTTTTCCTGCAGAAGCTTATAAACGGTGTACATCTGCAAGTCACCGCCTCTCATGCCAACCATAGTTGTAACATTTAATATCTTCATCCAGATTATTTTATTTTATAAATACCTAAAGCTTTCTTTACTTTTTTGCTTAAGAGAACCAGTTTTACATATAGGCGATTTTTTAAGCTCAAAAACAGCCAATTTTTATGCGGAATCAATTCTCTCTCGATTAAGGTATTTATTTTTTCTGAGACTATGAAATCTTTATTAATATTTGTCCACTTTACATTATCATAACCGTCAAATTCATTCACTTTATTTTTTTCGTGAATGATTGACATCCATAAACGTTTGTTGGTAATCTGGGTAATTCTGGTTTCTTTCTTCCAAAGCGTGTGGTCGTTGAACCAAACTGTTTTTGGTTCTTCATTTTTTTCAATGAGGCTGATGAACGGATTGAAAATATGTTCTTTTTTTCCTAATATAAAACGAGGCTTTACTTGAAGCGAATAGCCTTTTATAATATCGACAGCTTCGTAGTCCTGCGACTTGAATTTATGCTGTACTTCGTTGATGAAATTTTTGTGGATGCAGTCGTCGTTGTCAATTCTTGAAGTAATCAGAAAAGGAATACCTTGTGAGTCTTCAGAAATAAATTGTTGAATTGACGGATAAAATTCAGGCATGCCGTTAATATAAAAAGCCTTGATGTTTGCATGATTCGAAATCAAGTCAGCAATAGCCTTTTTGTATTTTTCAGGCGTAGTAGTATCAAAAAATAAAAGCCAATTAAAATTTTTGTTGGTTTGAGCCGCAACAGAAGGAAAGCAAAAGTTCTCAAAGAGCCACATTCTGTCTTCCATCCATTCATCCGTCAGCAAGGTTTCGTTATTTTTAGTAACGTCCCATTCTGGATTTTTCAGATTAAACCTAGTAATAAGATAGTGTTTAAACATTTATCAGATTCTAATTTACTTTTCAGCAATTTTTTTGTAAATTTAAATTAAATATTTGAACTCTAAAATCGAAAATGGTTACTTTTGTGAACAAAATAAGAAAACCATAGATGCACGAAGTTTACAATCCAAAATTCTTATACCAGAAAGAAGCAATAAAAGACTGTATTGCTAATTTTGAGGCTAAAGGTATTTTGTTTGTTGATGGAAAGCGCAATAAGATTAGGCTTTTTGAGATAGAGGGTATTACGCTGAATGTGAAATCTTTCAAGATTCCTAACTTCGTCAATCAGGTTGCTTACAAATTCTTCAGGCGTTCTAAAGCACGCCGTTCTTTTGAATTTGCAAACATACTTTTGGAAAAAGGAATTGGTACCCCGCAGCCAATCGCTTATTTTGAAAATTTTAAAAATGTTCTTTATGACAGCTATTACATCAGCGAGCAACTGGAAGCTGATCTGACATTTAGAGAACTGACTACCGATTTGAATTATCCTGATCATGAAATGATTCTTCGTCAATTTACCCAGTTTTCGTTCAACTTGCATGAAAACGGAATCGAATTTTTAGATCATACGCCAGGAAATACATTGATTAAGAAAAGAACCGAAGGAAAATACGATTTCTTCTTGGTAGACCTAAACAGAATGCAGTTCCATAAGTCGATGACCTTGAAACAGCGCATCGTGAATCTTTCAAAACTGACGCCCAAAAGAGAACTGGTCGAAGTGATGAGCGATGAATATGCTAAGCTGTATGGAAAGCCTTATGAAGAAATACTGGAAATGATGATTGCCGAAACAGAATCTTTCAGAAACAGGTTCTACAGAAAAAAACGCATCAAGAAAAGACTGCTGTTCTGGAAATAATATTTCTTACCAATTGACTATGAAAGCATCCGTAATAATGAGTACCTATAATGCCGAAGAATGGCTTGAAAAAGTCATATGGGGATTTAGCGTGCAGACCGAACTTGATTTTGAAATCATTATTGCCGATGACGGATCCAAACCAAAAACTAAGGAACTGCTTGATACTTTGAGACCTCAGATTTCGATGCCGCTCATCCATGTATGGCAAGAAGACAACGGTTTCCAAAAGTCACAAATCTTAAATAAAGCGATTGTTGCTTCTAATTCCGACTATCTTATTTTTACCGATGGCGATTGTATTCCGCGCAAAGATTTTGTAGAAACCCATCTTCATTACAGAGAAAGAGGCTATTTTCTTTCAGGAGGCTACTTTATGCTCCCGATGAATATTTCGCAGGCTATTACCAAGAATCATATCTTGCACCAAAACTGTTTTGATGTGAAATGGCTTGTCGGGCGAGGCTTGAAAAAATCATTCAAGAACACAAAATTATCCGCTACAGGTTTCTGGGCTCGATTCTTAAATTTTATTACGCCTACAAAAGCGACTTGGAACGGACATAATGCTTCGGGCTGGAAAGATGATTTGGTTGCCATTAACGGCTTCAACCAAGAAATGCAGTATGGCGGACAGGATCGCGAGTTGGGCGAACGGCTTTTTAATAAAGGGTTGAAGTCAAAACAAATCCGCTATAGCGCTATTGTCATTCATCTGGATCATGCGCGTGGCTACGTAAATGAAGCTACTTGGAAGAAAAATTTTGCAATCCGCGAAAACACAAGGAAACACAAGGTCGTAAAAACACCAATCGGAATCGATTCCAACTAATTTTTTCCTAAATAACTCTCAAGCTCTGGAATAATCAGTTCTGGAATAAAAGCCTCATACAATTGCATAGCTTGGTCTTTCATCTCCTTAGCCGATTTTTTTCCGTACAATTCAGGTTTCAAATCTTTTAGATGTACGGACACATTATCTGAGCCATCTTCGAAAGCATTCCATGCTTCTTTTTTTATCCACGTAGAAAAAATTGTAAAAGTCGGTTTGTAAAGTGCTTTCGCCATATTTACCGCACCTCCTTCGTTGCCAATCAAAGCGTTGCAATGATAGGTAATCGATAAAAACTCACGGATGCTTCCCGGAACAATATCAATCTTGATATTTTTTTGAGTTTCCGGTTGGCACAGCTCGAATATTTGTTGTGCCTCTTTAGATTGTGATGGCATATAATTGAATAGGAGGGTAGCGTCAGTTTTTGCTACTATCGTATCTAGAATTTTTGCCATATAGGGGAAAGGATACGTCTTATTATTACCGCTGCCCAAGGCTCCAATCATGTAGACTTTCTTTGAAAAATCGATATTGTTTTTTGTCAATATCTCTTTGCCATTTTTGATTTCTTCTTCTGTCAAAAAGATTTTAGGACGGTTATCGAAAGGAATTTTTGAAGAAAAAGGTTCCAGCAATAACATTCGGTTTTCTATGGCCAGGCCTGCCGGAGTTTTGGGTTTAGAAAGCGCTCTAAAAGTATCTGTATATAAAAAGCTGGTATAGGATTTTCGGAAGCCTATTTTCTTTTTGGCGCCAGACATTCCTACGACCAGATTGCTTTCCAGCTTTCCGTAAGCATCGATGACAATATCATATTTTGCCTTCCTGATCGAAACTAGAAACTGCAATAAAGCCTTTTTGCTTTTGCGAAATTCTTCCTTGAAAAGTATCAGGTTATCGATATTCGGATTGTTTTCGACCACAGGTTTCGTGAACGGATAAATCAGATAATCAATCTGCGCATCAGGATAGGCCACTTTCAAATTATTGCATAGGATTGAACTGGCCAAAACATCGCCGATCATTTTCTGCTGAATCACAAGTATCTTTTTCATCGTTACATAAATTATGAATTACGAATTATGAATTACGAAAGCACAATGCGAATTCGTAATTCCAAACTCATAAATTATACCGCAACATCGTATTCTCTTAACGCATTGTTTAGAGAAGTTTTCAAGTCGGTCGAAGGTTTTCTTTTTCCGATAATCAAGGCACAAGGAACTTGGAATTCCCCTGCTGCAAATTTTTTAGTATAGCTTCCCGGAATCACAACTGATCGGGCAGGAACAACACCCTTCATTTCTACAGGCTCGTCACCAGTTACATCGATAATTTTTGTAGAAGCTGTCAGGCAGACATTGGCACCAAGGACCGCTTCCGTTTCAACACGCACGCCTTCTACTACGATACATCTAGAGCCAATAAAAGCACCATCTTCAATAATTACAGGAGCTGCTTGCAAAGGTTCTAAAACACCGCCGATTCCTACGCCGCCGCTCAAATGCACATTCTTTCCTATTTGTGCGCAGCTTCCAACGGTTGCCCAAGTGTCTACCATAGTTCCTTCATCAACATAAGCACCAATATTTACATAGCTTGGCATTAAGATTACACCGCTGGAGATATAAGCTCCGTGGCGGGCTACTGCATTAGGAACAACGCGGATTCCTTTTTCAGCATAGCCTCTTTTTAACGGCATCTTGTCGTGATATTCAAAAATTCCCGCCTCAAGAGTTTCCATCTTTTGGATAGGAAAATACATTACTACTGCTTTTTTTACCCATTCGTTAACCTGCCAACCGTTTTCTATAGGTTCGGCAACACGAAGCTTGCCGCTATCCAGAAGCTCGATAACTTCACGGATTGCTGTTGTTGTTTTTTCTTCTTGCAGCAGCGCTCGGTTTTCCCATGCCTGCTCTATAATAGTCTGCAAAGTGCTCATAAAATTTGATTTTCAACAAAGATATGTTTTTTTGGATTTATGATTTTCGATTTGAGAAGTAAGATTTTTCTAAAGTCCAGCAATAATACAAAAGCTTCGTAAGATTAGTCAAGATTTGCTGAAGCTTACTAAAAAGCAATTGTTTTTTCGATGCTTTTGAGATTGGGAAAATAAAAATGTAATTTTGAAGCAATTAATTTATTTTATGAAGAATACAATTCTTTTGCTAGTTGCTTTTGCAGTTATTTCTTGTAAAAAACAACAATCTGTTGATGAAGAAAACAATAATTATAGGCTGGAATTAAATAAAAAAATAACTCCTAACAAACCTTTTTTTGATTTTGATGAAGTTACGCATTATCAAATTTCGATTTCTGAGAAGGACTTTTTAGATTTAGTCCATGTAGATAGTGTTTCAGAAGAAGGTAAACTACTTTCCTGTTTATTAGAAGATCCTTGTCCTATAACCCAAGAGGAGAAAGTAAAATTTGAAAAAGCTATTAAATCTGTAGATAAACAGGAAAATGTTATTAATCCCAAATATTATAATGAATTAAGAAATAAAATTTTTACAGAAAAAAAATGTAAGGAGAGTTGGGCTTATGCTTGTGCGCCTCTCTATAGAGATATTTTTATTTTTAAAAAAAATAAAATGGAAACTGGAATGGCAAAAATTTGCTTCGAATGCCAATTGTTTAGTTTTTCAAATGAACAGGCAGTCACAGATTGTTTTAATATGAATGGTGAATTGGGTAGGCTTAAAAAAATAATTTTAGAAAATAAAAAGAAAAACTAAAAATGCCAAGAATTCTAGCTATAGACTACGGACAAAAACGCACAGGAATTGCTGTGACCGACGAGATGCAGATTATCGCGTCTGGATTGACCACAGTTCCTTCTGAAACGGCAATCACATTCCTCAAAGATTATTTTGCAAAAGAAAAGGTAGAAAGAGTGCTGATAGGCGAGCCGAAACAGATGGATTATACGCCATCGGAAAGCACAAAAATTATCGAGGCATTTGTAGAAAAATTCAAAACTAATTTTCCAAACCTCCCAATCGAAAGGGTTGATGAACGGTTTACGTCAAAAATGGCATTCCAGACCATGATTGATAGCGGGCTCAAAAAAAAGCAACGGCAAAAAAAAGCACTAATTGATGAAATTTCGGCAACAATAATGCTTCAAGATTACTTATCTAGAAAAAAATTCTAGATTTTATTTTTATTTTGTCAAAAATCCTTTTTCCTATTTAAATTTAGTATAAATAACAGAATTTTTGCATCTTTCAAAGTATCTTTGCACGACAAAAATTTTGTGATGACAACTACAACTTTACAAACCGAAACGGATGTGGTTTTAATCGGCGCCGGAATCATGAGCGCTACTTTAGGCTTGCTGCTTAAAGAACTGAATCCCAATATTAAAGTTGAAATTTACGAGAGGCTTGATATGGCTGCTGCCGAAAGCTCCGACGCATGGAATAATGCCGGGACGGGCCATTCTGCTTTTTGCGAATTAAACTATACGCCTCAACTTCCTAATGGAGAGATCGAGACTAAAAAAGCGGTAAAAATTGCCGAATCTTTTGAAGTTTCAAAACAATTTTGGGCCTATCTGGTAGAGAAAAATCTGATTTCAAATCCTGAAAACTTTATCAAGAGTATTCCGCACATGAGTTTTGTATGGGGCGAAGAAAATGTAGATTTCTTGAAGAAACGATACGATGCCTTGCAACAATACAGCCTTTTCAAAGGGATGGAGTATTCTGAAGACCGAGAAGTAATCCAGTCTTGGATGCCTTTGGTCATGGAAGGTCGAAATCCAAAATCTTTAATCGCTGCAACTTCGATGAAAATCGGAACCGATGTGAATTTTGGAGAGCTGACCCGAAATATCTTTAATTATCTAAAAACTCTCGATGGCGTGAATATGCATTTCCATCATGAGGTAAGAAGCTTGAAAAAAGGAAGTAATGGAGGATGGGAATTGAAAATAAAAGATCTCGAAAAAAGCGACAAGACCAAAGTAAAAACTCGATTTGTTTTTATCGGAGCCGGAGGTGGATCACTGCCATTGCTTGAAAAAGCAGGCATCCCGGAAGGAGATGGTTTTGGCGGTTTCCCTGTAAGCGGACAATGGCTTAAGTGCGTAAACGAAGAAATAATCGCGAAGCATAACGCTAAAGTATATGGCAAAGCTTCTGTAGGTGCACCACCAATGTCGGTACCGCACATCGATTCTAGAATGATTGACGGTAAAAAAGCATTATTGTTTGGTCCGTATGCCGGATTTTCGACTAAATTTCTGAAAAATGGGTCCTATTTAGATCTGCCGCTTTCGATTAAAACAAACAACCTGATACCAATGCTTTCTGCAGGATTTCATAATCTGCCGCTGACCAAATATTTGATCGACCAAGTGCGCCAATCTCCTGAAGATAGGCTTCAAGCCTTAAAAGAATACTTGCCGGATGCAAAGATGGAAGACTGGGTTTTGGAAACTGCCGGACAGCGAGTCCAAGTTATCAAAAAAGGAGAGAATGGCGGTGGTGTTTTAGAATTCGGGACAGAAGTTGTAACGGCTGGCGATGGTTCTTTAGCCGTATTATTAGGCGCTTCTCCGGGAGCTTCTACTGCTGTTTCAATTATGCTGGACCTGATTCAGAGATGTTTTACAGAACATGAAAAAACAACAGAATGGCAAGACAAGCTAAAAGCAATGATTCCTTCTTACGGAATTTCACTCAATGAAAATGAGGCATTGCTTAAACAAGTAAGAGAACATTCTGCGCAAGTTTTAAAACTGGATACGCTTTAAATTGTAAAAAAATATATAAAAAAGCCCGAAACTCGTAAGAATTTCGGGCTTTTGCTATTTTGTCTGATGTAATTGCTTAGACGCTTTTACAATACTTTCCGAAAGATTTGTAAGCCATACCAGTTGCTCGATAACCAGCTGTGCTTCCTGCATTTTAAGCTGGAATTCGTCATCTTCAGAAAGATGCGCTTCTTTTAATTCTTTGGCGCGCATATTCTTCAATTCCGTGAAACGCATGGCTAAGTCCTCGTTGGTATCGCTGTTTGCCATCTTTTCTGTAATTTCCAAATCGGCAAAAGTTATGGCATAATTCAGGTTTTTTATTACAGTCTGTACCACGACATTAAATGCTTCGGAAGCTTTAGATGTTTTGTGTGTCTGTATGTAAGTTCCCAAAGAAGCCAAAGAAGAAAGTAACGTATGATTTAACACGGCAAGCTTATATACCTGCTGTACTTGTTTTTGTTTCGATTTTGGCTCTTGCGTCATACGCTGGAAAGAAGCCATCAAGTTTCCGATTTCTATAAAAGCATTTTTCCTGGCAATTCTGTAAGATGTCGTCACATCGCCTTTGTTGTTGTAAAAAAGCGAAATTTCGTTGAGATAATCGCGGTTGGCTTCAATCGACTTCTTGATGTAAATTGGCTGGTTCATAAATTCCCACGAAGGCCAGAAAAAGTAATTCGCCAAGAAAGCCAGTCCAGCTCCGACAACAGTATCTAGAATTCGATATTGGATGACATCGTTGATGTTCGGCGTAATGATTCCGTATACAAAAACCACATAAATCGTCACGAAAGTAGCGCCTATCTTATAATTGATAGAAGTAAACGTAAAGCCTAAAATCATTGCTGTGATAGCCAAGGCTCCAATGATAATGTGATTCTGCACAAACAATAATAGGGCAAAAGCAATAAGTCCGCCCGCTACAGTACCTATAATTCTATGGAAAGAACGTTCTTTTGTCAGTCCGTAGCCTGGACGCATAATCACGACAATCGTCAGCAAAATCCAGTATACATTTTGAAACGGGAACAGGCTTCCAATCAAGAACGCAATCATGATTGTGGATGTCAGTCGCAGCGAATGGCGGAAAATGGTTGACGAAAAACTCAAGTTCTCCCTAAGTGTACTCCACGGATAATACTGCGGAGTTAATAGCTTATCGAGGTTCTTATCTCTTCCTTTATAATCATTGCTGTTGAAGTTCGGCATAAAAGCACGCTCGACAATCTTGATTTTCTCGATCTGCTTTTCGGCATAATGGAGCATATTCGAAAGCATCCATACACCTTCAGAAGCTTTTTCTTTTCCTAATTCCTTCTCGTAATCTGAAATGATTTTCTCGAGTGCTTCCAGATCTTTGAGAAGCGAATTCTTCGGAATGTATTTTTTATGGCTTTCTATGCTCTTGAAAATAGCTTTCAGTGATGAGGCCAGATTATACGCCAAATTTTGGTAAGTTGCCAAGACTTTCGGATGGTCTGCAAATTTTTGATGCAGCTTATTGTGGTCGAAAGAGGTCGACAAAGCAAGCTCTAAAATCTCCATCAAAGAGATAAAAACCAAGGTCATCTTTCGCGTTTGGTCAGACGTACCGTTAGAATTACTTCGGTTACGAATCAGAATCTCACGCAAGTTTTCATGAATGGTATTCAATTCGACCTGCAGATACAATTGTTTTTCAATAATTTTTTCACGTGGGGAATCTACTTTCCATAAATCGCCGCGAAGCTTCATGTATTTTGAAGTGAGGCGTATGCATTCCGCAATCTGCAATTCGGCATAGCGATGCGGCCTGATGTAATTAAAAGTCAATGATATGGCAAGGTAAAACAAGCCGCCTACCAGCATCAATCCTGAATATTGTAGCATTTCCCACCCTTCGTGGATGTGCCCAAAAGCCAAACAAATAGACAGCAGCGCAGAAAACGAAACCTGTGTCGCACGCTGGCCATATACCGAAATCATAGAGAAAAAGAAAATCATGACCGCAATGGCAGGATACAATATCCACGGCAGCGGATACAGGAGATTGACAACCAGATTGTTTCCGGCTACTATTAATGCAGCGACCAAAATACCGTTTATTCGATGTTTCCTGTTACTTGGAATATCGCTCGGGTAGGTCAAAAAAGCCCCGAGGGCAATATTGAATCCTATCTGGAAATTTCCGGTATAAGAAAATAAAAGTACAGGAATAGCTGATGCCAAAGTTACTTTTAAGGCATTGGAAAAATTGGTGCTGTCGGTAAAATTTCGGACTTTCTGAATCATTGCGAAGCGGTTCCTAGCAAAGATAGGAATTGATAAACATTTTCGGAATTAAAAAAATAAAGATTTAACGCTTTCGATGTTACTAAAAGATTACCATCTATTATCTTTTTTCACTATTTTTGCCCTCTGAATTTTGCAGAAACCCTGCTAATTCTTTATAATTCAATACAAAAGAAATGATTTTACCAATTATAGGATACGGTGATCCGGTTTTAAGGAAAGTAGGAGAGGAAGTGCCGAGCGATTATCCTAACCTAAAGCAAGTGGTTGCTGATATGTATGACACGATGTATAATGCTTATGGAGTCGGTCTTGCAGCGCCGCAGGTAGGCCTTAGCTTGCGTCTGTTTGTTATTGATACTTCTCCGTTTGCGGATGATGAGGATTTAGATGCTGAAGAACAAGAACAACTAAAAAACTTCAAGATGACTTTCATCAATCCAAAAATGCTGAAAGAAGAAGGAGAAGAATGGGGCTTTAACGAAGGCTGCCTAAGTATTCCTGAAGTACGTGAAGACGTGTACAGAAATGAAAAAATCACAATTGAATTTTTTGATGATGATTTCAATAAAAGAACAGAAGAATACGATGGTTTGATTGCCAGAGTAATCCAACACGAATACGATCATATTGAAGGAATTTTATTCACAGATAAAATATCTTCGCTAAAAAAACAGTTAATAAAGAAAAAACTTCAAAACATCATGGATGGAAAAACGCGTCCGGATTATAAAATGAAGTTTGTTGCCAAAAAAGGCAGATAATACGAACATAAATTAATTTCAATTATAAAAATATCTTTAAAATGAATTTAGAAAAAATATTAGCCATTTCTGGCAAGCCAGGTTTATACGCTTTAAAGCTTCAAACTCGTACGGGATTTGTTGCAGAATCTTTGCTTGACGGAAAGAAAATTACTGTCGGTTTAAGAAGTAATGTGAGCCTTCTTTCAGAAATCTCTATGTATACCTACGATCAAGAAAAACCATTGGCTGAAGTAATGAGAGCTATTGCAGTAAAAGAAGACAATGGTCCTGCTATATCACACAAAGAAGACAATGCAAAATTAGCCGCTTATTTCTTGGAAATTTTGCCAGATTATGATCAAGACAGAGTATATCCGTCAGATATCAAAAAAGTATTGAACTGGTACAATATGCTTCAGGCTAAAGGTTTGGTTTCAAAAGAAGCTCCAGCTCCAAAAGCGAAAGAAGAAGTTCCGGCAGAAGAAAATTCAAAGTAATATTCTCCTAAAACATAAAAAAACCTCGTTTAGCAATAAACGAGGTTTTTTATTTTAGCTCAATAAGAACAAAAAGAGCAGTGGAAAGACGACGCCTGCAATGGCTAATTTCCAGCCTCTCTGCTTGAACGTGAATTTTCCATACGGAATCATCAATGCTCCTGTTACTGCAATTAGGATTAATGAAATTCCAAAAATGTCTGAATAGTAGATCCACCATTCCGAAGTGTTTTTATGCAGCTTCATGGCTTGGCTAATGATAGGCGTTTTCTTGAAAGCGACAATTTCTCCTTTTCCAGAAGCCATATCGATTTCTACATCGTGGTTTTCGAAAGAAATCTTGAATGTTCCTTTTTTTATGGAGTGACGCCTGATTTTGTCGTCGATTCCGAATTCTTTGCCTAACGATTCGGCATATTTCTCGCTGATGAGTTCTTCCGACGGTAATTTTACTTCAATCGATTTTGTTTCAATCGTATATTTTTCAGGATGCCAGCTTTCTCGGTGGTTCATCAGGATGCCCGAAAAGGCAAAAGAAATAATCAATCCGATATAGAAATAGCCTAAGTCGCGGTGCAGTCCTCTTATTTTTTGTTGCTTCATGGTAGTTTTTAAAAAAGATGCCGCAAATATACTTTACTTTTCTAAAGTGCTAGGCAAAAAAAAGCCCCGTTTTAAACGAGGCTCTGTATCTTAATTTATTTCTGTTCATAATCATAATTCACCATCCAAAGGATACCAAATTTGTCTATGAACATGCCGAAAAAGGCACCCCAGAAAGTTTTTTCTAGCGGCATAGTTACTTTCCCGCCATTAGAAAGTCCGTCGAAAAGTTTTTGAGCTTCCGCTTCGCTTTCTGTATTGATAGAAACTGAAAAATTGGTTCCTGCAATAGCTGCTTGCTGTCCGAAAGCTTCGCTTGTGTCGCTTCCCATCAATACAGTTTCTTTGCTGATAGGCAGTGAAACGTGCATGATTAATTCTCCTGTTCCATCAGGAAGCGGCTGTTCTGAAGGCATGTCTTTGAATTTTCCGATATATGAAAATTCGCCACCAAATACAGATTTGTAAAATAGAAACGCTGCTTCGCAGTCTCCATTAAAAGTAAGATAAGGATTTACTTGTGCCATTTTTGATTGTTTTATTGTTTTGTTCGTTTGTAAAGCTATTGAACTTTTTTCATAGGAAATTGCTCTGCTTTTGCTTTTCCGTCTTTCATTCCAGAAATTTCTGCTACAAGGCTGTCATTTGTAATCTTGTTATAGGTGATTTTATTTGGATAATCGTGTTTAGTGTTTTCAAAAATCAACTGTTTGTCAGAAGAAGAAGTCAGGGCAAAGTCGACAGGCTTTTCATCGTTTTGGCCTTTTACCGAAACTTCATAAACCAGCTGGTTTTCTTTCTGCCACAATCGTACGCTTTCAGCAAAGACAGTGTCTTTTCCGATGACGAAGTAGCTTTCTCCGTGAAAAGTAGAATCGTTTTCTTTGGTCCAGATTTCAGACATATTGCCTTCTTTAGAACTGTTTTCCCAACGTCCCAAGAACCAGTTTGCCTTTTGGATTTCAGCAAAGCTTTTTGGTGTAGGTTCAACAGGAGGCAGTTTTGCATCGTGTGCTTCTTTACAAGAAACAGCAGAAATTGCTGCCAAGATAGCTATTGCATAAAAAGTTGTTTTCATAATGTTCTGTTTTTGTTTGTATGCAAATATGGGGAAATTGGCACGGATAAAAATTGTAAAAAAGCGACTTGGACTTATTCTAAGTTGAAATATTTTGCCATTTCCAGATTTTCAGAGAAATATTGCTTCGGATTTAGTCCCGTAAAGTACTTGAAATCTTTGATAAAATGGGCTTGGTCATAAAAACCGCCGTCGTGGGCGACATTAGTAAAATTCCTAAAATCTTTATTTTCAATCAGCTGTAAGGCATTGTTGAATCGGATGATTCTTGAAAATAATTTCAAGCTTAATCCGACGTTAGAAAGGAATTTTCGTTCCAGATGTCGCTTTCCTGTGTTCAGATCTTCGGTTAGTTTTTCTATAGAAATCATTCCGTCCGATTTGATGATTTCTTCAACACAGCGTTCGATGTCGTCATTGTTAGGAGCATTTTCGAGTCTGCTTTCAAGAAAGTTTTCGATTACGGTAATGCGCTCGTCATTGCTTTGGCAACGGTTCATGTCTTCTTCTAAAAGACTTCCTTCTTTCCAGATTTTTGAAACCTCCATGAAGACTTCGGTCAGGTTGCTGACAGGAAGATCAATAAAAGGTTGTAATCCAGGAGGCTGAAATCGGATGCTGAAAATCCCCACTTTTCCTATTCCTTGTACTTCGATAAATTTTTTAAGCTGTCCGTGAATAAAGCTTTTTGGCTGTACTTCGGCCTCACCTTTAGGATTATAGGTAACAAATAAGTCGCCATGATTAAAAATCAGCTCGATACAACCATCAGGAAAAATCCGTTCTCTCGAATGAGGCGTGGAATCTTTCAGGTTGTCGAGACTCCAATAACAGCGAATGTATTTCGAAAGCCTATTGTTTGGTGAATAAAGTTTATAGTCCATCCCTAATTGTTTACCATAGGAAATGTATTTTCATCCTTGTTTCTTAAATCGAGTCCGCCTTCATAAACCGATTTTAGATTGACTAGGTAGAAGCTCCAGCCAGTGTGACAGCCCAAGCGAATGTCTCTTTTTGAGCCTTCGTCGGTCGGAATGTTTTTCTGGGTCAGTTCCACAATAACATAATCATTTTCTTGAGAGAGTTTTATGTCGACAAGACAATTTCCGGCAAACGTAAATTGCACGAAATCGGCACCATTAGCTTCTGTAATCTTTCCCTTTTCAACATCCTCATATAAAAACCATCGCCATTCATAAGAAAAACCTTTAGCTACAGGGCTGTCAGCATGAATCTTTTTTCCGTCTAAATCAAAGAAAGAAGCGTTGCTTAGAAACCATTTTTCTATCTCAGAACTTTTTGTCCAGGCATCATAAAGTTTTGAAATGCTTGATTTTACTGCAATTTTTCTTGTAAATTTTGTCCAGTCGAAATTTTCCATAATCAACGTTTTTATTTCAAAAGTAAGTAAAAAATCTCATGGCCTTGCTCCATAAAACGTAAACAATTTTTTTGTAAATTTGCACTCCAAACAAAGGAAAGAAAAAGATGTTAGATAGATTGCAGATTGTAAAACAGCGTTTTGACGAGATTTCGGATCTGATCATCCAGCCGGATGTGATTGCCGACCAGAAGCGTTATGTTCAATTGAACAAGGAATATAAAGACTTAAAAGCGCTTGCTGAAAAGCGTGACGAGTACGTAAATATAATGGGCAACATCGAAGAAGCAAACGAAATTATTGCTGACGGTAGCGACCCAGAAATGACTGAAATGGCAAAAATGCAGTTGGATGAAGCCAAACAGAGATTGCCAGAACTAGAAGAAGAAATCAAATTCATGCTGATCCCAAAAGATCCGGAAGATGCCAAAAACGTAATGGTTGAGATTCGTGCCGGAACAGGTGGTGATGAGGCGAGTATCTTTGCCGGAGATTTGTTCCGTATGTATACTAAATATTGCGAAAGCAAAGGCTGGAGAACTTCAGTTGTAGACATGAACGAAGGAACTTCTGGAGGTTTCAAGGAGGTTATTTTTGAAGTAACTGGCGATGATGTTTACGGTACTTTAAAGTTTGAAGCAGGCGTACACCGCGTGCAACGTGTTCCGCAGACGGAAACACAAGGTCGTGTGCATACTTCGGCAGCAACGGTAATGGTTTTGCCAGAAGCGGAAGAATTTGACGTGCAGATTGATATGAATGATGTCCGTATTGACTTTTTCTGTTCATCAGGACCTGGTGGACAGTCGGTAAATACGACAAAATCTGCTGTTCGTTTGACGCACATTCCGACAGGATTGGTAGCGCAATGCCAAGATGAAAAGTCACAGCACAAAAATAAAGACAAAGCATTTACCGTTTTGCGTTCTCGTCTGTATGAGCAAGAATTAGCTAAAAAACAGGAAGAAGATGCTCAAAAACGTAGTTCGCAGGTAAGCTCGGGTGACCGTTCTGCAAAAATCCGTACCTATAATTACGCTCAAGGGCGTGTAACGGATCACAGAATCGGATTGACGTTATACGATTTAGGAAATATCATGAATGGAGATATCCATAAAATTGTAGACGAGCTTCAATTGGTAAGCAATACCGAAAAATTAAAAGAAGCCAGCGAAGTATTCTAAAATAAACAAGCCTCATTATTGGGGCTTTTTTTATAAAATTAACCTTTTCCAAGCAATGACAACACAACAACTAACTGAACAAATTCGCCAAAAAAAATCATTTCTCTGCATCGGCCTTGATGTGGATTTAAATAAAATTCCGCAACATCTTCTAGCAACAGAAGACCCGATATTTGAATTCAACAAAGCCATAATCGATGCTACGCATGACCTTGCTGTTGCTTATAAGCCGAATACTGCTTTTTATGAAGCGTATGGTATTAAAGGCTGGATTTCGTTAGAAAAAACTATTGCCTATATCAATCAGAAACATCCAGAGATTTTTACGATTGCGGATGCAAAACGTGGCGATATCGGAAATACTTCGGCTATGTATGCCAAAGCATTTCTACAAGATATGGCTTTTGATTCGGTAACTGTAGCGCCTTATATGGGAAAAGATTCGGTTGAGCCTTTTTTAGCTGTGGAAGATAAATTTACGATACTCTTGGCACTGACTTCTAATGAAGGTGCTTTTGATTTCCAGACCAAATCTGTGGACGGAAAAGAGCTTTACAAACAAGTAATCGAAACGTCTAAGTCATGGAAAAATTCTGAAAACCTGATGTATGTTGTAGGTGCGACCAAAGCGGAATATTTCACTGAGATTCGAAAGATAATTCCAAACAGCTTCTTATTGGTTCCTGGTGTTGGTGCTCAAGGCGGCAGCCTATCGGAAGTATGCAAATACGGAATGTCTGAAAATGTAGGCTTGCTGATCAATTCTTCAAGAGGAATTATTTATGCTTCGCAAGAAAAAGATTTTGCGGAAAAAGCTAGAGAAGAAGCTCTAAAAATACAGCAACAAATGGAAGCCATCCTCAAATAAATCTCTATGGACAGAACTTTTATCCTTCGTTTTGCCGTTGCCGTAATCTTGATCATGCACAGCGTCCCGGGCATGTTTAACAATGGCATTAATGATTTTGGTAATCTGTATCTGAATACGGTAGGTTTTGCACCTTACGGAGTTTTTCTGGCATGGCTGATCAAATTGTCGCATGTGGCAGCGGCTGTATTGTTGCTCTGGAACAAATATGTTAAGCTGGCATCGATTGTTACCATTTTTATTTTGGTTATAGGAATCGTCATGGTTCATTTTAGCGAAGGCTGGTTCGTTGTCGGCGGTGGAAGAAATGGAGTGGAATTTAACTTTCTGCTTATTTTCGTATTGCTGGCGATTATGTTTCCTAACGGAATTAATAATAAGATAAAAGAATAGCCATTGAAAACCTATACTGACCAATTAGGAAATCAGTTTGCCTTTGAGACAGCGCCGAAAAGAATCATTTCATTAGTGCCGTCGCAAACGGAATTGCTGTTTGATTTAGGCTTAGAGGAAAGTATTATCGGAATAACCAAATTCTGCGTGCATCCTTACCATTTAAAATCGACCAAGAAAATTATTGGAGGAACAAAAAAAGTCCATTATGAAAAAATACGGCTTCTTCAGCCGGATATTATCATTGCGAATAAAGAAGAAAATACCTTAGAAATTGTTGAAGAACTACAGAAAATCTGCCCTGTTTGGGTGACTAATATTGTAACTATTGAAGACAATCTGCAGATGATTTTAGATTTCGGACAGTTATTCAACAAACGTACCGAAGCTCAAAAATGGATTGACAAGACCAATTTTGCTTTGGCCGATTTTCAGCATTTTATCAAAGATAAAGAAGTCCAAAAAGTAGCCTATTTCATCTGGGCCAATCCATATATGGTTGCTGGCGGCGATACTTTTATCAATGAATTGCTGAAACTGAATAAGTTTGAAAACATCTACGATAACAATCCAAAATACGAAGGCAGGTATCCTGAAGTTGTCGTTCAGAAGATGCGAATCCAGGGCGACCCTGATCTAGTCTTGCTCTCTTCAGAACCTTTCCCGTTTAAAGACGAGCATGCTTTTGAATTGGGAAGACATACGCATCATGCCAAAACGATTTTCGTCGATGGCGAAATGTTTTCTTGGTACGGAAGTCGTGTGTTTAAAGCCTTTGACTACTTTAAGAAATTACACGAAAATCTATAAAAAAAGCTGTTCTAAATGAACAGCTTTTTTGTTTGGGGAATGTCTTATTGCCTTTGGAAGACGTAGCGTTTTACTTTTGTAACTCCACTAACAGTTATGGTCTTTTCATAATAAAATCTGTTATTGGCATCAGTAAAATGAATCGTCAGGTTTTCTGAAATGCCATCTACAGTAAGGACATAATTATTATTCTGTGCCGTCCAGAAACCTATTTTTTGATCTTGCATCAAGCATTCTCCGCTCGGATTGTCGTCATTATCATCAGACACGTCGTCAGAGGTATCATCTGAAGTATCATCGCTTCCATCATCCCCATGGTCATCGCTAGAATCATCATCTTCATCGTCGCTGTTATCATCGCCGCCATCGTCATCTCCTTCATCATCAGAAGAAGCTCCAGATCTTCTGGAAGAATTCGAATAAATCTCGTGTGTAAATTGCTCCGCTCCGAAAATATAAGTTTCTTGCAAAGCGCAGCTGTTTAGGCTCACGGCAGTCCCGTCGGTATATTCTTCAATAATTTTCCATGTCCCGATGATTGAATTTCCGCCATCACGAGCATTTTCGTCATCCTTATTGCAATTGGAAAGGATGAGTCCAGAAAGGATTAATAAAATAATAGCTGTAATTTTTTTCATTGTTTTGATTTTTAAAAGAGTGATATAATTGGTTTATTGGTTTACGAATTTGATGGCGATTGTAAAAATATCGGCTTCTAGCTGGTCGCTTCGGCTGTAATGGTTGTATCTGAAATCGACGTTTTTCAATCCAAACTTGAAAATTTTAAACGGAGAAAATACAGCCGCATAGCTGAATCCTGCCCCATATTGATGGCTGTCAAACGAAGAAAGATCATAATCTGAGGTATAATACTTTTCGCTGGAATAATGCTGTTCAAATGGTGCGAAATAATCTAGCGCCTTTTGGGTATAAAAGCGATACATCGGATAAGCCGTAAAAGAATTCGAGATTTTTATGGGAAGCTCGATGCTGGCCGTATGCGACACAAGCCCCCAGTCATCGGAATAAAAGCGATAATAAGTCCTCAATACCATCAAGTCATTGATATAATAATTCAGCCTTGCTCCAAGCGGCAATTTGAATCGATTATCAGGCAATCGTTCTACATCATCGGCAAGCCTGTAAACACCTTTGTTTTGCGGCGTATCATAAAGAGGAATATAGCGTTTCTGGCCTATGTAATAGTTCGCTTTGTCTGCAAAATAGACTCTATGATAAGGAGTCGAGAGCAAGCCTTCCTGATACAGCACATCCATGAAAATCGAAACCTGCAGTTCTTTCGTAAGCACTTGTGAAAACCCTAGCGACAGCGAGTATGAATTTCTTTTTTCATTATCAAATTCAGAGAAATAGAACGGAAGGTAATTGCTAGATTCAAGCCCGTACTGGTCATAAACCGTTACGTTTTCAAAATAGCCGTTATTTTGAAAATTGAAGCCGTATTTGGCATATTCATGAAGTTCTGTAGGATAGATGGCTTTCCATTTGTCCAAATAAGCACTGGCTTTTATTGAAATTTCAGAATTTTTTTCATTGAACAATTTTGCAATTCCGCCGCCAAAACCAAAGGACTGGTAATCGTATTCTCTTGAAACAGACAGATTCCCGTTCCAAATTAGGTTCCTGTCATCCGAACTGTGGCTGTAGTTGGCAGACAATGTGGTCAAAACGTCTTTTCTAGAAGCCCCAGTCGATTCAATCCAGGGACTGCCATACGGCAAGGGCTGTGTCGTTCCGTAGTCATCGTCGTCGTCGCTATCTCTATTCAGGTCTTTTGTGCTTTTGGCATAACCGCGCGATGCTCCAGTATTGTTGCCGTTATCGACGTAACTTCCGTCCGTAAAAAATGGATTTATATTGCTGGAAGAAGCCGAAGTGTAGGCAGAAAATCCAGCGTCGATTGTCAAGACATTATCTGCATTCAAAGGGATTGTAAGAACAATGTTTGAAGCTACGTCGGTCAGTTTTTCTGTTCCAATGCCGCCTGAAACAGCAGAATGGCTTCCGTCTTGCTTGTAATAACTGCTGATAAATTCAATTTCGGATGCTTCAAGAAGACGCCTTTTATAGACCACCTCTGTAGAATCGTTTTCTTGCGCAAATCCGCTGATGCTCAGTAAAAAAACAAAAATAATTTTTCGTATAGTATACATTAGTTGCAGCCACAGCCTCCGCCTGTCTTGCCTCCGTTGGCACCTGAAGCGCCTTCACGATAGACTTGAAAATTTGTTTCGTGCCGTTCTGCTGTTTTGGCAGAAAGCTTCATCTCGGGATCGTTAATATGTTGTTTTTCATATTCTTTAACTTGCGTACTCTTGCAAGATTGCAGGATCAACAAGCAGAAGAAAATCAATAGCGTATATTTCATTTTTGGTATTTTTTTATGTCAATCGCGTCAGAGTAAAAAATCTGGCCGTTTTCGTCAACAATTACGCAGCTCATGCCTGAAATCTGATTGACTAAATTTAAACCCGCATCTTTTCCCATGACCATTATCGAAGTCGAAAGTCCATTGGCCAATTCAGCGCTAGAAGCAAAAACTGTTACGCTTGAAAGACCATGAGCCGGATAACCAGTACGAGGGTCAATAATGTGCGAGTATTTTTTTCCATTCAGCATGACGAATTTTTCATAATCACCCGAAGTGACCACGGCATTTCCAGACAAAGGAAATGTCGCAAAGACTTTGTTCTGGTTCATCGGATTTGTAATTCCGATAGTCCATTCTTTTCCGTCAGGCTGTTTTCCCCACGTATTCATATCTCCGGAAGCATTGATTATCCCTGCTGTTACGCCTTTAGAAACCATTAATTCTTTGGTCTTGTCGGCAGCATAGCCTTTTCCGATGGAACCAAAACCGATTTTCATTCCGGGCAATTTTAGGAAAATCGTGCTGTTTTTTTTGTCGAGAATGATGTTCTTGTAGCCGACTTTTTGCACTGATTTCTTGACCGATTCTTCTGAAGGCAACTCGGTCATCGAGCCATCGTATTTCCAGATTTTGTCCATAGAAGCAAAGCTGATGTCAAACGCGCCATCTGTTAGTTTTGAAAATCCTAAAGCTCTTTCGGTCAGGCCAAAAAGCTCTGGAGTTACCTTAACAGGTTTGATTCCTGCGTTTCGGTTGATTTCTGAAACTAGCGTTTCTGCTCTCCATTCGGATATTACGTTTTCAATCCGCTCAATTTCTGTAATCGCCGTATCGATATAAGCTTCCGCATCAGGAGCTGATTTTGCGGAAATCGTAATATCAAAACGACTTCCCATTAGCTTGACTGTCCTTTTTCGAACGATTTGGGCTTGAAGAATTGTTGTGCTTAAGAGGAAAATCAGTAAAACCGCTTTTTTCATTATTTGGAAAGAAAAGATTTGATCAAAGAAATATATTCTGAGGCTTTGATGCTGTTGAAGCCTGTCTTTCCCAAGACTTTTCCAGTTTTGTCAAGTACAACAATGAGCGGAAAAAAACCTTCCTTGTTGTACTTTTCAGCCAAGGCTCGGTTTTGTGCTTTCAGCTCTTCCGACTGTGTATTGTTTTTCTTTTTAGGGAAATCGGCTTTGACCAAGACCCAATTGTTATTGGCTTCTTTTTTGAATTCTTCCGATTGCCACACGCTTTTTTCAAGCTTGATGCACGGAGCGCACCAATCAGACCCAGAGAATACGAGTACGATTGGCTTACTTTCTTTAGAAGCGATTGATTTTGCTTCTGCAATTGAAGTGTTCCATTTTTGCGAAAAAGCAGGGAAGCTGACAGTAAGCAGAAACAGTAGCAAAATATTTTTCATTCTAGAAGATTATTTTTTTATTGATGATATGGTTGTCGGCAGTCTTGATTTGTACAATCAGAACTTGTTTGGCCAAGTTTAGGTCGATGGTAGCCGTTTCTGAATTGCTTTTGATTGCTGCAAGTTTTCGGCCTGAAAGATCAAAAACAGTAATTTCTGAGATAATTGTTTTTTCTGAAGAGATTTGTAATTGTTGGTTTTGTGCAAGAATCTGTACATCGTCTTTCGCTGAAATAGTTTCTCCAAGTGAAAGTGAAGATTGGAGTGTCAATACCAAATTCGGACGTTCCCAAACTGGCGACATAGACGAAGTAGAATTCCAAGTATTGGTTCCGTCACACCCGATGCTTCCATCTGTAAATCCTGCCGACATTTTAGAAGGTGTTGTCGTGTATCGATATTGAGGCCTTCCAGAAGAAATGCATGTTGAACCAACGACTAGAACGGATAGGTTTTTTGAACCATCAGTAAAAAAGAATGGAGTCTGTAAGCTAATTTCCATTGTACCTGAAGGCGTAGCATTTGGAATTGTTCCCTCATAAACCAGCGTATAATTGCTGAAATTACTATCGCCGATAGAATATGCCGCTGTTCCGATTACAGCCAATTCAGTAGTCTTCATATAGATTCTCACATTCGGCTCTATGGTGGAAGAACCTGATGCTTTTTGATAGGAAATTTTAGTGATAATTCCAGTCGTACCAATTTCTGTTCCCGTATAGATACTTTCAGTTGCCGAAGAATTATACCAAGAAGCGACTGGAGCTGATGTACCTGATGAAGTACCGTTTCCTAAAGTGATTGTTTGTGCAATCATGCTCGTTGTGGCAAGCATAATAGCACTAAAAAGTAATGATTTCATTGTGGGGATTTGATTGGATTAATTTTTTCTTCCGGTAAGAATGACTTTCCAGACGTCATAATAAGAAGCAAAAACCACAATGGCTACGAAAAGAGGAATTCCGGTTTCTACAAGCTCGTGCGGACGGTTGTCAATAAGCAAGTGGAAGAGAAAAATAGTAATGATTACAGGAAGTAAAATGATGCTGCCCAGCAATCTTGTTCTTGGAATAATCAGGAGAATTCCCGAAGCGATTTCTAAAATTCCGACTACTTTGGTGAACCCAGAGGTGCATAGTGCTGTTATCAGATTTCGATAGTTTAATGGCAACGGACTGTCCGGTTCATATACTTTGCATTCTGAAAGAAAATGCTTGTCAAGGCCTTTGTAGATAAAGAAAGCTCCAAGGACAATTGCTAATCCGGCGACTAAATAATGTATTGTTTTTTTCATAAGGTTGGTGTTAAAAGTGATTGTATTAATGAATAAGATTTCCGTTTTTGTCGTACAATAAGATCCAGTCGTTATGCCAGAAATAATTCCACTTGACCCTGCCTAAATCCACATCGGGATTGATCAGCCTTCTTGCTTCGCCGTGATTTATCGAAACTTTTGAATCTGCATAAACGCTGACGTCTTTTCCAATTCGCGCATATTTTTCCCGAATCTTTTGTGCTGTCTGCCAGATCATGTCAGGTTTGGACTGCATGCCCTTGATTTGTTTTTTGGTTAAGATTTTCTTGAGCTTATAGAATTTGACTTCTTTAGTCTGGTTGTTAACGACCTTGAATTTCGTAGTTCCTTTTCTGGAACGAAGCATCATTCTCCAGCTTAATCTGTGGCCTTCTTCGGTCCAAAGTACATCGCCTTTTATAGCGTAATGCCTGATGGGCAGCAGTAGTTGGAGGACGAAATAGGGGACGAGTATCCATTGGATGACTTTCTTTCCTTCCGTACCATCTTCATTGACTATTGCTTCAGGCTTTCTCCACAGAAATAACTTTCGTATGGTTTCTGGCGGATAAAAAAACACGATAAGACTCAACGCCAAAAAAGGAAAAATTCCTATCCCCAAATGTGCTTTGTTGAAAATGTGAAAGAGGATAGAAGCCACAAGAGCAAGATTGCGTGTTTTCTTCCAGAGAAGCAGTGGAATGACAAGAAAGTCAAAGGCTAGCCCGGCATAAGCGATAAAAAGATAAAACCATTCTTGAGCATAAAAATCTTTTAGGAAATCAGGCGCATGCCTTGCTAGCATTCCTTTGGTAAAAGAACCGTCCATCCATCCCGAATACAGCTTGGCGACTGAGGCATAAAAATAAACAATGGCAATCTGCAATACCATTATCCACGAACACCAAGAAGGCATTGTGAAACTCTTTATTTTGGGATTTATTCTTGAATCGATAGAGGCATAGGCGTTAGCAGGCAGTAAACACATCAAGAAACAAATCAGTATGATGAGGTAATGATGGTTGTTATACGTCGTTTTTTGCATGAAATAAATACCCGACCATAAAATTGTAAATACTATAATACTCATACGGTATTGCAGCCCGATCAAAATCAACAAGGCCGAAACTTCCATCAAAGCAAAATAATAATACATGCCATTGCCAGGAAGCGGTTGCAACCATTCTATGCCGATATGTGAAAATGTAAAAGAAGGTTTTATAAAATTGTTCTTCACCCATCCAGATAAAGCATAATCGAGTACTTGCCATAGAAGAAGAGCTCCGAATAAAATCCGAAATACAACTAGCTGGCTATTATCTATTTGCTTGTAAATAAATTGGCGTACCATTTGTTTGGAGAGCGTAATTTCTTAATAAATTTTGGACAAATGTATTTAATATTTATTTAGACTTATTTAAAATAGATTGATTTTTTTGAAAATATTTTTTAATTATTTCAAAATCAAGTTCTTAAAATTAAGTTAAAAAATATTCTATTTTTATTTAGACTGTATTTAAATAATTTTATAGATTTGCGCTAAATTCTATTTTCCAATGAAAAAAGCAGTACTATTTTTCTTCTTATTTGCGTCAGTTTGTTTGTTTGCCCAAAAGACGGATTCGTTAGATATTGAAAAAATAAAAACAGAAATAAAACAAGAACTCCGCGAAGAATTAAAAGCAGAAATCAAGAAAGATTTTGCCAAAGAAAACAAAACACTTTTCAATTGGAGCAACTTTACTTTAAGCGGCTACGGAGTCGTGAATTACTATAACTACACAAAATTCGATACGGATCCCAACATGAAAGACAAGTTCGATGCAGAACGTCTGAACCTGTATCTAGGCTACAATTTCAACGATTGGATCAGCTTCAAGTCAGAAATCGAGTTTGAGCATGGTGGTACCGGATCTACAGTAGAGCTGGATACTCAAGAAGAATTTGGTGAATACGAACAAGAAATCGAAGCAGGAGGAGAAGTAAAAATCGAGCAGATTCATATCAATTTTGCCATCCGTCCGTATTTTAATATTAGGGCGGGTAGGATGAAAATACACTTCGGATTGGCTCAAGATTTAGACCGTCCAATTTCTTATTTTACGACGCACCGTCAGGAAATGGAAAACGAAATCCTGCCGTTGGGCTGGTACGAAAACGGAGTGCAATTTCACGGAACTTTCCTGAAAAGAGTAAAATATGAATTCTCAATCACGAACGGTCTTGATGCTTCAGGATTCAGTTCAAGAGGCTGGATTAAAGAAGGCTACCAGACTCGTTTCGAAATGTCAAATGGAAATTCTTGGGCTTTCACCGGGCGTTTGGATTATAAATTCGGAAAAAACAAATACACTTATTTCGGAGCTTCAGCTTACATCAACGATGCGGCGGCTAACCGTCCGAAGAATGACATGAAAGAATCGGCTTATGTGATGATTTTTGAAGGGCATATCACATATGATGAAGACTACCTTCGATTCAATTCCATCGTATTATGGGGAAATCTTGAAAACTCAAACATCGTCACAGCAAAAAATGCTTCGCTTTCTAACAATTTGGGCGTGAAGAGAACGCCTGTCGGGAAAAATGCTTTAGGATTCTCGTTTGAAGGCGGTTACGAAGTATTGCATTTCTTCAACCAGACGACAAAACAAAAAGTCTATCCATTCGTACGCTACGACTACTATGATACCATGAATGAAGTCGAAGGAACCGTAGTCAAAAAGCCAAGATGGGAAAGAAGTGCCATCATGGGAGGCTTCAACTGGTTCGTTCACCCACAGATTGTATTAAAAGCACATTACCAAAACAGAAGGCTAGGTTCTGAAAACTTCGATCCAAACACATTGGCTTTCACAGGGAAAAAACAACAAGAAAATACCTTTTCAGCAGGAATCGGATTTTCATTCTAAAATAATTACTAACCAATATTTTAAACTTGAACATAATGAAAAAGAGAATTTTTAGCCTGAGCTTATTGGCAATGTCTTCTGTAATGTTAGTGAATTGCAGTAATAATGATGATTCTTCTGGAACAGACCCTAATGCAGGATTATATTCAGAAGTACTTACAGATTTGTCGAAAGACGTAATCACTAAAACGTACGAAGATTTGAATAACAAAGCAATCGCTTTAAAAACAGCTGTAAATGCTCTGACAATCGGAAACGAAACAGCTTTGACAGCGGTAAAAGAAGCTTGGAAAGCGACAAGATCTCCTTGGGAACAATCAGAAGGATTTTTATACGGACCAGTAGACACAGGAGGAATCGACCCTGCGATGGATACTTGGCCAGTTGATGTTAACGCGATGAACGACATCTTGAACAGCGGTAACCCAATCACGACAGCAACTATCGAATCAAACGTAGAAGCACGCGGATTCCACTTGATCGAATATTTAGTTTGGGGAATTAACGGAAACAAAGCTGCAAGCGCTTTGACAGCTAGAGAATTGGAATATTTGAGAGCCGCAGCTGCTGATTTGCAAAACAATACACAGCTTCTGTATGACGGTTGGAAAGAATCAGGAGGTAACTTCGCAAGACATTTCATCAATGCTGGAAATACAGGTAACCAAGGATATGCTTCACAAAAAGCAGCTTTAGAAGAAATCATCAACGGATTGATCACGATTGCTGATGAGGTTTCTACAGGAAAAATCCAAACGCCACTAGACGAAGGTGTTTCTCAAGAAGAATCACGTTTCAGCAACAACTCTAAAAAAGATTTTGCTGACAACATGAGAAGTATCAAAAACATCTATTTAGGTGATTTTAATGGAGGTACAAACTCAGGACTGACTGATATTGTTGCTCCAAAAAACAGCGCTTTGGATGCTAACATCAAGGCGAAAATCGACGGCGCTATTGCAGCAATCGAAGCCATCCCTGGAACTTTCACCGATGCCGTTACAAACAATGTCCCAGCAGTAGAAAATGCAAGAGACAAAGTAGCAGAATTGCAAGTTTTGATCCAGTCACAATTGAAACCATTTATTGCTAACAACTAGGCAGTTTTCAATCATAATCAAAAGCAAAAAGGATATTCAGGATATGGATATTCTTTTTGCATTTCTATAAAAATCAGACAAAAAGAATGATCAGAAAAGGATTTTTACTGGCAAGCTTAGGACTCACGCTGCTTTCCTGCGATAAAAATGATGACGAGTCGTATATTGATATCGATCTTTCCGAAAGGATGTATGCCGGAGGCGAGACTACCATATTCTCTGCCACCAGTATTGCATTCAGGACACCGGCACCCAACCTTTCGGCAGCTGACTTGCAGATGCATCTTATGGGAGATACGCAATTCGAAGCGGTTTTTGTCACGGCTCCCGCGCTTGTAAACTCTGGATTGGGATCAATCTTTAATAATTCTTCCTGCATTTCGTGCCATCCGAATGACGGACGTCCTAATTTTCCAGCCAACTTAAACAGCAGGAGCGGACTGCTAATGAGAGCCAGTATTTTTGGACAAGACGAACATGGCGGGCCGAATCCTGTTCTTGGTTTTGGCGTGCAGATTCAGAACCAAGCCGTTTTTGGATTCCTGCCAGAAGCACGTTATCAGGCTGCTTTTATAGAAAAAACAGAAACATTGGCAGACGGCACTGTAATTGTTTTGCAGAAGCCGGTCATTTCTCTGGTCGATCCTTATACAAACCTTCCGGGCGGACTCATGCTGTCGCCTCGAATTGCGACACCGGTTTTCGGTTTGGGACTTCTGGAAGCCATTCTTGAGCAAGATATTTTAGCAAACCAAGATATCAATGATGCCAATGGTGACGGCATTTCAGGAAAAGCCAACTATGTATGGGATCCCTATTTGAGACAGACTGTCTTGGGAAGATTCGGATGGAAAGCCAATACAGGTACATTATTAGTACAATGCACTGCTGCATATGTAGAAGATATGGGAATTACCAATTATGTCTTTCCGAACGAAACAGGACACAATCAGTCTAACGGACAGGACGGACGCGATGATGATCCCGAAATACCGCAAGCTATCGTAGATCAAGTTGTCTTATACTGCAAGACATTAGCTGTTCCAGGAGCTAGAAATATCAATAGTAAAAGCGTAAAACAAGGAGCAAGACTGTTTGAAAGCTTAGAATGTTCCAAATGCCATATTCCGAAGCAAGTGACAGGACCGAGCTCGATTTCGGCTTTGGCGTATCAGACTATTTATCCCTATTCCGATATGCTTTTGCACGATATGGGCGACGACCTTGCAGACGATAGGCCCGATTTCCTAGCCACAGGAAGAGAATGGAAAACACGTCCGTTGTGGGGAATTGGCCTCACGGGACTTGTCAACGGGCACACTACTTTTTTACACGACGGAAGAGCCAAAAACTTGACAGAAGCCATTCTCTGGCATGGCGGAGAAGCCCAAAAAGCAAAAGAAAAATTCAAGCAATTATCCGCAGCCAAAAGAAATGCCTTACTCGATTTCTTGAATTCCTTATAAAAAAAACAGCATCAAATAAAAAAGCCAGAGCTCCTAAAAGCACTGGCATTTTTTTTCTAACTAACCCTAACCAAATGAGAAAACCATTAATCTCTTTGCAAATGTCCAATTTTTTTCGGAGCATATATGTTAAGGCAATGTTATTTATATGTTATTGATTACTAATTTTTTACGAGCCCTTTTTAACTCTTCTTGTCTTGCATTGCAAACACTCTTTTTAACAAGTCAGACGTCCTGGCAGAAAGGTTCGTGCGTATGTCTTTTTCTTCTACGGCAATCATTTTAAAAACACCTTCCATAGCCTTGTCGGTAACATAATCTGTCAGGTCAGGATTCACATCGGCAGTCATCGGAACAGCATTGTATTTTGTGATGATGGTGCTCCACACTTTATCAGCTCCAACCTTTCCTAAAGAATTTTGAACAACCGGACTGAATTTAGAATACAGTGCCTGAGAAGTAGAATTCTGCAAATAGGTCGTAGCCGCATTATCAGCTCCCAACAAGATATTCTTGGCATCAGTAAATGTCATGTTCTTGACCGCATTCACAAAAATAGGAGTGGCTTCTTTTACGGCATCCTCGGCGGCACGGTTCAACACCTTTAAGCCTTCGTCGGCTAGGCTTGATAAGCCTATGTTGCGTAACGTTTTATCTACTTTCTGCAGTTCTGCCGGAAGCAAGATCTTTACCATCTGGTTTTTAAAAAAGCCATCCGTTGCGGTCAATTTAGAAACCTCTTTCGTGATTCCGTTATTCAAGGCTTCCTTGAGTCCTGCCGCAATATCCGGATTTCCGAGAGCCGTTCCCAATTGCGGGTATTGGCTGGCAACCTGCTGCAGTTCGGCACAGCCGAAAAGAGAAATAAAGGAAGCAAAAAAAATAATCTTTTTCATAGTTCTTAATTTTTTAAAAGGTACGGAATTAATCCTGCATTGCAAACACCTTTTTTAATAGCGGCGAAGTGCGTGCGCCTATATCCGTACGGATTTTTTTCTCTTCTACAGAAATCATCTTGAAGACGCCTTCCATCGCTTTGTCGGTTACATAATCATTCAGGTCCGGATTTACTTTTGTTACCAAAGGAATCGTATTGTACTTTTTGATAATGCCTTCCCAGATCTTGTCGGCTCCTACATTGCTTAGTGAAGTCTTTACCACCGGACTGAACTTAGAATATAATTCTGTAGAAGTAGTACCTTCAAGATAAGTCGTTGCGGCATTTTCATTGCCTAATAAGATATTTTTAGCATCCGAAAATTTCATGCTCGTAATAGCGTTTACAAAAATAGGAGTAGCTTCCTTCACGGCATCTTCAGCAGCGCGGTTCAATACTTTGATGCCCTCATCTGCTAGGCTCGACAATCCCATAGAACGTAAAGTCTTGTCGACTTTCTGCAATTCGGCAGGAAAAAGAATTTTTACCGCTTCGTTTTTATAAAATCCGTCCACGGCTGTCAGTTTGGTCACCTGCTCGGTAATACCTTTCTGTAGCGCTTCTTTCAGGCCGGCACTGATATCGGTACTGCCTAAAATACCTCCAGAACTTTTAGAACTTGTTTTAGATTGTAGTTTTTCAGTTTTAGATTGCACCTTGTCAGATGCCTTTTTAATGAATCCGTCTAATTGTCCAAAGCTCGCGATTGGCACAACAAATAACGCTAAAAGGAATAGTCTTTTCATAAGATTAAATTTTCGATTTCAAAGATAATCAAACATCATACCGTTTACTACTATAATGTAAAGCTATTAAAAGATAAAAACAATCAATTTTGTTTATAATAATCAATTTCCTAAATTTGAGAAAACAAACTAGAAATAAAGCATTTATCAATAAATCAACTAAATTATGAAAGAACACAACAAACTCACCACGGCCTCCGGAAAACCTTATGTAGAAAATGAAGACTCACAATCCGTAGGGCCAAGAGGACCACTTTTGCTACAGGATTTTATCCTGCACGAAAAGATGGCGCACTTCAACCGGGAGCGTATTCCAGAAAGAGTAGTGCACGCCAAAGGCTCGGCAGCCTTCGGAACCTTTACCGTAACACACGACATTACGAAGTACACCAAGGCAAAAATTTTCTCCCACATTGGTAAAGAAACAAAAATGCTACTGCGTTTTTCTACCGTTGGTGGTGAAAGGGGATCGGCCGATACCGAAAGAGATCCTAGAGGATTTGCCATGAAGTTTTATACCGAAGACGGAAACTGGGACCTTGTAGGAAATAACACGCCTGTGTTCTTCATCAAAGACCCGAAAAAGTTCGGCGACTTTATCCACACCCAAAAACGCGATCCGTATACCAATATGAAATCGCCTACGATGATGTGGGACTTCTGGTCGTTAAATCCCGAAAGCCTTCATCAAGTCACGACGCTCATGTCTGACAGAGGAACGCCTTACGGATACCGCCACATGCACGGATTCGGAAGCCACACCTTTTCTTTTATCAATAAAGATAACGAACGCTTCTATGTGAAATTCCACATGCTGACCAAACAAGGCATCAAGAACTTTACCGATACCGAAGCCGCCGAAATGAAATCAAAAGACATGGACTTTGCACAGCGAGACCTGATCGAAAACATCGATAAAGGAAACTTCCCGCGTTGGGACATGAAAATACAGGTAATGACCGAAGCCGAATCAAGAACGTATCACATCAATCCGTTTGACTTAACCAAAGTTTGGCCGCACGGCGACTATCCGCTGATTGATGTAGGTGTTATCGAGCTCAACAAAAATCCAGATAACTATTTCCAAGATGTAGAACAGGCCGCTTTTGCTCCGGCACATGTCGTAGATGGAATAGGCTATTCTCCAGATAAGATGCTGCAAGGAAGGTTGCTGTCCTATCCTGATGCGCACCGCTATAGGCTGGGAGCCAACTACGAGCAGATTCCTGTGAATAGATGTCCGTTTGCCACAAACAACTACCAAAGAGACGGGCAGATGCGTGTTGACGGAAACGGAGGCAGCGCACCGAACTATTTCCCAAATAGCTTTGACGATATTGTAGTAGACCAATCCTATAAAGAACCAGCATGGGCATTAGAAAGCAATGTGGCTGCATGGTACGACCGCAATGCCGAAGGCGAAAACGACCACTATACCCAGCCGGGCAACCTATTCAGGCTTTTAGTGCCAGAACAGCAGCAGAACCTAATCAGCAATGTCGTTGGAGCCATGTCTGGAATCGAAGGGCCGAAGCGAATGGAAATCATCAACCGCCAGCTATGCCACTGGTTTAGGGCCGACCCTAGACTAGGAATGGGAATAGCGCAAGGATTAGGTGTCGATATCGACCCAGCGATGATGAAATAATGCAGTCCACAGAATACCCAATAGTTTTGTAAATGTTGTGTCCATAAACAATATTTAGAGTTTTTATCCCCGACCCTTCTAGCGTCCAAGCGCTAGGAGGGTTTTTTATACGATGTTATTCGTTAAGACCCTGTCAGGGTTTTAAACCCTGACAGGGTCTTAACCTTAAATTAAAATACCAAATAAATCCTTCCAGATTTTTAGGAATTTCGTAAATTGCACACCTAAAATTGACATATATTTTAAAATGGAACAAGCAAAACCTTATATTCCTAAAAATAAAGTAAGAATTGTAACCGCTGCAGCTCTTTTTGACGGACACGATGCTGCAATCAACATAATGCGACGTATCATCCAGTCGACTGGAGTCGAGGTAATCCATTTAGGACACGATAGAAGCGTTGAAGAAGTAGTAAATACCGCCATCCAAGAAGATGCCAATGCCATTGCCATGACATCTTACCAAGGAGGACACAACGAATATTTCAAATACATGTATGACCTGCTCAACCAAAAAGGTGCAGGGCACATCAAAATCTTCGGAGGCGGAGGCGGCGTAATCCTGCCAGACGAGATAAAAGAACTCCAAGACTACGGTATCACCAGAATTTATGCTCCAGACGACGGGCGCGAGCTTGGCCTTCAAGGCATGATCAATGACTTGGTACAGAAATCGGACTTTCCTATCGGCGACAAGCTGAACGGCGAAGCCAGCCACCTCGAAGACAAGAACCCTACGGCAATTGCCCGTGTTATTTCCGCAGCAGAAAACTTTCCGGAAATTGCAAAAGAAACTTTAGACACGATCCACAAGCAGAACGAAACCAGCAAGATTCCTGTATTGGGTATTACCGGAACAGGCGGTGCTGGAAAATCTTCTTTAGTAGACGAATTGGTGCGAAGATTCCTGATCGATTTCCCAGAAAAAACAATCGGTCTTATCTCTGTAGATCCGTCAAAACGTAAAACAGGCGGAGCACTTTTGGGCGACAGGATTCGTATGAACGCCATCAACAACCCGCGTGTCTATATGCGTTCGTTGGCGACAAGACAGTCCAATTTAGCATTGTCTAAATACGTTGCCGAAGCCATTCAGGTCTTAAAAGCCGCCAAATACGACATCATCATATTAGAAACTTCAGGTATCGGACAATCGGATACCGAAATCATGGACCATTCCGATGTGTCATTATACGTAATGACTCCAGAATTTGGAGCGGCAACCCAGCTTGAAAAAATCGACATGCTTGATTTTGCCGACCTTGTCGCAATCAACAAATTCGACAAAAGAGGTTCGCTTGATGCGCTTCGCGATGTCAAAAAACAATTCCAAAGAAACCATAACCTTTGGGATGCCAATCCAGATGACCTTCCGGTTTTCGGAACCATCGCTTCGCAGTTCAATGACCCGGGCATGAATACGCTTTACAAGGCCATCATGGACAAGATTGACGAAAAGACCGAAGCCGACCTAAAATCGACTTTCGAAATTACCCGCGAGATGAGCGAAAAAATCTTTGTCATTCCGCCGCACAGAACGCGCTACCTTTCAGAAATTGCCGAAAATAACCGTAAATACGATGCTACAGCGCTTACACAGCAGCAAGTAGCCCAAAAACTATACGGAATTTTCAAGACGATCGAGACCGTTTCCGGAAAGACGCCAGAAATCAACAAAGCCGGAATCAATGATGATTCTGTTTTGCCAAGCGCTCTAGAAGAACAAAACGAGACCCGCATCTTCTTGAACCTGTTGCTCAACCAGTTCGACAAAGTAAAGATGGACCTTGACCCGTACAACTGGGAAATCATCTTGACATGGGACGAAAAAGTAAACAAATACAAAAATCCAGTCTATACGTTTAAAGTACGTGACAAAGAAATCAAGATCGCCACGCACACCGAATCGCTGTCGCACTCGCAGATACCAAAAGTAGCCCTGCCAAAGTACGAAGCCTGGGGCGATATCCTCAGATGGTGCCTGCAAGAAAACGTGCCGGGAGAATTCCCGTTCACTTCCGGGCTGTATCCGTTCAAGCGCGAAGGCGAAGACCCGTCAAGAATGTTTGCCGGAGAAGGAGGGCCAGAAAGAACCAACAAGCGTTTCCACTATGTGAGCGCCGGACTTCCTGCCAAAAGGCTGTCTACCGCTTTTGACAGCGTGACCTTATACGGAAACGATCCGCACCTTCGACCAGACATTTACGGAAAGATCGGTAATGCCGGAGTATCTATCTGCTGTTTAGACGATGCCAAGAAATTATATTCAGGCTTTAACCTGGCGCATCCGCTTACGTCGGTGAGTATGACCATCAACGGTCCGGCGCCGATGCTGTTGGGCTTCTTTATGAATGCCGCTATCGACCAGCAGTGTGAAATCTACATCAAAGAAAACAATCTCGAAGACGAAGTAGAAGCGACGATCAACGAAATCTACAAAAAGAAAAAAATAGAAAGGCCGCGTTACAACGGTGCGCTTCCAGAAGGAAACGACGGACTGGGTCTTATGCTCTTAGGAGTAACGGGTGACCAAGTACTGCCGAAAGACGTCTACGAGCAAATCAAGGTCAGAACGCTCTCGCAAGTGCGCGGAACCGTTCAGGCCGATATCCTTAAAGAAGACCAAGCACAAAACACCTGTATCTTCTCTACCGAATTTGCCTTGCGATTGATGGGCGACGTACAAGAGTACTTCATCACCAACAATGTCCGCAACTTCTATTCCGTTTCAATCTCCGGATACCACATTGCAGAAGCAGGAGCTAACCCAATCACGCAGCTGGCGTTCACGTTGGCCAACGGATTCACTTATGTAGAATACTACCTAAGCCGCGGCATGGACATCAACGACTTCGGTCCGAACCTTTCGTTCTTCTTCTCGAACGGAATCGACCCAGAATATGCCGTAATCGGACGCGTAGCCAGAAAGATTTGGGCTAAAGCCTTAAAGAACAAATACGGCGCTAACGAAAGAGCCCAGATGCTGAAATACCATATCCAGACATCAGGCCGTTCGCTGCATGCGCAGGAAATCGATTTCAACGATATCCGTACAACATTGCAGGCATTGTATGCTATTTATGACAACTGCAACTCGCTGCATACCAATGCCTACGATGAAGCCATCACGACGCCTACAGAAGAATCCGTACGCCGTGCCATGGCCATCCAGCTGATTATCAACAAAGAGCTGGGACTTGCCAAAAACGAGAACCCGATACAAGGCTCGTTCATCATCGAAGAACTGACCGACTTGGTAGAAGATGCCGTACTGCAAGAATTCGACAGGATTACCGAAAGAGGAGGCGTATTAGGTGCTATGGAAACCATGTACCAACGCTCTAAAATCCAAGAAGAAAGTATGTACTACGAAATGTTGAAGCATACAGGCGAATTCCCGATTATCGGTGTCAACACCTTCTTGAGCTCTAAAGGATCGCCAACGGTCATTCCGGCTGAAGTTATCCGTGCCAGCGAAGAAGAAAAACAATTCCAGATCCACACGCTAGAAAACCTGCACAAGGCCTATGGCGAAAACATGAAAGAACAGCTCGCCATCATTCAAGATGCGGCCATCAACAACCAAAATATCTTTGCACAATTGATGGAAGCCACGAAAGTATGTTCTCTTGGCGAAATCACCGCATCGCTATTTGAAGTTGGCGGACAGTACAGAAGAAATATGTAATCGGCTTTGCCATCTTCATAAAAAACAAAAAGACCTTCCAAAGAAGGTCTTTTTTTAGTTTCCTATCCAAAACAGTTGCTGTTCATAGATTAAAAACGCCGTTCGTATATTTTAGCTTTTGGGCTTGCCATGGGTTGCTTAGTTTCGTGGTATAAATGAAAACCTAATTGTTATGAAACCAACCCTAAAACCAACCCACTTACTAGTAGTGATGATTTTTGCCGCCTTGGCTATTTCTTGTTCTGATGATGGAAAAGATGGTGAAGACGGACTCAATGGCGAGCCCGGAACAGCAAACGTAATCTATAGCGAATGGCTTGCCGTTCCAACGGGAGCACCCGCAACCATAGACGGTACTTCTGGACTCCTCTATAATTTTGCTGCGCCTGAGATTACGACAGGCATCTTGGAAACAGGTGCCGTATTGGCCTACCTTCGGTTTAGCACAGAAACCGTTCCCTTGCCTCATACTTCGCGCGCAGGAGGCACTGAAAATACAATTGCAGCCTATCCCGCTCTAGGCAATCTCAAAGTTTTCAGGTTCCGTCACGATGGAGGAACCCCAGCGGTACCTATAAGCTCCTTGGTGACCATCCGCTATATAATTATCCCAGGCGGCACTCCTGCGGCACGGCAAGTAAATTATAGAAATAAGAGCTACGAAGAAATCTGTGCCCTGTTTGGTATTCCAGAATAACCAATTACAAGTGCGGCCTGTTTTTATAATTCAAGTGAATGCAGAAAGACCTTCGTTACGGAGGTCTTTTTTTATGCGGCTAACCAAAAGAATACAGCCTTTGTGCTGCAAACAAATGTGGTTATCGTTTCAGAGTACAGAAAACCAAGTCCGGCGCCTGCCATTGGCCTTGCAAAAATTTGTAAATTTAAGGCATGAAAAAACCACAGCCGCCCATAGCTCCCAAAAAGCCTACCTTCAAAGAAAAGATAAGCGCCTTGAGCAACCTTCCTGCCTTTTTCAAGCTCGTCTGGCAGAGCAGTCCCAAAAAGACATTGTTCAGCATCGTCCTTCGCGTCCTTCGTTCCGCCATGCCCGTAGCCCTGCTCTATGTTGGCAAGCTCATCGTAGATCAAGTCGTGCAGCTCAGCACCACCCCACAGCCGCACGACACCACTTACCTGTGGGAACTCGTTGCCCTTGAGTTTATCCTTGCCATCACATCAGACGCCCTGAGCCGTACCATTGCGCTCCTCGACAGCCTGCTCGGAGATACCTTTTCCAACCATACATCAGTCAAGATCATGCGGCATGCCGCCGACCTAGATTTAGAACAAACCGAAGACTCAGAATACTACGACAAGCTCGAGCGTGCCCGCCAGCAGACCCTCGGCCGTACCATGCTGCTCTCGCAGGTCATGTCGCAGCTGCAAGACATTATCTCTATGGTCTTCCTTATCGCAGGGCTCGTTACTTTCAGTCCGCTGCTCATACTATTGCTCATCATCACCATACTGCCGTCCTTTCTCGGAGAATCCTATTTCAACAGCCAGAACTATTCCCTTACCCGAAGCCAGACCCCCGAGCGCCGCGAGCTCGATTACCTCCGCTACCTCGGTGCCAGCGACGAGACGGCCAAAGAAATCAAGATATTCAATCTGGCCGATTTTGTCATCGCCCGCTTCAAGAAGCTTTCAGACCAGTTCTATTACGACAATAGCAAGCTCGCCAAACGCAGGTCGTTCTGGGGCACGCTCTTTTCCATGCTCGGCAGTACCGGATACTATGGCGCCTACGTTTATATCATTACCCGCACCATTACGGGCCACCTTACGGTGGGCGACCTGACTTTTCTGGCAGGTTCCTTCCGCCAATTGCGAACTTTTACCGAAGGCATACTGTTGCGCTTCACCGTCATCTCGCAAGGCGCCATCTATCTCAACGACTTCCTTGACTTTTTCGAGATCAAGCCCTCTATAGCTGTTGCCAAGGATCCGATACCGTTCCCGAATCCGATTCGCGAAGGATTCACCTTCGAGAATGTCGGCTTCAAGTACCGCCACAGCGAGAACTGGGCCAACCGCCATCTTAATTTCACGCTGCATCCCGGCGAAACGCTGGCGCTCGTCGGCGAAAACGGAGCCGGAAAGACCACTTTGGTCAAGCTGCTCGCGCGCCTCTACGAACCGACGGAAGGACGCATCCTGTTAGACGGGATCGACCTTAAACAATACGACCCCAAAGAGCTGCAGCACAATATCGGCGTTATCTTTCAAGACTACCTTCGCTACCAGATGACCCTATCCAGCAACATTGCCGTAGGCGATATCACCCAGCTTGGCAACCAAGCGCTGATCAAAAAAGCAGCACAAGGCAGCATGGCAGATGCCATAGCCGACAAGCTGCCCAATCAGTACGAACAGGCACTCGGCAAGCGTTTTAATAATGGAGTAGAACTCTCGGGAGGCGAATGGCAGAAAGTAGCCTTGGCCCGTATCTATATGAAAGAAGCACCCGTGCTCATTCTCGACGAACCGACGGCCGCGCTCGATGCCCGTGCCGAATACGAAGTCTTTCAGCGTTTTGCCCAAATGACCGAAGGACGTTCTGCCGTGCTGATCTCGCACCGTTTTTCTACAGCCCGCCTGGCCGACCGTATCCTGGTGTTAGACAAAGGGCAGCTCCTTGAAATCGGAACGCATGAAGAATTGCTTGCGTTCAATGGAAGGTATGCAGAGTTGTTTTTGTTGCAGGCGAGGGGATATAAGTAATTATAAATAACAATTTTATTTTATTGTAAGAAAAGTATTTAAAAATATATACATTAGCAATATCAATAAAACTAACTAAGATGCAAATAAATCTAAAATCATCCCAATATACTTCGAAAGTTGAGTTTAAGGAAATAGTAAGAAATCTTTTCGATTTTAATTTAGGCTCAGTTTTAACCGATATAATTACTATAGACAATACAAAAGAAATGAAAGCGTTTCTTTTAATTTTTAAAACTATCAAAAAGACCAATTTCGATTTGTCAAAAGAACTTGGACAGTTAGAATTAAATAAATCTTCGGATTTATTATCTATAACTCAAGGAATTGAGACAGAACTTATAGAACTCTTAGAAAAAGAAATAAAAATAACTAAAGAATTTTTTGAAGATGTAATTAATTATAACCCAGAGTATTTGACAAAAACATTTTTAGTTTTTAAAAAATATTTAAATGTATTGGGAATAAAAATAGAAGATGACTTAAATTATAAATATTATAAAAGCTTTAGAAATAATCTTGAAATTGAATACCAAGAAAACAAAGAAATTTATAAAGAGCTTGTAGATTTTTTTGATAACCCAATTTTTAAGCAAAATATTCAATTGGATAAGCAGTTAGATTATTATAAAAACTTAATAAAGTTGTTTACAAATCCACTGCAACCCAAGCTACCAGAAAATTTAGAGACATTAAAGGATCTTTATATTGAGCCATATTTCAAATTTCATAAAAACAATATTCACAAACAAACTAGCTATAAAGATTTCCACGAACCGTTAGACAATACATTATCGTTACATAAATTTGTTAATGAATTTTTTCTTAAAGGAGTAACTTATCCTGATTGTAAAGAAACATATAATTTGATTTTTTTGCTAGGACAACCAGGTCAAGGAAAAACATCTTTCTGTTATAAATTAATATATGATTATTTAGAAAGTTCTATTGGGTTACCATCATCACCATTATATTTTATAAAGATTAGAGAACTAGTTGCAAGAGATTTCATAGATAATCCTTTACAAACTGTAAACAGTTTTATTGGTCAAAATATAGATTTTAGAGAAGATAAATGTGTCTTAATTCTAGATGGTTTAGATGAAGCATATATGAGCGGAGGACTAAATGATAATGATTTAAGGGTTTTATACGAACGATTAAATAAAGTTTCTTTTCAGAACAAAAAATTGAAAATAATTTTAACATCACGTTTAAATTATTTAAATGTAAACGATTCATGTTTCGATAATTCCTTGGTAATACAATTAGAAGTGTTATCTGACAATCAAATAAAAGAATATTCAGAAAGATTTAAAACGTTTTATCCAAATAACAAACTAGTTGAAAAAATAGACTCCATTTTGACAGATTATAATTATGAACATATCAAGGAATTATTACAACAAGCAGTTTTAATTTATTTTATAGCAATGTCTAATATTGACATAGATAAAGATGATTCCCGTTCAATCATATATGACAAAATATTTTCATCGTTAGCAAAACGAAGTTGGGAAGAAAATGGACAATTAAGCTATTTAAAATCAGATGTCAGGACTAATCCTAAAAAATATGAACGGTATTTGCGCGAATATATAAGAAATATTGCTTTTGAAATTTATCAATCTCCCAATTTACATATTTCAGTAGATAAATTAAGAAAATTAGATGCAACTAAAATATTTATAAAAAAATGTTTTGACGATTCAATAGAAATAACACCTGATAAAATCAATGAGATAAGTAAATATCTATTGATAAGTTTCTATTTTCAAGAATCGAAAAATAATCAGAGTTCCGAAACAGCAATTGAGTTTTTTCACAATTCTTTATGGGAATATTTAACTGCCGAGTATATGTGGGAAGAAAATAAAAAAATGCTATTGCAAAAAGATTCTGATGGAGACATTATTACAAAAACAGCAGATGAATACTTTGAGTTTATAAACAAAATAATAGGCCAGAAAAAATTAGTATTTACAATTAAAAATAATTTAGAGGATATAATTTACAGAGAAAATAATGTTGTAAAACAAGAAATTTTTAATAATTCGAAAGAAATATTTTTTAGTTTATTACATAATGATTTTCTATTAGAATATTCAAGTAGAAATAATAGTTTAACATCTTTTGAAAAATCAGTTAGTATTTTTGAACTTTTTTGGACTTTTTTTTATAATTCAAATGATTCTCGATTGTACATATATACTAATACTAAGTTAAATTCATATTTATTATCATTCTCATATAATTATTATGCAGATTACCAATTTAATGATATTGTTTTTGGCTATGATTTTCCATTATCTCGAACATTTAGTGATTGTGAATTTAATAATGTACATTTTAATTTTAATTACATAGAAGATCTCTCTTTTATTAATTGTAATATAAACGGAGGCTCTATCTCTTGCATATTTGACAATTCACAACTCATTAGAAATAAATTTTCTAATGTAATTTTCAGGGAATGTATAATTGATTTCAAAGCCTTCTTTGAGAAAAATGAATTTATTGATTGTATTTTCTTAGATCTTCACATTCCTGATAAATTATGGCTTGACAATTTTTTTAAAGACAACAATATGGATGAAATTATTTTAGCAAATCATAAGGTTGTTAAAAGAAGAGAAACTTATGGAGGAAAATATGTTTATAGATATTTTTTTGATTACAAAGGGAGTGCTGATCTTTTAAAAAAAAGAATTCCAAAAGAATGGTATCATAAAAAAGTCTGAATTCCCCCTAAGAGAACAACATTTTTTATTCCTCAACTTCCTTTAAAGTATGCTATGGTATGATCCAACAGGCAACAATGAAAATTACGAGTGCTATAGTTGTAAAAAAAGCAATATAGTTATGGTAGGCATTGGTGTTTTCTTATTTTTTTTCCAAGCAGCATAATTATTTCACGAATAATTTGGTGGCGTAAATTATATATCGTAATATTGCGATATAATAAACAAAACATGGGCGCTACAAAAAAAGATATCTTTAATGAAGAGCAGAACAGGCTGGCAACAGTCTTGAAAGCTTTGGCGCATCCGGCCCGCATTGCCATACTGCAATACATCATCAAGCAAGATGCCTGTATCTGCAACGACTTGGTGCAGGAACTCGGACTGGCCCAAGCCACCATCTCCCAGCATCTAAAAGAACTCAAGAACATAGGGATAATAAAAGGGAATATTGAAGGCGCCAGCGTTTGCTATTGCATAGACGAAAAAGCCTGGAAACAGATAAAAATAGAATTGAACCATTTTTTTGCAGATACCATCAAAACAGAAGAATGCTGCTAGGCTTTTTTTTGGATTTATATATCGCAATATTACGATTAATACGTTAAAAGTAGACAGCACATGAAATTATCAGACGTAAAACAAATTTTGCCGGCATTAGAAAATGTCGAATTCCAGCTAGAAGACGGGACATTTGTTCCCGAACACTTTCACGTTACAGAAGTAGGGACCATCCAAAAACACTTTATCGACTGCGGCGGTACCGTCCGCCATGAAAAAGCCGTAAGCTTCCAGCTCTGGAATGCAGATGATTTTGAACACCGGCTAAAGCCAAACAAGCTGCTGCACATCATCCAGCTGTCCGAAGAAAAACTAGGCATAGAAGATTCCGAAATAGAAGTAGAATACCAGAGGGGCACGATCGGAAAATACGATCTAGACTTTAACGGAAAAACATTTGTACTAAAAAACAAGACAACCGCGTGCCTAGCGCAAGAAGCGTGCGGCATTCCGTCCCAAAAACAAAAAGTAGCGCTATCAGGACTACAAGCAACGGCAGACACTTCCAGATGCGCGCCAAATTCAGGATGCTGCTAGTCATGAAAGAAAAATGGATTCGATATAAAAAACCAATAATTATCACCACATCGGTTATCGTCTTGCAGCTTATTTTCGGATTCGATCCTAAATTCTGCATCATCAACCTGATCTGGCTGCTTGTATAAGAATATATGAAAACAAAAAAGATTTTAGTGCTCTGCACGGGCAACAGTTGCAGAAGCCAGATGGCAGAAGGCTATCTCAGGCACTTCGCGGGCGATAAAGCCGTTATCGTTAGCGCCGGAGTTGAAACCCATGGCGTAAACCCTAAGGCCATTGCTATCATGCAAGAAGACGGTATCGACATTGCGTACCATACCTCAAACAATCTCGACGAATACCTTGATATTGATTTTGACTTTGTCATCACCGTATGCGACAATGCCAAAGAAAACTGCCCTTTCTTCCCGACCAAAGCATTGCGTTTCCATCATAATTTCCCCGATCCTGCCAAAGCGCTAGGCACGGAGGATGAAATTAAGGAACAGTTTAGGCACACAAGAGAGCTCATAAAAGACTACAGCAGAAAATTTGTAGCCGAGCAATTGCAATAAGGAAAAAGCCGTACTTCTGAAACATTGCTTCAGAGGTACGGCTTTCTTATTCCTTTATAATAATTTCCCGTAGTGCTTTCTCCCTCACGCAATGAATATGATACATACAGCAAGCTGCAAGAATAACCACAAGTGCTACGGCAGTAATAAAAAGCAATATATTTCTGGACAAGCATCCGGCGTTTTCATGCACTTCGTCTAAGCGATCATTTTTAATCATAAAAGGAGAGTCTTTTTTCAGGCATTTAAAATACTTCCATTTAGGTAGCTAAAAATTATACGATTTCACGCAGAATTTATATCGTTTTATAGTTTTTCTTTGAAAAAAGCAAAATAATCTGCTTTTTCTAGCAACGCTCTAGCGAATAAACAAAAAACATTACGTTATGTGATAAGAAGAAAACGGAAGTCACTAGATGCTGTTTAGTAAGAAGGATCTCAAAGTAGAGATCACCAAAGAAAGCTTTATAAATTAAAGCCAAAGCCAACAATACCCTAAATAAAAGCCAAAAAAAATCTTTTGGCTGCTTTTTGACTACCTTTACGAAAAACGTATAAATTACATTATTAATATCGAAGGTCAATGAAGGAGTATGCTATTACGAATATAGTTTTGGTGGATGAAGATATAGAAGAATGCCGTAATTTCCGCAAAGCGGTCGAAGAAATCGACCGCAACCTAAAGCTCTTGTGTTTTCATAGCTGCGAAGACGTGATGGAGCATCTGAACGATACCGATATACAATTGCCGAATATTATTTTTTTAGAAATCCATTTTCCGGCAATGAGCGGTATCGACTGCCTTAAAGAAATCCGTTCCCACAATACTCTTAAAGATTTGACAATTGCCATCTATTCCAATTCCACTACAGAAAGCAATCAAGAACTGGCGTTTAATAATCGGGCAAATATCTTTGTCAAAAAGCCAAAAGACTTTGAAGGACTTAAGAAGATTATCAAGTCCATCGTAGACATCTCGTTTCAGTTCGACAGTGCAGATTTTAATAAAGATACCTTTCTTTTTTCGGTATGACCTAATCAATATAAAGGCTTACGCCCTTATCATCAATCCCAATCTGCTGTATCGTGTTTTCTGAAAGCGCAGACAATACCAATTCAAACACGTCTTCATCACCGACCTTATAGTTGATGCTGGCCGTTTTTTCGCCGTTAAAGTAAAAATGGATATGGCCTGACTTCTGGAGCTCCGAAAGAAATTCCCCTTCGTTGCATTCGATGCTCCCGTCCAGTTCTTTTCCAAAATACCGTGGCAGTTCCTCTCCGCTCTCGATTCTCTCGGTCAAAAACTGCCTGATATCTTTTTCCTCTATCAGGACCTTGCACTTAGAAAAACTCAGGGTAAGAATGTGGGATATAGCTTGCATCTGGATGTGTTTATTGTAAAGCTAGTCATTAATAGTTCGGCAGTACCCAAAAAGAACGTTAAATTAAGGCAGGCACAAAATTAAATAAAGCCAAGAAGAGTACCATCGCAGAATATGAGGCTGCTATAGCCAAAAAGCAACAAACAACAGTAATTCATAGCGGTGCAATCGACTTTTAAATCGCTACAATCTATTTTTTGTTTCATGCAATTCACTTATAAAAGCATGCAATCCATCTTTTACCTTTAAAAATCCACTTTTTTATCGCTACAAGTAGCTTATTAGGTGCTGCAATCGACTCTGTATCCTGTGCAATACGCTTTTAGAGCATGCAATCGTCTTTACAAGTTCAGCAATTGCCTTAAGAGTGTGTACAACGCACTTTAATCACTCTACAATCGACTTTACAACCTTTTCAATTAAATATAACAATCAATAATTTATATCAATAATTGTGATAATTGATATAAATTATCATAAAATACAATATTATATAACAAAATTCGTTAAATTTGGAAAAGTATAAACCATAAAATCAGCTCACGATGAACAAGACACAAGAAGCACGCCTGCGAATGAGCAGGGCCGTAGAAGCCCATGGAGACAGCAACGCTGTAATTATCGCCACAGTACCCGCCTTTCAAGAATCGTTTCTTTTACTCAAGGCCAACAATGCAGCCATAGTAGCAGCATTCCAGCAAGAAGACCTGGTCACCAAAGGAATCACGACCGACAAGGTGGAAGCCAAAAAAGCACTGGCCATGATGGCCATAGACATCGCCCTGCCGATTTCTGCCTATGCTGTCAAATCAGGCAACAATGAACTCAAGGAAAAAGTTAGTTTTTCATTTTCAGACCTATTCCGCACTAAGGATGGACAAGTAGGCTCGCGTATCCGCAACATTAGCGATATCGGAAAAGAACACCTGTCGGGGCTGGCACACTACGGAATCAACCAGTCTGCGCTCGATACCTTAGAAGCCATGATAGACGACTATGAGCAGAAGGTGCCGAATCCCAAGAATGCGGCGGCTATCAAAAAAGCAGTACGCGAGAACATCAAAAACCTATTTGCGAAGAACGCCCTCCTTTTAAAAGAGCACCTCGACAAGACCGTTGTAGGCTTTAAGAAGAACTATCCCGATTTTGTATTGGCCTACAAAGCCAACCGCGTGATTATTAATCTTTCCTCAACCTCCACACAGCTCAAGGGCAAGATTGTCGATACGCAAGGAAAACCCATACCCGATGCCGTACTAGCCCTGAACGGCACGGCCTTTACCGCTGTTACAGATGACAACGGACACTACCAGATGAAAAGCATTCCTTACGGAATGATCATTGTGACAGCCAAGGCCAGAGAGTACCAGCCGTTTAGCTCCAGGCCATTCCAAATCAAAAGAGGGCAGATCAACAACCTTGATATGACACTCTCCAAATAAGCAGATTCGCTAGTAAGAAGGCCTTTCAAAAGAAAGGTCTTCTTGTATAATAGTATAGGGTAGTGCTCTAGCCAACCGATGGAAGAACAGGCGTATTATTTTCTATAGTAATTCTCTCAATCTCCTCCTGTAACACGCTCCATGGATCAGCATCCGTTCCCAAAACCACAGGAACCGACTCGAACAATTCCTTATAATACGCAATCCCCCCAAGCAAGTTCTTCTGAAACGCAGCCCATTTCTTTAGCTGTCCTGCCGTAGCTGCCGCGCCATTTTGCAGCACCTCCTTTTTTAAGTAATCGATATACAGCCGCGCCTCTTTTACAAACAGATTCGGACGGTCCGGAAAATCCATTACCGAACCGTTGCCGTAAATATGGCGCACCATATCATACAGCGACACCTCTCGGTCAAAATACGCCATATTAGGTCCCGGGCAGACCACAACGCCCTGCGCTTCGCCCTTTACCGTGATGCCCTGCTCCAGATACGACGCATTGGCAAGCCCCACGCACAGGCAGGCTTTTTCCGTAATATCAGACCGTTTCTTTTCATACGCTTCGGCACTAAGCCCCTCTTTCTCATGCTCTACTAAGGCCAGCTGATGCTCCTGATACTTGCGTGATGCCGTACAAAGCCCCTTCTCGTCAAGCGTCTTATCCAGCGCAAGGTATTTCTTTGGACACGAACTCCCCGGACGTCCTAAATCGATGCGGTGCTGTTTCAGCCGCTCGTTCGTCGTGCCCCGTACCGTATTAAAAGGCACGCCCAACGGCGAAATGTGACTCAAGTACAAATCCTTTTCGCCGGCGGCAGCCAGCAGCTTTCGGGTTTCACCATCAACAGAGGTGGCCTCGGGCACCAGCAAGAAAGGAGAGCCCCATCCCACGGCATCGGCCCCGTACTGCTGCCGTAAAAAATCATGCTCAGCCGCCGTACCCACGCCTCCTTGCACCGTAATCTTTAACGGCAGCGGCCGTGCCGGAACCGGAAGCCCTTTCTGTTCCAAGGCTTTCGACAACAGCGCGTGCGCTCCTGCCGCCAGCTCATTGCGTTTCAGCCGAAACTCCTCCAGTATCGGGCCCAGCAGCAATCCTTCCGTAGCAAACGCATGCCCGCCGCAGTTCAGTCCTGATTCGATACGGTATTCTGATACCCATAAGCCTTTCTTGGCCAAAAAATTTCCCTGTATCAAGGCAGATCGGTAATCGCTCACCTTCAAGACGATTTTTTTCTCGAGCCGTCCCTCCGCATCCGGAAAAAAACAGCCGAAGCTTTCCAGATAGCTGTAGAGCCGCGGATTCATGCCCGCAGAAAATACGACCGACGATTGCAGCCGGCTCATCGCAAAGCCCCGCAGGGCCGTATGGGCATCGCTAAAGGCAGGCGGTAGCAGTTCATTTTTGTCATAAGTATCCCTGTCGACTTTCGTCATGATGTTCACGTCGATAGCCCCCGGCGAGAAATGCCGCTCCAGAAAGTCGCGTACGCTCTGTCCCAATTGGTTGCCGTTCTCGAGCAGTTCGAGCAGTCCCTTTTTAAAGTCCGATTGGTTCGGCAGCATGCCGAGAAAACGGTCGAGGGCCAGCCGGCTTTCCGAAAGCTCCAGTTTAAAAGCCTCAAATTTCTCGCCAACGATACGGTCCATCAAGTTGAGGTAGCTTTTGATGCGTTCCGCACGATAATCATGAAATTTTTTGGTAATCTCCTGATACGGCAGGCTAAATTTCTGGCTGTAAAACGCGCTCATCTTTTCGATAAGCTCATCATCGACTATAGAAACGACAGAAGAAATTCCGTACTGTGCGACCCGTATCGGACTGTCGATCGTAAACGAAAGCCCCATGACAGGAATATGGAAGGTATGGATAGAAGAAGTAGTGGTCATGTAATACAATTTAAAAGAATAGCAAAGATGGGCAAACCTGTTCGTCTAAAAGATGATAAATATCAGCTTCGGCGCGGCAAGAAGTAATGATGCTTTGCGCAGGCGACTTTTTTTAGTAATTTCGTAGGGCAGTGAGGCCAAGAAGCCATAGTACTGCCAGCATACAGTAAAGAATGGAAAGCCCGCTACTATACAAGATTGCCAAGCCCGATCCCTCGATAGCCCACTATGTCGAAAGCTTCTGGATGCTTCATAGCACCTCGTCCGAGCCCAAAAGTATCATCGTGCTGCCCGATGGAAGGATCGATATATTGTTTTCCTATTCCGATTCAGACCCTTTCGAAAGCAACCTTCGCGGACTCGATACCGAACCTTCGTATACCAAATTGGAACCCGGACGGATCATGCTTGCCGTCAGCCTTCGCCTGCTTGCAGTAGAATACCTGCTAGAAAACAGCGTTTCTTCGCTGCTGAATAACGGATGTATTCTGCCTGCCGATTTTTGGGACATCACAAAAGACGACCTTTCCGATTTTGATTCTTTCTGCCATAAGATAACCCAGAAGATACAAAGCCTGATACAGACCAGTCCCGACAGCAGGAAGTTGCGGCTTTTTGAACAGATCTACGCTTCTAACGGTAGTATGACGGTAAAAGAACTCTCCGAAACAGCCGGATGGAGCAGCCGGCAGATCAACCGCTATTTCAGCAGCCAGTTCGGCCTTCCGCTCAAGACCTATTGCGACATACTACGGTTCAGGGCCTCTTTTGACCACCTCAAAGAAGGCAAGCTGTTCCCCGAACAAGACTTTGCCGACCAGGCCCATTTCATACGCGACGTCAAGAAGTTTTCCGGTGTGCCTCCCAAAGCTTTATCCCAAAACAAAAACGACCGATTTATACAATTTTCACTGTTGAAGAAGCAATAGTTTTGCCCTATAAAACTTAAATTTTCAACATTATGGTACTACAAGACAAAAAGATAGCCATCGTAGGCGGCGGTCCCGGAGGACTCACGCTCGCCAGGCTTTTGCAGCGCAAGGGCGCCAACGTAAAAGTATACGAAAGAGACGCCGGACGGTTTGTAAGAGTACAAGGAGCCACGCTCGACCTGCATGACGACTCAGGACTCAAAGCCCTTAAAGAAGCAGGCCTTATGGATGCCTTTAAGCAAAGCTACCGACCGGGAGCCGACAAGATGCGTATTGCCGACAAGCACGCGCACATCGCTTACGACCAGCACGAAGAAGAAGACAGCCGCACCGACTTTGGCCACGAACACTTCCGTCCCGAGATCGACCGCGGGCCGCTGCGCGACATCCTGCTCGATTCATTAGAGCCCGAAACGGTCGTATGGAACAGCCACATACTGTCGCTACAGCAAGAAGAAAGGGGCTGGACGCTGTTCTTTCAAGACGGTACGACAGCAACGGCCGACCTGGTTATCGGAGCCGACGGCGCCAATTCAAAAATACGTCCCTATCTCACGTCCATCAAGCCGTTCTATTCCGGCATCACTGTCGTAGAAGGGACGCTGTACGAAGCCGAAGAGAACGCGCCCCGTATCTATGAGCTCGTCAAAGGAGGCAAGGTCTTTGCGTTTGGCGACAGCAAATCCTTAATCGTCAGTTCCAAAGGCGACGGCAGCCTGGCTTTCTATACCGGATGCTGGACAGACGAATCTTGGGTACGTGACAGCGGTATCGACTTTAAGGACAGCCAATCGGTAGCCGCCTGGTTTCAAAAAGAATTTTCAGATTGGGATGCGCTCTGGCAAGAGTTAGTAACGGCCAAAGGGACCTCTTTTGTTCCAAGGCCGCAATATTGCATGCCGCTCGACCAGACTTGGGAGGCCCGTGCCGATATGACCTTGCTTGGCGATGCCGCGCACCTTATGCCGCCCTATGCAGGAGAAGGCGTGAACATGGCCATGCTGGATGCTTTAGAACTTAGCGAATGCCTCACGTCGCCAGAATATGCAGACATGACCACTGCCATCGCACACTACGAAAAACAGATGCGCAGCAGGGCCTCGCAGACCGCAAAGATGACTCTCGAACAGACCGATGCCCTGCATTCAGAAGGAGCCATCGACCACATGCTGCGCCTGTTTGAAGAATAAAGAAAACCAAGAAACCTTTGCCGCGGCAAAAAGCCGCTTTTTCCTAACTTTGAAAGCAGTATCAAAAAGACAATACAGATTGATATGAAATTCCAAAACGAACATTTTTACATTCTTACGGGCGGACCGGGGGTAGGCAAGACCGCCGTTTTAGAGGAGCTCCAAAAAAGCGGCTACAGTACCGTGCCCGAAACCGCACGCGCGATCATCAAAGAACAGATAGCCACAGCAGGAGAGGCGCTCCCATGGAAAAACAAGGAACGTTATATGGAACTGATGCTGCTGGCTTCTGTAGAAAGCTATAAAGATGCGGCAGCTGCGGCTAGTCTGTCGCCTCTGTTTTTTGATCGAGGTATTTTAGATGCTTTTTGTTATGCGGCTATCATAGGCAAAGATCCAACGCCCGAGATGCAAGAAATAGCCGCAACCTATCGCTACAGTTCTACCGTTTTTATCTTCCCGCCCTGGAAAGCCATTTATGAAACCGACAGCGAAAGAAAGCAAGACTGGAACGAGGCCGAAGCCACCTTTGAACAGATGAAAAAGACCTATGAAGCCTACGGCTACAAAATCATTGAAGTACCAGAAGGCACTGTTGCAGAAAGGAAAGATTTTATACTGCACCAGATCCACAAGCAAGAACAGAAGTAAGTAAACCGCCCAATCGAGCTTTATTTTTTATAACTTCGTGTTCAGCAAGAAAACGCTGCTAGAGCAAGTATGGAAAGCAAAGAATACATCGTACGAAAAGCACGGCCTTCCGAATTTGAAGAAATCGGAAAGCTGATGGTAGCAACCTATTCGCAGCTCGAAGGTTTTCCAAAACCGTCAGAACAGCCCGACTACTATAAAAAGCTGGCTGCCGTTGGCGAATTTGCCGACAAGCCCAGTGGAACGCTTTTGACAGCCGTTTCTCCTTCAGGAACTATTGAAGGTGGCGTGGTTTATTTTGGCGATATGCAGTACTATGGTTCCGGAGGAACCGCCACGCAGGAAAAACACACTTCAGGATTCAGGCTTTTGGCCGTAAGTCCTTCCGCAAGAGGCAAAGGCATCGGCAAATTGCTGACCGAAGCCTGTATCAATAAAGCCAGAGAAGAAGGCAACAGGCAGATCATCATCCATACGACAATGGCCATGCAGACCGCCTGGAAAATGTATGAACGCATGGGATTCAAAAGATCAGAAGACCTCGATTTTATGCAAGGGGAACTGGCCGTTTACGGATTCAGGATGGTTTTAGAATAAGACACAATAACAAGTCACGGTAACGAAATGGAAAAAGTAAACATAACACAAAAACTTTCCTTATTCAACGATTATTGGAATCCAAGAATTGTCGGAGAGCTGAACGGACAGCACGTCAAGCTGGTCAAGTTTCAAGGAGAATTTGTCTGGCACAAGCACGATAACGAAGACGAGATGTTCATGGTTCTCAGCGGCCAGTTCCAGATGGAATTTCGCGACAAAACTGTAGAATTGAAAGAAAACGAATTCCTGATCGTGCCGCGAGGCGTAGAGCATCGGCCGGTAGCACCGCAAGAAGTCTCTGTCTTGCTTTTTGAGCCCGCAACCACGCTGAATACAGGCGATGCAGAAAACAGCGAACTGACAAAACGCACCCTAGATACCTTATAACCGGCAATGGAAAACAAGCGAGAAATCCAATTGATGGAAATTGTAGACTGGGCGGCCTCCAGTGAGGCTATCAGGGCGGTACTTTTGACCAGTTCGCTCGTGAATCCCTATGCGCCAGTAGACCCGTTCAGCGATTTGGACATTGAGTTTGTCGTAAGCGACATCCAGCAGTTTTTATCAGACGATACTTGGGTTGAAAACTTCGGCAAAAAGATAGCCATGATTGTCGAAAACGAAGAGGCCTTTGAAGGCAGGCACGCCATGCGGATGGTCTTTTATGAAAACTATACCAAGGTAGACTTCAAGATCTATTCTGTAGAAAAGTTTTTAGAAGATGTCGAAGCAGACGAACTCCAAGAAGATTGGGATGTAGGTTATGTCGTGTTATTAGACAAAGACCGCCTTACAAAAAACATGAAGCCGCCTACTTATGAAGCCGTAATGATCCACAAACCTACGGAGCAGGAATTTGCAACGCTGTTTAATGATTTCTGGTGGGACATGACCTACGTAGCCAAATGCCTTTGGCGCGGCGACCTGTTCTACGCCAAGTTCATGTCTGAAGATAACATGCGGACGCAGTACTTCACCACAATAATCGAATGGCACATCGGACTGGAGCACGATTGGAAAGTCTCGACCAATAAAAAAGGAAGGCTGTTTAAAAAATACCTGCCGCCAGTCCTATGGAAAAAAATTGAAGCCACATTTTCTGGCAGCGACATAGAAGACAACTGGCGTGCCCTGTTTGCCTATGCCGATATCGGCTCAGAATTAGGAATCGAGATGGCGAAAAAGCTCGGCTATCCCTATCCGATAGAACTCGAGCAAAACATAAGGACCTATCTGGAGCACGTACGGACCATGAAAAAAAAGGAAGAGCTATAAACACCGCAACGTTCTCTTCAAGATGTTGAAATTAAATCGTTAATTTGAATCAATATATTCGCTTATGAAAAATATAAAGCTACTCTTAGTTGTTTTCTTCCTGCTGTCTGGCCTCGCTTCGCAAGCAGCCAAAGTAGATACGCTAGCCATTCCAAGCACCGCTATGGGAAAAACCTACAACGCGGCGGTAGTCTTGCCGAACTCGTATTCAAAAAGCAAAACGAAATATCCGGTGATGTACCTTCTCCACGGAGCCTACGGACATTTTAGGGACTGGCTGAAAAGCACGCCGAATAAAATGACGGTCAAAGACCTGGCCGATCAATACGATATCATTATCGTGATGCCAGAAGGCGAGACGTTTAGCTTTTATCTCGACAGTCCCGTAAACAAAGGAAGCCAGTTTGAAACTTACATCACCAAAGAAGTCGTCCAGAAAATCGACCAGACCTATAGGACGATCCATGAGAAAAAGGGACGTGTCATCACGGGCCTTTCTATGGGCGGACACGGCGCTTTGTATTTAGCGACAAAACACCCTGACCTATATGCCGCAGCCGGAAGCATGAGCGGCGCCGTCGATATGGGAACCATGAAAAACATGGGCGTAGACGCGCCAGAAAGAATAGACAAACTGATGGAGCCTGTTTTCGGGCCGGAAGGAGCGCCCCAAGAAGTATATGCAGCCCATGCCGTGCTGAATATGGTTGACAAGATGAAGGCAAACGCCCTGCCGCTGATTATTGATTGCGGCGTAGATGATTTCTTGATCGGACCCAACAGAGAATTGCACAGAAGGCTTGTCTACGGCAAAGTGTCTCATGAGTATACCGAACGCCCTGGCGCCCACACTTGGGAATATTGGGAGAATGCACTGCCGTATCATGCTTTGTTCTTTTCAAAAATTTTTAAAGCCAATGGCACTGTAGCACAATAATATAAGAGACAGTAATTTAAAAGACAAAATAAAAAGATTTTTAAAACGTTCTTTCTATACGCTATTAAAACAAGTAAACCCACATAATGAAATTTCTACAAGCAATTGTTCTCTTGATATCGCTTAATGCTATGGCACAAGCGGATATCGGAATCGGAATCGTATCTGTAAAATTGAACGGACAGACGGTACTGAAACTATACGCAGACCCTTATGACAAAGAACCCAAGCACATTCTCGAGTTCTTTAACGATGAAAATACAGAAAGCCTCGACCTGAAAGATTTCGAAAACCATGAAAAATGGCTAAAACCCGAGATATTTGCTATAGAAGACAATCAGCTGATTTTTAGATGCAAGTCGGAAGAACGATTTTGGGTCGAAATAATTGTAAACAACGAAACAGGAGAATCATATTGGCTCAGGAAAACCAAAACAACCGACCTCAATACTTGGGAAGGGTTCTTGAAAGAAATGTTTATGATTTCCCGAAATGATTTTCCGCAAGAAATCAAGACACAGCCCAACGATGAAGCCAAAGAAATCCAATTTGATGGAGACGAATGCTTTCAGGTCAAGACCATGAAAGGCGACTGGATCCAGATCTTCACAGGTCCGCATTGCGACGATGTTGGCGGCGGCAGTCTGAAGTCGGGCTGGATACGATGGAAAGAAGGCAGCAAGTTGCTCATTGATTATTTTTTGACGTCGTAAACTATTAAAGAAATAACAAAAAGGCTTTCAGGATGTATTTCCGAGAGCCTTTTTTTGTTAAAACACTTATGGAGTAGGGGATTCTCTATTTCAAATCCCGTACTTTGTAGTACAAGAATTTTAGCCTCACCATGATCAAAAAACTAAAAGAAGAAATCCTGCTGAAAGACGCTTCCATAAAAAAAGTACAGTTTGACAAGTATTGGTTTTACGACCTGAAAGATGTAGAAGATTATCTGAATGAAGACCTTTCAGAAGTAGAATGCATACACCTGCCTTTTTTAATCGATGAGGTCAGGGTCAACACCAAATGCGCCACGCTAGAAGATATAGAACGTGCAAGAAATAGAGAAGGCAAAACTTTTTAGCCGAACACAATCCATTTCTTTTTCGTTATTTTTATGCGGTAAATAAAAAAACATGAAGACTCTCTGCTGGCTCGTCGTCCTTCTGAATATTGCTTTTACTTTAGGTGCAAGAGCGCAGGTTTCGGGCTGTACAGATCCGCTGTCTAAAAACTATAATCCGCAAGCCACATGGAACGACGGGAGCTGCGACTATAAAAAAGCAAAGATAAAACCCGATTTTTCTAAAAAGCTAGACAAGAAATTGCACGAAACTTCTGGCCTTCTCTTTTGGGATGGAAAACTGTGGACGCAGAATGACGACAAGGATACGGCTCTTTATGCCTTGGACACGATTTCCGGCGAAATACAGCAATCGTATGAATTGAAAAATGTGACAAATAAAGACTGGGAGGAGATTTCGCAGGATAGCAGTTATCTTTATATAGGCGATTTCGGAAACAACTCGGCCGGAAATAGGAAAGACTTACGCATCTTGCGAATTGAAAAGAATTCGCTTTCCGTAAATCCAGTAATTGATACGATTCATTTCAGTTATTCCGACCAGATAGATTTCACGCCTTCAAGAGCCAACAAGACAGAGTATGACGGCGAAGCTTTTATCGTTTCAAAAGACAGCATTTACATTTTTACCAAGCAATGGACATCTCAGAAGACGGCGGTATATTCGCTTCCAAAACTTCCAGGCCAGCACATAGCAAAATTAAAAACAGTACACGATGTAAGAGGATTGATTACCGGAGCTACTTTTTTAGAATCAAAGAATTTGGTCGTCTTATGCGGCTATACCAAACGACTCAAGCCTTTTTTATATCTCTTATACGATTTTAACGGCGCTGATTTTTTTGCCGGAAACAAAAGAAGAATCAAGCTGCGGCTGCCATTCCATCAAGTAGAAGGAGTTGCCACAGAAAACGGATTGCAGTATTACCTGACCAATGAAAATTTCTCCAGAAAGCCTTTTATAAACAAACCTCAAAAATTCCACAAGGTGGATTTGAGTGGTCTTTTGAAAGCATATTTAGAAAAGAAAAAAGAAATAGTTAGAAAGGAAAATTAGTAGTGATTTACTATTTTTTGAAAAAGACGGATTATTTAAGAGAAAATATATTTTTAGTTTATTTAATTAATATGTAATAAGTTACAACCTTTTTAAGGAAAGTAAAACCCAGAGAATCGAATAAAAAAGTATTAAATTTCTCTAAAAACTTTTTTTTGGCTTTATTTTTGGAATACATTTATAAACAAATAAAAAATAACATTATGAAAAGAATATTTTTACTTTTAGCTATTGTCGGAATGACAGCATTACAAAGTTGTACTAACGATGACGACCGTGTTGATAACGACACAATTGCAGAGGTTTTTGAAATCAACCAAAACACAACTTTCAACGCAGGAAACGGTTATAAAATTAACTACTCTTTGCTTCCTCCTATTTTCAATTCAGACATGATTATGATATATAGGCTTTCAGGTACTGCAGGAGGACAAGATGTATGGGAAGCACTTCCACAAACGTATTTCTTTAGCTCTGGAGCTGAGTATTTGCAATATACTTTTGACTTTACTGTAAATTCAATCAATATTTATATTGATAGTAATTTCCCTGCTGAAGAAGAACCAGCATTTTCTGTAAACCAAGTTTTCCGTGTCGTAATTATTCCAGGCTACCTGTCTAACAAAGCAGCAAATTCTGGTAAAGGAGCGACAGCTGCACCTGCAGTTGACCTTAGCGACTACAATGCAGTAATCAAAGCATACGGATTGAATGACAGCAATGTGAAAACATTAGAATCCAGAAAATAATATAGAAATAAAAAAGAGGCTTCGGCCTCTTTTTTTATGCCCATAAAAAAAGCCAGCTAAACAGCTGGCTTTTTTGCAGTGAATTAATAATTAACTCTTTAGAAGCAAAAGTTTTGTTGCTTTTAATTTTTTGCGGAAGTAAATCGTATTTGCATTTCCGAAATAGCGTGCTATTGTCAGTCTGGCCATCAAATAACTCAAAGTAGATTCGGCGCCTTGGTTAAGGTTTACGTTGTTTTCTTCAAGTCCGTCGAAACAGCCGCCCGTACACGGATTGTAAATAATCTGTTTTAGATGATTGTTGCCCAAGAACCAGTTGAAAGCAATTTCCATCTTATTAAGGTATTCTTCATCCTTAAAAATATCATGGAACTTACGCAAGGCTAAGATAGTATACGCCACATCAATTGGCTGTTCTCCATAACTATGCTTGTCTTGCCCTTTAATATGCCAGCTCTTGTTGGAAATTACTTTGATACTGTTATCAGAAAAAGTATTGTCCAGCAAGAAGTCAAAAGATTCTCTTGCAATTTCTTTATATTCTTCTTTATTTGTGACAGCATAAGCACAAAGCAGCGCTTCTGGAAGTACGCTGTTGGCGTAGGTAAGGTAGCTTTCAAACCATTTCCAGTTTATAGAGCTTTCATGCTTGTACATCTGCACGAGCCTGTCGGCAAATATTTTGATGTAGATTTGATTGTCGAGATCTTTCACCTGTCTGTTGAAATAATACAGTCCTTTGATTATAAAAGCCATCGCTCTTGTCGAGTGCATCTTTTCGGTCTGCAGCATGGCTTTCCTGAATAAGGCTTCGGCTTTTTTAGTAAAATTTGAAGGCAGCATAGGAGCCAATGATACCAAATATCCTAAAGCCCATATAGCACGGCCGGAGCTGTCTTCAAGATTTACAGAATTATTCTGAGGCGTGAAATTTTTGTCTACATCCACATAATTCTTGAATTTTCCATCATCGTCGATACAATAGGAAATAAAATTGAGGTAGATGTTGATGTATTTTAAGTCTTCAATATCTCTTGTGAGCTTGTAATCTTGGCACAAAGCAATTAATGCTCTGGCATTGTCGTCAAGCGTATAGCCTGAATTTGGGTCCGGACGGTTTAATTTTGAAAACTGGAACATTCCGAATTCAGTAGTCATCTTTTTAATATGATCCAAGTTGAGTTTCGGATTCCTGTAATGCAATTCTATTTTTCCGCCTGAAACTTTCTGGAACAATACGGCATGTGCCACCGCTGAATTTTCCCAAGCGGTATGCATGATTTTATGAAGACCATTCAGTATCATATTTTTTCGCAAGCCGATGTCGTAAATAAGCAAGTTGACGGCTTCGGCTAATTGTTTGGAATTTCCAAAGTCGAAAGTAAGTCCAGAACCGTCGGCAAGCATTTCTTTGGCATGAGGAATCGGCGTGGAAACAATCGCACAACCACAGCTCATGGCATACGAAAAAGTACCGCTGACAGCTTGGTTTGGGTCTTTAGAAGTGAAAAGATAAATATCGGTTAGCTGCAAATAATCCAGCAATTCATTTAACGGAAGATATTTGTTTACGAACTGCACATGATTTTCAAGTTTCAATTCTTTGATTTTTTGCTGTAAGGAATCGCGATACGATTCTCCTTCATGCAACACAACGCCCGGATGGGTCTTGCCTATAATTAGGAAAAGTACGTCCGGGCTTTTGTTTATAATGTTTGGCAGTGCGTCTAAAGTCGTCTCAATGCTTTTTCCAGAACTAAGAAGTCCGAAAGTAGAAAGCACCTTTCTGCCTTTTACGCCATATTTGGCTTTCAACGCGTTTTTATCGGTATGCGGTACCAAGTGGGTTCCGTGCGGAATCACACTGATTTTTTCAGAAGCTACCGTATAATCTTCTTTAAGGATGGCTTCTGAATTTTTTGTCATTACAATTATAGAATCCGCCCTGTCGAGAATATGCTGTACCTTTTTCTGGAATTCAACATCGGGCCTTGGCAATACCGTATGGAAAACAACCACCAAAGGCTTCTCGATTTCTAATAAGAATGCATTGAAGCTCTCATTGTCCTGAAAAAGCCCGAACTCATGCTGAATTACGACTACCTTAATATTGTCATCATTATTTATAGTTTCTGCAATAGTCCTAAATGAAGCAGGATCAGAAGTATTTAAAGTATATTTTACTTCTTCGTCGGCATACAGATGTTTTTCGTGTTCGTTTTCCAGAGCGCAAACGGTCAAGGAAAAAGAACTTACATATTGATTGTTCAATGCTTTCATCAAATCTTGAGAATAGGTGGCAATGCCACACTCTCTCGGAGGATAGGATGTTATAAATAAGATTTCCGGCAATTGCTCGTCATCTCCAAGCGTATTGACGCGTGATGGAAAGACAAGACTGTCTGATTTTAAGATAGGAGTAGCGGAGTTGTGTGGTAGGTTTTTCATATTCCTTTTCAGTTTTTGGCAGTTCTTATTAGTATAGTTCTCTAGTGATGGATTTATGGATTAACTCGATGCGCCCATTCATTAGCTCTGTCTTTCGCTTTATTAGCCAAAGCTTCACCATCTTCCAAAGCACTATTGAATTCTTTTTTTGCCTTGCGCTGCAATTCGTTCAGTTTGCTTTTGAAGTTGTCTCTTGCCTCAAGGGCTTTTTCAGACAGCTTGTTCTTTTTGGATTTCTTTTTTGCGACTATAAGTCCGACTACAGCTATGGCAGCGACTCCTACGGCAATACCTAAAACTAATTTTTTTGAGCTCATAACGATTATTTTTTAGTGATTAAATATCTTGGATTCTAAAATTAGTTATAAAGTAGTAAAAGTGTATTTGTGTTATGTAATGTTTAACATAATTAACAAATCATTGATTTTTTAGTATTTATTTTGAATTGTTTTTGTTTTTAATGAATATTATATAATTCTTAGATTAAGTTATAAAATTCTGAATGACTAATAATGGTCTTTTAAATGTATGTTTGGTGTTTTTGATATATTTTAGGGGTGTATGGTATGTTATTTTGTAAAATTATAGGTTTGACCCTAAAAAAAATAGGGTAAAAATAATTTCAAGTAATAAAAATTATATCTTTGCATCAAATTAATCAGAAATCTAAAATCACTCTTATGTCGACATTTCGTTTTCAAGCATTAGCACAGACGGCCGGAAGAAAGCCAGTTAAATTTGAAGAACTGGAAAGAAAATCTGCAATTTTTGGCAGCAATGTATTTAATGACAAAGCCATGCGCCAATTTTTAACGCAAGATGCCTATCAAGGTGTAAAAGATGCCATCCAGCACGGAAAAAAAATTGATAGAAAACTAGCGGACTATATTGCTCTTGGAATGAAAGAATGGGCATTGACAAAAGGAGTGACACATTATACGCACTGGTTCCAGCCTTTGACAGGAACAACTGCCGAAAAACATGATGCTTTTTTTGAAACATCGTATGACGGAAGCGATCCAGTTGAAAAATTCGGTGGCGGACAATTAGTACAGCAAGAACCAGATGCTTCTAGCTTTCCGAATGGAGGAATCAGAAATACCTTTGAAGCTAGAGGATATACCGCTTGGGATCCTACATCTCCTGCTTTTATTTTTGGAACGACATTATGTATTCCTACAGTTTTCATCTCCTATACAGGTGAAGCTTTAGATTATAAGACGCCTTTGTTGAGAGCTTTGCACTCTATCGACGAAGCTGCAGCATCTGTTTGCCGCTATTTCGATAAAAACGTAAAGAAAGTCACTGCAACTTTAGGATGGGAACAAGAATATTTCCTTATCGATTCAGCTTTGGCTAATTCTCGTCCAGACATATTAATGACGGGAAGAACATTATTAGGACATACTTCTGCAAAAGGACAGCAATTGGACGACCATTATTTTGGTTCAATTCCGACAAGGGTCCTTACTTATATGAGAGAGTTGGAATACGAATGTATGCTTTTGGGAATTCCAGTAAAAACACGTCACAACGAAGTAGCTCCGAATCAATTTGAGTTGGCTCCGATTTTTGAAGAAACCAATTTGGCTGTAGACCACAATTCATTATTGATGGACGTAATGCAGAAAGTGGCAGAGCGTCATGATTTTAAAGTACTTTTCCACGAGAAGCCATTCAAAGGCGTAAACGGTTCTGGAAAACACAATAACTGGTCTTTGGCTACCGATACTGGAGTAAACTTATTAGGTCCTGGAAAAACGCCGATGAGCAACCTGCAATTCCTGACTTTCTTTATCAATACAATCAAAGCAGTACACACACACGAAGAATTATTGAGAGCTGCAATTGCAACAGCGAGTAACGACCACCGTCTTGGTGCCAACGAAGCGCCTCCTGCAATCATCTCCGTTTTTATCGGTCAGCAATTGACTAAAGTTTTAGAAGAATTAGAAGGTGTTTCTAAAGGAAAACTATCTCCTGAAGAAAAAACCGATCTTAAGTTGAACGTGGTAGGAAAAATTCCAGACGTATTATTAGACAATACAGACAGAAACAGGACGTCGCCATTTGCATTTACAGGAAATAAATTTGAGTTTAGAGCTGTAGGTTCTTCTGCGAACTGCGCGAACGCGATGACTACTTTGAATTCGATCGTTGCAAAACAATTGATTGATTTCAAGAACGAAGTCGATGCCTTGATCGAAGGTAAAGACATGAAGAAAGATGACGCCATCTTCAACGTATTGAGAGAATACATCAAGCAGACAAAAAATATCCTTTTTGAAGGCGACGGTTATAGCGATGCTTGGCAGAAAGAAGCAGCAAAACGAAAATTGAGCAATTTCAAGACAACTCCTGAAGCTTTAAAAGCGAAAGTTTCTAAAAAAGCAATCGAATTGTTCCAAGAATTAGGAGTAATGAACCACGTAGAAGTTGAGGCTCGTTATGAAATCGAAATGGAAGAATACACTAAGAAAATCCAGATTGAAGGAAGAGTTCTTGGTGACATTGCTAGAAATCATGTAGTTCCGACAGCGATTCGCTACCAAAACCTTTTGATCGAAAATGTAAGAGGCCTGAAAGATATCTTTGGTAAAGAATATGAAACGATTGCTAAAGAGCAGATTTCATTAATCAAAGAAATTTCCGGACATATCGAAGGTATCAATACTAAGGTAGAAGAAATGACGGAAGAACGCAAAAAAGCAAACAACCTTCCAGATACAGAAAAAATGGCAATAGCTTATTGCAATAAAGTGAAGCCTTATTTCGAAATCATCAGAGAACACTGCGATAAGCTGGAACTTTTGGTAGATGATGAAATCTGGACACTGACTAAATACAGAGAATTATTATTTACAAAATAATAATAATCTGCTATACACAAACAACACAACAACACAAAAAGCCTGCTTAAATAGCAGGCTTTTTTTATGAAAAATAAGAAACAAGGAGATAACGAATTATTAATAGCAGAAAATTTGTACACTTTAATTTCTACAAAATTGTTTTTTGCAAACAATCTCTTACGAAATAGTTAATCTAATATGATGTAAATATGAATTTTTTAATTATTTTTTTAAAAATGTATTCAAAATGATGTATTTCATCCGATATTTTGCACAATTCATAGAAAAGTTGGTTTTTGACTCGCTTTTCTTGTAGTTCAGATTTTGTTTTTTGTAAAAAAGAAATACCTTTGAAAAGCAAGATACCACAATTGCAATCCAAAAATACTTCATTATAACAGGCTATTCTATGGCCTCCCTCTAGAACTTTTTTCGACCCCCAATATTAAATTGTAATTATAACCAATTAAATATTTTTATTATGAAAAAAGTGATTTTAAGCATCTCAGTGATGCTGGTAAGTGCAGTTTCTTTTGCACAATTCAACGACAGCAACGTGTTGCAGTTAGGAGGATCTAACAATTCGTCGGTTAACCAAAAAGGATCTTACCAAGATTCAGACGTAAGACAACAAGGAAACAGTAACGTTTCAAATGTTACACAAGGTATTAATCCTAACAATTCTTCAGCTTCTAACCACAACAAAGCTGACGTGAAGCAAATCGGAAACCTAAATAATGCATTTGTTTCTCAAAACAACCTTTACAATGAAGCTTACCAAGTTCAGACAGGAAATAGCAACCAAGCTACGATCTGGCAAGACCAATTAAACCCAACTGCTGGAAACGGAAATGACTGGGCTAAGCAATTGCAAACAGGAAACAACAACAAAGCTACCATTGACCAAGGTACTTCTGGAAACGAGATGCCAACAGGTGCTCCTTTCAGTGCAGAAGCTCTTGGATTTGTAAGTGCTGTTACAGTTCCATTCATGCCTCACGGATTCAATGATGCGTTACAAACTCAAGTAGGTGACTTTAACGTTGCTTATACTAGCCAAGGCGGTGAGTTGAACGACTCTAAAATTACGCAAACAAGTACAGCCGTAGCTGTTTCTGGAGCAAACAAAGCAAGCCACTACCAATATGGTAAAGACAATGATGCCTTGACTACTCAAAACGGATTCGGACATCTTGACAATACGCTTCAAATAGGAAACTACAACTATTCTAATGTTATGCAAAGCGGCAACAACCAAACTAGCATGAACGTTCAAAAAGGAAATTCTAACATTAACAATGTTACTCAATCTAACTAGTTGAACACTAAAAATGGGGCGGTCACACAAGGCAGCCCCATCTTTTATAAAACAATAACTTATGAAACCTTTATTTAAGATAATGCTCTTTGTCTTTGGGCTTTTCTTTCAGGCTGCGTTCGCACAGGAAGAAGACAATCCGGGATTTGACCAATATAGCTCGTCTATTTTTGATTCAAAAGAAAAAACATTGCATGTGGTTTCAAGCATGAATCCTGAACAATCAACCTCAGTGTTATTGCAAAAAGGGGATGTTTTGGTACAGCAGATCGGAAATTATAATTTGTTCAATGCCAATCTGAAAGCCAACGATGTTGATATCTCTGTGCTTCAAAATGGTAACGACAATGCCGTTTCCTTAACAAAACAAGCCAATACCATAACACAAAGAATTGTACAGTCTGGAGAAAATAATGCAATACAAGATTTTACCTATTATACAAGGTATGATGTAAATACGCAGATGATCCAGCAGGGCAATAACCAGAATATACAAAGCTATGGAACCAATTCGCTTTCAAAAGATATGAAAGTGACCCAATCGAGCAATGGTTCGTCAGTCATTATTTTAAACCATTAGAACAATGCAAAGATATCTTCCATATAGCCTTTTTATGATGTTGCTTTTTGCTCCGGTTTCCTATTCGCAGCTGTCGAATACTCAGGTCAAGGCAAAAATACATCTAGAAGAAATTGAAGGAACCATAAAAATTACCGGTACTGCGGAAAATTTAACCGATATCGTTCAAAGCTTATCGTATAAATTATCAGTAATAAAAAAGAATAAGACAAGTAATAACCAATCTAATAATGCCCAAGAAGGACTTTTTACCTTGGAGCCAAGCGAAACAAAAAAACTGTCGACAACCCAAGTAAATTCGGGAAAAGACGACGAAATTATTGTGATGCTCCTTTTTTATGATAGCGATAAGAAACTTGTCGGAAAGGACAGGATTGTTATCGGCGAAGAAAAAAAAAAGGATGAAGGAATGATTCCCGCAGACGGTTTTGAATTGTCAGGTATTGTTACCGATGACACGAAAACCAAGGCAGGTAAAGACTTTTATGACTTATATTTTTACCGATATAATGACCTAAAAGTCAATTCCAAAAAGATGGTTACTGTTAGTGAAGAATTGAGTTTTGCAAGAAATACAAAAATTATAATAAGCATAGAGAACAATGTGATCTACGAATTTTTAGTGAATCCAGACGAAGAATTCCTGAGTCTTGTCGCCGGAGATGCCGTCAACGTAACCTATGCCTATCTTAAAAACTTGGAAAAACAAAGCCAATACATCACTCAGTATTAATTTATTACTTAAATTATGAAACTCCTATCCACTGCAATTATCATTTTGCTGGCACATGCCGCAAATGCCCAGGATTTGGTCTATAAGCCCAAAAATCCAAACTTCGGAGGTGATACGTTCAACTACCAGTGGCTTCTAAGTTCTGCAGAAGCTCAAAATAAATTAAAGGATAATACTGCTACATCTAAGACAAAAACAGAATTAGAAAGCTTTACAGAAAACCTAAACTCGCAGTTATTAAACCTAGTTTCCAGATCATTGTTCACGCAGCAATTTGGCACTAACGGAATTTCCGAAGGAAGCTATACATTTGGCAGCCTTTCTGTCGAAATTTTTCCCTCAGAAAACGGACTGACCGTTACCATTCTGGATACCAACACTGGAGAACAAACCCAAGTTATCATCCCAAAATAGCACTATGCAAATCAAATATTACTTAGGAATAGCTATGCTGCTATTGCTGTCAGGCTGTGGTGCCTATTATAACCAGCCGACCGGAATAGAAAGAGCATCTATAGGCGAAATCACGCCCGCAACCACGCTATTAAGAGAACTCCCAAAACCAAAAGAACCGATTGTTGTCGGCATCTATAAGTTTAGGGACCAAACCGGACAATACAAAGCCTCTGATAACGGAAGTACATTCAGCACTGCCGTGACCCAGGGAGCTACCTCTATATTAATCAAAGCATTAGAAGACTCCAAATGGTTTATTCCCATTGAGCGCGAAAACATCGGAAACCTGTTGCAAGAGCGTAACCTGATCCGATCTACAAGACAAGAATATTCTAAGAACCCAAATCCCAACGATCCGCAGCTCACGCCTTTGCTGTATGCAGGTGTATTGTTGGAAGGCGGTATTGTTTCTTACGATTCCAATATCATCACAGGCGGTTTTGGAGCAAGATACTTTGGAGCCGGAGGTTCTACAAAATACAGACAAGACCGAGTAACCATTTACCTTCGGATGATTTCTACCGCAAGCGGAAAAATCCTCAAATCAGTTTACGTTTCTAAAACGATTCTGTCACAGGCAGTCGACCAAAGCCTTTTCAGATATGTGAAATTTAAGAGATTGCTGGAAGTAGAAACAGGTTATTCTACCAACGAACCCGTACACATGGCCGTAACAGAAGCCATCGAAAAAGCAGTACAATCTTTAGTGCTCGAAGGAATTAAGGATAAGATATGGGAAGCTGATGCAGATAAAGCCGAAGTCGATTCCATCATCTCAAAATTTGAAATGGAAAAAGAAGTGGCCGATGCTACTGGAATTTATCAACGACACAAAACTGAAAGAAGATCAAGATTCGCCATGGAAATCTCAGGAGGCGCAACGCTTATTGACGGCGATTACGATAAATCCCTACTTCGTCCAATGGGACGAGGTGCTTTAAAATATTTTTTGACTCCAGGTTTTAACCTGAGTGCTTCTACCAATGTGATCAACCTCGCCAACAAAGATCGTCTCGACGTAGGCTATCTAACGTTTGATCTGAATGCAGAAATTATTTTGCTTCCAAAAGAACAATTCAGTCCCTATATTTTTGGCGGCGGCGGATTCGGAGCCAATCGCCTTTTCGAAAATACGCATGCAAAAGTGCAATATGGTGCAGGATTGGAATATCTGGCTTCAAAAACAGTCGGCATAAAAATATATGCCGAGCACAATCTCAACTTTAGCGACAATATAGATTATTTAGAAAGAGGCGTCCGTGACGATTATTATTTCCGATTCGGTTTTGGCGTTACCTATTATTTTCCAAAGAAAAAAGAGAAGGTGTATGAGAAATACATCATTGAAGAAGCCCAAAACCCTGTAAAGCAATAATTTTTAATCTTTAAAAATCATGAAAAATATTCTTATAAAATCAGGCCTCTTTCTTTTATTGCTGCTGTTTTCGTGCAGCGAAGAAAAGGTCGCAGGAGAAGATTTTGGAACCGTTACCGGAAGGGTAGTTATTGCCGATACTTTTGAACCGTTAGTCAATGCAAAAGTTTTTTCGAATCCGACCTCGAGCATTGTTTTTACCGATGAAGACGGAAGATTTACAGTTTCTAATGTTCCTGTCGGGCAATATTCTTTTCAAGCCCAAAAAGATGGATACTTGACAAAATTTGAAGCCGCCACAGTCAATAGTAACAGCACCACAGAAATTGTTTTTGAATTAGACCTCTCCACAAGCGGCAACAGATCACCCAATACTCCAGCTTTGGTTTTACCAGCAGATAATGCCGTAAACCAAAACAGACAAGTAGTATTGACATGGACCGCGACTGATCCTGAAGAAGACTCGCTTACCTATGAAGTGACCCTCCGAAATGATGCCAACAGCGATGTTGTAGTCTATTCCGATATTGTAACGCCGACCTATACGTTGCAGAATCTTGCTTTCGGAACGAAATATTTTTGGCAGGTTTCAGTTTCAGACGGACTGAATCCTCCTGTATTGAGCGCTGTGCGATCCTTCACTACGACTTCTTTTCCTGATGCTCGGTTCCTGTTTGTCAAAAAACTCAGCGAAAACAATGTGATATATGCCGGCGACAATTCCGGAAACCAGATACAGCTCACAAGTTCTGAAACTAACAGCTGGCGGCCTCGCAAAAATAACCAGTCTAATAAGATTGCTTTTATCCGTTCTAATGGCGCCCAAAATCATCTCTATACGATGAACCTCGACGGAACAGGAGTGTTTAAAGTAACCAATTCAGTTCCTATTGCAGGATTCAATTCAGAGTTTATCAATTTTTCATGGAATACGGCCGGAAGCCAGCTCATCTATCCGAGTTTTGACAAGCTTTATAAGATAAACAGCAACGGCAGCGGATTGACCCAGATTTTCCAGACACCCAACGGCAAATTTATTTCAGAATGCGACTGGAGTTATGACGGTTCCAAAATAGCCCTGAAAGTTAACGATGCCAGTGGTTATAATGCCGAAATATATGTGATTACGGCTGAAGGTGCCATTTCAGATTTGGTTATTTCGGGCGTGAATGGTGCTGTCGGAAGCTTGAATTTTTCAATAACAGGACAAAAATTACTTTTTACCAGAGACGTGTCAGGTTTTGAAAATCCAGATTATAGGCAGTTGGATTCGCGTATCTTCCAGCATATTTTTAGCACAAATACGACAGCAGAAATAAATACCGAAAAACCAGCCGGAACAGTGGATATCGATGCCCGGTATTCGCCAAATGAAGCAGAAGTTATTTTTGTCAACACGTCTAATGATTTTATAAGCGCTAGGAACGTGCAAAAATACCTTATCGGAATTGTGGCTTCAAGAACTACTTTGTTCACCAATGCATCAATGCCCGATTGGGAGTGATTTTTTTGAACAATTTTTTCGCTTTTTGTTATTTTGTTTTTACAAATTGCTGGTAAATAGTGTTTTGTCTAAGAATGTTGCGGTTTGTCGATTATAAGGACAAATACATGAAATCTTTATTCTTTTAATTTAATTTAGTAATGATATAACGAGTTTCAATAGAAACTTTATCCCCATAAGTTTTTTACTTATACTTATTTATTTACCCCCATCGTAAATAAATATTTTAATTTGCTCTGTTAGAATTTTGTGTATTTGAAATACCCCATTCTGTTTTTTGAAAAAAATTCAGACGTAACCTAAATTCTAATTTTTCCAAGCAAATTAATTCTAAAACCGGTGAGACAGTTTCGGCTGTCTCACTTTTTATTTTGGCGTAATAAAAATCTTATTCTTCCGTTTGCTGTAAAAACCATAAACGTGAGACAAAAAATTACGACAGCTTTCCTACTGTTATTTTCGACTTTTATTTATTCACAAGAAAATCGTTTCCAGGTCTTTTTTGATTTTGACATTTCAGAAACAAACACAACATCTTCCAACAAACTATCCCAATGGATTAGCGAAAATCCCACAGCAATAATCGATAAGATTTATGGCTATTGTGATGCCGTTGGTACGATGGAATACAACGACGCACTTTCAGTAAAACGGGCAGAGTATGTCCTTCAAACGCTTAAAGCCAATAGCATAAAAATAAACGAAGCTATTGAATTAAAAGGCTTTGGAGAGCAGTTTGCCCAAGCTACCGTGCAAGAGGCCAATCGAAAAGTAACAGTCTATTATACAATTCCCCAAAAAGAAGCACCCAAAAGCAAGCTCTCTGAAGAAATCAAGACCCTTAAAGCAGGGGATAAACTGACGCTTAAGAACCTAAATTTTTATGACCGCTCCGGAATTATTGTCCCAGCCTCAGAACCTACCCTAAGAGAATTGCTAACTATTTTGACAGAAAAGCCAAACCTGAAAATAGAAATTCAAGGACACATCTGCTGCCAATTAGGAACCGACTTAGAAGACATCGCTACGATCCGAGCCAAAGCGATTTATAATTATTTAATTGCAAACGGAATCAGCAGCAGCAGGCTGAAATATAAAGGATTCGGAAGCACCAAGCCCATCTATCCAATACCCGAAAAGAACGAGCAGGAACGTAACGAAAATAGGAGGGTAGAAATATTAGTGCTCCAAAGCGAATAATCCTGTAGGCCAGCTCTTTCGGGCAGGCTTTTTTATGTAATAAATAATTTGTTACTTCGTTTTTAATTATAAACTTATCCCATGAAAAACACAGCCATCTATATACTCTTCTTGCTTTTTTCTGTAGCTACGCAAGCACAAGAAGCGTTCTCGGTCTATTTTGACAGCAATAAACACGAACTTAAAAAACAAGAAAACGACAAGCTTCAGAATTTTATCAATGCCAATAAAGACATCAAGATTGTTGCTATAAATGGATATACCGATGAAGACGGAACTTCTGGATTTAACGATACGCTGGCTCAAAAACGCGTTAATTTTGTGTATGAGCTAGTAAAAGGAAAGCTAAAAATAAGAGAAGACTTCAAGACTCGAAGCTTTGGCGAAAAGCACAAGCATTCAAAAATAAAAGCCGAAAACAGAAAAGTGGTAATCTACTTTATCGAAGCGAAAGACTTGGCCCGGGAAAACGAAATTCTCGGAATCAAAGAACAGCCTGTTGTCATAAAGCCGAGAGAAATGCCTAAATACCCCGAAAAGATAACCATCCAAAATCCTAACGGGAGCTCTACAGAACTGGTTTTTGATGTGGCTTTTATGGAAAAACTGACCGTTGCAAAAGCGGGAGAAAAACTAAAGCTCGACAACCTCAATTTCCAATTAAATACTTTTGCGATCACCAACGATTCCAGACCCAAAATGTATGAATTGTTGGAAGTCATGAAAAGAAATCCGCAGATGAAGATTCAAATACAAGGACACATCTGCTGTATGCAGAATGACAAGCAAGATTTGTCTACCAAAAGAGCAAAAGCCATTGCCAAGTTTCTAGAAATAAATGGAATCGAAGACGAAAGAGTCACCTATAAAGGATTTGGGGTCACGCAGCCGCTTTTCGCTATTCCAGAAAAAACCGAGCAAGAAAGAGCTTCCAACCGTCGTGTAGAGATTGAAATTATAGAAAATTAGTTTCTTGTATTTTAAAGTTTTTTGCTCGTAAGAAAGTCTAAAATCTATAGCCATACAGCAATCTTAACTAAAAAAAACTGATTATCTTTGCGCCACAACAACACAACCAATTTTATGAGTTCCGATACAAGCAAGCGCTATAATCTGCGAGGAGTTTCTGCTTCAAAAGAAGACGTTCACAACGCAATCAAAAACATAGACAAAGGATTATTTCCAAAAGCTTTTTGCAAAATAGTTCCCGATTATCTTACCAACGATGAAGAGTATTGCCTGATTATGCACGCAGATGGCGCCGGAACAAAATCTTCGCTGGCCTATTTGTATTGGAAAGAAACAGGCGATTTGTCGGTTTGGAAAGGCATTTCTCAAGATGCCCTTATCATGAATATCGACGATCTTTTGTGCGTTGGAGCCACAGATAATATCTTGCTTTCCTCAACTATCGGAAGAAACAAAAACCTGATTCCAGCCGAAGTAATTTCTGCCATCATTAACGGAACCGAAGAACTTATAGACGAATTGAAATCATTTGGAGTTACGATTAATTCCACTGGAGGCGAGACTGCCGATGTTGGAGATTTGGTCCGTACGATAATTGTCGATTCTACCGTAACGGCAAGAATCAAAAGAGACAAAGTAGTCGATAACGCAAACATTCAAGCAGGCGATGTTATTGTCGGTTTGGCTTCTTTCGGACAGGCTTCTTATGAGAAATCATACAACGGAGGAATGGGCAGCAACGGACTTACTTCTGCACGCCATGACGTTTTCCATAACTACCTCGCGCAGAAATATCCAGAAAGCTTTGATGCTTCCGTACCGTCTGACTTGGTCTATTCTGGCAATGTCAGATTGACTGACGAGGTGGAAGGTGCTCCGATTGATGCCGGAAAATTAGTACTGTCGCCTACAAGAACCTACGCACCTATTATTAAAAAAATCTTGGATACCTATTCTCCAAAACAAATTCACGGAATGGTACATTGCAGCGGTGGCGCACAGACAAAAGTGCTTCATTTTGTAGACAATGTCCATGTTATAAAAGACAATCTTTTCCCGATTCCGCCGCTTTTCAAATTGATACAAGAACAATCTAAGACAGATTGGAAAGAAATGTACCAAGTATTCAATTGCGGCCACCGAATGGAAATCTATGTACCGCAAGAAATCGCAGACGAGATTATTGCGATTTCAAAATCATTCAATGTAGACGCTCAGATTGTCGGCAGGGTAGAAGCGTCAGAAAGTAAAAAGCTTACGATACAAAGCGAGTTTGGAAACTTTGAGTATTAAAAACTAGAGAATTTTAAATAGAGAAAACTCCCGATACCACTCTGGAGTTTTTTATTGCTTTTTCTTTTTTGTAGTTACACCAACGATCACGCCAAAATTGCCATCAACTTGAAGCCAATTTTCTTTTGGAAGATACGTTCGAGAAACAAAACCATCTAGATATAGTGCATTCTTGCAGCCCAGGCTTTTAAAATAAGAAGCAAAGTCATAGAAGCTTATTTCTTCTTTTGACATCGCGAAAATAATCGTGTTGTTTGGCAGAATACCCACGCCGTTTCTAATATTTAGATTGGCAGAGCCCTTTTTAAATTTAGGATGAATTTGTCCATCAATTACCAGCATCGGGCCAGACTGCGTGGCATATTTCATCGTGTTCTTATTTGCAATTTTTTCAGTAGCGCACACAAAAGGAACATTTTCTTTAGTGATATAAAATACGCCGTTAGGTTTCAGATAAAAATTCCCATTACCGCTGGCCGTGTCTAGAGGAAACAATTCTTTTTGATTTTCAATGTAAAGACCTTGAGGGGAGTTATCCGTTTTATACATTCCAGCATTCATCGCAAATTCGAGATTTTGGCTCTTTTTTTCGAGCCAAAGCTTTAAGTTGTTAATGCTTTTGAAATTTTGCTGCTTTTCGTCTTTTAAGTACAGTTTTAAAGTTTGCTTTTTTGGATCAACCACATAACTGATAAAGCGGCTGTCGCTATAGGATACCTTTTTTGCAAATGCACAAAACCCTAACGTCCCTAAAGCCAGAACGAATAGTGCGATCGTAAGATTTTTTTTCAATGCTCTCAATATTAAAAAATGATTTCTTGGCTATTTCTTTTTCTCAGAATTCTGTTTTGCCCTAAAAGCCGTTATCTTAGCAATCAATTCCAAAGGAATCGGCTGGTCAAGCGGAAACTGTACAGAACCTTTTCCTTTTTTATAAGCCGAAAATTCTTTATCAAATTCTTCCATGCCCTCAGGAGCAGGATAGAATCCGATATGATTTTTAAAAGCGGCAAAATGCACGAGATTTCCGTTGAGCACAAAAGTAGGGATGGCATATTTGATGGCTTCGGTTGCCTCTGGAGCCGCCTTTTGTATCGTGGCGCGGACTTTTTCCAGAATCTCTTGCACCTCGATTGAAAAATCTGAAATGTACTCGTCTATGGTGTTGTGTTTGACTGCCATGTTACGCTATTTAATAGGCTAAATATAATCTATTTATAGAATCTATGGTTCGGTTGCTTCCAGATACTTGCTGTCCCAGTTTTTATAAAGCCTGATTAAGCTCGAATAGTTGCGGTCTTTCGGAAGGTTTTTGTCCCAAGATTTAATAATCTTGCTTAATTTTTCTTGGTCTCTTTCGATAAAGGCCACCGTTCCTTTGGCATAATAATACCATGTTTTTCCGTCTTCGCCGCCAAACCATTTGTATAAGAAATTATATGTTTTTCGAAAGTAATGCACGGCTAATCTATCGTTTTGCGCTTTTGCAAACATTTGTCCTGCATGCCAATGTAGAGCATGTATATTGGAGCGTTTTTTATTGTTTTTAAGATAAGAAACAATCAAATCGCCTGCTTTTTCATATTCGTTATTCTTCGCAAGTTTCCTCCAGCAGCAAGTGTCGCTGTCAAAAATAGGCTGTTCATAACCCAGTTCCCTGCTCCTGTTTTGGGCACGAACGCAAAGACAAGAAAATAAAAAAAAGACGATTGTTGCTGTTTTCATATCAACAGTCCAATTAAGTTAAGGCATTGAACGCTCAATAGGATTATTAAATACAGGCATTTGAAACGGAACAGGGGAGCTTTTGCCCTTAGAAACCGGTTGTAGGCCGCCAAGTCCTAGCAATTCCATTTGGGTTTTAAAAAATTTCTCAGGATCTTTTTTCTGAAGATCTTTCAATTCCTTTATTTCTTCAGGAGTTGCTTTGAAGGTATGAGCATCTGTAGGCAGTTGGATTTTGGTATCGGAAAGAGCGTTGCTGCTTCCCATTCTTGGTACGTATTTGTATTCATCAGCAAGAGGCTTTGCGTTTTCATCAATTTTCTCCAACCCGGCAAATACAAAGCTTACTTCGCTATCCTCATCATAGGCTTCAATGATTAGTCCTGGTAATCCAACCAACTTCCATGGGCCGCTAGAAAAAGGTAATTCTTCTGCAAACCATACTGTCCAGTTCCGGCCTCTAAAATAACCTGTCGCTTTTTTGCAATTTAGGTTCTCGATGATGCGAGTTTCTGATGTGATGTTCCAATCTATTTTTTCAACTTTTTCCTCCCAAAGATAAAAAGCGCCCAAATGCTCTTTTATTATAAACTTGTGGGCATCGGCAAAATAGAAAATCTCCATGCTGTTCGTCGGTCGTTTTTTAGGCGGCATACTAAAGGTTGGGGTTTTTACATTGGCCTGCTCACGAGTTTGTTTTTCAAAAACCTCTTTAGTCTGAATATCTTGTAAAACTTTATCATAGCTCAAATATACCGAAGCCTTTTTTCCCGCAATGAGTACCATCGTTTCCTTATAATAATTCTCCCTGTTGTGTATGTCATGCATATGCGAAAAGGCATATTTTACCCGAATCAAAACTTTGTCAGGTTCTTGTGCATAAGCACTAGAAGCAATCGCTGTGGCGAAAAAAGTAAGTAGAATTGTTCTCATGTCTTGTTGTTTTAAGTAAGTTTTACATCATATATAATTTTGGAATTTAAAAGTCGGTTACTATTCAGTCTTCTTTAAGTAATGTATATCTCTAGCGTGTTGAAATTTAAGTATTTATGTCTATGAAATAAAAAAACTGCAAGAGTTTTTGAAGCTTGCAGTTTTTTGAAATTACAGTTTAAAAAAATATTATGCTTTCTTACAGCAGTTATCCAATTTGTCATAAGCCGCTACATCTGCCTTCACATCATCGGCATCATAACCCAGTTTAGAAATAGCTGTTTTGATAGTCTGCAGGTCGGTTTTTGTAGCATTATAATATACCGTTATGGTCATTTCTTTTTCATCGAGCTCATACATTCTTACGCCTTTTATTTTCAGCATATTCGATTGAAAATTAGCCCCGCAGGTTTCACACTCCTTGCAGTGGTCGCAAGAGATAGAGGTTTTGATTACCGCTTTTTGGTTCTTTTTATTTTCTTGCCCAAAAGAGGTTGCAATGGCAAACAGCATAAAGAAAGCTACGAATGATTTTTTTAGGAAATTGCTTTTCATAAAATATGTTTTTTTACAAATATAGAGTAATTTTAAAACCAGTAGTAAGAGAGATTAATTTTTCATATCGATCAATCTCGTATTAAAAAAAATGCTAATTCAAAGATCATTCAAACTTTAATATTTTCCTAACAAGAAGTAATAAGTGGTCGATTTTAGGCGTAACTGGTCACTTTTTTGGTGTAAGTGTATTTCGCTCGTAACCAAAGGGCATTCTAACTAACAATAAAAAACGGCAAGGAAATATCTTGCCGTTTAACTTAAAAGCCCGTAGTTGTATCAAGAATTCTTATCCAAAAAATTGATAACCTTTCTATAAAGTTTTACGATAAAATAGATAATAGCTACAAGCAGTGCTAGATTAAGTACCTCCCATACCGTACTCAAGATAAAATCTAGATGGTAGACCGTTTCCGTTTCAAAAACTTGTTCTCTCATAAGTTGTTTTTTTTAGTTAGTTATAATTCCATGAAGAACTTACGATGGTGGCATCGGCTGGATTTAAGATCAGGACTAAGCGTATTCCTTTGATAACCTTGAGACCCAAGCCTTGGATAGAATAGTCATACGTCATAGAGCCTATAACTTCAACCCTTATATTGCCATTTGGCAAAATATCGACACTATGGTCGCTTTGTTCCCATTCTCCTAGAGATGCCCCATATTGTTCGGTATTCACGCTTGTGACAGTGTGATTGTATTCACGTGAAACAGAAAATTTGATATTGATTTTTATGCCGGTGATCATATTGATCTTGAATTTGTAGCTCCCCAAAAAAGAATTTCTTTGGTTAGGCAGCTGGTCTGTTGATACAGAAGTAATCTCTAAATTGTTTAACGAAGCCCCCAATTGTCCAATACTGTTGATAGGCACCGCATTTTCTGCAACAGTATCGTCAAATGCAAAGGCAAACGAATCTTCCATAGCCAAGTTAATCAGTTCCCATCCAAACTGTTGGGCCTCCTGCCGATACTGTTGCTGTATGACATATTCCACAACACTCTGACACATTTCATAATTAGTCATCAAAAAGCCCAATTTAGCCTTAAACTCATCTCGAATGTCCACGATAGCACTAATAGATGGCACGCCAATATACCCCTCGATAAGCCTTGCTTTAAAAAACGGATTCGCATCCAGCCAGCCCTGTTGTACCAGATCAAGCTCTAAGGCAGTCATAAAAACCTTAACCGGAATACCGCCGCCGCCAGGATTGATGCCAAATCCAGGCTCTCCGCCAGTGCCGGTACCCGGGTCTTCAGGCTGGGTCGTGCCGCACGGAACAGGAATGGCACTCGAAGAAACACACAAGTTACACAAGTCGCAGTTGCCTCCTGCACAAGGCCCCGTACGCGTACAGTGAAATTTATATTCCGTTCCCCAGCACACTACATTGGTGCTACGACTCGAATATACCTGCTTGATGTTTTCATAGAGCGTATTGCTTCCTTCAACAACCTTTATTTCGGCAGAAAATATACTCGTTTCCCATTTGCCGTTCTCTTTATGATAGACCAGGTTGAAGATTTCATCCTTTCCCGCCGTTTTATCATTGACCGGATATACAAAAAATGAATAAGTAGGATTGCTGTCTGAACGTTTCTCTATAGAAGTAGTGTCAATAACAAAGCCCTGAGTCAGCCCAGCCGTTCTTGCATTTTCTCCAAAATGTGAAGCCTTTACCCTAAAGACCGTCTGAAAATCAACAATATCCGTTTCCTTTTTAAACTGGCTAAAGGAAATCGCCATATTCTTAGTCTGATGAGCATGCGCCGTCACTGGCTTTTCGTCATCGCAGTTAAGAAACAATAATACAATACCCGCATACAGCAGGCCCTTAAAAAATGCAGTGTTTTTCATAATTGATTGGTTTAGATTACTAATTATTTGGCGGGTAAAATTTTATGAGAAGACTGCAAGCCGTCTGGTCTAGAAAACAGTCGCTGATTTCCAGCTAAGACAAGCTTTACTTATATTTTAGGAGGAGGCTTATAAGACCCTTCACACCTTTTTGTCAAGACGATAGACACGATTTCTTCTTTTGGTGTGACACAAGCCAGACAGCTAGGCACCAATTTGCCTCGGGTAGAATAAATGCTTCTGATAAAGTGCTTTTTTGGATTCATATCATTGGTTTTTAATTAGTTATTTAGGTTAGATAGGCTACAATAATACAAAATATAATTTATAAATAAACTAATTTATTTATTTTTTAATTAAAAAAATACAAAACCATCAAACCAAATAGGTACATATAAACCCAATTATCCTTATTTAAACTACTAAAAGCAACCCCTTTAATAAATTATTTAATAAACAATACTATTTATTAAAGTAATAACCATCTCGTAAAACAGTAGTAAACATTTTATAAGAGTTTTATAATAATTTATAGCCACATAAAACCTATTTTTGATATCCAAAAGAACCTACCACACTATATGGCACAGATAAAAGAATTTGACTTTTCAAAAGAAGTGATACTCCAAGACGATGCAGTCCTGTTGCGGCCGCTGCAACATTCAGACATAGAAAACCTGCTGCACTTTTCGCTCAACGAGCCCGAAATCTGGACATTTTCTTCTATTCCAGCCGCAGGCAAAGAAAACCTCGAAAACTACATAGACTTGGCGCTAAAAGCACGAGAAAACAAGACCGAATTCCCCTTTATCGTCTACGATAAAAAAACAAACACCTATGCCGGCAGCACCCGCTTTTACGATATCAATCTGCCATTCAAGACGCTCCAATTAGGCTATACGTGGTACGGAAAAGACTATCAAGGGACAGGACTAAACAAGCGCTGTAAGTTCCTGATGCTCGAATTTGCCTTTGAAGTGTTGGGAATGGAAAGAGTAGAGTTTAGGGCCGACAACAATAACGCCAAAAGCATTGCCGCCATGAAAAGCATAGGCTGCCAAGTAGAAGGCGTATTGCGAAGCCACATGCCGACAATCCAGAACGGAGTCCGTCGCGATTCTATCATACTCAGTATCCTAAAAAGCGAATGGGAGGGGGGCGCAAAAGAACAATTGAAGAATAAAATAAACAACAGATAAAACATGAAAATAAACCCAAAAATCGGAATCGACAAGCTCATCTTCGGGATGCTGCAGAAAGACGTAGAAGCACTTTATGGCAAGCCAGACAAGATCTATAAAGACGAAGAAGACAATGTCATCTTTCAGTACAACAAGCAAAAAATCCGCTTGACATTTTATCAAGAAGAAGGATTCAAGCTCGGATATCTCGTAGCATCAAGCCCAGAATTGGCTTTGTTTGACAAGAAAGTCATCGCCCGTCCGATAGCTGCGCTTCAAAAAGAACTAGAAGCAAAAGGACTGGCAAAGTGGGAGAAAGAAGAATTCGATACTTTTGAAAACTTCTTCAACGAATCCAACTGGCTCATCCTCCAAGCCGAATTTGATGAAGTCGTTAAAGTAGAACTGGGAGCCATCATCAACTCCAAAGACGAATTTGAATGGAAGTTTAAGAAATAAAAAAAAGAGGTTCATTTAGAACCTCTTTTTTAGTATAAATACTTGCGATTAATTATTGTTTAGGAGCTTCCAAAAGTTCCACCTCAAAAATAATATTAGCATTTGGCGGAATTACGTTTCCAGCACCTCTTTCGCCATAGCCCAAAGCAGCTGGGATAAAGAACGTAGCCTTGTCTCCAAATGACATAAGATTAATACCTTCAAGGAAACCAGGAATCAGGCCGCCTTTGTTAGAAATGTCGAAAGGAAAAGGCTGGTAGCCGTTCTGAGCTGCGCGGTTAGCATCGAACTTACCGTATAGCTTAGATATTTCGGCATCGCTGCTGTCAAACAAGCTTCCATCTTCAAGATATCCTGCATAATTAACATATACCGTTCCAGAAGCCGGTTTTATTCCTTTGCCTTTTGTGGTAATACTATATTCTAAACCAGAAGCAGTCTTTGTTGTTGTCGCTCTGATGGCGTTCAATTCGGCCACTTTTTTAGCTTTTACAGGAGCAAATTCAGCTTCAAGCGCTTTCTTTTTCTCGGCTTCGGCAGCTAATTGTTTTTTCTCAACTTCATCTTTGTTAGCAAAGTACTCATTAAATACTTTAGCCGCGTCAAACTTCTTAGCCTCGGCGCCATTTCTAATGATTTTGATTTCCATGATTACGTCGTTTTGCTCGATTGCATTCACAACGTCCATGCCGCTAGTCACTTTGCCAAACACAGTATGCTTGCCATCCAACCACGGCGTATCTTTGTGCGTAATAAAGAACTGGCTTCCGTTGGTTCCAGGACCAGAATTGGCCATAGAAAGAATTCCTCCCGTATCATGTTTCAAAGTTGGGTCGATTTCATCCTTAAACTTGTAGCCAGGATCTCCAGAACCATTGCCCAGCGGATCCCCACCTTGAATCATAAAATCTTTGATAACTCTATGAAATTTAAGTCCGGTATAAAAAGGCTTTCCTTTGTATTTTGCATTTACGGCAGTATTGGTGCCTTCTGCCAACGAAATAAAATTGGCAACCGTAATTGGTGTTTTTTGGTATTCTAATTTGACCATGATTCTTCCTTTGGTCGTTTCAAACTGAGCATAGATTCCAGGCTCTTGGTTAGGAGTTCCAGCTTTTTTAGTTGTAGTTGCAGCTTTTTTTGGAGCAGCGGCTTTCTTTTTTGTCTGCGCACCTAAGCCAGCTGTCATGGCCAAAAACAATAAGCAAATAAATTTTAATTTCATTTTAGTACAGATTAAGTTTTCTACTTTATTTTATATGCCTATTTGTTGGCAGGCATTGATTCGAGCATTTCAATTTCAAATATAATATTAGCGTTTGGAGGAATAGCACCTTCCATGCCTCTTTCTCCGTAGCCCAAATACGAAGGGATAAAGATAACCGCTTTGTCGCCAATAGATAACTGTTCGACTCCCTCAATAAATCCAGGAATGATGCCTTCTTTGACTCCAATCTGGAAAGGAATTGGACTATACGCTTTAGCCGCAGCTCTGTTTGGATCTAGCTTTCCGAAAACTGTCGCCACGCTTTCAATGTTGGTGTCGAACAAGTCGCCGTTCTCAAAATAGCCCGCATAGTTGATGAAAACCTGCGCTCCGGCAACAGGCTTTTTGCCATTACCTTTAGATAAAATCTTAAATTGCAATCCAGATTGAGTTTTAACTGATTGCGATTTTAATTGTTGGAAAGAGGCCTCCTTTTCTTTAATAACGCCAGTATATTGTTCTCTTAATTTTAGCTGTTCCTCTTCCATCTTTTTTTGTTCGGCAGCCTGCTTTGCAAAATTATCTTTGAAGATTTTTGGAGCATCAAATTTTTTAGCATCCTCTCCTTTGCGGATGATGGTAATTTTGTTGATTACGTCATCCTGCTGGATAGCGTTTACCACTTCCATGCCGTTTTCAATCACATGTCCAAAAACAGTGTGGATTCCGTCAAGCCAAGGCGTTGCTTGGTGTGTGATAAAAAACTGGCTGCCGTTTGTAGCTTTTCCACCATTTGCCATAGACAAGATACCGCCTTTATCGTGTTTTAGTTCTGGTACAATTTCGTCTTGAAAACGATATCCTGGACCGCCACTGCCATTGCCATCAGGATCACCGCCTTGGATCATGAAATTAGGCAGTACTCTGTGGAATTTTAATCCGTCATAAAACGGCTTTCCTTTATATTTTTCGCTCACCATTGGATTTTTTCCCTCCGCTAGCGATACAAAATTGGCAACCGTCACCGGTGTCTTTTTGTATTCTAATTCAACTACAATAGTTCCTTTGTTGGTTTCGATTTCCGCATACATGCCATCAGGCAGATTGCTGCTCGGGTTGTTACACGAAAAAAACAGGGCGCTGATACCTAAAAATAGACTTGTTATTCTCTTCATTTTGATAAATTGGTTGTTTATTGTTTCGGCTCTTCCGTTGGTTTTGGAGCTTCGGTAGGTTGTTGTGTTTTCGATTCGTTTTCTGTTCGGGCTTCTTTTTCAGGCTTGATGTCTTTCAACGCAATGGTAACCATAAGCGGCTGATTGTGGCCGATTCTTCTGTCATCGCCATGATAGCCGTAGCCCATGTGCGAAGGAAAAAGAAAAGTGATTTTTTCGCCTTTTTTCATCAATTTGATGCCGTCGCGCATTCCCATCATGATGTTTTGCTTGTCGACAAGATACACTTGCGGACGGAGTTCCAGTTCCGTATAGATTACATTGCCGTCAAGATCTTTTACTTCGTAATCAAAATAAGCCACATCGCCCTTTTTAGGAGTTATAGAATCAGTCGCTGTGCTTTTTACGTCATATTTATACCAATATCCTTTAGCCGTAGCGATATAGTTCGATTTTGCATCTTTTTTGATCACAGACTCGATTTTGGCTTCTTCGCCAGCAATCAGTTTTTTGTTTCGCTCGACAGACTCTTTCATGAAAGTTCCCGAAGAATGCGAAAGAGGCTTGCGAGCCTGTTGTTGCGTACAGCCTGTAACCAACATAGTGCCAGCCGCGACACTCAAAATAAGCTTGAAAAGTTTCATAGGCCTACACATTAAAATTTTGTTTTGATAAAATGCTTTCAAATTGTTTTACGGTTTCTTCCAGCGATAATGTCGATTTTCCGCCTGCCGCATTAATATGGCCGCCGCCGTTGAAATAATCACGTGCAAATTGGTTCACGTCAAAATTGCCTTGCGAGCGGAACGAAATCTTGATGATTCCTTCGTCTTTATTCTCAATAAATATGGCTGTAAAGATAATTCCGCTGATAGTTAGTCCATAATTCACGATGCCTTCAGTATCCCCTTTGACATAATGAAACTCGTCAAGTTCCTGCTGCGTAAGCTTTATATATGAAGTCTTGTATTCTGGCAGCACTTTCATGTTCTGTAATGCCCGTCCTAAAAGTTGTAATCGATGGTACGAATTATTGTCGAATAGCGAATTGTGGATATCCCCGTTTTGTACTCCGATGTCCAATAATTCAGCAACAACCCTGTGTGTCATACTCGTTGTTGACGGAAAACGGAACGATCCTGAATCGGTTACGATTCCTGTATAAAGGCAAGTTGCGATTGTTTTGTCAAGAAGCTCTTTATAGCCTAAGAACGTAATGAAATTATAAATCATTTCGCAAGTAGACCCAAAGTTAGTGTCAGAATAGCGGTAAAGCGCGTAATCATCAGGCTTTTGATGATGATCAATCATGATGAAAGGCGCTTTTAGCTTATTGAGTACGTTTTCCATTTCGCCTGTTCTGTGCAAGGCATTGAAATCTAGCGTAAAAATAAGCTCGGACTCATTAAGAATTTTTGCTATGTTTTCTTTGTCTTTTTCAAAAATAAGTACCTTTTCCGAGCTTGGAAGCCAAGCCAGAAAATCAGGAAATTCATTCGGAGCGATTACGATCGGCTCGTGGTTCAATTTTTTTAAAAAATGATACAGGCCTAAAGTAGAACCCATTGCATCGCCATCGGGGCTTCGGTGCGGAATAATGGCAATCTTTTTAGGAGAAGCCAACAATTCCAGTATTCCTTTAATCTCTTCTTCTTTCATAGATTGCGAAATTACATTTTTTTATGTGGAAACATAAATTATTTGGTAAGAAATAGCCCGAACCAGACCGCCAGAAGTCCGAAGAATAAACTTGCGCCGATATAGGCAAAAGCCAGAAGAGAATTATTGCTTTGGAAAAGGCTAATGTTTTCATAGCCAAATGTAGAAAATGTCGTGTAGCCGCCACAGAATCCGGTTGCGAAAAATAATTTCATATCGGAATTGACTAGATTGTTTTTTTCGAAATAACCAAACAGCAATCCGATAATAAAACAGCCTAAGATATTAGCCGTAAAAGTTCCCAAAGGAAATTTAGTAGGCATGTATTTTCCAATCGCTAAAGAGGTGAGGTATCTAAAAATACTTCCTAAAGCGCCACCTAAGCCAACTATCAACAAGGATTTAATCATTTGTAGTGTATTTAGTATGACAAACTTAATGAAAAAACGCGAAGAATGTTTTGTTTGAAAAGGAGGAATACTTGTTGGGTTTAACGCAGGAGCCATAAAAAAATACCGCTCATTGAGCGGTATTTTATATAAATGGAAAAATAAATTTACTTATTTTTTCAATACTTTAATCATTTTAGTCTCATTTCCGCTTGTCACTTTTACCAAGTAAGTACCTTGCTCTAAAGCTGACATATTCAGTTGAGATTCATTTTCGTTAACTGTTTTTTGCATTACTTGTTGTCCTAATACATTAAAGACAGCTACTTCAGAAATACCGTTTTGGTAGGATAGATTTAATACATCAGTAACTGGATTCGGATAGAAAGAGAATTTAGGAGCATCAACAGTACCCGTTCCTAAAGAAGCATTAAACGCTGAAATTTTAAATTCGCCTCTAACTGCAGGACCAAAGATACTTTCATATTGCCAAACTGCTATATATAAAGTTTCTCCTGGCGTTAAGCCTGTTAGTGATATTTTAGAGAAAAAAGTATCTTCTACATCTTCATTATCATCATTACATCCAGATGGTACTTCAACCAATGCAGCACAAGTGCCTCTAAAAGCGGCTATAATTGTATCATCATTTTCTGATCCAACTACTTCGTTTGTTTCAATAGTTACATTTCCATCTGCTGGAACAACTAACGAAAACCACACGTCATATACGCCTGAATCTGAACACGACGGTATTGTCGCGCTTGTTGTAGCACCAACTGAAGTTGCAGTTACCGGATTGGTATCAAAAGTAGTTCCTATTGTTAACGGAACTGCACCAGCGCAAATGTCATTTGCAACTGGGGTTACAAATACAACGCTTGACCATACGCTTTCACTTGTTCCGCTGCAAACAGCTTTCACATAAGCTGTATATGATGTACTGCCTGCTAAACCAGATAGAGGTGTGGAAGTTCCAGTAGTGACATTTACAATTGTTCCAGTACCTTGTGTAAAGCCAGTAACGCCATATTCTACAACAAAAGCAGAGGCTGCAGAGGTCCAACTTATATTGGCTGTTCCTGAAGTAACCCCTGTTACAACGACTGCATTAGGTTCCAAACATGCTGGTAATGCTGAACTCACTACATCATCGATGTCAAATACAAATTGATCAGTCGTTGTGCTTTGGAATCCAACATAAATGGTTTGTCCAACATAAGCAGATAAATCATACGAATACTTTACGAAGGCAGTTCCGCTTGGTGGTGCAACCGAAGCTTGTAATGTGTTCGTAAAACTTGCGGCTTCAGGCGTTGTTGTTGATACCTTCACTGCAATCGTTTCAGGATATAAAGGGTCTCTACTTCTCCCCCAAAAAGAGATTAGATCGTTCACGCCTGCGGTTACAGTTATGCTAGGCGTAATCAAAAAGTCATTGTGGGCTGTTGCTCCATAGCGAATTGACGCCGCATTTGTGCCTGTATGTGCTTGAACTTCACCTCCCGTAAAATCAATTACAGTCCACGTTTGGGCTGCATCGCCACCATTAATTACTGTCCATCCCGCAGGAATAGTCGTTGCTCCTTCAAATCCTTGATTAAATTGGCTAAAGCCTAATAGAGGTGCTAACAAGAATAAAAAAAGTAGTTTTCTTTTCATAAGTATATGTTTTAATTAAAAGTTTATTAAAAGTAAGTATATTTTTACGTTCGGCATTTATAATGTTATGATTTTAACATCGTTGAATTTAAATTTAACATATATTTAAGTATTGTGTTTATGGGCACTAATAATAAAAAAACACACCAAATTAGCAGAAATCCTATACTTTTTTTAGCCTATAACACGAAAGACTTTTTATAAAAGCCTGCTTTTCCTTCGACTTGATTTGAAGGTTTAAACAAGAATATCACAGCTGAAATTTTCAAATCGATTTTTAGACTTAAAAAAGGCACTATTGTGTCTCCTTTTTGCTCATTTAATTGTAAATTTGCGCCTTTATTTCTATTGAGAGTAGGAAGAGATTGTCCTTTCGACCAAAAAAGATAAAAAACACAGCTACTAACAAACAACATCTTACAAGATTAACTTAATTTTGCGCATGCAACACAACGTACTTATTTTAGATTTCGGATCGCAATACACACAACTAATTGCGAGAAGGGTTCGCGAGTTAAATATTTTCTGCGAAATTTTCCCATACAATCATTTTCCGAGTGATTTATCAAGTTATAAAGCCGTAATTTTATCTGGAAGCCCTTTTTCAGTAAGAGCCGAAGATGCGCCGCATCCTGATTTGTCTCAGATTCGCGGCAAGTTGCCATTGCTAGCTGTTTGTTATGGCGCCCAATACTTAGCCCATTTTTCTGGAGGCGAAGTAGCACCGTCTAACATTCGCGAATACGGTAGAGCTAATCTTACGTTTATTAAAGACGAAGAGGCTTTCTTCGACGATGTGCATTTGAACAGCCAAGTCTGGATGAGCCATAGCGACACCATTAAAAAGATGCCGGAAAACGGAGTGAGATTGGCGAGTACTAAAGATGTAGAAAATGCCGCCTATAGAATTAATGGCGAAGAAACCTATGCAATTCAGTTCCATCCTGAAGTATATCATTCTACTGACGGGAAGCAGATCTTAGAAAACTTCTTGGTCAAAATTGCAAAAGTGCCTCAAAACTTCACGCCAAATGCTTTCGTAGAAGAAATCGTGGCGGAATTGCAAGAAAAAATAAAAGACGACAAAGTCGTTCTCGGACTTTCAGGCGGAGTTGATTCTACTGTAGCTGCAGTTTTGCTGAACAAAGCGATCGGTAAAAACCTGTACTGTATCTTCGTGAATAACGGATTGTTACGCAAAAATGAATTCCAAAATGTTCTTGAACAATACAAAGGAATGGGCTTGAACGTTAAAGGAGTTGATGCTTCGGCACGTTTTTTGGATGAATTGGCTGGTATCGATGATCCGGAAACAAAAAGAAAAACAATCGGACGCGTGTTCATTGAAGTATTTGACGATGAATCGCACCTGATAGAAGACGTGAAATGGCTGGCGCAAGGAACAATCTACCCAGATGTAATCGAATCGGTTTCTGTAAAAGGACCATCGGCTACAATCAAGTCGCATCATAATGTGGGCGGATTGCCTGATTTTATGAAACTGAAAGTGGTTGAGCCGCTTCGTATGCTTTTCAAAGACGAAGTAAGAAGAGTAGGCGCGACACTCGGAATTTCGCCAGAATTGCTAGGAAGACATCCTTTTCCTGGGCCAGGATTATCCATCCGTATTTTGGGAGATATCACGCCAGAAAAAGTAAGGATTCTTCAAGAAGTAGATTATATTTTTGTAGAAGGATTAAAGTCACACGGATTGTATGACAAAGTTTGGCAGGCTGGAGCGATTCTTCTTCCTGTAAACAGCGTTGGTGTGATGGGAGACGAAAGAACGTACGAAAAGGTAGTTGCCTTGAGAGCCGTAGAGTCTACAGACGGTATGACAGCTGACTGGGTGCATCTTCCGTATGAGTTTCTAATGACAATCTCGAACGAGATCATCAATAAAGTAAAAGGCGTGAATAGAGTGGTCTACGACATCAGCTCAAAACCGCCAGCCACAATTGAGTGGGAATAAGAAATTTAAAAATTAATTAATTAAGTCGTTGCTTTTCTCTAAATTAGTAACGACTTATTAGCTTATAAAATCTAATAGCCTTAAAAAGTAAGAATAAAATGAAGCAGTTTTTTATAGTATTTGTATGGATGTTTTTAATGTCTTTTTCAGGACAGGCACAGCAGAATGTGAAACATACGGTGTCGAGCGGAGAGACCGTGACGCAAATCGCACAAAAATATAAAGTTACTCCTTTAGATATTTATACCCTGAATCCAGATGCGAGGAATGGTCTGAAAGAAAAATCAGTTTTGCTTATTCCTTCAAAAGGAGTAGTGAAAATTCCGGTAAAAGAACAGAAAGTTGTCGAAACGCCATCGGTTCAAAAGAAAGGAAACACGCATACTGTTGCTCCAAAAGAAACTGCTTATGGATTAGCAAAGCAGTACAATGTTTCTGTGGCTGATTTAGAAAAAGCAAATCCAGAAATAAAAGACGGACTAAAAATTGGCCAAGTCTTGACAATTCCTGGAAAACAACAAGAAACGCCAAAACAAGAAACTAAGCCTTCTAAAAAAGAAGAAAGAAAAGCAGAAAAGAAAGCCGAGAAAGAAGAAAAAAAAGAGGCTAAAAACGGCGGACAAAATATCGTCCACGAAGTACAGCCCAAAGAAACGAAATACTCGATCGCAAAGAAATACGGCATTACTTTAGAAGAGCTAGAGAAGAAAAACCCAGAAGCTAAAGAAGGCTTGAAAATAGGACAAGTGCTCGTCATCAAAGGAAATGCTCCAAAAGTTGAAATAGCTGAAAAGAAATCCGAAACTCCTAAGCAAGAAACTCCGAAGCAGGAAACGACAGATGCTGGTTTTGGAAAATACGAAGTAAAGCCTAAAGAAACACTTTACAGCTTGTCGAGACAGTTCGGATTGAGCCAAAACGATTTGACAGATTTGAATCCGGAATTGAAAGACGGCGTAAAAGTGGGAATGATATTAAAAGTTCCAAATACGTTACCATTAGCAAATGCTTCTTCTAAAAACTTTACCGATTTGACCAAGTCGCTTTCAACAAAAGAAAGAAAAGAATTAGTATTGCTGTTGCCTTTCAATGTGTCAAAAATTGAAGGCGATACAACCTCTAGCGTTCAGGCAAGATTGAAAAAAGACAACTTCCTGAACATGACCCTTGATTTTTATTCAGGTGCGTTGGTGGCTATAGATTCTGCAAAGACGTTGGGCTTGAATATCGACGTGAAGATTCTTGATTCCCAAGAAAACAGAAATTCGTCAAGCATTTCCAGCACTTTTGTACAAAATAATTTGACAAAAGCCGATGTAGTCGTAGGACCATTTTACCAAGCCCATGCTGAAAAAACAGCCGAAATGCTTAACAAAAGCAATGTTCCTGTGATTTCTCCTTTGTCAAAAGACAGCGGAAAACTGTACAGCAATCTTTACCAATCAATGCCGACTGTTGACTATCTTAAAAGCGCCATGTTTGATTATATGAACAGTAAAAATGGTAATATAGTCGCTGTTGTAGATCCGAAAAAAGCGAGTACACGCAAATACATTTCAGACAATTACAGTAATGTGAAATTCGCAAGCTTTACAGATAAAGGCGGTTTGTCCCCAGAAAGCCTTAAGTCGCTGTTGGTGAAAAACCAGATGAACTATGTTGTGATGGAAACCGCTAGCATATGGATGATCAAATCGACTATCTCCGCTTTGCTGGCTGCACAATCAGAATATCAATTGCAGTTAGTGATTTTGGAATCGAATGATGCTTTAGATTCGGACGAAATTTCTATAGCCAACTTGGCAAAATTAAGAATGCTGTATCCGGCAGTAACGCGTGATAATGATACGCCTGAAGCATTGATCTTTTCAAAAGTGTACAAAAAGAAAAACAATATTTTCCCTAATCAATATGCTACGCGCGGTTTTGACGTGACTTTCGATGCGATGCTCAGATTGTCACAAGAAAAAAGTTTCGAAGAAACAATCTATGATGCGACTACAGAACAGGTCGAAAATAAATTCAATTACAACAGGAATCCATCAGGAGGCTATTCAAACAAAGGAGTGTATATCCTTTATTATGATGAAGACCTGACGGTTAAAGAAGCAAAATAATGACATCAAAAGTAACCTATTTAGGAGATTTAAGAACATCTTCAATACACTTGCAATCGGGAACTGAAATACTTTCTGACGCACCAACAGACAATCACGGAAAAGGCGAAGCTTTTTCACCGACAGATTTGCTAGCCAATGCTTTGGGAAGCTGTATGATTTCGATAATGGCAATCAAGTCAAAAGACATGAACCTAGATTTGGTAGGCTCTACTGTTGAGGTAACGAAAATTATGCAAGCCGAACCACGAAAAATTGCCAAAATTGAAATCGTGATGAATATGTCAGTTTCAGTTGATGAAAAAGCCAAGACTATTTTGGAAAGAACGGCAATGAACTGTCCGGTTCTTTTGAGCTTGAATCCTGATATCGAAAAAGCAATCACCTTTAACTGGAAATAATCGTTGGAAACCCCTCAATTTATTACGTTTCAAAAATTCAACTTAAAAGAAGATGCCGTAGAATTGGCTACCTTTTTAAGAGAAAGCCAAATTGAATACCGAATTGAAGATACTTCTTCAGGATTGGACGGCAATTTTGGAAATTCAGAATTATCAAAAGACTACCTCATAAAGCTGAAAAAAGAAGATTTCGAAAAAGCAGACATTCTGTTATTGCAGATTTCTTCAAACTTGGTTGAAACTATAGACAGAGACCATTATCTACACGAATTTACAGATGAAGAACTCAAAGAGATTATTGTAAAAAAAGACGAGTGGAGTCATCTTGATTTTTTGCTGGCTCAGAAAATACTCAAAGAAAGAGGGCAGGAGATAATTCCCGAAGAAATAGAAAAACATAGAAAACAAAGGCTGGAAGATTTATCTAAACCCGAAGAACATCAAGGCGGTTGGATTATTGCGGGCTATTTGTTTGCCTTTTTAGGAGGCTTTCTCGGTTTTTTCATTGGATGGTTTTTAAAAACTCATAAAAAGACATTGCCTAACGGAGATCGAGTTTACAACTACACAGAATCCGATAGAAAACAAGGGAACAGGATATTGATTGTAAGTTTGTTCTTCTTCTTATTTTGGATCGGAGTCAGAATTTTTTTCTCTGAATAAATGGACGACCAGAAAAAGCTTCTTATAAAATTAGCCCACACAAAAATGCCCTTCGGCAAGTATGAAGGTTGGCATTTGATTGATCTGCCAGAGTATTATGTAGTTTGGTACAGCAACAAAGGCTTCCCGAAAGGAGAATTAGGACAGCAACTCCAATTAGTCTATGAGCTAAAATTAAACGGACTAGAAGAACTGATCAGAAACATAAAGAAACAATACCCAAAACCATCCTAAACAGGTTTTTTTGCTTCCCAAAAAGAGGCGTACGATTAATTACAGGTTTGCAAATCTAAAAATATAACTTCGGAGTAATCTAAGCGATGGAATTTCTAATATTCCAATTTTATTCACTACTTTTGCCACGTTTTTTTACACAACTACAACGACAAACAACAGCACAATGAATCAGACAAAATATATTTTTGTTACAGGCGGTGTGACATCTTCTTTAGGGAAAGGAATCATAGCCGCATCTTTAGCAAAATTATTACAGGCCAGAGGATACCGAACGACAATCCAGAAATTTGACCCATACATCAACGTTGACCCAGGGACATTAAATCCTTACGAACACGGAGAATGTTATGTGACAGATGATGGAGCTGAAACCGATCTAGATTTAGGACATTACGAGCGTTTTTTAAATGTCCCGACTTCGCAAGCCAACAACGTGACGACTGGAAGAGTCTATCTTTCGGTTATCGAAAAAGAGCGAAGAGGAGAATTTTTAGGCAAGACAGTACAGGTCGTTCCGCATATCACCAATGAGATCAAGGAAAGAATGCAATTGCTTGGAAGATCTGGCGACTTTGATATTGTGATTACTGAAATTGGAGGAACGGTAGGGGATATCGAATCGCTTCCTTATATTGAGTCGGTTCGCCAATTAGTTTGGGAATTAGGCGAAAACAACGGAATCGTTATTCATTTGACGTTAGTTCCGTTTTTAGCTGCTGCGGGCGAATTAAAAACTAAGCCAACACAGCACTCAGTAAAAACCTTGATGGAAAGTGGTATCAAAGCCGATATTTTGGTTTGCAGGACAGAACACGAAATTTCAGACGAATTGCGTCAGAAACTGGCCTTGTTCTGTAACGTAAAAAGAGAAGCTGTGATTCAGTCTATCGATGCTTCTACAATCTATGACGTTCCGAACCTGATGTTGGAAGAAGGTCTTGACAAAGTAGCCTTGAAAAAATTAGACTTGCCAGAAAAAGCAACTCCAGATTTAAAACAATGGAACGAGTTCTTGCAAAAACTGAAAAATCCAAAACATATCGTGAACATCGGTCTGGTTGGTAAATACGTAGAATTGCAAGATTCATACAAATCGATTTTAGAAGCCTTTATTCATGCAGGAGCTGCAAACGAAACGAAGGTAAATGTAGTGAGTATTCATTCAGAATATTTAGACGAAAAAAATGCGTCAGAGAAACTGAAAGATTTAGACGGAATTCTGGTAGCACCAGGTTTTGGAGAAAGAGGAATTGAAGGAAAAATTGAAACAGTTCGTTATGCAAGAGAAAAGAACATTCCGTTTTTCGGAATCTGTCTAGGAATGCAAATGGCTGTCATAGAATATTCAAGAAATGTTTTGGGACATAAAGATGCCAATTCAACAGAAATGAATGCCGGGACAGCACATCCGGTAATCAATCTAATGGAAGAGCAGAAAACCATTACAGACAAAGGTGGAACAATGCGTTTGGGAGCTTGGAAATGTGATATCAAGCCTGATACATTAGCCTCAAAAGTTTATGGCAAAAGCCAAATCCAAGAGCGTCACCGTCACCGTTATGAATTTAACGGCGAATATTTAGAAGCTTTGGAAAATGCAGGATTAAAAGCATCGGGTGTAAACCCAGATACAGGATTAGTAGAAATCATTGAGATTGAAAGCCATCCGTTTTTTATCGGAGTGCAATACCATCCTGAATATAAAAGTACGGTCGCAAAACCACATCCGCTTTTTGTGAATTTTGTGAAAGCGACTGTAGCACATAAAAATAAATAGTAGTTGAAGAAAACCTTCAAGACCGAGCATAACGCATAAATGCGGAATTAAATTAATTATTTAGAATAAAATGGAAGAAAAAAAGTTTGACCGTAATTCGATTATTGGCTTCGTGTTGATTTTTGCGCTCCTTATTGGCGTAATGTACATCAATAAACCTTCGCAGGAAGAAATTGACGCAAAAGCTAAAATTGAGCAAGCAGAAAAACAAAAAGCAGCAACAACAGCAGTAAAAGAAGCCGCATTGACGGTGGCAGACACTACAGCAAAAGATTCAGTTCAGTTAGAAAAACTGAAAACTTCTTTAGGCAGTTTTGCTTATGCTGCAACGCTTCCATCTGCAAAACTTGAAACCAAGACGATCGAGAATGATCTTGTAAAACTTACTTTTTCAAACAAAGGAGGTTATATCGTTGGTGCTGAAATGAAGAATTTCGAAGCTTTCAGCAAAGGTTCTGGAAAATTGGTCAAAATCATAAAAGATAACAATGCCAATCTAAATATTGAACTTAAGACGCAAGGCAATTTGGTGTTGAACACAAAAGACTTGTATTTTGAGCCTACGCTTACAAAAGAAGGCGAAAACCAAGTCTTGACGATGCGCTTGAAAGCAGGCCCAGAACAATATTTAGAATACCGCTATGTGCTGAAGCCAAAAGACTATATGCTTGATTTCTCTATCAGAACGCAAGGGTTGAGCAAGGTACTTCAAACATCGAATCCGCTTCCGATGGAATGGAGCCTGAAAACCTACAGAAACGAAAAAAGCGTTTCTTACGAAAACCGTTATTCTGAATTGGTGTATGAATACGAAGGAGGAAAAGATGATTATTTAGGGCAATCTTCTGATAGCCAAGAAGCCAAAGAAGTTTCGTATATTGCTTTTAAACAGCACTTTTTTGCTTCGATTCTTTTGACGGATACGCCGTTTAAAGTAGCAGAACTGAAATCTGATAACTTGGTTAAAGATGTTGAAAAAGATACCATCTTCACCAAATCGTTCAAAGCAACCGTTCCTTTAGCTTTCAAAGGAGGCGAAGTCAACTATAATATGAACTGGTACTATGGGCCAGCCGATTATAAAATTTTAAACAGCTATGAGAAAAACCTTGACGAAGTAATTTCATTAGGTTGGGGAATCTTTGGTTGGATCAACCGTTGGATTTTTATTCCAGTATATGATTTCTTGAGCCTATTCTTGGCACACGGAATCGCAATCATTGTCTTCACGATTTTAGTTCGTTTGGTGATGTCACCAGTTACCTATAAGTCCTATCTGTCGCAGGCAAAAATGAAGGTTCTTCGCCCTGAAATTCAGGAATTGAATGAAAAATTCAAGAAAGACCCGATGAAGAAACAGCAAGAAACGATGAAACTGTACAATAAAGCAGGCGTCAACCCAATGGCGGGATGTCTTCCGGCATTGATGCAGATTCCGGTATTCTATGCCTTGTTCCAGTTCTTCCCGTCGGCAATCGAGCTAAGACAAAAGAATTTCCTTTGGGCAGAAGATTTATCTTCTTTTGATGCTATTTTTTCTTGGAAACAGCACATTCCTGTAATTTCCTCTTTCTACGGAAACCATATCAGTTTGTTCCCGATTTTAGCAGCAATCGCAATTTTCTTCTACATGAAAATGACGACTGGCGATCAAGCCATGAGTGCGCCTCCGCAAGAAGGTATGCCAGATATGGGCAAGATCATGAAAATGATGATTTACATTTCGCCATTAATGATGATGATTTTCTTCAATAATAACGCATCTGGATTGAGTTTGTACTATTTTATCTCTAACACGATTACGATTGGAATCATGCTGGTCATCAAAAATTACATCATCAATGATGAAAAGATCCACGCTAGAATCCAAGAGAACAAGACAAAAGAGAAGCCAAAAAGCCGTTTCCAGCAAAAAATGCAAGACATGATGGAGCAGGCGCAAGAGCAGCAGAAACAAAAAAGCAAGTCTTTAGAGGATAAGAAAAAATCTTTAGAAGACAGAAAAAAGAAATAAAATTTAAAAAGCACTCATCACCGGGTGCTTTTTTAAATTCACACACATTTATTGCGAAAGGTTCTTTAATAGTGGAAACTTGAAAGCAGAAAGCAATAAAATGGCATATTTTTAGTTAACAAGAATAATAAATCAGCTATTGCATGACTATGAAATCAATTATTATAATAGTACTCTCATTTTTATCTTTTTTTCAGTATTCCTATTCTCAGGAAACCAATAAGCTCGATGATAAAGGTCAGCGACATGGACTTTGGAAAGGAACCTATACCGAGTCTAAAAGACCGCGCTATGAAGGAACTTTCGATCACGGAAAAGAAACAGGAGTCTTTAAGTTTTTTGATGATACTAAAGAATTAAAAGTAATTGCGACGCGAGATTTTACGGCAAAAGACGGTTCTGCCTATACCACTTTTTTTGATCAAAAAGGGAATAAAGTAAGCGAAGGAAAAGAAGTCAATAAGCTCAATGAAGGTGAATGGAAATACTATCACCTTGAGTCGAAAGAAATAATGACCCTTGAAAACTATTCGAAAGGAAAGCTAAACGGAATCCGAAAAGTGTTCTACAGAAGTGGCAAGATAGCCGAAGAAGCAACATATACAAACGGAATTAAAAACGGACAGTACAAAAAATACAGCGAAAAAGGCGCTGTTCTTGAAGATGCCATCTATAAAAACGGCGAATTTGACGGAGCGGTAACCTACAATGACGACGCTGGAAAAATGATAAAAGGACAATTCAAAAATGGTAAAAAGTTTGGTATCTGGAAATATTACGAAAACGGCAAACTTGTGAAAGAAGAAAATCCGAATAAAGTAAAAAAAGAAAAGTTCAAAATTGACAGCAAAAACAAAGGAGCTAGAAAATTGCCGCAAAACGCTCCGAGCAACAAATAAATTTCTCAAATACATTCATAAATTAAACAAATATAATAGAGCATAAATCATGCTCTATTTTGGCGTACTTTTGGAGCGTCATAAAATTAGAAAAAATGAAACGTGTAGTAGTTGGTCTTTCTGGAGGTGTTGATTCTAGTGTTGCTGCTTATTTATTGAAGGAGCAGGGCTATGAAGTCATTGGCCTTTTTATGAAGAACTGGCACGACGATTCTGTTACAATTTCTAACGAATGCCCTTGGCTAGAAGACAGCAATGATGCACTTCTAGTGGCAGAAAAATTAGGGATTCCTTTCCAGACAGTCGATTTAAGCGAACAATACCAAGAAAAGATCGTGGATTATATGTTCCGCGAATACGAAAAAGGAAGAACGCCTAATCCAGACGTATTGTGCAATCGCGAAATTAAGTTTGACGTTTTCATGAAAATTGCGTTAAGCTTAGGAGCCGACTATGTAGCGACTGGACATTATTGCAGAAAAGGCGAAATTGAAGTGGACGGTAAGCCAGTATATCAATTGCTTGCCGGTGTCGATGGAAACAAAGACCAATCTTACTTTTTATGCCAGCTTTCGCAAGAACAATTAGCAAAATCCTTGTTCCCGATTGGAGAACTGACAAAACCGGAAGTTCGTGAAATCGCCGCAAAAATGGAACTGGTTACGGCAGAAAAGAAAGATTCACAAGGATTGTGTTTTATCGGAAAAGTACGCTTGCCAGAGTTTTTACAGCAAAAATTACAACCAAAAGACGGACTGATTTTTGAAATTGAAGCCAGTCAAGATATTTATACAAAAGACAAGGCTGAGTTCGATTCTTTGCAAGAAGAACTGGCGTTCGAAGCTGCGTCTATTCCATATGCTCCAGAAATGGGGAAAGTAGTCGGGAAACATCAAGGGGCTCACTATTTTACGAAAGGACAACGCAAAGGACTAAATGTTGGAGGAACAGCTGAACCGCTTTTCATTATCGAAACCGATGTGGAAAATAATATCATTTATACCGGACAAGGAAGCCACCATCCCGGATTATTCAAAAAAGCACTCTTTGTTGAAAAATCTGAAGTACATTGGATTCGTGAAGATTTAGCCCTAAAAAATGGTGAAACTATGGAAGTAATGGCAAGAATCCGTTACCGCCAGCCGTTGCAAAAAGCGACTTTATATCAGTTTGAAAACGGTTTGTATGTCGCTTTTGAAAATCCACAGTCCGCCATTACAGAAGGACAATTTGTCTCTTGGCATTTAGGAGAAGAACTTATAGGTTCTGGCGTTATAGCATAATTTGAAAATACTATCATAGATAAAAACCCGACAAGAAATTGTCGGGTTTTTTAATGAACAAAATATATAAACAAACAATTGAAATAGTATAGCTAGCTAGCATTCTTCATCGCTTATTGAAGTCTTCTATTGCTTGGAAAAATAACCAGTAAAAAGGCACTAATTAGCAATTTCCAGCAAAACAAAAGATTTATCAAAGCTTTCATCAAAATGTATATTTCGTAAGTTTTCTAAGGAAATAGTTCCAGTGATATAACCCGACTCATGATTTAGATACGATTCGTCAATAGTTGAAAAATGCTTCTTTAAAGTAACTGCATCCTCAATCTGATGTCTTAAGAATACTTTTAAATTTACGTCATCAGACAAGCTTATGTTTTCCTGCTGAGCAATTTTTTTGTACTCGTACTGGTAATCATAACTCAAAGCAGAAATATCGCTTAACACTGCCGAAGCTGTCGGATGAGCACCCGCGCCTTTACCGACAAAAAACTGTTCGTCTGCAAAACTGGTTTTCGTAATCACGCCATTAAAAACATCATCCACATTAAACAAGCGATCTTCTGTATCTACGAATTTTGGAATAACAAAGGCCGAAATGTTTCCATCATTATTTTTAAAAGCTTGGGCTACAAGCTTAATCTTTAAGCCTTTTTCTCGAGCATATTTTAATTCTAAACCGCCAATATTATTAATTCCGATATTCAGTAAATCCTCAGGTTTTGCAATATATCCGAAAGAATGCGCTAGCAAAATCAACAACTTGTATTTGGCATCAAAGCCGCCCGTGTCTAAAATCGGATTGCTTTCTGCAAAGCCTTTTTCCTGTGCTTGTTTCAGCGCCTCATCATACGATAGATTTTCCTTGAACGTCTTTGTAAGGATGTAATTAGTAGAACCATTCACGATGCCTTGGATGGATTCCAAAAGATCATTATCATAGTATTCTTCTAAATTTCGGATAATCGGCATGCTCGCACAACACGCAGCTTCATACAATAAAGGGACATTGTGTTTTCGCTGCAATTCGAGCAGTTCTTCAAAATGCTCTGCAATCATTTTTTTGTTGGCAGAAACCACTGCTTTGCCGCTTTTTAAGGCTGTAGTTACAATTTCATACGCCGCATCGGCATCATCGATTAATTCTACAATGACGTTGATTTCCGGATCATTGAAGATATCATTCTTATCGAAAGTGAAGTTTTCTACACCAATTTCGCGCGTTTTGTTTCTGTCTTTTACGCAGATATTCTTGATGTTTGCTTTCAGTCCAGGGGTTTTCTGTAAAACTTCATACAGTCCGAAACCGACGCATCCGAAACCAAACAATCCTATATTTAATTTTTTTCTTGACATTTTGAGTGTTATTTATATGATGATTAAAATAGGATAGGATTAGTTTTTATGGAATTCGATGGCAACATTTTCTTTGACTGCATTTTGGATAGCCTGTTTTAAGTCGGCAATCAAATCATCGGCATCTTCCAAGCCAACAGAAAGTCGGATCAAACTGTCGGTTACGCCAGACTGGTATCTTTTTTCTGCAGGAATTGATTTATGAGTCATTTCGCAAGGCAAACAACACAAGCTTTTCACGCCGCCCAAACTTTCGGCAAGCTTGAACAATTTGGTTCCCGAAACAATTCTGGAAGCCAGTTTTTTATCATCAATCACTAAATCAAACGTTACTACGCCCCCAAAGTATTTCTGCTGGCTTTTAGCAATTTCGTGGTTGTGATGCGTTTTCAGCCCCGGGTAATAAACGTTTTGGATTAGTTTTTCTTTTGTCAGGAATTCGGCTATTTTTTGCGCATTTTCAGCATGCTGTCTAATTCTCAAGTTTAAAGTCTCGATTCCTCGTATTACCAACCAGCTGTCGAAAGGTCCTAAGATAGCACCCGAAGCATTTTGGATAAACTTAATCTTACTGCCTAATTCTTCAGTTGCCGTAATAACCAAGCCTGCAATCAGGTCGCTGTGTCCCGAAATGTATTTTGTTGCACTGTGCACGATTAGGTCGGCTCCAAAATCAATTGGCTTTTGGGCAATAGGAGAGGCAAAAGTGTTATCGACGCAAAATAAGATACTGTTTTCTTTTGCGATTTTTCCAATAGCACGCAGGTCAGCGATTTTTAGCGTAGGATTCGTCGGAGATTCAATCCAAATTAAAGCTGTTTTATCTGTAATTGCTTCGGCTACATTTTTAGCATCAGTAGCATCGACATACTTTACTTTGATTCCGAATTTTTCATAAATGTGCGTAAATAGGCGGAAGGCACCGCCGTAAATATCGTCAACCGCTATAATCTCGTCTCCAGCCGATAATAATTTCACGACCGCATCGATAGCTGCTAGGCCGCTGGAAAAAGCATAGCCATTAGTTCCATTTTCTAGTTTGGCGACTAAATCTTCTAAGACTTTTCGTGTAGGATTATTGCTTCGTGCATAATCAAAACCTTTGTGAATGCCAGGTGCTTCTTGTACGAAAGTGGAAGTCTGGTAAATTGGAACTGAGATAGAACCTGTTAATTCGTCAACTGGAATGTAATTTAAGATTTGTGTCTGCTCTTTCATCTTGATACTTTTTAAGATTGTTTTTAAATATTTTTTGTTTTTAAAAAAAATATTCGAAACCAGATATCGGGAGAGCAGAAATAAAAAATGCTCTTCCGATAAGTCAGAAGAGCATATAATATCTTGAAGTATTATGTACTATTTTCTAAGCTTATCTTTCCCTGCCAAAGCAAGGGTTGAATGTGGCACCTTATCCGAAAATGGACAGGTTGCCAAGACGTCATAGGGTCAATTCCCTCGGTCTTTCTGGATAAGAATAATTTTTTAAAGAACTTAAGTGCAAATTTAGAGTATAAATATTTTAAAAACCTAATAAATTTTAAAATATTTTTTATTTCGTTGATATTTAGTGTTTTATATAGTTGTCTGACTCCTGTAAATATTGGCGGCTAAAGCGTTTTATAAAATTTCATTTTTGTAAATTTGACTTTTATATCTAAAACAATAGAGGTTTTGAATTCAAAAATTGCCCAAATCATATCCCAGCTTCCATCTTTAAATTTTGAAAAATCTAAAAAATTTTACCAAGAAATTTTAGGCTGTGAACTAGCAAACGAATATGATGATCTTCTGATTTTTGTTTGGGATGGTATTGAAATTCATTTATGGAAATGCGATGATGAAATAGTTGCAGAAAACTCAAGCTGCTATATTCGCGTAAATGATATTGAGGCTGTTTTTGAGCGGTATAAGAAAGTGCTAGGCGATACAATAGCGCTAAAAAAACAACCTTGGGGAATGCGCGAATTTTATATAATCGATGACAGCGGTAATCTGTTCAAGTTTGGACAACCAATACAATAATTTATGAAAAAAATTACTCTTTTACTGCTTTTGCTTTCGAGTGTATATGCCATAGGCCAAGAAGATGCCTGGGTATATTTTACAGATAAGCCGGATGCGGCTCATTATCTTGCAAATCCTTTAGAAATGCTTTCGCAAAGAGCTTTGGATAGAAGAACGACTCAGAATATTCCGCTTGATGATAAAGATGTTCCGATTTCAGTTTCCTATATCAATCAAGTTACAGCTACGTCCGGAATTACGGTAAAAGCTAAATCCAAATGGTTGAATGCTTTGCATATCAGAGGGTCAATAACGGATATTCGTGGTCTTGAAAATTTGGCTTTTGTAGATCGTGTGCAATTTGCAAATCCAACATTGAATGGTGAAGGAAGGGCGTTGCGCCAAACCAATTCGGTTGGGGTAAAAGACTTAGAAGTTCAGGTGAATTATGGATATGGTACTTCTGGTAATCAGATTAGGATGTTAAAAGGTAATCTGTTGCATCAGCAAGATTTTACAGGAAATGGGAAGATAATTGCGGTTATGGACGCTGGATTCCCGAATGTAAATACTGCACAGCCTTTCCAAAGGCTTCTAGTCAATAATAAGATTTTAGGAGGCTATGATTTTGTTACCAGAAATGCTGATTTTTATAGCGGCGGCACGCACGGAACGCAGGTACTTTCAACCATGGGAGGCTATGTTGAAAACCAATTGGTAGGAACAGCTCCAGATGCTTCTTATTATCTTTTTATCACAGAAGATATTTTAGATGAAAACCCTGTTGAAGAATCCTACTGGGTCGAAGCCGCAGAAATGGCAGATAGTTTGGGCGTAGATATAATCAATACCTCTTTAAGCTATTTCGGCTACAACAATCCTGATTATAGCTATGCATATTTTAACATGAATGGCACAACGACTTTTATTTCTCGTGGAGCAGAAATTGCCTATTCTAGAGGTATGATTTGCGTGGCTTCTGCTGGAAATACAGGAGCTGGCCCAGAGCCACATATCGGTGCTCCAGCCGATGCAGAAAATGTTTTGGCTGTTGGTGCGGTGACATCAACAAAATTATATGCAAGTTTTAGCTCTATCGGGCCTTCTGCAGATTTTAGGGTCAAGCCTGATGTCATGGCTCAAGGTGAAGCAGCAGTCGTTTCCAACCAGTTAGGAAATGTTGTGTTTGCTAACGGCACTTCTTTTTCGTCGCCTATTATAGCTGGAATGGTAGCTTGCTTGTGGCAGGCTTTTCCGAACAAGACGAATACAGAAATCATGCAGTTGATCAAGCAATCGGCTCATTTATACAATACGCCAAATGATCAGTTCGGATACGGAATTCCGGATTTTAATTTGGCTTTGACAAATGCTTTGGAAGTTCCTACTTTTTCTTCTAAAACATTTACCATTTATCCAAATCCAGCCACTTCTATTGTAAATTTGGCCTTTCCGAATGACTATGAAAAAGCTCAGGTTTCTATTTATAACAATCTGGGACAAGAAATTCTGTATACGGAAATCCAAAATTCAAGGCCGAGTTTTTCGGTTGAAAATTTGGTAGCAGGTATTTATTTTTATAAAATTAAAGCAGGAACCAATTACCAAACCGGAAAATTAGCCATAAAATAATTCCCTGAATTTCAAGATAGAATCAAATAAAAACCAATAAAATAATACTATAAATCATTTAAATGAATAAGATTACGCAGCTTTTCAACATACAATATCCAATCGTTCAAGGTGGCATGATTTGGAATAGCGGTTATAAATTAGCAAGTGCTGTCAGCAATGCAGGAGGATTAGGGTTGATCGGAGCCGGATCGATGTATCCAGAAGTCTTGAGAGAACACATCCAAAAATGCAAAAAAGCAACCGACAAGCCGTTTGGAGTAAACGTTCCGATGCTCTACCCGAATATCGAAGAAATCATGAATATTATTGTTGAAGAAGGCGTAAAAATAGTTTTCACTTCTGCAGGGAATCCGAAAACATGGACTAGCTTTTTAAAGGAAAAAGGAATAACGGTTGTTCATGTAGTCAGCAGTTCAAAATTTGCATTGAAAGCCCAAGAAGCTGGAGTTGATGCTGTAGTTGCCGAAGGTTTTGAAGCCGGAGGACATAACGGAAGGGAAGAAACGACAACATTAACGCTGATTCCGATGGTTCGTGAAAAAATACAGATTCCGTTAATTGCGGCTGGAGGTATTGCGACAGGAAGAGGAATGCTGGCAGCTATGGTTTTAGGCGCTGATGGAGTGCAAGTTGGAAGCCGTTTTGCGGCGTCGGTTGAAAGCTCTTCACATGATGATTTTAAAAAGACTATCGTTGATTTAGAAGAGGGCGGAACGCAGGTAACGTTGAAAGAATTAGCACCAGTGCGGTTGATAAAAAACAAATTCTACCAAGACATCCAAGAACTTTATGCCAAATGTCCGACTCCAGATGATTTGAAAGTCTTGTTAGGAAGAGCCCGTGCCAAAAGAGGAATGTTTGAAGGCGATTTAATTGAAGGCGAATTAGAAATCGGACAAATTTCTGGCCTCATCCACGATATAAAACCGGTTAAAGAAATTATAGATACCATGGTTTCTGAATTTGAAAGTGCCAAACAAGAGGCAATTCATTTATAAAAAAAATCCCTTTACAAAACGTAAAGGGATTTTTTTTTTTTAATCGTGCCCAAGATTATAAATTTCCATGATGTTTTTCATGATATGGTCAAAATCTAGTTTTAGATCGATTAGCTTTCCAGAGTGTATGTCGAAAACCCAGCCATGAATCTGAAGCCCTCTTTCGCTATACGCTTTTTGCACTTCAGCAGTCTTGACGAGATTGATGCACTGTTCTTGTACATTTAATTCGACCAATCGGTTGTATTTTTGAGTTTCGTCTTCAATTGCGTTAAGCTCGTTCTTATGAAGGCGGTAAACGTCACGGATATTTCGCAACCACGGATTGAGCACGCCTAAATCTTCTGCCTGCATCGCTGCTTTTACACCTCCACAGAAATAATGTCCGCAGACTACCACGTGGTTTACATGCAAATAATTTACGGCATAATTTAAGACCGACATTACATTCAGATCAATACTGATGACCATATTGGCGATGTTTCTGTGTACGAAAACTTCACCAGGAGAAACTCCCATCAAATCTTCTGCCGTAACGCGGCTATCCGAACATCCGATATACAGAATATCAGGACTTTGTCCTTTCGACAAATTTGCAAAATAGTCTGGATCTTTTTCTAATTTTTCAGCGATCCACTTTTCGTTATTTTTGAATACTTTTTCTAATTCCATAAATAGTTTACATTAAAATATTGTTGATTGGTGTTATGGCTGGAGGCAGGTCGGTTTCGTCCAGCATGTCTTTTAAATCTATTTCTATAGTTCTGCTCATTGCGGTAATCGGAACATCGTTTGCGCTTCCTTCAAAAGGATTTTCAGTGCTTTCGCCAACGCGTTCCATCGAATTGAATACCCAGCCGACGATGACGCTAAACGGAACGGTAAACCACACGCAATGTTCTCCTAATTTAGCAAATTCATTGATGAGTCCGAACGGCAGCATGATGACGAACAGTCGGATGAAAAACATATTTATACTTGCAAATTGGCGCGGATAAGGAAAGTTTTTTATGCGTTCGCATCTTCCTTGATGGTCGAATAAATCTTTGAGTCGGTCTTCCAAAGCTACGTGCTTAAATTCGCTTAAGAGTCCTTTTTCGGTAAGTTCTGTAAGATGTTTTGATTGCAGGGTTATAATTTGGGTGGCCCTGTTTTTTTTGCTTACGATATAATTCAGCTCTTCTTGGCTTAGGTATTTTTGAAGTTCTGCCTCTAGTGTGGTTTCGTATTCCAAGACTTTGTACAATTGCTGGTATTCTTTGTTGGATGGCTTGTCCATGTTTTCCCAAGCTCTTTTTTCTCTAAGTTGGAAACGCAGTGCCGTGAGCCATGCAATATGTCTGTAGATTAGTGTCTTACGTATCGAATGAAGTTCTTCTTCAGTTGCAGGTAAAGCAGGTGAGTTTGTTATAAAATCTTTTGCCATGATTCCCCAAGTACGGCTCGTATTAACGATGCTTCCGTAAATCTGCCTTGCTTCCCATAATCGGTTATACGTTTGTGTGTTTCTAAAACCTACAATAAATGCCGCTGCCGTGCCAATCATGGCAATCGGAACCCAAGGAATGGCGAGCCATTTAAATCCGAAAAAATCAAAAAGAGCAGTCGGAATCGCAGCAAGCAGAAAAATCCAATAGATGTCTCTTCTGGTCCAGATGATAAATTCTTTTAGGGAGTATTGTTTTCCTGAATGCATAATTTATTTTTTAGACGAATTTCCAGTTTCTGAAGTATACTTACTGATCATTATTCCCACCAATACTACCGAATAAAACTGACCTGCAATTCCCAAAATAGACGTTGCCAGTTTTGCATAATGATTGGAAGGCACAATGTCTCCAAATCCGATGCTGGTAACCGTAATGCTGCAAAAATAAACAATATCGAGATATATGGTAGTGAAAGAAGTGGTATCAATACCTTTGAACGGATTTGTAGTTCCATAATAAATGGCCTGCATCGAAAAGATCCCGATTTCTATCAGCAGCAAATAGCCGCAGGCTGAAGCAGAAACGATATCAGAATTAATATAGCTCGGCTTTAGCAGATAACGCAAAACTTCAATAAAAATATAGCAGTAGAATGCGATATGGGCAATATTGATCAACTCCATCATTAACGGAGTCGGTTTTAAGTAAATAATAGAAATAGGAAGGAAGATGATCAATGCGAGAAGAATATTCTAAAAATGAGCTGCATTCTTGATTTTTCCGAAAAAATTCCCAAGCTAAAAATTCCTAAAATGAGCATGTTTAAAGGCCAAATAATGTTGGTGTAAAAATCCAAATCATACAGCAATACAGCAATAAAAAGATGAATCAGCAATGCTGCTAATAAAAATTCATACTTTCTTTTATGTAATATCTTCGGAATATTCATCTTCTCGGCAGTCCTAGTTTTAGTTACAACTTTATGTTAAATATAAAAAAAAGACTGCCTAAAAAGACAGTCCTTGAATTTTATTTTAATTATTCTTAAAATTTGTTTTCAACTTCAGCAGCCTGTAACATCAAATAGTGCAAATCTGTATTTTTCACGAAAGGTTTCAAAAGTTCGCTTCCCGGTCCAAACATAGCCAATTCCACATAATCTGCAGAGTGGTCCATGCTGATCCATCCGACAGAATTTGTCTTCTGCTGCATTTCAGAAAATGCTTTATACGGAAGCTTTTTGTAATTGTACAATCCGTCTTCTTTATGCAGCCCGTCGTAGTAACTCAATACGGTTTTCGCATCTTCATCACCTAAAGTGTGCCCATTTGCCTTTTCAATGATTTCCTTTACTTCGGTAATAGAGAAGCTAGGCTTGATCTGGTTCAAGATCCATTCGTTGGTCTGAGTATACTTTTGGATGCTGTCAAAATTATCGTTAGCATCCTTTCCGTAAATGACTCCTGGGTTTGCATTTCCGTGGTCAGTAGTAATAATGACTAAAGTTTCTTTGTCTTTTTCGGCAAAATCAATAGCGACTTTCACGGCTTCATCAAAAGCAATCTGGTCGTGTATCAAGGCCGCAATATCATTAGCATGTGCCGCCCAGTCTACTTTTCCGCCTTCGATTTGGAGTACAAATCCATTTTTATGGTTTTTCATACGATCGATTGCTTTTTGTGCCATTTCGGCCAAAGTAGGAATCGTTTTCTTGAGGTTTTCATCGCTATTTCTATCTACGGAATAAGGAAGTCCGTCTTCATAAAAAACACCAAGAATAGGAGAGTCGTTTGAAACGTTGAACATTTCTGAACGTGTTTTTGCTATCTGGTATCCTTTTTCTTTGAAAGCGGCAAACATATCTTTTTTGTCTTTTCGTAATTCTGGCGCGAAATAATTAAGTCCGCCGCCCATCATAATGTCGAAATTTAAATCAAGGTATTGTTCGGCAATATCTTCTTGGCTATTTCTGCTTTTGCTGTTCACGCAAAAACCAGCAGGGGTTGCGTGGGTAATCGGAACAGTGGTTACGCATCCCGCCATTTTTCCAGATTTTTTGAATTTTTGCCAGATTGGCAAGTGCGCTTGTCCGTCAGGGCCAACGTTCAATGAGCCGTTATTTACGCGAAAACCGCCACCCCAAGAAGAGCTTGCTGCTGCTGAATCTGTGACGATAGAACTGGCCGAAGCCGTATCCATCAAAGCTCTAGAAACTCTATTGTCTTTATATAATTGGATCCAATTGGAACCTTTGCCATATTTTCTGTTTAGAAACAAGTCGGCCATATTAAGAGTTCCTGTGCTCATACCATCGCTTACAAGCAAAATGATATTCTTGGCTTTCTTATTCTTGTTTAGGGTTTCGAAATCCAAAACATTGGCGTTGCCTTGAAAAGGATTCAAAACCGCTGTTCCGATTGTAAATAGCGAACCGTTTCTGAAAAATTTCCTTCTATCCATCTGAAAAAATACTTCTTTGGGTTTGTAAAGTTCAAAGATAATGAACAATCATTTTATGCAGATTAACTATCTGTTATTTATTTTTAGAAGTTTCTAGACGCCAGAAAGCCTCAAAGCGGCAGCAATGAGGCCTTCACGCAAAATATATTTACCAAACTAATTTGGGAAACTAACTCATGGTTTTTTCAAATTCCAAAATGACCTGATTTTTGACCAAATCGTCAAAAGTTTCTCTTTCTCTGATCAAGTGTCCTTTTCCTTCGTACCAAAGGACTTCGGCTGGCTTAAATCTGGAATTGTAATTGGAGGACATTGAGAAGCAGTACGCTCCTGCATTTTTAAAGCATAAGATATCCCCTTCCTTGATTTCTGAGATTCTTCGGTTGTTGGCAAACGTATCTGTTTCGCATATATAACCGACAACAGAATAGAATCGTTCTTTACCTTTCGGATTGGAAATATTCTCGATATGGTGCTGGGAACCGTATAACATCGGGCGGATTAAATGATTGAAACCACTATCTATTCCTGCGAAAACCGTTGAAGTTGTCTGTTTTACGACATTTACTTTGGCAAGAAAGAAACCGGCTTCGCTGACCAAGAATTTTCCAGGTTCGAAAGCTAGCGTTAGTTCGCGTCCGTATTCTTTGCAGAAAGCATTAAACCTTTTGGTCAGTTTTTTGCCTAGTTCTTCGATGTTGGTTTCGATATCGTCTTTTTTGTAAGGTACTTTAAAGCCACTTCCGAAATCAAGAAAATCCAGATTGCTGAAATGTTTTGCCGTGTCAAAAAGAATTTCTGCAGCGTATAAGAAGACTTCAATATCCAAAATATCAGAGCCTGTATGCATGTGGATTCCGTTGATGTGCATGCCTGTATTTTCTACGATTCTCAAGATGTGCGGCATCTGGTGTACAGAGATTCCAAACTTGCTGTCGATGTGACCTACCGAAATGTTGGCATTTCCGCCAGCCATAACGTGCGGATTGATTCGAATACAGACAGGAATTGACGGGTATTTTGTCCCGAAATGTTCTAATATAGATAAGTTATCAATATTGATTTGAACGCCAAGATGGGCTACTTCTTCAATCTCTTCAAAAGAAACGCCGTTTGGCGTATAGATTATTTTTTCTGGCGAAAATCCAGCCAATAATCCTAATTGTACTTCTTGGATAGAAACGGTGTCTAATCCAGAGTCCATTTCTTTCAAAAGTTTTAGGACGGAAACATTGGATAAGGCCTTTACGGCATAATTTATTCGCAGGCTTTCTACTTTTGAGAAAGCATTTGTGAGTCTTGTGTATTGAGATTGGATTTTTGCAGCATCATAAACATAGAGCGGACTTCCAAATTCTTCTGTCAGATGCAATAAATCTTTGGTTTGCATAACTTTAAATTTCTTTCTGCAAAGCTATCACTCCATTTCTTCTTATGCAAAATAAATAACGAAAATAACAAAAAACAACAATTAGTTATGAATACAACTTATTTTTGCTAATAAACGAGATTTTCTAACGAATAAGTTTGATAATAATTCCATCCGCTTCACCTTGATTAATCTGCAAAGTGGTAGTTGTCATAGAATAACAGCCGTAATTTGTTCCGTCTAAGACTAAAGTCCGGTTGCATAGTTCAGGCGTGGCATCATTGCCTTCGATAGAATAAGTATAGGTGCCAGATTCTAACACATCTTGCTTGGTTTCATCAGTATTGTTATTTACGACTGTAAACGTATGGTTTGAAGTATTAAAATTCCATTTGATGATTCCAGGCACAAATAGGTGTCTTATGCCAGCGATAGTGCCATTCACTTCTATCAATTTCCATTCACCGCTTAATGTAATATCATTTCGATTATCGTCGTCACCATTGCAGCCGAGCAATATCAATAGTGCAAATAAGCTTAAGAGTTTAAGATTTTTCATGATTATTTGTTTTGATTAGTGTCCTGTTTGTTTTTTGATATATACTAAAGATGTTAAAATGGTAAAAAGGTTGCTTCTGAAAGAAGATTTTTAATTGCAAAAAGAAGATTTGGAAAATCTAAAAAGGTTCAGCAGAAATCACTTGCCAAGCATCAAATAAAAAAGATAATTCCTTTCGCTGATTAGATGGAATTTGCTATTTTTGTGGCACTTTTAAAAAGTCAAAAAACTTTAATATGGATATACACGAATACCAAGGAAAAGAGATATTAGCCAGTTATGGCGTGAAAGTTCAACGTGGTTATGTTGCTAACAACCCGCAAGAAGCTGTAGCAGTTGCAAAACAATTGACAGCTGAAACAGGAACGGGATGGCACGTTATCAAAGCTCAAGTTCACGCAGGTGGAAGAGGAAAAGGCGGTGGTGTGAAATTGGCTAAAAACTTGCAGCAAGTTGAAGAATTGGCAGAACAAATCATCGGAATGCAGTTGATTACGCCACAAACTTCTGCTGAAGGAAAAAAAGTACACAAAGTTTTGGTTGCTGAGGATGTTTACTATCCAGGCGAAAGCGAAACTTCAGAATTCTATATGTCAGTTTTGTTAAACAGAGGAAAAGGACGCAACATGATCATGTATTCTACAGAAGGTGGAATGGATATCGAAGAAGTTGCCGAAAAAACACCTCATTTGATTTTTACTGAAGAAATCGATCCAAATGTTGGATTGCAAGCTTTCCAAGCGAGAAGAATTGCTTTCAATCTTGGACTTTCAGGAAATGCTTTCAAAGAAATGGTTCAGTTCGTTGACTCTTTGTATAAAGCATATATCGGTTCTGATTCTTCAATGTTCGAAATCAATCCAGTATTAAAAACATCTGACAACAAAATTATTGCTGTAGATGCGAAAGTAAATCTTGACGATAACGCATTGTACAGACACCCAGCTTTAGCTGAAATGCGTGATGTTCGCGAAGAAAATCCAATCGAAGTTGAAGCGAAAGCTGCAGGCTTGAATTATGTGGATCTTGACGGAACTGTAGGCTGTATGGTTAACGGTGCTGGTCTTGCGATGGCAACAATGGACTTGATTAAGTATGCAGGTTTTGAGCCAGCGAACTTCCTTGATGTTGGTGGAACAGCTGATGCTAAACGTGTAGAATTGGCTTTCAGAATTATCTTGAAAGATCCTAACGTAAAAGCAATCTTGATCAATATTTTTGGAGGTATCGTTCGTTGTGACCGTGTGGCGCAAGGTGTTATCGATGCTTACAAAAATATGGGAGACAGCATAAAAGTGCCGATTATTGTTCGTTTGCAAGGTACTAACGCAGAACTTGCTAAAGAAATGATTGACAACTCTGGAATGCCGATCTTGTCTGCAGTACAATTCCAAGAAGCAGCTGACCAAGTGAAAGCAGCTTTGAGCAAATAATAAAAGAATATATTCTATAAAAAAATCCTAATCGAAAGATTAGGATTTTTTGTTTTTATTCAAGTTCCAGAAGTGCTTCGTAAGGATTTCCTTCTAAGCCTAAAAGTGTGGCAAAGGCAGGCTCTGTCTTATAACCTTGTTCTTTAAGCGCTATTATTTTTTTTCGGAATTGTTTGCCTTCTTGTTCTAAAATTTTATTTTCGATGAGCATGTGGCGATAGCCATATTGCTCTATCACAGGAATATTCTGTCCGAAGATTTCAATCTCAAAATTGTCTATAAAGAAACTGGCAATAATTGTTTCTCTGTTAGAAATTAAAGTTTCGGTAATTTCAAAATCAATTTCATTTCCGAAAGCTTGCGTGACTTGAGCTGTAAAATACTTTTTATCATTCCAATAACAGGCAATGTCTAAATCGCTAGAAGCAATGTCAATATTGATAGGAATAGTCCCGACTAAGACAGGAGAAAATTCAGAAAGCTTTTCAAAAACGGCTTGCCTTATCAAGATTTCAAAGGCTTGCTGTTGTCTTTTGTTTCCTGATTTGAGATAGTCTAAGGTCAGAAAATCAATCAATGCTACGCTTTTTTATTCTTTCCGTTGTTAAAACGTACTTTCTCAACCGGATTGACTTTGCTTTCAACCTTTTTAGGTTTGAAGTTTTTCCCAGGAGCTTTAGGCGCGGGCTTTTTTACATTTTCTTTCGGAACAATTTTTTTAGCAACCGATTTTAATTGGGCTCTATTTTCATTGATAACATCCATCGCATTCTTTGGATTCTCTTTTGTGCCTCGTAGGTGGATGATCAGTCCGTTTAAGAAATTACGCAATACTTGGTCGCCGCATTCCATATAATTCGGATGATCTTCTGCTCTGAAAAAAGCGCCCAATTCCGCTTTAGAAATCCTGAAATCTACCAATTGCATTATTTCTGCTATTTGGTCATCACGCAATTGCAATGCTACGCGAAGCTTTTTGAAAATATCGTTATTGTTCATATCCTTGATTTGTTGCAAAGATAGATTTATTTTATGAATAACCCTGTCAGAGTTGAAAACTCTGACAGGGTTTGGAATTACTTACAACAACCATAAAATTGCTTTGGCAAAGCCTTCTCGCCATAATTTTTCGCCATGCTGTCCGCCTTTTACAACAACGGTCTTGTCAAGCTTCAGGCAGTAGCACCTATTTTCGTCTAAAAGCTTTTTTATCTTTTGGGCATCGATGACCATGTCGTCGCTTTCAGAATCGCCATATAAAAAATAAATCTTGGCTTTGATCTTTTTTGATTTTTCTGTCATCGTATAAATTTCATCCGTAAACCAGAACGAAGGCGAGAAGACACCCGCTTTCCCAAACACGTCAGGATATTTCAGGACGGCATAATACGAAACCAATCCTCCCAGAGAACTGCCAAAAATTATAGTATTATTGGCATTGGTTTTTGTCCTGTAATTTTTATCTATATAGGGTTTTAAGGTGCTGACAATAAAATCTAAATAATCATCTGCCTTGCCGCCGCCATGCTTTTTGTTCGGAAAAGGAGTCAGCTCATCCATACGTTTTTCATTTCCATGCTCGATGCCGATGACAATGGCCTGCGTTTTCAGACTGTCCAGCGTCTCATCCACGTTCCATTCGCCCGCATACGAAGTCTTTGCGTCAAACAGGTTCTGTGCATCATGCATATAGATTACAGGATATTTTTTTTCAGAAGTCGCATAGCTTTTCGGAAGATAGACCCATATTTTCTTGACGGTTTTTAATTGAGGGGCTTCTATTTCAAAAGTGCTGACCTGCGGCGAGGCCGTGCTTTTCTGTGCTTTTACATTTAGAAAAAAGCAGAACAAGAAAATTGTGAATAAATATCTCAAGCGAATGATTTTTGGGATTGGACAAAAAAGAATATTTTAGCTAAAAATAAGGATTTAATGAATACTTACAAACAGAAATTAAGCCTCCTTGCCGAAATGATTGCTTTTGCAATCGTCGATGGGAAGCTCCATGATAGAGAATACCAGTTTTTGAGCATCGTTGCCCAAGAATTAAAAGTTACTAAAGAAGATTTCAAGAATCTTTTCCACCAAGAATTAATTGCTATTCCTATAAAATCAGAACAACAGCGCATACAGCAATTCTACAGGCTGGCCTTGTTGATGCATTGCGACGGTGTCCTTCATGAAAAGGAGGAAATAGCCATCAAGCAGATGGGCGTCAATATGGGACTGAATCCTTTTGCCATCAAAAGAATCTTGAAAGCTATGGAAGAATCACCTAACGGCATGATAGCACCCGAAGTGTTGATTGAAATTTTTAGGGAACAGCTAAACTAAAAAGCTCTATATTTTCTCCTGCAGCGCTTTTATCTCATCACGATATTTCGCTGCCTGCATGAAATCTAAATCTTTGGCCGCTTTTTCCATTGCTTTTCTGGCTTCTCGAATCTTTTTCTCGATTTCGGGCTTGGTCAGGTATTTGCTTTCGGGTTCGGCAGCTTTTAAGGCTTGGTTTTCGAAGTACTGTGTCGAAACAGAATTTTTTGCCAAAGTGCTTTCTATTTTTTTGTTCAGCGCTTTTGGCGAAAGATTGTGTTTCGTATTATAATTCATCTGTTTTTCTCTTCTGTAATTCGTCTGGTCGATTGTTTTCTGCATGCTTGCCGTAATCTTATCGGCATACATGATCGCCTTGCCGTTGATATTTCTGGCGGCCCTTCCTACGGTCTGCGTCAGCGAACGGTTATTTCTCAAAAAGCCTTCTTTGTCGGCATCTAATATGGCCACAAGAGATACTTCGGGCAAATCCAGTCCTTCTCTCAAGAGGTTTACGCCAATTAGCACATCAAATAATCCTTTTCGTAAATCTTGCATGATTTCTACGCGTTCAAGCGTATCGACTTCAGAATGGATGTAGCGACAGCGGATAGCTACTTTGGTAAGATATTTTGCAAGTTCTTCCGCCATTCTTTTGGTCAGCGTGGTGACTAGTACCCTTTCGTCCAATTCGACACGTTGCTGGATTTCTTCAATCAGATCATCGATTTGATTGAGGCTCGGGCGTACTTCGATAATCGGATCCAACAGCCCAGTCGGACGTATGATCTGCTCTACGTATATTCCTTCTGATTTTTCCAACTCATAATCGGCTGGCGTTGCAGAAACATAGACGACTTGGTTCTGCATAGCCTCAAATTCTTCAAACTTTAACGGACGGTTGTCCATAGCTGCTGGAAGGCGAAAGCCATATTCTACCAGATTTTCTTTTCTAGATCGGTCGCCGCCATACATGGCATGGACTTGCGAAACGGTTACGTGACTCTCATCAACGACCATAAGATAATCTTTTGGGAAATAATCAAGCAGGCAGAACGGCCTTGTGCCAGGCAGACGTCCGTCGAGATATCGTGAATAATTTTCGATTCCAGAGCAGTAGCCTAGTTCTCGAATCATTTCCAAGTCGAAATTGGTTCGTTCTTCCAAACGTTTTGCTTCCAGATGTTTTCCTATTTCTTTGAAATAATCGACTTGCTTCACTAAATCTTGCTGAATTTCCCAGATAGCGCCATTCAAAACTTCAGGTGAAGTCACGAACATGTTGGCAGGGTAGATGTTCAGATTGGTATATTTTTCTAAAACTAATGATGTCTTGGCATCAAAGGCTTCTATTTCTTCAATTTCATCTCCAAAAAAGTGAATTCGGAAAGGCTCGTCGCCATAACTCGGGAAAACTTCGACCGTATCGCCTTTGATTCGGAACGTTCCAGGATTGAACTCAGCTTCTGTCCTTGCATACAGTGACTGGACCAGTCGGTGCAATAGCTTTGTCCTAGAAATAATTTGGTTTTTGGCTACCGAGACTACATTTTTTTGAAATTCCACAGGGTTTCCGATACCATACAAGCAGGAAACGGAAGAAACCACGATGATATCCCTACGTCCCGAAAGGAGCGAAGAGGTCGTGCTCAATCGCATCTTCTCCAATTCTTCATTGATAGATAAGTCTTTCTCGATATACGTTCCAGTTACGGGAATAAAAGCTTCCGGCTGGTAATAATCATAGTAGGAAACGAAATATTCTACCGCATTGTTCGGAAAAAACTGCTTGAATTCAGAATACAGCTGTGCCGCCAGCGTCTTGTTGTGCGCCAGTACCAAGGTAGGCCGTTGTACTTCTTGGATGACATTGGCCATCGTAAAAGTCTTTCCGGAGCCTGTCACTCCCAAAAGCGTTTGAAAACGTTCGCCGTCATTGATGCCCTTGCTTAATTTTTCAATGGCTTGTGGCTGATCGCCAGTAGGTTTGTAATCTGATACGACTTGAAATTTCATTTGGAGATAGAAGTTTAAGTAACAAAGTTACAAAGGAAAATACGAAAAAAGACTTTAGGAAAACTTAAAAATTTAAAGCTTTCTCTATGGATTGTCTAACCCAAAAGGTTGTTGATTTTGGCATATTGCAGCAACATGATGGTCTTGGCGTCTTTGATTTCGCCGGTCTCAATCATCTGCATGGCCTTTTCAAAGGGAATTTCCAGCACGTCGATATTTTCATGTTCAGTTGACAATCCGCCGCCTTCGCTTACTTTCATGTCTTTGGAATATTCTGCCACGAAGAAGTGTATGATTTCAGTAACGGAACCAGGCGACATATAGGCTTGGAATACTTTTCTGACTTCGGTCAGGCTGTAGCCAGTTTCTTCTTCCGTTTCGCGCTTGATGCATTCTTCTGCATTTTCTTCTTCCAAAAGTCCAGCACAGGCTTCGATAACCATTCCGGTTTCGTTGCCATTTACAAAAGTGGGCATGCGGAACTGACGGATAAGGATGACGGTTTTTTGAATTTTGTTGTAAAGCAGAATGGTCGCGCCATTGCCACGGTCATAAACTTCTCGGGACTGGGTTTCCCAGCTGCCATCTTTTTTCTGGTAATCGAAAACAATCTTCTTGAGGATGTACCAGTTATCAGAAAGAATTTCTGAACTCTTGATTTTTATAGCAGGATTTGTCATTTCGTTTTAGGGTTGGTTTATACTGTATTTATTTGGGTGAAGGCATTAGTCAAAGCATTCCATCATCAATAGGTCGCCTTCTTTGTACTCAATAATCACCATGCCGTCTTGTGCTACATGGTTGCTGCTTCCGGTGCGATAGCCCATGGTCAGCGTCTCGTTATGCAATAGGTAATCAAGGTTGGTAGAGGTAACGCCGTTTACGGTTCCTACGGGAATCAGTGAAATCGGAAAGCCTTTCGGGTACCATTTCTCATAGCGTTTCGGAAGCTGGAAAATTTTGGAATAATCATCTAAGATGACAATTTTCAGCTTATTTTGGAAACGCACGATATTGGTCATATTTACGATCGTATGGTCGGCTCTACGTCCGGTTGCCCAGACTACATTCACGGCCTTATGTCCTTTTTCGATCAGATAATCAAAAGCTTTTTCTAGATCGGTCTTTTCTTGGTCAGGAGTATAGACGATTTCTAGCGGAAACTGCAGGTTTCTGTAATATTCCGGATCAAAGCCATAGTCAAAATCGCCTAACAGCACATCTACCTTTATGCCTAATTCCAAAACTCTTTCGATCGCAGAATCCAATACGATAACTAGGGGCGACCATTCGAGCAGCTGTCCTAACAATTCGTTGCTGCAGGCGGCACCGTTGGCAATGATTAAAGCAGGTTCTTGGTCGTCTCGGACAATGTGGTGGCTTGACATTTTGTAATTATGAATTATGAATTAGGAATTGCGAAGATTGAGATGTAAAAATATAAAAAAGACGACCGTTTCCAGTCGTCTTTTTTTATAAAATACGTTAAAGCCTTACGCTAATTTAGCTAAAGCTTTGTTAAGCGTTTCGCTTGGTCTCATGGCTTTGTCCGTCAATTTGAAATCGGGCTTGTAATAGCCGCCAATTTCTTGGTGTTTGCCTTGAGCGCCGATCAACTCTTCGTTGATTTTGGCTTCGTTTTCTGTCAGTTCTTTTGCAATTTCAGTGAAAGTAGCTTTCAATTCAGCATCTTTGTCTTGCGCAGCCAAAGCCTGTGCCCAATATAAGGCGATATAAAAGTGAGAGCCTCTGTTGTCGATTTGGCCTACTTTTCTTGCAGGAGATTTGTCGGTATCTAAGAATTTTTCAGTAGCCTGGTCTAAAGTTTCAGATAATACCAACGCTTTTGAATTGTTTAAAGTCTGTCCTAAATGCTCCAAAGAAGCGCCCAAAGCCAATACTTCGCCAAGCGAATCCCAACGCAGGTAGCCTTCTTCAATGAATTGCTCTACGTGTTTTGGTGCAGAACCTCCAGCTCCGGTTTCGAACAAGCCTCCGCCGTTCATCAACGGAACGATAGAAAGCATTTTTGCTGAAGTTCCTAATTCTAGGATAGGGAATAGGTCAGTTAAATAATCACGCAAAACGTTTCCTGTTACTGAAATCGTGTCTTTTCCGTCTTTGATTCTTTCTAACGAGAAATTAGTAGCGTCTACCGGATTCATGATTCGGATGTCTAATCCGTTCGTATCGTGGTCTTTTAGGTATAGTTTTACTTTTTCGATCAGTTGTCTGTCGTGCGCTCTATTTTCATCCAACCAGAAAACAGCCGGAGTGTCAGACAATCTTGCTCTATTCACGGCTAATTTTACCCAGTCTTGAATCGGAGCGTCTTTTACTTGGCACATTCTGAAAATATCGCCTTTTTCAACTTTTTGTTCTGTAAGGACTTCTCCTTTAGAATTGATAACTTTTACAGTTCCGTCAGCAGTCATTTGGAAGGTCTTGTCATGCGAGCCGTATTCTTCAGCAGCTTGCGCCATCAAGCCTACGTTTGGAACGCTTCCCATAGTTTTTGGGTCAAAAGCGCCATTCTTTTTGCAGAAATCGATCGTTGCTACATATACGCCTGCATACGAACGGTCTGGAATGATTGCTTTGGTGTCTTGGCCTTTGCCGTCTTTATTCCACATTTGTCCAGAGGTACGGATCATTGCTGGCATCGAGGCATCAACAATTACGTCAGAAGGAACATGAAGATTCGTGATTCCTTTGTCTGAATTAACCATGGCGATGGCTGGTCCGTTTTCGTATACAGCATTTAGGTCAGCTTCTATCTCCGCTTGTTTCGGATGCCCTGCAATTTTAGCATACACATCGCCTAAACCATTTTTAGTGTCTATTCCTAATTCTGCAAATAGTGTTTTGTATTTTTCAAAAACCGGCGCGAAGAAAACGTCTACGATCGCTCCAAAGATAATCGGGTCGGAAACCTTCATCATCGTAGCTTTCAAGTGTACTGAGAACAGGACGCCTTTTGCTTTTGCATCTTCGATTTCTTTAGACACAAAGCTTTTTAGTGCTTTCATGCTCAAGACTGCGCTGTCTATAATTTCTCCTGCTTTAAGCGGAGAGGTATCTTTTAATGTTTTTGTAGTTCCGTCGTTGCCAACGAATTCGATCTTGAAGGTATCGGCATCTTTTACCGTTACTGATTTTTCACTTCCGTAGAAATCGCCTTCGCTCATACTGGCTACGTGCGTTTTAGAGTCTGCACTCCAAGCGCCCATAGAATGCGGGTGTTTTTTAGCATAGTTTTTCACGGCTTTCGGAGCTCTTCTGTCAGAGTTTCCTTCGCGAAGTACTGGATTTACAGCAGATCCTAAAACTTTTGCATAACTTGCCTTGATGGCTTTTTCTTCGTCAGTTTGCGGATTTTCAGGAAATTCAGGAAGCTTGTATCCTAGAGCTTGAAGTTCTTTGATGGCTTCTTTTAATTGAGGAACCGAAGCGGAAATGTTCGGTAATTTGATGATGTTTGCTTCAGGAGTCGTTGCCAGCTTTCCTAATTCGATCAAGTCATTATTGATTCTTTGCTCTGGAGTCAAATACTCCGCCAGATTCGCGATAATTCTTCCTGCTAAGGAAATGTCTCTGGTTTCTACGGTGATTCCAGCCGGAGCCGTAAAGGATTTTACAATAGGTAAAAAGGAATGTGTGGCAAGCATCGGCGCTTCGTCCGTAATCGTATAAAAAATGGTTGCTTTATCTGACATTTTGGAAAAGTTTGTTTTGTTTATTTTACTTGTAAGGATTGCAAATATAAGAAAAGCAACGCGAATTTAAGAATTTGGAGAATGCGAAAACGTTTGATTTAAGGAATTGATAATTAAAAGATTGATTACTGCGAAATCGACAAATAAGTAGAAAGTTTTAACGCGGATATTTTATAAGATGAAAATATTTTAGCACTTGAAAGTAACGGTAATGGTCAGTCGAGCTGTGGCAGGTAGCTGGGTTTAAAACTAAAAAAAAACAGCTATAAGGAAAGAACCTATAGCTGCTATTGGAATTGTAAAGATGTATTTTTAATAAAACAGATGGTCTGCCGCCGTATTACTGTCTTTATTGATCGTTTTAGGGAATCCTTTGTCGTTGTATTCGTAGGTATTCATGATTTCAACTACGTTTGGATTGGCAATCAGGCTGTTGCTGATACAGTTTTTGGAGCTTCCGATGTTTGTCGTAAAGCCATTAAAATGCGCCGAATTGTAAAAGTAATGGAATAGGGATAGCTTGTTGTATCCTGTTACGTTTTTCAAAGGATGGTTTTTATTGTCGTATTGATACCGTACAGATGGCCTAGGCGTACCTCCGTTCAAGTAGACGTATTCTGTGATTTCATTGTCTTTTACCAAGAAATAGCCTGTGAAATTATAAGCGCTTCTTGCAGCAACTGCAACAAAGTTTACGGTATCGCGGCCAGCGTAAGTAAAGTCAACAGCTAAAGGGTAGCTGCTGTGCTGGTTGAATTTTTTTAATTTTCCGTCGGCAGTATATTCAAAATCTACATATTGAGAAAGGGTGTTGTCGGTATCCGGATTGTCATACCAACTGATTTTTGAGATATTCTCGCCTTGATAGCTGAACTTTTTATTTTCTTTACTGCTTCGGGCTTCCAGCAATTTTTTGCCGTCGTATTTATAAAGGGTCTCGTAACTCCCATCGAGGCCATAAGTTATGGTCTTTTGCAGCAGCACATTCGATGTGTCCTCGTGTGACGGCGAGTCATCGCTAGAACAAGATGAAAATAGAAGCGCCACAAGACTGGATAATAAAACTATTTTTTTCATAATGTTTGGTTTTAAGGAGGTTTGCCTACTTGAACGTAAAGGTATAATTTTTTAGTTTATATCAATCTATAAATATTCAAGGTATGTTTTCTCCGAAAATCTTCTAGGGCTGAAAGGATAGAAAAAGGCAAAAAAAAATCCCGAACTGCTTCGGGATTTTTATAGATAAGAGATAATAAATTATCTTCTTCTGTCTTTAATTTTAGCTTTTTTACCAGTAAGTTCTCTGAAGTAGAAAATTCTAGCTCTACGAACTTTACCAGTTTTGTTTATTTCAACTTTTTGCAAAGCTGGCATATTCACTGGGAAGATACGCTCAACTCCAACAGCACCAGACATTTTACGGATTGTAAAAGTTTCAGTCGTTCCAGAACCTCTTCTTTGGATTACAACTCCTTTGAAGAACTGAGTTCTTGTTTTTTCACCCTCTTTAATTTCGTAGTAAACTGTGATTGTGTCTCCAGCACCGAAATCTGGGAAATCTTTTTTTGTTACAAATTCGTCTTTAACGAATTTCATTAAATCTGCCATTTTGTTTGATTTAAGTATTTGATTATCAGAGCAACATTCACGGTTCTCGCCAGAGGTTGGTCCAAAGTGGGTGCAAAGATATAAAAAGTTATGAATTATGGATTATGAATTGGAAGTTTTTTTATAATTATCATTAAACTGAAATCTAAAATCTCAAATCCGAAATCTCAAAATTATCGATCCAACAAATCCGGTCTTCTGTTTTTCGTATGTTCAAAGGCTTTTTCTTCGCGCCATTGATCGATTTTGGCAAAATGGCCGCTGAGCAATATGTCGGGCACTTTCCAGCCTTTGTATTCTGAAGGGCGGGTATAGATAGGAGGAGAGAGCAGGTTGTCTTGAAAGCTGTCGGTCAGTGCCGAAGTCTCATCGCTCAATACGCCGGGAATCAATCGAATCAATGCATCTGATAAAACTAACGCTCCTAATTCGCCGCCCGAAAGTACATAATCGCCGATAGAAATTTCTTTGGTAATAAAATGGTCGCGTACTCTTTGGTCCACGCCTTTATAATGGCCACACAGGATAATGATGTTTTCTAAAGACGACATCTTGTTGGCCATGCCTTGATTTAAAGTTTCTCCGTCGGGAGTCATATAGATGACTTCGTCATACTTGCGTTCGCTTTTCAGCTTTGCGATGCAGTCGTCAATCGGCTGGATCATCATTACCATTCCCGCACCGCCGCCAAACTGGTAGTCATCTACGCTTTTTTGTCGGTTGGTAGTATAGTCTCTCAAATTATGGAAATGGACTTCTACGAGTCCTTTATCGATAGCTCTTTTCATGATTGAGGCTTCGAATGGGCTTCTTAATAATTCGGGAAGTACGGTAATAATGTCGATTCTCATCTTGGGAAATTAGGGTTTTATGATTTTGGATTTGAGATTTAAGATTTCAGACAGTCCTAAATCTAAAATCTTAAATCAAAAATAACAAATGAATTAAGCTCCAAACTGTTTCAGGTGGTGATCCAAATGCTTCCATTGCATATAATCCCATTCTTCGGTTGTCAGGTGGCCGAAAAAAGGATGCTTGGTATTTTTTATAACGCTTGGGCCTTCGTGTGCAAATCGTGTAATCATAGAGACTAAATCAGCTTTTGACTGCTCAAAATCAGGATGCCCCTTTACGACAAATTCTTTGGCTGTAGGAAGGTTTTTCTTGATAGGATTTTTACTGGTCAAGTTTCTCTTTGCTAACTTTCCGAAGAAAATCGCTATAAGTCCTGCCTTGATTTTTAGTTCTCCAAAAGCTACTTTGATAGGCATCTGGCAATGCACAAGCATCTGGCTAACGTTCATCGTTCCCCATTCGTTATGCGTAATCGGCGTAAGCGTTTCGATACGCTCGATTAATTTTTTATTTCCTTCTGGATGAAAAATACTGTTCATGTGGTCGGCGGTTTTATTTTTTCAAAGCAGATAATTGTCTTTTTTTCTGTGGTGCAAATTTAAGCAAATACCAAGCTAGTTTGTTTGACATAGGTCATTAAATTGTATTTATTTTCACATTTTAATTCGTAATTTTGGCAATTCAAAAATAAAACAAATAAGATGGAAAACGGAATATACGCAAAATTCAATACTCCAAAAGGTTCGATTTTAGTGAAATTGACTCACGATAAAACGCCAGGAACGGTTGGCAACTTTGTTGGATTGGCAGAAGGAAATTTAGAAAACAAATCAAGACCACAAGGAAAGCCGTATTATGACGGATTGAAATTCCACCGTGTGATCCCTGATTTTATGATCCAAGGAGGATGTCCTCAAGGAACAGGAACAGGCGGCCCAGGGTACCAATTCGATGATGAGTTTCACCCAGAATTGAAGCATGACAAGCCAGGAGTATTGTCTATGGCTAATTCAGGTCCGGGTTCTAACGGCTCTCAGTTTTTCATCACGCACGTTCCTACGAACTGGTTGGATGACAAGCATACGGTTTTCGGACATGTAGTTGAAGGACAAGATGTAGTAGACGCTATCGCTCAAGGCGATGAAATTGAAAGTATCGAAATCATCCGCGAAGGCGAAGAAGCAAAAAAATGGAACGCTATTGAAGCTTTCAGAATATTTGAAGGTTCTCGTGCCAAACGCGAAGCTAAAGCCAAGGAAGAAGCTGAAGCTAAGATGGAAAAATTAGCAGCCGGATTCGACAAAACCGAAAGCGGACTTCGTTACAAAATGATCCAAAAAGGAAATGGTAAAAAAGCAGAAAACGGCAAGACGGTTTCTGTACATTATACAGGACAATTGGAAGATGGAAAAGTATTCGATTCTTCTTATCCAAGAAAAAAACCAATCGAATTTCCTTTAGGAAGAGGCAATGTTATTGAAGGTTGGGACGAAGGAATTGCTTTGTTGCAAGTAGGCGATAAGGCACGTTTTGTAATTCCATCGCACTTAGGATATGGTTCTCGTGGCGCAGGCGGCGTGATTCCTCCAAATGCTACCTTGATTTTTGATGTAGAATTGATGGACGTGAAATAATCGCGTTCTGCCTATAAAGTTAAAAGCACTCTATTTCAGGGTGCTTTTTTATTGGAATGCTATTTGCTTTTGTATTTTTGCCACTCTATAAATTGATCTGATGCGTTATTTGTTTTTTATACTTTTTCTCGTTTCGTTTTCCTCAAAAGCCCAAGTTGCACAGCATTGCGGTTATGATTTTACTTCGTATTTTGTGCTGAATGTCCATGAATCGGGCAAAAAAGAGAACATCCCTGGACTGAAAATTACTATTATCAACGGATTGGGCATGGACCTGCTCAATGCAAATAATCTGTACAGCTGGACCAACAGCGGCAAGCCTTTGGTTTTTACGGCTAATTATAAAGTAGATGACAAAGGAAATAGGATAACGGCAGATTCTCAAGTTTCAAAAGAACGCTGGTTTTTTCCGTTTGCAAAAGACAATTACCTGCTTTCTATAAAAAGTACTTTTCCTGCGGATGATTTCAGCTTAAAGATCGAGGATGTTGATGGAGATGAAAATGGAGGGCATTTCAAGACGCAAGTCGTAAAACTGAACAGCTTTAATATGTATGTCTTGTGCTCGAGCAAAGCCCGTGAGGTGCAATTCGGTCCAAAAATGAACCGCCCGATAGATATTGTGTTGGAAAAGTAATAATTTTAATTACTTCCACTTGATGTTGCAGCCCAGGCTTGGCTTTTGGATGGCAGCAAGGCTTCTGTTGTAGATCAGCGCGTCGATAGCATTTCTCAGGTCGCTTCCACTTAAAGGAATTCCATTTGAAGGTCTTGAATCGTCCAACTGTCCTCTGTAAAATAATTTTTCCTGAGCGTCAAAAAGATAAAAGTCTGGCGTACAAGCTGCATCGAAGGCTTTCGCAACTTCTTGCGTTTCGTCGTATAAATAAGGAAAATCAAAACTGTTTTTAAAGGCAAACTCAGTCATCATTTCGGGTCCGTCCTGCGGATATTTTTTTACATCATTGCTGCTGATGGCGATGATTCCGATTCCTTGTACTCTGTAATCATTAGCAATCATCAAAATTTCCGGCAAAGCATGGATAACATACGGACAATGGTTGCAGATAAACATTACCAAGGTTCCTTTGCTTCCTTTGAGGTCTTCAAAAGAATAATAGAAATTGGAATTGGTATCTTTTAGCCTGAATTGTGGAGCGGCAGTCCCCAGCGGGAGCATATTGGATGGAGTTTTTGACATGGCGCCTTGAAATGAAATTGAGGTTTAAATATAAGCAGAAAATTCCGAACTTTGGACAATCCAATCAGTATAGAAAACTAAAATTATGAACCCAGAAGCACAGAACAATTTATCTTGGACTGAATTTGAAAGAGTCGAAATGCGTGTCGGGACTATTCTCGAAGCTAATGATTTTCCTGAAGCCAGAAAGCCAGCTTACCAATTAGTCATTGATTTTGGCAATGAAATTGGAACCAGAAAAACTTCGGCGCAAATTACTAAGTATTATGAAAAAGCAGATTTAGTCGGAAGACAGATTATTGCTGTCGTAAACTTTCCTAAAAAACAGATCGGAAAATTCATGAGCGAATGTTTGGTTTTGGGAGCTGTAGGCGAGGAAGGATCTGTTGTTTTGTTGTCTCCGGATTTAAAAGTGGAGAATGGCTTGAGGATCGGATAAAAGATTTGAAAGATTAATATGCTTTTGAGCAATCTTCTTTGGTTAAAGGTGCTATTTCTTTGCCTGATGTATTTACATAGCCACATTTTCCATCTTTGACAACAAATGCTATATCTTTCCTGAAGAAATTTGCTTTATCATAAATACAAGGAACAATTTCTTTACCGCTTTTATTGATAAAGCCCCATTTCTTGTTTCTTTGGACTCGTGCAAATCCGGACGTGTCATTGTTGAAATTATCCATGCCGTCATAAATAAGCGGAGTTACTTCTTTTCCTTTTTTGTCTATAATGCCGCATTTGTTATTGTTTCTAACGATAGCCACACCGCCTTTGAAATCATCGGCAATATCATAAATAAAAGGAACGACCATTTTTCCGGTTTTATTAAAAAAACCAGATTTGTTTTCCTTTGTAACGACTACTAGTCCTTCTTTAAGATTTCCGACTCCGTCATAGATGATCGGAATAACAACAGTGCCAGTGCTGTCAATCAGTCCGAAAGATTTGCTGTTTGAAACAGGAGCAAACCCGTGTAAAAAGAACCTTATGCTATACGTATTGTCGGTCGTGGTAAATTTTTGAGTATTCGTGTCATATGTGCCAGGAATTTTAGTTTGCGCCAAAAGGCAATTCCCAAGCAAAAGACAGATGATCAGGTATTTCATATAGCTAAAAGAAAATTAGTTATTTCTCTAAATAAAAATTCCCGAAAGGTTATTTCGGGAATTTTGGTATTGTAAATCGATTAAATATCGTCAAAATCAATATCTGTAAAGCTTGCCGTCGCGGTGGTTTCAACTGGCGCTTTCTCTGCGTAGAATTCTTTCTTGAAATCTTTCTGGTGTCTTTCAGAGATTACTTCTTCGCCTTTGTGGTTTAAGACATACGAAGTCATTTCTTCTAAGATTTCTGAAAATGCAGCAAAGTCTTCTTTGTAAAGATAGATTTTGTGTTTCTTGAAATGAAAAGATCCGTCTTCTTCAGTGAATTTTTTGCTTTCCGTGATTGTGATATAGTAGTCGTCAGCTTTTGTAGCCCTAACATCGAAGAAATAGGTTCTTCTTCCGGCTCTCAATACTTTAGAAAAAATCTCTTCTTTTTCTAGCATGTCATTTTCTCTCATAATCCTTCTTTCAAATGGTTTGTGTGTTATCTTGAACCAAAAATCTAAAAAATAGCTGAATTAAACAACATTTTTATAGGATTTCTTTTTCAGAAAGTTGTTTCAGATACAAGTCTTTGTAATATCCTTCTTGGTTTACCAATTGATTATGAGAACCTTGTTGGATGATTTTTCCATCCTCCAGAATAATGATTTTGTCAGCGTTTTTAGCTGATGATACCCTATGGCTCACCAAAATTGTAGTCTTGTCTTTGCAGAACTCGAGAAGGTTGTTCAAGATTGCTTCTTCTGTTTCTGTATCAACGGCCGAAAGGCAATCGTCTAGCAATAAAATCTTTGAATCCTTGATGATAGCTCGAGCAATTGAAACACGCTGTTTTTGTCCGCCGGATAATGTAATTCCTCTTTCGCCGATAACCGTCTGATATTTATCGTTGAAGCCCATGATGTTGTTGTGGACTACCGCTTTTTTAGCTGCTTCCATAACCTCTGCTTCTGTCGCGTCTTCTTTCCCGAACTTGATGTTGTTCATTATAGTATCTGAAAACAAAAAGGCATCCTGCGGTACAAAAGCGATACTGTTTCTGACATCATGAAGGTTGAGTCCTTTGATGTTATGATTGTCTATGGTAATCTCGCCGTCTTTTATATCGTACAGTCGGCTAATTAAGCTTAGTATCGTCGATTTTCCAGAACCTGTTTTTCCTAATATGGCCAGCGTCTCTCCTTTTTGTATTGTGAAGCTTACATTGTTCAACGCTGTTATATTGGTGTCTTCGTATGTGAAGCTCACGTGGTTGAAAGTGATTTTTCCTTCGATTACCGAACTTTCTAAAGTCTTGTTTTTGATTTCAGGCTGTATTTTAAGGAACTCGTTAATTCTTTTCTGCGAAGCTTCGGCTTCCTGAATCATCGAAGATACCCATCCTAATGAGGCTACCGGCCAAGTCAGCATGTTTACATATAATATGAACTCCGCAATAACGCCGATGCTTTTTACCGAACCGTTGATATACATCATGCCTCCGACATAGATTACGACCAAGTTGCTCATTCCGATAAGCAAAATCATCAAGGGTCCGAACAATGCGTTGGTCTTGGCTAATTTCATGCTCTTTTCACGGCTTTCTTCCGACAAGTCCGAAAATTCATTATGTGATTTTTCTTCCAAACTGTAGGCTTTTATGACGCGGATTCCAGAAAAGATTTCTTGAGTGTAGCTCGAAAGCTGGGAAAGATTCTGCTGGAAAATACCGCTCCTTACGTTAATCTCGTTACTCAGCTTGAATATAAGGTAAGACAATATCGGCAGCGGAAGCAAAGTATATAAGGTAAGTTTCGGTGAAATGATATACATCTGAACAATTACGACTGCAAAACGGATGAAGGTATTGAGCGTATACATTACGGCAGGACCAACATACATCCTTACTTTTCCGACATCTTCGCTGATACGGTTCATCAAATCACCCGTGCGGTTTCTTTTGTAGAAATTCTGCGAAAGATTTTCATATTGCCTGAAAACCTCGTTTTTAAGGTCGAATTCTACATAACGTGACATTACAATCAACGTTTGGCGCATTAAAAAAGTAAGTATTCCGGCAATAAATGTAGTTGCTAATACCCATAAGATATTTTCAAGCAGGATGCTTTTTGTCGTTTCTGCATCAAACTCATTACTAGTCAAAGCATTGATGGAATTTCCAATTAATTTAGGAGTATAGAGGGAAAATATCTGCGCAATAATTGTAGTGACAATTCCTAATAAAAAATGGTATTTGTATTTGACGAAATATTTGTTTAAATATTGAAGTTCTTTCATTGTATTATATAAAAAATAGGGAAATAAGTGTGTTTATATGTTAAAAATATATCTAAAATGATTTTTTATTTAAAATGCAAAAACGCTAATCTCATTAGTGGATTGCTAATAAAAGTTAATTTCATTGCAAAGTTTTGATTTAAATCTTAATTTTGCCACATCTTTTTGATGAAATCATAATTAACCACTTAATAAAGATAGTATGATAACAGAAGTAGCAAAAGCAAGTGAGCTTCACAAAATCGACCCGGTTTTTGGACAATTATCATTTGACAATCACGAACAAATCGTATTTTGTAATGACAAAGATACTGGTTTGAAAGCAATAATCGGCATTCATAACACAGTTTTAGGACCAGCTTTGGGTGGAACGAGAATGTGGAAATATACCAACGAATGGGAAGCTCTTAATGACGTTTTGAGACTTTCAAGAGGAATGACCTTCAAATCTGCTATTTCAGGTTTAAACCTTGGTGGTGGAAAAGCGGTCATCATTGGTGACGCAAAAGTGGACAAGACTCCAGAAATGATCACAAAGTTTGGTGAATATATCAATTCATTAAGCGGTAAATATATCACGGCAGAAGACGTAGGGACTACAACTCCAGACATGGACTTGATTAGAGACGTTACGCCTTATGTAACGGGAATTTCTGAAGCTAGAGGCGGTTCTGGAAATCCTTCTCCTGTAACAGCTTATGGTGTGTACATGGGAATGAAAGCTGCTGCAAAATACCAATTCGGTTCTGATAATCTTAGCGGTAAAAAAATCTTAGTTCAAGGTACTGGAAACGTTGGGGAAACGCTTATCAAGCATTTGACTGCTGAAGGTGCTTTGGTTCAAATGACCGACATCAACGAGGCTAGATTACAAGAAATTAATGCAAAATACGGTGCTCAAATTTATACTGGCGATATCTATGGTGCCGATGTTGATATTTATGCGCCTTGTGCACTTGGAGCTACTATCAATGACGAAACTGTAAACAAAATCAAAGCTAAAGTTATTGCTGGTGCGGCTAACAACCAATTGGCAAACGAAGAAATCCACGGAAAAATCTTGAAAGACAGAGGTATTGCTTATGCTCCTGATTTCTTGATCAATGCTGGTGGAATTATCAATGTATATGCTGAAATCGTAGGTTATGACAGTGCTGAAGCATTAAGAAGAACTGAAAATATCTATAATACTACATTGGAAATCTTCAGTTTTGCTGAAACTAACGGAATCACTACGCACCAAGCTGCTTTATCGATTGCTCAAAAACGTATTGACGACAGAAAAAAAGAAAACGCTAAATAATTTAGGGTTTCAATAATATTCTTATTTTTGCAAAGCGAAAGAAAATCTCTTTCGCTTTGTTAATTTTTAAAAGTTCTTATAAGGTGTTAAATAGAAGACATATCCGTGTGAAAGTAATGCAGTCAGTATATGCCATGCATCAAAACAATTCTGATAATCTTGAAAAAGAAGAAAAATTCTTATTCTACAGTATCGAAAATATTCAAGATTTATACCTTATCATGCTGTCTTCGCTGATAGAAATCCAAAAAAGAGAAGAAGATTTTCTTGATAAATCAAGCAAGAAACATCTCGTGACAGCCGAAGAACGAAATCCAAACAAAAAATTTATCAATAATTCAGTACTACAGCTGTTGGTAGAAAGCAATTCTTTAAGCATGGCCTTAGAGAATCGAAAAATCAACGACTGGCATTTGAATGAAGACTATATAAGAATCCTGTTAGAAGAAATCAAGAACAGCGATCTTTATAAGACTTACATGAGCAATCGGGTGAACAATTTTGAAGAAGACAAACGATTCATCGTTTCTGTTTTTACCGATTTAATTGCTCCTAACGAAAAGCTATACGAATATCTTGAAGATAACAAATTGACCTGGGTAGATGATATTCCGTTAGTCAATACGCACATCGTAAAACAGCTAAAGGCATTGAAATCTACAGATGAAGATTTTTCAATCCCGAAAGTGTATAAAGATTCTGAAGATAAAGATTTTACGAAAAACTTATTCCGTAAAACAGTTTTAAACGAGCCAGAATTATCTAAAGAATTTATCGACAAGACACCTAATTGGGATTCGGACAGGATAGCAGAAATCGATACCATTATATTAAAAATGGCTATCTGTGAGTTATTGAAATTCCCGTCTATTCCTGTAAAAGTAACTATTAACGAATATTTAGAAATTGCAAAGGAATATTCTACGCCAAAAAGCAGTATTTTTATCAACGGAATTTTAGATAATCTTGTAAAAGATTACCAAACCGCAAATAAACTTAACAAAACCGGAAGAGGTTTGATGTAACTTAAATACTAGTAATTATGATTAGAAAAACTGTAGGTTTGCTGGCAATTGCCTCGCTAGTCTTAACCGTTTCTTGCAAAGACAATGCGTCTTCAAAAGTAGAGGCTTCTAACGTTCAAGAAACAGCAATGCGCGAAGAGTCGACTGGAAAAGTTCCTGTGATGAGCTTTACAGAAAAAGAATTCGACTTTGGAACGATTAAAGAAGGAGATAAAGTAGAGCACGTTTTTACATTCACTAATACAGGCGATGCAGATTTGATCATTGCAGATGCTAAAGGAAGCTGTGGCTGCACGGTTCCTGTATTTAAGAAAGAACCGATCAAGCCGGGTGAAACCAGCACAATGAAAGTAACTTTCGATTCTACTGGAAAACCTGGAAAACAACAAAAATCTGTAAACATTACAGCGAATACGGCTTCTGGAAACGAATTATTAACAATCAAAGCAGAAGTGACGCCAAAAGCTGGTGGCATTGGAGTAACAAATCACTAAAATTATCATGGAACAATACGGAAATATATTATTATTTGGAGGAATGTTCGTGGTCATGTACTTTTTCATGATCAGGCCTCAACAAAAAAGAGCAAAAGCAGAAAAAGAATTCGAATCAGCACTGAAAGTAGGAGACAAAGTCATTACTAAAAGTGGTCTTCACGGAAAAATTTCTGAATTGGCAGAAAGAACAATTGTTCTTGAAACGATGTCTGGAAAATTAAAAATGGAGCGTTCTGCAATTTCTTTGGAATTGAGCAAAATGGCAAACGAAGCTAAATAATAAGCTTTTCTATAAAATAAAAAGTCCCGATTTATCGGGACTTTTTTGTTATCTGTATTTGTCATTCAGGCCAATTCCTTCTAAAATCATGGGCTTGATTTTTTCAAACCTTGAAATTTTTGTTTTTTCCTGTTTGGCAGTTTCGATATATTCTAGAAATTCTCTTTGCTTAAAAGGAGTGAACAATTCAAAAGCCTTTTTCAGTGCCATATCTGATTTAAAATGCTCTTCCACAAATTCCGAAACGATGGCTTCTTTTTTTGTTGGCTTGCTTGAAATTCCGGCCTTTTCATTTTCAATCGCTTCTTGTATGTAATAAAGAACGAGTTTTTCATCAATCTCTTCTTTGGATTGAAAACGCCATTGTCTTAAAGCTTTGGTAACACCTTCATTAGCATTTACCAATACTTTTTTTGGATCTTTCAGAAAAACGCCATTGTAAAACCAGATGGTAAAAAAGTTCTTGAAGCCTCCGATTGCCAATACATTTTTGTTGTTTAAGGTATAAACCGGTGCTCCCCATTTTACCATTTCAACAAGCTCTGTCTTGATAATTATCGATTTTAGATACTCCAATTCCTCTTCCCATTGATTGGTCTTGTCCCATATGTGTTTTTCTTCCATCGGCAAAAAAAGTTTATTTTTTTTCTGCAGTCAGCTCGGCAATTTTCACAATAACTTCTACCGCTTTCTGCATGCTTTCTACAGGAACGTATTCGTATTTCCCATGGAAATTATGTCCGCCTGCAAAAATATTAGGACATGGGAGTCCCATATAAGACAGCTGGCAGCCATCAGTTCCACCACGAATCGGTTTGATGATTGGCTTAATTCCAAGCTGTTTCATTGCTTTTTCGGCAATATCAACAATATGCATGACTGGCTCGACCTTTTCCTTCATGTTGTAATACTGATCCTTGATTTCGGCAGTTGCTATATCTTCGCCAAATTGAGTCGCAAATTTTTTGTTGATTTTTTTCGTGATTTTTTCGACTAGTTTCTTTCTTTTTTCGAATTTATTCTTGTCGTGATCACGAATGATCAGTTCTAATGTAGTTTCTTCGATTGTTCCGTTTAAGTGATGTACGTGGAAAAATCCTTCGTAGCCTTTTGTTCTTTCAGGAACTTCATCTTTTGGCAATTTCGAAAGGAATTTATTCGCGATCAGCATAGAATTAATCATTTTTCCTTTGGCATAACCTGGATGCACGCTTTTTCCTTTGAAGGTGATTTTCGCGCCAGCAGCATTGAAATTTTCATATTCCAGCTCGCCAATCTGACTTCCGTCCATTGTATAAGCCCAGTCGGCATTGAATTTTTTTACATCAAATTTATGAGCACCGCGACCGATTTCTTCATCAGGAGTAAATCCGACTCTGATCTTTCCGTGCTTGATTTCCGGATGTTGGATCAGATATTCCATAGCTGTCACAATTTCGGTAATTCCAGCTTTATCATCAGCGCCAAGTAACGTTGTGCCATCTGTCGTGATAATCGTCTGGCCTTTGTATTGTAATAAATCTTTGAAATAATTTGGAGAAAGAACAATGTTCTGCTCTTTGTTTAAGATAATATCGCCACCGTCATAATTTTTTACGATTTGCGGCTTGATGTTAGCTCCCGTAAAATCAGGTGTCGTATCGAAATGCGAAACAAATCCGATAGTTGGAACTTCATGGTCTACATTGCTAGGCAAAGTTGCCATGATATACGCATTTTCGTCAATCGTAACATCTTCCAATCCGATTGCTTTTAGCTCCTCAACTAATTTGTTCGCTAAGTCCCACTGTTTTGCTGTACTTGGAGTTGTATTTGAATTTGGGTCCGATTCCGTATCAATAGTAACATAACTGATAAAACGGTCAATAATATGTTGCATAATATATGTTTAAAATGTGACGCGAAGTTACAATTTATTTAGGTTTTCTCCCTTTTTTAGCGGAAGGTTTAACGATTATTTGCCTAAAATCTGAAGCTCTTTTTCTAGATTTCTTCTAGCTTGACTTTCGTATTTGTTTTGGAAATAACTCGTCTTGAAAATATATTCCATATCTAAGAAATGCTGTAGCGCTTTTTTCCTGCCATTAGTGTACATGAAATCAGGATAGATGCTGTATTCTTTTCGAATTTGCTGGTAATAAGTTGCATAAACTTCCCAGCTTTTTCCTAAAATAGATAAGTCGGCATCGGTAAATAAGTTCGTATCTGGATCGGCGACAGCATGCAATTTTGTGGCAAGAATTTGGCGTTTGCATTTTTGAACATTGTCTTCAGGATAGCTAATCTGTCCCAACCTTTCCACAGCAAGCTGAGCGCTTTTTTCTTCATTGTCGCTTCGTGTCGTTTTGTAAACAATGTCGTGATAGTATATCGAAAACTGTACGGTATCCCAATCCTCAAATTCTTCTTTAATAGGAATTAATTCTTCGAACAAATTTTCCAAATGCGACAGGTTGTGATAATTTCTTTTTTTAGAAGAATGATTTTTCTTGATTTCTAGCCAAAGCTTCTCTTGTAAAGAAAAATCTTGATTGTATTTTTGAAAGAGACTATTGAAGTTTTGTTGTAACATATCTAAATTTAGAAAGTATCAATGCTCATTCTGAGAGTCTACAGAAGAGATTTTGTAGGCTAAATATAAAATAAACAATTGATAACATCTACAAAAAAATCTGGCAAACATTTAATAATCGGATTGATAATTCTATTTTTGCAAAACACAACACAGCTAAAATGTACAAATCACTAATCCGCCCACTTCTTTTCGGGTTTGATCCGGAAAAAATCCATTATTTTACTTTTTCAACACTGCGTTTTCTAAACAAGATTCCAGGCTCGAAATCAATTTTCAAATCGCTTTATCAAATTGATGATAAACGACTCGAACGTGAGGTTTTTGGCTTGAAATTTAAAAATCCTGTTGGCTTGGCCGCCGGATTTGATAAAGATGCAAAGTTATATAAAGAACTTTCGAATCTTGGTTTTGGCTTTATCGAAATCGGTACGCTCACGCCAAAAGGACAGGAGGGAAATCCTAAAAAACGCCTTTTCCGCCTAAAAGAAGATTCGGCAATCATCAATAGGATGGGGTTTAACAATGGTGGCGTGGTTGAAGCTGTCGAAAGACTGAAAAAAAATAATGGCGTGCTGATTGGAGGAAATATCGGGAAGAATAAGCTGACTCCAAATGAAGAAGCGACTTCAGATTATGAAATCTGCTTTGATGCCTTATATGATTATGTAGATTATTTTGTCGTGAATGTAAGTTCTCCAAATACGCCAAATCTTCGTGCATTACAAGATAAAGAACCGCTGACGCAGCTACTGCAATCTCTCCAAGATAAGAATGCTACAAAGCCAATACAGAAGCCGATTCTCCTCAAGATAGCACCTGATTTAACAGACGAACAGCTTTTGGATATAATTGACATCGTAAACGACACAAAAATTGCGGGCGTAATTGCTACCAATACGACTATTTCTAGAGAAGGGCTGAAATCCGAAAACAAAAAAGAAACAGGCGGCTTGTCTGGAAAGCCTCTGACAAAACGTTCTACAGAAGTAATCCGCTTTCTTTCCGAAAAAAGCAATAAATCCTTTCCGATAATTGGAGTAGGAGGAATCCATTCTGCCGAAGACGCGCTTGAGAAATTAGAAGCGGGTGCCAGCCTAGTGCAGTTGTATACAGGATTTATTTATGAAGGCCCGGCTCTGATTAAAAAAATCAACCAAAAGATACTAAAAGAAAAGTAAGATAATTCGATAGTTCGATAGTATAAAATTAGGAAAAAACGATTTCGTACAATAGAATTCTTTCCTATCTTTGGACTTCTATGGAACAAGTTAAAATTATAGAATGTCCGAGGGATGCGATGCAAGGAATCAAGGCATTTATCCCGACAGAAAAAAAAGTGGACTACATCCAATCCTTATTGCGTGTTGGTTTTGATACCATAGATTTTGGAAGTTTTGTTTCGCCAAAAGCCATTCCTCAAATGGTCGATACGGCTGAAGTATTAGCCAAGCTTGATCTTTCTCAGACAAGAAGCAAGCTTTTAGCAATTATTGCCAATACGCAAGGTGCAGAAATGGCTTCAAAACACAAACAAATACAGTACTTAGGTTATCCATTTTCCATATCTGAAAATTTCCAGATGCGGAATACCCATAAGACCATAGCCGAATCTTTAATTACTCTACAAGAAATTCTGGATATTGCCAATGCTACCGACAAAGAAGTCGTGGCCTATCTTTCCATGGGATTCGGAAATCCATATGGTGATCCGTGGAATGTTGAAATTGTCGGCGAATGGACAGAAAGATTGTCTAACATGGGCGTCAAGATATTGTCGCTTTCTGATACGGTTGGTTCTTCAACACCAGAAGTAATCGATTATCTTTTTTCGAACCTGATCCCAAAATACAAGCATATCGAGTTCGGAGCGCACTTGCATACAACGCCAGATAAATGGTTCGAAAAAGTAGATGCAGCTTATAAATCCGGCTGTCGACGATTTGACGGCGCTATCCAAGGTTTTGGCGGCTGTCCTATGGCTAAAGACGATTTGACAGGAAATATGCCGACCGAAAAGATGCTTTCGTATTTTACGACGCAAAAAGCTTCAACAGAAACTAGCCCGATGAGTTTTGAGAGTGCCTATAACGAAGCGACAAAGATTTTTACGGTATACCACTAATTCCGGCCAAATTTTGATATCTTTATCGCGGAGTAATTTTAACGTAACGATAGTTTGCCCAGTTCTATAATAAGCTTTTTTACCTTATTAATTTGCTTGGTTTTGCCAAAAACCGAGAGCTATTCTTTTAATCTCCAGAAAGATTCTGTCCGTTACTACCTTGAAGAATCTAAAAAGCAGGTATACAGCGATTTTAAAGCCGCAAAAAAGTCGCTTGTAAAAGCCGAAGCTATTGCAAAAAAATCCAAAGACCCTAATCTGATTGCAGATGTTGCCCATAATTACGCTGCCAGCTATTATATTGTTGGAACGTATGATGTAGCCCTGCAGAAATTTATGGAGGCTTTATCGTTGTATGAAGAAACCGATAATAAGCTCGGGATTGCAAAATGTCTTATAGGCCAAGGCCTTATCCAACAAGGAATCGGCAGAAATAAAGAAGCCATAAAGTTATTTCAAAAGGCAAATACGATTATCAAAGAATTAAACGATACTGTCTTAGAGAGCAAGGTGTATCTGAATATAGGCATTTCCCAAATTGAATTAAAGGAAATAGACGATTCGTACGATAATTTTCATAAATCTTTAAAATTAGCAGTCCAAAATAAAGATTCCAACATGGAACATCTTTCCCAAAACAGGTTGGGAAACCTCCATTATCTTCGGAACGATTTAGATTCTTCTGTCTATTATTACAAAAAAGTACTTGATGCCAGTCAAGCCAATCAATGGGAAAAGTCGTTTGCAAACACGGGGCTTTCAGAAGTTTATATTAAAAAAGGCGATTATAAAAAAGCAGAAGAATATGGCTTGAAAGGCTTTGAAGCCGCAAAAAACACACAAGCGAAGTGGGATATTGCCAGGGCTGCGGAAATCTTATCGATTGCTTATAAAAATGACCATAACTATGAGCTGGCTTTTAAGTATCTGGCCATCTGCAAAAGCTATAACGATTCGCTTTTTAACGACGCAAAATTGAAAGAAATCAACTTGCTGCAGCTAAAAAGAAAAGAAGCCGAAAACGAAAAACTCGTTGCCAAAAATGAAGCGGCACAGCACAAGCTCAAAAACACAAGACTATTTTCAGTATCCGTAATTCTCTTCATGCTGTATCTTTTGACCATCATATATCAGTATACTAAGAATAATAAGGTAAGAGAGAAGCTATATTCAGAATTAGAGCTTAAAAACCAAGACATCGAAAGCCAGCAAATGCTGATAACCGCACAGAACCATAACTTGAGCGAGTTAAATCAAACAAAAAACAAATTGTTCTCTATATTGTCACATGATTTGAGATCCCCGATTGCTTCTATTCAGCAAGTTCTCGGACTGCTACGCGAAGGCGAAATCAGCAGTGAAGAACTGAAAGTATTGGCCGAACATTTGATTACTCAAGTCGATAGTACTTCGATCATGCTGAATAATATATTGCATTGGTCTATGACACAGCTCGATGGAGCAAAAATCAATAAAGAGGATATTGATTTAGAAAAAATGGTCAAAGATTCCATAGCTGGGTTGAACCTTATGGCGAAAGCTAAAGAAATAAAATTTATCCATACAAATTCAGAAAAAGATACTGTTGTCGATGCAGATAAAGGACATGTCCAAATCATACTAAATAATTTGCTGTCTAATGCAATAAAGTTCACTCCTATAGCCGGAACTATTGAAATCAGGTATTCTGAAGACGGAACATTTATCCATATGCATATCAATGATTCGGGTAAAGGTATTTCTCAAGCCAAGATTGAAGAAATCCTGAATTTTGACAAAAGAGTAGTGTCCGAAAAAGGAACTGGTTTTGAAGAAGGTACCGGTCTTGGGCTGCTTCTGGTAAAACAATTTTTATCAGATAATAATGGACAGCTCGATATTGTCCACCATCAAGAAGGCGGGACGGAATTTATTGCCTCATTGCCAAAAGCTAAATATTTCTAAATAAAACCTTAGATTTCCTTTTCTCCCTAAAAATGATTACATTTGCACGCAATTTAACTACAAATTGCAACAATGAAAGCACACTCAACTAAAGTTATAGGAGAAGGCCTTACCTACGACGATGTCCTCCTGATCCCCAATTATTCTGAAGTTTTACCACGCGAAGTAAGCATTCAATCTAAATTTTCCCGTAATATTACATTAAACGTTCCTATTGTTTCTGCAGCAATGGATACAGTTACCGAAAGCGCTATGGCGATTGCTATGGCTCAAGAAGGGGGTATCGGCGTACTGCACAAAAACATGACCATCGAACAGCAGGCTGCAGAAGTACGAAAAGTAAAAAGAGCCGAGTCTGGAATGATCATAGATCCTGTGACTTTGCCTTTGACGGCGACTGTAGGCGATGCAAAACAAGTAATGAGAGAATACAGCATTGGAGGTATTCCTGTCGTAGATGAAAATCAAATTTTAAAAGGAATCGCCACAAACCGTGATTTGCGTTTCGAAAAAAACAATACCCGTTCTATTCTAGAAGTTATGACGACTGAAAAGCTTGTCACTGCTGGTGAAGGAACTACATTGGAAGTCGCGGAAGGTATCCTTCAAAAAAACAAAATTGAAAAACTGCCGGTAGTAAATTCTGACTATAAGCTAGTCGGATTGATTACCTTTAGAGATATCACAAAACTGACGCAAAAACCAATCGCCAACAAAGATAAGTTCGGACGTTTGAGAGTAGCGGCTGCCCTTGGTGTTACGGCTGATGCCGTTCAAAGAGCAGGCGCATTAGTTGCAGCTGGAGTAGATGCTGTTATTATTGATACTGCTCACGGACATACCAAAGGCGTTGTAGATGTTTTGAAAGACGTAAAGAAAAATTTCCCAGATTTAGATGTTATTGTCGGAAATATCGCGACACCAGAAGCGGCTAAATATTTAGTTGAAAATGGTGCCGACGGCGTAAAAGTAGGAATCGGACCTGGCTCTATTTGTACTACTAGAGTTGTGGCTGGTGTTGGCTTCCCGCAATTTTCTGCAGTTTTAGAAGTAGCTGCTGCTATCAAAGGTTCTGGAATTCCTGTCATTGCTGACGGTGGAATCCGTTATACAGGAGATATTCCAAAAGCGATCGCTGCTGGTGCTGACTGTGTAATGTTAGGCTCTCTTTTAGCAGGTACTAAAGAATCGCCAGGGGAAACTATCATTTTTGAAGGAAGAAAATTCAAATCGTATAGAGGGATGGGATCGGTTGAAGCGATGCAAGAAGGTTCCAAAGACCGTTATTTCCAAGATGTAGAAGACGATATCAAGAAATTAGTTCCAGAAGGAATCGTTGGACGTGTTCCATACAAAGGTGAACTGTTCGAAAGCATGCTCCAATTTATCGGAGGCTTGAGAGCAGGAATGGGCTACTGCGGATCAAAAAATATAGAGACGTTGCAAGAAACCGGACGCTTTGTTAGAATTACTGCTAGCGGTATCGGAGAAAGTCATCCCCACAATGTTACAATTACGAAAGAAGCGCCAAACTATTCAAGATAAGCTTCTTACTCATAAAAGAAAAGCCGAGGTACTTTCAAGTTCTTCGGCTTTTTTGTTATGTTGAAGTATCTTTTTTCAAATTTTCGCTGTCCCAAGCATGATCTCCCGGGCCAATAGGATTGAAAAGGTCGCTTTTAAAAAGCTGTTCCTGCATTTCGATTTCTTCCATAGCCGAAATCATAAACGCTTTTTTGTCATGTCGTTTCTTGGCCAACCTGAAAATAGCATCCTCATCATATTTGATGAATCTTTGTCCCTGCCTTGTAGCCGAATAACGACGATGGCCTAAATAAACCAAAGCATCAACGCCTAAATGCACGGCACTATATAGATTTTCACGGTAGATATTTTCTATTCCCATGTCGATGATTTCAAAAGCATCATTTCTGTTTCTGGCTCTAGCCAAAATTTTGAGGTGCGGAAAATGTTTTTTCAGCATCTCAATTACGATTAGGTTCACGGTCGGGTTGTCGATGGCAGCAATAAACAATTTGGCATTTTCACAACCGGCAGCTTTTAATAGTTCTAGACGGGTCGCATCACCATAATATACCTTAAAGCCCATTTTTCGCAAAGAATCCACACGATCTGAATCCAAATCTAATATGGTAGCTGGAATTTTGTTAGTCTTTAGTAAACGGCCTATGGTACTTCCGAAGTTTCCAAAGCCAGCAATAATGACTTCGTTGTTTTCGTTGATTTCGTCATACGTCTTGGACTCTTTTTCTTTTACTCCAAAATAAGGATCGATCAAACGTTCATTAATCAGCAGTAAGAAAGGAGTCGAAATCATGCTTATCGCGATAATCGCCATGATCTGATTGGCCAGCATATTCGGAATAATATTTAGTTCCATAGAAAAACTCATGATCACAAACCCGAATTCCCCAGCTTGACTCAAACCAATCGAAAAGATAAAATTTTGGTCGATTTTTTTGTTGTAGAGTTTTCCGATTCCCAAGAAGACAAAGAACTTAATCATGGTCAGTATAAAACCAAAAATCAAAATAAAAGCTGGATTGTCGATAATCAGCCTGAAATTGATTGAAGCGCCGACACCTATAAAAAATAAGCCAAGCAATAAGCCTTTAAACGGAGCGATATCGCCTTCCAGTTCATGCCTGAACTCAGAATTGGCCAAGACGACTCCGGCCATAAATGCACCCAAAGCAGGGCTTAATCCGACCAATTGCATAAGGTAGGACACGCCTAATACTAATAATAAAGCCGACGCGGTAAACAATTCCTGCAGCCTTGTTTTTGCGACTACATGCAGAATAGGAACAATTACATATTTCCCTGCAAAATAGATGGTAGCAATAACACCGATTACGATTAAAGTCTGTAGCCAGCCGTCTAAATTTGAAATCAGCGAATGGTGAATATCTTCATCAGGGATTATATTAGAACTCGAAACAAGCAAAGGAATGATGGCCAAGATTGGAATGACGGCAATATCTTGAAAAAGCAATACGGCAAAAGAAGAACGTCCGACGGAAGTCTGAAGCATTCCTTTTTCTTTGAGCGTCTGTAATACGATAGCTGTTGAAGAAAGCGATAAGGCCAGAGAAATGGTCAGGGCTGTCTGCCAGTTCCAATCGAAAATAATCGATGAACAGATGAAAAGCACTAATGAAGTAATCCCGACTTGTAGCGAGCCCATTCCTAATATGAACCGTCGCATTTTCCAGAACTTATAAGGATCGAGTTCCAGTCCGATCAGAAAAAGCATCATCACAACGCCAAATTCAGCAAAATGCATCAGGTCTTGGCCTTCCGAGCCAATAAATCCTAATACAAAGGGACCGATGATGATTCCAGAAAACAGGTAGCCTAAAATAGAGCTCAGTCCGATCTTTTTCGCGATAGGAACGCAGACTACCGCAGCGGCCAGATAAATTATTGCCTGAAGAAAAAAACTATTTTCCATGTCAAATATTTTTAGATTGCATCCAATCGTTCATGTAAAAAAACTGCTGTATTTTTTTGGCGTCTATTTCATTAGTTTCAAGATAGTTCAAAAGCCTTGCATAAGATGCCCCGTGTTCATAATAGGTCTCTTCTTCCATTTTGTGCGTACCGTGGATTACAAAAGGCGGCAGGTATTCCATTCGGCAGACTTTTGCGGTCTGGCTGAAAGGACGCAATAACTCAGGTAATGTAAACAAGTTGTCTCCCTCTGTGGAATAATTTTCCATGTTGGCACCGGTAGTTATGGCCTGGAAGATAATTTTATCCTGTAACGCTAATCCATTTTTGCCATACGCCCATCCGTATTCCAAGACCATGTCGATCCATTGTTTTAGCAGTGGCGGACAGCTATACCAATACATAGGATGCTGCCAGATGATAATGTCGTGGTTTTTTAGCAATTCCTGTTCGTACTTGACATTGATGTCGAATTCAGGATAGATTTCGTATAAGTCGTGGAAGGTAATGTTTTTGGAGGGTGGTATATGTTCCGCTAAAATTTTATTCGCAAAAGATTTTTCGAATAAGGGATGGGCAAACACTATTAGTATTTTGTTCTTCGACATCAATTTTAATTTGAATTCGAGGGTGTGTTACAAGGCTAGGGGATTTTGTTAACTAATATCGGAAAAAAATCAAGGCCATCCAAAAATAAAAAATCTCGAGAAGGAAGCTGTTCTATTCCTGCTCGAGATTGTTTTTCTATACAAAATACTATTTTAGATTCCTAGGTAATTGCTTGGCGTAATTTGCAATAGTTCAGCTTTAATGCTTTCCGAAACCTCAAGCGTCTTGATAAATTCATGAATGGATTCTTTGTTCATCACGGTATTGGTTCTCGTAAGGCCTTTCAAGGCTTCATACGGATTCGGGTAGCCTTCTCTTCTCAAGATGGTTTGAATGGCTTCGGCAACAACAGCCCAATTTCTTTCAAGGTCTTCCTCGAATTTTGGAGCGTTCAAAAGTAGCTTGTTCAACCCTTTTAAAGTAGCCTCAAAACCGATAATCGTATGGCCCATCGGCACGCCGATATTTCTCAAAACGGTACTGTCGGTCAAGTCTCTCTGCAATCTTGATAAAGGCAATTTGGCGGCCAGATGCTCAAAAATAGCGTTGGCAATTCCTAAATTTCCTTCTGAGTTTTCAAAATCAATAGGATTGACTTTGTGCGGCATGGCAGAAGAACCTACTTCGCCAGCTTTTATTTTTTGCTTGAAATAATCCATCGACACATAAGTCCAGATATCCCTGTCCAAATCGATGATAATGGTGTTGATTCTTTTCAGCGCATCAAAAAATGCAGCAAAATGATCGTAATGTTCAATCTGTGTAGTCGGGAAAGAATGGTGCAAGCCTAAGTTTCCTTCTACGAAATCTTTTCCGAATTGTTTCCAATCAATTTGCTTGTAAGCGACATGATGCGCATTGAAATTTCCGGTTGCGCCTCCAAATTTGGCAGCAAAAGGAACATTAAAAAGAAGACGCATTTGTTCTTCTAGTCTTTCTACAAAAACGGCAATTTCTTTTCCTAAACGGGTAGGAGAGGCAGGCTGTCCGTGGGTTCTGGCTAGCATTGGCACATCGGCCCATTCTGTGCTTAAATCTTTAAGCTTTGAAGTCAATTCGATTAATGATTTCAAATACACTTCTTGAAAAGCTTCTTTTGTCGATAATGGAATTGCGGTATTGTTTATGTCTTGAGAAGTCAGTCCAAAGTGGATGAATTCTTTATGTTCTGATAAGCCCAATTTGTCAAACGCAGTCTTGATAAAATATTCTACGGCTTTGACATCGTGGTTGGTTGTTTTTTCGATTTCCTTGATGGCTTTCGCATCGTCGGCACTGAAATTTTTGTAGAGGTTTCTCAAGCTGTCAAAAACCGAAGCATCCACCGTTTTTAGCTGCGGCAGCGGAATTTCGCAAAGCGAGATAAAGTATTCTATTTCAACAAGTACGCGGTATTTTATCAAGGCTTCTTCAGAGAAATACTGTGATAAAGAATACGTTTTGTTTCTATACCGTCCATCAATTGGAGATATAGCGTTCAGTTCAGTTAAAGTTGTCATTTTGTGTTGTTATTCAGATAAGCGCAAATATACTTTATATGTCTGAAGTATTAAAAGATAAATGCGATTTGTACTGCTTTTTCTTCCTGCTTTATAACCTTTTCGGATTATAAACGGGCCAGCAGCTTTTCTTTTAGCACTTTCATCCCTTCGGAAGCTGTTGTTGGAATGACTTCTAATTCGTTTCTGAGGTTTGGAATACGTGCAGGATTTAAATCGACATAAAACAAGGGAGTCCCAGGTTTTGTAAAATCAACCAGTCTGGCTGCAGGATAGACTTGCAGCGATGTTCCTACTACCGCAAAGAAATCGGCTTCGTTGGTGATGCTGACCGCTTCTTCTAGAGCAGGGACGGCTTCTCCAAACCACACGATGTGCGGGCGGAGCTGGTGTCCGTTGTCGTCAAGATCGCCAAAATTTAAGTCGTCTGTCCAATCCAATATGTAATTTTCTCTTTTGGTGCTTCGTGCTTTCAGCAGCTCGCCATGAAGGTGAAGCACATTTGAGCTTCCGGCTCTTTCGTGAAGGTCGTCTACATTTTGGGTAATGATATGTACGTCGAAATGTTGCTCCAGTTCGGCCAAAATTAAGTGTGCGGCATTGGGCACGACTTCTTTTAATTGCTGCCTTCTCTTGTTGTAAAAATCCATGACCAAAGCAGGGTTGTTTCTCCAGCCTTCTGGCGATGCGACTTCCATGACGTCGTGGCCTTCCCACAAGCCGTCTGAATCGCGAAAGGTCTTGATGCCGCTTTCAGCGCTGATTCCGGCTCCAGTAAGGACTACAAGTTTCTTTTTCATAGAATTAAATAGAAAGCGGAAACGGACATTACTAATGCCATTTCCGCTCTAAAAATAGTGTTTGATTATGCTTTTCCTAAAGTATATAATTGTTCCAATGTAGGCGATGCACTTCCGCCAGCTGGTTCCAGTGTGATTCCGAAGGCTTCGGCTTCATTGGCATTTTCAACTGTAAAGATTCGTTTTGCATTGCCTTTGAAATTCTCTAAAAGTCCGATACTTGTCGGTGTCAGAGGATTCAGTTTTAAAGCCCATACTTGATAGACCATGCCTTCAGGCGGTTCTGGAAGTCCAGCGGCATCGATATGGACAGCTTTGGTGTCTTTGTTCCAATATACTTTTGCATACGATTGCGGCGAAACTTCTTGCCCTTCCAGCTTTACTATTGTATTGCTGTTGTCGCGAATGATGGCTAAAGTAGCCTCATTGTTTTTATTTTGCAGGGTCAAGTCCACTACCGATTCTTGCAGCTTGCTTTTTTCGGTTTCTACCGTTTCTATTTTCGTTTTCTTGTCTTCCAGTTGTACGTATTGATATCCTACGCCAATCAGCAGTAAAATGGAAGCCGCCCATCCCAAATAAAGATAGATGCTCGATTTCGGCTTCATATCGACAACTCCGTGTTTGAGCATCAATGCTTCGCGTATTTTTTCATAGTTTCCTGACGATAGGAAAGGAGCAACGCTTTCTGAAAAATTGATAATCGCTTTTTCTATAGAAATAATTTCATTGCGTATGTCCTCGTCTTTTTCGGCCATTTTTGTGACTTCGCTGAATTCCGGCTCGTCCAATTGCCCAAAGACGTACAGTTCTAAAATACCTGACTCTATGTATTCTTGTTTGTCCATTATACTTTTAAAAAGTTTCTTAAATCATTGATGCAGTTTCTGTTCTGGGTCTTTACAGTCCCAAGCGGAATCTGCAATTCTTCTGAGGCTTCTTGCTGAGTGTATCCCTTAAAAAACAAAAGGTCTAAAATCTGGATGCATTTAGGTTTTAATTTCTTGACAAATTCTTTGATTCCGATCGTGTCAATCTTATTGCTCAGTTTGTTACTGTCGTCGAGTAGATGTACGAAATTATCAGACGAAAGGTTTTTCTGCCGGTTGTTAAAGCCTTTAGAACGAAGCTTATCGATAGAAGTATTGCGAGCAATATTGAGTATCCACGTATAGAATCTTCCTTTAGATTCGTTGTAGCTGTCAATGTTTTTCCATATTTTCACAAAAGTTTCCTGAAGGATATCTTCGGCCTCTTCATTGTCGCGTACCAGATTGTAAATCACGCTGTAGAGACTTTTAGAATACATATCATACATCAAAGTGAATGCTCTGTCGTCTTTTTTATAAATTTGTGGTAGTAATTCTTCCTGAGTCATAGCCGAATTTTAGGTAAGCCAATTTAAGGAAACTATTTTATAAATCCATCCATCCATGAAAGAAAAAACATCCGAAGTCGAATATCTGGCCTATTTAGAAGAGTTTATAACAGAAAACAGAAAAGAAAAATTCATAAAAGTCCTTCAGCAGCGGACCAATCATTTTACTATCGCTATAGAAGATGTCTTTCAGTTGCACAATACGAGTGCTGTTATGCGCAGCTGCGAAGTGTTCGGTATCCAGAATCTTCATGTGGTCGAAGAAAAATACGGAAAGAAAATCGATAAGGAAATTGCGATGGGAGCGCAGAAATGGGTCGATGTGAGCCGTTACAATTCCAATATGGATTGTCTCAAGGCTTTAAAAGAAAAAGGCTATCAGATTATTGCGACAACGCCGCATGACAATTCCTGCTTGCTCGATGATTTTGATATCTCAAAACCTTCGGCTATCTTTTTCGGTACGGAAAAGAACGGACTTTCGGACGAAGTCATGAACGAAGCGGATGGCTTTTTAAAGATACCAATGGCCGGTTTTACGGAAAGCCTGAATATTTCTGTTTCTGCGGCGATCATCATACAAAGTATCATGAGCCGATTGCGAAAATCGGATGTGGATTGGAAGCTTACGGAAGAGGAAACAATTTCAAGGAGATTGGCCTGGACCAAAAATTCGATCAAAGATATCAAGCGGATTGAGCAGCGCTATAAGGAAATCAATAATCTCTTGTAAGGTTATTTCTTGCCTTTCAAAATTTTGTATTCTTCATAGCATTCGTTAATGGCATCCATGATTTGGAGGTCATTAGCGGTCTTGATAAAAGTTTCTGAGTAGTTGCAACGCTCCAAGATTTCAGCAATCTCGTTTGGGCTGACACCTAGAAGGGCTCCTAAAGTTTCTCGGTCAAATTTAGACGAAAGAAGGTTTTTTACCGCATCGTCCTTTTTCATTTCTTTCAGCCTTTTCAGCTCTGTAGGCTTTTTTCCGAAGAAATTATAAAGCATGTCGGCAGGGTTGAAGATAGATCCTACGACCCTTGAGAAAGCGCCAGGGGCGTATCTTCCCATTTCATAGCCTTGCGACAATCCGGAAATGCTATACCTGAAATTTTCCTTAATCGGGATGATCTTGTAATCGATTTCAAGATATCCGGTCAGGTTGTATTGGTTAATGACAACTTCTTCTAATGCATAGGCCTTTTCGGTCATTTTTATTTTTGTGCTTTTGGTCTTGAACCAGTCGTTGGTGACTCTTACTTTAATGGATTTGTATCCTAGAGTCGAAATGTGAAGAGTATCGTTTACTTCGGCAACCAATTCAAAGTAGCCGCTTGCGTTTGTCGTCGTTCCTTTCACCTTGTTGAGGTTGATGATGCTGACGTCTGCGAGGGGGAGCAAAGTATTGTCGTTAATTACTGTAGCCGAAATTTTTGTATCCTGTGCAAAAGCAAAAGAGGTTACGAATAAGAAAAAGAAAACTGCAAAATATCTCATAGCCTTGTTAGAAGCGTTAAAAGTAATAAAACTCTTTAAGATATTTTGCAGTCTGTTTATAATTATAAGAAAATTAACTAAAAGATTTAGTCTCTTCTCGGTCTTCTTGCTCTTGGAGCTTCAGATCTTGTTCCTTCAGAACGACGTGGAGCTCTTTCAGAAAATCCGCCCTCTCTTCTTGGTCGGTCAGATGAAAAACCTTCGCTTCTGCGAGCTGGTCTGTCAGGTGATCCGCCTCTGTCGCTTCTAAAGCCGCCTTCTCTTTTTGGAGCCGAGCTTCTGTCGCTTCTAAAACCGCCGCCGCCGCCAGATCTGCCTCCGCCAAAACCACCACTTCTTCCGTTGTGGTCTCTTCTAGAGCTGCTTCTGCCGCCACCGTCGTTTTTAGAAATCTCGACATTGATCTTTCTTCCTTCCAATTCGATTCCGTTCAAGATATCCATTACTTTAGCAGAATGCTCTGCATCTGTATTGAAGAAAGAGAAACCTTCTTTTACGTCTACTTTGAAAACGTCATCACGTCCAAGATCTAGCGTTTCTTTCAAGAAATCTTTCAACGACATCCAGTCGAAATTGTCTCTAGAACCAATGTTCACGAAATAACGAACTGCACCGCTGTTGTCTCTTGGAGCGCCGTCGCTTTCGCGTCTTTCGCCAGCAGACTGAGCAGAAATATCTCTGTTTTTCTTGTAATAGTTGATGAAACGGTTGAATTCTACAGAAACCATTTTCTTGATCAATTCTTCTTTTGAAAGATCTTCAAGAACATTGTTGATTGCTGGAAGGTAGTTGTCGATTTCGTGGTCAACTTCTGTATCCTTGATTTTGTTCGCTAAGTGCAACAATTGGATTTCGCAGATTTCGATTCCAGAAGGAATTGATTTCTCTTCAAATTTCTGCTTGATGATTCTTTCGATCGCAGAGATTTTTCGCAATTCACTTTTAGTAACGATTACGATAGAAGTTCCTAGTTTTCCAGCACGTCCGGTTCTACCAGAACGGTGGTTGTAAGTTTCTACCTCGTCAGGAAGCTGATAGTTTACAACGTGTGTAATGTTATCAACGTCGATTCCACGTGCTGCAACGTCTGTTGCTACAAGCATCTGGATTTGTCTTCCTCTAAACGATTTCATTACGCCATCTCTTTGTGCTTGAGATAAATCTCCGTGCAAAGCTGCTGCGCTGTATCCGTCTTCGATTAATTTTTCAGCAACTGCCTGCGTGTCTCTTTTGGTACGACAGAACACCACAGAAAAGATATCCGGATTTGCATCTGCCAATCTTTTCAAGGCTTCGTAACGGTCACGAGCGTTTACTAAATAAAATTCATGTGAAACTGTAGCCGAACCTGAATTTTTAGTTCCTACAGTGATTTCCAATGGCTCGCTCATGAATTGTTTTGCAATTCGGGCAACTTCTTGCGGCATTGTAGCCGAGAATAACCATGTGCTTTTTTCGTCTGGCGATGTAGAAAGGATGTTCACGATATCCTCATAGAATCCCATGTTCAACATTTCATCTGCCTCGTCAAGTATGCAATAGTTGATTTGTGAAATGTTCACCAAACCTCTATTGATCATATCTTGCATTCTTCCCGGAGTAGCCACGATAATTTGTGCTCCTCTCTTGATTTCCCTAGCCTGCTCTGTAATGCTGGCACCGCCGTAAATCGCAACTACATTAATACCTTTTTCGTATTTTGAGTAGTTTTTGATTTCATTTGTAATCTGCAAACAAAGTTCGCGTGTCGGTGATAAAATCAACGCCTGAGTATTTCTGTTGTCGGCATCAATCTTTTGGATAAGCGGAAAACCAAACGCTGCTGTTTTCCCTGTCCCTGTTTGAGCCAACGCAACCATGTCTGTGTCTTGTGCCAATAATAGGGGAATCGCTTTTTCCTGTACCTCGGTCGGATTTTCAAATCCTAGATCTAAAATCGCCCTCAGTAGCGACTCACTCAATCCTAATTGTTCAAATTTATTCATATATGTATTTAAAATAGGCTGCAAAGGTACGTTTAAAAAACCATTAAAACTAATCCGAATTGGAAGTTTATTTTTTTATGAATAATTGAAAATCAGAAAGTTAGTTTTTTAGGTAGGCGATGAGTTGCTTCACTGCTTTAGCTCGATGACTTATAGCACCCTTTTCGTCGAGCGAAAGTTGTGCAAACGTGTAAGAAAATCCATCAGGTTGGAAGATAGGATCGTAGCCGAAACCGTTCGTTCCTTTCTTTTCAAAAAGGATAGTTCCGAACACTTTTCCAGTAAATAATTTTTGCTGTCCGTTAAGGTTCAGCGCTATAACAGTTTTGAAGTTGGCAGACCTGTCTGTCGTATTTTCCAATTCACGCAACAGTTTGTCCATGTTGTCGTGGTCATTTTTATGTTCTCCGGCAAAGCGGGCAGAGTAGACGCCAGGAGCGCCTTCTAAGGCATTGACTTCGAGACCAGAGTCGTCGGCAAAACAATCGTAACCGTAGTTTTTGGTCACGTAATCTGCTTTTAATATGGCATTGCCTTCAATCGTATCGGCAGTTTCGGGTATATCTTCATGACAGCCAATGTCTTCCAGACTTAGGATTTGTATATCATCCGGAAGCAGGCTTTGTATTTCTTTAATCTTATTTTTATTGTTGGAAGCGAAAACGAGCTGTATCATTTTATTTTGGATTTGTGATTTTAGATTTATGATGTAAATAGTGTCTGCAAATATAACCCAAATCAAAAATCAAAAATCCCAAATCCTATAACTCGTTGACTTCTTTCTTATAAAAGTTGACGTAGAAGAAATCATCTGGATCTAGTCCTTGCTCGAGGATAGCGGCATTGATGAGTCCTATTTTTTCCTCGTCGATTTCTTCCGGGCTTGAAAAGTTGAGGAAGGTGATAAATTCCTCGCTATTATGGAATTTGAAACTCAGCGGCGTATTTAGGGAATACTGCGTAATCTTAAAATCAAGCTTGCCGCCAAGTTCCTTGACGTGCTGTTCTGATTCTATGAAACCGTTCATAATCAGCGATTCGATGATGGTCTTGAAATTATCGTTCATGGTAGCGGATGTATAAAATTGCCTTACTAATATACGATTTAAAAATGAAATTGCCACCCCAATAGCTTTCTTAAGTTATATTTAGCAGTGCTTTTATTTTTTGGATTTAATTTATCAATAGCTTTGGCAAAGCTAAAATTACAACAATGACTTTTACGGTTATACTCTGCATTCTGCTGGCATTCTATGTCTTTTTATTCTTCAACCATCCTAAGTTTGGGAGAAGGCCGTCTAACGGAAGACTCGAACGAATCAAAAAAATGCCTAATTACGGACAAGGACAATTCCAAAATATTTCAAACACGCCCGACCTGACTGATGGAGCGAACTATTATACAGTACTCAAAGATTTTTTCTTCGGGAAGAGCAAGCGAAATATTCCCGCAGGGCGCATTCCTTCTCAAAAGACAGATCTTAAAAATCTGGATCCAAGCAAAGATGTGTTGGTGTGGTTCGGACATTCGTCTTATTTTATGCAATTGTCTGGAAAGACATTCCTTGTCGACCCAGTTTTCAGCAACCATGCCTCGCCGCTGTCTTTTACTGTAAATGCGTTCAAGGGTGCCAATGTGTATTCGGCCAACGACATGCCAGAGATTGATTTCCTGCTGATTTCCCACGACCATTGGGACCATTTGGATTATGATACGATGCTCAAGCTGAAACCAAAAGTGAAAAGAATCATCACGGGCATAGGAACCGGCGAGCATTTCGAACGCTGGAATTTTGATAAGAACATTGTAGATGAACTTAACTGGCACGAATCGCTCGACCTCGGTTCGGGATTCAAGATCAATACGGTTCCCGCGCGCCATTTCTCAGGAAGAGGTTTCAAAAGAAACCAAGCGTTATGGCTGGCATTTGTAGTAGACACGCCGCAGCATAGGATTTACGTAGGCGGCGATTCTGGCTATGATACTTTTTTCAAGCAAGCAGGCGATGCTTTTGGTCCGTTTGATTTGGCCATACTAGAATGCGGACAATACAACAAGAGCTGGAAATTTATCCACATGATGCCAGAACAGACCGTACAAGCAGCGCAAGATCTTAACGCCAAGGTATTGCTTCCGGTGCATTGGGGCAAGTTCCCGCTGGCACTGCATGCTTGGGACGAGCCTATCAAGAGAGCCGTAGCCGCAGCCGAAACAGCCGGACAGCCTATCGTGCATCCGATGATTGGTGAGCCGCTGGATCTTGATCTTTTAGATAGCAGGAAAAAATGGTGGGAAGGGATTGATTAATTACGAATTAGGAATTAGGATTTGAACAAGATTCGTAATTCCTAATTTGAAATTCGTAATTCCTAAAAAATGCAAAAGCCGACCTGGAGCGATCGACTTTAGCGGTGAGAGCGTAACCCTGTTTCCAGGTCTCTCGCTGCAAAAGTAGTCTTATTTAGTAGAACTGCAAGTTTTATTTTAGTTTTTTTTAGTCAAAAGTCGAAAGTTGGAAAGTCTAAAGTTTGAAAGACCGAAATCCCAAATCATAAATCAAAAATCAAAAATCCGAAATTCCACAGCGTTTCCTAAAAAATCTCATTACACGTTTCTTCCTTTTGGTTACAAAATACACTGTTTTTGTATTAAAATTATATTAAATCCGCATTCTCATTGGGTCTTTTGTCGTATCTTCATGACGAATTAATAATTACAAACTCAAAAATCGCAACCAAAATGAAAACAAAAAGCCTTTTGCTAATCGGAATCGTGAGTCTCTCTCTGGTGACTATAATAAAGACGGTAATGAACAGAATGGAAATCTTTAATGAAGAAGAGGAAGAAGATCAAGAACTAGACGGTCAGGATGAGGAATATGGCTTTCCGCTTTTCATCTAGGCATAACAAAAGAACAATTTCGAATCAAATTATATAAAAACAGCGCTATGAAAAACAAGAATCTGATTATAGGGATTGCGGCCGGAGTCGCTGCCCTAGCAGTAGTAGGAATTATTTGCAACAAAAAAGGATATATCAATTTTGGATCGATGCTTGACAAGGCGGGTGACATTGCTGGAAAAGTAAAAGGCTCTTTAAGCAAAATAAAAGAGGCCGCAGTTTCCGAAGCAGATACGGTTATCCAAGAAGGTAAAAACATTGCCGGTAAGGCTATTGATGCCGCTGCCGGACTAAACGACAAAATGTCAAACGCTGTAAGCTGATTTGATTCATTTGTTAGTTTGAAAACGGCTTGCTGATTATCAGCAAGCCGTTTTTTATGCTTATTTCTCAGAGAGCGCGTCTGAAATCTTTTCGCCCAGCGCTACGAAACGTTCGATAGAGCTTTTAGAATTGAGTTCCTTGTTTACGAAGGCTCTCAGTCTTCCGTCAGACAATGCAAAGCTGTACGCTATGTCTTCGTCTTCAATTCTTTTCCAGACATAAGAATCGCCTTTTGCGGTCAGGTGTTCCTTTTCAAGGTTCTCCATCAGGAGTTTTTTGATTCTTTCGGTCTTGTGGTCGTCAAAGCTCGCCCTGATGCTGTAGGTGATGTCTGAATTGTCGATAGATACCGAAGTAGAGCTGCTCGAGCTGTTCTGCTTGATTTTTACTTTCGAATTGGAAGCTTCTCCTTTTCCAGAAGAAGTGCTGTTAGATATATACGTCTTTCCGTTAATCGTTACGCTAGTGTTCGAATTGACCGTCACCTTGGTACCAGGCGTTGCCGGCGTAGGAGGTGTAGGAGGCGTTGGAGGTGTAGTCCTGACCTGTCCGCTAACCAAATGGCTGCAGACAATAAATGCGATGATGATAAATAGTCTCATAATGTTTTATTCTTTAATGTTAAACTCAAAACCCAAGCCTCTCACGCTTGGAATAGCTATGGCAGGATCTTCGCTGAAATACTTGCGCAGTCGGCTGATAAAGACATCCATGCTCCTGCCGGAAAAGAAATCGTCGTTGCCCCAGATTTCTTTCAGGATGTCTTCTCTTTTAACGAGCTTGTTTTTGCTGGCATACAAGAACTGGATCAGGTGGGCTTCCTTTTCCGTGATGCGGTGCGTCGCTTTTTCATGCGTTAAGAGATAGTTTTCGCTGTCAAAAAGATACTGTCCGATCTTGAATTTCTTTTCAGACACATGCTGTGGCGCCGTTTTCTGCACGCGCTTCAAGATGTTCGTAATCCGCAATATCAGTTCTTCAACTTCAAAAGGCTTGATGACATAATCATCGGCCCCGAGCCTCAATCCCTTGATTTTGTCTTCCTTCATCGATTTGGCTGTCAAAAAGATAAAAGGCGTTTCGGGATAGGCGTCAACGACTTTTTCGGCCAGCGTAAAGCCGTCCATCTGCGGCATCATCACGTCAAAGACGCAGATGTCGGGCTGGGCATCGGGAAAGAGCTTTAGCGCTTCCTTGCCGTCTTTGGCCCAAGTGACCGTAAAGCCTGAAAATTCAAGATACTGCTTCAGTATGGAAGCATAATCAAAATCGTCTTCTGCTAATAAGATGTGCTTTTTCATGAGGGAATGGTAATTAAAAATAAAGCTCCTTTGTCTTCTTCGCTTTCTACCTTGATGGTTCCTTTATACGACTCTACCAGCTGCTTTACATAAAATAGCCCGAGGCCGAGTCCTTTGGTTTCGTGTATGTTTCCTTTTTCGATACGGTAAAACTTATCAAAAATAGCCGTCTGTTCTTTGGTCGCGATGCCTTTTCCGTTGTCCTTGATGCCCATGGCAAAGCGGCCGTGCTGTTTTTCCATTCGTATGTCGATTTCTGTCGCGCCATATTTTACGGCATTTTCCATAAGGTTCACGATAATCGTGTTCAAGTGGAAAGGATCGATCTTGGCCGTGATGTTTTCCTGTTCTTGATGGCAGCGGATTTCCGTAGCCGGATGCGACAATTTGAAATCATCAATGATGTTATGAATCTCGCTGCAGCCGATTTCCATTTTTGCATTGCGGCTTACGGTAGGCGTCAGCGAAGCCTCGGTTACTTGTCGGAACAGCTTCTGCAATCGGTCGTTCTGCCTTTCCAGCATCGACAGCGTATGCCTGTAGTGCTCTGGAGTCATTTCATTTTCCTTGCGCTGCAGCGTCTTGATGGCAATGTCCATCGTAGCGAGCGGTGTCTGGAACTCGTGCGTGATATTGTTCACAAAGTCGGTCTTGATATCGGCGATTCTTTTCTGGCCGATAAGGTTTTTGAGCGACAGGTAATAGAGATAGACCACAAAGACCATCAGCAGCAATGAAAAGATAAGCAATCCTGCCATCTGGCGGATGATTGTCTGCCCCCAGTTGGCAATGCTGTAATAGCGTTCGCTCTTGATTTCAAAATCGACTGCTTTCTTGATGGGCACAGCTGCCCTGTCGTCTACATATTCTTTTTCGCCTTCCCATCGTCCGGTAGAGGCTACCACTTCGTCTTTGTTCTTTACGTTGTTGCCCAGCACGAATAATTTTCCGCGGTAGAGGCTGTCAATCGTATTGTCTTTTTTGATGGTGGCCGAGGTGATATAGATAGAATAGCCAATATCAAAATCGCCTGGTCGCTTGCGCTTGTTCATATACGCTGTCATTACGGTAGACAGCGAATCGGATTTGCTTTTCATAAACTCCACAAAGTCCTTTTTCTCGAGCCTTTCAAAAGCATAGTTTCTGACAAACTGGCCCGCTTGGTTCATCCAGCTGTCGTTGAGCTCGTACCATTCTTCGGTATCTTCTAATTCTATCAGCTGTTTCTTGATCTTGGCGCTTACTTCTTTTTCGGTCAGCAGGTAGGTATTGTATATAAAATACCCCTGGATGGCTGCCAGCGCAGCTACCGTAAAGATACAGGCTCCTATCAATAGCATTATTTTTCGTTTCATGGCAAAGCTGGTTTGTTGGGACAAAGCTAGGGGTTTCTTGGCTTGGCTGTGCTAAAAAACAAACCGTTAACCGTTCTTTAACCAAATTTGAAAGGGCAGCCATGCGCCATGCCACGCCGTACACGGCAGGGCGTCACAGGATAGCTTACTTTGTTAAATAGGCAGCAGCCAGCGCTTTTGTGTTTAACCCTTCATTAACCCTTCGTTAACCCGATTGCAGAAAGGGTTTGCAGAGATTTGCACCATCAATCATCGAGTTTCAATCATCGTCAATCAAGTCAATCAATCGAATTTCAATCATCAATCAAATCATGAAACAGTTAGTTATTTTTTTATTGCTGCTTCCTTTCGGGAGCATGGCACAGCACAGGCTCTCGGGTACCGTTAAGGATGCCGAGGGCAGGGCAGTGCCTTTTGCCGACATGGCGTTGCTAAAAGCACAGGACTCTTCTGCCTACAGGACGGCGCTTGCCGACGAGCTGGGGCGTTTTGAGATAGGAGCGGTCGAAAAAGGAAATTATATTGTAAAGGCAGGTTCGGTAGGAATGTCTACTATCTACAAAAATATAGAGGTTACAGGCGACATGGAGCTGGGCGATATCCTGCTGGCTCGTGCTGCTGAAATGCTGGAAGGCGTAGAGATCGTTTCCAAGCGTCCGGTAGTAAAAAGGCTGGTCGACCGCATGGAGTTTACGGTCGAGAACTCATCGCTGGCGTCTAATAATGCATGGGAGATTGTTTCTAAAACCCCAGGCGTAACCACTTCAGGAGGCGGAGGCATTACCATTCGCGGCAGCCAGAGCATACTGGTAACCATCAACGACAAAAAAGTATACATGTCGGGAGACGAGCTGAAACAATATCTTGAAAACACGAGCGGAGAAGACGTAAAGTCGGTTGAGGTCATCACGAATCCGCCCGCCAAATACGATGCGCAGGGCAGTGCGGTGCTCAACATCAAGCTCAAGAAAGCGATTTCCCCAGGCTACAAAGGATCTATCAATACTGCTTACGTACAGTCGATGTATCCGAAAGCGATAACTTCTACAGGACATATCTACAAAGGCAAGAAGCTGTCTTTGATGGGACGCTACAGTTTCGGTATGGGCGAATATGTAGACGAAAGTACCGACATTGTCCGCTATTATGACGAAAACGGCAACAAGGCATCAGAATGGAAGAGCTTGCTGCGCCGCAAGAGCAAATCGCTAGAGCAGCATTCATACCGTCTGGAAGCATCGTATGAACTGGATTCACTGAATTTATTTTCTATCGGTACTACGGGTTTCCAAGCACCAGAACAGCACGGGAAGTATGCGGCCCCGACTTCTATCACGGGTGCCGACGGACAGCTTGATTCGCTCTATGTCACGATGAACAACCGCAAGAATCCGGCCCGTAATGCGGCGTACAATTTTTTATACGAACGCAAGCTTTCAGAAAAGTCGAAGCTGGTCTTCAATTCCGATTTTACGAACTACTTGTCTAAGGACAATCAGGATATCAACACGACTTTTTCACTGCCAGACAGCGCCCCTTACCGCGATGTGCGTTTTGTAAGCAAGAGCCGTCAAGGCATCAAGCTGTTTTCGGCACAGGCGGATTACAGCAACGAGACAAACGGCGCGTTAGAGGCGGGGATCAAATACGGCAATGTATCGGCCAACAGCAACTTAGATTACCGCGATGCTATCGGCGGGGTATTGGTGCCGAATGAAGGACGCACGAGCAAGTTTCTGTATGACGAGTGGATATATGCGGGTTATGTAAGCTATGGCAGGGAATTTGGCAAATGGAGCGTCAAGGCAGGACTGCGCGGCGAATATACCTCGCTCGAAGGTAATTCGGTTACCACTTCTGAAGTGAACGACCAGAATTATTTCAAGCTTTTCCCTACGTTTTATACGATGTATAAGCCTTCTGAAAATCATGAGATCGGGTTTTCGTACGGCAAGAGAATCAGCAGGCCGCGCTACAGCATGCTCAATCCGTTTCGCGTTTACAACAATAATTATTCGTATTTCACGGGCGATCCAAAATTGTTGCCGACCATCACGCACAACCTGAATTTGCTGTATACGCTAAAAGGCAAGTATAATTTCGACTTGTTCTACCGATTGGAGAAAGACCCGTCGATGGAGATTTCGTACCAAGATTACGAAACGAATACCGTTGTGTATCATTTTACGAACATCGACAAGGATTATGCGTTTGGCTTGGAGTTTAACACCAATCTGGCGTTTACCGGCTGGTGGGATGCGGGAATCCAGTCTGGGTTGAGCTATGTAGAGGATCGTTTTCAAGGGGTTGACGGCAAGCTGTATAAAAACGGAAAACCGACGTATAATGCGAGCATCAACAATCGTTTTGCGCTGAACAAAAAGAAAGATTTTAATGGCGAGATCAACTTCTACTACAATTCGTCTTCGGTACAAGGTACTTTTGTCTTTACGTCTACGACCAACTTATCGCTGGCACTGCGCAAAAAGATACTAAAAGGCAACGGAGAGGTGTATGGTATCTTTTCGGACATCTACCGCGGCGAAAAGATTACCATAACGACCAACTACGGCAACCAATACAATTCGTCTGATTCTTATGGCGACACGCAGAATTTCAGGCTGGGCTTCCGTTATAGTTTCGGAAATCAAAAATTAAAAGAAAGAAATAAGGAGCAGACGGAGGAGCAGAGGAGAATTTAGGGATTTTTGATTTGGGATTTTTGATTTTTGAGAATTACGAATTTTGAATTAGGAATTGCGAATTTTGAACTATCAACTATCAACTATCAACTATCAACTATCAACTCCTAAATAAAAAAAATCCCGCCTTTACAGCGGGATTTTTTTATTTCAAATGTTTAGCAAAGAAGCCCATCATGCACTTATAGAGCTCGATGCGGTTTTCTTCGCGCCCGAAGCCGTGGCCTTCGTTATATTTTACCATATACGGCGTGTCCAGTCCTCTTTTTCTTAGGTTTTCGACAACTTGGTCGGATTCGTTGATGTTGACCCTTGGATCGTTGGCGCCTTGTACGACAAAGAGCGGCTTGGTAATCTTGTCCGCATTCAGGGCTGGAGATACTTCACGCATTATCTTTTGGTCGTCGGCGCTGTTCTCGTCATACCATTGTTGGTATACCTGTGCCAAGAAAGGCTTCCAATAGGGAGGGAACGACTTGAAGAAGGTAAACAGGTTGGATACGCCTACATAGTCTACGCCGCAGACATACAAATCTGGCGTTTTTACCAAACTGCCCAAAGTAGCCAGTCCGCCATAGCTGGCACCATAAACTGCTATTTTTTTGTCGTCGATCAATCCGAGCGACTTGACATAGGCAACGCCGTCTTCAAGGTCGTTCAGCATGTTGCGGCCGATCTGCTTGTTGCCCGCCAAGAAAAATTTCTTGCCATAGCCTCCAGAACCTCTGTAGTTGACTTGCAGCGTAGCATAACCTCTGCTTGCAAACAGCTGTGTTTCTGGGTTAAAGCTCCATTCGTCTCTTACACCGTAAGGTCCGCCGTGAGGATTCACAATCAATGGTACTTTCTTGCCCAGCGTGGCTTGTTTCGGAATGGTCAGATACGCATACACGTCTAGTCCGTCGCGGGATTTGAATTTAATCGGACGCATCTCGGCCATGTCGGCTTCCTTAAGCTGCGGCATCAGGTTCATGATTTCTTTAAAGCTGTCTTTTTTAGCATCATACAAGTAGTAGCTGCCATAGAGCCTGTCGCTGGAAACATACAGTAAGAATTTGTCCTCATCGTCGGTCACGCCGCTGATTCCGAATTCCCTGCCGCTGAATTGTTTTTCGAATTTGGCATGCAATTTCTTATAAGTCGCGCTCACGGGCACGGTTTCGTTTTTCTCTCCGGTATAGCTGTAGTAGTCTACCTCATAGCCTCTTTTTCGGGAAGTGCTGAGGCCGCCCACGTCAAATGTAGGATTCGAGAATACTTTCTTGAGGGTTTTGCGGGTAGCGAAGTCATACAGTATGATCTCGGCCGTGTTGCTCTCCAAGTTGCTCAATACATACGCATCATGCGGATTTGGCGTCGTATAGTCGAAGGCAATGATCGAAAATTGGTCTTTCCAGGTAGTCGTGGCAATCTTTTCAAAAGGCTTGTCCTCGGCAGTTCTGTAATAGATTTCGTTCTCGGTACCGTTGTGCTGTTTGGTATAGCCTTTCAGCACGCCGTCCTTGTCAAAATCATAACCTCCAATCGGATTGGCGGCATCTTTATTTTCGAACAATTTGACCAGAGCCCCGGTCTTGATGTTAAGCTTGAAAGGTTCGAAGATTTCCGGATTGTCTTTGTTCATCTGGATAATCATATAATCAGGCTGCTCTTTCAGTATCTTGATGATGCCGGCACGAACGCCTTCAAAAGGAGTAAGGTCCATCTTGTTGCCGCCGTCAAGGTCTACGCCATAGATGTGGAAGTTTTCATTACCGCCTTTGTCCTGTACATAGATCAGGCGCTCGTTGTTCGCCCAGCCGTAGCCGCGGATCAGTTCGTCTTTTTCTTCGATGGCCTTGACAACCTTGCCGGTAGCGGTGTTCTTGATATAGACATGGTTCTTGCCCTTGTCGTCGCGCTCCTTATACGAAAAATAAAGTCCGTTTGGCGAAAACTGGAAGCTGCTCTGTGCAGGTCTCTTGAAATAATCGTCTACGGAATAGCCGTAGGTGCCTGTTTCTAAGGCGGCGAGCTTGGCAAGCTCTTCTTTGCTCGATGGCAGGGACTTGTTGCCCGGCTGACTGTCTTTGGTCTGGGCATGGGCTGCCGACAGGGCCAATAACGACAGCATCACTGTTGTTTTTTTGATCATGATTTAGTTGTTTAATGGTGAACGGTAATAGAAAAACGGAAGCGGTACAAGCTGCTGCCGTTCAAAGGTATATGTCGTGGGTTGTTGTGTTTTGTTACATGGAGGGATTTAGGATTGGTGATTTTTTGATTTAGGGTTTTTGATTTGAAATTTATGTTGTGTGTGCTGCTTTTTTGGTGTGTATTTGTTTGTGTAATTGTTAATTTTTAATTAAATACAGTAAAATTTAACTATAATTATACTTTTTGTTGTTTTTATGCGTTCATGTGGTAGTAATAACTTAATACTTTTTTTCAATGCCATTTGTAAACTTAAATTCGAAGCATTTCACCCCCGAAGAAAAGACGGCGGTGATGGATGCGCTTGCTGCCATGGAGGCAGTACTGACCCCTAAACTGTCAGCCTTGACGCCACAAGAACGTATGTTGTACGGAAGCGTGAACGAGCAGAACAAGCTCGTCATTAACAAGGTCAATGACTTTTATGACACCCAGAGTAGTTTAGCCAGTCCAGATGTGGACTGGGCAGAATTCAAGAGGGATTTTGACAGCCGTTCGTTCCTTCAGGGACTGCTGATGCGACTGGACAACTTGAAGATCGGGCTTGACAGCTCGAAAATCCTTCATGACTGGGACAATTATCAAGCTGCGCTTACCGACTACGACTACACCAAATATAAAGTGGCGTCGGGTATGGGAGGTTTTGAGGCTAAAGTATCAGAACTAAAGCAGTTTTTTAAAGGTGGCGGCCCTGCTACAGGCCATCCAGATTCAGGCCCTAAGTCTGAATAGCTCTTAATTACCCCTAAAACCGTATATATGTTGAACCTGGAAGCGAAAGCTTCCAGGTTTTTTTATGTGCATTTGGCGTCCGGAACGCCACGGATGGCGTTCTATCACCCGCGTTTGGCGTTCCGAACCCCGTGCGTGGCGTCCGGAACCCCATGCGACACGTTCCCGACGCCAAATTTGGCGTTACCTAACGTGGATTTTGGCGTTCCGAACGCCAATTTTTACGTTCCGAACGCCATCCGTGGCGTTGTATAACGCCAAACGCGGGTGATAGAACGTGTCGAGCGGGGTATTTTGAGGCGTTGGTGGGGATTTTTATTACTCCAAAGGCCTATTTTTTTATTATGGTTTTTGAAGTTGTGGCTAGGCTGATAATTTTTACAAAATAGGTACCGCTTCCCAACGTACTTATGTCAACCGAATTGTCTGTTATTTTATCGGTCAGGTTTTGTATGAACTTTCCATTAATGTCATACAATTCAACAGCTTTTAAAGAATCACCTTCCTTGATTTCGAAAGTGATTTTGTCTTTCACAGGATTTGGATAAGTTTTTATTTCATTATCTACAATAATGCGTTGGATTTCTTCTGTAGCTTCTTCCTCTTCGTTTTCTGAAACTTGTGAGGTTTCTTTCTCTTCTGTTTTCTTTTTTGCGCTCACTACAGGAGTGGCATCTACTAGTATTATTTCTTTAATTTCTTTTGTAGAATTTCTGGCGGCAATCGCAATGTAATAAATTTTGCTTGGATCAAAATAATCAGCCGGTACCTGATTGGAAGACGCATTTGAAAAAGGATAGGGGATAGTAACGCTCAAGGTAGCAAAATTATCTCCATTAGGAATTTCAATATTAGTCCAATATAAAGGCAATGGCATTTCTACGGTGCTTGTCTTGATACTAAAATACAGGTCGTTGGCATTCGTATCTAATGGATCTTGTGGTGTTTTTCGGTAATTGCGTACCTTGATCTTGAGGTTGATGTTTTTCGGCAGGTTTCCAAAAGAAGCATCATCTGGTTTTTGGTCGATTCGTATAAAAATAGATTGGTCTTTATTCAATAAAAAACCTCTGGAATTAAACTTCTGCATCAGATATTGTCCGTGATAGGTATTAAAAGGCAAGCTTGACGGGTCGATGATGATATCGCCATTAGAAGATTGTCTAAAGTATCTTGAGGTTGAAAAGTTTTCCCACCCTATAAAAGAATCACTTTGTATGTTTATGATTTTGTCCCAATGGTTAATATTGTCCATTTGAAAAAGAATATGCGAGACAGGATCGCTTGTTTCGTCGCTGCAGAAAGTAGAACCCAGGGTATAGGCCGATATATTAGGAGATTCAATCAAATTCAGGCTTTTAAACCTTTCGTTTATAAAATAGATAAAGTTGGTGCAGGTATTGTTTTCGACATCGGATCGATTTCCGGTAATGTCGATAATTTTGGTAAATTCTCCTGGAATATAATCTTTATCTGTTCCAGCTACTAAGTCGCGTTTGGAGCAGTCAATATAGGCATAGATTCGGCTATTAGGATATTGCGGATTTTGTGTAGATGGCTGGTTTTCAAGATAATTGTCTCGAATAATGATATGTCTAGACGTTGATTTTATGAAAGCTCCTTTGTTTTGGTCACCTTTATAACCCAACAAGTCGTTATGTATGATAGTATTTTGAGAACCAAAAGTGCCAAAAGCCAAATCGCAGATGGCATAATTATAAAAATTCGTTATTCTATTGTCCCGAATAGTATTGATATCCGAACCTTTAAATTTGATTCCAGTTCCGAAATCAATGATATAATTGTTGGAAATTTCAGAGTCAAATACTTTCTTAAAAGCTATAGCAATATTGTTGTTGCTGGTGTTTGCGATAACTTGATGAAAGCGGCAGTTGTTGATTTTTACATTTTGGATAGCATATCCTTCGTCCAAATCGCCAAAACTCCCAGAAGATTCGATAGATATACCTTTGCTGCAAAAGAAACTCAGGTTTTCAAACTTGAGCCCGCCATGATAGCCGTTTGGCGGCGTATTGACACATTTAAAAACAAAATCGGCTTGCTGAGATGCATAAGTACTAAAAACCGAACCACGGCCAACGCCCGTTAGTATATAACCTGCTTGGTCATTTCTGCTGAGGTCGAGCAGAATGGGAACTGATATTGCATAACCATTATTTCTGTTGGAAAAGAAAATCTTTGAATGAAAATCAACAGCACTTTGAATGGCTTTGGACCAATAAGTATCATCTGGTTTATGCCACCATTCTGGATAAGCACTTTCAATTAGAGGATAACCATTTGTTTTACCGGTATCTGCAATATCAAAAATTTGGAAAGCGCCAGCATCTATAGGACAATTCAGTGTTAGAGTCGTACTCCCAGGAATTGTTATTTTGAAACCATTCAGAAATTTCAAGGAAATATATTTAGGAATTTCAAGGTTGCCAGATAAGCTAATATTTGCGTTTATAATTAGCGTCGAAGGCGGAGAATTTATTGAATCAGTTAACTCCCCAATTGCATCATCCAAGTTGGTGAAATTGTAAGGAGGTGCTAAAAAATTACTTAGATAATAAGTCCCGCTTTGGGCTGATAGGTTAAGAAAGAAAAAAAGAAAGAAAAGAGGATAGATTTTTTTCATAAAATGCTAATCTAAAGTTAATACTTACTATAAAGAAGAAATAGTTATTCCAATTTTGAGATATAAAGATAGTATAAAATTAATCAGTCAAATCTCACTTATTTGTTGATTGCCCTATCTTTGACTGATGAGATAAATTGAAGATTGAGAAATTAAGGATATACAGCTATATGCAATTGAAAATGAAAAACATATAGTACATTTGATTAAAATATCCGAAGATTTGATACAATGTCTGGTTTGATTATTGATAAAATTGAAATAAATAAGCTTAATGCAATGAAAAAACTATTTCTCTTAGTAGTACTAACTTTCTTCTCCTGCTCCCAAAAAGAACAGCGAAAAGAAGAACGCGCCAGCGTTTCAACCATCATCATCAATCTAAGCCATGCCAAATATCCCAAACAGATTACTATCAATAGCAAAAAAGGGGTTGCCGAGTTTAAGAATCTGAATAGCGTAGTAGCAGCGTCTGCCGATGCGAAGAATCATCCGTCAGATAGCCAAACCGTGCCTCTTGATGAAACCTCGCTTACGGAAATCCTGAACCTTTTTAATGCCATCGATAGGGCTCCGCAACAACGTAAGCTGCACGGTAACGGAATGCTGTCGTCTATAGAAGCCCATACGAACGACGGAAAAACAATAAACCTTGATCAATTGGACGATAGGCACGAAGATGAAATCGCTTTTATAGAAGCCGTACTGCGAACCATAACCGCCAAATCAAAAGACCCTAAAGCACAAACAGAAATGACAGCTTTACTCGAAGCGCTTTAATAAGCACAAAATGTTAAATTTTACTCCAATACGAAATAAATTTACCGTAATACGGTAAATTATTCTATTTTTGCGGTAATAAATTCTATCGCAAATGAAACTCATCGGAAAAAATTCGCTTTCGCGGCTGCTGGTACACGGCTGCTTTATTGCTTTTGCCCTGCAATTGTTGAATCTGGGTTATGCCGCCTTTGCTTACTTTTCGGGAGCTACGGGCATAAAGCAGATTGAGATTCCATTTAAGGGCGGTGCGCTGGTTGCCAGCGCCAATTTTGCCAACTTGGGCATGGCACTGTTTTATTTGGCTTTCTATGCCGTCTTTACGTTTTTCTTGTGCAAGATTTTCCACGGCATGAGTTCCGAAATCACCTTTAATCAAGAGGTTATTGCCTGGCTCAAGCGCTTTGCCCTGCTTAACGTGCTGGCAGTGCCTTTACTGCTATTGCTCGGCTTTTGGCAGTTTCAGGACGAAGCCTATGCGAGAAACGACTCCTATATAGTGCTGCACCTCGTGCTGGGCATCGTGATCTATTTTATGCTGGCCTATTTTAAGGAAGGCTATGAGCTGCAGTCCCAAACCGAACTAACCATATAACGGATGGCCATCATTATCAACATCGATATCATGCTGGCGAGGCGCAAGATGCAGTCGCAAGAACTGGCCGAAAAGATCGGTATCACGCAGGGCAACCTGTCGGTGCTAAAGACAGGCAAGGCCAAGGCCTTAAAGCTTTCGACCTTGGAAGCGCTCTGCAAGGCACTTGACTGCCAGCCCGGCGACCTGCTGGAATACCAGGAAGACTAATCCCCGACCGTACTGCCTTACTAATTGCTGAGCCCAAAGGCTCGGACAGGATTCGTATGTCCAAAAAATAACGCTAAAATTAGCAATCATGCCATCATCAAAATTTAAAAAACGAGCAAAAAAAATTATAAAATGGACGGCTATCGTCGTGCTGGGCTACTGGGTCGGCACCACACTGTATTTTGGCTATTCCGACATCGACGAGCGGGAAGGAACCTATGTCTATTACTGGTCGGGACTAAATGCGCTCTGGCGCGATGACAAGGAGTTCGGCTTTAAGCACAACGAAATCTTCGAGACCAAGCTAGACGGCGAAGACGGACCTTATGTGTTTGGTGACACCGTCTATCGAGTGGATGGCACGAACAGCCTGTATGTAGAACGGCTTGACAGTTCGCGCAGCGTAATCGTAAAAGCAGCTAATGCAGACCACGATGAATTTCGCGTTAGCCTTCGGAATAGTTATGCAACGGGTCAGGACCGGTTTCCGCTTCCCGAAAAGCTGCTGGCTATTTCGGATATTGAAGGCAACTTCGATGGCTTTTATAGCTTTCTGATGGCCAATGGCGTGATGGACAAGCAGTACCGCTGGACATTCGGCAAAGGGCATCTGGTACTCGACGGCGATTTTGTAGACCGCGGCAAGAATGCCACACAGGTACTGTGGCTGATCTACAGGTTGGAGCAGGAAGCTGAAAAAGCGGGCGGCAAGGTACATTATATCTTGGGCAACCACGAGATCATGAATCTTTACGGTGACGTATCGTATTGCGATTTCAAATATATGGAAGCCGCCAAGCGCATTGCCGGTACGACCCGATGGGACCAAGGATTGCGGCGGCTGTTTTCTGCCGATTCAGAATTGGGAAAGTGGCTCCGTACCAAAAACATAGCAGAAAAAATCGGATCCTATCTTTTTGTGCACGCGGGACTGAATACGAAGCATGTCGATGAAAAGCTGTCGTTTTCGGAAATGAACGCCATTGCCAGAAAATACTATGGAGTCTATCCCGACCAAAAGCTGGAGAACCCACGCGAGGCGCTAGTGCTGAGTTCGTATTACAGTCCGTATTGGGACAGGAGCCTGTCGCTCACTATGCTGTACCGCGCGGTCTATTTCTTTAACAATCCTTCTAATGCGCCTACGCACAAGCCCTCGCAAGAAGAGCTGGAAGGCGTGCTGCGCTATTATGGAGGCGAAAAGCTGGTCATCGGACATTCGGTTGTCGATGAGATTACCGCCGATTATGAGAGCAAGGTTTTTAAGATTGACGTAAAGCACGGAACCGAAAAAAGCAGCGGCAAGACCCTAGGACTGCTTATCGAACAAGGGAAAGAATATGCTGTTGATGACCTCGGCAGGAAGACAAAGTTATAACCTTGAGGGTACTGAAAAAGGAGGAATTGTAAACAAATACTCGTACCTTAGCGGAAATATTCTGCCATGAAAAAATACATCCTCTTGCTGTGCTTTACCGCTCTGCTGGCTTCCTGCAGTACGGGAAGACTGTCGAAATCGGACGCGCTTTCGGAGTCCGAAACCATCATTTTGGGTGAAATCAAGATCCTAAACGAAGGCAAGGACGTGACCAAAAATGCCAAGATTTATTTTGACGAAAATGAGAAAGGAGTGCTGTCGTATAAACTGTCTGAACACGGACTGCTGGTCATGAAGCTGCCAAAAGGCAATCATTTTGTAAAATACATCTATACGCCGTATGGCTCGATCAACCTTCCGATCGGCTATGCGAACATCGCGGTTCCCGAAGCAGGCAAGTCGTATTATATTGGCACGATCGTGATTGATGCGCAGGGAAAGCTGCGAAAAAAATCAAGAGGCATTATTTATGATACCGATCCAAAAGGCCTGAAAGAAGAAAAGGCCGAGATTACGGTAACCGATGCTCCTGATGCCGCTACGAAAGCCTATCATGATGAATTTGGTGCCAACAAAAAGATCGAGAAGGCACTGATGACTGTAACAGAATAAATTTAACGTAACTCAAATACATACAACAATGGGATTATTTTCTGCTTTATTGGGCAACGCAGGTGCGGTGAGCCAAGAAGAACTTCAAAAGAAATACGGACAGCTGCTAACGGACGACGAGAACATCGAGCTAGGCTTTAAGCTGATCCGCGACACCTTTATCTTTACGACAAAGAGATTGATCTTGATTGACAAACAAGGACTTACAGGAAGCAAGACCGAATACAAGTCAATCGCTTATAAAGCCATCAGCCGCTTTAGCGTAGAAACGGCAGGTACTTTTGAATTGGATGCCGAATTAAAAATCTGGGTATCTAGCGAAGCCAACCCGAGTATCAAGAAGCAGTTCAACAAGTCGGTGAACGTATATGAAGTGCAAAAAGTATTGGCGCACCATGTGTTAAAGTAAGAAAAGAGTAATTGCTTTTTCAAGAAAAATAATAGCCCGAAGCATTGCTTCGGGTTTTTTTATTTACTAATTTGTAACACAAATAAAAAAAATAATAAGATTTACGGGAATCCGTAAGGGAATTTTTTTTTTGACGGCTATTTTTGGCGTTATGTAACAAAAAGCGATATAGATTGTAAATTGTAAACCATGAAGAAGTATTATCTGAACAGGGGTAACGAAAATCTGGGCCCTTTTAGCCTGGAAGACTTAAAAGACCATAAGATTACGCAGGAAACGATGGTATGGTTTATAGGGTTAGACGGCTGGACGCCGGCAAAAGACATCAGAGAACTTCATGTACTGTTTAACAGCCTGCCGCGTCACGAACTGACGGGCCGACAAGGACTGGAGAATTATTATATTGCCAAGATGGAAAAAGAAGAATCTTTTTTCCTAAAACATATCGATAAATTTTTACTGCTTTTTGTACTGGTATTTGCGGGCACGATTATTTTCTTTTTCATGCGTCTTAGCTTATAAATACAGGCCTTTTGGACTTCAATAAATACGTATCCTTCCCTTCTGTCAAACTATTTATCAAAAAAGAAACGCTTTTACGGATAGCCGTAAGGAAAGAGCAACTTAGGACTTTATATTTGGTGTTAAGTATATTTTGATTAACAGTTGGGACACGCAGAGCTTGCCATAATAGTGATGCGAATCCAGATTAAACCGCCTTCGGGCGGTTTTTTTGTTCTTGCTGTACATCATGCTACCATACGTTTCGCATTGAAAAAGAGAAAATAGATAAAAAGAAAAAGCAGCATTTAGCGGTATTTTCTAGCTTTTCGGCATTACTAGAAATAATTTTTTCAAAAAAGAAGCCTTTTTACGGAAACCCGTAAGGAAATCGGTTTTTGTGATAGTACATTTGATGTAGTTTGCCTGCCTCAGGTTGCAATTTTGAAGTCACTATTCTTTTATGAAAAAGTATTACATAAATAATGGGGAGCAAAATCTGGGTCCTTTCGATCTCAACGATTTGAAATCTAAAGGAATTGACAGGGATACTCTAGTCTGGTTTTTTGGATTGGAGCGCTGGTCAAGAGCCAGAAGCATTCCAGAATTAAAAGAGCTGTTTCGGACAAGCTTGAAGAGGAGGGAAGGAGGGTTCCGCGAATCGGTAGATGACGAAACAGCTTCTTTTTTTAAGGACCGTCTGCTACTTTTTGTAGCTGCGGGATTGTTATTAGGTTTTGGCATCCTGTTTTATAGTTTTTACATTACGAGCACCATCACGCAAGACGAGCAGCGAAGCCATAACGAGCTTCAAGAATCAAAAGAGCTGTTTATGCAAGAGCGTGTGGTATCGGTACAAGCATTGCCCGAAAAGCTGCCCTTGTTGCTGGCAGAGAAAAAGGCATCAACCAAAAGGATAGCGCAGATTGAGATTGAGCTTGCTATAGCAGACCAAAATCTGGCAGCGGCAGAGCAAGAGCTTATGGGAGCCAGGTACTTTCAGTTTTTGAGGATGTCGGATGTCAGGCAGCAAGAAATAGAAGCTGCCAATAAAAAAATAGAAGTCTGGAAAGACGAAATCAAGCTGCTGAAAGCAGAAATGCATGGGCTCGACACAGCAGTTGCAAAAGATTGATCACTAAGAGAGAATAACCAAAAATTTCCATTTATACCACAAGTTTGACCCAACCCTAATGAAAACCGCTCCCCTGCACAGGAGCGGTTTTATTTTTGAAGCTTTCAGGCTGTAGACGGAAAGAATACATTTGCAGGTAAAATAAATCAGCTTTCGGGAGCGTAATAATGTATAAATATTTATTTTTGCACGCGAGTCTAAAAGACTCGATTCCAATAAAAGAAAATTAACTATCATATTATGGTAAAAGATTTATTCGAAAGAATACAGCAAAATAAGGGGCCTCTTGGAAAATGGGCTTCACAGGCAGAAGGATATTATGTGTTTCCTAAATTGGAAGGTGATTTAGGGCCGAGAATGAAATTTCACGGAAAGGATATTTTGAACTGGAGTCTTAACGATTATTTGGGACTGGCCAACCACCCTGAAGTACGCAAGGCAGATACGGAAGCAGCAGCAGCTTATGGAGCGGCCTATCCTATGGGTGCCCGTATGATGAGCGGACATACCAAGTATCACGAACAATTGGAAAACGAGCTTGCTACCTTCGTAATGAAAGAGGCGGCTTATCTTTTGAATTTCGGCTACCAAGGAATGGTATCTATTATTGATGCCTTGGTGACTAAAAACGATATTATAGTGTATGACGTAGATTCGCATGCGTGTATCATTGACGGAGTCCGTCTTCACATGGGCAAGCGTTTTACGTACAAGCACAACGATCTGGAAAGCATGGAGAAAAACCTGCAGCGTGCCACTAAAATGGCTACCGAAACAGGTGGAGGAATCCTTTTTATCACAGAAGGTGTTTTTGGGATGAGAGGACAGCAAGGAAAGCTGAAAGAGATCGTGGCGATGAAAGAAAAATACAATTTCCGTCTTTTGGTAGATGACGCGCATGGTTTCGGTACGCTTGGAAAAACAGGTGCCGGTGCCGGAGAAGAGCAAGGCTGTCAAGATGGAATTGACGTGTATTTCTCTACGTTTGCCAAATCAATGGCGAATATTGGAGCTTTCGTGGCTGCAGATAAAGACATTATCGATTACCTAAAATACAACCTGCGTTCACAAATGTTCGCGAAAGCACTTCCAATGATCCAAACCATCGGTTCGTTGAAGCGTCTGGAATTGCTGCGCAACTCGTCTGAAATAAAAGACAAGCTTTGGGAAAACGTAAACGCGCTTCAAAAAGGACTGAAGGACAGAGGTTTTAATATTGGCGATACCAATACATGCATCACTCCGGTATATCTTGAAGGAAGCATCCCTGAAGCTATGGTAATGGTAAACGACTTGAGAGAAAACTATGGTATCTTCTTGTCTATAGTGGTATATCCAGTTATCCCTAAAGGTATTATCTTGCTACGTATGATTCCGACGGCTTCGCATACTCTTGGAGACATCGAAGAAACGCTGTCTGCTTTTGAAGCGATACGCGAAAAACTGGTAAACGGAACCTACAAAGAAATCGCTGCCAAGACTACGGTTGACGTAAGCGACGAACGATAAAATAGAAAACATTGCAAAAAAGCCATTCTGAAAAGAGTGGCTTTTTTTATTTAGTATTTGCTCTTTACCAACTTTCAGGCTTTCCAACTTTACGACTTAATTAACAAAAGCCTCGCTTAAAAATTTTACCTTTAGGACTGCTAACCACAAAAAGAACACCTATGAAGACCAGATTTTTAGTATTGGGAATGATTATCAGCTTGGCCGCCTGCAATAAAAAAGCAGAAGATACGCAAGTTGTTACAGAACCTGAAATGGAACAGCCGGAAATAACGGCTCCTGCAAAAGAATGTTATGAATATGCCAACGGAAAAGACACGATTAGTCTATCATTGGCCATAACCAACGGCAATAATGTATCGGGCGACCTCAAGTACGCTCTGTTTGAAAAAGATGGCAATACTGGCACGTTTACGGGTATGTTTAAAGGCGATACTTTGTATGCAGATTATACATTCCAGTCAGAAGGCATGACTTCGGTAAGAGAAGCCGTTTTCTTGCGTAAAGGCGATGCCTTGCTGCAAGGCTTTGGAGACATAACCGAAAAAGATAACAAGCAGGTTTTTAAAGACAAGAAATCAGTGAAATTCGATGAGAAGATGGCGCTTAAAAAAATAGCCTGCGAATAGATTGAATTAATTTCGAGCATAAAAAAAGTTCCAGTACGAAAGTGCTGGAACTTTTTTATGTTATAGGTTTTTTACATAGGTGCATCTCCTTTTATGGATCACAGGCTCAAAGTGCTTCCACAGGTTGTGGATGGCCGTATTGTCGGTCAGTTCTGGCGTTCTGTAGCAGGTTTGGATTCCCTTTTCTGTAAAAGTCTTGTAATATTCGTTGAAGATGATAGCTGTTACGCCCTTGTTCTGGTATTCCGGATCAACGCCGATCAAGTAGAAAATCATATCCTTGCTGTTCTTCCTGGCTTTCAGCAGATGCAAGAACCCGAAAGGGAATAGCTTTCCTTTGGCTTTCTGCAGCGCTTCAGAAAAGGAAGGCATTACGATACTAAAAGCAACAATGTTCTGGTCTTTATCTTCGATAAACTTGATAAACTCAGGATTGATAAAGCTGATGTATTTTTTCTTGAAATATTCTTTCTGGATATCCGTTATCGCCACAAAAGAAGCCAGGTCGGCATAGCTCTTGTTGAACAGGTCAAACATTTTGTCTACATACGGCATCACATCTTTAGTAGATTTGAAATTCAGCGGCTTGAGCTGGTACCTTTTTATGATAAGATCGTTCACCTTGAGGAAAAATTCAGGCTTTACGTTGCTGAACGGAAATTTGCTTTCGACATATTCTTTTTCGACCGTCATTCCGAGCTTTTCGAAATGTTCTTTGTAGTACGGGAAATTATACCACGTAATCATGGTACTGATCTGGTCGAAGCCTTCTGTAAGCACGCCTACTTTGTCGAGATTGGAAAAGCCTACCGGACCTTCAACATATTCAAGCTGGTTTTCTTTTCCGAATTCATGTACTTTTTCTAAAAGCGCTTTGGTGACTTCGATATCGTCGATCACATCAAACCAGCCGAAACGTACTTTTTTCTTGCCTTGGTCTTTGACTTCGTTCCAGTTGATGATGGCGGCGATTCTTCCAACAATAGTATTGTCTTTGTAAGCCAGATAGAATTTGGCGTCGGCGCTGGCAAAAGCAGGATTTTTAGTCTTATCGAAGGTTTCTAATTCTTCGCTTATGATGGGCGGAACCCAATATTTGTTGTCTTTGTATAGTGAAAATGGAAATTTTACGTAGTCCAAAAGCAGGGCTTTGGTATTCGCTTCTTTAATTGTTATCATTGCTTGTTATTCTTTTTCTCCTCCGACTTCGTCAATTCGTTTTTTCTCTTCTTCTTTTTTCTTGTCCTTCTTTTTATCTTTTTTGTCGCTCTTGTCTGGGCCTTGAATCATGATGTCTTTGTAGAAGCCATCGAATCTCCAAGAAACACCAACTCCTCCGTAGAAAATAGAAGGCGTATCCTTGATGTTTTTGCTGATAGAGGCATCGACCTGCAAGTTAGGCTGCAAAAGATAAGCCGCACCTACACGCCCGATGGCATCAGAATAATAATCACTTTGGTAGCCTTGGAGTTCTAAAAACCCTGACCATTTTTCGTTAAATCCTCGGGTCATGGTCGCGATAATCCCGTAGCTTGGATAATCGGTAGTAATCCTGTCGGCAATAATATTCATGACGAACACATAGCGGCTTCCGAAATGGTTTTGCGTAATAACCATCAGCTTAGGGCTGATCTTCGGGTCGGTCGGAAAAGTATACGGATTGTTGGAGAAATTGATATTAGCTCCGGCATATACGCCCACGGCAGGAATAAATTGTCTCCATTTGAATCGGTGGTTGGCTTTCCAGCTATAGATGTTTACTTTTTCTTCGTAATTTTTAAAAGGATCATAGATGAGGTATTTGGCACCAAGCGTCAGTTTTTTGACTGCGTTTCTGTTTTCTGATCCTAAAACGGTATTGTACTGGTCAGCCTGATATTGCAGGTTCATGATGAATTCCAGCTGCTCTAGGAAAGCGCCATAACGGAGTGCCAGATCAAGGCCGAATCCTTTGGCATCGTAGTTTAAAAGGTCATGGTCTTCTGCCAAAGCATAAATTCCAGCTTCAGCTTGAAATACGGTCTTTCCGACTGAAAATCCAGACATGGATTCTCCAGGTCGGTTGGAGTTGATATCGTCAGTAAATTGGGCATAAATCGCAGAAGAACAGAAGGCGAAGAACAGTAAGGAAGCAAATCTTAATTTTGACATATTCTCTGTGGTTTTCATTAGCAATGGTTAGTATAACCCAAAAGTACTATAATTTATTATTTATTTAAGAAGGATATTTTAAATTTAAGCGTTCTATTTGCTAATTTTACGCTTTAAAATTTTAGATTATGCAATTCGCTTCATTTAACGGAGTTTTGAAAACCTTGTTTATCCTTGTCTGTATTTATTACGGCTTCAAGCTGTTGGCTAGGATATTTTTTCCAATCATGGTACGAACTGTAGTGCAAAAAGCAGAACAGAGTTTTCAACAGCAGCAGCAAAATTACCAAAGACAGAACAGCCAAGATGATTTTGTAAACGGCAACACCAATACCAACAGAAGATCAGACAGGCCTCGTGAGACTAAAAAAGTAGGCGAGTACATCGATTACGAAGAAATAGACTAAACTTTTCTTTGAATATATTTGCGGTAAAGCGTATCTTCACGCCTTTATTTATTTGTTTTCAATTTACACCGTATGAAAATAATCAGCAAGTATTATCCTCACTTATTGGCCATTTTAGGCTTTGTTTTGGTTTCCCTAATTTATTTTTATCCTGTGATGCAGGGCAAGCAGATTTACCAGTCTGATATTGCGCAGTATACAGGTATGGCAAAAGAGCAGAACGATTTCCGAGCCAAAGAAAAAGAAGAGCCGTATTGGACAAATGCTGCTTTTGGCGGAATGCCGACTTACCAATTAGGAGCCAAATACCCGAATGATTTTGTGGGTGCGCTGGATGATGCGTTGCGTTTTCTGCCTCGTCCTGCCGATTATCTTTTCTTGTACTTTCTCGGTTTTTACGGATTGCTATTAGTGCTTAGAGTCGATCCGCTTAAGGCCTTTTTCGGGGCTCTCGCCTTCGGTTTTTCGACTTATTTGATTATCATATTAGGTGTAGGACACAATGCCAAGGCCCATGCCATCGCTTATATGCCGCTGGTTGTAGCTGGTGTGGTTTTGGTCTTTAGGCGAAAATATATCTTGGGAGGTCTGCTTACGATGGTAGCTGGCGCTTTGGAAATCAACGCGAACCACTTCCAGATGACCTATTACCTGTTGTTTTTATTGCTGATATTAGGTGTCTTTTTTCTATACAAATACATTAAGCAAAAAGATTATAAAGGATTTTTATATGCCCTTGGAGTATTTGCAGTGGCAGGAATTCTGGCTATTGGAGCGAATGCGACCAGCTTGATGGCGACTTCAGAATATGCGGATTTCAGTATGCGCGGCAAAAGCGAACTGACCTACAACCCTGATGGTTCTAAAAACAGCACGACATCATCGATGTCGTATGACTATATCACGGAATACAGCTACGGAATCTCTGAGAGTTTGAATTTATTTGCGCCACGATTGTTTGGAGGATCTAATTCTGAGCACTTGGGAAGCGAATCTAAAGTATACGAGTTTATCTCGGCACAAGGAGCCACTCCAGAAGAAGCGAAAGGCTTTACAGAAGCCTACGCCAAAACTTATTGGGGCGACCAGCCTATCGTGGCGGCTCCAGCTTATATTGGCGCTGTCGTTTTCTTTTTATGCATTTTGGCTTTGTTCCACGATAAAAGAAAAATCAAATATGCGTTTTTAGCAGGAGCTATTTTCTCGCTGTTGCTTTCTTGGGGAAAGAACTTCCCGATTATGACTGACTTTTTCATCGACTTTGTTCCGATGTACGATAAATTCAGGGCCGTTTCGTCGATTCAGGTAATCCTTGAATTGTGTATTCCGGTTCTGGCAATTATGGGACTCCAAAGTTTTTTCAAATCCGAAAAAGACGAACAGTGGAAATCTTTGAAATTAGCTGCAGGCGTAAGCTTAGGAATCATCGTATTGCTTTTTGTAGCTAAAAGTATGTTTGATTTTACAGGACCGTATGATGCCCAAATGCAGCAGATGTTCAGCCAAGCACAAGGAAGCGATGCTTTCGGCTCTGGCTTTGTGGAAGCGTTAAGAGAAGATAGAAAAAGCATGTATAATGGAGACTTGTTACGTTCTGGATTCTTGATCTTAGTAGCTGCGGGCTTGTTATGGCTGCATGTGAAAAATAAATTATCACAGACTTTTGCTGTTGTATTGGTCGGTCTTTTTATGATCGGTGATTTGTTTTTTATTGACAAAAACTATTTAGATAGCACTGGTTTTGTAAGCGCAAGAGAAGTGAACGAGCCGTTCCAGCCGACGCATTCTGATTTGCAGATTTTAAAAGATACGACCCAATACCGTGTCTATGAAATTGCAGGAAGATTGCAGGCCAGAACATCTTATTTCCACAAATCATTGTCAGGTTATAGCGCCGTAAGACCGAGAAGAATAGAGCAGCTTTTTGACTATCAGATTGGCAAAAACAACTTGAACGTGTTGAACATGCTGAATACCAAATATGTCATCCAAGTTGATGAAAAAGGGCAGGAGTATCCGATTATAAATCCTGATGCCAACGGCAATGCTTGGTTTGTAAAAGAAGTAAAATTCGTAAATACGCCAGACGAAGAGATGAAGGCTTTGGATAAATTAGATACTAAAAACCAAGCGGTCTTCAACCAGAAAGAATTTAAGAATCCGATTTCAAAAACGTATCAAAAAGACAGCACGGCAACGATCGTGCTGAACAGCTACAAGCCGAACCATTTGAAATATACTTCTAATAATGCCAATAAAGGCTTGGCCGTTTTTTCTGAAATCTATTATCCAAAAGGATGGAAAGTGACAATTGACGGCAAAGAAACTGAACATTTTAGGGTAGACTATACTTTAAGAGGATTGGAAGTGCCTGCAGGAAAACATACGATTGAGTTTAAATTCGAGCCTCAAGTAGTAAAAACAGGAAGCACGATTACGTTAATCAGCTCAATATTGATGCTATTGCTTTTAGCGGGAGGCATCTATTTCGAAAACAAAAGGAAGAAATCCGAACCTAAAAATTAAGTTATCGAGTTATAACTCATAATTCCTAATTCATAACTCATAATTTTGAAAAAAGTACTTATCATAACTTATTATTGGCCGCCCGCCGGAGGACCCGGAGTCCAGCGCTGGCTGAAGTTTGTGAAGTACCTGCCAGACTTTGGCATACAGCCTATAGTGTATGTTCCCGAAAATCCGACCTATCCGATTATCGATGAAGGATTGGTTAGCGAAGTTTCTGACAAGGCAATCATCTTGAAGAACAAGATTTTTGAGCCGTATGGCTTTGCTTCTATTTTTTCGAAGAAAAAGACCAAGAAAATCAGTTCAGGCATTATCCCAAACCAAAAGAAACAATCCCTTTTGGAAAAACTTTTGCTTTGGATTCGTGGCAATGTTTTTATTCCGGATGCAAGGGTGTTTTGGGTAAAACCATCGGTATTGTTTTTGGAAAAATACATCAAGGAAAACGAAATTGATACAATAATCACCTCGGGACCGCCACATAGCCTTCATTTGATCGGTCTGGCGCTGAAAGAAAGAACAAAAGTGCAATGGCTTGCCGATTTTCGCGATCCGTGGACAACCATAGGCTATCACTCCCAATTGAAATTATCGGCTTCGGCTTCTAGAAAACATAAGGAATTGGAATCGATTGTCTTGAATGGTGCCGATACGATTTTGGTGACCAGCAATACTACAAAAAAGGAATTTGAAGCGCTGACTTCAAAACCTATCGAAGTGATTACGAATGGTTTTGATATCGAAAAAGTAGAAAAACAGCCGCTGGATGAAAAATTCAGCCTAGCGCATATTGGTTCTTTTTTGTCCGAAAGAAACCCGAGAATCTTATGGAAATGCCTCAAAGAAATCATCAAGGAAAATCCGGACTTCAAAAAAGATTTTGAGCTAAAATTAATCGGAGCCATAAGCCAAGAAGTATTGGATGCGATATCGGAGTTCCGACTTGACCGTTACGTGAGCAATCTGGGCTATGTTTCGCACAAGACAGCAGTGGAACATCAGAGAAAGTCGCAAATGCTTTTGCTGATTGAAATCAATTCTGAAGACACCAAAAGTATCATACCCGGAAAATTATTTGAATACATGGCTTCAGAAAGGCCTATTTTGGCTATTGGTCCAGAAGGTTCTGACTTCGCCACGATCATTAAGGAAACCAATACAGGAGCATTTTTTAATTACGATGAGTTCGATGCCTTGAAATCTAATATCTTGGCCAATTATGCTCTTTTCAAAGAAGGAAAATTAAAAACCTACGCAGTAGGATTACAACAATACAGCCGCAAAAGCCTTACGGAAAAGCTCTCAAAAATAGTGCAATAAGATCAACAAAAATCTTAAATCAAAAATCTAAAATCTTCACATGGGAATCGTATTAAATCAGTCTGCCAAGAACATTGCCGTTACCTATTTTGGTTTTGGTATTGGCGCTATTAATGCACTTTTTCTGTACACCAGCTTTTTAGGCAAGACCCATTATGGAATCGTTTCGTTTTTGCTTTCGGCCGCCAATATCATGATGCCGCTGATGGCGTTTGGCGTTCATAGCACGCTGATTCGGTTTTATGCGAAATACAAAGATGAAACAGAACGTGAGCGTTTCTTGAGCTTTATGCTCTTGATGCCGCTATTGCTGATTGTTCCGATCAGCATCATTACTATTTTTGGCTACGAGAAGATTGCTTCTTGGATTGTGGAAGACAACCCTACAGTCGAGCCTTTTCTGTGGCTGATTCCTGTCGTAGGCTTGTTTATGGGCTATTTCGAGATTTTTTATGCGTGGGTAAAAGTACACATGAAGTCTGTTTTTGGAAATTTTATCAGCGAAGTCTTGGTAAGGATCCTGACGACTGTTCTTTTGTGTTCTATTTATTTAGGATGGATTGACAAGGACACGTTTATTTATTGCATTGCCGGAGCGTATGGCTTGCAGATGCTAGCGATGATTATATATGCGATGTATGTCAAGATGCCTACGTTCCATGTCAAGGTTCCTGAAAATGTAAAGGATATTTTTGGTTATTCTTTCTTTATTATATTATCGGGCAGTGTTGCGGTTTTATTGCTTGACTTTGATAAGGTAATGATTCCGGCATATGAAGAAATCAGCAAGAATGCAGTATATTCTGTTGCTATTTATATTGCGACGGTTATCGCAGTTCCGAGTCGTGCCATGCTGCAGATTATCTACCCGATCACGGCACGCCTGATGAGCGAAGAAAAGATGGAGGAATTGAACGAGCTGTATAAAAAAAGTGCCATAAGCCTGCAGGTTTTTGGCGGTTTGGTGATGCTGGGAATCTTCTTGAATATCAAACAGCTCTATCTGGTAATTCCAGGGAATTATGAAGCCGGAATTTTAAGCGTTTTTTTGATTGGTCTAGGGAAGTTTTATGATGTAATCTTGGGAAATAACAATGCTATCATTCTCAATACGAAATACTATCGTATGGTCCTCCTTTTCGGCTTGCTTTTGGTCGTAATGATGATCGGATTAAACATGCTTTTTATACCGATGTATGGCATTACAGGTTCGGCCTTGGCTACCTTTATTTCAATCTTCGTTTACAATACCATCAAGCTTTTGTTTGTGGTAAAAAAGATGGATCTCTATCCGTTTACTAGAAATACCTTAAAATCGTTCGGGATTATAATCGTATTGTTCTGTGCTTTCTATTTCTGGGATTTTCCTTTTAATCCGTATGTGAATATCATCTTGAAATCAATATTGATTACGATTGCGTATGTATATCTGAATTATGTTTTCGCTATTTCTTCGGATATTAATTTGGTATTAAAAAATGTTATGAATAGAATAGGCAAGGGCTCAAAATAATAAATCCCGCCTACTTTGCAGTACAACGGGATTTATAACAAACCTAACCAACCAATTTTAATAATCAACCAAATTATTAAACTCTTAAATATTTTATCAGTTAACCAACTAACTTTTTATATCATAGTATATTCAAGTTCCATGCCAAAGTTAAAATGTCATGCTTCTTGAAGTGATAAATTAGTGTTAAACAGCGCTATAGTTTTTCCTTGAGGTATTTCCCCGTAATCGATTTTTTATTCTGTACGATTTCTTCTGGAGTACCAGACGCAATTAGGTGTCCGCCATTTTCGCCTCCTTCAGGACCGATATCAATAATATAGTCGGCACATTTTATCAAATCGAGATTGTGCTCGATGACAATGATCGAATGCCCTTTGTCTATCAACGCATCAAATGAAGCCAAGAGCTTTTTGATATCGTGGAAATGCAATCCCGTAGTCGGTTCATCAAAAACAAACAACGCCTTGTCCTTTGTCGCTCCTTTAACTAGGAATGTCGCCAGCTTGATTCGTTGTGCTTCTCCGCCCGAAAGTGTCGAAGAAGATTGCCCCAGCTGTACATAACCTAATCCCACATCTTGCAGCGGCTGTAATTTCTGAATGATTTTTGTCTGATTCTGTTCCTTGAAAAAGGCTACGGCATCGTCTATAGTCAAAGTCAATATATCATCGATATTTTTTCCTTCGTACGTAACTTCCAGAATTTCTTTCTTGAAACGTTTTCCGTTACAGGTATCGCAGACTAATTGCACATCGGCCATAAAAACCATTTCTACATTGATCGTACCTTCGCCTTTACAGGTTTCACAACGCCCACCATCTACGTTAAAAGAAAAGTGTTTCGGCTGGTAATTTCGTATCTGCGACAGTTTTTGCTTGGCAAATAAGTCACGGATATCATCATAGGCTTTTATATATGTCACCGGATTCGAGCGCGAGCTTCTGCCGATAGGATTCTGGTCTACATATTCGATATGCTTGATAAGCTGGTAGCTTCCGGTCATTTCGGTAAACTGCCCGGCTTTTTCTCCAACGCCTTCCAACGCTTTCTGCATGGCTGGGAAAAGGATCTTTTTGACGAGCGTACTTTTTCCACTTCCCGAAACTCCTGTAATTACCGTAAGCACTTCTAGTGGAAAGCGCACGTCTATATTTTGCAGGTTGTTTTCGCGAGCCCCTTTGATGTCGATGAAGTTTTTATACTTCCTGCGGATTCTTGGCGTTTTGATTTCTTCCTGTCCGTTTAAGTATTTAGCAGTCAACGATGTCGATTGAAGTATTTCGTCAAAAGTACCTTGAGCAACTAATTCACCTCCAAAAGTTCCAGCTTCTGGACCGATGTCGATAATCATATCGGCCGCTTTCATGATGTCTTCGTCATGTTCGACTACGATAACCGTATTTCCCAAATCACGAAGCGAAAGCAATACTTTTATTAATCTTTCAGTGTCTTTTGGATGAAGTCCGATACTAGGCTCATCCAAAATATACATCGAACCGACAAGGCTGCTTCCCAAAGAAGTGGCCAGATTGATTCGTTGTGATTCACCGCCTGATAATGTGGCAGAATTTCGGTTTAAGGTAAGATAATCCAAGCCAACTTCTGTCAAAAAGGCCAATCGGTTATTGATTTCTAAAAGCAATCGTTTGGCTACTTTTAGGTCGTATTCGGATAATTCCAGTTCCTTGAAAAAGACAACCAGTCTTTTGATTGGCAAATCGACCAAGTCGGAAATTGTCTTTCCGCCAATCTTGATGTAATTCGCTTCCTCGCGAAGACGTTTTCCTCGACAATCCGGACATTTGGTCTTGCCACGGTAGCGGGATAACATGACGCGGTTTTGTATCTTATAATTTTTTACTTCGAGTTCTTTGAAGAATTCATTCAATCCCACAAAATCTTTATTGCCTTTCCAAACCAACGCCTTCTGTTCTTCTGTAAGCTGGTAGTAGGGCTTGTGTATCGGAAAATCAAACTTATAGCCGTTCTTGACCAGTTCGTCTCGGTACCAGCTCATGCTTTCGCCGCGCCATGGATAAATAGCGTTTTCGAAGATAGACAAGGCTGTATTTGGAATAACTAGCTCTTCGTCAATCCCGATTATATTTCCGTAGCCTTGGCATGTAGGACAAGCACCATAGGGATTGTTGAAGCTAAAAAGGTGTACGTTTGGTTCGAAAAATTGAATGCCGTCTAGTGCAAAATTATTGCTGTAGGTAAAACGTTTTTCAGTATTCAGCTCTTGCAGATAGCAGATGCCTTTCCCTTCGTAAAAAGCGGTCTGTACGGCATCGGCAAGACGATTGTAGAATTCTTCTTCGTCTTTGACGACAATCCTGTCGATAATCAAAAGAATATCTTTGTTATCTAAAGTATGGCCGTCGATTTCATCGAGACGCACCATTTCGTTATTGATAAGGATACGGGCGAAACCTTGCTGCAAAAGCACTTTCAGCTTGTCTTCGAGCGCACGTCCTTCTTCAAGATGGATAGGAGCGAGGAGTAGCCATTTGCTTTCTAATTCAAACGATTTTACGTCATTGATGACATCTGTAATAGTATCTTTCTTGACTTCTTGTCCGGATATAGGAGAAAAGGTTTTTCCGATTCTGGCAAAAAGAAGCTTCAGGTAATCGTATATTTCAGTAGAAGTACCTACAGTCGAACGCGCATTTGTGGTATTGACCTTCTGTTCGATAGCAATCGCAGGAGCAATTCCTTTGATATAATCTACTTTGGGTTTGTCTAAACGTCCAAGGAATTGCCTTGCATACGACGACAAGCTTTCGACATATCTTCGTTGTCCTTCGGCGTACAAGGTATCAAAAGCGAGACTCGATTTTCCAGAGCCTGAAAGCCCCGTAATTACTACGAGTTTGTTTCTAGGAATGACGACATCTAAATTCTTAAGATTGTGAATTTGAGCGCCTTTGATGATAATATTTGTCTTTGGTTCTATTTTTGTGATATCAGTAATCATAGCAAATTTTGAGAGATGCAAAGATAATTAATTTAAGGAAGCTGTTGATGGTTTAAAATTGAGAAATATGTGTGTATTTCAATGTTAAAGGAGTGATAATTGTGTCGAAAATTGCTATGTTTTAGTGGATAATCATTGTTAAAATTTATTTTATTGTACGATTTATGTTAAAAATCAATATTTTGTTTTGTACTATAAAAAAAATAATACTACATTTGGTTCATAATTAATCTTAATTTAACACTTGCCTATTACAAAAAATTACTTTTTAGAAATTCTATTTTTCGTTTACAACCAAAAACTAAAAGGTAATACTATGGCAAATGTTCAAACCCCAGACGCTTTGTTGGTAAAGAGATATGTAGCAGGTGAAGAAATCGCCCTTGCTTCACTTATCGAAAGACACCAGTCAAAAATCTATGGATTTATCTATTCCAAGGTTTCTGACAGAGATATTACTGATGATATTTTTCAAGATACATTCATTAAAGTAATCCGCACCTTAAAATCAGGATCTTATAATGAAGAAGGAAAATTTCTTCCATGGGTAATGAGGATTGCTCATAATCTTATCGTAGATCATTTCAGAAGAAATAAAAAAATGCCAATGTTTAGAGAGACGGAAGATTTTTCTATCTTTTCGATTATGTCTGACAGTTGCCCGAATATCGAGAGCAAAATGATTACGGCACAAGTAGAAAATGATTTGAGAAAACTAATCGAAGAACTTCCAGACGATCAGAAAGAAGTACTGTTGATGAGAATCTATCAAGACCTTAGTTTTAAAGAAATCTCAGAGTTGACGGGCGTTAGCATCAATACGGCATTAGGAAGGATGCGTTATGCTCTGATGAACTTGAGAAAAGTTATCGACAAGCATCAAATTATCTTGACCAATTAACAATATTCGTATAATTGTTGCGTTGTAGTAGAAAGAACCTATAAAATAAATATATGGCAAAAATCTACTCTAAAAAATCATTAGCAACACAACCAATGCAGCCTAAGAAAGAAACAATATCGTTTTTATTAAATTACTCTAAAGCCTTGAGCTATATTAAAGTAAAAGGGCTAAAATTTGAGTCAATTGCTAACTGAGAAAATATCCCGATAATTTTTTATCGGGATATTTTTTTTTTACTTTTTGGTCAGCTCGGTCAATACTTTTTTACTTCCGATAGTACGGGTGATGATATCTTTTTCGAGATTCCAGCCTCTTGCTGGCGAATATTCTCTTCCGTACCAGATAATCTGAAGATGCAGGTCGTTCCATAATTCTTTAGGAAAAATCGCTTTGGCGTCTTTTTCGGTTTCTACTACATTTTTTCCGCTTGACAATCCCCAGCGATACATCAATCTATGGATATGCGTGTCTACCGGAAAAGCAGGAACTCCGAAAGCTTGCGACATGACTACGCTTGCGGTCTTATGGCCTACAGCCGGAAGCGATTCCAACGCTTCAAAGCTTTGCGGAACTTCGCCGTTGTATTTATCAATGAGGATGTGTGATAGTCCGTAAATTCCTTTCGATTTCATAGGCGATAGGCCGCAGGGACGTATGATATCTTGGATTTCTTCGACTGACATTTTTATCATATCGTAAGGGTTGTCGGCCTTTGCAAATAGGATAGGCGTGATTTGATTGACTCTTACATCTGTACATTGGGCAGAAAGCAGCACAGCTATCAGTAACGTATAAGCATCTTTATGGTCTAAAGGAACAGGGACGGTTGGATATAGTTGTTTTAACGTATTAATAACAAATGTTGCACGCTCTTTTTTGGTCATTTTTAGCTATTTTTATACTTGTAAAATTAGGATAAATATTTAGTTTTTCCTTGACTGATTCTCTAAAAACCCAATACCAAAAATATGACAACATTAAAAGCAGGCGACAAGGCACCGGATTTTTCTGGCTTTGATCAAGACGGAAAATTCCGCCAATTAGAAGATTATAAAGGAAAGAAATTGGTAGTTTTCTTTTATCCAAAAGCCAATACGCCGGGCTGTACTGCCGAAGCTTGTGATTTGCGCGACAATTTCGAGCGTTTTAAAGCCAATAATTATGAACTTCTTGGCGTCAGTGCCGATTCGCAAAAAGCACAAGGAAAATTCAAGGATAAGTTTAAGTTTCCGTTCCCGTTGCTAGCAGACGAAGATAAAGAAGTCATCCAGGCATTTGGAGTCTGGGGACCGAAGAAATTTATGGGAAGGACGTATGACGGTATCCACAGGACTACTTTTGTGATTAATGAAGAAGGCATTATAGAAGAAGTGATTTCGGATGTGAAAACCAAGGCGCATGCCAATCAGATCTTAAAGTAATTTATACGAATTCATAAAAAAAGCAGTATTCAATTTTATCTGAATACTGCTTTTTTATTTTTATCTGCTGAATCTTAATTCGTGCTTTCTTCCATGAGTTTCTTCGGGTCGTATCCGAAAAGATTGTCTCTTTTGATCAATTCGGCAATACCTTGCGGCAGCATGCTTTCCCAACCTGGTTTTCCTTTGCTGATCATTTTTAGTACTTCTCGAGAGAAAATTTCTAAGTCATGTTCGTCAAAATCTGTGATATCAACCACTTTTCCGTTGAATTTGAAGAATTTGTACAATTCCTTCATACGCGGATGAACTTTGAGATTTTCTGAGTTGATTACTACTCCGTCTTCATCTTTCATCGGATATAAGAAAACTTTTAAATCACGGTAGAATAATTTACCGAAAGCTTCCAAAATACCTCCGCTCAAGTGACGGTAATATTTCTCATCAAAAACGTCTACCAAGTTGTTGACACCCATGGCGAGTCCCATTCTCGCTTTGGTATAGTTAGAGAAATATTCAACAACTTTATAATATTCTTGGAAGTTGGAAATCATTACGGTCTGTCCTAACGAACAAAGTAACTCTGCTCTGTCCATGAAATCTCTTTCGTCAATTTCTCCATCGGAACGAAGATTGGAAAGCGTAATTTCAAAAACAACCAGCGTATTTTCCTTTTCTACTTTATTTTCTTCAAGAAACATTTTTAGCGACTTCTCATACATGTCCATGTTTACTCGCGTAACAGGTCGGAAGCTTCCTCTTAATGCCAAGATGTTTTTCTTGTACAATATCGCAGCCGGCAAAACGTTTTTTCCTTCCGGATCGAACATCACGGCATCTGTCATTCCATTTTTGACCAATTGAAGGCTCATCAAACGGTTGTCTACATCAGCAAAACGAGGTCCTGAAAAGTTTATCGTATCGATTTCCAATTGGTCTTTGTCCAAATGGTCATACAAATAACGCAACAGTTTTTTCGGGTCGTTGTATTTATAAAAAGCGCCATAAATCAAATTAACACCAAGAATACCAAGTGTTTCTTGCTGTAATCGTGCGTCAGTTTCTTTAAAGCGGATGTGCAGTACAATTTCGTTGTAATCTTCGTCTGGCTCGATCTGGTATTTGATTCCAACCCAGCCGTGGCCTTTGAATTGTTTCGCGAAGTCGATAGTGGCTACTGTATTCGCGTAGCTAAAAAACATCTTGCTCGGATGCTTGTCTCTTTTCAAACGCTGCTCTACAAGCTTGACTTCGTGCGAAAGCATTTTTTTAAGCCTAGCTTCAGTAACATATCTTCCGTCGGTTTCAGCGCCATAAATAGCGTCGCTAAAATCTTTATCATAAGCAGACATAGCTTTTGCTATAGTTCCAGAAGAACCGCCAGTTCTGAAGAAATGTCTTACGGTTTCTTGTCCGGCACCAATCTCTGCAAAAGTGCCATAAATATTTTCGTTCAAGTTAATACGGAGGGCTTTATCCTTTATAGAAGGAATTTGCTCGATGACCTTATCTCCTTTAAGTTTGATTTCGTTCTCGTCGTTTCTCATAATAGTGATAATACTTTGCAAAGTTAACAAAATAGGGCTTTTATTAAAGGGAATTAATCCTATTTTTGTAAAAAATTAACGTCAATTGAAAGTATATTTTTTAGGTACAGGAACTTCGCAAGGCATTCCAGTAATCGGAAGCAGTCACCCTGTATGTAAAAGCAATGATCCAAGAGACAAGCGCCTTCGCGTTTCGGTTTGGATTTCTTGGGAAAATCACTCTTTTGTCATTGATTGCGGCCCTGATTTTAGGCAGCAGATGCTGGTTTCCGAATGTCCAAAAATAGACGGAATCTTGTTCACGCATGAACATTCAGACCATACCGCTGGACTGGATGATATTAGGCCGTTCAACTTCAGGCAAGGCAATATTCCTATCTATCTCCACAAGCGCGTTTTAGAGTCTTTAAAGAGAAGGTTTGATTATGTCTTTGAAACGGTCGATAAGTATCCCGGAGCTCCTTCTGTAGAACCGATAGAAGTTGTCAATGGGCAAAATTTTTCTATCGGAGATAAAATAGCAATTCCGATTAATGTCATGCATGGCGGACTTCAGGTTTTTGGCTATAGGATTGACAATTTTGCTTATCTGACGGATGTCAAGACTATTGAGCAATCTGAAATTGAAAAGCTAAAAGGATTGAAAGTATTGGTCGTAAATGCCTTGAGAGAAGAACCGCACCATTCGCATTTTAATCTTGAGGAAGCGTTAGACTTTATCAAAATACTACAGCCTGAAAAGGCCTATCTGACTCACATCAGCCACCGAATGGGATTCCATGAGGAAGTACAAAAACAGCTTCCTGAGAATGTGTTTTTGGCGTATGACAACCTGCAAATAACTATTTAAATTGAAATAAACTATGAAAAAACCACTGCTTTATCTTTTCATATTATCCGTCTTGTTGAATATTTTCACGTACATGTATTTTACTAAAAAGACAAAATTTGAAGAAGATAGGATTGCTAATTTCCAAAAAGAATCCAAAGCAAAAAAAGATTCTATAGCAGCACTGAACAATCAGGTCATGGATGCCAATTATTTTTCGTTGGAATATAACGACAATGCGATAGAATATTTTGAAAACTTTGATGTGAATCAGCTGGCGGCAGAAATTCGTGATGAAATCAGCTCTTTGAATGAAAAGCCAGAAGGCAATCCGCTTACAAAATATGATAAGATTAATGATAACAAAGCAATCATTAACAAAATAAAAATCTTGAACAACCGCTGGATTATAGCCGATTTTAACATTGGCGGCGCTTGGGGTGAAGTCATGATCAAATATTTTAAAGAAGAGGGCAAGCCGACAGAATATGAAACGATGGATACTTTTATTTATCCGAAGACTCTTAAATAAAAGTTTTTTTATAATTTTATAGACTGTCAAGCCTAAACCCTCAATCGATTATGAAAAAAATATTTTTGCTGGCTCTTGTTGTCATTTCTGCTTATTCTTGCAAGGATTTAAGCAACGGCTCTGATATGACGATCCAAAAGGACAGCTTGGGAACTGTGGTCGGAAATGATAAGGATGATAAAGGCTGTGTTGCTTCGGCAGGCTATACTTGGTCTGAGCTGAAAAAGAATTGCATCCGTCCGTTTGAAGTCGGTATCCGCCTGAATCCTGCTACAGAAATAAAGCAAGGCGATGCTGTTTATAGTGCTTTTGCTGTCTTGGAAGAGAATGGCGACCGAGCCGAACTTTTTATACCTAACGAAAAATTGCCTTTGATGCTCGTGAGAGAATCAGAAGGAAAACCTTATGTGAAGGATGACTGGAAACTACAGACTACCAAAGGGTATAAACTTATGAAAGGCGATTCGCTATTGTATGCCGGCGCGCTGATTAATGAAGAAGTTATCACGGGAAGCGACAGAATAGACGACTAAGATTTAAATAATGATAAAAAAAGGATTCCATATTGGAATCCTTTTTTTATTTATGGTTTTCGAGCCAATTTTTGAAATCATAAAAATTTTGTGGAGAAACTCCGTGGCCGATAGGATATTCTTTATAAGTCACATCAATCCCTAAGTTTTTTAGCGCATCGGGAGCTTTTCTGGCCCATTCTACAGGAATGACCTGATCTACGGTTCCGTGGGAAGCAAACATTTTTAAATGGTTGAAATCCTTTTTTTCGTAACCAGAAACCAGCAAGTCTGGATTTAGGTAACCGCTTAACGCTACAACGTTTTTGATTTTTTCAGGATAGCTCAGCGCAACGGCATAACTCAAGATTGTTCCTTGACTGAAGCCAATTAAAGTAACGTCTTGAAAGTCAATAGGCAGGTCCGAAACCAATTCATTGATAAGTCTTGCTATCAAATCCCTTGATTCTCTTGCTTGGTCGTTGTCTGAAAATTTGTTCTCGTCGGCATCAAAATTTATAGCATACCAAGCATGGCCGTATGGCTGTAAATTATATGGTGCTCTTGCCGAAACTACATAATATTCATCTGGTAGTTCTGGTGCAAAGGAAAATAAATCTTCTTCATTGCTTCCGTAGCCGTGAAGCAACAACAATAAAGGATTTTTTTCTTTTTTTATTCTGGGCTCTCGAATGAGGTATTCTATGTTTGATTTCATTATTCTAAGTAAGATTTTTGAATGCTTTTTGGAAAAAGCTTCCTAGAAGAGGAATCATATTCATCTGTCCTTGCAGCGCGCTCACAAAGCTATAAGCCCAAAGTATAAAAATAAAAAGATACAATGCCGAGGAAATCATCCAGCTGTCAAACAATCCTACGGGATAGCCTAACGCAAAAAATAAAAGAAATATTCCTAAGGTCTGGCGAATGTAAAAGCCTGCAAAAGCATTTTTCTTGTCGCCGTTAAGTACTGCCGCTATAATCGTTCCTAAAATTGTAAGATGGGCGATGATTGCCGTATTTTTTCCTTCTTCAACTGTATTTTTCATAATCTAGTCGTTTAGAACTAATTTTTGGTTGTTGTATATTCCATAGGCTTTTCCTTTCATTGATTGTCCTAGGAAAGCTGAGTTTTTTGATTTTGACAAAATATTTTCTTTGCCAAATGTCCATTTTTCTTCTGGATTGAAAAGCGTGATATTGGCTTTATTACCTTCTTTAATTTCAGGATTCTCAATATTGAAGATTGCTTTTCCGGCTACCAATTTCTCAATGATACTATCTACAGGCAAAACGGTTGCTAAAGCTCCGAAAGTGCTTTCCAATCCGATGGTTCCGTTTTTAGCCATATCAAATTCCATTTTTTTATGCTCGATGTCTATCGGATTGTGATCCGAAGTAATCATATCGATAATGCCATCTTTTACTGCTTTAACCAATGCTTTTCTATCCGATTCGCTTCTTAAAGGCGGCGTTACTTTATATCTTGTATCGAAACCTTCTAGCTTTTCGTCCGTCAAGACCAAATTGTGAACCGCTACGCTGCACGTCACATTCAAGCCTTTAGCTTTTGCTTCTTTGATTAATTGTGCCGACTTTGCTGTCGAAATGGTAGGAATGTGCAATTTTCCTCCAGTATATTCTAAGATAAACAAATTTCTTGAAATCTGCAATTCTTCCGCCAAGGAAGGTATTCCTTTTAAACCTAATCGGGTGCTGACAATTCCTTCATTTGCTACGCCAGCTCCTTTGATATTGGAATCTTGAGAATAGGTAATAACCAATCCATCAAAATCTTGTACATATTGCAGCGCAATTTTTAGCAAGTTGGCGTTCGACAAGCTTTTGTTGTAATCTCCAAAAGCAACAGCGCCGGAATTTTTCATGTCGAATAATTCGGCAAGATCACTGCCTTCGCTATTTTTGGTCAAAGCTCCGATAGGGAATAAGTCCGTAGCAAAGCCTTCCGATTTTCTTTTTACAAAACTGATGCTGGATTGATTGTCTAGAATCGGAAAGCTATTCGGCTGCATCGCAATAGCAGTAAAGCCACTTTTTCCAGCAGTATCTAATCCGTTAGAAATTGTCTCTCGGTCTTCAAAACCAGGTTCGCCCAAGCTGACGCTAGAATCAAACCAGCCTTGAGATACGTGCAGATTTTCGAGAGATACTTCTTGTAGCTTGTCGGGGTTCTGCAATTTTTTTCCAATCTTGGTTATGACGCCACCCTCAATTTTTAAATCAGCAATTTCATTATGGTACGGGCTTTTAAGGTCGATAATTTTAGCTTGTCGGATGATTATGTTCATTTTACAAATTTTTGTATCAATATTTCAGTGACTAGAAACAGCAGGGTCAAAAACACAAACCATTTCCAAATTTCGTTGTCGGTTCGTTCCGTCTGTAAAGTATCAAAAACGTTGTCGATGCTTTCAATAACGTTATAATCGGATAATAAGGATTCGTTAGAAGCGCTCAAGTCGCTTTCGGTCCTGCCGTAGTTAAAGCTGATTTTCTTTAGCAGATTGTCTTGCTTGTATATTCCAAAATTTCCTGCTTCTTGAGGGAAATCGTTAAAAGTCAATTTTACTTTGTTATTCAGTATCTGCTGCATCGGAATAAACTTTTCATTGGCTTCTTCGGAAAGACTTCTGATTTCGACGATTTCGTCTTTTGACAAGGAAGCATCCATCAAAAACGGGCTGTTCTCACCGATTGTCAATGCGTTTATTCCGGTTTTCTGGCTGCTGAGTGCCATGTTGTAAAATGTCGGCACAATCAGCGGAGAGTTTTGGAAATTAGAATTATCCTTGTTTATAGGAGAAGAAAATACATAGACCGAACTGACTGGATTTTGTACAGCCGTAAGGAAAGCGCTTTGGTCGTCAAAGCTCAATATGGATGGATAGGCACTTGAAATTCCATACGAACTAGCGCTATTCGGATATTGGAAGTTGTCGATTTTTTTCTCAAATACCGTGCTGTATAGCGGATGATTGAAAGCAATTTTTGTGACTAATTTTTCTTTGTTTTCTAAAGATTTGAACTGGATTCCCCCAAAATTACCCATTAGGCTGTTCAGATTTGAAATACTGCTTTCTGCTGATGGAATTACAATTAGATTGCCTCCCTTTTCTACAAAAGATTTTAAAGTGGTCTGTAAAGCCTGTGGTATTTCTGGTAGTTCGTTTAAGACAATAGCATCTTGCTTTTCCAGAATATTATAGTCCAGCGATTTTAAGTCGAAATTATTAAATACGAACTCGCTGTCGGAATATATCTTTTTCAAGAAGTTGCTTTTTTCGGGCTGTCCGATGCTGACGACATTCAGTTTTTGCGGTTTCGAAATGCTGAAAAACAATTGATTGTCATAGTGCAAGGCATTGTCTTCGATTAAGGCATAGCCGTTAAAATCTTCTTTTGGAATCGTAAAATTGATGGATTTTTCTTTGCCTTCAAAATTTACGATGGTCTTGGCAATAAGCTTTTTATCATTGTATAAAGCAATTGGAATGTCGTTTTTATTATCGCCATACGAAGAAAGTTTTACGCCTATATCATAAAAATTGTCTGATGTCTGGTGGATAAATACGCTGTCGATAGAAATATTGTTTTTCTGTTCGGCCTTTGGAATGATAAAATACGTATTGAATGTAGAATCAATACTTTTCAGCTGTTTTGGCTGTAAACCGACAGCATCTGTAATCACGACGATGTCTTTGTTGTAAGGTGATTTTCTAGATTTTATCTTCGCCATCAGGTTGTCTAAAGCAAAAGGCGAAGCGCTATATTTTAGATTTTGCAATTCTCTTTGGATGGACTTTATATCCGTATTCCAGAAAATTTCTGAATTTGTGACCAGTGAAAATGTCTGGTTTTCCGGAGCATTTTCTAATAATTCCTGTACAGCCCTTTTCATCAGTTCGCCTTGTTTTCCTTTAGCTTGCATCGAAAACGAGTTGTCCAGAATGATAAACATTTCGTTTGTGATTCCTTTGCTGTCTTTTGCTTGGAAAAATGGTTGTGCAAAAGCAATAATCAAGCAGGCCAAAAGGAACAATCGCGTGAGCAGCAAAAGCCATTTCTTTAGTTTTGAGCTTTTTCGAGTCTGTATGGCAAGCTCTTTTAAGAAATGTACGTTGGTGAAATATTCTTTCTTGAAGCGTCGCAATTGAAACAAATGGACCAGAATTGGAATGACCAATAAGAAAAGGAAGTAAAGAATTTCAGGGTGTTTGAACTGCATTCATTGAAAGTTTGTCAAAAATACAAATTAGTTGGCAGTTGTCATTGCTAGTTTTGTGATTTTTTTGAACTATTAAATTAACAGTTCTTGAAGATGCTTTTGAGACTCGAAGCCTTATTTTTGCGGTAAACAATTATTGAAAATGAAAAAAATCGGGTTTCTACTTTCTGCCTTTTTCTTAGTACTAACGGCCAACGCTCAGGATAAAATCTATAGTTTGGTTGTGGGTACGTATACTAATCCCTGCGAGAGCAACGGAATTTATGTCTATGATTTTAGTACCGATACGGGTGATTTTTCTTTGAAAAGTACTTCCGATAAAATAATAAATCCAAGCTATCTGACTATTTCTGGCGATACAAAATTTTTGTATAGCGTAAATGAAAATGGAGCCGACAGCCAAGTGAGTGCTTTTGGATTTAATTCCAAAAACGGGAAATTAAATTTCTTGAATTCCCAAGATTCCCATGGAGCCGATCCTTGTTATATTATCAATGACGAAAAAAATGTCATTGTAGCTAATTATTCAGGTGGAAGTATTTCTGTCTTTGGGAAAAATGCTGATGGTAGCTTGAATAAAGCGAAACAAGTCATACAGCATGAAGGAAAAGGAATCAATGCCCAGCGTCAGGAAAGCGCCCACGTGCACATGGTTTATTTTTCGCCAGACAAGAAATACGTTTTTGCAAATGATTTGGGAACAGATCAGATTTCTGTCTACAAATACGATAAAAATGCTCCTGAAAAAGTTTTAGAATTAAAAGAAAGAATTGCCGTAAAATTAGGCAGCGGACCACGTCATTTGACATTTAGTAAAGATGGAAAATTTGCCTATCTGCTTCAGGAATTGGACGGAACACTGACTGTCTTTAAATATAAGAATGGTTCGCTAAAGCAGCTTCAAGAAACGACTATCGTTGCTAAAGATTTTAAAGGCGAAAATAGTGCCGCAGATATCCATATTTCGCCTAATGGTAAGTTTTTATATGCTACAAATAGGGGAGATGCCAACACAATCAATGCCTTTGTCATCAATAAAAAAGGGACTTTAGATTTGGTGAATCAGGTAAGCACAAAGGGCAAAGGGCCGAGGAATTTTGTGATTGATCCAACGGGTAAATTTTTGTTGGTAGGGCATCAGTACACGAATGAAATCGTAATTTTTAAGATTGATGAAACGACAGGAAAACTCTCTGATACAGGCAAACGAATCGAATTGTGTGCTCCGGTCTGTTTGGTTTTTACGAAAGCTTAAGGAAAATTTATTTGTCCTTATCTTTTCGTTTTTTATCACGTGATCTTTCCACGCCACGATTTCTAGACTTCGTTTTTCTAGGTTTTGTTTTTCCAGGACCTCCAAGATTGACTTTTTTGTTCTTGTCTGATTTTTCATGAAAAGCGCTACCGCCTTCTTTCTTGACTTTTTTCATCAGAAGCTTTACAGGCTGTCTTACTTTTTCCGATTCGATCAAGACTGTCGAAATTTCGACTCCTTCAGGAATTGGTTCCGTATCCACTTCTTTATTCATCAGCACTTCGCTTTCGATAAAGAATTCTTCTTCTTTCGGACCGACAAAACTGATGGCGATTCCGTCTTTGTCAGCACGTCCCGTCCTTCCGATTCTGTGGATGTACTGCTCTGGAACTTCCGAAACATCAAAATTCAGTACATGGGTAATGTCCGAAATATCCAAACCTCGCGCCATGACGTCTGTGGTGATGATTCCTCGAAGTGCTCCTTGCTGGAAGTTTTCCATCGTTGTCAGACGATAGTTTTGAGATTTATTAGAATGGATTACGCCAAATTGGTCACCGAAATCGTCTGTGATTCGGTCATAAACCATGTCTACAAATTTCTTGTTATTGACGAATATCAAGATTCTCGACATACTTTCATCATTTGACAAAAGGTATTTCAGAAGATTGATTTTTGTATTAAAATTCGGAACAGCATATTTAATCTGCTTGATTTTTTCCAACGGCGTTCCCGATGGAACCAACGAAACCTCTTCTGGAAAATCAAAATAATCTTCGAGAACAGCATCGACTTCATCTGTCATCGTAGCTGAAAATAGAATGTTTTGACGCTTTGGCTTCATCATAGCCAAGATAGAAGTCAGTTGAACGCGGAAACCAAGATTCAGCATTTCATCAAACTCGTCAATGACTAACTTTTGTGTTTCGTCAAAACGGATAACATTGTCCAAAGCCAAATCCATCACACGGCCAGGCGTACCAACCAAAATGTCAATTCCTTGATAAACAGACGTTTTTTGAGTGTTGATGTTTACACCACCGTAAATACCTAATGTTCTGACTGACATGTATTTTGTCAGTTTTTCGACTTCTTCCACAACTTGCACGACCAATTCTCTTGTTGGGACAAGAATTACGATTTTTGGCGTGTGTGTAGGAGTGAATTTGTATAGTTTTAATAAAGGCAAAAGATACGCAAAAGTCTTACCTGTACCAGTTTGTGCAATTCCCATCATATCACGGCCTGATGCAATCACAGAAAAAGATTTTTCCTGAATTGGAGTAGGCGATGTGAATCCTAAGTCATCAATTGCTTTTTGTAAGGATTTAGGAAGGTTGAATTGCTCAAAAGTGGACATAATGTGTAAATTTTGTGCAAAGGTACGTTAAAATTTGGACTTCGTTGGATTGTTTGATTTTTAGGGCATTAGATGATGAGCTAAAATCCTTCGAAAACGCCCAAGCCAAACAATGCAAAATCATATTTTACAGGATCTTTAGGGTCTAGTTTTCGCAACTGCTGGTCTAATTCAGCTAGCGCCTTTGCATCGTTTTGTTTTCGAGTTAAGAGTCCTAATTTTCGCGCCACATTTCCAGAATGTACATCTAACGGACAAGATAATGTTGAAGGTGAAATGCTTTTCCAAATACCAAAGTCAACTCCTTTTTTGTCTTGGCGTACCATCCATCTCAGAAACATGTTGATTCTTTTGGCCGCAGAATTATTTAGCGGATCGGAAATATGTTTTTGGGTTCTTTGCTGATGTTCAATTTCAAAGAAGATTTTTTTGAATTCGTGTATGCTTTTCTGCATGGTATCAGCTTCTTGATTTTTCAAAAAGACAGCTTCCAGTCCGTTGTGGTTTTTATAGATATGCTGCAAAGCCTTGATAAAACTGATAAAATCTTGGCCATTAAAAGTTCTATGTACAAAATTTTCTAACCGTTCCAATTGATACTCCTGATGCGTCATGATGAAATCATAAGGAGAATTCCCCATCAAATCCATCATTTTTTTAGAGTTGTTGATAATCATCTTTCGATTTCCCCAAGCAATTATGGAACTCAAAAAACCAGCAATCTCGATATCTTCTTTTAGGGAAAATAAATGCGGAATCTGAATCGGGTCGCTTTCAATAAAATCAGGCTTGTTATATAATTCGACTTTTTCGTCGAGGAAAATCTTTAGTTCTTTCTGAGTCATTTCTTATCTTTTTGAAGTGTCTTTTGCATAAAATCCATCCTTTATAGTATCACTTCGCATTTGGGGTTTTACTTGGTGTTTTTTTTCAAAATAATCGAGTTGCTTTTTTCTTACACAGGGTAACGGACCATCTCCAGTTCCCCAGAAAAAGTCAATATTTGTTGGATTATAATAATTCAGATTCTCATTTTTTAGCAATTCAAAAGCGGTATCGTATTTTGTGTCTGTATAGGGGAAAACGAAATTTTTAAAACTAAAATTACTTGATTCTAGCGTATGTTTGTTTTTTGTTAATAAGCTAAAATTCAAAGGTATAAAAACAAGTATTGTTAGTAAGAGTGTGAAAGCTGAAAGTGAAATTAGAATTATTTGTTTTTTATTTAGTATTAAAGATAGAAGTAAAAAACTAAAAATTAGAATGAAATTCATAAAAAAACGATACTGTGGAGACGACATAAAAAGCAGTATAAATTGAAGAACCATCACAGCATAAAGAATCCAAAACTTAGCTTTATTATAAAATTTATAAATTACAATTGGAGATAGTACAATTAAGACAATGCTTATCTTATTAAAAAATCCGTGAAGTTTTGGAAGATTTAACCAATGCATGAAAATTTCAAGAAAAGACATTTCTTGAAATTTTGATTTCGATAACGAATAGCCGAAATGTTTTGTCAGATCATAATAGTATGCTGCAATTTTTTCTGGAATCTGATAGTCAAAGGCCAATCCAAAATTTTTAGTTATTGGAAATAAAGGATATCCCGTGATAATTAAATTTTTAACGATAAAGAGAAATAAGATGACGAGAGCTAAACTAGTAATTTTATAGATTTTTAAATTCTTATAATTTTGAAAAAGGATAAAAATCGGAATCAAAGACAATGCGATAGATGTTGTTTTTATGTAAAGCGAGAAGAGCACTAAAATTGAAATCCAGTTGAAAGTTTCCGTACTAATCTTTCTGTAATTATCTAAAAATAAAGAACAAATTATAAAGGTGAAAACATAAATCGGAAGGTCAGGCGAAGGAGCACTTATAAATTGGAAAAGTAAAATATTTGAAAGGGGAAATAATCCAATAATCAGGTCTGTTTTATTTTTTGTTTTGAAATAATTGTCAAGTTTTTGGATTGAAAAAATATTTCCTAAAAGCAGACAAAATCCGCTCAAGTCATTGAAATTAGGATATATAAAAGAGAAATTAAAAGCACTTTGAAGCACATGCCATCCACTTGTTTGACCTAAATAAATATGCAAATTGCCTAAACCTTTTACAAAGCCATATTCGTTAATCCACTTAATTGTTTGAATATAATAGGATTCGTTATCAATTATAAAAGGGATTGAGGCACATTGTGCTACTATTAAAAGAGCAATTAAGCCTAGAAGAATTTTTAAGGTTTTGTCAAGAGGTTTTAATTCTAGAAAGAAGTTTTTATAAATAGAAATTATAGCTTTTTTGTTGCTTAAGAATAAAGCACAATTTAAAAACAAAATAGCCAAATAGAATTCGATATTTATCCTTCCGAAAATGGCCCAAAAGCTAGCCATTATAGTGGTCGAGAATAATCCAAGAATTGATAAGAAAGTAAGATTCTGAACTTTAAGCTTAAGGATTTTATCTAGGAGAAAACCTAGGTTTATGGTCGTAAATAAAATATAGACCCAACTTAAAAGTAATAAGATCATTTTGTTTTAAGGAATTAATCCATCAGACATTATCAGTTTTCTGTCAGCCATATTTGCCAATTCTTCATTGTGAGTTACAATAACGAAGGTTTGTCCGAATTCATCTCTTAGCTTAAAAAATAATTGGTGTAGGTTTTCTGCAGAAGCGGTATCGAGGTTTCCAGAAGGCTCGTCAGCAAATATTACAGCAGGCTTGTTGATTAACGAACGTGCAACAGCAACTCTTTGCTGTTCTCCTCCAGAAAGTTCTCCCGGTTTGTGGTTAATTCTATGTGATAATCCTAAATAATCTAATAGTCTTTTTGCTTCAGCCTCAGTTTCCGATTTTGATTTTCCAGCAATAAAGGCAGGAATGCATACATTTTCTAAAGCGGTAAATTCAGGTAGCAATTGATGAAACTGAAAAATAAATCCGAGCTGTAAGTTTCTAAAACGAGAAAGTGCCTTATCGTTTAGCTGCAAGATATTTTCTCCGTTTATCTGAAGCTGTGTACCATTTTCGATGCTAGGTTTGTCTAGAGTCCCAAGAATCTGCAGCAACGTAGTTTTTCCAGCTCCTGATGCCCCAACGATAGATACGATTTCGCCTTTTTCTATATGAAGATCAACGCCTTTCAGCACATGAAGCTTGTCGTAATATTTATGTAAATTCTTTGCCTGAATCATTTTTTGCAGTTTCTACAAAGAAACAAAGTTTTTGAAAAATTTCACATCTTTAGTACTATATTCTTTCGTAGATACAGTGATAAAGTTTAGTTAATGCTGTCTAGGAAACTTATAGATTGATTAATTTTGAGGAAAACATGATACAATGAAAAAGATGATCGGACTGCTGACGTTGATTACAATTTCATGCCAGTCAAAAGAAAAAGAACAATTAATTTCAGAAGTTAAGGAACCCGTAAAAATGGAAGTAGAAAAAGGATTAGAAGTCGCCACATTTGGAGGCGGCTGTTTTTGGTGCACAGAGGCTATCTTTTTAGAATTGGATGGCGTTAAAAAAGTAGAATCAGGATATATAGGCGGGAAGACTCCAAATCCGACGTATGAGGAGGTTTCTACAGGAACTACAGGACATGCAGAAGCAACGCAGATTACATTTGACCCAAGCAAGATCAGTTTTGGAGAATTGCTGGAAATCTTTTTTGCTACCCATGACCCAACAACTTTGAACCGTCAAGGCGCTGATGTGGGAACGCAATACAGAAGCGAAGTGTTTTATCATAGCGATGAACAGAAGAAAATTGCAGAAGACTATATTAAGCTGCTTGATTCTCAGAATACTTTCGGTAAGTCAGTGGTGACAAAGGTTTCTCCAGCGACTAAATTTTATGTTGCTGAAGATTATCACCAAAATTATTATGCAAGGAATAAAGAGAAATCCTATTGTAGTTATGTCATTACGCCAAAAGTCGAAAAAGTAAGAAAGCAGTACTCTGAGAAGCTCAAAAAATAATTGGCATTAGTTTTGCGTTATACAAGCAACTAAACGATTGAAAATGACAGAACAAGTTCAGATAAAGACCGCGTCAGATAAAAAGCAAAAACAGCTTATGCTGAGCCTTTTGTTTGATGCTATTGGAATGTTTTCGTATGCGTTGCCTTTCTTGGGAGAATTTGCAGATTTTGCTTGGGCTCCTATATCAGGATTTATCTTGGCAAGGATGTACAAAGGAACTGTTGGAACTGTTGGTGGAATTATTTCTTTTTTAGAAGAACTCTTTCCTTTCACTGACATCCTGCCGACTTTTACCCTAACATGGATATATACGTATTATTTCAGTAAGGAAAAGAAGTAAGCTAGCATATTAGCATAAAAAAAAGCCAGAATTAGTTTCTGGCTTTTTTATTTATTTTTCGGAATCAACTTTTTCCTTTGGCAATAAAAACCCCAATCTCATGCTCCGGATCATTCTTTTGGCAAACGGGAAGAAAAATCCTGATTGGCCGAAAAGATATCCAAATACCATCAGCATAAAAGGGTAGAGTGGCAGCACTAAAACCAATAAGATGATATAATAAAGCGACCAATGCGTATTTTCTTTTGTAATTCCGAGAAGTCCCATCAAAAAATAAGAAATTCGGGCAGAAAGCGAACCGTTGATGGCAAAGACAATAAATATTATGACAAGCTGGAAATTGGATGTAATTCCCCAGCGTTTTTTAAGCTTATTCATACTTAATAAATATAATGCAAAACTACAATTTTAAATTCGAGGGACAAAACCTCCCAGCTTTATATTATTGGTAAGTTGAAAATAAGTAAGATAATTGTAGAGCATATAATTTACTTCGTAACCATAATCGATATTGTTTTGATAATCGATGCTCATGTCGATAAGCCTATCGCCTCGATTGGCTCTAGCATTCCATTCAATAACCCATGTGCGGTTTCTTGCTTCTAGATATTGCTGCGAATAATAATCTCTTGGTTTTGCATAGGTATAAAACCAGCTGTTAAAGCCTGGATCGATAATAATTACTTCATAATCCAGTTCGTCATTAGCAATCCTGACCGTGTCATTTTGCACAGCTTTGTCGTCTTGTTTGAAAGTCTTCGCATTGTTATTTTTAGTTGCGGTGCATCCAAAAATAACGATGAAGAGAATTCCTATATAAACCAGATTTTTCATATCGTGAAGTTTGCATAAAGTTACTCATTCTGAACAGACCATTCTATTGATTTTTATATTTTTAACATAAAAAAGCCAGGCAATTGCCTGGCTCTAAGTTTATAGAAATTAGATTTTTTATCTTCCGAATAATTTCCCTAGCAAGCCTCCTATGCCGCCTTTTTTATTGACAGCAGCCATAGCATCGCTCATATCCACTTTACCGTCGTTGTTTTGGTCTAGACCAAATTGGCCGCCATATTTCTGGATGGCGTCCATGACAGAAGAATTTCCTTCGCCGCCAGAAAGTGAATTTACGATGTCGGAAATCTCAAAACTTTTATCATTTGGATTTTTTGCCTTCCCAATTAACGATCCTAATACCTTTGGGATTAATCCTCCAGCAACTCCTGAAGCTGCGTCGCCGCTAAGTCCGAATTTTTCACCCAGATTTCCAGAAAACTGTTCTGTTAATTGTTTTACGACAGGATTTGAAGCAGAACCCGCATTCTCGCCTTGGAATAATTCACCGATTTTATCAGCACCGCCTTCGGAAATAATTTTCTGCAGTCCAGAAAAAATAGAAGTGCTGGCTTCGTCCATCACACCTTCATTCAGCTCATTTGGTACGGCATTGTTATTTACAACTGCCTCATTTCCATATTGTTTTACTAAATCTGATAATTGTTCTAGCATCTTCTATAGATTTAAAGTTTAAAACAAATCTATGTAAAAAGATTTAAATTTAACAGAAAGAATAAATTTATATGTCTGATTTTAATAAACTTATAATTTGCTCTGCCAATTCAGTACCAATTCTGTCTTGAGCTTCAAGGGTAGCTGCTCCTATATGTGGTGTCAATGATATTTTTGGATGCATCAAAACTTGTACAGCAGGTGTCGGTTCTTCTTCAAAAACGTCTAAGCCTGCAAATAAAACTTTTCCACTATCCAAAGCCTCAATTAGTTCTACTTCATTGATTACGCCGCCTCGCGAGGCATTTACGATTCCTACGCCATCTTTCATCAGCTCAAATTCTTCTTTTCCGATTACATAGCCATCTTGGGCAGGGACGTGGAGGGAAATAAAATCAGAATGTTTGAAAATATCTTCCATAGGCTCGGTAACGATGTCTACGTTAATGAACTGTCCGTTATAAAAATCGACCTTGATTTCAGCATTGCCTACAAATTTATCAGAGGCAATAACGCGCATTCCAAGGCCGAGGCCAATTTTGGCGACTGCTTTTCCGATTCTTCCAAAGCCGATAATTCCAAGTGTTTTGCCTTTTAATTCAATTCCGTTCGCGTAGGCTTTTTTCAAGCCTTCAAAGTTAGAATCGCCCTCAAGAGGCATGTTGCGGTTGGCATCGTGAAGAAATCGTACACCGGAGAACAAATGAGCAAATACCAATTCAGCCACAGATTCTGACGACGAGGCTGGAGTATTTATGACATGGATGCCTTTTTCACGGGCATAATCCACATCGATATTGTCCATGCCGACACCGCCGCGGCCGATTACTTTTAACGAAGGACAATTGTCAATGATGTCTTGACGCACTTTTGTTGCGCTGCGAACCAAAAGCACAGCGACTTCATTCTTGTTGATATAATTGGCTACCTGCTCTTGAGCTACTTTTGTAGTGATGACTTCAAATCCGCCTTTCTCCAAAGCTTTGATACCGCTTTTAGAGATACCGTCATTGGCTAATACTTTCATGTTTTTTACTTTACTGTTTTAAGAAATTGTCTTTTCAAATTCTTGCATTACATCAACTAAGACCTGGACGCTTTCTAGCGGTAATGCATTGTACATTGAGGCTCTATAACCTCCGACTGAACGATGTCCTGATAGGCCAGAAATTCCGGCATCTTTCCATAATTTGTCAAAAGCAGCAGCTTGGGTTTCGTCTTTTAGAAGGAAAGTAGCATTCATAGTAGAACGATCTTCAGCTACGGCAGTTCCTATAAATAAAGGATTTCTATCGATTTCTGTGTACAAAAGCTTGGCTTTGGCTTCGTTGATTTTCTCAATTCCAGGAATGCCTCCAAGGTTTTTAAGCCATTGCAAGGTCAAAAGCGAGGTATAGACTGCAAAAACCGCCGGAGTATTATACATGCTTTCTTTGTCGATATGCTGCTGGTAGTTTAATATATTTGGAATAGTTCTGCCTGTCTTGCCTAAAATTTCTTCTTTGACAACAACGAGCGTAACGCCCGCTGGTCCCATATTTTTTTGAGCGCCTGCATAAATCAGGTCGAATTTTGAAAAATCTAACTGGCGTGAAAATATATCAGAACTCATATCGCAAACGATAGGAATATTCGTGTTCGGAAAATCCTTCATTTGCGTTCCAAAAATCGTATTGTTTGAAGTACAGTGAAAATAATCTGCATCCGCAGGAATTTCATACTGCTTCGGAATATGGTTGTAATTTTCTCCTTTAGAAGAAGCGACTACGATTGTTTCTCCAAAAGCCTTAGCTTCTTTAATGGCTCCAGCGGCCCAAGTACCTGTATCTAGATAAGACGCTTTGCCATTTTCTTTTAGCAAGTTGTAAGGGACTCTTAAAAATTCCATGCTGGCGCCGCCTTGCAAAAATAAAGCTTGGTAGCCTTTTCCTTCCAGGTCTAAAAGTTCTAAGACTAAAGCTCGGGCTTCCTCCATGACGGCTACGAAATCTTTGCTTCTATGCGAAATTTCTAAAATCGATAAGCCAGAATTATTGAAATTTAAAACTGCTTGTGCTGATTTTTCGAAGACTTCTTGCGGTAAAATGCAAGGACCTGCGCTATAATTGTGTTTTTTCATTGTGTGTGTTTAGGAAGTGTTGTCTAAAATTCTGAAAAGCAAATTTCAGAAATTAGCATTAAAGATTCCTTTACGTTTTTGTAATAATTTCACAAGGTTATTAACGAAAACGATATAGTAAGATTATGTTTATACAATGTTTTGTTTAAATTGATGAAAGAAATGCAATAGTATCGACATTGTCGGCATAATCCCAAAGCTCTGGTTTTTGTGTTTTTCCGAATGGAATGCTATTGTCGACAATTCCTTTTGAAACGATGCACTGAATCTGCTCATTGTCAGCTTCTAATCGATTTTTTAGTGTTTCTAAATCGTCGTAGAACTCATAAAAAACGCTTGAAATAGGAGAGGAATAGCTGGTATCTTCTTTGATGGTAAGGAATCCGTTATCTAACAATTTGAAGTTGCTCATCAAGAAGACAGCCTTGTTATAATCATAATTATTAGCGTATTTTTCGTAGTGGATAACGTCTTGGTATTCGAAAATCCCTTCAAAAAAAGAATCAAATTTATAGTCTTTCGGAACAAACAGCTTGGAAACGTTTCGGCATCCTAAGCCAAAATACCTAAAAATATCTTCACCCAGTCCGATGAAATCTTCTTTGGATTCGGAGCCGCCTAAGACAGCTACAGAATTTCTGTTTTTACGAATTATAGACGGTTTGTCTTTAAAATAATATTCAAAATAACGCGCCGTATTGTTACTTCCAGTAGCAATAACGGCGTCAAAATTTTCTAGTTTTCCATCTACAAAAGTGATGTACTCGGCTAATTTAGGTTCTATGGCGGTGAGATATTTCGCCAAGAAAGGCAATAAATGCTGGTCATTTGAAGATGTTTTGATTAAGACCTTATGTCCAGTGATGAGTACGGATAAAAAATCATGAAAGCCTACCAGCGGAATATTTCCCGCTAAAATCAGTCCGACGGTTTTGCCTCCTGTGTTTTCCAAATTATAGCTGGAAAGCCATTGATCGAGATTGTCTTTTGTCAACGCTTCTGCCCAAGAATTTACGGCAAAAAAGACCTGTTCAGGAGTATACCAGCCATTATGCGATTGCGATAATTGAATCAGATCCAGGAAATCATTGAAAAACAAATCATTATATAAAACGTTTTCTTTTTTAATACTTTCATTTTCAGAAAATTGGCTAAGAAATTTGCCAAGTTCAACAAAAATATTTTTTTTGTGTTCTAAAGTCATATTGATTTGCTTATGAATTGTTTTGGACGTAATTTTGCACAAAAATAAACCTTTTCTAGGCAGTAGGCAAGCCTAAAGCAGAATGCCTATAGCTTACAGCAAAAAAAAGAAAAAATGGCAATCATAATAACAGACGAATGCATCAACTGTGGTGCATGCGAACCAGAATGTCCGAATACCGCCATCTATGAAGGTGCGGACGACTGGAGATATAAAGACGGGACAAAATTAAGCGGCAAAATAGTACTTCCGAACGGCGAAGAAGTTGATGCGAATGATGCACAGACGCCACTTTCGGACGATATCTATTATATTGTTCCAGGAAAATGTACAGAATGCAAAGGATTTCACGAAGAGCCGCAATGTGCTGCAGTATGTCCTGTAGACTGTTGCGTTCCGGATGATAATCATGTAGAAAGCGAAGAAACGCTTTTAAACAGACAAGCATTCTTGCACGGCGAATAGCTTTCTTCTAAAACATAAAATAAAAAAAACCTGAATTATTAATTCAGGTTTTTTTTATGAAGTGATTTTGTATAAATGCTTATTGTTGCGAACGAACGTACGTTTCAATGCTTACTTTATCTGACTTGTCATCATACGTTTCAACAACTAAATTTCCGTTAGTGTCGAAATAACCTACAGAAGTCTGATTTTTTCCTCTATAGATATAACTGTTTGTAGTTGTTGCTCTCAAGATTCCCAATCGTTTTTTGTCTTGCGTAGAAATCACATATCCGGCAGGATCTAGAGTCAATTGATATGTTTTTCCGTTTGAAGTATAATAAGAAGAACGGTCAATATCTACAGTTCTTGTGCTTCCGTCAGGATTCATTACTTTGGTTTTTGAAACTACTTCAACAGGCGTTTCTTTCATATCCTTGTTTAAAGCTTTAGAATCTGCATTTTGGAACTCGATATTTTGAACTTCCTGTACCTCTTGAGTTTTTAAATATTTTTTCTCTCCATCTGAATCCTTCACCGTGGTTACAGTAGTTTTGGAAACATCAGTAACATTTTTATTCTGTGCCTGAAGGCTGATTGTAGCTAATAAGGCTACACTGCTTAATAAGATCGTTTTCATAGTGATTTGAATTAGAGTGTTTATTTTAACAAATTTAAGTTTTTTATGTTAAAATAATTAATAAAAAATCATAAAGTATTTGTAAAATATTGTTTTAGTTAGGAATATTTTAATTTTTTGGGAATCAAAATAGAAATGCAAATAGCGCTTAATTTCAAATCCAAAAGCTTATATTTGCACCCTTAAAATTATCAATATCATACTTATACCATAATGAAAGCAGGAATTGTAGGATTGCCAAATGTTGGAAAATCAACATTATTCAATTGTTTATCGAATGCAAAAGCACAAAGCGCGAACTTCCCGTTTTGTACCATTGAGCCTAATATTGGAGTCGTGAATGTGCCAGACCCGAGAATCAACAAGCTGGAAGAATTGGTAAAGCCAGAACGCGTTCAGATGGCGACAGTAGATATTGTAGATATCGCAGGATTGGTAAAAGGAGCGAGCAAAGGTGAAGGTCTAGGAAACCAATTCCTTGGAAACATCCGTGAGTGCAACGCTATCATCCACGTATTGCGTTGTTTTGATAATGATAATATTGTTCACGTAGACGGAAATGTAAATCCTATCCGCGATAAAGAAACTATTGATATTGAATTGCAGCTAAAGGATCTTGAGACTGTTGAAAAACGTCTTGAGAAAGTAAACCGTGCGGCAAAAACAGGAAACAAAGAAGCGCAGGTTGAGCAAGCATTGTTGAACAGAATCCGCGAAGCGCTTTTGCAAGCTAAATCCGCACGAACGATAACGCCACAAAATAATGACGAAGAAGCTTTAATGGAATCTTTCCAATTGATTACGGCAAAACCAGTATTATATGTTTGTAATGTTGACGAAAGCTCTGCTGTAAGCGGCAATAAATATGTAGATCAAGTTCGCGAATTGGTAAAAGACGAAGATGCAGAAGTTATCGTACTTTCTGTAGGAGCTGAAGCGGATATCACAGAATTAGAAAGCTACGAAGAGCGTCAGGTGTTCTTAGAAGACATGGGCTTGACAGAGCCAGGAGCTTCTGTTTTGATTCGTGCAGCTTATAAATTATTGAAGCAACAGACGTATTTCACAGCTGGTGTGAAAGAAGTTCGTGCTTGGACGATTAATATCGGAGCTACGGCACCGCAAGCGGCAGGCGTTATCCACACCGATTTCGAGAAAGGATTCATCCGTGCAGAAGTTATCGCTTATGATGACTATGTAGCTTTTGGTTCAGAAGCGAAAGTAAAAGAAGCAGGAAAACTTCGTGTAGAAGGAAAAGAATATATTGTAAAAGACGGAGACGTGATGCATTTCAGATTCAACGTTTAATCTTTTTAAACAAATTTTAAAAGGCGACACTTTTGTGTCGCTTTTTTTATGGCATGACAATAAGTATAAGAATGTGGCTTTAAATCTTCCTTACGTTAAAAATCCCATAAACCGATTCTTAAACTTCCCCAAATACGTTATATTTGAGTAAACCAAAACCAAAAATTATCATGAAAACCAAAGGATTGCTTTCAAAAACATGGTACTTGCTCAAGACGACTTTTAATGAATTTAACGATGACAATGCGATCAAATTAAGCGCGTCATTATCCTATTATACCATTTTCGCATTACCTCCCTTAATGATTATTATCATCACTATCTGCGGTTTCTTTTTTGGGACAGAAGCGGTTACGGGACAATTGTATGGGCAAATTAATGGGCTGGTCGGAAATGATGCCGCTATTCAAATACAAAACGCTATCAAAAATGTAGAGCTTTCCAATAGTAATGTTTTTGCAACGATATTTGGAGGTGTCATGCTTTTAATTGGAGCTTCGGGAGTTTTTGCAGAGATACAAAGCTCTATTAATTTTATTTGGGGACTTCGAGCAAAACCGAATAAAGGAATTAAAAAATTCATTCAAAATCGACTAATGTCTTTCTCGATGATTGCCTCTGTGGGATTCCTTTTATTGGTCAGTTTGCTGGTCAATTCTGTCATGGATTTATTAAGCGCAAGACTCAAGCTGTATTTTCCAGAAAGTACGGTTTATTTGTTTTATGTCTTAAATCTGATAATCGTATTTCTTATAATTACAATACTTTTTGCCATAATCTTTAGAACATTGCCAGACGGAAATATAAAATGGAAAGACGCTTTTATCGGAGCCTCGAGTACTTCCATACTGTTTATGATTGGTAAATTCGCTATTGGATTTTATTTGGGAAGTTCAGCAGTAGCAACAGTCTATGGAGCCGCAGGATCGGTGATAATTATTTTGCTTTGGGTATATTATTCCGCAATAATTCTTTACTTTGGTGCAGAATTCACTAAGGTCTATGCCAAAGCTTTTGGCGGCAGCATCAGCCCGAACGAATATTCTGTAGAAATTCAAAAAGAGATTTTTGAAATTACAGACGCGGAAACGAATACTAAATCCAAACTATGAAAATAATTGCCTTTGGCGGTAGCAATAGCTCGACCTCTATTAATAAAATGCTGGCAACCTATGCTACCGGTCTTTTTGAAAAAGCGGAAGTAGAAATCTTAGATCTCAACGACTATGAAATGCCTCTTTTTTCAGTTGATAGAGAAAAAGTTATCGGCCAGCACGAAATCGCAAAAAAGTTTTTGGCAAAATTAGCAGAAGCCGATATCTTGGTTATTTCGCTTGCGGAAAATAACGGCATCTATTCGGTCGCTTTTAAAAATATTTACGACTGGTGTTCTAGGATAGAAAACGAAGTATTCCAGCAAAAACCAATGCTGCTAATGGCGACTTCGCCAGGCGGAAGAGGAGGCAAAGGTGTTTTGGAATTTGCAAACGGCAACCTTCCAAGGCATGGCGGAAATATCAAAGCCCTTTTTTCGTTGCCAAGCTTTTATACTAATTTCGATGTTGAAAAGCGAATTATTTCAAACCCAGAATATGATAATCAATTGAAAGAAATCGTAAAAAACTTTCCTCTTTGAAACCCCTAAGAAAAATACTTCGCCTACTGCTGAAATTCCTTTTAGGGATTTTAGCTTTTTTTGTTCTCTATATAATTGTTGCCTTGGTTTTGCCAAGATTTTCAGTCAATTCTGAAGACAAGAATCCGACCGAAGATGTAGCGATTTATATCAAAAGTAATGGTGTTCACACGGATATCGTAGTTCCGATTAAGACAGAATATAAAGACTGGAGCGAGAAAATTAAATTTGACCACATCGCCTCAAAAGATGCTGCAATGCAATTTATTGGTTTTGGTTGGGGCGACAAAGGATTTTATCTGAACACGCCAGAATGGTCTGATTTAAAATTCAGTACTGCGTTCAATGCCGCATTTTATCTCGGAACTTCAGCGATGCATGCTACTTTTTTTAAGCAATTAAAAGAGAATGAAGATTGCATAAAAATCAATATCAGCAAAGAAGAATATGCAAAACTGATAAAATATATTGAAGATAGTTTTCAGTATGATGCAGATGGAAATCCAATCCTGATTCATGCGACGACCTATGGACAGAATGACAGCTTTTACGAAGCCAATCGCAAATACAGCCTATTCTATACCTGCAATACATGGGCAAATAATGCCTTGAAAAGTGCAGATCAAAAAGCCGCAGTTTGGACCCCTTCTGATACTGGAATATTTTGTCATTATAGATAAATTGTTTAACTAAATTATTTAAGCCTTGAAAAAAATAATTACTCTTTTAGTGTTTTTTTGTATTTCAAATTCTTTTTCAAAAGATTTTTTGGAAGTCGATGAAATTGTAAAAAAATATCCATCTAAAGTCCAAAACTTAGAAACCATAAGTAATTTGATAAAAAAGGATTTTACTGACGATTCTGAAAAAGCTAGAGCTGTGTATTCTTGGATAGCTTTTAATATTGAATTTGATGTTGCTGCTGCTTTTTCAATGAAAGGCCCGTCTGACATGGCATTTTCTTATCGAGATGAAAAAGAAAAGAAGGCTAAGGAAATAAAGTTCAAAGAAACAATCATTTCTAAAGCTTTGCTTTCAGGTAAAGCTATCTGTCATGGATATTCAATGTTATTTGAGAGATTAAGCAAGCTAGTAGGGCTAGAAAGCGAGATAATAATTGGAAATTTAAAGTCCGATCCATCACAAATTGGTCAGGTGAATTTGGCTACGGATCATGCATGGAATGCAGTAAAAATCAATAATGTATGGAAATTTGTCGATACGACACTTGGGGCTGGATATGTTTCTCAAAAAGACGATTCTTTTAAGCCAGACTTTAATGATTCATACTTTTTTATTTCTGCAGATGACCTATTTTTAAATCATTATCCAGAAGATAAAAAATGGATTACGATTAATAAGTCGAAACAAGACTTTTCAAAGTTGCCTGTGTATTACAGAGATTATTTTAAAGGTAATTATAAGATATCTCCAGAACTTGGAACTATTTCTTCTTCGGCAGCAAATTTTCATTTAGAAATTAAAAATCTAGGTGAATATGATAATGCTGAATATATTTTTAGTAGCGATAATAAGCTTACTTATCTAAATAACGAGAATAAAGAAACCCAATTTGACATTCCGCTATCTGGAAAATCAGGCGATTATTTGACGATATATGTCAATCGAAAAATTATGGTAACCTATTTAGTGAGTCGATAAAGGATTTTATTTTAATACGCTCGAATGGTGTGACCTGAAATTCAATAGGCTTGTCTCAGTCATAGTAATATTTATAGATTTCTTTTGGCAAGATTCTTGCTAATTGTCATGCTATGAAAGAGATATATGTAAGCGTTTTAAAAAAGGCATTTTTATGGATGCTTTTTTTGTGCCTGCCTGTTTTTGCGCAGGATTTTTCAAAAGTGGATGCCATTGTTTCCAATTATCCCAAAACATTTTCAAAACCAGAAGAACTAGCTTCAAAAATTAACCGTGATTTTTCGAAGGAAGAAGACAAAGCACGCGCAATTTTTTCGTGGATTGCTTTCAATGTAAAATACGATGTAAAAAGCTTTTTTTCTAGGTCAGGAGCAAACGTAACTGCCTATCGCTACCGAACAGAAGAAGAAAGATTGCAGAAGCAAAAGCAGATCAAGCTGGATAAAATCAATAGAGTGTTAAAGACAAATGTAGCGCTCTGTCAAGGCTATGCCTTGCTTTATGAACATCTTGCTAATTTGTCAGGATTAGAAAGTGCAGTCGTGACCGGAAATGCAAAAACAAGTCCGAGTGACATCGGGAAATTGCCAACAGAAAGCACGCACGCTTGGAATGCTGTAAAAGTCAATGGAAAATGGAAATTGCTCGATGTAACGTGGGGTGCAGGCGTCGTGAACGAACAAAAAAGAACTTTTGTTCCAAAGTTCAATTCAGGCTATTTTTTTACCGAGCCCGAGTTCTTTGTCTTGAATCATTTTCCAGACGAAAAGAATTGGATTCTAGGCAATTTTTCCGAAAAAGAGTATGCCAACTTTCCTTTTTATTATGCCGATTATATAAAGTCTGACTTTCGATTTATTGCTCCACAAAACGGAATTTTGTCCCTTAAAAAATCGAACACTATTCCATTTAAATTAGAAAATTTAGGAGAAAATGACAAAATATTTTATGTCCTGAGTTCGGACAATAAAGCCCAAAACGCCATCTTAAAACGAAACGGAAATAGCACAGAATTTGATGTTCATGTAGCTCCGAATTTAGATTGTTATTTGACTATTTTTGTAAACCAAAAAGCCGCTTCCATGTACAAAATAATACGCGGAAAATCGACTTCAATCTAACAGATAAGCAAAGCAAAAATCATAAATCTTCCATCACAAATCCCCAATTCCTTTGTCAATATTCTATTGATAACTTTACCCTGCAAGACTTTCATTTTTCTTGTCGATACTGTATATTAGCACAAAATCCATAATTTTCAAATGTCAGAACAAAATCAGTATACCGAAGACAATATCCGTTCTCTCGACTGGAAAGAGCACATCCGAATGCGTCCGGGAATGTATATCGGGAAATTAGGAGACGGTTCTTCACCAGATGATGGTATCTATATTTTATTAAAAGAGGTTTTAGACAACTGTATCGATGAGTTCGTTATGGGCGCCGGAAAAACTATCGAGGTGACTATCAAGGACAAGACGGTTTCCGTACGCGATTACGGCCGTGGAATTCCACTTGGAAAAGTAGTCGATGTGGTCTCGAAAATGAATACGGGTGGTAAATACGACTCGCTTGCTTTTAAGAAATCGGTCGGTCTGAATGGTGTCGGTACGAAAGCGGTAAACGCCTTATCCAATTATTTTAGGGTAGAATCTGTTCGTGAAGACAAACAGAAAGCCGCCGAATTTTCGGCAGGTAATTTAGTGCTTGAAGAAGATGTAATCGATACCACAAAGCGAAAAGGAACGAAAGTTACCTTTATTCCAGACGAAGCCATTTTCAAGAACTATAAATTCAGGAACGAATATATCCTGAAAATGCTGAAAAATTATTGCTACCTGAATACGGGCTTGACGATAATTTACAATGGCGAAAAATTTTATTCCGATAACGGACTTAAGGATTTATTAGAAGAAAATATTGCCGAAGACGATATGGTCTATCCGATCATCCATCTGCTAGGAGATGATATCGAAGTAGCCCTTACGCATAGCAAATCACAATATTCTGAAGAATACCATTCCTTCGTGAACGGTCAGAATACGACGCAAGGAGGAACCCATTTGGTTGCCTTCCGCGAAGCGCTCGTAAAAACGATTCGTGAATTCTACAACAAAGGTTTTGAACCTTCAGATGTACGAAAATCAATTGTCAGCGCCATTAGTGTCAAAGTGATGGAGCCTGTTTTCGAATCGCAGACCAAAACAAAGTTAGGTTCGACAGATATGGGGCCGGACTTGCCATCGGTTCGTACGTTTATCAATGATTTCGTTAAAAATAAATTAGATAATTTCCTTCACAAAAATCCAGAAACGGCCGAATTGCTTTTACGCAAGATTTTGCAGGCGGAGCGTGAAAGAAAAGAATTATCTGGAATCCGAAAATTAGCCAAAGACCGCGCTAAAAAAGCCAGTCTTCACAATAAAAAATTACGCGACTGCCGCGTACACTTGACCGATTCTAAAAACCCAAGAAGCTTAGAAAGCACGCTTTTTATCACCGAGGGAGATTCGGCTTCTGGTTCCATTACGAAATCGCGTGACGTTAATACCCAAGCCGTTTTCAGCTTGCGTGGAAAACCGCTGAATTCGTATGGCATGAGCAAAAAGATTGTCTACGAAAACGAAGAATTCAACCTGCTCCAAGCGGCTTTGAATATTGAAGAAGATATGGGCGACCTGCGTTACAACAATATCGTAATCGCAACCGATGCTGATGTCGACGGAATGCACATCCGATTGTTGCTGATTACCTTCTTCCTGCAGTTTTTCCCAGAATTAATCAAAGAAGGGCATTTGTATATTTTGCAGACGCCTTTGTTTAGGGTTAGAAACAGAAAGGAAACGATTTACTGCTATTCCGAAGAAGAACGCGTAAACGCCATCGAAAAGCTAAAACCGAAGCCAGAAATCACGCGATTTAAAGGTTTGGGAGAGATTTCTCCTGATGAGTTCAAGCATTTTATAGGAGATGATATCCGTTTAGACCCGATTATGTTGGACAAGCTCACCTCTATCGAACAGCTCTTGTCGTTTTACATGGGCAAAAATACGCCAGACAGGCAGGAGTTCATTATCAACAACTTGAAGGTGGAATTGGATGTGGTGGAAAAATAGAATACAATTTATAATCGAAATAATTTAAGGAACGAACTTGAATAAATGGACGAAGAAGAGAATTTAGAGCCAATAGAAGGTCAGCCAGAAGGAACAGGACAGCATTTTTACGACAACCAAGAAGAAGACAGCCAGGATACCATTACTAAGGTAACCGGAATGTACAAGGATTGGTTTTTGGATTATGCTTCCTACGTAATCCTTGAACGTGCCGTTCCTGCTATCGAAGATGGTTTCAAGCCTGTACAGCGCAGGATCATGCACTCCATGAAAGAGTTGGATGATGGTCGTTACAATAAAGTAGCGAATATTGTCGGGCATACCATGCAGTACCATCCTCACGGTGACGCGAGTATCGGCGATGCCATGGTACAGATCGGACAGAAGGACTTGATTATCGACATGCAGGGTAACTGGGGTAACATCCTTACTGGAGATAGTGCCGCAGCTTCTCGTTATATCGAAGCACGAATCAGCAAGTTTGGGCATGACGTTTTGTATTCGCCAAAGATTACATCGTGGCAGGCTTCTTATGACGGAAGACGCAACGAGCCGATCAATCTTCCCGTAAAATTTCCACTATTATTAGCGCAAGGTGCCGAAGGTATTGCCGTCGGACTTTCCACAAAAGTACTACCGCACAACTTTAATGAGCTGATTGATAGTTCCATAAAAATATTAAAAGGAAAACCTTTTACACTATACCCTGATTTTCCGACTGCGGGTATTGCCGATGTTTCTAATTATAACGATGGTATGCGTGGCGGACGTGTCCGCGTTCGTGCTAAAATCGGGCAATTGGACAAGCAGACGTTGGTGATTACCCAGATTCCGTTCAGCACGAATACGTCGACGTTGATTGAAAGTATCCTGAAAGCAAACGAAAAAGGGAAAATCAAGATCAAAAAAATTGAAGACAATACCGCCGCTGAGGTAGAAATCCTGATTCATCTTTTTCCAGGGGTTTCTCCTGATAAGACGATTGATGCGCTGTTTGCTTTTACAGCCTGCGAAACGTCTGTAGCGCCGTTAGGTTGCGTCATCGAGAACCATAAGCCTTTGTTTATCGGTGTTTCTGATATGTTGAAAATATCGACACACAGAACTGTTGATTTGCTGAAACGCGAGTTGGAAATCCAGCTTGACGAATTAGAAGAACAATGGCATTTCCTTTCTTTGGAACGTATTTTCATTGAAAAAAGAATCTACCGCTTGATTGAGGAAGAAGAAACGTGGGAAGGCGTTATCAAAGCCATCGATGAAGGACTAAAACCGTATGTACAGCATTTGAAACGTGCCGTAACCGAAGAAGATATTGTCCGTTTGACAGAAATCCGAATCAAGAGAATCTCTAAGTTTGATATTGACAAAGCACAAGAAAAGATCGAAGCTCTGGAAGGCGACATCGAGCAAGTAAAATACGATTTAGAGCATATTATTGATTTTGCCATTGCCTTTTTTACAAAGCTAAAAGAGAAATACGGAAAGGGAAGAGAACGCCAGACCGAACTCCGAATTTTTGATGATATCGAAGCGACAAAAGTAGTGCTGAGAAATACGAAACTCTATGTAAATAGGGAAGAAGGCTTTATCGGAACCGGCTTGAAAAAAGACGAATACGTTACCGATTGTTCCGATATTGATGATGTTATTGTTTTTCTTCGAAACGGAACCATGATGGTTTCTAAAGTCGATGACAAAAAGTTCGTTGGAAAAGATATTATCCATGTCGCTATTTTCGATAAAAACGACAAGCGCACGATTTATAACATGATCTACCGCGATGGTAAATCCGGGCCTTCTTATATCAAACGTTTCAACGTCTCTGGAATTACACGTGATAAAGCGTATGACCTGACCCAAGAAAAAGCAGGCTCGCAAGTACTGTATTTCTCCCATAATCCGAATGGCGAGGCCGAAGTCATTACGATTTTATTGCGCCAAGTCGGAAGCATCAAAAAACTGAAATTCGATATTGATTTTGCGACGCTGGCCATCAAAGGCAGGGCTTCTAAAGGAAATCTGGTGACCAAATACCCAATCAAAAAAATCGAATTGAAGGAGAAAGGAATTTCGACCTTAAAGCCAAGAAGAATCTGGTTTGACGATACGGTACAGAAACTAAATGTAGACGGAAGAGGCGAGCTGTTAGGCGAATTCCGACCAAATGACAGGCTGCTGATTATCAATCAGTCTGGAAAATTAAAAACCATTATTCCGGAACTGACGACGCATTTTGATGAAGATATGGTTGTTTTGGAAAAATGGATTCCTAAAAAACCGATTTCTGCGATTTATTATGATGGCGAAAAAGAACGCTATTATGTAAAGCGTTTCTTGATCGAAAACGAAAACAAAGAAGAAGTCTTTATTACAGAACATCCGAAATCACAATTAGAAATTGTTGCAACGGATTATCGCCCTGTAGCGGAGGTAGTATTTGCCAAGGTAAAAGGTGTTCAGAAAGAAAATCAGACGGTTGATTTAGAAAGCTTTATTGCCGTGAAAGGAATAAAGGCAATCGGAAATCAATTGACAGCCGATAAATTAAAACAGGTGAATCTGTTGGAACCTTTGCCGTATGAAATTCCGGAAGAAGAAGTCCCAGAAGAAATTGAAGTGTCTGGCGATACCGAAATTTCAGGAGATATACAGCTGGATGACGACGGACAGATTACGTTAAGCTTAGACTAAAATAAAAAACGGAATGCAATCGATTGCATTCCGTTTTTCGTTATTCATACCTTTTGTCGGTAAGTGTTTTCATAAAGGCAACCAAGGCTTTTTTCTCTGCTGCCGTCAAGTTTAGTTTGTCCGTCGGAAGCGTCTGGTTTTCTACGGAAAGGCCTAATCCTGTTCCGCCTCCCAAATCATAGAATTCTACAATTTCCTCTAACGTTTTATAAGCGCCGTTGTGCATATAAGGCCCCGTTACCGCAACATTGCGAAGCGTCGGTGTCTTAAAGGCTCCTTTGAGCTGTGGCAATTGGTTGAAAAGATATCTTCCAGTATCATCACTCAGGTGTTTTCCGGAAGCATCTTCTGGCGTACCGATAACTTCGTGTTCTGTTTTTGCAAAATTCGGAGGCACCGTTCCGTTAAACAAAGGGGTAAAGTGGCAGGTAGCGCATTTTGCCTTTCCCATAAAAACATTCATGCCTTGAAGTTCTTCGGTGTTCATCTTGGCTGTATCGCCTCTCATGTACAAATCAAACCTAGAATCAAACGAATTGAGCGAACGGACATAGCTGGCAATGGCATTCTGGATCTGCCAGGCTTCTGACTTTTCGGATTTCGGATAGGCTTTCTTGAATAGCTTTTGGTATTCTGTAGCTGCCGAAACTTTGGAATGAATGTCCGCCAGCGACCCGTGCATTTCGTCTTCGTTTTCAATAACATCAACGCTCTGTTTTTCTAAGTCGAGCTGTCTCATGTCCCAAAACTGGGCATTTTGCAGCGAAGCATAGGTGAGGGTAGGCGTATTGCGGTTTAGGTTCTTGCCTTTTAAAGAAATATTGGTCTTCAATCCGTCGGTAAATGCTTTTTCTGGATTATGGCAGGTGGCACAGCTTCTGTCGTTGTTTTTGGATAGCGTTTTGTCATAGAACAGTTTCTCGCCCAAAGCCACTTTTTCTTTAGAATATTTGTATTCGTTGGAAGCCACAAATCCATCCACGTCGAAAGCATTTTCATCAAATAAAGTCGTAGCCGTCGCTTTTAGCGGACGATTTCTTTCAACGAAAGGTATCTTTTCTTCTTTCTGGAAAGCGCTTAGTTTTCTGGAAATCGGATTTAGGTATTGCGTAATAAAGTCAGCCCTATTGAACGTATTAAAATCAGGGTTTGAATCGCAGTAGGCCTTTGCTTTGGCAACGATTTGCTGTAGTTCAGTCAAAGTCTTGCTTTTTGGATTGATAAGCAAAAGCAGTTCCGGTACTAATGCCAGGCTTTGTTTGGCTTCGGGGATGGAAGAGTTGAGTATCGGACTATCAAACCCCGTAATTCCTAACGTCAAGATCCTAAAGACATTTTGCTGCACAGCATCTACTACATAATCGTCGCTGATGGTAATGGCTTCAAAAGTAGCTTCTACTTGTTTGGCATTCGAGAGGAGTATGTCTAGCTCGCGGATGACCTCTTTTTTGTTTTCGGGACTGTATTCAGGATAGATGAGTTCTTCGATAACCTGAAAACCGTTAGGCACGAAAAATTTGTTTTCTTCCAATTCCATCTCGTCCAACGCTGGCCCGTTCATGAATCGTGCTGTTTCTGGTACAAAATATTCCACAGCCCATTCAATCCTTTTGTATTGCAGTCTGGATTTTTTAAACTGCTCTACGATTTCTTTTTGGGAAGCTTCCTTAAACACGATTTCTTGAAAAAGGATAATCTCATTTTTCAGTTTTGTAAGATCGACCAAAAGTTCCTGCTTTATGTTTTTCTCAGGCACGGCTTCTTTACAGCTAGAAAGGAGCAAGGAAAGCACTAGCGAGAGAAGGGCAAAGTATTTCAATTTCATGTAATTTGAATAAAAGCAACAACCCTTATGAAGGATAAGGGTTGTCAGTTATGGATATCTAAATTGAAAATTAGCGCTGTACGTTTCTGATGATTACCGTCTGGCCACCTTCTTTGTTTGTGCTTCTGCCGCTTCCGTCAGCATTTAGGAAAGCATCTTTCTGCCAAGTGTGCGGATGTACGTTGACCATGAAGGTATCCGGAACGCCGATGACATCAGAAATATCAATCATGGCTCCAAATTCCCAGCTTCCGAAACGCATTTCACCTGTCTGGTTGTACAAAGAGTTCCAAGCAGCATCCGTTCTTTTATGGTTCATGTTCAGCCAAGGCTTGTTTTGCTTAGTAGCAATGTTGTATTGCCAGATATACGAATCGTGTTGTGCCGCAGCATAGTAGCTGTCGCCATCTTCTTGGATGTACACGAAGTTTTCGGTAACGCAAAGGTTGTCAGGATTGATTAATCCCGTTCCCGGAGTACTGTCGCCTTCGGCTACTACTTCAAGAGTTCCAGCCAATGGGTTGTTGGCATCCATTTTTAATCGGTACACACGTCCCCACATCGTATAGCCATCTACAGGAGCGTTTGATGTCGCCTGACCTGTTGCTGTAAAATAGACTTCGCGGCTGTTGCTGCCTCCGCCTTTTCTGTAATCAACGTCTTCCACTCTTGAAAAACGGATAGCGCCTAAGTTGTTTACCGTCGTGTTGATTACCGCACCTGTAAGGTTTTTGGCATTCGGAATTTCAACAAACGAAACATTATACGTATTGTTTAAGGTCATAGCCGTTTCTACTTGGTTTCCGTCCGTTCTTTTTAAGGCATATAATTTTCCGTTCGACAGGTCGCCTACGGTATTGCTCATGTACATGATTAGCTGTCCGGCACTGGCATGAGACGTAGCATACGATTGGTCTTCTCCTATCAAGATAACAGTTTTGCCTTGGTACGCTTCTTTTGGAAGCGGCACGGCATTTTCCATACTTGCTTTTCCTAAAGCAGGAAGTACTCGGTCAGTTCTGCTTCTGTCGTTCGTAAGTCCCATTGGGTCGATACCGTGAACCATGCTTTCTTCGCCGCTTTCTCCAGCCGTCAAGAATATCGGTCCAAATCCGTGGATTTCTGGAACAGCCAATGTTGCAGAACACAAACGCGTCATACCTCCAACACCGTCAACAATATATTCTCCTTTGACAGGCTTGAACGTCTTGTCTAGGTATACTCTAGAAACCGCCTGTAGGATTTCGTGGTTGGAAATCAAGATGTAGCCTTCTCCAGAAGGATTTTTCATCAATCCGGCACCATCCGGCTGTGCGCCATAGACGAAGGTTGGCGATTGTGAAAGCTGGTCGGCACTCGTGATCAAGGTGCTGATCTGCATGTCTTCAAATCCGGCCATCGGAAAAACGAAAGGCGGTATTGAGGAATGCGATGTAAAATCAATGTCCTTGTTTACGGGAGTTCCGTTAGAATTGTCATCGTTCTGGCAGCTTGCCATCACAAGGCTCAATGTCGCCAATAAAGCGAAGTTTTTTGTTTTTAGTTGTCTCATTTTGTTGGTTTTTTGTTTGGCACAAAGCTATTTATGAGACGTTAACATTAAATTAAGGAATGATTTTTAAAAGTATATTTAAACGTAAAGGAATTGTTTTTTAAACCAACGGAATGTTATTTTATGTGCATGAAAGGGTATAAGTACCTAATTCATCTCCAAGCTTATGAAAAACACCCGCGAGCCCGATAAAAACGTTCGCCAACGTATGAAAATACCCCGTCCGACACGTTCTATCATCCGTGTTTGACGTCGCGACACCCGCGCTTGGCGTTCCGAACCTCAAAATCCAATCTCAGGACGCCAAAATTGGGGTCGCGAACGCCAGTTTTAGGGTTACTAACGTGTCGCCTGGAGTTAAGAACCCCGTACGCGGGACTTACAACGCCAATGGCAGATGATTGAACGTCAAGCGTGGGGTTTGGAGCGTCATTTTTAGTGAGCTAGGATAGAAGTAAGACAGATACTGCTCAAAAAAAAACGCTCCCAATCTGGAAGCGTTTTATATAGTATGTACTGTAAGCTTATTTAGAAGCTCTCTTGCGCATTTTCATATTGATAAATTCTACCGCAAGCGAGAAGGCAATGGCAAAGTACAAATAACCTTTTGGAACGGCACCTACGTGCTGTCCGGCCAATTGTGCGCCAGATAGGTGCATGCTTTCTGTAATCAGCATAAAACCGATAAGGATCAAGAAAGCCAATCCTAAAATCTGGATGGATGGGTTGGCATTGACAAAATTTCCAACAGGAACTGCAAAAAGCATCATGACTCCGACAGAGATAACTACAGCCGTAATCATAATATATAAGGCACCTTCTAGGCCGTTGGTCATTCCGACAGCTGTTAGGATGGAATCAACCGAGAAAATCAAGTCAATCAGCAAGATTTGAAGGATAACGTTGGAGAATGATTTTTTAGCAGCGCTGCCCAAGCTTTTTTCTTCTTCGCCTTTGTGGTCTACTTTTTCGTGTATTTCTTTGGTACTCTTATAAATCAAGAACAATCCTCCGAGTAATAAGATTAGGGCTTGTCCGGTAATATCGGCACTAAACCATCCAAAATCAAAAGAAAACAACGGCGCTTTCATGGCGATAAGAAGCGTGATTCCGAAAAGCAATCCGATTCTCATAAACATGGCCAAGAACAAACCTATTCTTGTGGCTTTTTTGCGGTCCTCAACAGGCAATTTTCCGGTTACAATCGAAATAAAGATGATGTTGTCGATACCCAAGATGATTTCCAGAAAGGTAAGGGTTAGCAAAGCGATCCAAGCGTCCGGATTTAAAAATACTTCCATTTTGATGTTTATTTATTGATTTTGGTTACTGTTCCTTTTTGTTTGTTTACGTCTCCTAATTTTGAAAACTCAAATGTATAAGAATTTTCGGTTGTACTCAAAATTTTCATGTGGATTGCTTGCTTTTCGGCCATATTCTTCGGATTTATTTTTTCCAAGACATATTCGCAATCGTTAATCCATCGGACAGAGGAACTGTCGGTCTTTCCCTCAAATGTATCAATTTCCAACGTATCGTTTCTTACAAAATGAGATGTTTTTTTTACACCATTGACTTCGTATGCAAATTCAAATTCTCCAGTTTTAAAGTCTTTGCAGTTGCGTTCTACCGTATAACATGAGGACAACAGTCCTAGTGAAAGTAATGCGAAAGGGAGTATTTTTTTCATTTATTTAGAGTTTAAGCCTTTTAGTTCGTCGTCGGTAAAATTTTTAATGGACTTTTCTTTTGAAAATTTGGCAGCGTTATAATCTCCCGATTTGTTTTTTGGTATAGAAAGGCTGTCCCATTCGGTCTTTTTTAATAGCTTGGCATAAAAGACAATCTGTCCGATATGATACGGATAATGTGCCAGCTGCCTGTTGATTGCTTCTACGACGGTATGGCCTTCATTTCGGATATAGATGATATCGGTAAGCTGTTCCGGCTGTAATGGGTTTAGCGCATTAAAAAGGCAGTCCCACGCCTCGTTCCATTTTTCTAGCAGTTCTTCTTTAGATTGGTAGGTATCTACAAATTCATCATCTCGCTTGCGCCAGTCTTTTTCTCCATCTGAAGTAAGAAAATCGGTCCAGCGCGAAAGCATGTTGCCATGCAGGTGCTTTACGATTGTGGCAATGCTGTTGGTATCTTCGTTTAGCGCTACAAAAAGCTGTTCGTCTTCTAATTGATGTATTGCTTTTTCGCCTAGTGTCTTGTAGTACAAAAACTGCTTTTTGGCACTTTCTAAAAAATGAGAATTTGCTTCCATATCAAACGAGTTTTAAGTTGTGTTTTTCTAATAAGCCGCCCGCATCTTTCAGCGAAAACTTTGCTTTTTTTATTGAATTTAATTCGGGATCGATCGAAAAGTTATAGGCTTTTGACAGATCAGCTTCCATTAGGATGGATTTGTCAAACAAGGCACCGTTTAGATTTATATCATCAAAAACAGCTTTGGTGAGGTTGGTACCGGAGAAATTGACTTCCTGCATGGACGAAGTTGAAAATTTAGTCTTCTGCATTTTCTTGTTCGCAAAAGAACAAAAATCTAACATGCAGTCTTTAAACTTTACTTCGAATAGGAAATCATCGCAATATTCAAAGGCAATGCCCATCATTTTACATTCCTCAAATTCGACGTTTTTTAGGCTTGTCGCATTCAGCTTTATCATCGAAAGGTTACAGCCTTTAAAAGTACAGTCTAAAAATTGGCTTTGCGAAAAGTTGCTGCCGTAGAAGTCGCAGTCTATAAAAGTACAGTTTTCAAATTCCCGATGGGTAACCGATTCTTCGGTATGGATTACTTTGGTAAACGTCTTGCCTATGTGAATCGTTTCTTTCATCGCTTCTTGAATAGGCTGTTCATGATTTTTCGGATACCTAAAAACATCATCATCATGGCTCCCAAACAGGCTAAAATACCAAAGCCCAAAACAACTACATACCACGGATGGCTTTGGTTTTTAAAAGCACTGTGGATGATGACAGGACCTAGAAAAAGCAAGGGCATTGCGATGGAAAGGTATAAGATTCCTTTTTGGAGTATTTTTTTATCAGTATTCATAGGTTACTTTTTATAATTCTCTATAGAATTTCTGACGTTCTTGTATTTTTCGAGTAATGATTTTGCTTCATCTTCTGATATGGAAAGTTCTTCCATGATCATTCCTACAGCTCGCCCTACTAGTTTGTGATTGCTCAATTGCATATCGACCATCTTGTTGCCTTTGACTTTTCCGAGCTGGATCATCGTTGCCGTCGAGATCATGTTTAGGACTAATTTCTGGGCGGTTCCGGCTTTCATTCGGGAGCTTCCGGTTACGAATTCGGGTCCGACCACCACGTCAATCGGAAAGTTAGATGTCTGTGACAGCGGACTTCCGGCATTGCAGGAAATGCTTCCTGTGGCGATGTTATTTTCATTGCATTTCTGCAGGCCTCCGATAACATAAGGCGTAGTTCCCGAAGCAGCGATTCCGATAACAATATCTTTTTCAGTAATATTCCACTCTTGCAGATCTTTCCAAGCTTGTTCTTTATCGTCTTCTGCAAATTCTACTGCTTTTCGGATGGCAGTGTCGCCTCCAGCAATAATTCCGATGACCCAATCAAATTGAACGCCAAATGTCGGCGGACATTCAGAAGCATCGACGATTCCTAATCGTCCAGAAGTTCCGGCTCCGATGTAGAATAATCGGCCACCGTTTTTCATCTTTTCGACTACTTTTTCAACCAATTTTTCAATCTGCGGCAGTGCCTTTTCAACGGCAAGCGGAACGGTCTTGTCTTCGTTATTGATGTTTTGAAGCAGCTCTGCAATAGGCATTTTTTCTAAGTGCTCGTATTTTGAAGATTGCTCTGTGGTTTTTATGAAGCTCATTTTTTAAAGTGCAAAGTGAATTAGTTTCAAAGTTACAAAGTTTTGCCTACTAAAGCAGGAGGCTAGGCTTTGAATTTAGCTTGATCTTATATAAAATAAGCCACTACAATTCCAATCGCAATCATCGACAGCTTAGCAAGATTGAATTTATGCCCTTCGCTGCTTTCAAAAATAATCGTAGACGAAATATGGAATAATATTCCGATTACGACTGCAGTAATTTCGGTATAATAAGCAGTCAAGAAGGGAAGGTATTCTGAAAGCACGGTTCCTAAAGGCGTCATTATTGCAAAGGCAATCATAAATAGCAAAATAGCCGTCTTGTTGAGGTTTGCATTGACGAAAAAAGAAGTCAGGATTATGGCAATCGGCAAGTGGTGTATGGCTATTCCTAATGCCAGGTCATGGTGATGGCTTACAGGAAAACCTTCTAACAATGCATGAATGCAAAGGCTGATAAATAGAAGCCAAGGCATTTTGTGGATTTCTTCATGGCCGTGAACGTGTCCGTGTTCCGCTCCTTTTGAGAAGAACTCTAAGATAATCTGGAATAAGATTCCGAGCATGATAAAAATCCCTATAACATTAGAATGCTCATGACCGTGGTCGTGATGGGCATGATGCTCGGCTTCATATACTTCGGGGAGCAGGTGCATCACCGTAATGGAAAGCAGGAATGATCCGCTAAAAGCCATCAATAGTTTCAGGTTGGTCTTTTTCTTTGGTTTTAGGAATAATGCGATGGCATAGCCGATTAAAACGGAAAGCAGGGGCAGTATATAAGGCAAAATGTTATTCATAGTGACACTTAGAAATTTAGTAGTGGTGGTTCGATCTAAATTATTTGAAAACCATTATCAATCGTTCGCTTTCGTGCTTGTAGAATTTTTTTAATTTATAATCCCCGAAAGTATCTAGGAGGAAAATACCCGCTTCTTCCATCATCTCTTCAAAATCCTCTAGTGTCAGGGCTTGGACTTTTTCTACGAAATGGAATTTCTCGCCTTTGTCCTCAAAATCAATTTCTTTGAAGATATGGCCGTCCTTTACATAGCGTTTAATCTTAAAATCGATGCCTTCTACGGTTTTGGTTTCTTCCGGAACCAGATTTTGGATAACGTGATGCACGTTCATAAAATCGATGACGGCAAAACCATATTCAGACAAGCTTTCTTTTATGGCTTTTAAAGTCGTAAGGTTGTCTTCGTCGTTTTCGAAATAGCCAAAGCTGGTAAACAGATTGAAAATGGCGTCGAATTTCTCATCAAACGAAACCCTCATGTCGTGAACCGTAAAATGCAATTTAGCATTTGAAGATTTAGAGGCTTCGGCAATGCTGTTTTCAGATAAGTCAGCACCCGTGACATCGTATCCAAGCTGGTTGAGATAGACCGAATGGCGGCCTTTTCCGCAGGCAAGGTCTAATATTTTTGCGTCTTCAGGAAGATTGAGATAATTCGTGATATTGTCCATAAACACTTGGGCTTCTTCATAATCTCGGTCTTTGTAGAGTATGTGGTAATATGGAGTGTCGAACCAAGAGGCAAACCAAGTATTTTTTTCTTTTTGCATCGTATTTATTTAAGCCACAAATTTAGTGTATTTTTGCAGAATATAACTATAAGTAGTGCCCATTTTAGAGGGTAAAATCCATATGGAAAATTTTAAAATGATAGCCAAGACCTTTTTTGGCTTTGAAGAAATATTAGCAAAAGAATTGCAGATTTTAGGAGCGCAAGACGTAGAACAAGGCGTGAGGATGGTGAGTTTTGTCGGTGATAAAGGATTTATGTATAAAGCCAATCTTTCGCTGCGAACTGCCTTGAAAATCTTGAAGCCGATTTACTATTTCAGAGCTACAAACGAGCAAGGCTTGTACAAAGGAATTTCGGGAATCGATTGGTCGCAGTATATGAACTCTAACCAGACTTTTGTAATCGATACGACGGTACATTCAGACTACTTCAAGCATTCGCAATTCGTTTCTCAGAAAAGCAAAGATGCGATTGTGGACCAATTTAGAAATAAGACAGGAGCAAGACCGAGTGTTGATAAGGATTACCCTGATTTGAGAATCAATATTCATATTGATAAAGACCAGATTTCGGTTGCTTTAGATACTTCTGGAAATTCGCTTCACCAAAGAGGCTACAGGACAGCGACCAATATAGCGCCTATCAATGAAGTTCTGGCTGCGGGAATGCTGTTGCTTTCTGGTTGGGACGGACAAGGACATTTTCTAGACCCGATGTGCGGTTCGGGAACCATCTTGGCGGAAGCCGCAATGATTGCCTGCAATATTCCGGCCAACCTAAACAGAAAAGAATTTGCTTTTGAGAAATGGAAGGATTGGGACAATGAGCTTTTCGACCAGATTATCGATTCGCTGATGAAAAAGATAAAGGAATTCCATTATACGATTCAAGGTTATGATAAAGCGCCTTCGGCGGTTTCAAAAGCAAAAGACAACATAAGAAATGCCAATTTAGACGAATATGTTTCTATCGCAGAAAAGAATTTCTTCGATACCGAAAAAACGACACAAGGCCCGCTGCATATGGTTTTCAATCCGCCTTATGGTGAACGTTTAGATATCGAGATGGAAAGTTTTTATAAAAATATTGGCGATACCCTAAAACAGAATTATCCGGGTACAAATGCTTGGTTTATCACCGCAAATCTCGAAGCTTTGAAGTTTGTGGGGCTAAAACCGTCAAGAAAAATCAAGCTTTTTAACGGAAGCCTGGAAGCACGATTGGTAAAATATGAAATGTATGAGGGTAGTAAAAGAGCCAAATTCGCGCCGCCTACTTCATAATTCTATAAAAGTAATAACGTGCGCTTATGAAATCCAAAATTTTGTTGCTCTTATGTTTGTTCTGTTTGCATCTGGCTTTTTCACAAGAAAGCAAGCAGGATTATTTGTCAAATAATAAGTTTGACCTAAATAAGCTGGCAGCATTTCCGCAAACGGAGATGAAAATAATAGGATTTGGGGCGTATCATGGAAGTGCCAAAACAGAAGAAGCAGAGTTATTGCTTTTGAAATCGGTATTAAAAAATAATACTATCCGATTCTATTTTCCTGAAACCGACTATAGCATTGCGTATTTCTTTAACGAATACCTCCAAAATGGAGACGAGAAATTGTTAAAAGATCTGGTTGAAACCTATGGCGGAAGAGTGCCTCAAGAGCGTTCTGTAGAAACCTTCATGAAATGGAGAAACCTTAAAAAGATAAATGACGATCTGGCATCAGACAAGAAAATAAAAGTTTTAGGCGCTGACCCTATTGTGAGCTACAAATATACCTGTAAGCATTTGCTGTCATTAGCGAATAGCGGAATAGGAAGCTGGAAGAAATTGGCCGTTTTGAAGGAGATGGTCGAAAAAGATACGGCAAACTATTCTCCCTATAAAGAAAACTATGCTAAGAAAATGCTCAGAGAATTTGTAGCGGATTATGAAGCAGATCAAAAATCCTATGAGAAATTTATAACTGATAAGAACCAGTTTCATCATTTGATTGCGACGATAAAGGAAAGTTTTGGAGAAAGTTCCAGAGAAAAAGCTATTTATAATAACTACATTGCCTTGTCAAAAATCTATAATTACGACAATGAGTTGAAATTTTTCAGATATGGTTTTGCACATTTGATGAAAATTAGAGAAGATGATAATTCTCCTTCATTTTTCACGCAGTTGATTGAAAATAAAATCTACAAAAAAGAAGAAATAGTTTCAATTCTAGGCTATCTGACCAAATCAAGAGTGCTTTGGGATGTCATTTATGATAAAAAGGGCAATTATAAAAAATCAACAACCGAAGGAGGCTTTGGTATCGGCGATTATAAAAAAGAATACTTTAAGGGAATTGACGAATTGAAAAAACAGAAGATTTCAGACATGACCATTTTCAGGCTCAACCAAAACGGAAGCCCTTATGAACAGATGGGTACTTCTGATCTAATGGAAGTTATTTTGACGCCCAAATCTAAAGAACAGATCGACTATAGTAAAAAATCGACGGCTGGTTTTATTGATTATGCTGTTTTGATTAGCAATTCCAAAGCAAATACTTCTATCTATAAACTTTCGGAAAAATAATTTTATAATTAGCTTTGCATCGATTATTCAACAGAGCCTATCTCTAATCTAACGAATTCATATAATGACTTTAAAAACAAAAGCATTCCTATACCAATTATTGTGCTTCGCCGCTTTGTTTATTCTTGTGCGCTTTTTAGTAGCTGCTTATACTAACCTGCAAGGATTTTGGATTCCGTTAACGGCATTTGTAGTAGGCACAATCCTTTCGCCTCAATTTCAGGCTATAAAAACGAATGACGGGGAAAAACTTTTTATGAAGTGGATTTTCATGAAAGGAATCAAGCAGCTAAAATAATTATTCTTCCTTTTTCTTTTCTTCCTCAACCTTAGGTAGGTTTTGCTTTTTGTAGATCGGAATGAAGTAGCTTATGGTGTAATTAAATCCTACGCCAAAATCACCATCATACGTCCTGTTAAAACCAGGAATGTACAAATTGTCAAAATCGCTAGGCTTTTTATTTGAAACCAAACGGTTCATGCGAAGCGTAAAGCCCATGAAAAGGTTGTCGAACACTTCTGCTTTTACGCCAGCAACGAATTCTATCCAATGCGCCGAAAGTCCATTGTATTTGCGAGATACGGTAACCACATCCGTTTCGTCAAAATAAGGATTAGGGTTATAGATAGTGTAGCTGTTCAATTCTTGAGAAAACGAGCTTACGCCATAGCGCATGCCAAGCGTAATCATGTTTTCCATGTCCAGCCAGTTTTTGTAGATATTGTAGTCAAAACCTGCCTTGAAATACGTTCCTTTTGTCGTAAAATTTAATTGAGGCTCGTCTGTTGTCTTTTTTTCATTACCGATTTCGCCAGCAATATAGATTTTTTGCGTCAGGCGGTAATCTCCCGTAATTTCAAAACCCTTATAATCTTTATCGTAGATCGATCTTGCTATTTTATACAGATCGGCTCCGACGCGCAAGCCATAGCGCTCGGTCTTCGGAACAATCGTATCGGGTTTCTTTTCTTGAGCAGCAGCGGATAATGAAATCAGCACTAAAGCCAGATTAAAAATAGATTTTAATGTGTATTTCATTTTCGGTTTCTATATTAGGTGTTTCGACAATAATATTGTTGATCCATTTATTACTGTCAACGGCATTTGGCTCTTGAATAGGACTTCCCGTTAGGTCAAAATTAGTCTTATAACCGCAAGCTCTGGAAACGTAGATTTCTTTAGTCGTATAATTGAAGGTAATCTTGTCTGCGTTCAGGATAGCAGGATTTGTACTGGTCGAATTTAGCGTAAGCGTATATTCTGTCGTCTCGCCATTGATTTTTAGAGGCAGTCCTATTTTGTTGGAATTCGCCAAATAACGGTTAGGGTCTGTCGATAGCAGGATGTCATTGAAAACAACTCCGTTTGGCGATCCATCCACAGCTACAGCTTTTAGGTTGGTTACCGTTTTTAAGACCGAAGGATTGTCTTTTTCGTAAAATTCGATAATCAATCTAGGAGTAGTGGGAGTGGTACCGGAACAGATATCGTCCTTCTCGCATCCGAAAAAACAAACGGCTATAAAAAGTGACGCAATTATAGTGTGGAATTTCTTCATCAATTTTATCTTTTTTCCAAAAGTACAACATTTTCAACGTGATGCGTCTGCGGGAACATATCCACAGGGCGAACTTTTGCAACTTTATAGAATTCGTCCATCAAAGCCAAATCGCGTGCTTGGGTTGCCGAGCTACAGCTCACGTAAACGATTCTGTCTGGAGCAATTTTTAAGATCTGTTGGATCACGTCTTTGTGCATCCCGTCTCTTGGTGGATCGGTAATAATCACATCAGGCTTGCCATGTTGGGTGATAAAAGCTTCGTTAAAGACAACTTTCATATCGCCGACGAAGAACTCACAATTGGTGATATTATTACGCTTTGCATTTTCTTTAGCATCGGCAATCGCTTCAGGAACAGCCTCGACACCAATTACTTTTTTCGCTTTTTTAGAGACGAATTGGGCAATGGTTCCCGTTCCCGTATATAAATCATACACCAGTTCGTTTCCGGTCAATCCAGCAAAATCACGTGTGATTTTATACAGTTCGTACGCTTGGTCTGAATTGGTCTGGTAAAAAGATTTGGCATTAATGCTGAATTTTAGCCCTTCCATTTCTTCCAGGATATAATCTCTCCCTTTGTAGAGAATTACGTTTTGGTCGTAAATCGTATCGTTTGGCTTGCCATTGATAACATACTGCAGCGACACGATATTTGGGAATTTTTCCAAAAGGAAATCCAATAAGGCTTCTCTTTGTTCTTTGTTCTCTTCAAAAAACTGAATCAATACCATGATTTCCCCTGTAGAAGCCGTACGAATCATCAACGTACGCAAAAGGCCTTCGTGGTTTCTCGGATTAAAAAAAGCAAGGTTGTGCTCGTTTGCATAATCACGAATCGAATTACGGATGGCATTGGACGGATCTTCTTGCAGATGACATTCCGTGATGTCCAAAATCTTGTCCCACATTTTTGGAATGTGGAAGCCAAGGGCATTTCGGTTTCCTAAATCCTCATCGCTTTCGATTTCTTTTTCGGTCAGCCAGCGGGCATTCGAAAAAGAAAATTCCATCTTATTTCTGTAGAAAAACTGCTTTTCAGAACCTAGAATCGGTTCGAATTCTGGCAGTTCTATCTTGCCGATTCTTTTTAAATGGTTGAAGACTTCGTTGTTTTTGTAGAACAGCTGCTTTTCATACGTCATGTTTTGCCATTTACAGCCTCCGCAAGCTCCAAAATGCTGGCAGACTGGTTCGATCCTGTCTTCAGAAAATTCATGAAAGGCTATGGCCTTTCCTTCATAATACGCCTTTCTTTTCTTGAAAGTCTGTACGTCTACCACATCGCCGGGCACTACATTCGGAATAAAAATTACTTTTCCGTCTGGTGCTTTTGCAACTGAAACTCCTTTAGCGCCTGCATCCAGCACCTTTATATTCTCAAAAACGATCTTGTCTGTCTTCTTTCTTCCCATACGGCAAAAATAAGCGATTGTTCTGTTTTTTGAATTGAAATTAAGAAAATTTTTCCATTGCTATTTGAGACCTTGCACAAGCTTGTTTTTTTATAAATTTGAGAGGAATTTAAAAGACAAAAAGCTATGAAATCTCATCTTGCTCTTCTTCGCGGAATCAATGTCAGCGGTCAAAAACTGATTAAAATGGAAGCTTTAAGAAAAGCTATGGAAGATAATGGTTATCAAAATGTTAAAACATATATACAGAGTGGAAATATTTTGTTTGATTCTTTAGAAAATTCTCCTGAAGCGGTAGAAAATCAAATCCATGACCTTATCGAAAAGTATTTTGGATTTGATGTTTCCGTTGTCGTTATCAACCAAGAAACTTTGGAATCGGTTTCTAAAAATAATCCCTATCTGAAAGAAAAAGAGATTGATTTGAAAAAGCTGTATATTACTTTTTTATGTTCTATGCCTGCCGAAGAAAATATAGAACTGCTCAAAAAAGCCAATTTTGAACCCGATGAAATTATTATTAAAGACCGTATTGTTTTTATGAAATACAACAATCCGGCTGGTAATTCAAAACTTACGAACAAGCTGATCGAAAGCAAGCTCAAAGTAAAGGCAACGGCCAGAAATTGGAATACGACGTTAAAGCTGTTGCAGCTGTTTCAAGAAAGAGACAGTGCGTAGATTCTTTTGTTAAAGTTTATGAAATTTAATTTCTTTCCGCTTTTGCTTTTCGTAATTTTAGGTAAAACAAATCTATAACAGTTATGAAAAGAAACGCTACAGCAGTCTGGGAAGGCTCATTAAAAGAAGGAAACGGAAAGATTTCTACACAAAGTACAGTTTTGAGCAATGCACAATATTCATTCAAGACCCGTTTTGAACAAGGAAATGGCACTAATCCCGAAGAATTGATTGCGGCTGCCCATGCAGGCTGTTTTACAATGCAATTGACGGCTTATCTAAACGAAGCAGGATTTACAGTGGCATCCATCGAAACCAAATGCGATGTTGATTTCCAAGACGGAAGCGTTGTAGGATCACATCTGTCGGTTTTGGCAAGAGTTGATGACATTTCAACAGATAAGTTTCAAGAATTGGTAAAAAAAGCAGAGACAACTTGTCCGATTTCACGATTGCTGAATACGAAAATCACATCAAATGCTACTTTGGTACTTCCTTGATAAATAGCCTATTTAAAATTATATGAATCCCATTTTTGCATCTGAAAAGTCAGTTGGAGAAATGGGATTTCCGTTTGTATTCGTTTACTACAACGATTGAAAATCAATTTAGATTCACTAATTTTGCAATGCGATATGGATGATTTCTCTCCACAAGAAGGAATTGATTTTTGAAGAATTAAAATACTTTCACAATGTCAGTTTTAGAAAAAAACAATGCTTCTGAAGCCATTTCTTTAGAAGATAAATTCGGCGCACACAATTATCATCCGCTTCCTGTAGTTTTAAGCAAGGGAGAAGGCGTATACGTTTGGGATACGGAAGGAAAAAGATACTATGATTTCCTTTCGGCTTATTCTGCGGTAAACCAAGGACACTGCCATCCAAAAATTATAGGAGCTTTAGTAAATCAGGCACAAACCTTGACGCTGACTTCAAGGGCTTTTTACAATGACAAGCTTGGGAAATATGAAGAATTCGTAACTCAATATTTCGGATTTGATAAAGTATTGCCGATGAATACGGGAGCAGAGGCAGTCGAGACGGCTATCAAGCTTTGCAGGAAATGGGCTTACGAAAAAAATGGAATCCCAGAAAACGAAGCGCAGATTATCGTATGTGATGGGAATTTCCATGGAAGAACTACCACGATTATCTCTTTTTCAAATGATGAAAATGCGCGCAAAAACTTTGGTCCTTACACTGCTGGCTTTATCAGTATTGCCTACGATGATTTAGAAGCTTTAGAAAATGTGCTTGAAACTCAGAAAAATGTTGCAGGCTTTTTAGTAGAGCCAATTCAAGGAGAAGCGGGTGTTTACGTACCATCAGAAGGTTATCTAGCGAAAGCAAAAGCACTTTGCGAAAAACATAACGTACTGTTTATTGCAGACGAAGTACAGACAGGAATTGCCAGAACAGGAAAATTATTAGCGGTTCACCATGAAAATGTACAGCCAGATATCTTGATATTAGGAAAAGCATTGTCAGGAGGCGCCTATCCAGTTTCGGCAGTATTAGCAAATGATGATATCATGAATGTAATCAAGCCAGGACAGCACGGTTCTACTTTTGGAGGAAATCCTATAGCGGCTGCAGTTGCTATTGCGGCATTAGAAGTTGTGAAAGAAGAAAAATTAGCTGAAAATGCGACTCGTCTTGGAAATATTTTCCGTGAAAAGCTAGGCGAGTATATCAAGACTAGCACTATTACGACGTTAGTTAGAGGAAAAGGATTGCTGAATGCCGTTGTAATTAATGATACAGAAGAAAGCGACACGGCTTGGAATATCTGTATGTCGTTGCGTGATAACGGACTTTTGGCGAAGCCTACGCATGGCAATATTATTCGTTTTGCGCCGCCTTTGGTCATGAACGAAGAACAGCTCTTGGATTGCGTTTCGATTATCATCAAGACGCTCAAAGAATTTGAGAAATAGAAATTAAAAAAGCCGCTGTAAAGCGGCTTTTTTGTTATTGGTTCTTCGTGATAATTATTTCTGTTGGATCTGGCGAATCCATTCTTGCTGCATCTCTTGTATTCCTTCTGGTCCGATAGCCACATAGAAATAAATGTTTACAATCAGATAAATTGCACTCAACGCGATTCCGATATACGCAAGAATTTTTCCTGTATTGATATTCGAATAGTTAGAATACAACTCTGGGTTTTCCAGATAAAGCTTTGTGTCTTTTTTTGCCAGCACGATTGCTATGATGCCTAGAATCAGACCGATTACGCCATAACAACAGCAAGTAAGGATTGATAAGATTCCAAGAATAAGAACGGCTTGAGCATTAGGTAATTTTTGTTTTTCCATAAGAGTAAAGAGGTTTTAGTTATTAGCTGGTTATTTTGTAAATGTAAGAAATTACCATTATTGTAGCATTGATTATGGCTAAAGAAATTATTAATTTATGATAATTTCTTGTCTTATCGATAAAATTCAGCCCTAAAACCATGAAAAACAAGATTGTAGTGTAAATGGCTGGAAACATATGGAAGGCATCGACAAACTCACCTTTTAAGATCAAGGCCAAGGCTCTTTGCGTACCGCATCCGAGGCAGTCTATTCCGAAAATTTTCTTGTTCATGCAGGGAATCATGTATTCTTCCATGGTCGTATAGATTTGATTGTACAATTTTACGAAAAAAGCATAAAGTTTGTTATTAACCAGATAATTATTTTTAAAGTTTACTACTTTTGGCAGACTACAATTAAAATTGTTATGAAAAAAATATATGTTCCCATAATGGCCCTTGCTGGAGTTTTTGCTTTATACGAGCAGAGCAAGCCGCATCCCAATGTGTATATTATGATTCTTGCAATCATCATTTTTATGTATGGAATGATGAGGCTGACAGCCAAAGTGCCAAGTAAAAACCAAGATAATTCTGATGATGATGTTAGCTAAAGGAGATAGGGTGACGGTGCTTGATGAAGCGGTTAATGGTGTTGTTCTATCAGTTAAAAATAACGAAGTGACGATAGAAACTGACGATGGATTTCAATTGACATATTTTGTCAATGAATTGGTTAAAATTCAGAATTTCAGTGATTTGAATTTTGGAATCGGAAGTCATAATTTAAGTCAGGTTTTGAAAGAAAAGGAAATCCCAAAACCAAGAAGTTTTGTAAAAGAAAAGAAACCAAAAGACGAAAGAGCTGCTCCAGAATTTGATTTGCACATTGAAAAACTAGTTCCCAATAAAAGAGGAATGTCCAATTATGATATCCTGACCTTACAGACTGAAACGGCAAAAAGACATATTGAATTTGCGATCAAGAACAGGATACCGAAAATTGTTTTTATACACGGTGTTGGTGAAGGTGTCTTAAAATCGGAACTCGATTTTTTGCTGGGTCGCTACGATGAAATTGTTTTTCAAGATGCCGATTACCAAAAATATGGTTTAGGCGCTACAGAAGTTTACATCAAGCAAAATCCTAATAGATAATAAAAAAGCCCAATAAATTTTATTGGGCTTTTTTGTTTTTTTTTGTATCGAAGACTAATTTGCCGTCCTATAATCTCCAAACGTTTGGATGCTTTGTACAAAGGTGTTGTTTGTAGCTCCGACTCTTTTGTATTTTACATTCGTAAGTGTAATCGTGTGGACAAGATTTGCGCCGTCTACTAAAGTTTCGATCTTGATTTCACCAGTTGCCGGGATAATGCCATTGCTGGCCACTCCATCTTCAGCTTGCCATTCTTCATACAAAGTAGGCAATCCTGCGCCATCTGTACTACATAGAGAGGTAGGCGTAACATCTCCTCCATATATTCTATAAGTAAGTTGATTGGTGTCGTTTACCAAATAAGTTGCCAAGCCTGCCGGTCCTTGAAAAACAGAAGCAGGAAGATTCAGTATTATCACCTCGTTGAGATTTTGTTTGTTTTCTGCATTTCCGACATTGGAATCAAATATTTTAAACAATCTGCCATCTGTACATTTTTGGATAGGTGTTGCGCCAAAAGCAAAAGTAATATTTGATTTAGTTTGGTATTTCCCGAAAATATATTCAGTATAGGTTACCGTTCCGCTACTCGCATTCGACAAGGTAATGTCTCTAAAAACAATAGAGTGGTCATATTTTGCTGCTTCAATAGTAGTTGTATTGTCTACAGGGGTTGTTTTGATTTCTATTTTGCCACTAGATTGATCTGCAGTGCTCCATTCGTCGATGACATTAGGAGATACAGGAGGGATCAAGGAGCAAAAATAATCAGTTGGAACTTCGCCGTTAAAAACGCGATAAATAATCTTATTTGCTGCTGAAATTTGCAGATTGCTGGTTCCTTCTAGATTTCTGAAAGGAAAAACGTTTGTCGGAAATTTTATCAGCAATGCTTCATTATTATTCAGCTTAAAAACAGAGTTCAATACCTCGCCATTCGTTGAGCAATTCGCTGCTGTCGCATTGCTAAAATCGAAGGAATCAAAAGTCAGGTCGCCATCATCGCAGGCACTTAATAAAAACAAGCAAGAGAGTATTCCAAAATACTTTTTCATTTCAATAGAATTTATAGCAAAAATAGTTTTTTTTATTATTCTGACAGACTACATTAATTTTTATTTAAGCTTCGGAATAGAACGCTTAAAATCGAATATGTTCTTATATTTGGAAAGCAAATCACTAAACCGTGAAATTTAAAACCCTACAGATCCTATTACTTTGGCTTTTCTCATTGTGTTCTCAGGCACAAGAACTTCTGCCTTTTGTTGAAAATTTTACCAAGTCTGATTATAATGGAGACAATCAGGTATGGAATGTAACTCAGGGAGAAGATAATGCCATGTACTTTGCAAATAACCATTATTTTTTGCGGTACAATGGCGTCAAATGGGAAAAGTATGCGCTTCCGAACAAGACTGTAATCCGTTCTATATTTATTGACGGAGACAGAGTCTATTCAGGTTCCTATAAAGAATTTGGCTATTGGAAAAGAATCAACGGTAAGATGAAATATTTTTCGCTCACCAACGGCAAAAATATTTTCTATGGCAGTTCCGATAACGAAGAGATATGGAAAATCTTTAAGTACAAAGGCAAGTTGTATTTCCAGACGTTTAATGAAATTTTTATTTATGACGGAAATACGATTAAAAAAGTAGAATTCCCTTCTCAAGTTTCCTATTGCTATCTTGTCGATGATGAGATTTATGTCGCGACTGTTCGTGAAGGCATTTATATCATGAAAGGAACCCAATTCATCAAGAAAAAGAATTGGGAAATTCTGGAAGAAAATGTAATCCATAATATTGAAAAGCATCACGGACAGGTTTACATCTTTACAAAAAATAAAGGTGTTTTTGTCGTAGTAAACGATAAGCTGGTTCCTTGGAATCATCCGTTAAATTCTGTGGTCAAGAGCGAGGTATTGGTTTCGGCAAAATTTGTAGATGACAATACCCTGGTTATAGGAAGCGGCTTGCAGGGGCTCTACATCATAAATCTAAATAATAACAGTTATAAGAACCTGAACAGGCAGAACGCGCTTAAAAATAACGCGATATTGTCTATCGGTATCGATAAGGAAAAAGATTTGTGGCTTGGGTTGGATAATGGAATCTGCCATGTAGAAATTAACTCTCCGCTTCGCGTGTTTTCTGATAATTCGGGTATTTTGGGTTCGGTATATTCGCTTTCAACCATAAACGACGGCTATCTTTTTGTGACCAATCATGGAATTTTCACCTGCAAAAATAAAATGCTGGAAGTCTTGCCTAATTCGCAAGGTCAGGTTTGGGATATCTATAAAAGAGACAACGAGTTTATCATTGGCCACAACGACGGAACTTTTTTATACGATGGAAGAACAGCGCGACTGCAAAAAGTGAGTCAGGTAAATGGAGGATGGAAATTCCTGAAAGGCGAATTTGAGAATGTATATTTTCAGGGGAATTATGCGGGAATTGTTGTTTATGAAGACACAAACGACTTGTCGAAATTCAAATTCTTGGATGGGCTAAAAAAACCAATCAAAAACATCGCGCAAAATAAGCCAGGAGAACTTTGGGCAGCAGACAATTACAGGAGTTTGTACAGGATTACCTATAATAAAGACTTCAGCGTCAAAAAAGTCGAAAATATTTCACAGCTTAATAATATAAAAAACGATTACGGCGTCAAGCTTTTTAGCTACAAGAACGAGATACTTTTTTTGATTGACAATTATTGGTATGTGTACAATTCTATTTCAGGAAAGTTGGTAAAAGACGAGCTTTTTAATGCTTCTTTTAAAAATATATCAGATATAATACCTATTGATGACGAAAATTTCCTTGTATTAAAAAATGGCCTTCTATATGTTGTTTCTCAAGTAAAAAATGAATTTGTATGGGAGCTGATTCCTGAAAAGTATTATGAAGGGCGAATCATCATCGAAAATATAAAAGTATATAAAGATGGTGATCAGTATCTGATGAACTTGGATGACGGCTTTATTTCGTTCCAGATCAACAAAAGCAAAAGAAAAATACAAGGCATTTATGCAGAAGCCTATTATCAAGGCAATCTTATTGACGAAAATACGCGCATCAAATACAACCAGTCTGTTGAAGTTAATGTGATAACGGAATATTTGGGATACAATCGTCCGGATTTGTTTTATAAGCTCAACGATTCTAACGGATTTATTCCAATAAAAAAAGGACATCTGATTCTAAATAATTTGAGCAGCGGCACGCAAGAGCTTGAGTTTTATTATAATGACGGGAAAAAATTTGTAAAAGTTGCTTCTTATAATTTTAATGTCAGAAAGCCTTGGTATTTTTCTGTCTGGATGATAGTGTTTTATGTGCTTATTATTTCTGGCAGTTTCTTTCTTTATTATAGATGGAATAAGATCAGATATCTGGAAAAGATCAAGCTGAAAGAAGAAGAGTTGAAGCACCAAAAAGAAATCCTCGAGCTGGAACTGAATACAGAGAATAAGCTGAAACTTCAGGAATATGAAAAGCACATTTTAGAAATTGAAGTGCAAAACAAAGCCTATGAAGTAGCCGGCAAGTCGCTTTCGATTGCCAAGCAAAGCGAAATGATCGACAGTATTCAGGAAATTCTTGAAACAGAGACAGATGTCAACCAGATCAAAAGCAAGATCAAAAAGTCAATCAAGATCAATGCGCTGAATAAAAATGAATGGGAAAGCTTTGAGCATAACTTGATGCAAAGCCATGAAGAATTCGTTCACAAGCTGTCTAATAAATTTCCAGTGCTTACTTCCAAAGATATTAAGCTTTGCATTTATCTTAAGATGAATTTATCTTCCAAAGAAATCGCTCCATTGATGAATATCTCGTTTCGAGGGGTGGAGCTACATCGTTATCGATTAAGAAAGAAATTAGGTCTTACTTCCGATGATAATCTTTCTAAGTTTATGATTAATATATAAGAAAGACCTGTTTTTTAATAATAATAAAATATTGGCATAATATTTTTATTAAATAACAACACATCAATACTACATCATTAACCGTTTTTAATGCCTCTTTAAATGTAGTGTCTTTTTTTATAAAACATTGTTATTCAGTTTTTTATTTTCTTTTTAAGTAAAAATGATGTATTCATGTAGTGACTTTCATAAGTTTACTACAACGTTGTAATTCGTTACTTTGGTATCACTAACTTTTAACAAAATATAAACAAATGAAAAACTTTATTTTCGGGGTATTCGTACTTCTTTTTTTTCAGGGACATCTCCATGCCCAGGATATAAAAGGTAAGGTACTGGATGAAAATGGAATTCCGCTCCCAGGAGTTAACATTTTAAGTTCTACATCAAGTTCGGTTTCAGATTTTGATGGAAATTTTTCAATCAATGCTAAAGAAGGCGAGCCCATTACCTTTACATTTTTGGGTTACGTAAGCCAGACAGTAAATGCGGCGGCTAACATGAGCGTGTCCATGAAAGTGGCAAGTACAGAACTTTCAGAAGTGGTGGTCGTAGGTTACGGTACGCAGAAAAAGACAGACCTGACCAGTGCTATTTCTACAATCAAATCAGACCAGATTTCAAAGCAGCCGGCATACAACGCCTTGCAATCTATACAAGGTAAGGCCGCGGGTGTAAACATCATAGCAAATGATGCACCTGGTGCTACACCAACAATTATCATCAGAGGTCTAGGAACTGCGGAATCAGGAAGATCGCCAATGTTTGTGGTAGACGGTGTTATCACAGGAAGCATTGCCAATTTGAATCCAAACGACATTGAGTCTTTTGATATCATGAAAGATGCAGCTTCTTCTGCAATTTACGGATCGAATGCTGCCAACGGAGTCGTATTTATTACAACTAAAAAAGGAAAACAAGGAAAGACTACTATTAAGGTAAATTCTTTCTATGGAGCAAAATCGACATTGAACCCTGTAAAAATGGCCAATTCAAGCCAATACGTTACTTTCTTTAATGAAAAACAAGCGGCGATTGGTTCTCCAGACAGACTTAACCTTAACCAGCCATACAACACGGATTGGTATGATGAATTGACAGGTGTAAGCTTTTCACAAAGCAATGATATCTCTTTTTCTGGAGGATCAGAAAATGCAACTTACTACTTCAGCTTCAATAACTATACTGAAGACGGACTTTTAGAAGGACATGAAGCTTCTAGAAATACGTTGAGATCTAGTAATACACTTAAAGCGATTGATGGAAAATTAAAAATCACTCAGAATTTCAGTGCTTCTTTCTCAAAATCGACTCCTAAACCGTACGGTTCTTTTACTGAAGCTTACAAGCAAGCTCCGGTTGTTCCAGTTTACTATCCTGATGGAAGATTTGCACAAAGCTTCTGGAATAGAACTACAGGAGAAGTAGGGTATATCATAGGGCCTGGAGAAACAGGAGGAAGATTGAATTCGATTGGTAACCCAGTTGCAAATGCTTTCTACCAAAATGAAAAAAACAAAATGGTTGAGCTTCAAGGATTGATTCAAGCTGACTATACTATTGTAGAAGGACTTACGGCTACTTCTAGATTTGGAGCTACTAAGTCGTATTCAAAAACAAGAATTTTCAACGACGTTAGAGGCAGATGGCTTACAGCAGATCCAATCCGAACTAGTGCTCAATTTGCGGCGAATGCTGCATCAAATCCAGGTGTTGTGGACTGGGCTAACAACTCTCTTTCTTATAAAGATGTTGAAAGCTTCCGATACAACTGGGATACTTACTTGACTTTCAACAAATCATTTGGAAAGCATAACCTTAATGCTACGGCAGGTGTGACTCAAGAAAGAAAGAATGATATTTATGAGTCGTACATGCAAGGATTCAACGTTCCTGAACAAGAACAATATTGGAACATCAACTTAGCTTCTGCTGATTACAGAAAAGTAGCGAATCAATTCTACTCAACTCCAACACAAGTATTGTCTTATTTTGGAAGATTGCAGTATAATTTCGACGAGAGATACTATATCTCTGGAACAATCAGAAGAGACGGTAACAGTATCTTCAAGCAAAATTCAAAATACTGGGGTACTTTCCCTTCTGTAAGCGCAGGATGGGTATTGACTAACGAAAGCTTCTTAAGCGATGTGAAAAATCTAGATTTCCTTAAGCTTAGAGTAGGATATGGTGAAGTAGGAAATGCGAACGTTCCTTTTAACGCAACAACAATCAATACTTCTCCTGGAACAGATGGTGGCGCAGGTATTAACAATAACAACTACGTATTTGGACCTAACCAAGACTTGGTTTTTGGTGCCAGTTCAGGAACTCCAGTAACCGACTTAACTTGGGAGGTTACTAAAGAGATCAATGCAGGTCTTGACTTCGAATTGCTTGACAGAAGATTATCAGGAAGCTTTGACTACTACAACAGGCTGAACACAAATGCAATCCTTAACATAACGCCATTATTAAACTCTCCAAACGAACTTAATTATTTTGATCACGGAGGAGAAGTTAGAAATGAAGGATATGAGCTAGCGCTTAACTGGAAAGATAATATTTCAGATGATTTCTCTTATAGCATCGGAGTAAATTATGCTAGAAATAAAAACACGCTTGAAAGTGTTAAGCCAGCTTATGACGGAATGACAGGAGGAAGCCTTGGTGACGGACAAATCACAAAAAGAATCCAAGAAGGACAGCCTTTATATTCTTGGTGGTTGCTAGAAGCTGACGGCGTTTGGCAGACTCAAGCCGAAATTGATGCTAATCCACACATCGGATCGCCAGCACCTGGGCACTTACGCTACAAAGATCAAAACAACGATGGTGTGATTGACGATAGAGATAAAAAATTCTTCGGTTCATACATTCCAAAATTCAGCTACGGTATCAACATCAACTTGATGTACAAAAACTTCGATTTATCTGTAGATGGATTCGGAGTAGGCGGAAACAAAGTTTATAACGGACTAAAAGGAAAACGCATCGATGGTGGTGAAAATATCGCAGAAGATACTTTCAACGGTCGTTGGACAGGTCCAGGATCAACAAACACAAATCCTGGTGCAAATAGAGACGCGCTATCTTCAAGCTACTTCCTAGAAGACGGTGACTACTTTAGAATCAACAACATTACGTTAGGATATACTTTCAAAGACATGTTTAAGATTTCTAGACTTAGAATTTACGGAACGGCACAAAATCCTTTCCTATTTACTAAATATTCAGGATTCACTCCAGAACTTAACAACAGTGGTGTTCCTAGAGAAACTGCAGGAATTGAAGTAGATGCCTATCCAAATATCAAGACATTCATTTTTGGTGTAAACATTGAATTTTAAGAAAAAATACTATGAAAATAAATTATAAAAAAATAGCTTGCCTCACTTTTGCTTTTGCTGTATTAGTGGGATGTGACGATTTCCTTGATGTTGATTCAAGAGAAAACGTGACAGAAGAGGATAGCAACCAGAACTTTGAGCCGGTGCAGTTTGTCAACGGTATCTACGGGATGATGACCAGCTGGGATTATGCTTTCTCGTATTTAGGAATTACTGAAATTATTTCAGACAATGCCGATAAAGGCAGCTCGCCTGGAGATCCAGGAGGAGATAAAGGATTGCTTGACGGACTTACATTCACGGCTACGGCAGGTTCTGTCGAAGCCATGTGGACAAACTGGTACAAAGCGATCGGACGTGCTTCTTACTCAATAAATTATACCGAAAATTACGGACTTACTGATGTTGCTTACAAAAACAGGCTTATTGGTGAAGCTAAATTTCTTAGAGCGTACCACTACTTTTTCTTGGTAAGAGCTTTCGGTGACGTGCCTTTGCAACATGTCGATTTGATCGTAAGAGCTCCAAAAGACCAAGTTTATGATTTTATTGAGCAAGACTTGCTTGAAGCGATTCAAGTATTGCCAGAGAAAAGCGAATATGCGCCAGCCGATTTAGGAAGAGCAACCAAAGGTGCTGCAAAAGCCTTATTAGCTAAAGTATACCTTTATCAAAAAGACTGGCAGAACGCCTATGAATATGCTGATGAAGTAATCACTTCTGGAGAATACGGTCTTGAGCCTGATTATGCACAAATTTGGAGAGCCAATACAGAGAACGGTGTAGAGTCCATTTTTGAAGTTCAAGCTCGTGGTGTCGCATTAGCGCATGGTGTTCAGCAATATTCTGAAACACAAGGAGCTAGAGGCCCAAGCGGCTGGGGTTGGGGATTCAATACGCCATCTCAAAACCTTTTAGACGCTTTTAATGCCGAAGGCGATGTGATTAGAAGAGATGCGACAATCATTTTCAGAGGAGAAACCTTGTATGATGGACGTGAAGTAAGTAATGCTGTAGAAAACCCGATGTATAATGAAAAAGCTTACTCTAGCGCAAATGCAGGCGCAGGAGACGGCGATAAAAACATCAGAGTATTGAGACTTGCAGAAATATATTTGATTCGCGCAGAAGCCGCTAATGAATTAAATAACCAAGATGTAGCCTTGTCTTCATTGAAAGAAGTTCGTGATAGAGTAAACTTAGGCGAAATCACCACAAGAGACCAAGCTTTGTTGAGAACCCTTATCTGGAAAGAAAGAAGACTAGAATTGGCTTTCGAACACGACAGATGGTTTGACTTAGTAAGGACTGGCCAAGCGGCACAAGCTATGCAAGCAAACGGCAAGCCGTTCGAAGTTGGAAAACACGAATTATTTCCAATACCAAACGCTCAATTAATACAAACACCAGCGATGGGACAAAACCTGAATTGGTAATTTAAACCCGATTAATGAAATACCTTCTTTTCATATTTTTAATAATTACAAGTTGTGGTTCAAACGAATCGTCTCCAAAAGGAGACGATTCGCCCACACCTTCAACTCCAACACCATTAACCGATGAGCAATTGGTTGATGTAGTGGAAAAACAAACGTTCAAATACTTTTGGGATTTTGCAGAGCCGAATTCAAAGCTCGCAAGAGAAAGATACCATCCTGATGGCAATTACCCAGAAAACGATTCCAATGTCGTAACAACTGGAGGTTCAGGTTTTGGCCTGATGTCTATCATTGCGGCAACTTCAAGAAATTATGTTTCCAGAAGCGAAGCAGTATCTCGATTAAATACCATTGCTGATTTTCTTGCCAATGCCGACAGATTCCATGGAGCTTGGCCTCACTGGATGGACGGCAATACAGGTCGTGTCAAGCCTTTCGGACAAAAAGATAACGGCGGCGATTTAGTGGAAACTGCATTTTTGTGCCAAGGTATTATCTGCGTTCGTGAATTTTTCAAAAACGGTTCCGAAGAAGAAAAAGCATTGGCCCAAAAATTTGACACCCTATGGAAAGGTGTGGATTGGAATTGGTACAGAAATAATCAAAATGTCTTGTATTGGCATTGGTCGCCTGACTATGCTTGGGAAATGAATTTTCCTTTAGAAGGCTACAACGAATGCCTGATTACGTATGTGCTTGCCAGTGCTTCGCCAACACATTCGATAGCGCCAACGGCCTACCATCAAGGTTGGGCAAGAAACGGAGGTATCGTATCTGCAGCGACAAAATACGGAATTCCTTTATTGCTGAAACACAACGGTGCCGAGCAGGCTGGAGGCCCTTTATTTTGGGCACACTATTCGTATTTAGGATTAGATCCTACGCAATTGACAGACCAATATGCAAATTATTGGAATGTGAATGTAAACCACACTAAAATTAATTACCAGCACTGTGTTGAAAATGCTGGAAATTTTGCAGGATACGGCCCTAATTATTGGGGACTGACAGCATCGTATTCTAGAAATCCAAACGGAAGTATAGGATATAATGCGCACATGCCAAGCAATGATATAGGAGTTATTTCTCCGACAGCCGCTATAAGCTCGATCGTGTATACTCCGGCAGAATCATTGGCCGCAATGCGAAATTTTTATGAAAATTATAGCGGACAGCTATGGGGTCCGGCAGGTTTTTATGATGCCCACAGCAAACATTACAATTGGATGGCAAACAGATACCTTGCAATTGATCAAGGGCCTATTGTCGTTATGCTTGAAAATTACCGCTCAGGCTTGCTCTGGAATCTATTCATGAATGCTCCAGAAGTACGCCAAGGCTTATTAAATCTTGGATTTCATTCCGGAAAATACGGATTTTAAAAGATGAGAATAAAGTTAGCTTTATTAGGTTTATTGGTTTCCGGTAGTTCTTTTGCGCAGAAAGACATTACCGGAACCATTACAACCGAAATTATTCAAAAGAATAAATTGAACTATGCATTGCATATTCCGAAAAATACAAAAGAAAAGAAACCGCTGCTCGTTTTTCTGCACGGTTCTGGAGAAAGAGGCTCAGATATTGAAAAAGTAAAAGTACACGGCCCTTTTAAATATTTAAAAAATAATGAATTAGAGAGTTACGTTCTTGCGCCTCAATGCCCTGAAAACGAATATTGGGATGCAGAAGTCTTATATAAATTGATACAAAAAGTCCAAAAAGAAAACAATATCGATTCGAGCCGTATCTATCTCACCGGTTTGAGCATGGGGGCTTGGGGAGCATGGAACTTGGCATTTTTGCATCCAGAAATGTTTGCCGCTCTTGTTCCTATTGCCGGTTTTGTGGATAGAGTTCCGATGATGGAAAATTGCAAGATTCAAGACATACCAACGCGAATCTTTCATGGATTGGTAGATGATGTGGTCGATGTGAATTATTCAATCGCAATCTATAAAAAGCTAAAATCGTGCAGCAAAGATATCGAACTGACCATTTTTGACGATGCCAATCACGACAGCTGGACCAGAGTATACGACAACAAAGAAATTTATGAATGGATAATGAAACAGCATAAACAATAAACAAATTTCCCAAATAAATAGCATAATGAAATTCAAAGCAGTATTACTATTATTATTAGCAAGTTCCCTTACGGTAAACGCCCAAAAGGATAAGAAAAAAAGCCAGATCAAGCCAAGGAAAGAATTCATTTCTGAACTTATGGCCAAAATGACCATTGATGAAAAAATAGGACAGTTGGTTCAATTTACAGCCGATGGTACTATCACCGGACCTGTTTCTGGAGATAACTATATAGAGCAAATTAAAAAAGGTAATGTCGGTTCTATTTTGAACGCGACAACTGTTAAATATACGGCCGAGCTTCAAAAGATGAACCTTGAAAATTCAAGACTTAAAATTCCGTTGCTTTTTGGCTATGATGTCATCCATGGTTATAGAACTATTTTTCCGATAACTTTAGGAGAATCGGCTTCATGGGACTTAAAAGCGGTTGAGCTTTCAGCTAAAATTGCAGCGGCCGAAGCTGCAGCAGGAGGTGTCCACTGGACATTTGCTCCAATGGTGGATATCGCTCGTGACCCGCGTTGGGGAAGAGTTTCAGAAGGAGCTGGCGAAGATACGTACCTAGGTTCAAAATTAGCGTTTGCAAGAGTAAGAGGTTTTCAAGGAACCGACCTTTCTTTAAATAATACAATTTTAGCCTGTACGAAACACTTCGCTGCTTATGGAGCTGCAGAAGCCGGACGTGATTACAATACAGTAGATATGTCCGAAAGAGTGTTGAGAGAAACTTATCTGCCTCCATTTAAAGCAACAGTTGATGCTGGTGTTAGGACTTTCATGACATCATTCAATGAAATTTCTGGCGTTCCGGCTACAGGAAACAAATTTTTGGTCAACGGAATTCTTAAAGACGAATGGAAATTTGACGGTTTCGTAGTGACAGATTATACAGGAATGAACGAAATGATTCCACACGGATTCGCAAAAGATGAAAAGCATGCCGGAGAATTGGCATTAAACGCTGGTGTTGATATGGATATGGTGGGCGGCATCTATATGAAACAATTGAAAAAATCATTGTCAGAAGGGAAAGTTACTGAAGCCCAAATCAATGATGCCTGCCGTAGAATCTTGGAAGCTAAATACGATCTAGGTCTTTTTGAAGATCCATACAGATATAATGATGCAAAGAGAGAAAAAGAAGTTATCTACAAAAAAGAATACCTAGATGCTGCCTTGGATGTAGCCAACAAATCGTTAGTCTTGCTGAAAAATAACAACAATGTACTTCCGTTGAAAAAAGAACAAAAAGTAGCTTTTGTCGGACCTTTGGTAAGCGATGAGTTTAACATTATTGGTTCTTGGGCAGCTTCTGGCGATAGAAACGGATTTGCAGTGAGCGTTGAAGAAGGCGTAAACAAAATCATCACGGACAAGAGCAAAATCAGTTTTGCAAAAGGCGTAGAGATTGTTGATGCAAAAAGAGACATGATCCAGAATGCGATTAACAATGCTAAAAATGCAGATGTTATTGTTGCCGTGATGGGTGAATTCGAAAACATGAGCGGCGAAGCAGCTTCTCGTACTAATATTGATTTGCCAGGAATCCAAAAAGAATTTCTAGCAGAATTGAAAAAGTTAGGCAAACCAATCGTTTTGGTATTATTAAACGGAAGACCGCTGACCTTAGAATGGGAAGACAAAAATATGGATGCAATCCTAGAAGCTTGGTGGCCTGGAACAAGAGGTGGCGATGCCATTGCTCAAACACTTTATGGAATCAACAACCCAAGTGGCAAATTGCCAATGACTTTCCCTAGAAATGTGGGTCAGATTCCAATCTATTACAACCATAAAAATACTGGACGTCCTTATTTGGGAACAGCAGATAACGAGCAGAAATACAAATCCCGTTACATCGACGTAGACAATTCTCCTTTATACGAATTCGGATATGGCTTGAGCTATACAAAATTCAGCTATTCTAATTTTAAAGTATCTTCCAACCAAATCAATTTCAGCCAAAAATTAAAAGCTAGCGTTGAAGTAGCAAATACAGGAAATTATGATGGAGAAGAAGTAGTCCAATTATATATCCATGATAAAGTCGGTTCTGTGACTAGGCCAGTAAAAGAACTAAAAGGTTTCCAAAAAATCTTCTTGAAAAAAGGAGAAAAGAAAACTGTAGAATTTGAAATCTCTGCAGAAGACTTGAAATTTTACGGAATCGATATGCAATTTGCTGCAGAACCTGGCGACTTTGAAGTTTTTGTCGGAGGTACCTCTGCAACAACTATGAAATTAGAGTTTGAGTTAGTTAAATAATTTTTTTTGTGAGTTTTGAAATGGCCCTTTAGAGAAACCTAAAGGGCTTTTTTCTAAAAAATCAATTAGCTGCTTTTAGATAAATTATATAGTATGAAAAACACCCTTACCTTATGCCTTCTCCTTTTGGCTGGAATCCTAAACGCCCAGACAATTCAATCTCCTTCCAAAGAAATTTCGGTAGCATTTAAACTGACTGCCGAAGGAAAACCATCGTATTCAGTAACCTACAAAAACAAGCAAGTCGTAAATGAAAGCTTATTAGGAATTGCATTGAAAGATACCGAAGCTTTAGACACAGGATTCACCATCGCAAATACCGAAAATAAAAGTGTCAACGAAAGCTGGAAGCCCGTTCTTGGCGAGCAGTCGACAATCCAAAACAAATACAACCAAGCGACTTTTTCGCTGGTTCAAAGAGATACAGGAAGAAAATTAGATATTGTCTTTAAGGTTTATGACGAAGGCGTTGCCTTTCGATATGAATTCCCAAAACAAGAAAAACTCAACTATTTTATTATTTCTGATGAAAAGACAGAGTTTAATTTGACAGGCAATCACAAAGTTTTCTGGATTCCTGGCGATTACGACAGCCAAGAATATGTTTACAACGAGACAAAATTATCAGAAATTGACAATGACAAGCTAAATCTCAATAATGGTATTGCTGTCAAATCGATTGGAGGAAGATATGTCGTGCAGTCGCCATTGATGATGAAATCGGCTGACAATCTTTATCTCAATATTTTTGAAGCCGCTGTGGTCAATTATCCAGTCATGCACTTAGATGTTAATGTTGCCAATTACAAGATGAAATCACATTTGGTACCGAATGCTATCGGTGATAAAGCCTATCTTCAAACGCCGGCAGTTTCGCCTTGGAGAACGATTATGGTCAGCGATGACGCAAGAGATATTGTCAGTTCCAAAATGATTTTGAATCTGAACGAACCTTCAAAAATTGACGATACTTCTTGGATCAAACCGATGAAATACGTTGGTGTTTGGTGGGAAATGCACGTCGGCATCTCTACTTGGGATTTGAGCGGTACGCAAGATGCTTCGCAAAAGAGTGTTGGCAAAAAACCACACGGAGCCACTACTGAAAACACAAAAAGATACATCGATTTTGCAGCAAAGCATGGTTTTGATGGCGTTTTGGTCGAAGGCTGGAATATAGGCTGGGAAGACTGGTTCGGGAATTGGAAAGAAGAAGTGTTTGACTTTACGACGCCTTATCCAGATTTTAATATTCAAGAAATCAGCGATTATGCAAAGTCTAAAAACGTAAAAATGATTATGCACCACGAAACTTCAGGTTCTGTTGCTAATTACGAAAGACGCTTGGATAGAGCCTATAACGTTATGAAAAAATACGGCTATCCGGCGGTAAAAACAGGATATGTCGGAAAAATTATTCCAAGAGGAGAATTTCATGACGGACAGGCAATGGTAAATCATTTCAACTATGTACCGCAAAGAGCCGCGGAATATAAGGTTATGGTCAACTCTCACGAATCTTCTCGACCGACAGGCGTAAGTAGGACATGGCCGAATTATATCGCAGCAGAAGCAGCAAGAGGTAATGAATTCAACGGTTGGAGTGTCGGAAATCCGCCTGTACATGAAACTATTCTTCCTTTTACGAGATTATTAGGAGGTCCGATGGATTATACACCTGGAGTTTTCGAAATCAAGATGAGTCATTACGATCCGAATAAAAAAGAGCAGGTCCATACGACTTTAGTTAAGCAATTAGCATTGTACATAACGATGTATTCTCCGTTGCAGATGGCTTCCGATTTGCCGCAAAATTATGAGAAGTATTCCGATGCTTTTCAGTTCATCAAAGACGTGGCCTTAGATTGGGACGAAAGCAAATACCTTGAAGCTGAACCTGGAGATTACTTAACCATTGCCAGAAAAGCAAAAGGAACCGAAAATTGGTTTGTTGGAGCCATTACAGATGAAAATCCTAGGAATACGACAATTTCGCTTGATTTCTTAATGCCAGGAAAAAAATACAAGGCAACCATTTATCAAGATGGAAAGACAGCCCATTGGGAGAAAAACCCGATCAATTACGAAATCAAGACTATCGAAGTTACCTCAAAAAGCAAGCTGAAACTGAATTTAGCTGCAGGCGGAGGAACAGCCATCAGTATTTTTCCAGCAAAATAAGCCAGACATAAAATCAGTACGATGAATTTTTTTAAAAAACGAAACCTGCAAAATACATTCAAAACCATTGCGATAGGAGCTTTGCTGCTTTCCTTTGGAGAAAGTTTTTCGCAACAAAAAACATATTGCAATCCGATAAATGTAGATTACGGCTATTGCCCGATTCCTAATTTTGTAACCCAAGGAAAACACCGAGCAACAGCTGATCCGGTAATCACTAATTTCAAGGGAGAATATTTTTTGTTTTCTACGAACCAATGGGGCTATTGGCATAGCGCCGATATGCTTGATTGGAAATTCATTCCAAGAAAATTCCTCCGTCCGGAACATAAAGTGTATGACGAGCTCTGTGCGCCGTCTTTGTCTTTTGTCAATGATACGTTGTTGGTAATCGGTTCGACGCATACCAAAGAATTTCCAATCTGGATGAGCAAGAATCCAAAAGTAGATGATTGGAAAGAACTGGTACATAAATCAGAAGCTGGTGCTTGGGACCCGCAGATTTTCTGGGATAAAGAAAAAGACGAAGTCTATATGTATTACGGTTCTAGCAATTTATATCCTTTATACGGAATGAAACTGAACCGCAAGACCTTCCAGCCCGAAGGTGAGCGTATTCCTGTTTTAGCCTTAAATGATGACGAGCACGGCTGGGAACGTTTTGGAGAATACAATGACAATACCTTTTTGCAACCTTTTACCGAAGGTGCTTTTATGACCAAACATAACAATAAGTATTATCTGCAATACGGTGCGCCTGGGACAGAATTTAGCGGTTATGCAGATGGAGTATACGTCAGTTCCAATCCTCTTGGGCCCTTTGAATACCAATCGCACAATCCGTTTTCGTACAAACCGGGCGGATTTGCAAGAGGAGCGGGGCATGGGGCAACTTATCAGGACACCAACAATGAGTACTGGCATGTTTCAACCATCGTAATTTCTACAAAAAATAATTTCGAAAGAAGAATCGGAATCTGGCCCGCAGGTTTTGATGAAGACGGAATCATGTACTCGAACACAGCCTACGGCGACTATCCAACGTACCTGCCATCGCAAAAAAAGAATCATTTGAATGAAAACTTTTCTGGCTGGATGCTTTTGAATTACAATAAGCCTGTCCAAGTTTCGTCAACTTTGGGCGGCTTCCAAGCTAATTTTGCGACAGATGAAGATATAAAGACCTATTGGTCGGCAAAAACTTCAAATAAAGGAGAATACCTGATTTCGGATTTAGGCGAAAAGTCTACAATCAATGCCATCCAGATTAATTATGCAGATCAGGATGTAGAATTGATGGGCAAGCCGGAAACGACCACAGGACACAAGTATATTATCTATTCGTCGAATGATAGAAAAAGCTGGAAAAAAGCTGTCGATAAAAGCAAAAATACCAAAGACGTGCCACACGATTATATCGAATTAGAAAAGCCAATTACGGCAAGATATCTAAAGCTAGAAAATATACAGATGCCGACGGGGAAATTTGCAATCAGCGGTTTTAGGGTTTTTGGAAAAGGCTCCGGTACAAAGCCAAATGCAGTGCAAAATTTCGCGCCTCTAAGAGCGGAAGCTAAGAAAAAGGGCGAGAGGAGAAACGTTTGGTTCAAATGGCAACAAGAACCAAATGCTGACGGATATGTAATCTATTTTGGAAAATCGCCTGAGAAATTATATGGTTCTATCATGGTCTATGGCAAAAATGAATATTATTTTAACGGATTGGATCGTTCGGATGCCTATTATTTCCAAATCGAAGCTTTTAATAATAACGGCATTGGACCAAAATCGGAGGTTAAAAAATCAGAATAGAAAAAAACGCGTAAAAAAGGTTTCGCAAACGTTGTATTTTGATTAAAAAACAGCTTAAGAAATCGTTTTCGTTAATAACTATCTTGTAATGTGTTGCTCGATGTTTTCATATAAATGTATATTTATCAAAAATTAAATCTTTTTTTTAAATACAATCTTATTTTTTATTGCTTTAACTAAACTATCTTAATAAATGAGTTCAGAAACTAAAACAAATTATCCTGCGCTGTATACTTTGATTACAGTATTTTTCTTTTGGGGATTTATTGCTGCTGGAAACAGTATTTTCATCCCTTTTTGCAAAAGCTATTTTTCGCTAGATCAATTCCAGTCACAGCTGATTGACTTTGCTTTTTATACGGCTTATTATTTAGGAGCGTTGCTGCTTTTTATATTTGGAGCTGTAAATGGAAAAGATTTAGTCGGAAAATGGGGCTATAAAAGAAGTATCGTTTACGGATTGTTATTTTCTGCTTTAGGAGCTGGAGCCATGATTATTGCGGTTGAAGCGAATGTATATGCCGGAATGCTTGTGGGTTTGTTTATCGTGGCCTTAGGCTTTTCATTACAACAGACAGCGGCCAATCCTTTTGCAGTTTTATTGGGTGATCCGAAAACTGGAACGAGCCGTCAGAATTTGGCTGGTGGAATCAACTCATTTGGAACTACAATCGGACCTATCATCGTTGGTTTCGCCTTATTCGGAACAGCAGCAGCAGTTAGCGACGACCAGATTAAAGGTTTAGGTTTAGATAAAGTAATTTTATTATACGTAGGCGTAGGAATCTTATTCTTGATTGCGGCCAGCGTATTTTACTTCTCAAAAAAATTACCAGCGGGAATCTCTGATGAGCCGATGGAAAAAGCAAACAAGGCTTTGACGACACTAATCATAATGACCGGATTATTGGCGATTATGTTTGCGCCAGTTTTTAACAGCTACAACTCACCAGAAGCGATAAGGATAGTAGAAATTGAAAAATCAATCGAACCTACTACAAAGGAAATCAAGAAGCTGAGCGACAATTTGGTGAAAATCAAGAAAGACAAAGTACTTACTGAAGAGCAAAAAACTACCGCTTCTGAAGAAATCAAAAATGAAATCAAAGTTTTAGAATTAAGCGTAGAGCCACAGCATGCAGAAATCAAAGCTATCAGACATCCTCTTGAAAAATATAGAATGTACTGGCTTTCTGGAGCCCTGGTAGTGATTGTGGGCGGACTTTTATTTGCCAACAGAAGCGCACAAAAGAAAAACGAAGGCTGGGGTGCCATGAAATACCCTCAATTGGTTTTGGGTATGCTTGCCATCTTTACGTATGTTGGAGTAGAGGTTGCTGTAGGTAGTAACTTGGGAGAATTGCTGAAACTGCCAGAATTCGGAAGTTTCCAATCTTCAGAAATTGCACCGTATATATCAATGTATTGGGGAAGTTTGATGATCGGCCGTTGGGCTGGAGCTATCAGTGTTTTTAACTTAAGTGCGAGCAAAAGACAATTAGCCTTGATTATCGTTCCGTTGATTGCTTTCTCAGTAATTATAGGAGTAAATACGATTGCACAGCAAGATATGACGCCATTGTATTATTATGTAATTTGCGTATTACTGCAAGTTTTAGTATTCTTCCTTAGTAAAAACAAACCAGCAAGAACATTAATCTTGTTCGGAATGATGGGTGTTATTGCTATGCTAATCGGATTGTTCTCAACAGGAACTGTAGCAATCTATGCTTTCCTTGCTGGTGGATTAGCTTGCAGTATCATGTGGCCGTCAATTTTTACATTGTCGATTACGGGTCTTGGAAAATATACAGCTCAAGGTTCTGCATTCTTGGTCATGATGATTTTAGGTGGTGGAATCATTCCTCCAATCCAAGGAAAATTGTCTGATATCATCGGAATCCATGCTTCGTATGTTGTGCCTGTAATTTGTTTTGCTTATTTGACTTTCTTCGCGATTGCGGTAAAAGGAATCCTAAAAAGACAGAACATAGATGTAGATGCTATCGAAGCTGAAGGAGCACATTAATTTATCTTAACGAATTCATAATAAAGAATCCGGAGCAGATTGTATTACCTACATTTGCTTCGGATTTTTTACTTCTACATGAGACTTTCAAAATACTATTTGGCGGCGATTACGGCCTTTATAATCTGGGGATTTTTCAGTCTGGCTTTAAAGCCGTTATATGAATATCCATCCTTAGATATTTTGTTTTACAGGGTATTCCTTTGTGTCGTCTTGATGATGGGAATCAATCTTTTTTTTAGAAGAAAGACCTTGAAAGAAACCAAGGAAAATTTCAAACTCATGTCACCGGTTCAGAAAAGAAACGTTGTCCTTCTCACATTGGGGGGCTCCTTGCTTTTATCTGCTAACTGGTTCTTTTTTATCTACGTCATGAACCATGTGAGCGTGAAAGCGGCTTCGTTTGCCTATCTCGTCTGTCCGATCCTGACGACTGTTTTTGCCTATTTTATCCTGAAGGAAAAATTAAACAAATGGCAATGGACAGCTGTTGGCTTGAGTATTTTTAGCTGTGTCTTGTTATCGTTTAATCATTTTATGGATATTTTTTATAGCTTGATTGTGGCTGCCACGTATGCTATGTATCTTGTCTCGCAGCGAAAAAATACGGCAATCGATAAGTTTTTATTGCTGACGTTGCAATTAACGACCACGGCCATCATTCTCTTGCCATTTTATCCTTTTTATAGTTCCGAAGTTCCCACAGCATTTGATTTTTATTTCTTTTTGGTAATTATCGTTGTCCTGTTTACGATTATTCCGCTGTTCCTGAACTTATATGCCTTGAAAGGAGTTAATTCTTCTACAGTAGGGATTTTGCTTTATATTAATCCGCTGATCAACTTTTTCCTAGCCATTTTTTATTACAAAGAAGAAATTACCCCTTTTCAGATTATAGCCTATTCTTTGATATTGCTTTCGATTATTGTTTTCAACAGCAAGCATATTTTTAAGTCAAAGCCAAAAGAACTGCAAGCCAAAGATATTTTGTAATTCATTTTATATCACGACTTTTGTATCATGAAAAATGTATATCTCGATAATGCTTCCACAACAGCCTTGCGACCAGAAGTTATCCAAGAAATAACTCGCGTGATGCAGGAAGATTATGGAAATCCTTCATCAACCCACAGTTTTGGAAGAACGGCCAAAAACATACTCGAATCTTCAAGAAAATCAATTGCAAAACAGCTCAATGCGACGGCTCAGGAAATTATTTTTACCTCTGGCGGCACAGAAGCCGATAATTGGATTCTTCGTTCTGCAGTCGAAGATTTAAAAATAAAAAGAATCATCACAAGCAAAATCGAGCATCATGCGGTGCTGAATTCTGTTTTGGCATTGCTGGAAGAATATGCTATTCAAGTAGATTATGTCAATCTGAAATCGAATGGAGAGATTGATATCAATCATTTAGTAGAATTGCTTTCGCAAGAAATTCCGACGTTAGTTTCATTGATGCACGTAAATAATGAGACAGGAACTATTCTCGATATCGAAAAAACGGCAAGACTTTGTAAACAATACAAGGCCTTTTTCCATTCCGATACCATACAGTCTATAGGAAAAACAGAAATCGACCTGCAAAAGACTGAAGTAGATTTTATCGTTGCCAGCGCTCATAAATTCCACGGACCGAAGGGAGTTGGTTTTGCTTTTATCAGAAAAAATTCGGGATTACAGCCGATGATTTTTGGCGGTGAACAAGAAAAAGGACTTCGCGCCGGAACAGAGGCCATCCATAATATTGCTGGAATGGCAAAAGCTTTGGAGCTTTCGTATGAAAATTTAGCTGCGGAAAGAAAGCACATTTTATCCATCAAAAACTATTTTGTTGAGCAACTGCAGCTTTTTTTTCCTGATTTTAAAATTAATGGAAATACTGACGGTTTTTATAATATAATCAATGTGCTATTGCCTTTTTCTGAAGAAAAAACGGCTATGATTCTTTTTAGCCTCGACATGAAAGGAATTGCTGTTTCAAGAGGAAGTGCCTGCCAGTCAGGAAGTATTAAGCCTTCGCATGTGTTGAAAGAAATGCTTTCAGAAGAAGACATTAAAAAGCCTAGCTTGCGGATTTCTTTGAGCCATTTTAATACAAAAGAAGACATCGACCTGCTAATTGAGGCTTTGAAAACCGTATAACTTTCCGAGATAAATTTCATAGTTATTTGATATACAGTTCTAATTTATTCTCTATGTTTGCGTAAAAACAAACTTTATGAAAAGAACATTAATTACCTCAATGGCTATCTTGGGCTTCATTTTTACCTCCACAGCACAAGACAAAGGGAAATTGGAATTTGGTTTGGGCATAGGCTTGAACAGTTCCAATATCAGCACGACCTATGATTCAGCTGATCCAAGCATCAATTTCAATTTAGGGGCTACGGCAGATTATTATTTTTCTGACCGATGGAGTATCAAAGCTAAATTCATCTATGACAGAAAAGGATGGGACAATGACCTTATTCCAGTTGTAGGTCCTGGTGGATCTAGATTTGTGAGAACAGACATCAATGTAGATTATATTACGGTTCCGGTAATGGCAGGATGGCATTTCGGAAGCAAGAGAAATTGGTATTTAAACTTTGGGCCTTACATTGGCTTTTTGATGAGTGCAAAAGATACGGAGCTTGATTCTGACCTAAAGGATAGTTTTAATACAGTGGATGGCGGTATTGCCTTTGGAATAGGTGTAAAAATTCCAGTATCGGACAAGCTTAAGTTTTTTATCGAATATGAAGGACAGGGCGGGATTGCCGAAGTTTTTAAAAATAATGATGGAGACCAAATTACCAATTCAAGAAGCGCTTTCAATGTAGGAATCAACTTTTTGCTTTATTAGTAGCATATAAAAACACAAAAAAGCCGTTTTGAATTTCAAAATGGCTTTTTTTATTTTGTTCTTCCTGCAAATCTAAAATCTGCAATCTGAAATTTTATAAGTGGATTACCTCTCCATAAGCATCGGCAGCAGCTTCCATGATAGCCTCGCTCATTGTAGGATGCGGGTGAATCGACTTGATGATCTCATGACCTGTAGTTTCTAATTTTCTAGCTACGACAGCTTCGGCAATCATATCGGTAACGCCAGAACCAATCATGTGGCATCCTAACCATTCGCCATATTTGGCGTCAAAAATTACTTTTACGAAACCATCAGGAGTTCCAGCAGCTTTTGCTTTTCCTGAAGCTGAGAAAGGGAATTTACCGATTTTCAATTCATAGCCTTTTTCTCTAGCTTGTTTTTCTGTCAAACCAACAGAAGCGATTTCTGGAGTCGCATACGTACAGCCAGGAACGTTTCCGTAATCTAGAGGCTCTACATGAAGACCAGCGATTTTTTCAACACAAAGAATTCCTTCTGCAGAAGCAACGTGTGCCAAGGCTTGCCCAGGAACTACATCTCCGATAGCATAGTAACCAGGGATATTAGTTTGATAGTAAGAATTTACTAAAATTTTATCTCTGTCAGTTGCAATTCCAACTTCTTCAAGACCGATATTTTCAATATTCGATTTGATTCCGACAGCAGAAAGTACGATATCAGCTTCAAGAATTTCTTCTCCTTTAGCAGTTTTTACAGTAGCTTTCACGCCATTTCCAGTAGTATCTACTTTTTCAACAGAAGCATTAGTCATCACTTTGATACCTGCTTTTTTCAAAGAACGCTCAAATTGTTTTGAGATATCCTCGTCTTCTACAGGAACTACATTTGGCATAAATTCAACGATGGTAACTTCCGTTCCCATTGCATTGTAAAAATGGGCAAATTCAACTCCGATTGCTCCAGAACCTACAACAATCATCGATTTAGGCTGTTCAGACAACGACATCGCTTGGCGGTATCCGATTACTTTTTTGCCATCTTGTGGCAAGTTTGGCAATTCGCGAGAGCGAGCTCCAGTTGCAATGATGATATGGTCGGCATCATATTCTGTAGTTTTTCCGTCTTTGCCAATAACGTCGATTTTCTTTCCGGCTTTTACTTTTCCAGTACCTTCAATAACGTCGATTTTGTTCTTTTTCATCAAAAACTGGATACCTTTGCTCATTCCGTCGGCAACACCGCGCGAACGTGAGATTACGGCATTAAAGTCTTTGTCAAATTTTTCAATGGTCAAGCCATAGTCAGAAGCATGTTTTAGGTAATCAAAAACCTGCGCTGATTTTAACAATGCTTTGGTTGGGATACATCCCCAGTTCAAGCAGATACCGCCCAGATTTTCTTTTTCGATTATGGCAACTTTAAAGCCTAATTGCGCTGCTCTGATGGCTGTTACATAACCACCAGGACCGCTTCCTAAAACAATAATATCGTATTTCATTAGAATATAATTTTTTCTTGTTATTTGAGAGTACGAAAATAGTTAATTATTTGGTCATGGAAAAGTTTCGGAGTTGCAAAGTTTCCACAAGCCTTGTTAGTATCCGTTTTTCTTTTTAGATACGATTCTAATGAATCCGTATAAAATTAATGTCTGCAATACTACATTGATCAGCATAAGCATCAAGCCGAAATTAGCAGAACCTTGCGCATAAAATGGATAGCTTTTATCGATAATATAAATCGGAAAGCTTAGAAATATAATCAGCAAACTGCAAATGGTTTTTAGAAGTCGACTGGAGGTCTCTTCCATGATAAACGTACAGGATATCGTGATTATAATCTCTAATACGATTACTATAAAAAGAAGTTTGAAAAATAATTTCATGGCTTTCTTTTAGCTTTCTACTGCAAATTGTGAGTAGTAGAGATTTTTATAATAACCTTCCGTTTTGTTGATCAATTCATAATGTGTTCCTTGTTCTACAACATTTCCTTTTTCCATGACGATAATCTTATCGGCATTTACGATAGTTGCTAAACGATGCGCTATTACGATTGATGTCCTGCCTTTGGTGATGGTTTCGGTTGCTCTTTGGATTAAATCTTCTGAATACGAATCGATAGATGATGTGGCTTCGTCCAAAATCAAAATGCTCGGGTTGCTGACAAAAGCTCTTAAAAAAGCTATCAATTGGCGTTGACCAGAAGACAGCATTACGCCACGTTCTTTTACGTTATAATCATAGCCGTGCGGCAGTGTCATAATGAAATCATGCACTCCGATTTCTTTTGCCGCCTTGATAACATCTTCTCTTGAAATGTTTGGATTTTCCAGAGTGATATTGTTGTGTATCGTATCTGCAAAAAGGAAAACATCTTGCAATACGACAGCAATTTGATTCCTAAGGCTTTTTAGAGTAAAATCTCGTATGTCGGTACCATCGATAAGGATCTCACCTCCATTGATTTCATAAAAACGATTCAGTAGGTTTATGATGGTTGATTTTCCTGCTCCAGTGGCTCCCACGATGGCGATAGTTTCACCTTCTTCTACATGAATATTGATGCCCTTTAAGACATCTTCTTTGCCAGTGTAACTGAAATGCACATCCTTAAAATCAATGTTTCCTTTGAAAGTTGGAGCGGTAACTTTTCCTTTGTCTTGGATATGTCCTTCGGTGTCTAAAACTTCAAAAACGCGGTTTGCGGCAATCATTCCCATCTGCATCTCATTAAATTTATCCGCAATCTGACGTAAAGGATTGTAAAGCATTCCGATAAACATAGTATATGAAAATAAGTCTCCAAACGTTGTAGAACCATTTCCTGCCAAAATGTTCAATCCGCCGTACCATACGACCAATCCTAGCGAAATAGACGAAACAATATCGGCAATCGGGAAGAAAATCGAGTTGTACCAAACGTTTTTAATCCACGCTTTTTTATGCTTATCATTGATTATCTTAAACTTTTCATATTCAATGTCCTCTCTTGAAAAAAGCTGTACGATTTTCATTCCGGTCACGCGCTCTTGTACAAATGTATTCAGGTTGGCAATCTGCGTTCTTACTTCTTCAAAAGCAACCTGCATCTTTTTTTGGAAAACACGTGTCGCATAGACCAAAACAGGCATGGCGCACATGACGATAATCGTAAGCTTCCAGTTCATGTAGAACATAAAGAGCAGTACGACAACCATTTTCAGCAGGTCGCTTATAATCATAAACAATCCTTGGCTGAAAATTTTAGAAATAGATTCAATATCGAAAACGGAGCGGGTTACGAGCTTTCCGACAGGTTCATTGTCGAAATATTTCATCTTAAAGCTCATCAGGTGGTTGAAAAGCTTTACGCGAATATCCCTGATGATATCTTGTCCGAGCCAGTTGGCAAGAAAGACAAAATAAAATTGAGAGACAACCTCTACAATCAAGGCTCCTGCCATCAAAAGGATGAAGTATAGCAAACCTGTGGCGTCTTCTTTTTGTATGTAGCTGTCGACTGTTTGCTTTAATAAATAGGGACGGAGTGCCGCAAAAATAGACAAGGTAACCGCAAACACAATAACCCAATAATATCGGGATTTGTACGGTTTTGTGTACTCCATTATTCGTTTAAATATTTTGGTATCTGATGCTTTCATTGCTTTATTTGAGGCTATTTTTTGTCAGCGGGCTCGTTGCTGTAAATATAAGGATATTCTACTTTTGTCAAAAACAGGCCGTGTGCCGGAGCAGAAGGCCCTGCTTGATTTCGATCTTTACTTTCGATGATTTTCCTGAAATCTTCCAGGCTTGTTTTTCCAATTCCGACTTCTACCAAAGTGCCTACAATAGCGCGGACCATGTTTCGGAGAAAGCGATCTGCTGCAATCGTGAAAATTAGCTTATTGTCATTTTGTTTCCAATCAGCTTCCATGATCTTGCATTGGAATGTTTTGACATCGGTATTTACTTTTGAAAAACATTGGAAATCGCTAAACTCAAAAAGAATTTTTGCAGCTTGATTCATCTTTTCAATATCCAGCTTTTGATGGAAATACCAGCTATGCTGTTCCTCAAAGACATCCTTTATAGTATTGATATGATATTCATACGTACGTTTCACAGCATCAAAACGAGCATGTGCATCGTCACTTACAGAATGAATATGGATGATGGCAATGTCTTTTGGAAGATAAGAATTCAGCTTTGCTTTTAAAAAAACGATGTCTAACGAATTCTCAACATCAAAATGTGCAAACATCTGCTTGGCATGAACACCAGTATCCGTTCTCCCTGCTCCCATGATTTCTATCGTATCTCTGAGCAAGACAGAAAGCGCCTTGCCTAATGTTTCTTGAACAGAAGGAGCATTCGGCTGCTGTTGCCATCCGTGATAATTTTTTCCGTTATACGCGAATTCGATGAAATATCTCAAGGTGAAGTAAATCCAAAGTTTTTGAAGAACAAAGATAGTTATAAGTTGGGATGCAAAGTTTCAATTTTTTCTTAAAAGTTATGAACTAAAACATCGGATCTTCGGCTTTAGAAATGGAAACTTTGTAATTTTACCCAGATATAATTTAAAAATTGATGAGAAAAATTCTTTTGCTTTCCGATACGCATGGCCATATTGACGATACAATCTTAAAGTATGTCGATCAGGCTGATGAGGTATGGCATGCAGGTGATATCGGAGATTTGAACGTGACAGATACTCTAAAAAAGCACAAGCCCCTGCGTGCTGTTTTTGGAAATATTGACGGCGACAAAGCAAGAATGGAATTTCCGCTCCACAATAGGTTTAGGTGCGAAGATGTCGATGTATGGATTACGCATATCGGAGGATATCCTGGAAAATATAGCCCTGCTATCAAAAACGAGATTGCAATAAATCCACCTAAGCTTTTTATTACCGGACATTCCCATATATTGAAAGTAATGTTTGATAAGAAATTAAACCTGCTCCATATGAATCCCGGCGCTTGCGGAATCCATGGTTTTCATCAAGTACGGACAATGCTTCGTTTTGTAATTGAAGGCGATAAAATCAAAGATTTAGAAGTGATTGAGATAGGGAAGAAGCCTTAAGCTTTCGAAATCTGTATCTTGATATAAATCAACGTTCCCGCGTTTATTTTTGAGTTGATGGTAATGCTGCCTTTCAAATGTTTTATCCTAGATTTTATCTGTGTAAGTCCGAAACCATCGCTGGAGAGTTCTTTGCTGGTGTCGAATCCTTTACCATCGTCTTCAATCGTTATCAAGAGCTGGTCGCCGTTTTCTTCTAAAGTGATATACGCCTTTGAAGCTTTGCTATGTTTCATGATATTATTGAAAAGCTCTGCGATGATAAAATAGACACGCATTTCAAATTCTTCATTGTAGCGTTTTCCCTGTGGCACATAGCTTGAATATTCGAATTGGAGAATCGAATTGGAATTTTTTTCGCATAAATCCTGCAAAGCATGGAAAATCCCAAATTTGGCTAACAATGGCGGAATCAATTCATGCGATAGGTCTCTTACATTGTCATGTGCTTCTTTTAGAATGGCCCTTGTCTTTTGTATCTCTTCCGAATGTTCAGTAGGATTGTTTGCACTATAGGCAGAAAGATGAAGTCCGGCAGATGACAAGAGTGCACTGATGCTGTCATGTAATATAGTAGCAATATTTTTTCGCTCGATTTCTTGTCCGTCGATTGTTGCGTTGATTATATTCTGTTTAATCTGCCTATCAAATTCTATAAATTTATTTTTTTGCTTAAGCCTTAAATTTTGATAGAAGAAATAGAATAAGATAGTACTGAAGGCAAAAAGTGCAATAAAAATCAAGATTATCTTTTGGTTATTTTTTTGCTTTTCTTCTAGTAACCGTTGCTTTTCCTTGTTTTCATTTTCGATTTTCTCAATTTTATATTTTGTTTCAACGTCAGAGATAGCTCGCTTTATATTGTCTTCATAAATAGTCTCGTTGACATGAAAATATTTATTCATGTAATCGATGGCATTTTTATAATCGCCGACCATTTCGTAACCGTATGACAGGTTGAGATAAGTATCTCCGACCTCTTGAGAGATAGTATCTTTTGGGTTTATAGCCAACGATTTTAGGTATTGCTCGATACCTTTTTTGTAGTTTTTTTCGACGACGAGATAATGATAGCCCAAATTGCTCAATGCAGTACAAATTTGCCTGATATTGTTTGACTTTTCAGAGTAATACATAGAAGAATCCAAGTATTTTCTGGCCAGATGGTATTTCTGATTTGTAATGTAATAGCTGTAATAATTATTATAGCTGAAGGCTAATTCATTCGGGTCATTTAATTCTTTGGCACTTTTCATGATTTTTTCCATATAGTAAAAAGCACTATCGGAATTAGTCATGATATGGACTTTGAAAAGCCTTTGGTATATAAAGGAATTTTGGTTTATAAGCTTGTTTTTTCGGCCTATAGAAAGAGATTTGTAGTAATAGTTTTTTGCCTTATCATAATTTCGGATAGAGGCATAACGATGCCCAATATCTTCTAAGATTTCCATTCTAGATTTTGTGATATTGTGCTCTTCGGCAATTTTTAATGCTTTAAATAACGTCTCAAAGGATTTTTGATTATCGTTAAGCATAAAATAGATGTCAGCCTTTTTGAGGCTGACATCGCAATACTTTTTGTAATCTTTGTTTTCTAGATAAAATTTTGACTTTTCTCTCGAATATTTTAATCCTTTCAGATAGTCTTTGTTCTCAATATAGTAAGATAAAGAGTCTTGAGTTTTATTTTGAGTAATGGCAAATCCAGAAAAAGTAAAGAATAGCAGTATTGTCCAAAACGGAAATTTGAAATTAGTCCATTTTAAGATCATCTATCCTAAGTCTCGGTTTTTTAGTTACAGGATCACCAAGGCCTCCTCCTCCGTTAGAATTACCATCAGGCAGTTCGAAATCTACAGTTAATACATTGTCAATACAAGTATAAGACTCTTCATAAAGTACAAACTCAGGTGAAGGATCTTTTTCGTATGGCTTTAAGGTAACCGCGATGATGTTAACATCATAAGGATCTAAATAAGTGGTATACTCGCAGTTAATTGGAATTTGAAAAGCTACTTTAAAGGATTCTTCATCTTTTCCAACTCCATAGTTTTTTAAAAATAGTGACATAATTACTGATTTATAGGTTAATTAATTAAGTTATGTTTCAAGGCATATTTTACCAACCCAATCGTGGTTTTCACATTGAGTTTCTTTATTAAGTTTTTTCGGTGGGTTTCAACGGTATTGGTGCTGATATTCAGCTCTTCTCCGATCTGTGTTCCGCTATATTCCATTGTAATGAGTTTCAGTACTTCCAATTCCCTTTCTGTAATTGAAGAAAGCGGCATGGCTTCGCTAATGTAACTCTGCTGTGGGATTTTAGAAAACGAGTCAAAAATCCGATCGCGTATGGATTGCGAGAAATATTCTTCGCCATTTGCGACTGCATTTATAGCTTCAATAATATTTTCTCCGGCACTTTGTTTACTAAGATAACCATTAGCGCCTAGTTTTAATACTTCTTTTATAATTTTCACGTCATCATAGCTGGAGAGAATGATGACCTTGCAGCAAAAACCTTTTACAGAAAATTCACGCAGTACTTCAATGCCGTCTTTTTTAGGCATGTTAATGTCCATAACAAGTACGTCTGCCTTGTTTTTTAAGACATCTTCAACTAGATTTTCACCGTTTAGGGAGTATCCGGCCACCTCAAATCTCTTATTTGTCTTCAGCATAGAAAGCATTCCGTCAATCAGAACTTGGTGATCGTCAGCTAGATATATTCTTATTTTTGTGTCCATTTATGGGGAAATTGGCTTAACCAAATTTAACTTTTTTTTTGAAGTAATGCCACAAGAATTTAATTTACCTTACGAAATGCGATAAAAATCGATGAAATACAAAAAAAGCCTAGACACTGTCCAGGCTTTTTTACGCACTAAATAAAACTAAGTTTATAGGTTTATCTCAATCGATCCACAGATTTTACGAGATCTTCATCCTTTTTTATGGCTTTGTTTGCAAGCACTAAAAAAACGATAGAAAAAATAGGTAGAAACATCCCAATACCCTTCTCTGAGGTCGCCACCTCTCCGGATAAGCTTAGCGAATGATATACAAATAATCCTAATAAAATTAAATTTAATATGATGTTCAATCTGCCCAAGACAAATTGCAGTTTTCGATTTTTAAACAAAAAAATAGTAATTAGGGAAAGAGCAGCGCTCAGGCCAAACAAAATCATATCTGACATGTGATCCATTGCAAATGTTTTTTGACCAGCAGAAGAAGTTTCTAATGGAAAAACAAAAGGCAATATTCCCATAATAATAAAGGCAATCAGTAGATAGATAGTCTGGATTCTCTGAATCATTATTCTCTGTTTTGTCCCACAAAAATATATTTTCTTTTTCATAAATACTATTGCATGATAAAAATTTATTCGTATTATTGCATAAGTAATCCGTAAGCACTTCATTTAGCGGATCATCCATTTCGAAAAAAATTACAATCACAACTACTCTTCAAAGATTCCAAACAATTAATTCAAATAACATTCATGTTTGATATTTCTGTATTAAAAGAAATGAAGCTGTCGGAGCTTCAAGATATTGCGAAAGCAACCAAAAAAATAAAGATTAACGGAGTAAAAAAAGAAGCCTTGATTTATCAAATACTGGATTATCAAGCAGCAAACCCTGAAGTTATTTCTCCTGCTCCGTCGGCTGAAACTGGAGAAACTAAATCAAAAAGAACTAGAATACTTCCGGAAAAGAAACCGAAAATTGTAAAAGAAGAGAACACTACTCTTTTTTCTGAACCTAATCCGACTCCAGCAGAAGAATTACCGATTCAAGAAAAAAGGAAACCTATAGCAAAACCTGCAATTGCTCCAAAACCAGCTATTAATACTACTTCCGATGCGGCAGTACCGCCAGTTCAAAAAGAACGAAAGCTGATAAAATTCAAGAAAAATAATTTTGATAAACCACAAGCCGTTTCTGAGGAAATTGCTGAAAATAATACAGACGAGACAGCTGTAGCGACACAGCCAGCTGTTGAGACAGAAAATATTCCCGTTGAAAAGAATATTGAAAAACAGGCAAAACAACCGCAACAGCAAAATCAAAAGCTAAATCCGAACCAAAAAAATAATCCAAACGGAAACGGGAACCAAAATCCTAACCAAAACCCAAATTCGAATCCGAACGGTAATACAAATCCAAATTTCAAAGGCAACAAAAAAGTCAATTTTAGAGATGCTGATTTTGAATTTGATGGTATAATTGAAAGTGAAGGCGTTCTAGAAATGATGCCTGATGGGTATGGGTTTTTGCGTTCATCAGATTATAACTATTTAGCTTCGCCTGATGATATTTATCTTTCTACTTCACAAATACGCCTTTTTGGATTGAAAACAGGGGACACGGTAAAAGGTGTTGTCCGCCCGCCGAAAGAAGGAGAAAAATATTTTCCGCTAGTAAGAGTCCTAAAAATTAACGGACACGATCCGCAGGTTGTTAGAGACCGAGTTTCTTTTGAGCATCTGACGCCACTTTTCCCAGAAGAAAAGTTCGATCTGGCAGGAAAACAAAGCTCTATTTCTACAAGAATCATCGATTTGTTCTCTCCAATCGGAAAAGGACAAAGAGGTATGATTGTTGCGCAGCCAAAAACAGGTAAGACCATGCTTTTGAAGGATATTGCCAATACAATTGCTGCAAACCATCCAGAAGTATACTTAATCGTATTACTGATTGACGAAAGACCGGAAGAGGTAACTGATATGCAACGAAGCGTTAGAGGAGAAGTTATTGCTTCTACGTTTGATGAACCAGCTGACAGACACGTAAAAGTAGCCAATATTGTTTTGGAAAAAGCAAAAAGATTAGTAGAGTGCGGTCATGATGTAGTGATTCTTTTAGATTCTATTACGCGTTTGGCAAGAGCTTATAATACGGTACAGCCAGCTTCAGGAAAGGTATTGAGCGGTGGTGTTGATGCTAATGCACTTCAGAAACCAAAACGTTTCTTTGGTGCTGCAAGAAATATTGAAAATGGCGGTTCTCTAAGTATTATCGCAACGGCTCTGACCGAAACAGGTTCTAAAATGGACGAGGTGATCTTTGAAGAATTTAAAGGAACTGGAAATATGGAATTGCAATTGGATAGAAAAATTGCGAACAAACGTATTTTCCCAGCAATCGATCTTACTTCTTCAAGTACCAGAAGAGACGACCTGCTTTTGGATGAAGGAACAATTCAAAGAATGTGGATCATGCGTAAGTATTTGGCTGACATGAATCCGGTAGAAGCGATGGACTTTATCAACGATCGTTTCAAGAAGACAAGAAATAATGAAGAATTCCTGATTTCGATGAATGATTAATTCGTTGAAATTTAAATAATAAAAAACTCCAATTTGCTAATTGGAGTTTTTTTATGCCTATTGTTTTTTGGTTGCGACTACAGCATACACCATAGGGATCTTGTTTCCTATGTGTTGGATACGATATTTCTTGGGTTCAAATTCTTCTGTCTTGTTGAAGCAATTATAAGGCGAGTAATCGTATTCGTCAAAAGAACCTATTTCTAACTTGTTTTGGATAAGGCTGTTGAGAATTTCACTGATGGAATGATTCCAATTGATTGTCTTTAGGGCTACAGGCGCATTTTTATCCGCGTAAGTTCCGTTTACGGTTTCAATTATAGGCTCATCTTTGAAGTAATTATAGCCAATCTTATCAAAATCATCATCAAACATCCATACAACTGGATGGAAATCTACCAATAAAAATTTGCCGCCAGGTTTCAGGAATTTGTGGATAACTTTTGCCCATCTATCTAAGTCAGGTAGCCAGCCGATGGTTCCGTAGCTGGTAAAAACAATATCAAATTCTTCATCAAGATGATCAGGAAGGCTATAGATATCGCAGTTTATAAATTGAGTTTCAATGCTTAATTTTTCTGCCATTTCTCTTGCTCTAGCAATTGCTTTGTCTGATAAATCAACACCTGTTGCTTTGGCACCCAGTCTTGACAATGATAGGGTATCTTGACCGAAATGGCATTGCAAATGCAATACTTTTTTATCTTTAAGACTTCCCAGCAAATCCAACTCAATCGAATTCAAGGAATTCTTTCCTTCTAAAAAACTTTTCTGGTCATAAAATTCAGAATCGATGTGGATATCAGTTTTTTCATTCCAAGTTTCTCTGTTTATATCTAAGTAATTTTCTTCCATTGTAAAATTTATTTTGCATAAATATATAAAAAAAGCCTTTCTGATGGTTCAGAAAGGCTTTGTATTCTAAAGCTAAAAAAATTAGTTTATAATTACTTTTTTGGTAGCTAACTGATTATTAGAGGCTAACTTTAAGAAATAAAACCCAGAAGGTAAGTTTTCTAAAGTATATGTATTTCCTTGAGATGCCGGATTCTTAATTTCCTGCACAATCTGTCCGTTGATATTTATCAGCTGGATTCCATCCAGGATCATATCAGAATTGATATTGATTTTGTGGTCATTTGATGGATTTGGATAAACTACAACAGCAGAAAGCGGGTTGAAATCTGGAGTAGAAAGCGACGGCCAACGATTTTCAGCAGCAGGACCTCCCCAAATTAATGTTGCCAAATACGGATTGTCAATAAAAGGATTTCTGTTTCCTTGACCATAAGCATTGTTCGCATTCCCTAAATAAGTATTACGGTTGTCTTCATATTGCGAAACAGGATCTTCTGCATTCCATTGAAGGAATAAATCAATCATGTTGGAATCGCTTGCTACAGCCGTGCCTACGCCAACATTTTTTGGAAGGCAGCGATTGCCATATCTAAGATACATATACATCATCATTCGGGCAACATCGCCTTTCCATTCGTCGCCAGGATACCATGTCGAAGAAGTTATATCACGTGAATTTCCAGATCCTGCTGCGAATTTTTCACTACCTCTATCCCCATTTCTTTGTACATCAGACGCTCTTAAATGGTGAGCATCTGCACCAGGCCCGGAAGTTCCTAAAGCTGGTGTTCCTAAAGATTTGGCATACGTATGCTCTCTGTTCCATTGGCAGGTAGCGCCACCGCCATCGCTATTTTTATTTCTTCGTCTGTGATCGTTATCGTCTGCTTGTGATGAAGGGCATATATTGTTGCTGAATCCATACAGAAGCAAGACATTGGTATTTGTTGCGTCTTGCGGATCAAGGTCAATTATTTGGATGGCTTGTTCAGCATCGTCATAACTTAAAGTTTTGGTGTGGGTAGAGGTAATTTTTTGTGCAAGAGCTGTCTTCAAAGCATTTCCAGTCAGACTGAAATCGACTCCATTATAATAAGAGGCAGGGCCACCAGCTTGCGCAAATGCAAATGAAGCGGAAAGCATCATTGCAAAAGAGTAAAAGTTTTTCATTAAAATTAAATTTTGGACGACAAATGTAATTTGTTTTGCCAATAGAATTTTAAAATTAACGCAATAATCGAATAAAAAAATGCCTGAAATTTAACAATCAGGCATTTTGTAAGATTTATATGTAAAAAAGCAATTAGTTTATGATTACTTTCTTTGTTGTCGATTGGCTATCAGAAGTCAGTTTCAAGAAATAAAACCCAGAAGGAATATTTTCCACAGTATAGGTGTTGCTCTGTGCCGCAGGATTTTTAATTTCTTGCATGATCTGTCCATTGATGTTTACCAATTGAATTTCGTCCAATTGTACTTCTGAATCGATATTTATCCTATGATTGTTCGATGGATTTGGATATACAGCAATTATAGATAAAGCATCAAAAGAAGGAGTAAAAAGAGCATTCCCCCAAACTGTATTGACATATTCTGGATGATCAATATAAGGATTTCTATTTCCTTGGTGGCTGTAGATTGCATTGTTGATAGCAATTTCTCGTGGACTTACAGGATCTTGCTGATGCCAAGTTAGTAAAATGTTTAGAAAAGTGCTAGAAAAAACTCTATTGCTTGAACCGTCAAACATTGCCTTTACTTCTGTTGTTGACGGAGCATTTGTATAAAGGCTGGGCATGTTGCTTTCATATCTGGTAGCAAAATAAAAATAAGCTCTTGCAATATCACCTTTGAATTCGTCTATAGGTTCAAAAACAGTTCCGGTAAATCCTGCAGAATAGCCAGAATTAAGATTAGGGCCTAATTTTGATCCATTTGTAGATGTCCATGTTGCAGTTCCGACTTTTCCAAAAGGGAAATTGTCGCGCTTGTTGTTGACATATCCGTCTGTTGGAAAAAGATGGTGCGCATCAGAATACATAGGGGCGGCAGAAGCAAAATAAGATTTAGGAATAACATGTTCTCTATTATAGCAGCTACCTTCGCCAGTATAACTTCCGCATTGATCAGAAGGCACTGAAAAAGTATAAGAATCTGTACCTCCTGGTTTCTCGGAATAGACATCTAGCAAAGTATTGTCGTTTTCGTAGTAATGATCTTTATATGCCGTGTTTTGATATAATGTCCATAAAGCATCATAGGACTTGGGATTGTGGCCGTTGGAGATGATTGTTTTTAATTGGGTTTTTAAGGCATAGCCTGTACCTGTAGCATTATTGTAATATCCAGTTGGGATTTGGCCGTAGCCAAGGGCCACTGTAAGCAATAGTGCAAAAGCGTAAAAGTTTTTCATTAAATTAAATTTTGGACGACAAATGTAATTTGTTTGTCAATAGAATTTTAAAATTTAACGCAATAATCCAATAAAAAAATGCCTGAAATTTTGACAATCAGGCATTTTGTAAGATTTATATGTAAAAAGCAATTAGTTTATGATTACTTTTTTTGTTGTTGATTGGCTATCAGAAGTCAGCTTTAAGAAATAAAATCCAGAAGGAAGATTTTCTAAAGTATAGGTATTGCTTTGTGACGACGGATTCTTGATTTGTTGCATGATCTGCCCGTTGATGTTTATCAGCTGTATTTCGTCCAATTGTACTTCTGAATCAATATTGATCTTGTGATTGTTGGAAGGATTTGGATATACTGCAATAGCTGCTAAAGATTCATAAGCAGGAATGGACAATGGAGTTCCCCACACCGCAGTTACATAGGTATTATTGTCGATGTAAGGATTTCTGTTATTTTGGCGTGCATAAACGGCATTGTTTCTTGCAATTTCTTTAGCACTAACCGGATCTTGCTGATTCCAAGTCAGTAAAATGTTTAAAAAAGTAGGAGAGAAGGCTCTTCCGCTTGAACCATCAAACATTACTTTTGATGTAGAAGAAGAGGAAGTATAAAAGCCTGCCAGTTGCGTTTCATATCGTGTTGCAAAATAAAAAAGCAATCGTGCAAAATCACCTTTATATTCATCAATAGGCTCAAAAACTGTAGATGCATATCCTGCAGAATATCCAGAATTTAGGTTGTTCCCTAGTTTTGATCCATTTATAGACGTCCATGATGCATTTTGTACAACTCCAAACGGATAATCGTCTCTTTTTGCATTGACAACTTTATCTGTAGGCAATACGAAATGTGCATCTGCATACATTGGCAAGGTAGAATTACCAAAATAACTTTGCGGAACGGTATGCTCACGGTTAAAAAACACACACTCTTGTCCTGCAGGATCGGTTCCATTGTCTTGATTACCGCCGCTTGTAACTGGACCAAAAGTAAAATCACAATTAGAATACATATCCCAAACCTTGCCATTAGGCTTTACATCAGAAGTTTGGTACGTCGTGTATAAACCAGCATAACCACGATCATTATGATTTTTTATAATGTTATAAAGCTGTGTTTTTAGAGTATATCCAGTACCCGTAGCAGAATTATAATAACCTGCCGGAGCTTGTGCAAATCCAATTGCGGCAAAGAGCAGGAATAATAAAGTGTAATTTTTCTTCATGTTATGATTTTTTTTCTTCTTTTCGTTCAAACAACGCCATGTAGAATCCATCAAATCCCGACTCAGACGCCAAGATCTTCGTATCTTTGACAAAGGTAAAGTTTTTCCCTATATCCGTTGTTAAGAAACGTTTAACTTGTTCTTGATTTTCAGAGGGTAAGATGGAACAAGTCGCATACACCATTTTTCCTCCCGGCTTTACTATTTTGGAATAGTTTTCTAAAACTTCAGCTTGTACTTTTCTGATATTGTCAATAAATTCAGGCTGTAGTTTCCATTTCGCATCAGGATTTCTTTTTAAGACTCCTAAACCGCTGCAGGGTGCATCAATCAAGACTCTGTCTGCTTTTTCATGTAGTTTTTTGATTACCTTTGTCGTGTCGATTACTCGGTATTCAATATTGAAAGCACCATTTCTTTTCGCTCTCAGTTTTAACTGCTTCAGCTTACTTTCGTATAAATCCATAGCAATCAACTGCCCTTTGTTTTCCATCAATGAAGCCATGTGAAGCGTTTTTCCTCCTGCACCAGCGCAGGTATCGACAACTCTCATTCCAGGTTTGATATCCAAGAATGCAGCGACTAATTGCGAACTGGCATCTTGTACTTCAAAAAAACCTTCCTTGAAAGCATCTGTCAAGAAAACGTTGGCTCTTTCTTTCAATACCAATGCATCTGGCTGGTCTTTCAAGAATTCTGTTTCTATGTCTTGGTCCATTAAAATAGCACGAAGCTTTTCTTTGGTGGTTTTTAGCGTATTGACTCTCAAGATTACTTTTGCTGGCTGGTTCTGTGCCGCAATTTCTTTAGCCCACAGTTCTTCTCCAAGTTCTTTTACGCCCAATTCATCCATCCAATCTGGAATAGATTCTTTGTATTTTCGAACTTTAGAAAGCTCATCAAAACGGCCTTTTATTTTTCGCTCTGGAGTTCCTTCAAGCTGTCTCCAATCTGGAATCGGATATCCTCTAAGTACAGCCCAGACTGCAAAAATTCTCCAAAGGTTGTCTCTGTCAAAAGGTTCTCTAACTTCTGCGATTTCCATGTAGAGTCTTTTCCAGCGGACGATATCATAAATGGTTTCGGCTACAAATTTTCTATCGCTGCTTCCCCAACGCTTGTCTTTTTTTAAAGCTCTTGCCACGACTTTATCTGCATATTCTCCGTCATTGAAAATAGCGCTCAATGAATCGATAGTTGTATAAACTAAATTTCTGTGTAATCTCATTTTATGTAATTGATGTGCAAAGGTATCACATTTTTTGCTTGTTTGCCAATGTGTTTGTATGCGGAGGTATTGCATGAAAAAGGAGGCCTTTTGGAGCCTCCTTTGTTATTTGTGAAATTAGGGTTTAGCCTCTTGAGCCTCCGCCTCTAGAACTAGAGTTGCCTCTTGAACTTCCTCCGTCATTGCTTCTTGACTGTTGCGGTGCACTTTGTCTAGGTGCTGAATTGCCTCTGCTGACATTTGTAGGCGCTGTATTTCGAGATGGCGCTTCCGCTCTTGACGTGTTTGTCCTTGTCGGTGCTTGCGTTCTTTGCGTTGAGCTGGTTCGCGTATTGCTTTCGACTCTTGCTGGCGCTTCTGTTCGGGCAGGACTTGTTCTTGTTGTTGAGTTTACTCTAACCGGAGTGCTTTCTGAACGTGTCGTATTTCTTGTTGAAGAATTCAAAGTACGCGTATCATTATTTCTCGTTTGAGTTGATGCCCTATTTGTATTTGAACTATTTCTTGTCGTCGTTGTAGAATTTCTAGTTCCAGATGTAGTTGTATTTCGAGTTACATTTGAAGCTCTAGTTCCTGTAGCAGCTTGGTTTCTAGTTGATCCTTGACGGGTTTGAACTAATTCGTGCCTGTTGCTCACATTGTTTCTTTGCGTAAATGATCTGTCTGGGTGTTGTCTTTCGTATCCGTTAGAACGTCTCGTAGTGTACATGGCCTCGGCTCTTGAACTTCTTCTCGTGCTTACATAGTTATAGTGGTTGTGCACGTTGATATGGTTGTGCACATGTCTGTGGTATCTGTAAACAGGATAAGGATTCCATGCATAATAGTAAGTCGGATAATAGCTCCAATACCAAGGAGAATAGTAAGGTCTGTAATAATTTGTCCAAAAGACATTAAAAATTACGGGTCTTGAAACATATACAGGCTCATAAATGTAATTTGTACCGTACATATACACATCTCCTACAACTTGGACTTGCACGTTATTATTGCCGTCTCTCTCTACTTCGATAGTTGCAACGTCTTGATACACATCGCGCTCTAATACCGATTGGATAATGATCAAGTGGGTATTGTTTTCTACGGCTTCAATGACTCTTAAGTAATCTACTTGATTGTCGCCGTTCAAGTCAAGATTAGAAATCTGTATTTTTGGGTCGTTCAGCCTTCTTTCAAAATCAGCCAAATCTTCAGAATCTCCAAAGATAGAAGCTACGGCTTTTAAGTCGAGGTTGTCACTGATGTCATTGCTGTTGGCAGTAACGGTTGTCCTGTCTTGTGCCTGAATTTGAATTGCAAATAAAAATGCAAAGAGGGCAGATGTTATTAATTTCGTTTTCATGATTTCTAATTATTTTAAGTGTTCTTGACTGATGTTTTTTTCTTTTGATTTGTAATAACCAATATCTGTGCCAAGATTTTTTAGGGCAATCAGTAAAGTTTTAAAAACCCAGTAGGAGTAAGGCCTGAGCTTTTCTTAAATAATTTTGAAAAATAAGCATAATCCTCATAACCCAAAGATTCGGCAATGGCCGAAAAACTATTTTTTGTGTGCAAGAATCTTCTTTTTGCTTCTAAGATAATCCGGTCTGAAATTACTTCAGAAGCTGTTTTTCCGATGACGGTTTTTGTAATCCTGTTTAAATGTTTCGGACTAATATTCATCCAATCAGCATATTGCGAAGGCGACTTTTCTGTGATGTAATTTTTTTCAATCAAATCTTCAAATTGCTGGAATTTTTCAGAATAAGAATTGGATCGGATAATTTTCTGCGTATTTTCCTCAAGATATAATCTCGATAATTCTACATAAATAATATCAATATAGCTCAAGATAAGCTGCTGCTGAAAATTGTTTTTGGTGTGATATTCTTCAAAAAGCTTTTGGAATAAAGCTTCCGTTTTCTTGCTGTTTTTTGCATCCAAAGCTAAATGAGGAGTGTTTTGAATCGAATAAAAAAAAGGGAATTGGTGCATTCTGTTGTGTGAATAATGCAAATCATAGAAATCAGAAGTATGCGAAAAAATATAACCGTCGATATCTTCTGAAAGTTCCCAATGGTGGGTTTTTCCTGGTGCCAAAAGAAAGACGCTTCCGGGCTTGATTTCATAAGAATTGAAATCAATTTCGTGCCTTCCAGAACCTTTCGTAAAAAGAATAGCCAAGTAAGAATTATGCTTGTGCGGTCGTGTTATCTTGCTATGATTCTCTAAAATGTGAGGAGGAATTCTATTGACAAAAAAATCTTTTTGTCCTTCGTCCAGCTTGAGCTGGCTGATGTCTAAAACGCTAATCATTTCCATGGAATAAATATACGATAAATTTTAAAATGTCCGAATACTACAAATTTTAGCGTATTTACTCTATTGTGAAAGCTTGTCTTATTTCTGAACTTTGTCCTAATAAAACAATAAAGTCATGTCATTTTTAAAAAATGTAATTCAGAATAAATGTCCGAATTGCGGAAAAGGGAAAGTTTTTAAAACCAACGGGAATCCATTTTTGTTCCAAATGCCTGAAATGCACCCTGAATGCTCAGAGTGTGGACATAAGTTTGTGAAAGAGCCAGGATATTTCTTTGGTGCGATGTATGTTAGTTACGGACTTGCTGTTGCCGAAATGGTCGCTACTTTTTTTATCTCAAGATTATTTGTGACGAGTCTGGTTCATAGCCTTTTGTTTATCGTTGCTGCTGCTTTTTTGCTGTGCACGATTAATTTCAGGTATTCAAGGCTGCTTTGGATTTATATGTTTGATAGCAAGGCTAATGTCTGATTGGCTTTGCTGTTTTTTTCTTGAATTTTCGGCCATACCAGATTAAAAAACCAGTAACAGGAAGCAGTCCGCAGATAAAACTAGCTATAAATGCTAAGACTTTTCCAGGGAATCCTAGTATCGCGCCAACGTGGATGTCGTAATTGGCGGTGATTAGTTTTTCACCAAAATTCTTGTCAGCATGATTTCTGTTCAGCAGCATTTCTCCTGATTTCTGTGCAAAGCGCATCTGATGCGAAACATAGTAGGTGTTTTCATTTTGCTGTACATAAATATCGACAGTTGCTAACGAATCCGCGGGTTTTCCCAGACTGAAAGCATCGGCATCGGGATAAGCCAGCTTTGTTTTTTCTAAGGCAGTTTCCATTACATTGGAAATTTTCGGAAGATTTTTGTGTGCTTCTTTTGCAACTATTTCTGGCGGATTAGTAGTTCCAGAACCTGCAACATAAACAAGATCGTGAAACCATGAGAAGGCCCAAACCATTCCTGTAAAGGCGATAATCAATGCAATGGTAGCGATATAAAATCCGAAGATGTTGTGGATGTCATAGTTTTTTCGTTTCCACTTCGTGGTTTCCTTCCATTGGAATTTAAAACGTTGTTTCCTAGCTGCTTTGTTTTTGGGCCACCATAAAATGATTCCTGTAATAAGCATTATCACAAAAATAAAGGTCGACCAGCCTACAATTTGCTGGCCAAGACCTATTTCTAGCAATAAGCTCCAGTGGATGTATTTTACGATGTTGAAAAAATCCATTTCTTCATCGTAAATAGCCAAAATTTCTCCAGAATAAGGATTTACATAAATTGATTTGTAATAGTCGATTGCTCCGAAGTAGGTGATAGCATCGTCATTTCCTTTGTAGCAACCAAAAATCCATGCTTTTTCAGGATTATTAGAGACTTTTACGTTAGAAATTTTAATTGAGGTGCCAATTTTTTGCTGCGTATCGTCCCAAAGTTTTGAAATGGGAATCGTATTCGGCTTTACTTCCGAAACGTACATTGCGTCTTTGCGGAGTGCTTCTGTAATCTCGACACTAAAAACATAAATACATCCCGTAACGGACAATAATAAAACAATCGAGCCAGAAACCATTCCGAGCCAGAGGTGTATTTTTCCAATCCAATGCTTGAAGCCGTATTTGTTTTTCTTTGCCAATGATTTATTTTTTTGCTTTTTTGTTTCTTCTTCCCCAGAAAATTATAAATCCGGTTACAGGTAAAGCTGCTGCAAATAGGCTCAATATAAAAGCGATTATTTTTCCGGTTATTCCGAAGAATTGTCCAGTATGCAATCCGTAATTCATTTCTTGGAGCTGTGTTCCGGGATTTTTATTTTCGTATAAATTCGAGCTTAAAAGCTCTCCAGTTTTAGGATGGAAATCTAAATTGGACTGATGGTCAAAGTCCATCGCATCGGGATACGAACCTGTTATGATTGCTGCTTTTTCGCCTTGATACCAGACAAAAAACATTTCGTCATCAGGCTTAATCTTGAATGCTTGTGAAAGTGCAATATCCATAGGATTTGCTTTTGAAGAAGTGGTCAGCGTAGCATCAATTGCTGGAGAAAAATCGTCTTTTGGGTTGTCTTGCCCAAGATTTCCAACAAAATACATTGTCTTGTGCATCCATTCATAGGAAAAAGTGAGGCCTGTCAAAGCAATGACCAAGACAAACAGCGAGATATAAAATCCAGTCACGTTATGCCAGTCGTAATTCACGCGGCGCCATTTGGCTTTCCACTTGATTTTTATTCTGTTTTTTAAATCTTTGCGTTTCTTCGGCCACCACAATATGATTCCGGAGAGGAGCATCACAATAAAAATAATAGTTGAGATTCCGACAATATGTTTTCCGATTTCTGGCGGCAGCCAAAGGTGCATGTGTAGGTCTTCTACGATGGCAAAAAAATCATCTTCGATGCTTTCCTGCTTCAAAAATTTTCCTGAATACGGATTGAAATATAAATTGTAGGGTTTGTCGTTAATGCTTGAATACACAATTGCAGGCCTGTCTTTTCCGTAAAAGACAATCATGTCTGCGGTAGCTGTTGGAAAAAGTTCTTTTGCTTTTGATTGCAATTCTGAAGCTAAAACATACGATTTGCTTTCAACTTTCACTTTTCGATAGTCTCTTGTCAAGTCTTTAATCTCGTCGTGAAAGCAAAAGATAGAGCCGGTGATGCTCACTATAAACACAATAAGCCCGGAGGTGAGTCCGAGCCATTTGTGTAAAAATCGTATGCTTTTTTTGAAATTCATCTAGAATTTATACGACACGCTTCCCATGAAAGTTCTTGGCGCTTGTACATTTATTGTCGTATAACCATTAAAATACAATTCATCAGTAAGGTTGTTTACCTTTAATGAAAGCCTGTATTTTGGCTGGTCATAATACAATGCCGCATTGATGACTGCGTAAGATGGCAATGAAAAAGTCTGTACATCGGCGCTATTGCCAGAGCTTAATGGATTTCTGTTATAGATAAATGTCTTGTCGGCATAATTTCCTCCAAAACCAAAGCCTAGACCTTTCAATTTTGAGGCTTGCAAGCTGTAGCTGATCCAATAGTTGACCATGTTTTCAGGACCTGCGGTTTCTGGTCTTAATCCGTTTACATCTGCATTGGCATTGTTTAGCTTGCTGTTATTGAACGCATAACCGATGATAAAATTTAAGCCAGGAATTGGATTGGCAGTAATTTCAGCTTCAAAACCTTTGCTCGTTTGGTTTCCGTCTTGAACGTTAGTGTTTGCTAACTGTCCAGTTCTAAGAATGTCTTTTACTTCAATGTTGTAATAGCTAAAAGTCGCGCTTACTTTGTTTTGGAATGTATTGATTTTCACCCCAGCTTCAAACTGATTGGCTTGTTCTGGATCGAAAGCTTTCAATTGAGGCGTTCCATTTACATCGGCTAATTGATAACCAATATTTCTAAAGCTATTTTGGTAGTTCCCAAAAACAGAAACTTGGTCTTTTATAATTTGGTACACGGCACCGAATTTTGGAGACAAGGCATTTTGAGAAAAAGCTCCAGAAGTCGTATTGGCTGCCGGGTCAAAATTTCCTTCATTGTTATAGTGGTCAAAACGCAATGCAGCCGAAAGGATTAATCGATCTGTAACATTAATTACGTCAGAAATATAGGTACTGTATGTTGTCAAAGAACTGTGTGTTTTGTAATGTGTTCCCTGGGCAAACAAAGCCTCAGCTGCTTGTGGCGTAAAATTATAATAGTTGTCGTTTGCGCCGGCATAATTTACAGTATCAAAATAGAAGAAGGTCGGTAGATAACCATAACCAACTTTGCTCTCTGAGCGGTAGATATCACCGCCAAGCAAGAATCTATTTTTCATTCCGAAAATCTCGAATTCTCCGTTGAAATTTTGCTGGAATTCGATAATGTTATCTCTTCCATCGATGTTCCATACGTTTCTCGACATTTCGTTATTTCCTAATAAGTAGAACCAAGTTTGTGGGCCGACAGATTGGTTCGAACTGGTACTAAAAACCGTCTGAGATTTCCAGTTATCCGACATTTGGTAGTTAGCTTGTGCGAAAATGTTGGCTGTTTTTGTATTCATCATAAATTCATCACCTACGAATGATCTTTTCCAGTTCATCTTGATATCATTTGCACTGTGAAGGCCTAAGCTGTTTGGAGTTTGGCCAAACGGAATGTAAATCAGAGGCATTGAAGAAGCGTCTACATTTGACAGTTCCGCGTCAATAGAAATAGAAAGCTTTTCGTTTACCTGATAAGAGAATGACGGAGCGAAAAAGTAGCTTCTTGTATGTCCGTAATCTTGGAAGGTATTCGCATTATTGTAAGCCGCATTTACTCTTAATAAAGCGGTATTGTCATCGTTAATTGGAGTGTTAATATCGGCAGTCACGCGGTTTAAACCGTAGCTTCCTGCTTGATACGAAATTTCTCCGCCAAAGTTGTCATATGGCTTTTTTGTTACTCGGTTGATCAAACCTCCGTAGGAAGTAAGCAAGCTGCCAAAAAGTGTAGCTGAAGGACCTTTGACACTTTCTAACCTTTCTAAGTTGGAAGCATCAACATTATTCGTGATTTTTCCTGCAATACCATTTCTTAATAAGCTTTGTGTGATAAATCCGCGTGAAGAAAAGTAAGAACCTCCATCACCAACACGGCCAGTCGAAGCCCATAATTGGTACAATCCAGGAATGTTTTTTAGAGCTTCATCTTGATTGACAACCAATTGGTCTTTCATCAATTCTTTGGTAACCACACTATACACTTGAGAATTTTCAAGATTTTTGATTGGCATTTTTGAAACATAATTACTTTCAGATTTTGTATATCTGTTGATGTTTCCTGTAATAACGACTTCTGCCAAAGTCTCATTCTTGTTGTTCAGCGAAATGTTTTCTAAAGCAGTTGTTTGGTTTTCTACGATAGTAAAAGGAACCTCTTTAGAAGTATATCCCACGAAAGTAACTTTCAAGACGTAGTCGCCGGTTTTTATATTTTTTATTTCAAATTTACCTTCAGAATCCGTTTGGGTTCCGAATCTAGTACCATTTACAGTAACGGTAACCGATTCAAGCGGTGTGTTGTCTGTTGAGGCAATTTTGCCAGTTACTATGCCATTTTGTGCGAATGAAATCGTACTGAAAAAGACACTGACAAGTAATGTCATTATTAATTTATTCATTTTGAATAAGATTTAGATTAGATTTAAATGCTGTGCAAAAGTAATTCGCAAAAGACAAGCAAGCAAGACTTATTTAGAATTAATACAAATAAAATAAACGATTTATCGTTTGAAAGAAAAATATAGATAAGAATTATGATAATCCTTTTTTTAGCTACAATGTGATAGAAAAAGTTTAGACATTTCCTTAATTATTTTTTATATTGATTTGGATGTTTGGAAATATTATAGCGTTTATTTTTATGCATAATAATCATAATTTGTATTTTATCGGTTTTTTTTGCAGTTGGCTGATTGTCAATAATAATTTCTAAAAAAGCTGTTTATTCTTTTGTTTCTTTGCAACCTAATAACCAAAAATACCATGAAAAACATACTATATGTTTTATTGCTACCGCTACTATTTTCAGAATGTAAGCATGAAATAAAATCAGAGAAAAGTGATTATTTTTCAAGCGTAACTATAGATACTCTCTTGCTGGATACGATCAGTATTAGAGCGATTATTGCTGACAATAGCAAGATTTGGTATGCTGCCGATAAAGGAAGGTATGGGTATTGCGATATTGCAACTAAAGAAAAATTTCAAGAAACGATTTCAAAAGACAGCATCAATCCAGAATTTAGGAGCATTGCCAAAAACAGCGGTTCCATTTTTATGATGAGCGTGGGTACTCCAGGATTGCTTTATAAAGTAGCGAAAGACGGTTCCGGAACAAAACTTGTTTATAAAGACGATAACGAAAAAACGTTCTTCGATTCCATGCAGTTTTGGAATGATAAAGACGGTATCGCGATAGGGGATCCTACAGATAGTTGCTTTTCGGTAATTATCACGAGAGATTCTGGAAATACATGGCATAAGATACCCTGCAATAAGCTTCCTAAAATTGTTTCAGGCGAAGCGGCTTTTGCAGCAAGCAATACTAATTTAGTCGTAAAGAATAATATTGCTTGGATTGTTTCGGGAGGGAAAAAAGCTAGAATTTTTTATACTTCTGATAAGGGGGATTCTTGGGAGGTTTTCAATACTCCGATTGTCCAAGGCGAAGCTATGACTGGGATTTTTTCAGCCGATTTTTATGACGAGAATATAGGATTTGCCGTAGGAGGTAATTATGAAAAGCCGGAATTGAATTTCAAAAACAAAGCACTAACTATAAACGGAGGAAAAACTTGGACACTCATTGGAGAAAACACAGGTTTTGGCTATGCTTCCTGTGTTCAGTTTGTTCCGGAATCGGGAGGAAAGCAAATCGTGGCGGTTGGGCATTCGGGATTGTATTATTCTTCAGACAACGGATCCACCTGGAAGCAATTTTCTAAAGACAAAGATCTTTACACGATCCGCTTTATTGATAACCATACTGCGATTGCTGCTGGAAAAAACAAAATCATCAAGATTCAATTTAAAAAATAAGGCCCTATTTTCTCGGGCCTTTTTCTTTGTATTGTCTTAATAATTTTCTGTTGAAATCATCTTCTGCCTTTTTTAATTTCAAGATTTTTACAGGGCTTATAATCGATTTCAGACTGCTGACAAGCTTTCTTCTATTTTGGAATAGTTCTTCTTCATAATCTTCCATCTGATTGATTACAACTAATGCTTCTTTATCAGACATGGAATCAATTCCTTCGATTTTTTTACCTAGAGCTCGCATTTTCTGATGCTTTAATTCAAATTGTTTTTCATCGAAAGCATTGTAAACAGGCCAGAATTTTGCAGCTTCATCAGAAGTCAAAGACAATTCGGTAGTTATAAAGGCTGTTTTTAAGGCCTTGATCTGCTCTCTTTTATCGTTACCTTGCGCAGAAGCGGATAAGGCAAAAGCAAGCAAAATAAGCGTAAATAGATTTTTCATAATTATTCGGTTAAGTAGTTTTCTAAATTAGTATTGTCAGACAAGGCACTCTCGACTACAGCATCATCAACCTTTAAGTCAGATTCCAACGCTTCGATATCTTCGTTGTCCAGCAGATTGATCAAGTCATATTGACTGATAGTGGATTGATAAGCCAGATAATTTTCCATAGTTTCCTCATCAACTGATGTGTTGCCTGTGTCGGTCTTGTTCAAGAAAGGAATTGAGATTCCTAAAATTAAAACCGCTGCGACAGCCACAAACCAATTTTTCCTTCTTTGGAAAATTGAAATTACAGGTTTTTCCTCCTGAGCGATTTTCGCAAGCATCTGTTCCGAGAAATTCTCGAAATATCCGTCGGGCATCTTGAATCCGGACTTTATTTTTGGCGAGTTTTCTAAATTAAATGAGTTCATGTTCTTTTGACTTTATAAATCTAAAAAGGTTTAATTTTTAAGCATATATTCTTCGATTTTCTTCACGGCATGATGGTACGAAGCTTTTAACGCGCCAACCGAAGTTCCCAGTATTTCCGACAGTTCTTCATACTTTAGTTCCTCGAAATACCGCATCTTGAAAACCAATTGCTGCTTTTCGGGCAAGATTGCGATTGCTTTTTGAAGCTTCAGTTGAATCTCATCACCTTCAAAATAAGAATCGGCCTTTAAGCTTTCTATCTGCTTTTGCTGAAAATTCTCGCTAGTCATTCCATTGCGCTTGGCTTTAGCATTCAGAAACGTTATTGCCTCGTTCGTCGCTATCCGATAAAGCCAGGAGAATAATTTGCTTTCTCCTTTAAAATTCGCCAGATGCTGAAAAACCTTTACGAAAGTGTTCTGCAATACGTCATTGGCATCATCATGATTCAGAACAATGTTTCGGATGTGATTGTACAGCGGTTTTTGATAAGTAGACAACAGCAACTGAAACGCTTTATTCTGCGTTTTTGGATTCAAAAGATCTTTTATGAAAGTCTGTTCGTCGAGCAAAAGCAATTTTTTATTGATAAGACTAAAGATAAGCGAAAAGGTTTAATCACAATATGCATTAGCTCACTTTTGCTAAAAAGAAAAGCCCAGACAATGCTGGGCTTTGTATAAAAATGGTATAAATTATTCGATGACTTTAGCTTCTCGAACTGCTGGTTTGGCAGCTGGTTGTGCTGGAGTTTTCGCCTTTGGAGTATTTGTATTTGTCGTTGCTGGAGTTTTAGTCACAGGAGAAGTAGTAGCCTCGCTTGTAGGAGCAGGAACTGTTGTAGCTTCTGCAGGAGCTGAGCTTCCTACCGGTACGTAAATTTCGGTAACCCATTTTGAAGGGTTTTTGACTTGCGATGCAGAAACTGAATATACTTCAATATAGCTTCCTGATTTATTTTCCGTCAAATTGTTCTTCTTGATATGAGCAAAAGCTTTATCCCAAGCTTCTTTGCTGTGTGAATAATCACCATTCAATGTTGTTTTTAAAGCTTGGAAAGGCTCTAGTTTTCCGCTAGTGTAATCGCTTCCTTCGGCAGTAAAAATCTCATCACGCATCGGCAGGCATACAGAAAAGCTTGCTTTGTTATCAGGAACGTCATAAGTGTCATATAATACAAAAGGACTTCCAGTCAGCGTGATATTATTTTCTTTAAAAAATCGCAACATGCTTGGCAGCACAAGACTTACATTTTTTTGGACTTCTGGAATTTTGCAAGTTATTTTTTGCTGGAAGTAATAGCCTCCTGTCTTTTGGACAACGCCGTCTACTTTTATAGAATACGTATTGATTTCGTATGAAATGACCTTGTCTAGTTTGGCTAAAGTTCGTTCCTGCATGTCGCCGACCATTTTTGCACTGCCGCCTTTTAAGACTGCATAAGCTTTTGCCATAAAACTTAGTTTTCCTTTGGAATGCCATGTCACTTTTGTGCCTCCGACAGTATCCTTAAAAGTCAAGTAAGCTTTGCCCTCATTGCCAGAAAAAATTACTTTCTGGGCGATGCTATCATTTTCTTTTTCAAATATTGTTTCTGTTTTTCCCTCGCCAGAACTGCCTTTCCAAGAATAGGAAGCTCCTTTTCCAATCGTAGTATCTGAATAGGTAAACTGCATGTTCGGATCGTCATCTTTCCATGCTCCGAAATCTTCCCAATTTTTATAATCGTTGACATAGCTGAAAACAACTGACTTTTGTGCTTTGATAACTCTGCTTCGCTCTGTTTCGAATTCTCCAGGCTGTGTTGCCACATAAACAGTCAGTCCGATTATAGCAAGAAGCAGTAACAGCAATATGTATTTCAGTATTCTCATAAAAAATTTATTTTTAGGCGTTTTTCCTTTATGCAAAAGTAAGAAAAATTGTTTGCAATCAATTGATCCGAAGCCTTGCATTTAGTTCCATGAAGAAATCGTTATATTTGTTTTTTTAATAGTAAATAACCAAAATTTAGAATATGAAATTAAAAACCATTGCAGGGATATTTCTTGCATCGGCATTTCTTGTTTCTTGCGGAAAAGAAAAAGAAGAGTCGAAAGAAGTCGCAGCAAACACAGAGGATTTTCAGTACGAAGTCGAGCAGTTTGCAGATATAAAAGTATTGCGTTATCAAGTTCCGGGTTGGGAAAATCTTACCCTGAAAGAACAAAAATTAGTGTATTACCTGACGCAAGCAGGTATGGCTGGCCGCGATATTCACTGGGACCAAAACTACAAGCACAATCTAAAAATCAGAAAAGCGCTAGAAAATATCTACCAAAACTACAAAGGTGATAAGGCTTCTGAAGATTGGAAAAATTTCGAAATCTATTTAAAAAGAGTTTGGTTTTCTAACGGAATCCACCACCATTATTCAAGCGATAAAATCAAGCCTGATTTTACAAAAGACTATTTCCAAAAATTGCTTTCAGAAACTAAAACCACACTGGCTCCAGAAGTCGTAGAAATTTTGTTTAACGATCAAGATGCCAAAAAAGTAAATCTTGACGAATCAAAAGGATTGCTTGCGGGTTCGGCTGTCAATTTTTATGATAAAGGAATCACTGATAAGGAAGCAGAAGCTTTTTACAAAACTAAAAAAAGCCCTGATGCTAAAAGACCATATTCTTTTGGTTTAAACTCTAAATTGGTTCGCAATGCCAACGGACAGATTGAAGAAAAAGTATGGAAAAGCGGCGGTATGTACGGACCAGCAATCGATAAGATTATCTATTGGTTAGAAAAAGCGCAAGGAGTTGCGGAAAATAAAAAACAAGGCGATGCTATTGCATTACTGATCAAATATTACAAAACGGGTGATTTAAAAACTTGGGATGATTACAACATCGCTTGGACAGAAGCTACAGAAGGAAACATCGATTATATCAATGGCTTCGTAGAAGTGTACAATGACCCGCTAGGCTATAGAGGTTCTTACGAATCTGTCGTGCAGATCAAAGACTTCGACATGTCTAAAAAGATGGAAGTAATTTCTAAAAATGCCCAGTGGTTTGAAGACAATTCGACGCTTATGCCGGCTCATAAAAAGAAAAATGTTGTAGGAGTTTCTTATAAAGTTGTTGTCGTGGCTGGTGAATCGGGTGATTCTTCGCCTAGTACTCCGATTGGAGTCAATCTTCCAAATGCAGATTGGATTCGTGCTGAACATGGCTCAAAATCGGTTTCATTAGGAAATATAGTAGATTCGTATAACCATGCTGGTGGTTCTGATCGTTTGAAAGAATTTGCAAATGATAAAGAAGAAATCGAATTGGAAGAGAAATATGGAGAAGTGGCAGATAAGCTGCATACGGCTTTGCATGAAGTTGTCGGACATGCTTCTGGCCAAATCAACCCTGGTGTTGGAACACCTAAAGAAACATTGAAAAGTTATGCTTCGACTTTAGAAGAAGGAAGAGCTGACTTAGTTGGTTTGTTTTATCTATACAATCCAAAACTACAAGAATTAGGTTTGGTTGACGATTGGAAAAAAGTCGGAACGGCAGCTTATGATGGTTACATCCGTAATGGATTAATGACTCAATTGATTCGTTTAGAGCCGGGAGCTGATATCGAAGAAGCGCACATGAGAAACCGTCAGTGGGTGAGTGCTTGGGTTTTTGAAAAAGGCAAAAAAGACAATGTAATCGAAAAAATTACCCGTGACGGAAAAACCTATTTCAATATTACGAATTATGAAAAACTTCATGAATTGTTCGGACAGCTTTTGAAAGAAACTCAGCGAATTAAATCAGAAGGAGATTTTGCTGCTGGAAAAGCATTGGTAGAAAATTATGGCGTAAAAGTTGACCAGAAATTACACAAAGAAGTTTTGGATCGAAACAAGAAATTCAAATCGGCTCCATATAGCGGATTCGTAAATCCTGTTTTAGTTCCTAAGATGGATGACAAAGGAGAAATCACTTCTTTTGAAATCCAACAGCCAAAAACTTTTGCAGAACAGATGCTTTACTATTCTAAAACGTATGGTTTGCTTCCTGAAGAAAACTAAAAAAATAGAAGTTTAAAAAGAAACGCCCCGAGAAATCGAGGCGTTTTTTTTTAATGCTTGAGATAAACTTTTATGACAAATAATAATCCGATGAAAGCTAAAAAGCCTAATAAAACCAAATAGCTTTTTTTGTAAAATATCTTGTGCAGCTTCAGATCTTTTCGGTAGGCGTAAATCATTGCCACTATAAAAGCGACAACAAAGAAACCGGCAAAAGTCCATTGACCTTGAGTAAACATAGTGTATAAGTTTTTATGCAAAAGTAGTTATTTGTACTCAAAAGTCAGTATTTTGCAGTACCATTTAATTTTTGAAGATTATGCAGAAACAACTCAACGCAGTAAAGGAATTTCACCAAGCATTTGGGCTTGGAGTCAGCGAAACTCCCAAAGGAGATTTAGGCGAAAGCAAAAACATGCTACGTTACAATTTGATGAAAGAAGAAAACGAGGAATATCTTGAAGCAGTACAGAATGACGATAAGGTTGAAATAGCCGATGCTTTAGGCGATATGCTTTATATCTTGTGCGGTACGATAATCGAACACGGATTACAGCATAAAATTGAAGAAGTTTTTGACGAAATACAGCGCAGCAACATGAGCAAATTAGGAGAAGACGGAAAACCAATCTACCGCGAAGACGGAAAAGTGATGAAAGGTCCGAATTACTTCAAGCCTGATTTTTCCCTAATATTGAAATAAAAAAATCCCGAAAACACTTTCGGGATTTTTTTATGAATTATACAAAAACTAGGAAATATAAGCCCGCCCAAACTGAAATAAAAAACAATCCAGGATAAACGACTGTGCTTAAATTCTGTTTTAAATTTTTCTTTACAAAAGCTAAATATAAAAGATAAGCAACAAACGCAATTAAAAGCCCGATGGTAATAAATGGATACAGCATATTCTTATATTTTTAAAAGTTTCTAAATCTTAACGGTCCAGCCAAAAGTATCTTCTTCCAATTTATATTGGATATTGGTCAATTTGTCTTTCAATTTCAGAGCAACCGAATCTTCTAGTTTTGGAAGCTCAAAATATTCATCTTTATAAGAGAAACCAACAATAGGATTGATTACTGCTGCAGTTCCGGCACCAAAAATTTCTTTTAAAGTTCCGTTTTTTGCAGCCTCTACAAGTTCCCAAACCAAAACAGAACGAACTTGTATGTCGATTCCTTCTTTTTCTGCCAGCGCTATGATGCTTTTTCGAGTGACACCGTCCAAAATCCTTTCGCTTGTCGGAGCCGTAAATAAAGTATCATTAATTCTAAAGAAAACGTTCATTGTTCCTGCTTCTTCCAGCTTGGTATGCGTGGCATCATCGGTCCAGATAATTTGCTGGAAACCTTGCTCATTTGCCAGTTTCGTCGGATAAAATTGAGCAGAATAGTTTCCTGCTGCTTTTGCAGCGCCAATTCCGCCATTTGCGGCACGGCTATAATGTTCTGCAATAATTACCTTCACTTCGCCAGAATAGTATGCTTTTGCAGGCGAAAGGATAATCATAAAACGATATTGCGAAGAAGGAGCAGCAACAACGCCAGTTCCGGTTGCAATCATAAAAGGACGTATGTATAAGGTATTTCCTTTTCCTTTTTTAACCCAGTCTTTTTCGATTTTCAAGATTTCATGCAGTCCGCCTAAAAATACCTCTTCAGGAACTTCTGGCATTGCCATTCTTTTGGCGGATTTGTTGAAACGATCAAAATTTTCATCTGGCCTAAAAAGCCAGACATCATCATTATTGTCTTTATAAGCCTTCATACCTTCAAATATGGCCTGTCCGTAATGGAAGACTTTTGCAGAAGGATCAAGAAGAAAAGGCTCATAAGGCTTGATGGTCGGTTTTTGCCATTTTCCGTCCTTGAAATCACAAATCAGCATATGGTCTGTAAAGATGTTTCCAAAGACAAGATTGTCAAAATCAATATCATTAATTTTTGTAGATGAAGCTCTAACTATATCGATTTCGTTATTGGTGCTTAGATTCATTTGGTTGAGGTTAGTTTAGGTTGTAAAATATTGAAAATCAAAATATTGAATGGTTTTTGTTTGATGCTAATTTTCAATAAATCTTAATGTTGCTAAATTAATAAAATTTGGAAAGTTTTGGCGTAAAAAAGGAATTATCTTCCTCAGAATTGCCACTTTTCTAAAATTAATTGTTTACGGCTTAAAATCTTATATAATTAGCAATAAAACCTAAAATTTATTAATTATGAGGGTTCATGTTATAGTGAAATCGCTATTTTTGTAGCAGAAATTAAAATCTATACCTACATGAAGAATATATTCGTTTTGGCTTGCTCACTAATGGTTTTGGCAAGCTGTGCTGACAAAAAAAATGAAACAGAAAAAGTAGAGGAAACAATGGAGACTCCTACAGATAGCATTCCTAAAACCGATTCAGTCGCTGTAGCTTCAGTTGAAACTGAGCAGGTTGCTGATCTTGAAAAAAACACTAACCCTGAAAAAGAAATTGAAGTCGTTCCTGCCAAAGAAGTCAAAGTAGAGTATGCTTCTTTTGGAGATAAGATTGCGGCAGATAAAGCATTGACCAAAGAGCAGATGCTTCAAAAATACAAATCCATGAAAAAAGGAGATACGATTGCAGTAAAGTTCAAGTCAAAAATCAACTCTGTCTGCAAGAAAAAAGGATGCTGGATGAAAATGGAATTGCCTAATCAAGCGGAATCTTTCGTGCGTTTTAAAGATTATGGATTTTTCGTTCCATTGAACGCAGATAGCCAAGAGGCGGTTGTTAGCGGAAGAGCTTTCGTTGACGAAGTTTCTGTTGCCGAATTGAAGCACTATGCTAAAGACGGAGGAAAATCTCAAGCAGAAATTGATAAAATCACAGAGCCAAAAATTACGTATGCTTTCCAAGCCGATGGGGTTTTAATCAGCAAATAATGAAGAATTACCTTTTAATTTTCTTTGGAATCATTGTGCTTTCTAGCTGTAATAAGAAGGAAGAAATAAAGCCTGTCGCTAAAAAAGATGCTCCTGCAAAAACAGATGCAAAAGAGTTCGAAATGTATGAGATGTCAGAAATGGCAGCACTTATGGAACAGATGTATGTCGACAACCAGCGTCTGAAAGAGCGTATCAAAAATGGCGATACAATAGGCAAGTTTCCTTCACATTTTTTAGAAATCCACAAAAGAGCAATGACCGATGAAACTGAAAATGATGCCTTTTTCAAAGAACAGGCTGCCGTTTTTATCAAGGCTCAAGAACTAATCTATGAAGATCCTAAAAATGCAAAAGCACATTTCAATAAAGCAGTTTCTGCCTGTGTTACCTGCCATGAAGTAAAATGCAGCGGGCCGATTCCAAGAATTAAAAAGTTATTTATTGAATAATGAAAAGAGAAATTATCCAGACATCGGATGGCTCGACGTCGATTTTGCTCCCTGAGTGGAATGAGACGTATCATTCAAAGTTTGGGGCAATACAAGAAGCAAAACATGTATTCATAAAAAACGGACTTTCCTTATTTCAAGGTCAGTCCGTTTCTATTTTGGAGATTGGTTTCGGAACCGGACTCAATGCGTTCATCACGTATCTGGAAGCTAAAGATCTTGAACAGAAAATAGAATATACCGGAATTGAAGCCTATCCTGTTTCAGAAGAAGATGCTTCAAAGATGAATTATGTCTCTGAACTCGATGCAGAAAAGGATAAAGCCGTTTTTCTGAAAATGCATCAGTCAGAATGGAACGAAAAAGTATTTCTAGCTCCTAATTTTTTATTAGAAAAGCAAAACATAAAGTTTCAAGAGATTGCAGATGAAAATAAATACGACCTAATCTATTTTGATGCTTTTGGGTATAGAGTCCAGCCTGAACTGTGGAGCCTGGAAATTTTCCAAATCATGTTCAAGGGGTTAAAAAGTGAAGGAATCTTGGTTACGTATGCCTGTCGCAGTTCTATAAAAAAAGCGATGGTCGAAGCTGGTTTTGCAGTAGAAAAATTAGCAGGCCCTCCTGGAAAGAGAGAAATGCTGAGAGCTAGAAAGTTAAGTTAGATTCCAGTTTTGCAAATCGGAAACAAAAATGTTAATTAATACAATACTTTATATCAATTAACGTTTTTTTATGGAAATGCAGTATTTAATTTCTGTAAATTTACAAACGTTCTTACAACAATAGTAACCTCCAAATTAAATTTTCACTATGACAAGACCTATGTTTGCTTATACGAAATCTATTCTTGAAAGAGTGAGTTTCGATCCTTTGTTGTTTTGCAAAGAGCTTGAAAAAGCAATACGATCATTGCTTCCTTATGAAATTGAGCAACTAACGGAATGGCTTTTAAGCTACACAGTCGAAAAACCAGAATTAAAAGAATGTTTATTAATCGTTAACAGATAAAGAAAAGGAGCCAATCGGCTCCTTTTTTATTGTGTTTTCTTTGACAGCGGACTTATTATCTGTACATTCTGAAAGACGATAGCACCTTTGACCACGCCCGCAATGACTTGACGCAGCGCATCAATAATGTGTATTTTCAGTTCGCTTTTCGGAAATATAAGGCTTACTTCTCTGGCAGGCTTTGGTTCCTTAAAATGACGAAGCTTTAATTTGTCTTTATCTTTTAGGTCTAAAGTATGTAGGTAAGGAAGAAGCGTCGTTCCTAATCCTTCATCAGCTAGTTTGATAAGCGTCTCAAAGCTTCCGCTTTCAATCTGGAAAGGTGAAGCTTCAGAGTTATTGACGTTTTTACACAAATTCAAGATGCCGTCGCGGAAACAATGTCCGTCTTGCAATAATAATAAAGTATCCACGTCAATATCATCTACTTCTATTTCTTCTTTCTGAAAACTGTGATGGTTTTCTGGGAAATAAGCGACGAAAGGCTCATAATACAAAACAATCTCTTTTATCTTTTCATCTTCCAACGGAGTTGCTGCTATTGCCGCATCCAGATGTCCATTTTTTAGACGTGTGATTATTTCTTCCGTATTGTGTTCCTCGATTATCAGCTTGATTTTCGGGTATTTTTTTATAAAATTATTCAAGAACATCGGCAAGAGCGTAGGCATTATCGTCGGAATGATTCCTAATTTGAATTCGCCGCCGATAAATCCTTTTTGCTGGTCTACAATATCCTGTATACGGTCTGATTCATTGACGATATTTTTCGCTTGAGTCACAATCTTCTGTCCAATTTCTGTCAGCTGGATTGGTTTTTTGCTTCGGTCGAATATCAAAATACCTAGCTCATCTTCCAGTTTTTGGATCTGCATACTCAGCGTTGGCTGTGTTACAAAACATTTTTCGGCTGCTAGGGTGAAGTTTTTATTCTCGGCGACTGCCAAGACATAATATAATTGTGTGATTGTCATTACTATAATAATTTATGATGCAAATATAAAAACTATAAGATTTATTTATGATTTAAATAGGCTATTTTTTTGTAATTTTATGATAGAGAATTTTTAAAAATTATAAAATCAACCAACAATGAAAACTAATATTTTAGGATTGCCAGTTAAAGAAACCGAAGAAATTTCAAATGATCTAAACATACTGCTTTCAAGCTTTCAAGTATATTATCAAAATTTAAGAGGAATACATTGGAATATTAGAGGAAAGCGTTTTTTTGATCTCCATGTGAAATTTGAAGAATTGTATAACGATGCCCAGCTCAAAATTGATTTGATTGCTGAAAGAGTTTTGACCATAGGCGGAAAGCCGTTACACACGTTCGAAGATTACGTTAAAAACAACAAATTAAAAGTAGGGAAAAATATTTCTGTAGATGAAGAAGCGGTACATTTGATCGTAACATCCTTATCGGATCTGCTAAAAATAGAAAGAGATCTTCTGACAAAATCTGCAGAAGCAAATGACGAAGGAACAAACTCGATGATGAGCGACTTTATCAAAGAACAGGAAAAAACAATCTGGATGATGAAAGCTTGGCTTGAAGAGAAAATATAGTCGGTTAGAATTTCGGAAATTAATTCCGTGTTTTTTATGAAAAATGCAACAATTATGATAGAGTAGCTGTTGCATTTTTTTCTGTTGTTAAAATTTGATTAAATTAATTTAGGATGTTTTAAAATAACGATTGAAATTTCTATTTTCGCGCTTATGAAATTGGCAGTAAAATTAGTTTTATTAATGTTTATGACTTTTATCGTCACACCCACGGTTGTGAGTCTGATAAAGGAAGACATCGATACGTCTATGGTTTACAGCATGTCTGAAGAAGAACAGCACAACCACAACTGCTGTAAAGAATTAAAAGCTGCTTTAAAAGCGACAGACTATATCACTTTCTCAAACTATACAGAAAGTTCATCAAGTCTTATCATTTCACAACACACTTTGAAGCACGATAATGCGGCTTCAAGCATTTTTTCTCCACCGCCTGAACAGGTTTAATACAATTTAAGATTTTGAATACTTCAAAATCTACGGTTGCATTTCTTTAATGTGATCTAAATTCTTGTATTAAATTTTTTTAGGTATGACAAAAAAAATCAATCTTTTTGCTAACCTTAAATCAGACTTTGCTTCTGGTTTAGTGGTTTTCTTGGTGGCGCTTCCATTATGTTTGGGTATCGCCTTAGCGTCTGGTGCACCGCCATTATCAGGTATTATTGCTGGAATCGTAGGTGGTGTAGTAGTGGGCTCCTTGAGCCGCTCTCACATCAGCGTTTCCGGACCTGCAGCCGGCCTGACTGCAATTGTTTTGACTGCTATTACAGATTTGGGAGCCTTTAATATATTCCTGACAGCCGGACTAATCGCTGGATTGCTTCAGTTGATTCTAGGATTTATCAAAGCAGGAAGCATATCTAATTATTTTCCGACGAATGTAATTGAGGGAATGCTTGCTGGTATCGGAGTCATCATTATATTAAAACAAATTCCTCATGCTGTAGGATACGACAGTGATTTTGAAGGAGATGAAGCTTTTACGGAGAAAGGTGGAGGAAATGCCTTTGAATCTTTAATGAGTTCACTTGATCATCTGCAATTAGGCGCAATCTTAATCACAGTTATCTCGTTGATTATCCTGATTTCATGGGATAGGGTAGGTTTTCTGAAGAAATTAAAATTAGTTCCTGGCGCTTTGGTAGCAGTTATTGTCGGTGTAGCACTAAACGAAATCTTTACAGCTTCCGGAAGCTCTTTGGCTATTTCTAAAGACCATTTAGTTTCATTGCCGGTACCTCAATCCTTAGATGATTTCAAAAACATTATCGTTTTGCCTGATTTTGCCGGATTCACGAACCCGCAAGTATGGGTTGTGGGAGCAACGATTGCTATAGTAGCTTCTATTGAGACGCTCTTATGTATTGAAGCCTCAGACAGGATGGATACACAAAAGCGCTATACAGATACCAATGTTGAGTTAAAAGCGCAAGGAATCGGAAATATGCTTAGTTCGCTTATAGGAGGATTGCCTATGACTTCTGTTGTGGTAAGATCATCTGCGAATGCGAATGCGGGCGCAAAATCAAAAATGTCTGCAATCATCCACGGTCTTTTGTTGTTGATAAGTGTCTTGTCAATTCCATTCCTTCTGAATAAAATTCCATTGGCTACATTGGCAGCTGTATTATTGATGGTAGGTTATAAGCTAGCTAAGCCGTCAGTTATCATGCATTTCTGGCACAAAGGGAAATACCAATTTGTTCCTTTCATTGCTACCTTATTGGCAGTAGTTTTCACAGATTTGCTTAAAGGAGTTGCCCTAGGAATCATCATCAGCATCATCTTTATTTTGAGAGGAAATTTAAAAAGAGCCTACCGCTTTAGAAAAGAGAAATTTGAAGATGGCGACGTGATCCGAATTGATTTGGCACAAGAAGTTTCTTTCTTGAACAAGGCTGCCATCAAGACAACCTTAGCTGAAATACCAGAAAATTCTAAAGTCGTAATCAATGCTTCGGATACGGTATATATTGCCCACGACGTATTAGACTTGATTCAAGAATTTGCAACCATCAAAGCCGCTGAAGAAAATATCAAGGTAAAACTAAAAGGCTTTAAAAGAGCATATGAATTGGATGATATTGACGATAAATCCAATCATGTCTTCTTCGAAAATTACGAAGAAGCAAGACTAAGAAAACAAGCCAAAGCCGATTATGACAGATGTATTGCATTAGTCGAAAACGAAAGAAACAATAAAGAGTCGGTATAACCGACGTAATTTTAAAATTATAATACTAAAAACAATGAGCGATTTTTATAAAAAGATATTAGACGGTAACAAAAAATGGGTTGAATCTAAAATTAGCCAAGATCCAAAATATTTCGAAAAATTAGCAGAAGGACAGTCGCCACCATTATTATGGATCGGATGTTCAGACAGCCGTGTTCCTGCCAACGAAGTAATTGGAGCACAGCCTGGCGAAGTTTTTGTTCACAGAAATATTGCCAACATGGTCGTGCATTCTGACATGAACATGCTTAGTGTTTTGGATTATGCCGTAAACGTTTTGAAAGTGAAACACGTTATTGTGTGCGGACACTACGGATGTGGCGGCGTAAAAGCAGCTATGGGCAACGATTCGATTGGTTTGATTGACAACTGGATTCGCCACATTAAAGACGTTTACAGACATCACCACCACTATTTGGATTCAATTTTGGATGAAAAAGAACGTTTTGATTCTTTTGTAGAATTGAACGTGAAAGAACAAGTGTATGACTTGGCTAAAACTTCAATTGTACAAGGTGCTTGGAAAAACGGACAGGAATTATGCCTCCATGGTTGGGTATACGGGTTGAGTTCAGGTATCGTAAAAGATCTAGAAGTAAACCTTTGCGGTAATGAAGACTTAGACAGCGTCTACCAGCTAAAATTCTAAATAAAAAAAGCCTCTTGATTCAAGAGGCTTTTTTTATTCTTCGGATTCCAGATTTTCGTTGAAAGTGGAAGGCAATAATTGCGGGATAAATTTTATAAGTATCGGCAGTAGTAAAGTTCCTCCAGGCAATAAAAAGATTGTCAGCGATGGAATCGTCTTGCAGATTTCCAAAAGCTGTTTTTTTACTTTTTTCTTCTCTTTTGCATCTAAGCTGCGGTGTGTGGAATGTGTAAGTAAAAGCATCAGATCGCCGTTGTTAGCCAATTCTTTTGCCAATCGCGACTTATTTCGCGTAATCAGTAGTTTTACATTCTGGGTGGCCTGATCGTAAAAATGCTTGACAGGATTCGAATAATTAAAATACGGAATTTGCTTTTTATACTTATTGATAAAATTGTCAGTCGAGACAATACTTTCGGTGACAAAATTATCAGGAACATTCATAGTTTTTGCGAGCTCGTAAAGAAAGTAAGCTTCGTTGCTCTCCATTTCCATATCATTCCAGAGTGCCATTCCAGCCATGTCTATCAGATACAGCTTTTCTAGTTGCTGGGTGAAAAAAATTAATTCCAAAGCTTCAAGGTCTTGGACATTCACTTTTGAAAATTTCGTATAACGGACAGAAGCTTCAAAAAGCTTGATTAGCAAATCGTCATACTGTGACTTCTTAAGCTTAGTCTTCAAAGCCAAAGAGATAATGCTGACAATAGTTTCTTCCAGCTTTTTTAAGTAATTCTCAGGAATAGCATTATTCATCAGATACTGCTGAAAAGCCAATACATCCATAAACAACAAAGCATTCGTCAAGATATGCGAAAAGTTCTTGCTGATGATGTCTTCGTTAGTTTGAACTCGTTCGGCAATAATCTTTTCAAGATTGTGCGACGGCAGACTTTCCGGAAGCATTTTATCCAAAAGCGTAAACCCTTTAGGATGCATTTCTTTGTAAAAAGAGATAGCTCTTGTGATAAAGTCTTTTGAATTGGATTCGTGAGAGACCAAACCGTAAACGCCATAAAGCGTATTCAAGAGCGCTACTTTAGAGTATTCTTCAGAAATCCATCCTTTAGTATCAATTGGCATCGGCGTATCGAAAGAAACCACATGGCCGTAGATAAAACCGGTCGCTCTTGTATTTTTATAAAACTCCAGAGGATAGCCCACGACAGGAAGCTGCAGATGTTTCTGTTCTGCAAAAAACTTGTCTATCCAGCCGTGTGCCGATGGGTTGATCATGGTTTGAATTTCTGATGCAAAGCTATGTTTTTTATTAAGAAGACAAAAAATATTTAAAGGCTGCCTTTTACGCTGTCGGTTGACATTAAAATCCTTAGAAAGTGTGTTGAACAAAACTTAAATTAGTCACAATTGAAACTGACTTTTGACGCTTTATACTTATTTTTAATAGACATAATCCTAAAATAATCTCCATGAACCTAAAATCAGGAATGCCTTTTTGGCTGATCAAAGACGGCCTGCCGTTTACTTTTCCAAAACTGGACAAAGACATAGAAACCGATGTGGTCATCATTGGTGCTGGCATTTCGGGAGCATTAGTTCGTTATTACCTTCTCAATGCCGGAATACAATGCACGATGATTGATGCCCGGACTATCGGGTTAGGCAGTACATCAGCCAGTACCTCGCTGCTTCAGTATGAAATTGACACGCCGCTGCATAAATTGATTGAAATGATTGGAAAGGAACCTGCAGAAAGAGCCTATCAGCTTTGTGATTATGCCATTGATGAATTGGAAAAGATTGCAAAAAAAGTCAAGGCGGAAGAATTTGAAAGAAAGAAAAGCCTTTATTATGTTGCTTATAAAAAAGATATTCCGATGCTGGAAAAAGAATTTGAAGCTAGAAAACAAGCCGGATTTGATGTAAAACTGCTCAACGAAAAACAGATTTATAGCCAATACGGATTCAAAGCTCCGTTGGCAATTCTTTCGAATCATGGCGCACAGACCAATGCCTATGCGCTAACGCATCGCTTATTACAGTTTAAAACAGGGAAGGAGCTTAATATTTATGACAGAAGTCCTATTGTCGATATTAAGACAAAAAAAGACGGAGCTGTGCTGAAGACCGAAACGGGTTTTACGATAAAAGCAAAAAAAGTAATTTATGCCACAGGCTATGAGATTGTGGAGTTTATCGATAAAAAGATAGTCGATCTAAAATCTACCTATGCCGTCGTTAGCGAACAATATAACGAAAAGAAATTTTGGAAGGACGAGGTATTGATTTGGAATACAGCTGATCCGTATCTGTACATAAGGACAACACCAGACGGAAGGGTTTTGGTAGGAGGCAGGGATGAAGATTTTCACGATCCTGATAAGAGAAATAAGCTTATCAACAAAAAAACCAAGCAGTTGACCAAGGATGTCAATACTCTTTTTCCTCATTTGCATTTTAAGCCTGAGTTCAGTTGGACGGGAACTTTTGGTTCTACAAAAGACGGACTTCCTTTTATAGGCACGTATGACAAGCTTCCGAACAGTTATTTTGCTTTAGGTTTTGGAGGAAACGGAATTACTTTCAGCTTAATTGCAGCAGAAATTATTACCGACTTAATTCTTGGCAAGAAGAACAAGGATGCCTCAATTTTTTCCTTTGATAGACTCTGATTTATACTAAAATTCGTGTCAGCAAAATCGTATAACATAAAAGACTAATTGTATAAGTAGGATGGATTTTTTATTAGGTAATTTAGATAAACTGAAAATTATTTATGAACCAGCTAAAATCTATATCTTATGAAAAAGCCCGCAATTTTTGGAAAAGCAATACTAAGCCTGGCTGTTTTGGCACTAAGTTTTGGAATGACATCCTGTAAAAACGAACCCAAAACAGAAGACCCTAAAGAAGTTGCAGAAGAAGAAAACGAAGCCAAGTTTGACGATACCAAAAAAGCCGAAGAAGATGCCGAAATCCTTGTCGATGCCGCTGAATTCGACTTGCAGCAGAGAGAGCTCGGGAAATTAGCCCAAGCCAAAGGAGTTTCGACAGCCGTAAAAGATTTAGGAAAGATGATGGAGAAACATCATAACGATTCCTTTAATGAATTAGCGACGTTGGCCAAAGGAAAACAGATATCTATTCCTTCCGCAATTACAGAAGACGGACAAAAAGAATATGACCGTCTCAACAAGGCCGATGCCAAAAACTTCGACAAAGAATACCTTGACCGTATTTATAAAGACCATCACGAAGCTATAGAAGATTTTACGCAAGATGGACAGAAAACACAAGATGTAGAAATCAAAGCCTATCTTGAAGGAAAAGTAATTGCTTTAAAAGGCCATCATGATGCCATCCAGCAGTTGCAATCCACCACTGTTAAAAAATAAGCCTTATAAAATCGTTATCAATCAAATTCATATACCATGGGAAATCTACTTTATACAATCGCCGTAATCCTGATAATTATCTGGGCCATAGGCTTTTTAGGAGGAATGGTTACTAGCAATCTTATTCATATTTTGCTTGTAATTGCAATAATTGTCGTACTTTTAAGAGTAATACAAGGAAGAAAGCCTTTAGAATAATTTATAAACAAATAGTCTAACCAATAAAAAACAAAACATTATGGGAAATTTGCTTTATACAATTGCAGTTATTTTGGTAATTATCTGGGCATTAGGATTCTTCGGAGTGCTAGGAACAGGAATTGCTACCAGCGGCTTGATCCACATTTTATTAGTGATCGCAGTCATTATTATCTTGCTTAGAATTATTCAAGGGAGAAAGCCTTTATAAGAAATTTAATCCCGCCAAAAGCAAAAACAAAAGCCGCCGCAATATATTGCGGCGGCTTTTTCATTGACCAACTATTTAAACTTAACTAAAAACAATATTGGTTTTCTTCAATTAACTTTGAAGCAATAGTTTCACGCAAAGCAACCACATTTGGGAGATTGGTGTATTTCGTGAAACGTCTTAATCCCATCAACATCATTCGTTGCTCGTCGCCTTCTGCAAAAGAAGCGATACCTTCTTTTCCTTTAGCATTTACGATATCTACAGCTTTGTATAAGTACAATTGCGCCATAGCAATCTGTTCTTTTACATTTTCGGCACCTTTTGATTTTGCTAGCTTTTCGGTTCTTAAGATGGTAGATTCGGCCATATAGATCTCAATCAAGATATCGGACGCAGCCATCAGCAATTGCTGGTGCGCGTCTAAATCCGGACCGTATTTTTGTACGGCGCTTCCGGCTACCATCAAAAATGCTTTTTTCAATTTGGCTATCAGTTCCTTTTCTTCAGCGAATAACTCAGAATAGTCAGGCGTATTGAAATCCGGAATTCCCATCAATTCTTCAGCCACTTTCATAGCAGGACCTAACAAATCGACATGGCCTTTCATTGCCTTTTTGACAAGCATTCCGACAGAAAGCATTCTGTTGATTTCATTCGTTCCTTCATAGATTCTTGCGATTCTCGCATCTCTCCAGGCACTTTCCATTGGTGTGTCTTCAGAGAATCCCATTCCTCCAAGAATCTGTATTCCTTCGTCTGAGCAATTTTGTACGTCTTCAGAAATAGCCACTTTCAAGATAGAACATTCGATAGCGAATTCCTCAACTCCTTTCAATTCTGCTTCTTGATGAGAAACGCCTTCGGCAACACGAGCATTAATTCGGTCTTCAATGGATTTTCCAGCACGATAGGAAGCGCTTTCTCCCGCATAGCAAGAAGTAGCCATTTCTGCTAGTTTAGAGCGAATAGCCCCAAAGTTTGCAATTGGCGTATTGAATTGGATTCTTTCGTTCGCATATTTTACAGCTCCCGAAGTCACTCTCCTTTGGGCATCAAGACAGGCAGCGCCTAATTTGATACGGCCCACATTCAAAGCATTCATGGCAATCTTAAAACCGTTTCCTCTTTCTGAAAGCATGTTCTCTACAGGAACTTTTGTCTCGTTAAAGAAAACCTGACGGGTAGAGGAGGCACGGATGCCTAATTTATGTTCTTCCTCGTTCATTGAAATTCCGTTATTCGGATCGTTTTCTACAATGAATCCGGTGATGTTTTTATCGTCGCCGATTCTAGCAAATACGATGAAAAGACTGCAGAATCCCGCATTAGAAATCCACATTTTTTGACCCGTGATTTTATAATGCGTTCCGTCTTCAGACAAAACTGCTTTGGTTTTTCCAGAATTGGCGTCCGATCCCGCACCAGGTTCGGTCAGGCAATACGAGCCAAACCATTCGCCAGAAGCTAATTTTGGTACGTATTTTTTCTTTTGTTCTTCCGTTCCGTATAAAGTAATCGGCATGGTTCCGATTCCGGTATGCGCCCCAAATGCCGTAGAAAATGATCCTGTAGCGCCCGAAATATAGTCGCAAACCAGCATGGTAGAAACGAATCCCATTCCTAAACCGCCATATTCTTCAGGAACAGCAACGCCAAGAAGCCCTAGTTCTCCAGCTTTGCGCATGCATTCTTCTGTAAAGGCATAATCCTTATTCTCGAAGCGATTTTTGTTCGGCCAGATTTCTTTATCTACGAATTCTTTTACCGTCTGCTTCATCATCAACTGTTCCTCCGAAAAATCTTCCGGAGTAAAAATGTCTTCACTTTTTGTTTCTTTTACCAAAAACTGCCCGCCACGGGTAACGTCTTTTTCGATTGTATCTGCCATTGTTTTTTCTGTTTTTTGTTAGAGTTTTTTAAGATAATAGAGAATAGAGCATAGTTTATAGTTGATAGAGGATAGTTTATAGAGAAGAGGATTGCAAAGAATTTTGAAAATCCATATAATCTCCTAAATTCTAAATTTTTTAAAATGATGTCTCATATCCACTATCCACTATCCACTTTCAACTATTTATAGTATTTCGTAAATCCCAGCAGCTCCTTGTCCAGTACCTACACACATAGTTACGATACCGTATTTGTTGCCTCGGCGTTTCATCTCGTCAAATAGCTGTACGGAAAGCTTGGCTCCTGTACACCCTAGCGGGTGTCCTAATGCAATTGCGCCTCCATTTACGTTTACGATATCGGGATTGATGTCCAATTCACGGATAACGGCCAATGACTGTGATGCAAAAGCTTCGTTTAATTCGATTAATTCGATATCGTTTAGCGACATTCCGGCTTGTTTTAATGCTTTTGGAATGGCTTTTACGGGACCGATTCCCATGATTCTTGGCTCGACTCCCGCTGCGGCATAGCTTACCAGTCTTGCTATTGGCTCCAGGTTTAACTCTTTTACCAATTCTTCCGACATGACCATTACGAATGCGGCACCGTCGCTCATTTGTGATGAGGTTCCTGCCGTAACACTTCCGTCAGCAGCAAAAACAGGCTTTAGCTTTCCTAAGGCTTCCAATGAGGTGTCTGCTCTTGGGCCTTCGTCTTTGGTCACCGTATATGATTTGGTGGCTTTCTTTCCGTTTTCGTCAACAAAAATCTGGTCGATGGTGATAGGAACGATCTGCTTGTCAAATTTGCCTTCAGCCTGTGCTTTCAATGCTTTTTGGTGCGAATTGTAACCGAACAAATCTTGATCTTCACGAGAGACCTTGAATTGCTTAGCAACTGCTTCAGCTGTCAGTCCCATTCCCCAGTAGTAATCTTCGTGCCCTTCTTTGGCTACGGCATAATCTGGAGTCGGCTTGTAGCCTCCCATCGGAATAAAGCTCATGCTTTCGGCACCACCAGCAATAATGCAATCGGCCATTCCCGACTGGATTTTTGCAGTCGCCATTCCGATAGTTTCCAATCCCGAAGCGCAGTAACGGTTTACGGTCACTCCCGGAACGTCGTCTATTTTTAGTCCCATTAAGGAAATCAAACGCGCTACGTTTAGTCCTTGCTCGGCTTCTGGCATGGCGTTTCCGACCATGACATCGTCGATTCGTTTTTTGTCGAAATCAGGCAGCTCATTCATCATGTACTGGATGGTTTCTGCGGCCAGCTCGTCAGGACGCTTGAAGCGGAAGACTCCTTTTGGGGCTTTTCCGACGGCTGTGCGGTATGCTTTTACTATATATGCTGTTTTCATTTCTAGTTTCTTTAATGTCTCGATTAGTTTCTCAATGGTTTCCCTTTAGTCAGCATGAACTGGATTCTCTCCAATGTTTTTCTTTCTGTACATAATGACAAAAAGGCTTCTCTTTCAATGTCCAGTAAATATTGCTCTGTGACCAAGGTTGGTTCCGATAAATCGCCGCCCGCCATTACATAGGCCAACTTGTTTGCGATTTTCTTATCGTGCTCGGAAATGTAGTGTCCGGCCTCCATGCTGTCGGTTCCTACCAGAAACATTCCCAAGGCTTGTTTGCCTAAGACTTTAACGTCTTTTCTTCTCACAGGCTGCGTATATCCGGCTTCTGCCAAAAGCAAAGCGTGTTTTTTAGCTTCTGCAATCTGACGGTCTCTGTTGACGACTACGACGTCTTTTCCATGCTGCAAGATGCCCAAGTCGTACGCTTCGTAAGCAGAAGTCGATACTTTTGCCATCGCCACCGTCAAGAAATATTCCTGCAATACGTTTAGCTCCACGTCGTTTTTGCGGAACAAGTCAGATGCTCTGAGTGCCATTTCTTTCGAACCACCACCACCAGGGATAACGCCAACGCCGAATTCCACCAAACCGATATACGTTTCTGCTGCTGCAACTACTTTGTCGGCATGCATGCTCATTTCGCAGCCACCGCCTAGGGTCATTCCGTGCGGAGCGACTACCACAGGAATTCCCGAGTAGCGCACGCGCATCATCGTGTCTTGGAACAGCTTGATGGCCATATTAAGCTCGTCATATTCCTGCTCGACGGCCATCATGAAAATCATTCCGATGTTCGCGCCGACAGAAAAATTAGCGCCTTGGTTTCCAATAACCAAACCGGAGTATTCTTTTTCAGCTAAATCGATGGCTTTGTTGATGCCTTGCAGCACATCGCCTCCAATCGTATTCATTTTTGATTGGAACTCCAGATTTAAGATTCCATCGCCCAAATCATGGATTACGGCGCCGCTGTTGCTCCATACTTTTTTGCTTTCGCGTATGTTGTTGAGGATGATAAACGCATCCTGTCCCGGTACTTTTTTCTGTGATTTCGAAGCCCTGTCATAAAAATAAGTAGCCCCGTCTTTTATAGTGTAGAAAGATTTGTTGCCAGATGCCAGCATTTCAGTAACCCAAACGGCTGGCTCATAGCCTTCGGCTTTCATCAATTCGATTCCTTTTTCAACACCAATCGCATCCCAGATTTCAAACGGTCCGTTTTCCCATCCGAAGCCCGCTTTCATGGCATCGTCTATCTTATAAAAATCTTCGGTGATTTCTGGTACCCTGTTGGCAACATACGAAAACATACCAGAAAAGTTTTTTCTGTAAAATTCTCCCGCTTTGTCCGTTCCTTTAACCAAAACCTTGAAACGATCAATCGGCTTGTCTATGGTCTTTGTGAGCTCCAATGTTGCGAAAGAAGCTTTCTTCGGCGCTCTGTATTCTAGCGTATCCAGGTCAAGCGACAAGATGTCTTTGTCTACTTTTTTGTAGAATCCTTGGCCTGTCTTGCTTCCTAACCATTTGTTTTCCATCATCTTGCTGATGAATTCTGGCAGCTTGAACAGTTCGTGTGCTTCGTCGTTCGGAACGCCTTCATACAATCCGTTGGCTACGTGCACCAGCGTGTCCAATCCAACAACATCTACTGTCCTGAAGGTTGCCGATTTTGGTCGGCCGATAACCGGTCCGGTCAATTTATCGACTTCTTCTATAGTGAGTCCCAATTCTTTTACTTGGTGGAACATGCTCATGATTCCGAAGATACCGATACGGTTTCCGATGAATGCAGGCGTGTCTTTTGCAATGACCGATGTCTTGCCCAAGAACTTTTCGCCATATTCATTCAAGAAATCCAATACCTCTGTGGAAGTTTTTGGCCCAGGAATGATTTCAAAGAGTTTTAAATATCGAGCAGGATTAAAGAAGTGCGTTCCGCAGAAATGTTTCTGGAAATCTTCGCTTCTTCCTTCGCTCATAAAGTGAATCGGAATTCCCGAGGTATTTGAAGTAATTAAAGTACCCGGCTTCCTGAATTTTTCAATCTGCTCAAAAACCTGTTTTTTGATGTCGAGCCTTTCGACTACGACTTCAATAATCCAGTCGGCTTCTGCTATTTTAGACAAATCGTCGGTTGTATTTCCCGTCTTGATTCTGTCAGCAAATTTCAGGCTGTAGATAGGAGAGGGCTTTGATTTTAACGCATTTGCCAAATGTTCGTTTACTACTCGGTTTCTGACCGCTTTGCTTTCAAGCGTCAGGCCTTTTTTCTGTTCTGCTTCGGTCAATTCACGAGGCACAATATCGAGCAACAGTACTTCTACGCCGATATTTGCGAAATGGCAGGCAATGCCCGATCCCATGATTCCCGAACCAATGACAGCAACTTTTTTAATGAGTCGTTTCATTCCTTTATATTATTTGTTTGTTGTTTGTATCTGTTTTTCTTCTTCGATATCCGAAAAGATATGCTTGTCTGCAATGAGATTGTTGATGGTTTCTGCCACTTCAATAAAGTGCTGCAGTTTTTCTTCAGAGATGTGCTCTCGGATCGTCTCGTTAAATTTCAGTACGGTATTTTTAGAGAGTTCTCTTTTTTCTTTTCCGAATTTGGTAAGGTGTATCAGCACGCCGCGTCCATCGACTGGATTTTTCTTGCGTGTAATCAATCCTTTGTCTTCCATGGATTTCAATGTTCTCGTAAGGCTGGTAGCTTCCATTCCCATTTTAGGGCCTAGCGTGGTCGAAGGCGAGCCTTTGTCTTTGTCAAGGCTCAATAACGCGAATCCTGTAGCCATAGTTGCACCGTATTTGGCGGCTTCTTCATTATACATGCGTGAGACGGCTTGCCATGTCGCTCTCAAAATATAGTCTATTGTTTTGTCTTTCATAAGTATTAGCTTATTCCAAATGTACAAAATAAAATATTATGCATGCATAGTAATTTGTTTTTTTAACAGAATAATTATCTTTTGATAACTTCCGTTGCTTTTTATCCGGTACCTAAATGCGGTTTCAGGCTATAGATTTCCTAAAGCAGCAATAAAATAATTTTAAATTTGTATAATCCTTATAATTGATAGATGAGAATAAGAGAGCTATTCACGCCTTTGCAGCCTACCGTAACGCCTTATAATCTTGAAGTGCTCTATCAAGATAAGGCTCCAAGTCTGGCATTGCAGGATACTATTTACTGCTATTGGCAATTAAAGACAAATGCGCCTCTAGAAAACGAATTCGTCTATCGGGTTGTGGCCGACGGCTGTATTGATATCTTTTTTGAGCTGCACAGGCCCGAAGAAAATTTTGTCATGGGCTTTTGCAAAAAATACACCGAATTTATTCTCGATAAAAACTTTCATTATATCGGCATACGATTTCTGCCGACCATGTTCACGCAATTATTTTCAGTCCCAGCCTTTGAACTGAGCAACCGTTCCCAAGAATTAGAATTGGTCCTGCCTGAAGTTGCCGCGTTTATCAGAAGCCGGTTCGACGCGACTATGGATTTTAGCAGCATTACAGATGTGCTAGATTCCCTTTTTATAGGCTACTTGCAAGAAGCCAGCTTGAGTTATGATAACAGGCTCTACGATGCCATCCAGATTATCCTTAAAAATTATGGCGTGGTCGACATCAAAAATGATCTGGATACGGGAATCAGTCCGAGGCAGCTCCATAGGCTGTTTGATTTTTATGTCGGGACCAATGCCAAGACCTTCAGCCAGGTCGTGAGATTCCAAAACATATTAAAAGCCAAGCCTTCCAGCCAGAGCCTTAGGGAGAACAAGCTGTTTTATGACGTAGGTTATTACGATCAATCCCATTTTATCAAAGACTTTAAAAACTTTTATGGCGTGACGCCGAGCAAAGCCTTCGGAAGGTAATTATGTCTATTTTTTACAATCTAATCCAATCGTATTTTGAGAAATTTGTAATGTAAAAAAGCAACATTATGAAAAAAGCACTATTAATTTTATTGTTGGCTGGCACATCAGCACATTTTTATGCTCAAAAAAGTCTAACCGTTAAAACCGCAAAACCCATGAAACTAAACGCAGGAATCGTAACAAATAAGCTATCCGAAAGCAAGGCATTCTATACCGATACCCTAGGATTTGGAGTCACCTTCGAAAATGAATTTTACCTGCTCATGCACACGCCCAACCATGAAGCAGAGATCAGCTTTCTATTGCCGAATCATCCTTCGCAGCAGCCGTTATTCCACAAGCCTTTTTTGGGCGACGGGATGTACCTGACCATCGAAGTCGAAAACGTCGACAGCCGATATGAAGAATTAAAAAAGAAAGGCGTCACTATCAAGATCGACCTGAGAGACGAGCCCTGGGGCGACAGGCACTTTGCCATCCAAGACCCGAATGGAGTAGGGATTGACATTGTCCAATATGCTTCAAGAGAATAATAAAAAAGAGTGCCCTGTATGTTAAGGCACTCTTTTTTTATTTTAAAAACAAATTAGTCGGTCTATTGAAACTGCATCTTTTCTTCCTCAATATCCAGACGGCGCAAGTGCCTTCGGACAACCTCTTCATTCACATGATGGTCGTGGTTCCAGGTACGCAGCCAATGCCTTTGCTGGTCGAGCATCGCGAGATAGACGGTCTTGCATTCCGAAGCCATCGAGGCATCATCCAGCAAAACGCTGCTGTCTTCCCATTTGCGGGCTATCTGCTGCAAGACGGGCTGTTCTTTTAGCTCTTTGGAATATTTGGTCTTTAGATGTTCCAGACTTTGCTGGGCCAGCTGTTTGTACATGTGATGATACGATTCCTCGTCACTAAGCAGATGGTCGTATTCCGGCAAGTTGAATTTCTTGATAATAAAAGGAAGCGTCAAGCCCTGCACGACCAACGTCAGTAAGATGACAACAAAAGTGATGAACAAGATGAGGTTGCGCTGCGGAAAGGCCGCCCCGTTGTCTAATTGTACCGGAATCGACAGTGCCGCTGCTAAGGATACCACGCCTCTCATGCCCGCCCATCCTAAAACAAACGGTCCTTTTATCCCTGGATTTCGGGTGTCGGCTACCGCGATAAAATTTCGGACGATCAGCGTAAAGATAACCGCCCCATACGCAGATATGATACGAACAATAATCAATACAGCCGTAATCAATACGCCGTAGCCCATGGCAGCACTTATGCTCACGCCTTCCAAGCCGTTTACGATTTCCGGAAGTTCCAATCCTATAAACATAAATACAAGTCCGTTCAGCACAAATACCAGCGACTCCCATACGTTTACGGCCCTGAGCCTGCTGCTTCCGGACAAAAAACGATGGTTTCGCGTGGCCAAGAACAAGCCGCCGCTCACGACAGACAAGACTCCCGAACTGTGCAGTTCTTCCGCAACCATATACATAATATAAGGCGCCACCAGTGTAAGCACGATGTCCATGTTGACGTCTGTTGGCAATAGCCTATGCACTTTAAAAAACACGAACGCGATAAGCACGCCGATGCCTATTCCTCCAAAGACCATCCACCCGAAGTTCAAGGCAGCTTCCTGCAAGATAAACTGTCCCGTACCAATGGTAATTAACGCAAATCGAAAGACGATCAAACTCGAAGCGTCATTCAATAAGCTCTCTCCCTCCAGCATAGAGGCCAGCCTTTTCGGCACTTTTACGAATTTTAATATGGCACCTACACTCACCGCATCAGGAGGCGATACGATGCCGCCCAAAAGGAATCCCAACGCCAGCGTGAATCCGGGGATAAAGTGGCTGGATACCAAGGCGACGGCAAAAGCCGTAAGAAATACGATCAAAAAGGCAAAGCTGCCGATAATCCTGCGCCAGCGCCAAAGTTCCTTCCAAGAGGTCGACCAGGCCGCTTCATAAAGCAGCGGCGGCAGGAAGATGATGAATATCAACTCAGGATCTATCTTAACCGGAGGTATGCCCGGTATAAAGCTGATAGCCAAGCCCGCCAATACCAATAAGATAGGGTAGGCAATCTTGATTTTGTTGGCCAGCATGACCAGAAAAATAATGGCCAGAATAACAGCCAGATAGAAAGGGAATTGGTGCAGCATAGGATAATTTTAGATACAAATATATAAATTTGGACGAGTCTTTTGCAATGGCCTAACTAAAGCTTCTTGCCACCTTAGAAATCGTGAATTACTTGCTGCCAAAACAAAAGAGTAGTTTGACTGCAAGGTATTTTAGCTTTGTTTATATTTGAAGTGCGCTATTTAGTAAGAAATAAAGAAAAGCTCTGAATTAACTTATGATACTATGAGGACTATTTTTGAAGGAAAGACTACTATTTGGAAAGAATTTGCTAGAGCAACTGATGGAAGATTTGTAGAAGGACATTCTTGGCATTCGGATCGGACCGAGATTGAGCATAAGGATTGGCTGGTTGTTTTTGACCATTATACGCTATGGTCCGGAAAATACAACCAGCAAATGACTAGAGTAATCGCCCCGTTGGTTTCATTAGACAATTTCCAATTTGAGATTTATCGTGCTGGTCTTGCTCGGAAAATTGAAAAACTATTTGGCGGACAAGATGTAGCAATCGGCTACCCTGAATTTGACAAAGCGTTTATTATTAAGGCCAATAACGAATTGAAAATAAAATCATTTTTACGCAATAAAAACATTCGAGATTCTATAGCACTGCAGAAAGAAGTAAATATACTGATGTCTGACCAAAAAGGAATTTGGGAAGAGAAGCTTCCGAAGAACCATTTCGAACTTTCCTTCTTTTTAGACGGATCGGTAGAAGATATCGCACTTTTAAAATCATTGCTGGATCTTTTTAAGGAAATGATAGACGAACTCTATCAATTGCAATCTATTGCGCCCAAAGCATAACACTATTTTAGAATGTAGTGCTGTTTATTTAAATAGCCTAAATAACCTTATTAGTATCGATGAACGTCTTCCTAATGTGCTTTTCTGCCGGAGCCTGCCTTCTCTTGAGCTTTATGCTTTTTTTCCATCCGCTGGGACAGAACCTAAAAGCCAACAGATGGCTTGCCCTGTTTGTCTTTCTGATGGGAAGCTCCTTTTTAGAAGTCAGCCTTAGAAGCGAAGAATATCCTTTTGCCAATCTTAGCCTATGGCTCAATGCCCTGCAGTTTATCATGGCGCCCAGCCTTTGGCTAAGCACGCTCTATTTTGTGAATCCCACCAAATCTTTTGCAAAGAAAGACGTATTACATTTTTTGCCCTTCTTGATCTACACGAGTATTGCTTTTCTAGGATTTTCAGGAAGCACTAACCTGATGTTGATAAAGCTATTTAGCATCGGTTCCGCAGATTTTTTAGTCCGCGATATAGTGCCCGTACAGTTGGCAGCCTACATAATCTTCTGTTATCTTGCCTTGATTCGGCACAAAAAGAACCTGCGCCTCATAGCAGCAGCGACTTCAGAGATAAGCTTGGACTGGCTTCGGTACTTTTTACTCATCTTGATTTTCATGCTGCTTTTCTGGATCAATGATGCCTTGATAGGCCTGCCGCAGATGCTAGATATCATGCCCGTCGTATATACAGGCGCTGTCTTTTTTCTATCCTATTTTTCCATCCGGCAGCGTACTATTTTTGAATTCGACACAAAAGAACTGCAAGACATAACCGCGCTTTTTGAAGCTCCCGTACCAAAACAGCCCAAAAAGACAGGACGGCTAGACAAAGCCGAGCTGGCCCTGTTATCAGAAAAGCTAGACAAGCTGGTTACTGAAGAAAAGATTTTCTTAGATAACGGACTAAGCCTTCCTGTTTTGGCAGACAAGCTCGGAATCAGCATACACGATGCTTCGTATCTGATCAATGAAGCTACGGGAGGCAATTTCTATAACTTCATCAACAGCAAAAGAGTAGAAGAAGCAAAACGGCTGCTGGCTTCAGATAAGGTAGAAGCACTCAACATGGTCGGCATTGCCTTTGCTTCCGGTTTTAATTCAAAGACGGCCTTTAATACCGCTTTTAAAAAGTGGACCGGGATGTCGCCTACCGAATACGCCAAGAGCAATAACAGGCAATAAAACCTGTTCGGATATATCCACCCGAACAAACAAGGCTGTTTTTCAGGCTAATTTTGGCCTTTCAAAACAGCGTACCTATGACCACTTACCGTAAAAATCTCGTTGCTTTTCTGTTCTCTATCTTTTTCAGCCTGCCGGCTTCCAATGCCTGCACGATATTTATTGCGAACGACGGGCGTCATGTCTGGATCGGCAATAACGAAGACGAAGCTCCATCTCTTAACTACAGGCTTTGGTATTTTCCTGCCCTCAAAAAATCCTATGGGTATATGATCTGGACAGAGCTTTCGTCCGATGAAAAAACCAACATCCAGATGTATAAGAATCCCCAAGGCGGCATGAATACCAAAGGGCTCTTTGTAGATTATACCGCCATAGACGAAATTCCTGCCACGCGCGACCCTAAAAAGACAGACAGAGAAACCGAAGTAGCTACAGACATCCTAAAGAGATGCAAGACCGTAGACGAAGCCCTACAATTCATCTCCCAATTTAATCTGGTGCGCCTCACGGGAGCCCAGCTTTTTATAAGCGATGCCAGCGGCGATTATGCTACGGTACACGGTAGTTATGTAATAAGACGTGCCGCAAAGAATTTTGCACTGACCAACTACAGCATCAACAACCAGCACCATGAAGCCTGCTGGCGAAGGGATCTTGCCAACGAATATTTACGCCAGGAAAAAAACTATGGATTGCAAGACATTGTAGAAATTCTGCAAAAGACAGCGCAGAAAAAGCCAAGCAATCTCGTTTCCAATTATTCCATGGCGGCAGAACTAAAAAAGAAAACCATCCATCTGTATTATAAAAACGACTTTGCTCTTCCGGTCGTTATTTCTTTACACGAAGAGCTTAAAAAAGGCAAGCATTTTCAAGACATGCAAGCCTATTTTCCCAAAAGTATTGCTCCGGTGATACTAGAAAAATATACAGCAGAAGGCATAGACAGCGCCTTGGCCGCCTATGATTCATTAAGAAAATACCATCCCCATGACTATAACTTCAAGAACAACGATGCCGTCGAACTGGCTGCACAGGCAATAGCCATGGGCCATACCAAAGACGGTATCCGTTTCTTAGAACGGCTGAAAGCATATGACCCAGAAAAACTCGAAATCGATACCTGGCTTGCAACAGCCTACCGCAAAGAAGGCAGGATTGCCGAGAGCGACCGATGCTTTGCAAAAGCGCTTGCTGCCGACCCATACAATTACGCTGCCACCCTCTTTGGCAAGCAGCACGACCAGACTATTACCTTCACGATGAATGATTTTGAGGGAGCTGAGCAGGTTTCCCTTACGGGAGATTTTTCCAATTGGGCAATCCTCCCGATGCAAAAAGAAAAGGGCAGGTGGACCTGTACCGTTTCACTGCCCAAAGGAGAATACCGTTATAAGTTCATCGTCAATGGCCTCTATCTGGCAGATCAGCTCAATTTGCTCTATGCAGGTTCCGGACCCGACATCTATTCTATTTTGTATGTGTGGTAGGCTGCCACGGACTGTTTTTCTGTTGTATGGTAATCGGGCAAGTTAAAAAAAACACTAAATTATTTTGTGCAACCAAAAAGTTGCATATATTTGCAACTGATAAGTTGCGCATTGAACCTTTCTGAAATCACTTTTTTAGGAAAATATTTTGCCAACTCGATAGTATTGAGTAACTTAAAGTAAAAAAAATGAAAAACAATCTTTTAATGAATTTTTCTGTTGACAAGGAAAATAAGAAAATCAGAGTAGAAAGGGAATTTGCAGCACCTCTAGACAAGGTATGGGCTGCGTGGACCACGAGCGAACTGCTCGACCAATGGTGGGCGCCAAAACCATGGAAAGCCAAAACCAAATCGATGGATTTCAGCGAAGGCGGAACCTGGCTCTATGCCATGGTAGGCCCTGACGGTACGCAACACTGGGCAAGAGCCGACTATAAAGACATCAAAGTTCCACAAAGCTATTCGGCCTATGACGCTTTCTGCGACGAGAACGGTACTATAAATACAGATTTCTCTAGATCGCTATGGAACAACACCTTCAAGCAGCAATCCGATTCGACTATCGTGACTATCGAAATCAGCTACAAAGAGCTGGCTGACCTAGAACAGATCCTCGAAATGGGCTTCAAGGAAGGATTTACTGCCGGATTAGAAAATCTAGATGCGCTTTTGGCATCCTGATCCCTTCTGTAAAAGCAATTATTTATCAAGCTGTCCTGCTATCATGCAGGGCAGCTTTTTTGTATATTAGCGGTGCATTGCAACAGGTTCCAATAATAAAGAAACACAAAGGCCATGGCAAAAAACAAGACGACAGAAACCCAATCCAGCGTAACAGATTTTATCAACACGGTTCCAGACGAGACCAAACGAAACGACTGCTTCCAGATAGCCGCTATCTATGAAGAACTTACAGGATACCCTCCCAAAATGTGGGGAGGCAGCATCATCGGGTACGGCAGCTACCATTACAAATACAACAGCGGCCATGAGGGCGACATGCCTTATGCCGCATTCTCGCCAAGAAAAGATTCGATAGTACTGTATATAGACGAATTTGAGACCCGCGAAGAATTATTGCAGAAACTCGGAAAACACAAGACAGGCAAGGTCTGCGTCTACATCAAAAAACTCGCAGATATCGACATCGACATCATGAAACAGCTCATCACTGCCTCGACAAAACACGCCAAGGCACTCTATCCTTAATCCGGTCTTCTAATCATAATTCGTAATTCCCAATTCATAATGCATTTGTGGACTCCACAACAAAGCACAATTGAACCTTACAGCAAAGCACAAAGTGTACAGAATACCGACTTTTGCCAGAAAAGATAACGACTGTATCATGAACATACAGCAAATACCCAATACGATATGAAAGTAATCATTACTGGAGCGACAGGCATGGTAGGAGAAGGAGTCCTGTTAGAATGCCTGCAGAACCCAGCCGTAAAGCAAGTACTGATGGTCAACCGCAAGCCATCGCCCTTAAGCCATCCAAAATTAGAAGCGCTTATCGTGCCGGATTTTATGAAGCTGGAACAATATGCAGCTGCCTTAGCCGGATACGACGCCTGTTTCTATTGCGCCGGCATAAGCTCGATAGGGATGAACGAAGCCGACTATACACACATCACCTACGATACGACGCTCGCTTTTGCCAAAGTTCTGGCAGCAATCAACCCGAACATGGTTTTTACTTTCGTTTCCGGCAGCCATACCGACAGTTCCGAAAAAGGCCGCATCATGTGGGCAAGAGTAAAAGGCCGTACCGAAAATGCGCTGCTAAAGCTTCCGTTTAGGGGCGAATACAATTTCCGTCCCGGATTCATGAAGCCCTTCAAAGAACAAAAGAACATAAAGGCTATCTTTAAGATTATCATACCGATAATTCCGATTCTGTTCCCGAAAAAATCGCTCACGATGCAGCAGATAGGGCAGGCCATGATTCATGCCGTGCAGAAAGGCTATCCGAAATCCATACTCGAAATAGAAGACATCAAGGAACTGGCAAAGCCAGTCTAACAGTCGTATACAAACAAATAATAAATGGGCTCTCGGGCCCATTTCGTATATTTGAACCCTACAAAAAAAGAAATGCTATGAGCATAAAAAGAATAACAGTGTTCTGCGGTTCCAGCTTCGGTACCGATGCGGCCTTTGAAAAACAAGCTTTCGGCCTAGGAGAAGCTATGGCAAAACACGGCTACGAACTGGTCTACGGAGATGCCAATGTAGGACTCATGGGTGCCGTAGCCGACGGCGTTCTAGGGCAGGGCGGAAAAGCCTACGGAATCCTGCCGTATTTCTTGAAAGACAAAGAAATAGCACACCAAGGACTGACGGAACTGCTTCTTGTAGAAAGCATGCACGAAAGAAAGACCAAGATGAACGAGCTCTGCGACGGCGTGATTGTCCTGCCGGGCGGCTTTGGTACCCTCGAAGAATTTTTTGAGATGCTCACTTGGGCCCAGCTCGGACTCCATAAAAAACCGATAGGCATACTGAACGTGGCGGGATTTTATGACCTGCTGCTCGAGTTTGTCTCCAACATGACCCAGAAAGGCTTTTTAAAGCCCATCAATGAGCAGATGATTCTTGTGAGCGATGATGCCGAAACACTTTTCCAAAAAATGGAAGCCTATAAAGCTCCCGAAGTAGGAAAATGGATTCCTAAAGGAAACGAGTAATCATGCCCAAAACCTCTTAGAACCCAGACAAGACACCCCGCCAAAATCAAAAATCCAAAATCAAAAATGATCCTACAAAAACACAACACCAATACCCAGCAGCCCGTATATGTCACAGCAGTATTCGCTATCCTGCTGCTGTTTTCCAATACCCTTTTCGGGCAGGCAGAAATACCCAAGCTTACGATCACGCCCTTGACGGATGACTTTTACGTCTATACGACCTACAAAGACCTCGACGGCAAGCCCTTTCCATCCAACAGCATGTATGTGGTGTCGGACAAAGGCGTTATCTTGATCGATACCCCTTGGGACGAATCCGACTTTCAGCCGCTATTAGACAGCATCTACAAAAGGCACCAGAAAAAAGTAGTGCTCTGCATTGCTACGCACTTTCATGACGACAGTTCGGCAGGGCTTGACTATTATAAAAAGCACGGCATCCCGACCTATACATCCAAGCTGACACATGAGCTGTCCGTTCAAGAGGGCAATGCCAAGGCAGCCTACCATTTTGAAAAGGACACCGTCTTTACTGTCGGGAATAAGAAATTTGAGACTTTTTATCCAGGTGCAGGCCATACTCAGGACAATATTGTTGTTTGGTTCGAAAAGGAAAAAGTACTGTATGGCGGATGCCTTATAAAAAGTACTGAAAACAATGATCTCGGATATACTGGCGATGCCGACATCGATGCTTGGGAAGGAACCATGAAAAAGCTAATCAACAAATACCCGAAGCCGAGCTATGTGATACCCGGACATTTTGCTTGGGACAGTCCCAAGGCACTGCAGCATACCCTAAAGCTCGTCAAGAAAAAACGGTAAGCAAAAGAAGTCACAGCAATCTGCGCTGCTATAAGAACAGCCAGTTTATGGTCGCATTTTCCTGCAGCGATATCGACTTAAAGAACGCCTTCGGTGTCAGCCCCGTAAACGACTTGAAGTCCCTGATGAGGTGCGACTGGTCATAAAAAGAATTGTCATAGCTTAAGGTGGTCAGGTTCGTGCCCTCCATGTTCTTCGCCATCGTCTGCCGAAAGCGCTGCGTCTTCTTGAATTCCGACGGCGTCTTGCCGATATGGATGCTAAACTGCCTGCTGATATTCTGCCGGCTGGTATGGTATTTCTCCGCCAGCTGTTCTATGGCATAGTCTTTTGTTTTGTCTGTAAGGTCAGACAAGATATCCTGCAAGAGTTCGTGCTCAAATCCCAAAAACTTTGACAGCCAATAGTTTTCGATGCTGTTCCGCTGTTCGTCCAGGCTCTCTTCGGCCAATACCGACTTCATCGCGGCCTCATAATCCTCGAACGGCAGAAACGAACGGAACGAATCTCCCAGATACTGCTGCAGCGGCTTTTCGATAAAAGCATTCAGTCCCAGCGGCTTAAAATAGAACGTAATCTCTCGGATACGCCCTTCGTAGCGGATCTTGATAGGCTTCTCGTAATGGCAGATAAGCTGCGAGGTAAAATCGCCCCCTGTTTTTTCTTCAATAAGCACGCTATTACCAGCCAAGGTCAGCTGCGTATCCTGCAGCAGCGATACGATGCTGAAATTGTTCGGAAACGTCAGGTATTCTACCGCAGGCTCGTCCCTTTCCTTTTCCAAGAAATAATATCCCTCAAGGTATCGGGCAAGAAGCTTGCTTTTCGGCGTGAAGTACTGTAATTGCATTTGGCGAAGTTCTGTTTTTATCTGATACGGATGCAGGCCATTATGATTTGTTTAACGGCCTATTCATAATTTCTCAGTGCTTTTTTCAGCTTTTCCCTGATGCGCTGTCTCAGGCTTTCCGGTGCCAAGACCTCGATGCCTTCGCCAAAGCCCAGCAGCAGCCTTTCGAACTCATAATTAACCTTGAGCCTCAGGCAGAAGACGATGCTTCCGTCTTCCCGCTGCTCTTCAATGGTCTGCGATGGATGAAACGGCTTGGTCAGTACATAAGGCGCATTATCGGCATCGACCCAAAGGCTGATTTTTCGAGCGTTGAGTCCTTGGTTGACCGTGACCCCGATGATGTCTTTGTAAAAATCTTCGGCATCAAAGTTTTCTTCGATATACGGAAGGTTAAAATCAAAATCAACAGCAACAATACGGTCTAAGGCAAGATTGACCACAGGCAGCGATGCTTTTTTCTTGCCGATCAAAAACCAGCGGTTGTTGAATTCTTTGAGCACAAACGGGTGAAAGGCAAACTGCTGCGGCTCTTTGGATTTGAACGACTGGTAGGTGAGCAGCACGACCACCTTTTTTATGATGGCCTGGTATAGCGTATCCAAAAAATGCAGTCCTTTCAAGTTCTCGTTCTTGTCGAGGTAGATGACCGGCTTGGTATGCGATTTCTCGGCATAGATCTTATCTTCGAGCCGCTGCAAGATGTCGGACACATCGCTAAAAAGAGAAAAGTCCTTGAACTGCTTGAGCATAGAAACCGTCTCCGTCAGCACGTTGATGTCCGTTTCTGTCAAGGGAATATCGGTAATCGTATACTCCTCGTCCTCATAGCGGTAATACTTCTTGTCATAGACCACTATGGGCGCATTATAGCCCAGCTTTTCGCTGCGCATAAGCTGGATGTCGAGCTGGGTCGTTCTCTTGCTCACGGAGTTTTCCTTGCCCTCATATTCAAACAAGGCATCAGAGCAAGCCTCCATCAGGTCTTCCAAAGTCCATTTCCGGTAGTGGTTCTGCAGGCACTTGTCAATCGTCTTATACCGGATAAGCGCATTTTTGTTTTGAGACATTTTTTCTTAGCTTTAAGATACAGCACAGGCAGGCTCGATAAAGCCTTACAGCCAAAAATAGAAATTCTTTTTTACTGCGCAAAATAATTGCGTACTTTGATTTCAGCTTTGTACCATCAAAAAACAAAAGACATGAAAACACCAATCAACGGTACAGACCTCCTAGAATTAGGATACCCGCAAGGAAGCATCATCGGGACGGCCTTAAAGATAAATAAAAAGAGAAATGGACTTACCAAAGAGCAGATGCTCGACTACTATAAAAAAGTGCTTGAAGCTCCAGAAAACTATATAGACGATGCGCTTTTCGGAAAGCTGGCCACGGCACTGATCGAAAAAGCAAATGAAAAGCCAGAAGATTTTATATCGCTAAACCCACAGCCAAAGGCATTTTCGTCTTACGGACTCGACCATATTGAAGAAGGCGCTATCCAGCAGATGAAGGTAGCGATGCAGCTGCCCGTTACGGCTGCCGGTGCCCTGATGCCCGATGCGCACCAAGGCTACGGACTGCCTATTGGAGGCGTACTGGCGACCCGAAATGCCATCATTCCGTATGGAGTAGGCGTGGATATTGGATGCCGTATGGCGCTGTCGGTATACGATATTCCAGAAGATTTCTATTACCAGAACGAAGACAAATTCAAGAGAGAGCTGATAGCCCATTCTAAATTTGGAGCCGGACACGGTTTCCACGGACAGTACAAATCGGACCATGCGGTATTGGAAAGCCCAAATTTTGAGACCAACCCGTTTATCAAGAACCTGAAAGACAAAGCCTGGTCGCAGCTGGGTTCGTCTGGTGGAGGAAACCACTTTGTCGAATTCGGAATCTTGGAATTTGCAGCCGATGATGCAGTACTGAACATTCCCAAAGGAAAATACGTCGCGCTGCTGACGCATTCCGGTTCCAGAGGTTTTGGCGCTACGGTTGCCGGACATTATACAAAGATCGCCAAAGAAGTTTGCCGACTGCCAGAAGTGGCACGAAACCTGGCGTATCTGGATATGGATTCTGAACTGGGCCAAGAATACTGGATTGCCATGAACCTGGCGGGCGATTATGCTTCTGCCTGCCACGAGATTATCCATAACAAGATGCAGCAGGCGCTGGGCGCTACGGTCTTGGCGAAGGTCGAAAACCACCATAATTTTGCATGGAAAGAAGTCTGGAACGGAGAAGAAGTCATCGTACATCGAAAAGGAGCCACTCCAGCCAGAAAGGGCGTGATGGGAATCATACCCGGAAGCATGACCGCGCCTGGGTTTCTGGTGCGAGGGAAAGGAGAAGAAAATGCCATCAACTCGGCTTCGCACGGTGCCGGACGACAGATGAGCCGTACCAAAGCCATCAAGACGATTACCAAAAACGAGATGCAGGGTATCTTAAAACACCATGGCGTGACCCTAATTGGTGCCGGACTAGACGAAGCGCCTATGGCCTATAAAGACATCAACCAGGTCATGGCCGCGCAGCAAGAACTGGTAGACGTGGTCGCCAAGTTTACGCCCAAGATGGTGCGAATGGCCGATGACGGAAGCCGAGAAGATTAACTTTAGGAATAGTATGAAAAATCTGTACAACAAAGGAAGATACCGCAACCGCGAACATGCAAAGCATCTGCGGCCATTTTTAAAGAAGCTTGGCAACCGAAAATGGCGCATGCAAGCTTCTTTATACATCCAAAATCAGCTTAAAGATCTGAATTAAGGCTAGTCTTTTATTCCTTTACGAACTTCCCGCTCCAATGCCCTTGGTCGGTAGAAAGCACAATCTGGTACATTCCGGCCGCCAAGCTAGCGATATCGATATCCGTTATATTTTGGGCAGTGCTGTACACGGCCTGTCCCAGCAAATTAGTTATCGTTATTTTTCGTATCGGTCCGTCTTGGCTGTCTGGCAGTTTCAGGTGCAGCAGGTTCTTCGCAGGATTCGGATACAGTACCAGCTGGCTGTTCTTGCCATTGTCTGGCACAGACAAGGCAGGCGAGAGCGGCCCATCCTGTGTCTTGGCGTACAGCCCGATAGTCCCCATCTTTGAAAGCTTGAACTCCACGAAAGCAATGCCGTTTTCAGAACCCGAATTGAACGGAACGATCTTTTCGGCACCCGGTAGCGCATAGGCAGCGGCAGACAAGCCAGCCACCACGCCCGCAGCCGTAGTCGTGCTAGACAAGAACCATCCCGCATCTACGATTTCTCCCGCAGGAGGCGTATTGATGACGAGATTGGTATATTCTGCTGTCGAATAATAGACCCTAACGATGACGCCCCCATTGGCGGTATGGTTTCCGGCATCGATAACCGTTACCAGACGGTTGCTGACTCTGGCGCTGTTCGTGCCGTTGCTGATCTGGTAGTAGCCGCTGGAAGAAGCGATTCCCGCCGGAAGCGCACCGATACTGTTATGGTTGATGGATACGCCAGACGGTGCCAGGCTATTGCCGTTCGGGTTAAGCGTCAGCATCTTTCGGGCACGGTTCGACGGATTCGACCAGTCGTAATTGCAGCCCGCATAAGTCAAGGTCACAGACGTGCCGGCCGTAGCCAGCAGCGGGGTAGAAGCCGCCAGCGACGTATCGCCCGAAATGTTCCATCCCTTTCCGCCGCTTGCAACCGGCAGGATCAGGTTGGCACGGGCAGCCGCGCCGTCATTGCAATAGTACATTCCCAAGGCTCCCATGGTAATGCCGTTTGGACCGTGCGTATTAAAGCCCACCAGTGTCGCGTCATAATTGGCGACGTTCATGCCGCAGTTCTCTAAAAAGCCGCCGAAAAAGCTGCCCAAGATGACATTCGGATTCAAGTGTTCTCCCCAAGGGCCAAGGTTCTGGTTAAAAGCCGTAGCATCTTTAAGCAAGGAATCCATATAAAGTGCCGAGGAAATATCCCAGCTGCTGATGTCTTGGTTGAAAGATGTCGCCTGCAGGAATAGATTCAGCATGTTGATGACCGAAGAAACGTTCCAGCCGCTGATGTTCTGGTTAAAAGCCGCAGCCTGACGGAACATGGCGTTCATGTTGGTAACAGCGCTGACATTCCACCCGCCGATATTCTGGTTAAAGGCGGTCGCGCCAGAAAACAGGGTAGACATGTCGGTCACCGCAGCCGTATTCCAGCTGCCAATATTTTGGTTAAAGGCCGTTGCTTCGTTAAACATGCCGCTTAGGGTAGTCACGGCTCCCGTATTCCAACCCCCGATAGGCTGGTTGAAGGCCGTCGCACCAGTAAACATGCTGCGCATAGTGGTCACGGCTCCCGTATTCCAACTGCCGATATTCTGGTTGAAGGCAGAAGCTTGCGAAAATGCGCTATCCATATTTGTGACATTTGCCGTATTCCAGTTCCCGATAGGCTGGTTAAAGGCCATGGCTGCATAAAAAAGATAATCCATGGTGGTTAGGGCACCCGTATTCCAGCTCCCGATTGGCTGGTTGAATGCAGTGACATTGGCCAGCATATTGCTCATGTTGGTCACCGCAGCCGTGTTCCAGCCGCCGATATTTTGGTTAAAAACAGAAGCCCCGCTAAAGAGGTAGCTCATGTCGGTAACCGAAGCCGTATTCCAGCTGCCGATATTGGCAGGGCCGTTCAAGGCCGTACAAAACTGGAACATATGGCTCATAGAGGTCACTCCCGCAAGCACGGGCACGTCGGTAGCCGTGATATTTAGCGTGGTACAGCCATAAAAAGCATTGCTAAAGCTGCTCCAGGCAATAGTGCCCCACTGCGTGATGTTTTTTATTTTGGTCTTGTCGCCCGCATTGTTAAAATGGATGCGCGGAAAAGCACCCGTAATCTTGACCTGATAGGCCGTATTTATAGCCAATCCCGTAAAAGAAGCATTGCCCGTTACGTTGGTCAGGGTGGTGAGGATGACGGCCGGAGTATCCAGCCGCGCTAGGGTAGCCGTATAATTATAGCCCGTTCCGGTAGTCGGAACCGTGATAGTAGTCGAAGCGCCCGTGTTCCATTCGGTGATGAACTGCCCGAAGCTCTGTAAAGAACAGAGCAGCAGGCCTGCAAAGAATAGTAGTTTTATCTTCATGGTCGGTTTGTTATTCTGGGTTGGTTTGATAGCCTATAAGGTTGATACGAAGCTAATTTGTATGGAAATTATTCCTTGACAAATTTGCCGTTCCAGTCGCCTTTGTCCGTTGTCAACAACAACTGGTAGAGTCCCGTTTTTAAGAAGCTGATCTCTATAGCCGGACTGTTATAAGCGCCGCTATAGACGAGCTGCCCCAGCATATTGGTGATCGAAATGTGCTGTATGGCAAAATCGGCCGCTTCCGGAAGCTTTAGGTTTAAGACATTCGCGGCAGGATTAGGATACAGCTTGATGGCATTTTTAAGGCCGATAGCCTCGTCCAGCCCTAGGCAGCCGTCAACCGTAAGCTGCAAAGGCATAGTCACGGTAGTGCCGCAGGCGTTGGTCATGGTGCAGGTATAGATGCCGCTGTCGGCCAGCGTAAGGCTGGCAATATTGAGTATTCCGGTAGTCTGCAAGGGCAGCACCGTAGAGCCTTTTCTCCATACGTAGCTTGCGGCGTTGGTATTGTGCACGTCGAACACGAACGGGTTGTTCTGGCAGACGATAAACGAGGCCGTATCAAAGAATCGGTACGACGGCTTGCGGCAGATCTCGATAAGGTCTTTTAGTTCAGACGTATTGCTGGCAATCATCTTGCGGATGACCGTATTGTTGGTTAAGTCGAGCTTGAAAGTTCCTTGCGGACTGTTGCCATAGATAGCATTATCGCTCCCCTTTAGCACCGCGCCGTAGGGCGACCGGACCAGATCATCTGCAACATAAGAAAAAATATGAGGCATCGATAAGGATCCTGTGGCAAGATCGTATTCAAAGACCAGCCCGTCTGCGTTGGCAAGAGCGCTGTTGTTGTTTCCGCCCAAGGTACCGTAGAGCTTGTTGTCTGCGCTCTTGGCGAGCGGGCTTGGGTTGGCCCCGTTGACTGCATAGTCGAAATCAAACTTTTTGGCCATGGTAGCGCCGGCTATCGTAAATTCATAGAGCGTGCCGCTTCCGAGCGGAGCCACGCCTTGAGGGCCTATATGTGCGCCGCCCAGAGCCGTGCCGTAAAGTTTTCCGGCGGCGCCTTCTACCAATCCGCTCTCATACATAGGATACATGATATCAGAGCCGCCCACGCCAAAGACATAGACCTTGACGAGCTGTCCCGTAGCAAGGTTGAGCCTGTAGATGCCGCCCGGATAGGGAATATTTTGCGTAGAAGGCGCCATAGACGTGACGCCGTAGAGATTTCCGTCGGAAGCCTTCATCATTCCTGCTATCAGTTTCGGGTACTGGTTGCTGCCGTTGTATATAAAGGGAGGCAGGGTAGCCACGATGCTGAACTGCTCTGAATCGATAACGTACTTGAACACCGAACTGCCGCCGTTGGTCACGCCATACAGCACACCCGGAAGCGGCTCGATTACGGCATGCATGGCGTTGACAAGACCGCTATAAAGAAGCTTGTAGCGGTCGGTCGTAAGGTCGTACTCAAACAAGACGCCCGAAGGCACTCCCGGTGCGGGAACGGTAGTCTCGTAGCTCGTAACACCGTATAATTTTCCGTTAGACGCCTGAAACAGCTTGCCTCTCGGATACCGTCCTGTCAGTCCCGTAGGATCAAAAGAGTACACCGTTTCCGGTTCAGTATCGGTTCCTGCAAGAGGAGTCTTGATAATCTGGCCGTCATTGCTGCCGGGCATACCGATTGAAGTCATTCGGTAGCCCCAAAGTTCTTTTTGGCTATAGGCTGAGGAAAATACAAACAGCAGGCCCGCTGTCCAGAGGGTAATTTTTTTCATAAGCATTGCTCGTGTTGGTCGGTTTTGTGGTATGGGTGGCGCTCTTTTTGTACTGCAACCGCCTTGTTTGGGGCATACGGTCTGTGTGGCAGATTCTGATTTGAGGGGCGGTAGACGGCAGGCAGCAGCTTGGTTATAAGGCCACTACTGCAAACTTAGGCTAATAAATTAAATATTGCGTTTTGTAATTGATAATTTTTATCAGGAAGTAGCTTCTCCGGCGCAGGCAACAGCCTGAACCACCCTCCCAGTCTTGTCCAGACCGTTTTTAATAGGCTGGAATCCTGTTTTGTAAGGAAGGTGGCAGGGCAGTATATAAATAAATTTGTTTATAGGGAGCTATCGTTTCTTTTTTTGGCTTGTTTTTGATAAAAATAGGCGTTTTTTTAGGGTTTATCCCAGTGTTGTTGCGGTCTTGTTCGGGTCTTGTTCGGAAAAAGATGTTTTTTTGCGAAGGTCACCCGAACAAGACCCGAACGAGACCCGAACAAAGCCCCTAAAATTTTGCTCAAAAAGAGGTTGTTTTTTTGAGTGTATTTGCGATTGTTTTTTTGTTAAATTTGAGAAATTATGGACGATAATAAATGAAATTATTTATAAATTAGCAATGGTAGATTGTAATTTTGTCGGGTTATTTCGATGAAATAAAAGTACTGGTTGTATTCGTTGGTGCTTGAGAAGCTAAAGGGGTATAGAAAGTTTTTCTGTTTTTAGCTTATTGAAGCCGTGGCAATGGATGGTGAAGAAAAGGATTTGAGCCTTTTTCTTTCTGTATTTTTTGATAATGATTTCGAAGTGCTGTACTTATCTTATAAGCTGCCTTGCCAGAACGAATGTAAGGTTAAAACCGTATTCGTGCCGTAAATGCGCTATAGAAATAGTCTTTTCCTGCTCCGGCTTCTTTGAGAAAGGCACCGCTGTCAAACCAGGCGCCTTCGAGCGTAAGGCTCAAAAAAGGGCTGGGCGTATAATCGATAGTGGCAGCGAGCTGGGAGCCGATAAAACTTTTGGTCGTGTTTTGTCCGGAATAGAGCAGCTGCATGTTGGGAGCATAGAGCCCATCGTTGGTACTCCAGCGCCAGAATAGGTCATAATCGATACCGAGGCTCCACGAATTGCTTATTTCTAGCTCTAAAGAGGGATGAATGTCAAACAAGTTGGCTGGCCCGATGAGTGCTACCAAGCCAAAGTAGGCGCCCCGGGGATATAGCGGATTGAATGTCTGTATTTTGTTGTCGTTGCTGGTCTTGTCTCCTGATATGATTTCGGACTTTAGTCCGAATACGGGCTTGAATTTTAGGCTTGCGGCTTTATAGCTGATGTTGGAAGATAAGGTCCAAGCCGATACGGTAGCCTGCGACAGTTTTCCAAATTGGTAAACGGCTTCGATATCATATTTCCAACGGTTGCTGTTTTTCCATACCCGAAAGCCTAAAGAATGGCGGGTTTCTTCTCCTGAAGCGGCATCATATTCGGCTCGTTTTTTCCATACGCCTAAGTAGTACAGGTCGATATTGTTTAAGAATTTCAAGTTGTTGATTACGGTATAGCTTCCCCATAAAAGAGCCTTTTTATTGAAAGGGTCATTAAATGTCCCTGGCTTGTTGGCAACGGGGTGGGCATAGAACAGATCGCTTTGAAACTGGTCTTGCTTATACAGCAATTTGGCGGCATCCATAGCGATGCGGCTGTTGGGACCTTCGCGTACGCCAATCAACCTTTGTGAGCCATAGAGGAGTTCTTGCCTGCCTGCCCGAATATTGAGCTTGCTTTTTTCATCGCTTAAAACGACAGCTTCTATAAATGCTTGATGCAGGTCTAGGGTGTTGTGGTCGACCGGACTGGGATTGTCTATGCCATAAGCCAGGCTGCTTTGCAATTGAATAAAAGTTCTGAATCGGCCAGACTTTAGGTCGGCATGAAGCAGGTAGCGCGACAGCAGGTAACCATCGGGAGCATCTGAAAAGTCACCCCATCCATTGTTTTTGGTATAGATGTACTGCTCCCGTATTTCTCCTCCGAACGAAAGGTAGTGCTTTTTATTTCCAAGGGGCAGGTATTTAATCTTTTCGTAGGTACTTGGAAGGGTGTCTTCTTCCAGATAGCTAAAGTCATCATCATACCTTAGCGGTTTGAAGTCGGCTTGGGTTTGAGCCGTCATGGAGGCGGCAAGCCCAAAGGTTAAAAGCAAATAAACGATTCGGTTCATATCATGCTAGTCTTTTTATTTTTTGGCTGAGGAAGTAATCGGCTGAATATCTGCCGCTGCCCAAAAATACGATTAGGAGCAGCGAAATGCTGTACATGTATGGAACATCGCTTACGGATAAAGGGTCGTGGGCATGCACTATAAAATATCCGGTCAGCGTTACGGCCAAGGCAGGCAAGGCAGCGAGCCTTGTGAGAAAACCAAAAATAAGCAGTACCGGCAGGTAAACATTTGCGGCAATAGCAATGCCGTCATTGAGCGCCGATGGGAATCCTAGTGGATTAGGAATGGCTTCTGCGTTTTCAACACCAATGCCTAGTTTTTTTAGTCCGTGTACGGCTATAAGTTGTACTGCTAAGGCTGTCCTGAAAAAAAGCATCGCGAGATTATAGAACGGATTTTTCAGATCGGACGCTATGACGTGGTAGGCTGCTTTTTTCATGGCTTAGTTTTTTTGGTATCCTCCATAATAGTTTACTGGACTCCACTCAGGGATGGCTTTAGGCTGAGGGGCGGCATAGTTTCGGTATTCTTCGTTGGCATACACTACTTTGCCATTTACGATAGTGAGCTTGGATTCGATGTTGAGTATCTTGTCTTCTGATGTTGTAAAATAGTCGTCTGAAAGGAGTATGAAATCAGCCAGATAGTTTTCTTTGAGTATGCCTCTGTCTTTATCGAGGTTGATGAGCGTGGCACTTCCTTGGGTAAACAGTTTCAAGGCTGTTGTCCTGTCAAGTATATTTTCTTCGCTCATGTATTTTAAGCCGCCTAGTGTTTTTCCGGTCGAAAGCCAATATAGCCCTACCCATGGATTGTAGCTCGCTACTCGAGTACCGTCTGTACCCATACCGACTTTAATACCCATTTCCATCATTTTTTTGACAGGTACGGTATTGGCGGCGGCTTTTTTTCCGTAACGCTTGATAAAGTTCTCTCCTTGATAGGCCATTCGATGCTGTATGGCGATACCGCCTTGTAACGTTTTGATTCGCTGCAGGTTTTCTGTAGATACGGTTTCGGCATGGTCAAAAAACCACAGCAGTCCGTCAAGGGGTGTTTCTTGGTTTATTTCTTCGATGACATTTAAGAATCGGGTGATGCTTTCATTATAGGTAGCGTGTATCCTGAACGGCCATCTATTTTTTATCAGCAGTGACAGCACTGCTTTTAGCTGGCCTTCCATGGCAGGACTTAATTCGGGTCTTGGCTTGTCGAAATTTTCAAAATCGCCTGCGCTCATTACCAGATTTTCTCCGCCGCCTTGCACATGGTATTCCATTTTTGGCATTTTTCCGAAGCGCTTGGCTCCGTCTGAAGGGACATCACATCCGTCGCCAATTTCTACAGAGCTGATCCACTTGGTGTAATCGGCAAGCTCGTTGCCTGCTTTTTGGGCAAACAGATAGTAGGGCATGCGTACGGTCAGGGCGTTTTCTTCGCAAAGCTTTGTGGTGATGCCATAGTCATCAGGGTAGTTTTGAAATCCGCCTCCGGCATCCATAATGGCGGTTACGCCCAGCCTGTTCATTTCACTCATGAACAGCTTTGTAGAATTGACTTTTTCTTCATTGCTCAATTCAGGAAGTTTGGAAAGGGTAGCGTAAAGGATGTAGGCGTTGGGTTCGGCAATGAGCATTCCGGTTGGGTTGCCGTTGGTATCTTTTTCAATCAGTCCTCCGCTAGGATTTGGGGTGTCGGCATCTATCTTTAATGCTGCAATACCCGCTTTGTTGAGGTAGGCATGTCCGTATAGGTGGAGTATGAAAGCAGGCACATTGCCTGTAGCTTCATTGATTTCGTCTAGCGTTGGAAGTCTTTTTTCTTCAAACTGGTAGGCATTCCAACCTCCTACAACACGCACCCATTGTCCAGAAGGAGTTCGTTCTGCTTGTTCTTTTAGCATCGACAATGCTTTTTTGAGGGAGCGTACGCCGTCCCATCGAAGTTCGGTATTATAGAATCTTCCACCGCGGATGATATGCATGTGGGAGTCAAATAAGCCGGGTATGATGGTACTGCCCTTGGCATCTATCAGGGTCGTATTTTTGGCTTTAAGCTTCAGGATTTCGCTATTGGTACCTGTCTTGATGATTTTTCCATCGGCTACTGCTATTGCTTGCTTGACCGAGTTGTTGTGGTCTAGGGTGTGTATTTTGGCATTGTGGACAATAAGCGTAGGGCCATTTTGTGCGATGCCCTGCATTGTAGCGAGCAGAAAGTATGTGTAAAGTAGTAGTGTAAAATTTTTCATGTTTGGAAGAGCTAAGGTTAGTAAAAGAGAAAAAGAGGGCCGTACCGAGGCACGGCCCATTTTTGTTAATTAATGTTTCAGCATTTCGTGTGCATATAGTACGCCTATGCCATAAGCACCTCCGTATTTCTTAACCAAGTCGGTAACGGCTTTGTACGTTTCTTGACGTGCCCAGTCGCGTTGCAGTTCTAAAAGGTATTGCAAAGAAGTGATTGGTTTTGCTCCTGCTTGTACCATTCGGGTTACGGCCATTTCATGTGCTTCTTTAGAAACGTCGCCGCTGGCATCGGTAATTACATACACGTCATAGCCTTCGCTGATGGCAGAAAGTGTAGGACCAACGATACAAACACTTGTCCATAATCCTGCAAAAACCAGTTTTTTCTTGCCTTTTCCTACAATGGCTTTGTGTGCATTGGCATCTTCCCAAGTATTCATTGTGGTACGGTCTATATAATTAGAGGTTTTTTGCGGATAAAATTGTTCTATTTCTGGAAAGACCGGACCGCTGAATGATTTTTCGGCTACCGTAGTAACAACAGTTGGTACATTGAAGATTTTTGATGCGCCAGCTACTAATGCAGTATTATTGCGTAATTGGTCGATAGGGTGGCTTGCTACCGCAAAGGCCATTTGGCTTTCATGGTCAACCAATATTAGGGCATGGTTGGATGGGTTTAATAGTTCTGTACTTGGTTTTTGAGCAAAAGCTGTTAAAGTAGCAAAAAGTAATGATGCTGTTAAGAGAATTGTTTTCATGATGTTTAAAGATTTAAGATTATTATTGATTAAATTTTTTGTTTATTCCTTTTTTGATTCATTATTGTTTTAATTTCTGTTACAAATTTATATCCTTGTCAACAGCGATGCATTGAACTAGGACAAGAAAATACATTTGGATGTTTTTTTATGCTTTATAAAATAGTTTAAGGTAATTAAAATTGGTTTAGTTATTTGATTATCAGTATCTTGCTTTTATATTTAAAAATAAACAGATAATACAATGCGGCTGTAGATAGCAAGATAGGCAGGGGTCAGCTTGCTGCTTTTCTGGTTAGGGCTGATGAAAAAGGGATAAGATAGAAAGAGGCATTTATATAAAAAGAGAACATCTTATGGAATTAATCGTGTTTTTTGGATCTGTTTGCGGCAGCAGGCTTATGGTTTTGATAGAGAATTGTATGGAAAGCCATAAAATATTTGTGTACGATAATGGGGCTTTTTGGATACCTAGCTTGACGCGATTCATTTAGAATAGGTTGCTTGATTTTGAAACGACAGGAGCGGGACTTATCGTTTATTTAAAAAAATCAATTACATTTGCCCTCGAAATGGAAAATAGATACCAACATAGCACACCGTCTTTTGGACCAATAAGCGATCGTCATGAAGCAAAACTTCTGGCGGGACGTCATGGATGTGGTAGGTATCGTAAAGATTTCAATCAGGATTTGTAACTGGTAATCTGAAACTATATAACAAAAGCGTCCCGACATCGGGGCGCTTTTTTTGTTTTCACTCTATTTGGAAACGAATGGGAACGAGCAAGAACGGTTTTAGAGAAGAAATAAAAAGCAAAAAAGAACAGAAATGATATAAAAACAAGCACCGTAGCAAATACGGCCTAAAAAAAAGCAAAAAAATGTTTCATGCCTAGTATAAAAAAACGAAAATAAGACTTGGAAGCTAACCAAATGAGAGACAGTCATTTGAATATTGTAAGGATATCTGTTGTATAACGGACAGGATTTTCTATGCGCAAACATAAGTATAACTAACTGATTATCAATAAAATAAATTTAAAAATAATTTGGAGGTTTGATTTTTTTGACTTTATCTTTGCCGAAGAAATTTTAGAATTGGGAATTAGAAATTACGAATTACAAATGAAGACAATGAATTCACTATATAAAAACACAGAAGCGATGGCTATTTATTTTAGATCACATAACGGGCAGCCGTCTAGCCCGAGTCTCGATCGCAGATTTTATAAGATACAGGTGTATGATCATTACAGGCTGATAGGATAAGCATATCCTGCCCTATGATTTGAAGCACCTTTAACGAGGTGCTTTTTTTATGCCCAAAAGGAGAGTAGGCAAATAGTGGTTTATTGTAACCGACTGCTAATCGGTTTTGTTCAAAAGGCAATGAGAGTTCGATTCTCTTGCTCTCCGCAATGGCCTTGTAGCTCAACAGAATAGAGCATCTGCCTACGAAGCAGCAGGTTACTGGTTTGAATCCAGTCGAGGCCACACGAGTTCTAGAAAGGAACTGGCTCATTGGGGTTACTGGCTAACCTTCCCGACTGTCTCTCGGGAGAAACGGGTTCGATCCCCGTATGAGCCGCGAATGGTGCTTTTAGTTTATTTGGTAAAACCTCAGATTGTGGTTCTGAAGAACAGGGTTCGATTCCCGAAAGCACCCTAAAACTGGGAAGATAACGGAGGTTGTTTGTCCGCCTTGGACGCGGGAGGCCGCAGGTTCGAATCCTGCTTCTCAGACAAAGTAAGGAAGTACGCCAAAGTTGGAGGGTTGGGGCAGACTGTAAATCTGTTGTTTAAGTACGGAGTAGGTTCGATTCCTACTACTTCCACCAAAATGCAGGAATGGCGGAATGGCATACGCGGCAGATTTAGGATCTGTTTTTTGAGAGTTCGAGTCTCTCTTCCTGTACGAAAAGGAACAGTGGTGTATGTGGTATGCACGGTAGTTTGAAGCACTAGAGGTATTCGTTCGACTCGAATCTGTTCCGCAGTGTTTAATTTAAAAAGAATGAGAATCATGAGACAAGACATTTTAAAAAGGTTTTTGACCAATACGGATGAGACGGGCCGCTTCTTGATGAAGTCGCGGCTGACAGGTATTGTTTATTTTGTCGAGCCGATCTATAACGGGAAGACGCCCGAATGGGGCGACGTGGATCCGGCGACAAAAAAGCTGACGGGCAGTTATGGTTCTAAATATACTGGAGCCGTCACTAAAAAAGAATCGCTGATAACAGAAGAAAACGGCTTCGTGAATATAGGCTATTTCAAAGGAAGTCCCTTTGGGGCAATCGAACAGAGAGACCGAGAGCACCAGAAAAAAATGGGGCTTTTATAATTTAATTCACTGCGCAAAATAATTGCGCAGTGGTTTTAAAATCTTTGTAGAGGAATAAGACAAGTTCATTGAAACAACAATATCAAACAAGTCCTGTTGCGTGTTTCTGTATGGCACCATTGTAGAGAACTTTGCCGAAAAGCATCATGTTTTTCTATGCAACTTGATTTGGAGGCTTGGGTGGTTTGCCAAATAACCATCACCACTCTATGTGTTGTGGGTTCGAATCCCGCTCTGCATTAGGCAGATAGTTCAATTAGGTAGAACAATAGAAGTTACGCAGGTTCGAATCCTGCACCGAGCTCGTTTCGGTTTGACAGCGGTTGTCGCCTTCGCAGACTATCAATCTGTAAGCAAGAGTCGCATTGCTCTTTAAAATAATGCCACCAAAGAGAAGGAGCCTGTCTCTATCAGCAATTCCCGTATGCAATGTCTGGGTTTTTGCACTTTTGACAGGACCTGCGAGCATGGAAGCGTCTTTTGGACTATTGGTTTTTCTTTCTGGCTTGACAAAAGATTTCATTTGCTGGATTTCTTTTGGAAATGGACAGAAACAGATCCTGATTAAAAAAAGACCGACCAGCGCTCCCGTTTTTGAAGAAGGATGGAGAAGGTTCGTTTTCTTATTTATGTTGAATTTAAAAAGTATAAAAATGATTAGAAAAGTACGTATTAATGCCTACCAAGTAGGTCTGGTATTTGAAAATAGAAAATTAGTAGGTGTCTTGGAAGAAGGCACTGCATGGGTATTCGGAAACAAAGAGGTAATGGTTTTTGAAAAGAAACAAACCTTCGTGGCTCCAGTAGAACTGAACCTTTTGTTGCAGAATGAAGCCTTGGCTTCGTTGCTAGAAGTTGTTGAGATTGCCGATACCGAAATTGCCTTGTATTTTGTAAACGGTATCTTTAAAGAAGTCTTGGTCACTGGAAGGTATGCTTTCTGGAAAGGCTATGTCAAAAACGAATTCGTAAAGGCAGACTTGTCAAAAACAGAGATTACCGAACAGATTCCGACTGCTTTATTGGAAACGGCCAAGTTGAAAATGTATGTAAGGCGCTTTCAGGTAGCCAGCTATGAAAAAGGATTGTTGTTTGTCAACGGTTCTTTTGTCAAGGAATTGACAGCAGGCGCTTATTACTTTTGGAACAATGCCATTTCTGTTGAAGTGAAGACTATCGACGCAAGGCAGCAGCAATTGGAAATCTCAGGACAAGAATTGCTGACTAAAGACAAGGCTGGGTTGAGAATCAACTTTTTTGTGAGGTACCAAGTTGCGGATATCTACAAGGCTTTGGTTGATAACAAGGATTTTGAAAAGCAATTGTACGTTTTAATGCAATTGGCCTTGAGGGCTTTTATCGGAAGCCTGACATTGGATGAATTGCTAAACAGGAAAGATACGATTGCCAAAGAAATCTTGGAAAACGTGGAAGCAAAAATCAAGGATTTGGGTTTAACGATTTCTGATGCAGGTATCCGAGACGTTATCTTGCCTGGCGATATGAAGGAAATCATGAACCAGGTGCTTGTAGCCGAGAAAAAAGCACAGGCGAACAGCATCATGAGGCGTGAAGAAACGGCTTCGACCAGAAGCTTGCTGAATACGGCAAAATTGATGGAAGAAAACGAAATGTTGTGGAAATTGAAAGAGATGGAATATGTTGAGAAAATCGCAGATAGGATTGGTGAAATCACCATTTCTAGCGGTGGCAACGTCATCACTCAGTTAAAGGACATTTTCCTTAAATAAAAAGCAGCCATGGATTCATTGAATCTGTGGCTGTTTTGTTATGGCTTATTTACAGTGGAAAATTAGCGACAGTATCGTATAAAAAAGACGAAACCACAAGCAGGATGTTTGTGGTTTCGTCTTTTATGCGTCTTTATAGATCTTGTCGTATAGGTCTTGGTATTTTTCCTTGACGTTCTTACGTTTCAGTTTTAGGGTAGGAGTGAGCTCTCCGCCATCAATAGACCAGACGTCTGGAGTCAGCTCAAAGCGCTTGATCATTTCCCAGTGTCCGAATTTTTTGTTGATATCGTCTACTTCTTCTTGGAAGCGTTTTTTGACTTCTTCGTTGGCAACAATCTCTTTATTTGTGCTTCCGATTGAGAGTCCTTTTTTAGAAGCCCATTGTTTTACGAAATCAAAATCAGGCTGGATAAAGGCGCCAGGCATCTTTTCGCCATCGCCAATGACCATAATTTCGCCAATAAAACGGGATTGCTTCATGGCATTTTCTATGAGCTGCGGCGCGATATATTTTCCGCCAGATGTCTTGAACATTTCTTTTTTCCTGTCGGTAATCTTTAGGAAGCCGTCTTTATCAATAAGGCCGATATCGCCTGTATGAAAATAACCGTCAACGATAACTTCGCTGGTAAGTTTTTCATCTTTATAATAGCCCATCATTACGTTCGGACCTTTGCACAAGATTTCTCCATCTTCGGCAATTTTTATCTCTACATTATCGATGATTTTCCCAGCAGTACCAATCTTGAAGCCTCCATTGCGTGTATCATTTACTGATATTACGGGTGATGTTTCTGTCAAGCCATATCCTTCCATTACATAGATTTCTGCTGCTGCAAATACGCGTGCCAACCGCGGTTGTAGTGCGGCACTTCCGTTTACTATTAGATCTAATTTTCCGCCCAATCCGGCTTTCCATTTACTGAAAATAAGTTTTCTAGCAATCATTAATTGAAATCCGTACCACCAACCATTTGCATTGTCTGGTTCGTATTTTAAACCAACAGAAATCGCCCAGAAGAACAGTTTCTTTTTAATTCCGGTCAGTTCAGAACCTTTGGCAATAATTTTTTCATATACCTTTTCGATAAGCCTCGGAACGCCGGTCATTACGTTTGGCTGCACTTCTTTTACATTGTCAGAAATCTTTTCGATCGATTCGCCAAAATAAATAGCAACTCCATAATATTGATAGATATAGGTTACCATCCGTTCATAAATATGACAGATAGGCAAGAAGCTGAGCGCTTTACTTTTTCCTGCTTCAAACGGAATTCTACTGGCAGAATCTAATACGTTAGAAACTATATTATTGTGCGAAAGCATTACTCCTTTAGGTTTTCCGGTTGTTCCAGAGGTATAAATTATGGTAGCAAGTTCAAGTGGTTTTACGTTGTTTTTTCGTTCTTCTACTTCACTTTGATTGCTTGTATCTTTTCCTAAGTCTAATAGCTCCGTCCAATTTTTACAACCTTCAATCTGATTAAAAGAATAGATTCCTTTTAATTTCGGAACATTATTCTTGATCGCATTTAGCTTGCCCAATACCACATCGTCTGAAACAAAACAATAACTTGCTTCGGAGTGGTTTAAAATGTATTCATAGTCTGTTTCAGAAATAGTCGGGTAGATAGGAACATTTTGCGCTCCGGTCTGCAGAATTCCAATGTCTAGAATATGCCATTCTGTTCTGTTATTGGAAGAGATGACAGCAATTTTGTCATTTTTCTGTATTCCCATTCTCAAAAGCGCCCTCGATATGGCATTGGCTTTTGAAATATATTCATCAGTAGATGTCTTGACCCATTCGCCATCGTGTTTCGTAACTAATGAATCAGGAATGCTATATTTTTCTTGCTGATGATATGGAAAATCAAACAGTCTAGTAATTGAAGCCATTTTATTGAAGATTAAATTCCCTGCAAAATAGGAAATTATTAATAAATCAGCAATGTTTTTATCATTTCGTAAATTAAGATTTTCCAGGCTTTAGAATAGACAAAATGCTTAAGATTTTTTTTTCTGAATCAGATACATGTCTCCTAGAAAAGTAATCGTTATTCCAAAGGTATAAGCAAGTAGGTCGCTCCATAAAAAGCCTTGTCCTAAAACCAAACGACCTAAAACAGTATGCCTGATTTCATTAATCCAATCTGCTTGATAGAGTTGTAAAGTCTCGATGCTATAACATACTAGCAACGAAATAAAGGCTGTCTTTTGCAGTTTGGTTTTCAGGAAAAGAAATCGGATTAAGAAATAGACCATTATGGAATACAATATATCGCCTACAACTAAGGGTAGAATCTCCGTTTTTCGGGACAAGATACCCAAAGCAATTATGCTAATACAAAGTAAAAAGTAGAGAATTCTATTGTTTCTCATAGATGGAAAGAAGTATGGGATTTTGACAAACATACTAATTTATACCCTATAAAAAGCGGTATTTTCACTCTAGAAAAAACAGGAAATGACCTTGAATGTATGTGAATAGCTGTATCTACTTTTGACTTATGATTAATGCGTAAGCCGAAAAGCAAAAGAGTAGGCAACAACTAAAACTTACTATTATGGGAATGTTATTTTATTTAGCGATGGGATGGTGCGGAACAAAATTTCCAGGCTGGTGGCGTTTTCCGGTGCCTCCACATCCGGATCCTGAACCTTGGAGAGACTTTTCGATTTTATCAGTAATCGGAATCATTGCAGGCGTAGCCGGCGGTGCCTTATTTAACAATCAAATATCACAGAATGCATTATTTGCAGGACAGGAAATGATTGCTTCCGGGATGTTCGCTTTTGCAGCTTCAGGTATTGTGACAGGTATTGGTGCTGTTATGATGAAAGGGAAACGATAGAAAAAAATCCTTTCTAAATTTTAGAAAGGATTTTTTTTATTTGAAGATGAAAAAAGTACCAATAATAAAGAGGGCTATTTCTAATAATAATAAAATGTCAAAAGCAATTACTCTCAAGATTATATTTAATTTGGTGTACATCAAATGAAAAGCATTGTAGTAAGCAAAGCTAATATACAGCAATAAGGCTATTGGAGTTATTTTATCAATGATATAAGCAACTGTTGAGAAATCTTCTAAAAAGCCTAAAAAGGAAAGAAATATGCTAAATGTACTGATTAGCATTACGCCTAAAAAAGTCATTCCAGAAACTATAAAATGCTCACTCAGATTTAATTTCTTTCTCCGAAAAAGGATAAAGCTAGTCAAGGCAAAAAGAGGAATCAGGGAAAGAATTAATATTTTAGCATAATCGGATAAAAAATCGCCTGATTTAAGGTCTTTATTTAGCTTTATTTCGTGTAGTTCAGGATAATATTTTAATTCAAGATGGTCGTAATAATTTGCTAAAAAAATATTAAGTCCGACCAATAAAACGGTTAGGTAGAATACATTATAATACTTAATTCGTTTTCCGCTAATATAATCCAAAGCAGCTTTTCCTGGTCGTGTGAAGGCCTCTTTAACCGTAAAGAAGATACCTTTCTCAAAATGCCATACCCCATGCAAAATGTCATGGAAAATAAAATGTTTAAAATTGATTCTGTGTGTATCGGTTTTTTGGCCACAGTTAGAGCAATAATTCTTCTCAATAGGTTCCTGACAATTTAAACAATAGGGGCTTTCCATAAATAATAAGGTTTAAGTCTTGCTAAAATAGGAAAAGGCTTCCATTTTCTGAAAGCCTTTTCTTAAATAGTTAAAAATAATCTATTTTTTATTCTCTACCCATTTTCTCGCATTCACAAAAGCTTCATGCCAAGGTGAAACTTCGTCATTTCTGCCTTCTGGATAATTCGCCCAGTTCCATTGGAAAGTTGAACGCTCGATATGAGGCATCATCGCCAAGTGTCTTCCAGTTTTGTCGCACATCATGGCAATGTTGAAGAAAGAACCATTTGGGTTGGCCGGATAATTTTCGTAGCCATATTTTCCAACCACATTATATTTGTCTTCTGTGTAAGGCAAGTCGAATTTCCCTTCTCCATGAGAAATCCAGACTCCTAAAGTGCTTCCCGCCAAAGTGTTTAGCATCACAGAGTTATTTTCTAAAACGGTTACTGAGGTAAATGCGCTTTCGTGTTTGTGAGAATCGTTATGTCTTAATTTTCCATGAACTTCATGTTCTGGATTGATCAATTCCAATTCCATAAACAATTGTGCTCCGTTGCAAATTCCGACAGACAAAGTATCTTCTCTTTTGAAGAAATTATCCAAAGCTGTTTTTGCTTTTTCGTTGTATAAAAAAGCACCAGCCCAACCTTTTGCAGAGCCCAAAACATCAGAATTAGAGAAACCTCCAACTGCTCCGATAAATTGAATATCTTCTAAAGTTTCACGGCCAGAAATCAAATCGGTCATGTGGACGTCTTTTACATCAAAACCAGCTAGATACATAGCATTGGCCATTTCTCGCTCTGAATTACTTCCTTTTTCACGGATAATCGCCGCTTTTGGTCTTGGCCTAGAAAAATCAATTTCTGGTTTCTTTCCTGTAAAGTGACTTGGGAATTCAAAACGTAAAGGCTGGTTTTTGAAATTATCAAAACGTTCCTTCGCTTTTAATTCTCCCGATTGTTTTTTGTCTAATAAATACGAAGTTTTGTACCAAGTATCTCTAGCTTCTGCTACATTAACCGAAAGGTTTTTATCTCCGTTTTTAATGGTAACGGTATCGCCTTCTTTTACTTTTCCGATATTGAAGAACGTTACATTATTGTCATTAAAAACCGTTTCAACGGAAGCATCCGCTTGAAAAACAATTCCGATATTTTCTGAAAATAATACTTTTATAGTATCGCTTTCGCGTAAGGAACTCAAGTCGTAATCAGCGGCCAAATTTACATCAGCAAAACACATTTCTAATAAAGTGGTAATTAAGCCACCGCTTCCGATATCATGTCCCGCTTGGATTTTATCGGCTTTAATCAAATCTTGAACTACGTTGAACGCCGTCTTGAAGTTCGTTGCATTTTTAATCGTAGGAACTTCGTTTCCAATCTTATTCAAAACCTGTGCAAAAGACGAACCTCCTAATTTGAAATCGTCTTCTGAAAGATTAATATAGTAAATGTTACCGCCGTTTTTCTTTAAAACCGGTTCTACCACCTTTTGAATATCTATACAGTTTCCGCCTGCAGAAATAATTACAGTTCCAGGAGCAATTACATCTCCATCAGGATATTTCTGTTTCATGGATAGCGAATCTTTTCCTGTGGGAATGTTGATTCCCAACTCAATAGCGAAATCGGAACAACCTTGAACGGCTTCATACAAACGAGCGTCTTCGCCTTCATTTTTGCAAGCCCACATCCAGTTGGCAGAAAGCGAAATGCCTTTCAATCCGTCTTTGATTGGGGCCCAGATAATGTTTGACAATGCTTCAGCAATTGCGGTTCGGCTTCCTGCAGCAGGATCAATCAAAGAGGCGATAGGCGAGTGGCCCACAGTCGTGGCAACACCTTCTTTTCCTAAATAATCCAACGCCATAACGCCGACATTATTCAAAGGCAACTGCAACGGTCCAGCACATTGTTGTTTGGCTACTTTTCCGCCTACGCAGCGATCCACTTTATTTGTCAGCCAGTCTTTACAAGCGACGGCTTCCAATTGCAACACTTGGTCAAGATACTTTTTGAAGCTTTCTTGAGTATAGTCTAAATCATTATATTTTCTATCGATTGAAGTATCGGTCATCACGACTTTTGGAGAACTTCCGAACATGTCTTCCAAAGCAAAATCCATCGGTTTGGCACCTGTAGTTTTTGATTCAAAAGTAAAACGGTGATTACCCGTGACATCCCCAACTTGGTACATTGGTGAGCGTTCACGATCGGCAATTTTTTGTAAAGTTTCGATATCTTTTTGGCCGATAACCAATCCCATCCTTTCTTGTGATTCGTTTCCGATGATTTCTTTGGCAGAAAGCGTCGGGTCGCCAACTGGTAATTTATCCAAATCAATCAAGCCGCCTGTTTCTTCCACCAATTCAGAAAGACAGTTCAAATGTCCGCCAGCACCGTGATCGTGAATAGAAACAATCGGATTGTTGTCGCTTTCTACCAATCCACGGATGGCATTGGCAGCACGTTTTTGCATTTCAGGATTAGAACGCTGGATTGCATTCAATTCAATTCCAGAACTGAAAGCACCCGTATCTGCTGAAGAAACTGCAGCACCGCCCATTCCGATTCTATAATTTTCTCCGCCTAAAATAACGACTTTGTCGCCTTCTTTTGGTTTTTGTTTGATGGCTTGGCTTTCTTTACCATAGCCAATTCCTCCGGCAAGCATGATTACTTTATCGTAACCTAATTTTCTGTCTTCAGCTCTGACAGGGTTTGAAGTCTCGACGCTGACAGGGTTTGAAACCCTGTCAGAGTTAGTGTCTGTAGTTTTTTCTTCATGTTCGAAAGTCAAAACGGAACCTGTAATCAAAGGCTGTCCGAATTTATTTCCGAAATCAGAAGCTCCATTTGAAGCTTTGATTAAAATATCCATCGGGGTTTGATACAGCCATTTTCTTTCGTTCATTGCTTCTTCCCAAGGACGATTTTCTTCCAAACGGGAATAGGATGTCATATAAACAGCAGTTCCAGCCAATGGCAACGAACCTTGTCCGCCTGCTAAACGATCGCGAATTTCTCCACCAGAACCTGTTGCAGCTCCATTGAAAGGCTCCACCGTTGTTGGGAAATTATGTGTTTCTGCTTTAAGTGAAATCACAGAATCAAAATCTTTTGTTTCGTAGAAGTCAGGCTTGTCTGCTGATTTTGGAGCGAATTGTTGCACTTTTGGACCTTTGATAAAAGCCACATTGTCTTTATAAGCTGAAACAATATCGTTTGGATTTTCAGAAGATGTCTTCTTGATCAATTTGAATAGGGAAGAAGGTTTTTCTTCTCCGTCAATGACGAAAGTTCCATTGAAAATCTTGTGGCGGCAGTGTTCTGAATTGACTTGAGAGAATCCAAAGACTTCAGAATCGGTTAGTTTTCTGCCTAGTTTTTTTGATAAATTATCTAAGTATTCAACTTCTTCTTTGCTCAAAGCCAAACCTTCTTTTGCATTAAAAGCGGCAATATCTTCAATTTCAAGGATAGGTTCTGGTTGAATATTTATGGTATAAATGTCTTGATTTAATTCAGGATATTTCTGAGAAAGCATCGGGTCAAAACCAGAAAAAGCTTCGGTTACTTTTTGAAATTCTTCAATTCTGATGATGCCTTCAATAGCCATGTTTTGGGTAATTTCAACAGCATTTGTACTCCACGGAGTAATCATTGCGGCACGAGGGCCAACAAAAAAATCCGCTAGGACGGATTTTTCTATTTTATGAGTGTTGCCAAAAAGCCAGTTTAGTTTTGAAATGTCTTGCGCAGAAAGCTCGTTTTGCGTCTGTACTGCAAAAACGGTATTGCTTTCGTTTCCGAAGAAATGAATCATTGTTTTTATTTTAGTTGTTGTTGTGGTGCAAATTTAGTTCAAAAAGTCTAAAGTCAAAAGTCTTGAAGTCAAAAGTTCAAAAACATTGTACTAAAATAAAAAAGACTGCCTTTCGACAGTCTTTCTCGTATTGTTTTCGGTATTATTTTTTTCTTTTCATCATGATTTCCATGCTCTTGAATTCTTTGCCGTCTGGAGACATGTCATACATTTCCATCTTTTGCGTATTGGCATCAATAGCTGTGATTACTTCTCGTATTTTTTTGACTTTTTTGGTCATTGGGTCGGTAACTTCGCCTTCCATTTTTACTGTTTTTGAAGCTTCGTCATAGTTTCCTTTCATTACCATGATTCCCGATCCCATATTATCGATCCAAGTAGAGACATATTGTTTTGCGGCATTATCATACGCAAGAGTACTGCGTCCCTCAAATGGCATTCCCATCATGTTTCCGGTATGAACTGATTCTTGATAAAGTCCGTTCAAGATCATTTTAGTATTGGCTGTTGCCGTGCTTTTTTGCGGCTTGGTATCATCACGACCCATCCAAAAAGTAAGTTCTTCTTCCCAAGTTCCTGTATCAGCAGCCATTTTTTTGTGCATTTCGCTCGGAGTCATATACTCTTCCCAAGCTTTTTGCATGGCAATAGAATCCATTGGTTCTGATTTCACGACTTCTGCTGGTACAGAATCTTTTTCAACCACTACTTTTTCTTCTACCTTGACTTCCTTCTTACAAGCTGTCAGGCATAAAAGCATTGCTCCTAAATAAATGTAGTTTGTTTTCATAATTGAATTGATTTTGTTTGATTCGTATAAAATTATGAAAAAAATGTATTTAATCGTATTTTAAGGAGGTGTTTTTAAAAATTTCTATTCTTCTTCAAAAGTGATGGATTCGTAAGCTCCAAGGTCAGGGCTTGTCAGATTTCTTGCTGTTCCTTTTATATCTTCTGGAACTTGTGCAGCAACAGTAGAATCTCCAAAACCATTAGCGCTTGATTCTTCACCAATTGCTAATTTGTTATTGCTGATATCCAAGAAATTTGGATTTCCGTTCCTAACAATATTTGTAGCATCATTCACGAAAGAATACAAGTTATTGGTCGTATTGATTGAGGTGCTGAGTTTGATCTGGCATTTTGTAAATACGGTATTGAAATTGTCGCTTCCTTCTTTTTTGTTCAGCAGTAATCCTGATTGGTTGGAACTAAAAATGATACAGTTTTTGAAGCTGGCGTCTAAAGGTTGTATTTCTGGCGTTGCTCCATCAATAAAATTGTCAAGCGCAACGGCATATTTTCTAGAACCTGACCAGTTGTTGTTAAATGTACAGTGCTTGAAATCATATTTTCCGCCATAGCTTCCTATAAAGCTGGAAGAGCCGCCCCAATTGATAACTACGTTTTCGCCTTGTATATGCCCTGTCTGTGCAAGTATTCCGGCATTCGACGAATTATAGATTTGTACGTTTTTCAGTTTCAAATCGGCAACAGGATTGTTGATTCCTGCATTCCCTGAAACTAAAATCCCTACAGTAGCATTTTTGATTGTAAGATTTGTAAATTCATGTCCGGTACTACCGTTGGTCAGCCAGATAGCGAGCCATTGCCCTGGCGAATCAGAAAAACCAGGTTCTAGTCTGTCGCCTTCAAAAATAACCTCGTTTTCGAGCTGGTTGGTAAAGGATCGGCTTCCGTTTATTTTGATGGAACTTCCATTATAAGCGATTAATGCTGAACCAGAGTGGAAATGTACTCTCGCTCCGGCATCTATGGTAAGCGTTTCGTTTGCGGGCACGCCAGCATAGCCATATATGACATAGGGTTTGTCTTTAGTCCAATGCCTTTCAGTATCATCTAAAAAGAAGCCTCGCCCGGTGATAGGATTACCTTCTTCATCAACTCCAATCGGAATTTGTTCGTAATTACCTTCGTTATCGCGTGTCGGATACAAGAATACAGCGTCTTTGACTAATGTAACCAATTCGACTTTCTGCTGTTTTGTTCCAGCGTCGAATAGGATTTGGTCTGTATAAAGGTATTCTGCTTCTGGATTGGCGAAATCATCGTAATCGATAGTTGTTTCTATAAAAATAAACAAGCTGTCTTTAGCCAAAAGCTCAACGTTATTGAAAATTTTCCCTTCAGTTCCCTGCATTCCATCCACCATCATTCTGTATTTTGAATTCATTCCTTTAGCTAGTTGGATAGTAGGAATGTTGATGTCTTTATCACTTCTATTGTACACTTTCAAAGTATAAGTGCTGGAACCGATGTTGGTAAAGACCGTATCCAGATAGACCGTGTCTTTTGAAAATCCAAGATTGCCATTGCTCGGTTCGAAATCAAAATCTTTTCGACAAGAAGTCAACGAAATAGCAGCAATTATAACTAGAAAGAAAAATGAAGTACGCATTGGTTTGAATTTTGGTAAAAATAGTAAAAATCTGATTTATTGAATAGGTTAATTTGCAAATTTGAACGATGATTGATTTGTAAACTCAAAAATGTTAAAATTAGTATAGTCTTTTTAACTTTTATGATAGAATCCGAACGTTTATGTTCCGTATTAATTTCCGTAATTTTGGAAAAATAAATTAAAACGATGGCTTTCGATAAAAATACAATGCTTGAAAACTGCAAAAAGTGGTGCGAAAATACTCTAATGCAGACTTTAGAAATAGAATTTATTGATGCTGGAGAAGGTTTTTTAAAAGCCCAAATGCCAGTAAATCCAAGAGTTCACCAGCCAATGGGACTGCTTCATGGCGGTGCTTCTGTGGCGTTGGCAGAAAGCGTGGGAAGCGCGGCATCCTTAATGTTCATCAATCCAGAAACTCACGAAGTGAGAGGAATAGAGATTTCTGCCAACCATGTAAAGAGCAAACGTGCCGGAATGGTGTACGGAACGGCAAAAATCATCCACAAAGGAAGAATGGTGCACCTTTGGGAAATTAAGATTACTGACGAAAACGATATGCTGATCTCGCTCTGCAAAATCACCAATATCGTATTGGAAAGAACCAAATAATATGTCTGATTTATACCAACAAGCAAAAAAACATTTCGAAAACAAGCTTCCTTTTGTACTGTATTCGAAACCGAACGAAACAGTTGCTGTCGGGATTTTCCAGAAGGACGATTCTTTGCATTTTGCAACAGATTTTACGGAAGTAGGTTTTGTTTTTGCACCCTTTGAAGGAAAAGATTTTGTAGTGCTGCCTGAAAAAGAGTCTGAGATTTATATTGAAAATTATGTAATGACTCCTAACAAAAGTACTGCTAATTCTATAGCTGAGGCAAATACAAGTGCCAAAGAAAATTTTGAAGAATTGGTACAGAAAGGCGTTGATACAATTCGCGAAGGCGATTTCAAAAAAGTTGTTTTATCGCGAAAAGAATCGGTTGTATTGGAACAGATTGATATTTTTCTTCTTTTTCAAAAATTACTTTCGGCCTATCCGGCGGCTTTCAAATATTGTTTTTTTCATCCTAAAATAGGATTGTGGTTGGGCGCTACGCCAGAACAGTTGCTGAAAGTTTCAAACGATCATATAAAAACTGTTGCTTTAGCAGGAACGCAGGTATATCATGAAGGTGAAATTACATGGGAAAATAAAGAGCAAGAAGAGCAACAGTTTGTCACTGAGTTTATTCTCGACGGACTGAAAAACTATGTTGCTGAACAAACTATTTCAGAACCATATACTTTCAGGGCAGGAAATATTGTCCATATAAAAACAGATATCGAAGCCCGTCTGCAGAATCAGGAGGATCTAGGTATGATTATAAAAATACTGCATCCGACGCCAGCGGTATGCGGCCTTCCAAAGAAAGAGGCGAAAGAGTTTATCCTAAAGAACGAAGGTTACGACCGGGAATATTATTCAGGATTTTTAGGGGAATTAAACAAGAACTTTGCAAAAGGGCAGGAGCAGGATTCCGACCTATTTGTAAATCTTCGTTGCATGAAGGTGGAAAATAAAACAGCTAATTTATTTATAGGATGCGGCATCACCAAAGACAGTATTCCTGAAAAAGAGTTTTTGGAAACCGTGAACAAATCATTAACTATGAAAAATATACTAGGGTAGCACGTCGCTATTCTTCGTATTTTTACGAATAACAACAAATAAACAACATGAAATTAGATATACTTTTTTTTGGTGCTCATCCAGATGATGTCGAGTTGGGCTGTGGCGCTACCATTGCTAAAGAAGTCTCATTAGGCAAAAATGTGGGGATTGTCGATCTTACAAGAGGCGAGCTTGGAACACGCGGAACTGCGGAAATCCGTGACGAAGAAGCTAAAAATGCAGCTTCGGTTTTAGGTGTCGAAATTCGCGAAAACCTGAGAATGCGCGACGGTTTTTTTACTAACGATGAAGCACATCAGATGGAAGTCATCAAAATGATTCGAAAATACAGGCCAGAAATCGTAATCTGCAACGCTGTTGATGATAGACATATCGATCACGGAAAAGGCAGCAAGCTGGTTTCTGATTCTTGCTTTTTATCAGGCTTGATTAAGATTGAGACCGAAATTGATGGTATAAGCCAAGCGGCTTGGAGGCCGAAACTTGTCTACCATTACATTCAATGGAAAGACCTGAAGCCAGACTTTGTTGTTGATGTTAGCGGATTTATGGATAAGAAAGTTGCCTCTTTGATGGAATACAAATCTCAATTTTACGATCCGAATTCCAATGAGCCAGCAACGCCAATAGCGACAAAGAACTTTAAAGACAGCATACTCTACCGTGCGCAAGACTTAGGAAGGCTGATTAACTCGGAGTATGCAGAAGGATTTACCGTAGAAAGATATTTGGCTGTCAATAGCTTAGGAGATTTGATATAATTTTTTAAATTTTTTGTTTGCAGAAATCAACTTTTGCAGTATATTTGCACTCGTTAAACAAATGGTGGTTGTAGCTCAGCTGGTTAGAGTATCGGTTTGTGGTGCCGAGGGTCGCCGGTTCGAACCCGGTCTGCCACCCATTTTTAAAGCCTTGGAAACTTCCAAGGCTTTTTTTATACCTTATTCTTTGCTAATTAAAACTTAAAGAAACTGCTTCTGTGGGCTTTATTCTTTAAATTAGTAAGAAAAACATCATGTCACAGCAAATATTCATAGGAAATCCGCTTTCCTTCAAATCAATCAGAGATTATATATTCGATCATAAGATTAACAAAGGTGATTCTATTGTTTTAAATCCGTTGAATTTTAAAAGCCTTATTGAGGAAATAAAACATTCTGCCGGAGAAACATTTGAAATTCCGATTAATGTCTTTGGCGTATTGCTGCTCCAAGACGATAGCGTCGAACTTGGAAAAATCCAGATTGTAAAGAATGAAAATCTCAATTCGTAATTGTTTTAAGAAAAAATAATGAAGATTTGTTATAAAATTTAATAAAATTGTTATATTTTGGCTTATATATTTCTAAGAATTGCATAAGAACCAAATTAGTATAACTTAAAAAATTAAATTTTATGGGTACATTCTTGATTTCTAAAAGAAAAAACGACGAGTTTCAGTTTGTATTAAAAGCAGGAAACGGAGAAGTTATCTTGAGTAGCGAAGGTTATTCAAGCAAAGCAAATTGCACAAATGGTATCGAATCGGTGAGAAAAAATTCTCAAGACGATTCAAAGTTTGAAAAAAAGGAGGCTTCAAATGGAAAGGCTTACTTCAATCTAAAAGCTACTAACGGACAGATTATTGGCTCGAGCCAGATGTATGCTTCGACTTCCGGACGTGATAACGGAATTGAATCGGTAAAGAAAAATGCTCCCGATGCAGATGTAAAAGAAGATTTATAAAATAAAAAAGCTCCGAAATCGGAGCTTTTTTATTATTTGCCATCCCTGTCAATAACAGGTCTTTCTTTTCGGTTTGCCAATTCCCAAGCTGTTACAAAAACAAGTTGGGCTCTTTTTTGGAGCAGATCGTATTCAATCTTATCTGGCGTGTCTGTCGATTTGTGATAATCAGCATGAACGCCGTTGAAATAAAATAGCGATGGAATTCCGTTTTTCGCGAAGTTATAGTGATCCGAACGATAATAGATTCTTTCAGGATCGTTCCTGTCGTTGTATTTATAATCCAGTAATAGCTTAATATAGTCTTGATTCGCTTTTTCTGATATCTTATGAAGGTCGGTACTCAAGCGGTCTGAGCCTATGAGGTACACGTAATTTCCATTATCTTTATGTTTCTCATCTCGACGACCAATCATGTCAATGTTCAAATCAGCAATAGTATTTTTCAAAGGGAATAAAGGATGTTCAGCATAATATCTTGAACCGTGTAAGCCATGTTCCTCTCCAGTTACATGAAGAAAAAGGATAGAACGTTTCGGACCGTGACCGTCTTTTTTAGCCTGCATAAAAGCTTTGGCAATCTCTATCAAAGCTACTGTTCCTGAACCATCATCATCGGCACCATTATAGACTTCGCCGTTTTTCATTCCAACGTGGTCGTAATGGGCAGAAATAACCAAAATTTCATCTGGCTTTTCAGAGCCTTCGATAAAAGCCCAGATATTCTCTGAATCGTTTAATTTCGGACTGAAGGATTTTGACATAAACTCCGAAGGGACTTTTTGGTAAAAGTCAGTGGCACCTTTTGGGTAAGAAACGCCCATTTTTTCATATTGGTCGATAATATACTTTCCTGCCTTTTTTTGACCAGGCTCACCCGTATTGCGGCCTTCCATTTCATCGCTGGCAATTACGTAAAGATTTGTTTTCAAATCTGCCGCCGATATCGAATCTATATATTTTGTAGGTTTTACTGTAGAACAGCTTACTAAAAAAAGCGAGAGCAAAAAGCCGGTTATAAGCGTTTTCTTCATTTTCAAATTTTTATAAATATAATAATTTTATTGGATGTGCCATATGCTATACATAAATAAAGCCAATGAAAAGATGGATATCAAAAACATATTTATGAAAAACAAAATGAAGCTCTTTAATCGTGAAATAATTTTTTCTTCGCCAAAAAATCTGCTATGTGCTCTAAAAAAGTAAAAGAAGCAATATCCCAATGAGATAAAGTTATAGATGCCTGAAAGGTCGTCTAAAAGAAAGAGATGCAAAATCCATTCGAAAAGTACGCCAATCGTGATCGTTAGTAAAAGAAATGAAAAGTAGTGGAGCGTAAACACACCGCTATCAAAATAATATCGCTTTTTTTTGTCGTGCAAAAGCCAAAGGAAAAAAGCAAAAATCGGCATGTATAAAAATAAGACTTTCGGAAGCGTATGGAAAAAGGACTCTATCACTTTTTTCATAAACTCCTTTTGATTTTTTTCTTGCTTGACTTTCAACAAGTTTTTATACATCCCATATTCAAGGTAGGACAATTTTTCGGTAGGTATATTTTCTAGGGAATCTAGCTCCTTGATACTTTTTACAAATACATCATCCTTAATTCTGATGCCTCTATTTTCTTTTTTAGCTAGTGTGTCTTTTTTATCGTTTATGTTTATAAATTCTTTTTTTTCTTCGGTGTCGCCAAAAAAAGAAACATCTGGCAATAAAGTTGGAAGCAAAAACGTCACAAAGCTGATAAAAATGTACAGCTTAACAGGAGGTACAAATTTTTTCCTTTTGCCTTCCAGATATTCCTTTGTTAAGTAGCCCGGCTTGAATAAAAGATTCTTTATTGTTTTCCAAAAACTGCCATCATAATGCGTCAAGTCTTCTATAAAATGGGTAAACAGATAATGAAAAGATTGTCGTGTCTCAGTATTTTCTTGCCCGCAATTGGGACAGTATTTATTTTCGACTACATAGCTACAGTTAAGGCAGGTCTTGTCTTCTCTTAGTTTTTGGTGTCCCATGGTAGGAAGATGTATGTTTTTAATGGATGCTAAAACTATAAAAAATCCAAAACATTTTTACATTTATTTAAGAAAATTCCAAAAAAAAGCAAGGCTTCAACACCAACTGGTACTAAAGCCTTGCACATGAATTACAAGCTACTCTAAATTAACGTGATTGCAATTCGTGTTATTTCAAAATCTATTTGGTTTATTATAGTTGCAACTTGTTTTCGCTATGGAATAAAGTAAAAAGCAACATCCAAATATAATTCGGATTATAAAGTTACGATATAATTCAATTTTGTTATTCTAAAACAATATTAAATTTCTCTTAAATCTTCACTATAGCTATGTTTTAATTAGTAAATTCAATAAAAAATAAACACCCTAAAATGCACGATATTTTTGAATGGGAAAGAGTCCTCATTAACAACCATCCGCTTGAATTTCTTTTCGAAGTAGTTTTCAGGTCTGTCGTAATGTTCATCGTCCTGCTGATTACTTTGCGCTTTACCGGAAAAAGAGGCGTAAAGCAGCTTTCTATTTTTGAAACCGTTATCATTATCGCTCTAGGCTCGGCCGCAGGAGATCCTATGTTTTATGAAGATGTTGGGCTCATTCCAGCTATCACTGTTTTTATTGTCATTATTTCGATGTATCGTTTTGTAACGATGTTGATCGGAAAATTCCAATGGTTTGAAAATCTGGTTGAAGGAAAAACAGAGTGCCTTATAAAAGAGGGAAAATTCTCAATTTCTAGCTTTGAAAGAGAAGGCTTGGCACAAGACGAGTTCTTTTCAGAATTACGTTTGCGTTCTATCGAACATCTCGGACAAGTGAAAAATGCCTATCTCGAGACTTCCGGTGAAGTCAGCGTTTTTTTCTATGATGATAAGGATGTAAAATACGGATTGCCTATCTTGCCGCAGTTATTCAACCAAAAGAATGTGGCCATACCCAAAGACGGTCTGTTTTCCTGCACGTTCTGTGCCCATACGCAAAAAGTAAAAGCAGGAAAAGCAAGTTGCCAAATCTGCCAAAAAACCGAATGGGTGGAAGCCATCAATACTTTACGTAAAGCATAAATATTAAAAATGATTTCTATAACGAATACTACCAACTACCAAGCAATAAGGGATATTGCTGGAAAAACTTGGCCAATAACTTACGGTCCTATTCTTTCTTCCGAACAAATCGACTATATGTTTGCTATGATGTATGATATCAGTGCGCTGGAAAGCCAAGCCACTGCAAAAAAGCATCATTTTATTTTGGCAGAAGAAGACGGAATTCCATTAGGATTTGCTTCTTATGAGTTGAATTATAATGAAGAACCCAAGACCAAAATTCATAAGATCTACATCCTGCCTGAAACCCAGGGCAAAGGAATAGGAAAAAAGCTTATTGATTTCATAGCCGATAAAGCCACAACCAATCAAAATACTGCTCTTTCTTTAAACGTAAACCGTCATAACAATGCCTTCCAGTTTTATGTAAAGCTTGGATTCGAAAAAATAGGGGAAGAGGATATTGATATTGGGAATAGCTATTTGATGGAAGACTACATCATGGAAAAAAAGCTATAGCTATTTAGGGTTTTATTGTGCAAACATTATGATATCAATAACATAGTGCCCATTTTATAAGGCGTAAATTTGAGTATGAACCAACCAAAATACTCAATGTTATGATAGAACAGATTCACAATTTGCCTGACAATATGGTCGGTTTTCGTTCTAGCGGCGAAGTCACCCAAGACGATTTTAAGCTTGTAAATACAAAGGTTTCGGAGCTTGTCCAAAAGACAGGCAAGCTGAATTATTTACTTTACTTAGAAAATTCTCCAGCCGATTTTACTTTCGGAGCTTGGATTCAAGATGCTTTACTCGGAATCAAAAATATAACCAAATGGAACCGGGCCGCCATTATCTCCGATTCGGAAACGGTTGACAAATTCACTTCTTTTTTTAGCAAGATTATGCCAGGTGAATTCAAAGTTTTTCATAAAAACGATTTGGAGCGTGCTATCGACTGGACTTCAGAAAAAATTGACGTAGAAGAATAACCAACTAAATTAAATATTATGGGAGATTTTAAAAACCTAAGCAACGAAGACGCGATTTCAAAACTGAAAAAGCTAGCCGAAGACATACGAGTGTGCATGTTTTGTACCGATTTATCACACAGTCCATTTTCCACACGCCCGATGAGCGTTCAGGAAGTCGACGAAGCAGGGAATATTTGGTTCCTAAGCGGTGCCGACAGCAATAAGAACTTCGAGATAAAGCAAGACGAAAACGTGCAATTGCTTTTTGCAAAAAATTCAAGCTCGGAATACCTGAATATCTATGGAAAAGCTTTTATCTATAAAGATAAATCCACGATCGAAGACAAATGGAACCCGATTGCAAAAGCATGGTTTTCTAAAGGAAAGGACGATCCGAATGTTACCGTAATCCGCATACAGCCAGACTATGTCTATTATTGGGATACTAAAAGCGGTAAGATGGTCGCAATGCTAAAAACCGCAGTAGGAGCCCTACTAGGAAAGCCATTAGATGATAGCATAGAAGGAAAACTTTCTGTTTAAGCACAATCCAGACAGCAAAAGTAAAAAGCTTCCAATCGGGAAGCTTTTTATTTTTAATATATTTAGGCTCATCTTCAACGTTTTATTGTAAATTTAGGTATTGTTTGCCCGCCAACACTAATGACAATCTATGCAAGAAAAAACCACGAACTCTAAATTTCTTCAAAAATTACGCGGCCTGCCTCGTTGGGCAAGGCTTTCGCTTAAAATAATGTCAGGAGTCTTTCTCTTTACGATTCTTGCTTATATGGGACTTGCTTTTTATGTCAATACGCATAAAAAAGAAATCTTAGCTTCCATCACCCAAAAGATCAATGAAAATATCAACGGAAAATTTACCGCAGAAAGCATGGAACCTACTTTCTTGCAAGGATTTCCCCGTGTTTCCTTAAGAATAAAAAACGCCGTTTTAAAAGACAGCCTCTGGACATCCCACAAAAATACGCTGCTGCAAGCCGAAGACTTTAATATTTCGATTAACGTATTAGCTTTCCTCCACGGTACGCTAGAAATTAAAAAGATCGACATCAGCGATGCGACGATTCATTTATTCGTTGCAGAAAACGGCTATAGCAATTCGGCAATTTTCAAGTCAAAACAAGAAAAAGAAGCCTCTGGCGAAAGCAGTTCCTTTGCCGAAATAAAAGCGTTTGAACTGCACAATGTAACCTTTATTTCAAACAATCTCAAGGGCAAAAAGCTTTTCAATTTCTCGATTGATGATCTCAAAGGCAGGCTTGATTATGATTCTGAGGGATGGAAAGCAGCTATAAAACTAGAGGCTTCGGCACAAAGCCTTGCTTTTAATACCCAGCACGGCAGTTTTATCAAAGACAAAAAGCTCAACGGAAAACTTGATATCGCGTATAATGAAAAAGCAGAAACTATTGTCTTTGAGCCCAACGATTTAGAAATAGGCGACGACACCTTCAACATTGGCGGAAAGTTCAACATCGGCAAATCCAATTCTGATTTTTCGCTGCATATCAAAGCCGACAAAATTCTTTGGAAAAATGCTTCTAATTTACTTTCAAACAATATCAGCCGACAGCTCAACCGCTTCGATTTGGAAAAGCCGATCGATGTGACCTGCGATATCGTAGGCGATTTGAATGCGGCTGGCGATCCGTTGTTTTTAGTAAAAGCAGCGATTAAAAACAACCGACTCCACATTCCTGACGGGATTATCGATAAGTGCAGTTTTGATGGAGTTTTCACGAATGAATTTGTCAAAGGCAAAGGATTTGACGACCCGAATTCTGTTGTAAAACTGATGGATTTCAAAGGCGAGTATAAAGAAATTCCTTTTGTGATGGACTCTGCGATAATCAATGATTTTAGCAAGCCGATTGCCTCGGGCGTTTTTAAGTCTAAATTTCCGTTGGAGAAGCTAGGCAATGCTGTTGACAAGGAGCTGCTGGTGTTTTCCAAAGGCAATGCTGATGTAGAATTTCACTTCAAAGCTGATATTGTTGATTTTGAAATTACCAAGCCGTTCGTTTCTGGATTGGTGAAGATTGAAAAAGGTGATATACGTTATGTGCCGAGAAATCTGTCCTTCAAAAACACCAACGTCGCCTTGAATTTTACAGAAAAAGATTTGTTTATTAGCAACATAAGACTACAAAGCGGCAGGAGTATCGTGAATATGGAAGGCAGTATCAAAAACTTCCTGAATCTCTATTACACAGAACCTGAAAAGCTGGTGCTCAACTGGAAAGTGACCAGTCCGCAATTGTATATGGGCGAATTTCTCGGGTTTTTAGGAAACCGTAAAACAAGACAGCCTGCCTTGAAAACGCAAAAGAGTAATGTAAATGATAAACTGAATTTTCTTTTCGAGAAAAGCAATGTCGCCTTGACGGTTCAAGTCGATAAGTTTTATTATAAAAAATTTACGGCCACCAATGTAAAGGCGGCTATCCTGCTGTCGGAATCAGGAATTACGATACAGAATGCGATAGTCAATCATGCCGGCGGACAAGTAACCCTTAACGGTTCGATAGAGCAGGGGAAAGCAAAGAATCATTTTTCGATGAAGGCAAATGTGGCTAATGTTGCCATTGAAAAATTCTTCTATGCGTTTAATGATTTTGACATGCAGTCTCTGACATCGAAAAACCTGAAAGGCTATCTTACAGCTAATTCTTCTATTTCTGGAAATATCACAAACGATGGCAATTTGGTAACGAATTCTATGAACGGAACGGTCGGCTTTACGCTTAGAAAAGGCGCCTTGATTGGTTTTGAGCCGATCAAAAGTGCCGGAAAATTTGCATTTCCTTTTCGGGACTTGGACAATATCACGTTCAGCAATCTGAAAGGAGGCTTTAATATCAAAGGCGAAAAGATAACCATCGAGCCAATGCAGATCAATTCCAGCGTATTGAATATGGATATTGCGGGAGTCTATTCTTTTGGGAAAGGCACAAACATAGCGCTCGATGTGCCGCTTCGAAATCCTAAAAACGACAAAGACATTACCGACAAGGAACAGCTGGAAGAACGAAGAAATAGGGGTATCGTACTGCATCTTTTGGCTTCTGATGGCGATGACGGAAAAATAAAAATCAGGCTCGTCAGCAAGAAAAAGCGAAATGAGGAGGTAAATTAATTCCTAGAAAGGGTAGCCAATCGCCAAATTAAAGACTAAGTTTTCTTTTCTCCAGTCTGGGCTTCCAAATTGTACTTTATCCAAGACCCAGCGTTCGCCTTCCGGCAGATAAGGCTTGCGCAAAGGGAAAGCCAAGTCCAATCGCAGTACTAAAAACGACAAATCGAATCGCAGACCCGCACCAGTACCTACTGCAAGCTCGTCTAAGAATTTGCTTGAGAATCGCGCTCCGGCCTTATTTTCGTTGTCATTCATCAGCCATATATTTCCGGCATCGACAAAAACAGCACCATGCACGATGCTAAATAGCTTGGCGCGGTATTCGGTATTGAATTCTAGTTTTAAATCTCCTGATTGGTCCGGCAGGAAAGAACTTTCTTCTACATTCGGATTGTAAGTACCAGGTCCAATCGAACGTGCCCTGAAAGCTCTGATGCTGTTGGTTCCTCCGATAAAAAACTGCTTGATAAAAGGCAATTCTTTGGAGTTTTCGTACGGAATTCCCACGCCTACGATAATTCGGCTGGCCAATTGCGAATCTTTTCCGAGTTTTAAATAATGGCGGAATTCGTTTTCTAATTTTACGAACTGGCTAAAAGGCACTCCTAAAATTTGCTTTGGATTGTCTGCATCGCCGCCCATAATCAATCCGGTTGCTGTGGCAGAAAGATCGATGCTTCCTTTGTAGTAAAAAGTATTTGTCCTTCTTCTGCGCATCGTGTTCGTATAGGTATAAGAATAGGTCGGGCCAAAAATCAGCTGTTTGTCGATGACGCGCTGCAATGACGGATTTCCAGGTATTTCATCCGTTCCGTCAATCTGTGCTTGGTATTCGGCGGAAACATTTCCGGAACTTACATAGGTGATTTCCGTCAGGTTTAATTGATGTTCTTTTCGGGCATTTTCTTTCCATAAATAGCCAAAAGAACCTTTAAAAGTATTCAGGGTATAAAGACGCTGTCTTTCTTGATGTTCGTAACCGATTAAGGCTCTGGTTTTAGGCACGAAGCCGCTACCGGATTTTAGCTGGAACGGAGCAATAAAACGCGGCCAGACAATACTTGCCTCGCCTCCAAAGCGGAACACATTATAGCCTTTGTTTTGCCCAGAAACTTGCACTTCCATACCACCAAAGCCTGTAATCGTAAGCAATTCGGCGCCTTTAAACGTATTTCTGTTCAGCCAGTTGACATTTAGTTCGGTTCCTGTATAATTGGCAGAGTTTGTCTTTCCTAACACTTCTACTCGGATGGACTTTTTTGGAAGCGGCGTCAGGTAGTAATAAGCATCCAGCGCATTTTCGACAGAATCGGAAACGCGGAATTCGTTTTTTACAAACTTGAAAGTTCCCAGATTGACCAAGCGGTTCAGGGAAAGATTATGGTCTGTACGGTTATACACATCGCCTTTTTTGAAATACAATGTCCTGTCATAGATTCGAGGATTGAATGTCTTGACGGTGTCGATGATGGTAAGGTCTTTATATTTTTCAGCAAAAGACTTGTCGTTGCTGATGCTGTCTGTTGTTATCGAATAGTTTGGATAAATATAGGTTTCGTTGATCGTATAGACTTTTTTAGCACGTTCTGGAGTCTCTTTTTTTACCTTGACAATCAGGTCGACTTCTTGCTTGCCAACGGTACTGTCAACCTGCACTAAGATAAAATCGGGATTGAAGAAATAATAGCCTTTTTCTTTGAGTCGGGTGTCGATACGCTCTCGTTCTTCCTTGATCACCTCTAGGCTGTAGGCATTGCCGACTTTTAAGCGACTCCTGCGTTGTAGTCGGGCGATATTTTTTGACAGTTCGGAAGAGTCGGAAGGAAACGTAACGCTTTTTATCTTGTACTGTTTTCCCGGACGGACAATATACTCTGCAGTTACTTTTCGGTTACGGCTTCTTCCGGTCGAATCGGACTCGGTTCTTACCTTGAAATACCCATTATTTTCAGCATAATTTTGAAGAATGCTTTCGTTGTATTCTAAATCAACCTTGCTGAACGACACTGGCGGCTCTCCTACCTTATTGCGAAGCCAATAGCGGAATCCTTTGTCTTTTTTAGGCTCTCCTGCAATATTGTAAAAATATAATTTCGGGCGCAGTCCCAAAAAAGTCTTGTTAGGCAGCGGACGCAATAAAGGCTCGAGTTCTTTTTCAAGATTTTTTCTTTCTTTTCGGGATAGGAGGGTGTCTTCTACTTTTACTTTTCCGCCTACATACAAAGCATCACCTTCTGGAAGGTATTTCAAGTTGCTGCAGCCATACAAAAAAAGTAGGGCAAAAAAGAGCGTATATTTTACAGTATTAGTCATTGTCGATTTCTTTTTCTTCTTTTTCTTCGGCTAATTTTTCTTTCTCTTTTTGTTTTTCTCTTAGTTCTTTTTCGCGTTTTCTGGTTTCGCGGATCATTTTCTTTTCTTCTTCGGTCCTGTGGAAAAGCTCACGGAATTTGTTGTAATCCATCGTGATGATAAAGGCAACTCCGGTTTCAACAACTTGTCCTTGCAAGGCGACTTGGTATTGGTTTTTTCGGTAGGCGCGAACCATATACCTGCCGTCTTTTGTCAATTGGTAATCGGCCGAAATATCGCCTGCAATGTTGGTCGTTTCTTCATTGGATTGTTGCGGCCCTTCGATACCGAAACTGCTTCCTACGGTCACTTTAAGGCGGTCATTCAGTAATCGTTTTGATAATCCTACATTAAGATCGGTACGGTCTTCTCTGGTACCGGTGGTATAATCTTCTCTAGATTCTAAGTCAAAATCAAGTTCTACGCCTTGTACCAAATCGCTGGCAAGATTGTTTAGCTGTTGCGAAAGGATCTTGCTCACGCTTTGTCGTGCTATAGCTCCTGCATTAGTTCCTCCGGCTTCGCTCGCAAAAGGATTTTCGCCAATAAAACGGCCCAATAGCAACAAAGCAAATACCTGCTTGTTTAATTCTCCAGGCTCTTGGCGCAGCTGTGCCAGTTTTGTTTTGGAAGAGGAAATGATTTCTGTCGCAACGTTGTAATTGCCATCCGGCAATACGATGTCAAAACTAATCTCGGGCTTCAACAGCTCGCCATTCATTTTTAATAATGTCTGGAACGGAATACGTTGTTTATAGGTGTTTCGGACAGCAGGCGAGGCATTGCTCAACTGGGCATCTAATAAATCAATAGGCGCAGTTTCTATTTCATATACGGCAGTAATGTTGATATCGGCAGAAGTAGGCTCTCCGGTCCAAAGGATATAACTGCCCGCCTTGATGTCAAATTTTCTCTTGAGGAGGTTGAACGTCATTTCATAAGCTCCTTCGCTAAATTCATACCTGCCTGTAAGCGTCGTTTTTCCTGATTCGTCGATTCCTCCAGTCAGTTGCGCTTCTCCTTTTAGGTTCAGGTAGTCGCCGTTTCCTTTGTCGATAATCATGGTCAGTTCGGCTTCTTTTACGATTTCTATGTTTACCGAAACGTCCATTCCCTTAAATTGTGTCTGGGTTATGGCGTCTGTCTGTGAGGTAAATCGCTGGTCGATCTGCACGGCATCTTGGTCGATAAATTCTACGATGCCTTCACGATCCGCAATAGAAGGGTCGGATTGCGGAAGGACGATGGTCAGGTCTGTGTCTTTGTTGATCTTGATCGTTCCGTCAACGACAGGCTTGTTCAGGTCGCCTTTTACGCTCAGTTTGGTATCAATGAACAAATCGCCATAGTAAAGGTCGTTGTCTTTTTCCTTAGAGTTTAGTGCCTTGAAGTTGTCGGCATTGACTGTAAGGTCAAAGCCATAGTCGGTATAATTGGTCGTTAGCACGCGTCCATCCACTACAAGCAGGTTGTCTTCTGAATCGGATATTGAAAAATCATCAAAGTTGATTCCTGAACTGGTGAACGTAATCTTATCGTTTATCGACTTAAATTTAGAAGCAAGCTGTTTTACCTTGAATCCGACTTCGTTGAACTGCAGTTCTCCAATCACGCTCGGCTGTTTGGTACTTCCGGTAATCTTGAAATCGCCAGACAGGAATCCTGTGCTTTCGGCAAGATTGCCCATCGTAAAGCCTTGGATGCTTTTCATGTTGAGCTTTTCGATATCCAGCGTCATGTCAAAAGTACTGTTGTCGGTTCTGTAGGTTCCGTCTAGATTTACTTGGTTGCCGTCGCCGCCCGTAATGGCAACTTGGGCATCTAATACATTGGCTGTCTCGTTGTTGACTTTCACGCTGATATTGCCGATGGTGTCTTTTTTGAAGCTGAAATCTTCAATAGTCATATCGGCTGTAAACGTTGCTGTTTTAGAAAGGTTTTTCACCAGCACGTTTCCGTTGATTCTTCCTCCGGCCAGCAATGTGTCTTTTTGTATGGCGCTCGTGATGGTTTCGATCTTAAAATCTTTAAAATCGACATCTAGCGGCGCGTTCGGCGCTTCGGATTGCGACTGGATTTTTATGGAGCTTCCTTCGTTGCTTAATTCAAAATTAGAAGCGTAGATGCCTTTGTCTCCAAACTGGATGATGTTTTCTCTGTCAATGTCCCAAGGCTCGTAGTTTAAGATCAGTCCGTCGGGTTCTAGAGAAATCTGCATGGTTCCGTCGGTAGATTTTAGGCTTCCGGCCACAAGATAGTGGTCTTCGTCTTTTTTATTTCTTACCAGCAAGGTATAGTTGATCTTGTTGTCTCGTACTTCTCCAGAAATGCTGGTGTACGGCAGGTTGATCTGCGAATTTTTAATATCGTCAATAACCAAGCTATAAATCAAGGCGTTTTCATCGGTCTCGATATCGAGCTGGCCGTTGGTGATGGTATTGGTTCCGTAGATTATTTTCGGAATCTTCCCGTTTACGGTAATGCTGTCGCCTTCGCTGTTGTATCTTCCTGTAATTTCAATAGGCGAGACGCTGGTGAGTTGCGGCACTAATTTTACTAAAATAGGATCGTCTTTGACGCCAATCTTTAGGTCAAACTGTTGTGGCTTGGTTGTTTTTTTAGGAACTTTCGGATTGGTATCGTAGTATTTTGCAATAGAGTTGGCCAATGCTGTCGGCGCTTGGTCGATCTGGAATTTCCCTGCAAGCTGCGCATCTACGAATTGTGATTTCAGCCTGATGGTATCGCTTGCAGCTGTTGAAATGGCTTCTACTTTTATCGAATCTAAGGCATAGGTTTCTTTAGCGTCGGCAATCAAGATATTGTGGATGCTGATGGTACCGTTTAAGAATTCTGGATTTGAGCTCGGGATATCGGCATAAACATCGCCTCGAATCTTCATAGGTCCGGCATGGAGGTTCAGCTTTTCTAAATCGGCAATGTCGGTATTCAGTTTTAGTTTTACAGACGGGTATTTGTCTTTGAAATTTCCTTCGGCTTTTAAGGCAAAGGTGAGGTTGGCATCATTCATTCCGGCTGTGGCATTAAAGTTGCCGTTTTGGATGGCGCCTTTTAATTGTAGATCGCGATAGGCATAGCGGTTGAATTCGGCCTTGATTAAAGTACCGTCAATTGTCGCGTTCGCTGTTTTTGGGTCCAAGCCCGTTCCTTTTATTTTTGCCTTCAGGCTCACTTTTCCTAGAGAATCATTCTTGAGCAGTTTGCCGATATCGAAATTGTCGATCGTGGCATCGGCTTGGTATTTTTCATGATTTTTTCGTCTCTGGTCAAAAGAGGCTTTTACTTTTGCCTTTCCGAAACTGCTGGCAAGGTTCAGGTCGGTATTGAAATTATTGACCGCTCCTTTGAAAAAGCCGTTCAATGACAGCTGTGCCGGAAGCTGGATCGTTGCCGGAAGGGTTCCTTCGGGAACAAAGGTGTTGATGTCTTTTGAAGAGGTCTTGAATTCTCTTATTTTTAAGTCAAAATATGCTTTTTTGGCATCAGGCAGTCCGGTAATCCTGCCGCTGGCCGCAATGACTGTCGTGCCTATGCCGCTGATTTCGAGGTTAGGAATGACAAGATCGCTGATTTTTCCAGATACTTCGCTGTTGATGTAAAGTATGGCTTCTGGATTGTTCTTGAATTGATTGGTGTTTTCTAGATTCGGCACAAAAAGCAGGATGTCCTTGAACCCGATTCGGCTGTCTTTTAATGAGGCCTTGATGCCGAGATCGCCAAGGTTATCAGCAATTGTAGCAAGATTATCATAGGTAATATTGATTTCGTCTTTGACTAAAGTCTGCGGTGTTTTTAGATAGAGCTTTTTGAGGGAGGCTCTTTTTGAACCGTAGAAAAAATCGGTACGGAACGACTCGATGGCTACGCCGCTTTGGTCGTTCATCGTGAAGGCTTGGATGTTTCCCGAAATGGTATCGGCACTGTAGTAGAATTTCTCGCCTTGGAGTTGTACGTTTTCTAGGTTCAGATGTTTGTAATCGATTCCTTTTTTGGCTCTTGCCGCGTTTTCATCGTCAAAGCGGAACGCAATGTTTTTTAAGGACGTATGGTCTAATTTTACTTTCCACTTTGGTCCCGAAGCCTTGAGCGAATCGGGCGCTTGAACAGTTATCTTTTTGTCAAGCTTTCCAAACGTGAGTCCGCCCTTGATACCGTCGATTTCAAAGTTTTTTAGGTCGATAAATTGTTTTTTTAGGTCGATTGAATTGAATTCTACTATTAGTTTTTTCAGGTTTAGGCCTGTATTCAGTTTTGTTCCGGCATTGTCGAAGCCGATGTTGATGTTGGCGAGGTTGATTGCTCCTAATTTTAAATTAAGTTCAGGACTGCGGACGGCTTCATCGGCTACTTCAACGGTATTCTGGGCTACTTCTTGAACAATTTCGCCTTGTTTTAGCATTACCGTGAATCCGTCGAGATTGATTTTTGGGACTTCGAAATCCATCTTGTCTAAATCAAATTTGGTAATCTTGGTATCGAAATGCTTGAGATAGGCGGTAAGATCGTTTTTGGAAATCTTGTCGTCGAAACGGACTTTGATTCGGTCGAGATTTATTTTTTGTATGGAGAATTTCATCGGCTCTGAATCTTCTGCTTTGGGTTCTTCGGAAGCAAAGGCCTTGATAATATAATCGAAATTAAAGACTGAGTCTTTGTCTCTTTTTATAGTCGTGGTAATTCCCAGCAGGTCGATCGAATTGACTTCGACTTCGTTGCTCAGCAATTTGAAAAGGCTGATGTCTACTTTTAATTTTTCTCCTGCCAGAAGCGTGTCGCCTTGCTGGCTTTCGAAATAAACGTCTTCTATAATTACTGTTTTGGGAAAGCCGATCTCGATGTGTCCGATAGAAACAGGCGTCTTGATTTTTCCTTCGAGATAAGTCACGGCCTTGTCTTTGATAAGATTTTGGAAATAAGGAATCTGGATCAAAATTATAATCAATAAAAGCAAACCTAGGATGGAACCTAGGGTCCAAGCTGTAATTTTAAGCCCTTTCTTTACGTACTTATTCAATGGTGCAGGTTTTATATAAGACTAAATATAGGAATTTAAAAATGGTTTTTTGCTAAATACTTGCTAAAAGTGACAGAAAAAAACTAACAAATTTTGTTTAATGTAATCTAAACGATTTATAGTTTGAAATAGGCTTGTTTTACTTTATTACAAGCGTATTTAAGTTTGAAATATGCCTTTTCAAGTTTACCATAAATAATTTCAATTTTGTAATGATTGTTTTTAATTTTAAAATATCTCGTTTACACTTGAACATAAGTAGTTTCTATGTAAAAATAAGTGCGTTCAACGTGAAAATATTGCTTTTCCAGATGAACATAAGCGATTTCAACTTGAAAATAAGCTCATTCTGTTTAAGAATAAGCGAATTCAGGCTATAAACTTTTCGTTTCTACTTTAGAATAGGCTTTTTCTACTTTCTAGATTTGATCTAGCAGGGATTTTAGATCGATGCTGTCTTTAAAAAAGTCTTTCCACAAGTCGCCTTTTTTTTCAAGCCGTTTTGGGACGGTCTTGAGGGTAAAGGCGCTAAGGTCTAGCTTGGCATTCACTTCGTCCCATTCTAGCGGCGTGCTGACGGTGGCTCGGTCTCTCGGCCGTAGCGAGTAGATGCTTGCCATGGTTTTTCCTTTTCCGTTTTGCAGATAATCTAGATAGACTTTTCCTTTTCTTTTTGACGGGCTTCTTTCGAGACTGACTATTTCGGGCAGCTTTTTGAGTACCATCTGGCTGACGAGATGCGAGAAGGTGCGTGTCTGGTTGTAGGTATATTTGGGCAGTACTGGAATAAAGACGTGCAGTCCTTTTCCGCCTGATGTTTTTATATAGGCGGGCACTTTTAGGGAATCTAGAATTTCTTTTAAGGCCAAAGCAGTCTTGATAATCTTGTCCATTCCTGCCTCGTTCGGATCGAGGTCAAAAATAATATAGTCGGGATTGTTCAGTGTGCCGATGCGGCTGCTCCAAGGGTTGATTTCGATACAGCCCCAGTTGGCCAAAAAGAGCAGGGTGTCTTTGTCTTGGCAGAGCAGGTAGGTAATGGTTTCGCCTGTTGATTTTGATTTCAGCTTTTTGGTCTTGATCCAATCCGGAACTTGTCCTTCTACGTTTTTTTGGAAAAAGCCGTCTTTTGCGATTCCGTTGGGAGTGCGTTTTAACGATTCCGGACGGTCTTTTAGGTAGGGGAGGATGTAGTCGGCAACGGCATCATAATAGGCTATCACATCGCCTTTGGTGTATTTTTCTTTGGGCCAGAAAATCTTGTCGAGATTTGAAAATTCGGCCTTGCTGTCTGTCTTTTCCATAGCCTTTTTGTTTGTGGTTTTGTCTTTCGATTCGATTTTCTTTAGGGCACTTTCTGTGGCTATCTTGCTTTCTTTTATGACCTCGATTGCTTTTTTATCTTTCCGCAGGCCTAAAAATACGGGATGGCGCATGCTGCCTGCATCGGTCCATTCGGTAAATTTTAATTGGACGACCAGTTCTGGCCTGACCCAATGCGTGCCTTGCAATCTGGGCGGTGTCTTAAAAGGGCTTGTCTTGCGTTCGAGCTTTTCTAGTTTGGTACGGAGTTCTTTTAGGGTCTTATCGTCGAATCCGGTTCCGACTTTTCCAGAATATATAAAATCGTCTTTGTCAAAATAACCGCAAAGCAGCGCGCCCAGTCCGTTTCGGCTTCCTTGCGGGTCGGTAAAGCCGCCGATGACCATTTCTTGCTGTTGGGTGGTCTTTATCTTGAGCCAGTCTTTGGTGCGCTGGTCTTGGTGGTATTTTGAGGTGATTTTTTTGGCAATGATTCCTTCGCCTCCTAATTTTTCGATGGCAGCAAAGGTTTCTTTTCCTTGCCCGATCGTGTGCGATGAAAAGATAATATTGTCTAGTTTTGGAAGTATGGCTTTTAGGATTTTTTTGCGTTGCAGCAATTCGAGCTGTCTTAGGTCATAGCCGTTAAAATATACGATGTCAAAGACGTACAATTTCAGGGTGCCTTTTTCTCGGTGCTCGTCAAAATGCTGCAGCCACTGGAAATGGCTTTTTCCTTTGCTGTCTTCTACAACAACCTCGCCGTCTAAAATGACGTCATCATTTATTTTTTCTAAGATCGTGACAAGATCGGCGTATTTGGTATTGAAAGAAATTCCGTTTCGGGAAATAAGCTTTACTTTCTTCTTTTGGATTTGCGCAAAAGCACGGTAGCCGTCGAATTTGTTTTCGAAAAGCCAGTCATCATCGTCAAAAGCTTCATCGGCCAGCGTCGCCAGCTGCGGACGCCAGTCGTCTGGGAAGGTTTTTAGCGTAGTGGCTTCTTGTAGGTCTTCGGCAGAAAAAGCTTGTTCGTTACGGATTAGGGATTGCCTGGGCTTTTCTTTTTCGGCTTCTTTGTCTTCTTTCTCTTTTTCTTTTTTGGTTTCGGCTTTAGAAAGCTTTTTGCCTTTGTCGGAACTGTACATGGCTCCGTTCTTTTCTATTCCTTTAAAATCTAATCCGGAAACGGCAGAGTTTTCATCGAATTTTATTTTTGCACCCGCAAATTCGTCTTTTGACTTCATCAGCAGCCACAGGTTGTCTTTGCCTTTCATTTCGACCAAATGCCAAGCGCCAGATAATTTTTTTCCTTTCAAGATGATTTTGATGGAGCCTTCTGCAAGCTGTTTTTTCATCGTCTTGTTGTCTTGGGCAACGGCTGTTTCTGTGTTTTCGGGGCGATAGGTTCCGTAGTCCCAGACCATCACGGTCCCGCCGCCATATTCTCCTTTGGGAATGGTTCCTTCAAAATCAAAATAATCCATCGGGTGGTCTTCGGTCTGTACGGCCAAGCGCTTGTCTGACGGATTGGCGGAAGGTCCTTTTGGAACTGCCCAGCTCACCAAAACGCCATCTATTTCTAGTCGAAAGTCATAGTGCAATCGCGAAGCCGCGTGCTTTTGGATGACAAAAGTAAGCTCGCCTTTGGAGGCTTTTTTGATTCCTTTGGGTTCTTTGGTTTTAGAGAAATCTCGTTTCTGGTTGTATTTTTCGAGCGCCATGGTCTTAGTTTTTTATTGCTTCAAGACTTGCTTTGAGTTGTGCCAGTAGATCGTCTGTAGCCTCTTTTTTTGCTTTAGGTTTTTCTGCTGATTCTTCTTTTTTTGCGGGCTTGCCTTTTTCTTTTGATTTTTTCCTGATAATTTTCAGCAATTCGTCCTTGTAAGTGTCTTTGTATTTTTCGGGCTCGAATTTGTCGGTAAGCTGTTCGATAATGTTCAATGCCATATCGAGTTCTTTTTTGGCAATTTTTACGTCGTCTGGAATTTTTGCTTCGGATGGGCTGCGCAGGTCTTGATCAAAACGAATTTGTATGAGCAGGATGGCGTTGTCTTCGACCTTAAGGATTCCGAGATGCTCGGTATTTCGCAGCACAAATTTTGCAAGGCCGACCTTTCCCGATTTCTTTAGAGCCTCTCGAAGCAGGGTATAGGTCTTTTTGGCTTCTTTGGCAGGTTCTACGATATAGGGCTTTTCAAGGTATTGGGCAGGAATTTCTTTTTCGAGCACAAATTCAAAAACATCAATGGTTTGTGTCTTTTCGGGCATGGCTCTGGCAAAGTCTGATTTGTCGAGCACCACATAGTCGCCATTTTCTTTTTTATAGCCTTTGGCAATTTCGTCCCAAGGCACTTCTTTTCCGTCTTTTTTGCAGACGCGGACAAATTCGATGGCGCAATGGTCTTTTTTACGAATCATATCCAGGTCAATCCGATGCGTGACAGCACCGCTGTATAGGCGAACGGGTATATTGATCAGGCCAAAACTGATGCCTCCTTTCCAAATTGCTTTCATATGATTTGATTTACAACTACTTAAATTTATTGCTTTTTGGCCAAAAATGATAGGGCTTTAACATCCCTTTCACGTGTAAGGGTAATAAAAAAACGGAGACCTTTAGCCTCCGTTTTTGAATTGTATTAAGATTATTCTGGATTAGTATTCGATCCTGTGCGCTTCTGGTCGCGTTTTGTCTGCTGCGGATCATCGTCAGCATCTTCATCATCCGTCAGCGAATCGTCATCGTCATCATCATCGTCATCAAAACCATCGTCTAGAAAATCATCATTGTCTTCTTCTTCCTCATCGTCGTTATCGAAATTTCGGTCTTGATCAAATGTATTATTGCGATCTCTGTTTAGATCAGGATTGTCAATTTCTCGTTTGCCGTTTCCTCTTATTTGTTCTCCATTAAGAGGATGGCTTGGGCTGTTCTGTCCCCAGAGCAGCTCTTCGTTCAGATCGTTATATTGTGTTCTCATAGCATCATTTTTTTAGTTATTCTTCAGTTTCGTCTATATCATCGGCCGCATCGAAGTTAATCGTGTTGTAGGCGGCTTCGGTCAAGGTAACGTCAGCTTCTTTTTCTTCGTTTAGCGTGATTTCCAGAAGTCGTGCGGCTTCATCTTCGCCTAACGTTTTTGCAAAAGCGCAGAGTGTTCCGTAGCTGGCAATTTCATAATGTTCTATTTTTTGGGAAGCCGCTATGATTCCGGCATCGCGAACAGCGCCTGGTTCTGTTTCTTCTAGAATGCCTTCGCCTTCTTTGATAAGGCCTTCCATGGCATCGCATTTTTTGGCTGTGGCTTTTTTGCCGAGCGTATCAAAAACCTCCTCGAGTCGGGTAACTTGTTCTTTGGTGACTTCTAAATGGTCTTCGATTGCCGCCTTTAGGTTTTCTGAAGTAGCGTTTTTAGCCATTTTAGGAAGTGCTTTCGTGAGCGCTTTTTCAGCCCAATAGATATCCTTAAGTTGTTCCATAAGCAATTCTCTCAATCCATCGGCAGCATTTGCTTTTGGTTTCACAGATTTTGCACCAGAGCTCGGGCTTTTTGCTGTCGATTTTGAGGCACTTGAACTGTTTTTAGAATTGCTGGATTTAGCTGTGGTTGTCCTGCTATTTTTTGCAGCAGAAGAATTTGAATTTTTCATAATTGCTTATTTTTTAGTTGATCTATTCTCAAAGTTCCAACTTGAACAAGCATTTTTACTTATACAATTGATTTTAATTTTTATATGTTTGGCTAGATTGTAAGGTGTTAATATTAAATGGTTTATAGAATAGTATCAAACGATGGTATCTATAAATGATTCTGTATCGTGAGAACCGTATTTTTCAAGATGGTTTACAAAATGACTGCCTAGTATAGCGCCTTTTTGGAATTGTGTAGCCTGCTTGAAAGTGGTACTGTTGCTGATTCCAAAACCTATAATTTGCGGATTTTTAAGTTTCAGGGAAGCAATCCTTTCAAAATACGCCAGCTGCGTTTCGTCAAATGCTGTCCTGCTTCCGGTAACGCTCGAACTGCTGACCATATAAATAAAGGCGTTAGAAGCTTCATCAATTAGTCTTATCCTGTCGTCAGAAGTCTGCGGCGTGATAAGAAAAATAGGCGCGAGATGGTAGCTTTCAAAAATAGATTTGTAGTCGGACAGGTAGACTTCTAAAGGAAGATCGGGGATAATCAATCCGTCAATTCCTATTTCTTGGCATTTTTTGCAGAAGTTTTCTACGCCAAACTGCAGTATCGGATTGAAATAGCCCATGATCAATAATGGAATCTTGACGGTTTGGCGGATGTTTTGTAATTGCTCGAAAAGCAGCTGCGTTGTCATTCCGTTTTTTAATGCTTTTGTAGAGCTGGCTTGTATCGTCGGTCCGTCGGCTAAAGGATCGCTGAACGGAAGGCCGATTTCGATCATGTCAACTCCTGATTTCTCTAAATTTTCGATAATGACTTTTGTATCGTCTAGATTCGGGAAGCCAGCCGTAAAATAGATGGAAACTAGCTTTTTGTTTTCTCTTAGTTTATCTTGGATGCGTTTCATGTTCTAAAGCTTAAAATAGTTGATATAGGTAGTGAGGTCTTTGTCACCGCGGCCAGAAAGATTGATGATCACAATATCTTCGGGACGGAATTTTTTGCGTTCCAAAACGGCTAGGGCATGGGCGCTTTCAATCGCAGGAATTATGCCTTCTAGCTGTGCCAGTTCTATTCCGGCTTGCATGGCTTGGTCGTCTGTTATCGAAAGAAACTCGGCGCGCCTGCTTTCAAACAGATGGGCATGCATCGGACCGATTCCGGGATAATCTAAACCTGCCGAAATGGAGTAGGGCTCTGTGATTTGTCCGTCCTCTGTCTGCATTAAAAGGGTCTTGCTTCCGTGAATGATGCCGATCTTTCCGAGTGCCGAAGTCGCAGCGCTTTCTCCCGAATCGATTCCTTTTCCGGCGGCTTCTGCGGCAATAAGCCTTACGTCTTCATTTTCTAAGAAGTGATAAAATGCTCCTGCTGCGTTGCTGCCTCCACCTACGCAGGCAATGACATAATCTGGGTTGTGACGGTTTTCCTGCTCCATCAATTGCAACTGCATTTCTTCTGAAATCACGCTCTGGAAACGGGCCACCATATCAGGATAGGGATGCGGACCGACCACAGAACCGATAATATAAAAAGTAGCTTCGGGATTGCTGATCCAGTCCCTGATGGCTTCATTGGTAGCATCTTTTAGGGTTCTAGATCCGGAGCTTACGGGACGGACTTCGGCTCCTAGCATTTTCATTCGGGCAATATTCGGAGCTTGGCGCTCGATATCAACTTCGCCCATATAAACGATGCATTGTAGTCCCATCAAGGCGCAGACCGTTGCTGTCGCGACTCCATGCTGTCCGGCACCGGTTTCTGCAATAATGCGTTGCTTTCCTAACCGTTTTGCTAGCAATATCTGTCCGATGGTATTGTTGATTTTATGGGCTCCGGTGTGGCAAAGATCTTCTCTCTTGAGATAGATTTTTGCGTTGTATTTTTCGGACAGTCTTTTGGCCAAATACAAAGGCGTCGGCCGGCCCACATATTGCTTGAGCAGGAAGTGAAATTCTTTTTTGAATTCGGGTTCTTGGGAAATCTTGAGGTAGTTTCGACGCAATTCTTCTACATTCGGGTAGAGCATTTCGGGAATAAATGCGCCTCCGAAACTGCCGTAATATCCTTTTTCGTCTGCGTTATAATTTGTGTTCATGATTTTCTTTTAGTTGTTGTATAAATTCTTTTAGCCTGGCGACATCTTTTAGTCCGAGACTGGTTTCGAATCGGCTGTTGACATCTATCGCGAAACACTTTTTGGAATAGTCTTTTTGGAAGAATTCGAATAGCTTTTTGGTATCTTCTCTGCCGATGCCGCCGCTCAAAAAATACTCTTTTTCTAAAGCGTAATTTTCTAAGATATTCCAATCGAAAGCAGTTCCGTTTCCTCCAAAATGCTGTCCTTTGGTATCGAATAAAAAATAGGAACAGGAATCTTTGTACTTTTCTAAAATGCTAAAATCAAAATTGTTGCCGAGTGCAAATGCCTTGATTACTTTAGCTCTTGTGAAGCTTTCTATTGCGGTACAAAATTCAGGCGTTTCATTGCCGTGCAGCTGGATAAAATCGAGGTCGTGCTTTTGTGCTTTTTCTTGAATTTCTGGAAATGAAGCATTGACAAAGACGCCTGTCTTTTTTATTGCGGGACTGATTTTGGGTATTTCGGCTTCAAAATAACGGGGCGATTTTTCATAGAAAATAAAACCCATAAAATCAGGCGCCAGCAGGCCAATTTCCTGAATGTTTTCAGAAAACTTCATGCCGCATATTTTTAGCTGTATTTGCTTTGTCATAGGTTGGAATTGATTTCTTTGATAAACTTTTCAAGAGCTACGCCAGGGTTGTCAGTCTTCATAAAGCTTTCGCCGACCAAGAATCCTTCAAAGCCATATTTCTTGAGCTTTTGGATGTCTTCTGGAGTATTGATGCCGCTTTCTGATATCTTGATAAAGTCATCAGGAATAGCAGCGGCCAATTCAAAGCTGTTGGTTAGGCTGGTTTCGAAAGTTTTAAGATTCCTGTTGTTTACGCCAATCAGATCAAGGCTGGGCATCATTGCTTTTTCCAGTTCTTCGTGGTTGTGAATTTCCAGCAAGACTTCTAAAGAAAGGGATTGGGCAAATTGCGAAAGCTGCCTGATTTCTTCTCGGGTCAGCACAGCGGCTATCAGTAGGATGGCATCGGCTCCGTGCGACTTGGCTTCTACAATTTGATAGGTATCGACAATAAATTCTTTCCTCAAAAGGGGCAGAGAAACGGCAGCCCTTGCCAATTGAAGGTCTTCGAGCGAACCGCCAAAATACTTGGCATCTGTCAATACTGAAATTCCAGAAGCACCGCCTTTTTCATATCCTTTTGCGACTTCTTCTACTGAAAAACTATTATTTATTATAGCTTTTGAAGGTGAACGACGCTTATGCTCGGCAATGATTCCTGCTGATTTCTTGATGTGTTCAGACAGCGAGATTGTATGCTTTCCAAATAGATCGGAACTTTCTAATTGTTGGATAGAAATGATGCTTTTCTTTAAGGCGACTTCGCGCTTTTTGTCGGCAATTATTTGGTCTAAAATAGTCATGGCTATCGGCTTAAGTGTTGCAGTTTTTTTAATTTTTCTAAGGCTTTTCCGCTTTTGAGGCTCTCTTCGGCTTTGTGATAGGCCTCCGCCAGCGAATTGTTTTCTACAGTGCTGATTGCTACAGCAGCATTGGCGCAGACGACTTGGTTTTGGGCTTCTGTTCCGTTTCCGGAAATAATCTCATGGAACAGCTGTGCTGCTGCTTCGACAGTAGCACCTCCTTTTATAGTGTCAGGATTCAGTGCGTGCAGGCTGAAATTTTTGGGACCGATAATGGTTTCGGAAGCCTTGCCGATGATTTTTGCATCGCCCGTCAACGAAATTTCGTCGTAGCCTTCAAGGGAATGCAAGATGGTATAGTTTACGTCGGTATTTTGGTATAAATAGGCATACATCCGAGCCAACTCTAAGCTAAAAACGCCGACGGTCTGATTTCTCGGAAATGACGGATTTACCATAGGGCCTAGCATGTTGAAAAAAGTCTTGATACCCAGCTCCCTGCGGATCGGGCCTACATTTTTCATAGCGGGATGGAAGAGCGGGGCATGAAGGATGGAAATATTTGCTTCTTCGAGGCATCGTCTTAAAAAAACAGCATCATTGCTGAATTTTATGCCGAGATTTTCCATCACGTTACTAGAACCGGAAATCGAGGAAACACCATAATTTCCGTGCTTCGCGACTTTAATTCCGGCACCTGCCGTTACAAAAGAAGCTAGGGTAGAGATGTTGAAGGTGTCTTTTCCGTCGCCGCCTGTGCCGCATAAATCAACCGTATTATAATCGGAAAAATCAATCGGAATGCAGAGTTCTAATAGTGCTTCTCTAAAACCGGATAATTCGTCTATCGTAATGCTCCGCATCATAAATACGGTTAGGAAAGCCGAAATCTGGCTCGGATTGTAGTGTCCCGAAGAAATGGCTACCAGCACAGATTTGGCTTCTTCTTTGGATAGGGTTTCGTGACTTATGAGCCTGTTGAGTATGATTTTCATTGTTTCTATTTTTAAATTGACATGGACTAATTGTTGCTTTTAACTGTCGAGCCAATTTTTTAGGATTTTTTTTCCATACGGCGTCAGGACGCTTTCGGGATGAAACTGTACGCCTTTTATATCGAATTTTCGATGCCTTAACGACATGATTTGTCCGTTTTCATCAGTAGACGTTATTTCTAATTCATCGGGAAAATTTTCTGCTGAAATGACCCAAGAATGATAGCGGCCGACTTCAAATTCTTCTGGAATTGAATTAAAAAGCGTTTCGTCTTTTACTGAAGTTTTTACTTTAGATGAAATGCCATGAAAAACTTTATCTAAGTTAATTAAGCTTCCGTCATAAACTTCTCCAATGGCTTGCTGACCGAGACAGATTCCCAATATGCTTTTGGTTTCGGCATAGTGGCTGATGACTTGTTTTAGGAGACCCGCTTCGTCTGGAATTCCAGGGCCAGGAGAGAGTAATATTTTATCAAAAGCTTGCAGTTCTTCGATTTCAAATTCATCATTTCGGAGCACAGTTACTTCTCCTGATAATTCTTCTAGATAATGGACAAGGTTGTAGGTAAAACTGTCGTAATTGTCGATGATAACTATTTTCATTTCCTTGATTTTTAGATGTTTTCGGCCAGATCCAATGCTTTGGTCAGCGCTCCCAATTTGTTGTATACTTCCTGCATTTCGCTTTCTTCGTCGGAACTTTCTACGATTCCGGCTCCTGCTTGATAATGGAGCTGATGGTCTTTGCTCAAGAAAGTGCGTATCATGATGGCATGGTTAAAATTGCTTTTAAAATCCATAAATCCAATGGCTCCGCCGTAAAATCCGCGGTTCGTTTTTTCAATTTTCTCAATAAGCTGGAGGGCTTTGTGCTTTGGAGCGCCGCTTAAGGTACCGGCTGGAAAAGTGCTGGCTACCAAACTCATGGTGCTTGATTTTTCTTTTACTGTTCCGGTTACTTTTGAAACGAGATGGATGACGTGGGAGAAGAATTGTACTTCCTTGTACTTTTCCACTTGAACGCTGTGGCAATTTCGGCTCAAGTCATTTCGGGCAAGATCGACAAGCATGACATGTTCGCTGTTTTCTTTTTTGTCTTCGGAAAGTTTTTTGGCTAGGACGGCATCTAGCTCATCATTTCCAGTTCTTTTGAAAGTTCCCGCAATGGGATGGATTTCGGCCTTGCGGTTTTTGACGATTAATTGTGCCTCTGGGGACGAGCCGAAGATTTTGAAATTGCCATAGTCAAAAAAGAAGAGATAGGGTGAAGGATTGATGTTTCTCAAAGCTCTATAGACATTAAATTCGTCGCCTTTGAAATTTTGCGTAAAGCGTCGTGATAACACAAGTTGAAATACATCGCCGCGATGGCAGTGTTTTTTTGCCAATGCCACGTTTTCCTTAAATGTACTATCGGTCAGGTTTGAAGAAGGTTTTCCTTGCTTGGAAAAGGAATAGGAAGCAAAATTCTTGGCCAACAGCAGCTGTTCGATTTCGGAAATATTGTCCCTGCCGTCCAGGCTGTGGCAAAAGATATAAGCTTCATTTTTATAATGATTGATGGCGATGATGTTTTGGTAGATGGCATAATAGATGTCGGGAATTTCCTGACCGTCTGGCTTTGGGCTGATCGTAATCTTTTCGAAATGACGTACGGCATCGTATCCGATATAGCCAAACAAGCCGTTGTTGATGAACTTGAAGTTGTTTTTTTCTTCTTCAAACTGCGAAGCAAAGTCTTGGATGGCCTGAGCAACTTCGGTTGTATTCTCGATTTGTATTTCGTGAGAGCTTCCGTCGGGATAAGTCTTCAGGATATTATTACCCGCTATTTTTATGGAAGCGATAGGATTGCAGCAGATATACGAAAAGCTGTTATCGCCGCCATGGTAATCGCTGCTTTCTAATAAAAGGCTGTTTGAAAATTTATCTCTTATTTTCAGATAAACGCTTACTGGCGTTATGGTGTCTGCCAAGATTTGCTTGTGTTTTGAGTGTAATTTATACATTTTCATATGTTCAGTTTTGGGAATAAAAAAAGGCTTGTCGTGATGACAAGCCTTAAATATTTGGATTTAAAAAATACAGATAGCAGGATTCGCTCACGAAGTTCGACGTAAGTTATTCCACCACCAAGTATTGTTTAAAATGCAGTTCATGTGAATGATTATTGTGGCAAATGTATAAATGTTTTTTTAATACGGCCTATACTTTGGCTTAAATTTAAAAAAGAACTGCTTCCGTAATGGAAGCAGCTCTAGTTTTTTTGGAGTATTATCGTTTATCAAATACTAGTTCGACACTACCGGCTCTATTGAATGGAACGCCATCGCCATCGCGGTCAGGATACGTTGTCAAGACAGTGGTTTGTGTCAAGGTGTTGCCATTGTTGGATCTGGCAAAATTTAAGGTCACGTCTGTACCATCTTCTTGCTCGTAAGTAACCGTTATGGTATTGTTACTCGCTGTCCATGTTCCTGTTACGTCGTTTTGTGCACATACGGCTACTCCGGTATTGGTATCAATCAGGATATAATCGATTTCATACGTAAACGTATTGTCCGAATTAAAACTGATTTTTCTATCGTCATAGCAGTTGCTTTCATCCATCTGGTTTGTGGATTCTGTTCCGTCTTCGTTAAAATCTGTTGCCGCTCCTGTGTTGAACTCTGTCAGATCATACGTTCCAGCGATAGCTCCCGAATTGTTGTTGTTCGAATCATCATCACTTGAGCAAGCTCCTAAGCTGATGGATAGGATTGCCATAGCTAAAAATTTTCCTTTTTTCATAACTTGTGTTTTTTTGGTTTAGTTAATTGTACTAGCATTTTTACAAATGTCAAAATTACCTACTGTTAATTGTTTACATTATTGCTAATAAAAGTTATATGATTTTTAATTTATGTTAATAAATGTTAATTATTTAAGAATATAGCGGTGTAAACTTTAAAAAACACGAAATTAATAGTGCTTTGAAAAACAGCACGTTAAAACTTGGTTAAATGCCAATAAGAAATAAGACGGAATTCAATTTTTAGCTCTAAATTTATATGTGAAGAAGTACTAAATTATTGAAAATGAAAGCACAAGAAATCCTTTACCGCGTATCTAATTTGGAAACGAATATGGGAACAACCGAAAGAGTCGTTTCTGTTTTGTCGGGCTCTGTATTGCTCTATGATGCCATTGCGAAAAAGCCCAAAAGTATGCCTGGAGCTTTATTGGCAGGATTTATGATTTTTAGAGGAGCCACAGGATATTGCCCTGGCTATGATACCTTAAACAAAGCAAAAGTCGAAAAGACTCCGATTATCAACATCAAGATCCAGATGAATATCGATAGGCCTGTTTCTCAGGTGTATGGGTTTTGGCGCGATTTAGAAAACCTGCCTTTATTTATGGAACATCTCGAAAGCGCAGTACTCTTAGATGAAGAAACTTCGGAATGGAAAGTAAAGATTCCGGGAAATATCGGGCAGCTTACATGGAAAGCAGCGATTATTAAAGATGAAGAAAATAAGGAAATCAGTTGGCGTTCGTTTTCAGATTCTATTATCCACAATATAGGGAAAGTCCAATTTTATGATAATGGAAAATCAGGCACAAAGATGCAAGTCATGATTTCGTATCAAGTTCCGCTTGGAAAAATAGGAGAGACGGCAGCCAAGGTATTGAATCCTATTTTTGAAAATATGATAGAAAATGATATCAAAAGGTTTAAAGAATATATTGAGAACCAACAGCCTTACGATTTGCTTCCCATATCCTTTTAATAAAATCCCCATCATGAAAATGATGGGGATTCCAAAACAAATAATAAACCTCAAAAAATAAATACAAATCAAGAGTTCTTGAATTGAAATTTTAGATGATTTTTATTATCGGCTATTTTAATAGATTTTCCAATTCTTATTATTCCAAAGTTACGATTGCAAAACCTAAAATCGATTATATAATTATCCTTAAGTTTTATATAAAATTATAAATAGATCAACAAACTTTACTAAATTATTTCAAATGGAACTTCTAAAAATCTGCGTTGCTGCTTTTGCGGCTACAAATATTACCCTATTATTCAGCCAGTATGTTTCGGAACGGTTCGGCCAAATTTTTAAGGAACCTTTGGTATTGGGCCTTATCTTGTCAAGGATAGGAAGCAATGTTACTCTTGAACGTAAGAAAGTTTGGGAACAAGCTTTCCGCTATCTATCCGGACTTTTTATCGTCTTGTGCTATCATTATATCTGGACGCATACGGATATTGATCCTACTTGGTTCAGTGGTCTTATTTTTGGAATTATCACTGGCCTTGCGGCCGTCGGCTGCTGGTATTTTCTTTTTAAGTTTTCTGTAGTTTCCAAAGTGCGTTTTAAAGAATACTACCTGCCACTTTTTGCGACTTATATTTTGTTTGCTTTATCGGTTATTGTTATTTATAGGCTGTTTGGCCTTTTCCAATAAAAAAAAACACGGCTTTTGGCCGTGTATGATTGGTCTTAAATAGGTTGCTTGCTTATTGCGGCATGGCGCTTTCGTCCATATACGCTATTTCCCAAAGATGTCCGTCTAGGTCTTGGAAACCGTGGCCGTACATCCAGCCATGATCCTGCTTGTCATTTGGTGCAGAACCGCCTGCTGCTATTGCTTTCTTCACCATATCGTCTACGGCTTCGCGGCTTTCTGCAGAAAGGCAGATGATGGATTCTGTATATTTAGAAGTATCACAGATTTCTTTTTTGGTGAAATTCAGGAAAAAAGGCTCGGTTACCAACATTACGAAAATAGTGTCGCTGATAATCATGCAGGTCGCATTTTCATCGGTAAACTGCAGGTTAAAAGTATAGCCTAGCTTTGTGAAAAATTCAATCGATTTGTTCAGGTTTTTTACGGGAAGGTTTACAAAAATTTGTGTTGTCATAGTTCTCTTTTTTTTATTTATTACTTTTTCTCATACTCATAATTGATCATCCATTGGATGCCAAATTTGTCGGTAAACATGCCATATAAGGCACCCCAGAACATATCGTCTAGCGGCATTTGTATTTTGCCTCCTTCAGAAAGTTTTGCAAACAAGTCTCTCGTCTGCTGTTCAGAATCGGTATTGATTGAAATGGACATACTGGTTCCGTTTTTGACTTGTTCCATCGTTTCCGGAACATCCGTTCCCATAAGCATATTGCCACCGATTGGAAGGGCGATATGCATGATTTTGTTTTTGTCTGTCTCAGGCATTTCTTCGCATCCAGGAGTATCTCCAAATCTCATTATTACTGCGAAGTCGCCGCCAAAAGCTGCCTTGTAGAAATTAAAGGCATCTTCTGTGTTGCCATTAAAATTTAAATACGTGTTAATCGTTGCCATTTTGATTTAATTTAATTGTTCGTAATTGATTGAAATTGTTTTATTCTTCTAATACTGAAAGTATATTTCCTGCCGGGTCTTTGAACCAAGCAATCAACGGACCGCCGCCTCTAAAGATTCCCTTTTCATCGGTTGGCGTGCCGTCAATAACATAGTGTTCGAATTGTATGCCTTTTTTAGAAAGCTCTTCTACTGCCTTCTCGATATCAGGCACTGGAAAATTAAGAATCGTAAATGTGGCGGGCTCGTGGTTTTCTTTCGGATAGATTAGTATCGAAGTGCCGGCCGTTATTTTTAGCGTTACTATTCCTTCCATTTCCGGATCTTCTTCTACTTCCAATCCTAAGATCTCGCCGTAAAATTTTTTGGCTTTTTTACTGTCATCGACAGAGAAACCGCTGAATGCTTTGCTTTTATGTAACATGGCTATTGTTTTAAAGATTTACATATCATCATATCGTAGGGCATCATAGCCTAAAAGTCTTCTCCATAGTGCTATCTGGCCTATGCAGTTTGCTTCGCGGTAGATAACGAAAGTGATTAGTTCGTAATGAGACATTACCATTCCTTGCATCATTTCAAATTTTTCATCTAGCTTTTCATCGGTTACTTTAGACAATAGCTCCTGCAATATTGGACTGATTTTGTTCCAGTCCTGTAAGAATTGCGATAAAGGCGGATATTGTACATTGTCTTGTATGCCTTTACCATCCTTAAATAAGCTCTCCGCTTGTTGCTTTTCTGTATAGCCTAATAGGTTTGCGACTTCGTAGCGTTGCTGTACCAAGCTTCCTGCCAACCAAGCAATGTGGTTGGCTTTGGTGTCTAATCTTTTATGGGCATCTTCATCCGAAATTTTCTCTAAAGCTCTCTCGAAAAAAAGCGTCTGCATGTCGTATAAGACAAGCAAAGAAAACATCCTGCTACTTGTGGGCTTGATTTTCATATTGATATTTTTTAGTATTAAAAATTGAATTAAATTCCTTCTTTTATAAGGTTTGATAAAATTAATTCAAAAAATAAGCATAAAAGGTGTGGGTTAAAGTCATTATGAGGGGGGATTTAAGACAAAATATTTTATATTTGTTCTTCCTAAAAAATTAGCTATGAAACTAGGTATTTTGCTTACACAAGAACACAGGCTTTTGAGCGTTGCAGCGATGCTAGACGTCTTTGAAACCGTCAACAGATTTTATCTGCAAGACAATCTTCAGCCTTATTTTGACATCAGCCTTCTCCATATGGAAGAGGTAGCACAGACGTATTCTGAATATAACTTGCGGCAGCCGGATTCAGATACAGTATATGATATTTTGCTCATTCCGGCATTCAAGCAGGATATTATTCCGAGAGCCGTTACCTTGAACCGACATTGGATTGTCTGGTTGCGGGAGCAGTATGAAAAAGGAGCCTCGATAGCCAGTTTCTGCACGGGCGCTTTTCTTTTGGCTTCTACAGGCTTGCTGGATAACAAGCCTGCAACAACCCACATCAATGCAGAATATGCTTTTGCGAATGCCTTTCCGGCGGTTGACCTGAAAGTAGATGCCGTGGTTACCGAAGAAGATAGGGTGTATACAAGCGGAGGCGCCACGAATAGTTTTCACTTGATGATGCGTCTTATCGAAAACTTCTGCAGCAGAAAGATGGCTGTGAAAACCGCCAAGATATTTTCTATCGATCTTGACAGAAACCAGCAGACCTATTTCGGGACTTTTACTCCAGCCGAAGACCATGGCGATGATCTGGTGAAGCAGGCGCAAGATGTCATCAAGAAAAATTTTAGAGAGGCAAATACAATTGAAGAAATTATTACGGATGTTCCAGCCAGTAGGAGAAATTTGGTAAGGCGATTCAAGCAGGTGACAGGCATTACGCCGATTGAATACCTGCAGAAGACTAGAATTGAAGCCGCAAAGCAGATGCTAGAACATTCAAGGCAGAGCGTTATGGAAGTAATGTTTGAGTCGGGCTACAACGATTTGAAATCATTCCGAAGCCTATTCAAGAAAAATGTAGGAATGACTCCGACGGCTTATAGAGAAAAGTTCAACAATCTTGTTGCCTGATTATTTTACGGGAAGGTATACTAAAAATTGTGCCCCGACGCCAGGCGTGCCTATGGCGCGAATAAACCCGTCGTGCTTTTGAACAATCTTTTTGCATATGGCAAGGCCGATTCCAGTGCCTTCATAGTCGGTTTTGCCATGTAGCCTTTTAAATAGTTCGAAGATTTTTTCTTCGTATTCTTGCTGGAATCCGATTCCGTTGTCTTCAATATTTATTTTCCAGAATTGCTTTCCGGCAAATTCTTCTAAAGAAACTATTTCAGCATTTATCTTTATGACAGGGTCGATGTCTTCTCGGCTGTATTTTATGCCGTTAGAAATTAAATTAGTCAAAAGCTGCTGAAACTGAATCGGAATTACAGGAAGCGTAGGCAATTTGGCTACTTCAATGCGGGCATTCCTTTTCTCAATAATATCGATCATGTTATTTTTTATCTCGTCAATTACGACATTCAGATCGGTAGGAACTAAATGAATCTCAGAAGCATCCATGCTTGAATAGTTGAGCAATGATTCGATTAAGTTCTGCATACGATTCGCCGCATTCGTGATGCTTTGGAAATAACCAAGCGAAGACTCGCTGAAATTAGACTTTTCACGAAATAGGATACGGCTGGCAAACAGCTGTATTTTACGGAGCGGCTCTTGCAAGTCATGAGAAGAAATATAAGCAAAGGAAGCCAGTTCGATATTCTGTCTTTCCAGCTCTTTGTTTTTCATCTCCAAAAGCTTTTCATTCTGGAGGCGCTCAAATTCCATCTCGCTTCTCTTGGCAGCTATTTTCAACAGCGATTCGATATACGATATGTCGCATATCTCGGTTTGGTGCAGCACGGCTATTAGGCCGATTATTTTTCCCGATGAACTAATCAACGGATGGGCAATATAACCTTCGGCATTTAGCTCTGCTAATGTCCTGCTATCAGGAAAGAGTTTTTGGCTATTGTTAGGATAATGCGTGTTGTTTCCTTTTATGACTTCTTCACAAGGACCGCCTTTTAAGAGGTATTTGAAATTATCCGTAACCTTTCCAAAAGCTATTACAGAAACGCTTTTGATACACTCTTCTCCTGATTCTTCTGTAATGACTTCGCCAAGAAGCACATAGTCCATCTTTGTTTTAGCGGCTATTTCAAGCAGTAGGGAGTTGAAAAAATCCTGACCGCTTCCATAGGAGTAAAAGCTTTCCGAAAATTCCGTAAGCAGTTGCTGTTCGAGCTCCTTGTTCTTATTTAAAAGAAGCGAATTGATGCCTTCGATTTCTAGGGCAGCAGTTTTTTCTTGAGTTATGTTTTTTGAGGTTACGGCAACAGAATTGCCTACTTTTTCGATCGTGGCATTGAACCATATAGTAGTATTGTTATGCTCAACAGAAATTTCGTAACTATCAGGAATTCCCGTTTCCATACAAGCGGCCATTCTTTCAAAGATTCCGTTTTCAAAGATTCCAGGATAGACTTCTCGGCATGTCTTTCCGATTACTTGTCCTGGCTCAAGTCCGAAGTTTCTGGGTACTTCTGGATTCGTATACGAAATCTTGAAGTCGCCAATCGTGCCGTCTTTTTGATATACGGCTTCATAGCTTGCAATTCCATAGTTTGTAGAATTTAGCACAGATTGGAGAAACGACTGCAGTTGTTCGGCCTCGCTGCTGATATCATTCACGGCCAAAAGAAGGAATGTTTCTTCTGACAATTCGATGGAATCAATATTCAGCAGTAATTTGCTGTTCTCTGAATTTTTGGCATACCGGAGTTCGTAATTTTGGATAGTTCCTTTTGTTTCCAGAGTTTCTAAAAGAAGCTTGGACAGAGTAGTAATATCAAAAGTGTCATGTCTTATTTCCAGAAAAGACCTTCTCCCGTCGCTATCAGGCTCTGACAAGCTGAATTTGTTATTGAACGCAACATTGGAATATACTACTTTTAACGCCTTATCAAGCAAAAGCATAGGCTCGTGTGCCGATGCTATGATTTTTTCGATAGCAGAATAGTTTTTGGATGCCGGCATAGTAATGTCAGAGTTAGAGGGTACAACAAAGTTAAGAAAATCTTAAATTCATAAGCAGAAGAATGCAAAAATTTTGCTATTCTTTCAGAATATGTTCCCAAATATTACCTTAAATTTGAGATAATTAAAAGAATAAGGCTATGGCTGTAGAAACCTGCAAATTTTCAGATACGGATATTGTCTGGACCGATATTACAAATCCAACAAAAGAAGAGCTCGAAAAAGTCAGCGAAATATATGATTTAAATCCTTATACTTTGATGGACAGTCTTGATCCAGACCATCTTCCTAAATACGAAGAGCATAACAATACGCACTTTTTTATCGTCAGGATTTTGCAGCATTCTCATGAACACGAGCAGACAATCCGAGAGCTTAGCAGCAAGATTGCCGTTTTTTATAATTCTAATTTTATCATCACGATTCACCGATCTGCCCAGCCGATCATGGAAGAAATACGCAAAACTTGTATGGATACGGGTAAACTAAAAACGACCGGTGGCATGGCAGTAAAGATTATTTGGGAAACTTTGCATTCGTACGAAGTTCCCGCAATACGGCTTTCGGAGAAGATAGATTACTATGAATCGAAAGTATTTCTCAAAAAAAATATTCCTGCAGACATGATTGAAGGGATGTATTACCTGAAAAGAAAGACGGGACTCTGCAAGAAATTGCTGCTGTTGACAAATGAAGTCGTAAATTCGGTGAAAGTAGAAGAGAAGGATCTTCCGGCATTACAGGATGTCCGAGACTTACATATCAAGCTGCTTACGCTTTACGGACAGGTGCAGGATGACGCAAATAATCTATTAAATATCTACCTTTCTTTATCTGCCCGAAAAACAAACGACGTGATGAAAATCCTGACTATTTTTTCTGTCTTTTTTATGCCCTTGACTTTTATTGCAGGTATTTATGGGATGAATTTTAAGTTTATGCCTGAGCTTGATGAAAGGCTAGGATACCCGCTTGCCTTATTGGCCATGGTCATTGTTTCGGTAATTATTTTTATCTGGTTCAGGAGAAAAAAGTGGCTGTAACAAAAAAGGCGGAAGTATTACCTTCCGCCTCATAACTAAACTCAAATTTGTTTATGGTATTCCCATAGTTTCATTGTCCTTTCCAGTCTCTGGCTGTGATTCTTTTGGTTTAGGATCAATTGCGCTGTCGCGCTTGTTTTTTAGGCTGTCTCGGAAATCCTTATCGTCATCCAATTTTTGCGTAGGAATCTCAGAAACATGAATATATTTTTCACCGGAAGCTTTGCCGTTGTCTGTCTTCACAGTGTTTTTTTGATTTTCTTTATTATCTTCCATAAAAGTTCTTATTGAAAGAAAATCAAATTTAGCAAGCCAGTGGATTTTTTGTGTTATATGATTCCTTCAAAAGATTATGAAATTGAAATATGCACGGTTATAACTCGTTTTCAATCTCTTGCATAAATTGCTGTAGCGGAAAAGCATCGCCTTGGTTTGTCAACACAATGATCACAGTTTTCTCATGAAGGTTTCTCCAAATGCAGGCTCTATAGCCGTTTAAGCCACCAGTGTGGCTAACTATTGTATGCCCTTCTTTTTCTTGTATGTTCCAGCCGAAACCATAATTTGAAATGCTTCCGTCATTTAGTTTTGCCGGCTGATAAGCATTTTCCATTTCCTTTTTACTGAGCAGCTTTTGGCCGTAAAGTGCCTCTTCCCAAGCAAACAAATCTTTTGCAGTTGAAAAAATACTTCCGTCGCCAGTGGTCAGAATCGAATAATCATCAAGTTTTTTGTCTATGTTGTAACCGATTGCCCTGTTGGTAATGGTTGGTTTTGTAGTATCATAAACGATAGTTCTTTTTAGATTCAATGGATGAAAGACAGCTTCTTTTAAAAAATCGGCATAGGATTTACCACTTATTTTTTCAATTATGAACGCTAAAACAATATACCCTGTATTGCTGTATTCGAATTTATCTCCTGGCGAAAAGTTCAGGTTGTTTTTTGTGCCTAGCCATTGCATGACCTGTGTATTGGTAAGATTTTTTACGGGAGCCATTTCTTTTTCATAATCAGGAATTCCCGAAGTATGATTAAGTAATTGGCGGATGGTGATTTTTTGTGCAAATGGTGGCAGATCGGAAATATATAGTGAAATAGGGTTTTCATACTCTAATTTATGCTGTTCCTTCAATTGCATGATAGCCAGCGCAGTAAACGGTTTAGCAAGCGATGCTATATAAAAAACGGTACTGTCGTTTAAGGACTTTTTTGTTTGTAGGTCGCTATAGCCTAGAACGGTATCGCAAAGAATCTTTCCGTCTCTGGCGACTAAAAGCGTTCCGTTAAAAGCGCCTTTTTTGTGATAGCTGCTTGCTATTTCTTTGATATTGCTTTCGGGAGTGCTAGTGCAGGATGTAAATATAATTACTGCGAATGCCAGAAGGAAGAGGTGTTTCATATTTGTTTATTGTTCCGCTAAAATTAGTTTTTTTAAGATGACAACTTGGCCCAAATGATAGTGTGTGTGCTCAATAATTCCGTGGATATTTCTGTAATAATTGCCATATTTTTCATCCGTAAAATGTTCCCAAAGTTTTTCTTCTGGCAATTGCTCGATCAAATCTGCAAAGTTTTCTGCATCTGCCCAAGTTTTGTCGAGCAGCTTTTCCCAATCTGCTTGCGAAAGGATAGGAGGATGGTCAAAGCTGTATTTGTCTTTGGCTTCTAGCGGATTTCCTTGCAATACTTTTAAGACAGCACTTACGTAATAATTCATATGATAGACTAGGGCTGCAATCGTATTAAACGAATGGATTTTTGTTGTTGCCTGTTGCCAAGTTATGTCTTTCAGATTTTCTTTTAGGTTTGAGCAGGTCCAGTTGCCTCCAAAATGAATTTCTCTAAAGTGCTTTGCTATTTGCTGGGTGAGGTTCATGTCTTTTGATCTTACTTTTTTATTTTTGAAATTGTCTTGCCAATTGCTTTTGAAGGCTTGTCCATATCATTGATTGCAAATTCTGCTGCCGATTTGATCAAATTCTTTACTTTTTCGTTCTGATAATCAGCAATCGTTTTTATCGGAATATGACGTATTAGGTTTCCAGTTCCTGTCAGTAATTTATCTGGATCTTCGAGTAGAGTTCCTTTGTTGAAGCCTAGATTGAGATGATTTGTATAGATTGGAATCATGCAGAAAGCATCTGATAATTTTTCTGAAATCGAGAAGACCGAAGTCAGCGCATGCGTATGATACAGCAGTTCATTGCTTTCAGGATAGAGTTCTAAGATTAATGCTCTTAGGTCCTGAAATAAATGAATTAATTCTGGCTCCTTACGTTCCAATAGATTTTGAAAATCAGGATGTAGGCTTCGGATGGCTTTCATTTAGTGTCTGAATTTTTAGTTTCCTAATACAGACGAAATTAAGAAAAAGAAAGACAGTAAAGAAAAAATCTATAAAAGTCTGGTTTAATAGATCATAAATTTCTGTTTTTTACAATCCAGGAGTAGTATTTTGCCCATAAAAATTTTATTGCCTGCCATGCCTTCCATTCCGGAAGATTTCATTAGCATACGCTGTAAAAAAGAGGTTCCTTCAATATAAGTTACTTCCGACAAGGTAATGTTAGTATTGCCAATCCGGATTTTCTTATTTGCTTTTGCGGTATAAGTTGTCAGCTTATTACCCCAGGAATTTCCTTCTCCTTTAAGAATAGGCCCGCTATTTCTATATTTTTCCCAGCTTTTTTTGCTCGTAATCAATTCAAATGCGCTAGTTCCTGAATCATATATTATTTTGATTTTTTTGTTTTCTATTTCCGCAGGAAGCAGTATTCGTCTTTTTTTAAATTCAAAATCGGACCAATTGTATTTTTTGTGCTCGTTAGGAATAGATTCAGAAAAAGAACAGTAGTTATCTTTAAAATCTAAAACAGTTATTCTTTTTTCCAATAGATCAGTTCCCAAAGTTCCAATTATAATCGGCGAATCCGAATCGTTCCATCGTATTGAATCACCATATTCTAACATTTTGAATCGGTTTGAAGAAACCTCCATATTTCCTAATTCAAAACCTAGCTTTATAGGAGAAAGGCTGTCGGAAAAGTTAAATTTAGGCCCGTATTTTTGTTGGATTGATTTTAAGGGCGCTGTATAAAATAAAGTTGTAGGCGACCCCAAATCTAATTGCATATAAAATTTTTCGGGAATGCCTTTTAGGGTTACAGGAAGGAGCAAGGCGGTCATTGAATCTTCCCATACGATAGGAATTCTGCTTGAAGAACCGCTAACAGTCAACGCATTTTTTTCGGGAGTAAATTTTTGATCAAAATAAAAGTGGCCAAATAGGGCGCCCATGACGATAATTGCAACTACAATAAGGGTGATTTTTTTTAAAAGTTTCATCGGATTTTTTTTGCAATACTCCGATGAAGAATTTGATTTTTCGCTTAGAAACTACCGCCAATTTTGCGCCATTTTTACGTCATGGCTTATAATATATTGTTTTTCAGTGAAATATAAAGTCTTTGGTTTTTGTTCAGTTCTATGCTATTTCTGATGATGATATAGGTATTCGTCAGCAAGGAAACCAATAAGACGACTAAAATGATAGGGATTTTTGTTGAAAGAAGTTTTTGCACAAACGGACTTATGATAAGCAGAAAAGAGTTAATAATGGTCCATACTATTTGGAAACCTATAATCTCACGTCCTATTTTTTTTGTTTCTGCTCCAGAATTTCTGAAGGTCAGAATTGAAGGAAATATAATATTCCCAAAAGGCAAGATTATAAAGGACAAAGCTGTTATGTTGATGAGCTTGGCTTTGTCTAGGCTCCAGTTTTCAGGAGCTTCAGCTTTGGGTATTTCTATAAGATCTTCCGGAGCAATGTCTAAAGATTTTGCCAGATTCTTTAGGGTAAATCCTTTGAGCGGACTACCTGATTCTATTCTTTGTATTGTTCGTAAGGATACTCCTGATTTTTCGGCAAGCTCCGATTGAGTCAGCTGTAATTTTTGTCGATAGATAGAAACCTTGTTTGTCATTCCTTGTCTTGAACTTAATCGATTTTATTTTTCTTTTTAAAAAAGGTTTCTTCAATTGCTGGCAATTCCTTTTTATAACTTTCTACATCCCATTTCATGTCCATTTCTGCTAAATAAGCTTGTAGATTTGGTAAACCTACTTCGGCTCTTCGCAGGTCTACATTATCGGGATCTTCAAGTGGAGCGACAAAGCTCTCATTAGTCTTCATGTTCCAGCTGATCTGGCTTCCATAAATTTGTTTTTTTCCTTGTTTTAAAGCGACTCTGTCTTCTAAGAGAGCGAGCGAACTTGCTCTGGCATTTCCTTTTTTTACAGCTTCTCTCATCATTGGCAGGTATTTTATCTGCGCAGGAAGTTCCGCGTGTTGTATGACCATAAACAAAGTCGTATTGGCTTGGCTGCCGATCTTATCAGAACCCAGCCAGCCATGTTTATAGATTATAGCTTCGACTTGAATCAGATTTAGTGAATCGGTTGTCTTCATGTTTTTAAACAATGCTTTTGATTCCTTTGAATCACTTCCGAAACGCGCTATAGTTTCTTCTATCTGGTTTCGATAGCGTTGGTCTAGCTCATCAATATCTAGCAACTGCTTGGTAATATTGTTAAAGGTGGCATCTTGTCCGAAGGCAATCGAACAAGCCATAAAAAAGAAGATAAACAGCTTGTGTTTCATGAATGATTCTTTTAATATAAACCTAATCTACTACTAGAACATTATTACTTTAAAATAATTGGAAGATTAAATTTTTCCCAGAAATCGACATTGTTTCCTTTATTTTTTGCTGAAGTATAGGTGACCATATTTCTTAAAATAGATAGAATTTCTTTTTTTACAGCTTCTTTGTCTTTTTCTTCAGCTTCCACTTTAATTATTTTTCCATCAAAGACGTTATATTTATTTATATTTATCTGTATAATTATATTTCCTTTAGCTTTTTCTTTTAAAATTCGAGATTTTTTAAGTTCGGCAACTAAAATTTTTCTATATGTCGAACTTAAGTTGTTAGTTTCATCAAATAAAAGGGATTCTTTTCCTTCATAAATGAATTTTGGCTTTTCATCTACCTCGTTTAAGGACATTATCGTACCATTTCTAAAATCTGGACAATATTTTTTGATAAGTTTTACCGCTTCACTATCATCAAGTAAATATGCTTTATATAAATGTTCACAAGCGTTGGTATTTTCATTTAAATTTAGTTCAGCAACAGCAAGATTAAACCACAAATCTTTATTATCAGGATTTATGTTAGTAGCTTTTATATAAAGTTCTTTAGCCAAGCCGAAATTATTTTCGGCGAGAGCTTTTAGTGCTTCAGCTACTAATTTTTCTCCTTCTGAAGTTGAGTTTCCTATGTTAGTTTGTGAAGTTGCAATTTGAGTAAAAAAGAAAATTGAGAGATACAGTATTTTTGTTTTCAATTATTTAAGTGTTTTTAAGATAAGTTTATAGCGTAATAATTTCCCAAATCTACTCTTTTTTTTCAAAAAGAACCATTTAAAATCACTAGCTTTTATGAGATATATAATTTTAAATATTATTCGCTATTCTATAAGTTTTCCAGTGCTTTATATATAAAAAAAAGACCTTGAAAGGCCTAATTTTTTTGATTGTTTACGATTATTTTCTGACTGAATTTCTGATTATCAGAAGCCACAAGATCGACTATATAAACTCCTTTGCTCAAGCCGCTGGTTGAAAAAGAATACTTTTCATTGGTACCCAGATTGTCTTTTTTGAAAATGCTTTTGCCTGTAATATCAAACAATACGACTGACTTAAGATTAGCTAGATTCGGATTTTGTACCGTGAATGTCTGCGATGCATTGTCCTGCGTGATTCCGAAATTATGTTTAATCGTTTCACCGACGCCTAAAGCCGTATTTACAAAAGTAATCTGAAATCTGCTGTTGTAGATTCCGGTAGGAAGTGTCACTTCATAGCTGCCGTTTTTAATATCGTGATACGAATCGTCGGCTCCATCGTATAAGTAGATCATTTGGGTCGGATCAAAATTTGTTACTTCCGGCACATAAAATTTTATCGAGGCGTTGTTGGCTGCCTTTACGCCTAGAGGAATCCTTTTGTTACTATCGAAACTGGTTCCTTGAATTACATATTTGCTGTTGTCCAGAAAAAAATAAGCATCATTTGGCAGGTCATCTGGGGCTATGCTCAAAGCATCGATTCCCACATCGATTCCGTCTGTAGCTTCAGGCAAGAATACCAATGCAATCTGTCTCGTAAACTGGTTGTCGAGGATGATATTGAGCTTGAACTGCGCTTCTGTGATTACAATAGATTCACTTTCGGTAGTTTCAGCAAGTTTTTTTGGCGCTGGCTCTTGCGAGCGTTCAAACTGCGATAAAGCGCCGCTTTCTTTATAATAAGCTCTGTGTGCATTCTTCAAAGTTACGGTGCCGCTTGATGCGCCCTTGATCATAAATCCTTGCCCGATTGGAGCATATTTTCTTTCGATGATTAGTCCAGATGAAGTACCTACGCCATTCAGCGATCCGTCAGAATTATAAGAATTAAAAGTAGCTGGAACATACACGCCATTGGAACCAAGGCTGATAGGCGAATAAGCGCCATAACCCCCTTTATAAAGGCCGACATTGTGGGAGTTAACTGTTTTGTCTTGTTCCCAATAGTAGGCAATGCCTGTTGCAGCATTGTTTGTAGCGTCCAGTAGAAAAGCATTGACATTCAGTGCAGACGGATACGGATTTCCGGTAAGTGTCAAATTATTCGTAGCGACTGTTACTAATATATTTCCGTCATTTGGCTTGCCTCGGAAATCATAGCGTTGAGAGCCACTGCCTCCTGGATTGTTTTGTATTCCGTTGGCTTCTACTATAGTTGGGTCTGTTCCTGCTGTTCCTTTCATGGAAAATCCTTGGCCGGGAGCTAAGGTCGAAGCGCCTCCTACATATATCCATTGCGAATAGGAAGTTGAAGACAAAAATTTATAAATCCATCTTGAAGAGATAGCAAGCGGATTGGCTGTACCGTTAGAATTGGAGGATGGCAGTATCGTAGCTTGAGTACTGGCGGTAACTGTTGTGGGCTGATGAATCATTGAAATTCCAAAATTTTCATTTCCTGTAGCTGCCGAAGCATTGCCTACAGGCGAACACCAATAATTATAGTCAAAATTGTCTGCCGTTCCTTCTTGAAATACAGAGACTTTGCCAAGACCTTTATTAGCAGAAACGCCTGTCGTTCCTTGTAGTAACTGAGATTCGTTTCTCATGTACATATTTCCATTATTCTGGAGATTGATATCCTGCTTTACGAATACTACTTGGTCCTTAACATACATATAGCTGTTGGTACTGACATACAATTGTGCTTGTGTTACAATCGGAAGTAGCAGAAGCGGCAGTAGGAATTGGAGCTTTTTCATTGTTTTGGGATTTGGGTTATTTTATGCTCATGTTAAATGACCTTACCAGAAAGCTTTGTGCTGTGGTGCCGGTCCCTTGGTTTAATCTCTTGACCCATAATTCTATAGAATCTCCTGTGTTGAGATAAACCGAGCCCTGAACAGGGAATGATTGAATATATCCTGCATTGGTATCAATTAGAGTTTCTGTAGATATTTGCGGATCAGTTCCTCCAGCAGACGGGATTCTCATGATATAAAAAGCATATTCTGTATTAGTGAGTCCTGTAGCATTACCGAATGAAATAGAGCAGTTTACCTGAAATACTCTGCCTTTTTTTCCTGAATAGGTAATTCTGTTGGTCTGCGCCGAAGTAGCTCGGTAAAGGTTAGAATTCAATCCGGCATTGATGGCTAATTTAGCTCCTACGTTTAATGTTCCAATAGGCGTCTGAACTTGCGCCGTTCCAGTTCTATCGAGATAGACCGTTCCAGTCGATTGTGAATCACCTTCGTTAGGGATTCCAGTACATCTTACCGACCAGCTGTTGTTAAAGTTGAACCCTGTATAAGTTCCCACCGTATAAGGATTGACATATTTTCCAGAAGTCAGCGTTCCTGTAAAGACGACGGTTTCCATCACGGCATCTCCCGTAACTGTCGGATTTCCAGAAACATCAAAACCGATTTTTGTTCCAGTAACTTCACTAAAGCCGCCTTGTTTAGCCACGAGACCGAAGGTGCCTTGTAAGGTTTCGTAGGTTCCAGAGTTGCTCGAAAACCATCCTGCGTTGCTCAATAGCAATCTGCTGATATCCTTATAAATAATTCCCGTCGTATTGTTGATATATTGGACGATACTTATAAATACGAGCGCAAAATTTTCCAATTTTCCTACATTAGCAGAAGTGCTGACAATGCAGTCCCTGACAATCATGCTCTGGGTTTGTGTTCCTCCTACGATGGAGCCTGTTCCTGTAATGTTAAACACATTTCCTGCAGTAGCCTGCAATGTCAGAATACGCATTGAACCACCAGTAGTTCCTATGAAAAGGTCGCCAGTGGCTTTGACTAGCTTGTCTTCTGAGGAATCTTCTCCTACAATATAAGCGTTATTCAGCTCTATGGGCAGGTCTACGCTGATTGTTCCGTTAATTTCATAGAGTGTTGCCGAATCTAGCAAATATTTTGTGTTGCTTCCTGCTATTTTTTCAGCGGCTAAAACGGTAGCTAGTACATCGGTCGATTTAATGAGTTTGTATTTCAGCCTGCCATCCTTGCCACTGTTTATTTTAATCCAAGCTGTTGTCGGCGTGTCATAGTAATAGAACGATGCTAATGTAGTATCGTAGACCATGAGTCCATTAGCAGGAGTCGTTATGGCGGTCCTTTGTGCCGTTGTCATCCTTGGAGTTAAAAATCCCTGTGTTGTAGATTCTACATGCAGGACAGAAGTTGGATCAGGCGAAGTAGTGCCAATCCCAATTTGCGAATATCCGAACGTGCTTAGCAAAAAAAGAAGCACCATCGGAATGGTTTTAGTAATCATTATCATAGCAATAGATTTGAAGGTATCTCAAATTTATGGAATATTTATTGAATATTTATTATAAAATAAACAATTAACAATTGTATAATTTAGTATATGGTTATTTTTACTGAATAATTAGTTATTCTCAATTTGTGATTTTATTTATGTTTACTGTTGTTTTTAATGAATTAATGCGAAAATAATTACAAATAAAAAAAGCTTCCTAAATGGAAGCCTTGTGAAATAGAAGCGTTTTTTATTTCTGAAAAATTACAGAGCTAGTTCGAAGGATTCTGTATTTTTTTCATCACCATTAATAATAAGAGAAAGTTTATGTAAGCCCGGATAAAACTTACGTGTCGTGATTAGCTTAAACGATTGTTTCTATTGATTGTTTCCTTCTGTCCAGAAGCATACGTTCTTTCACTGATCTTGAAGACCTTTTTCGAAAGTTGGCCATTCGCTTTGTTGTAATAGACTGCATATTCCAATCGTATGCTTTTTGGTGTGTCATTGGTGTTTTTGACAGCAAAAGCAAACTCAAGGCTCTCTTTTATTTTTACTTTTGGAGTGATAATTTTGAAATCTGTAACTTCAAGCCCGTTGCTGTCAAGCCCATAATGGCTTAAAATTTCTGGATGCCCTTGCTTGAGCAGTGTCCTGCTCCCGTGCTTGATGATGGCATCGGTTTCTTTGCTATGACCTTTCCACTTTTGTGCTACTGCCAATACGATATGTGGATGGTCTTTCGCAATATCATTAAGGCTGTTGGCAACGCTGCGCCGTACATATTCTGAAGGATCATTTTTGAGGTTTTCTAAAAGCGGAAGTAAAGTCTCTGGATTTTTTTTCAGTTCTGGCAAGGCCATGGCCCAAGGTAATCTGGGACGGCTTCCTTCACTCGCCAGCCTGCGTACTTTATGGCTTTCGTGTGAAGACCATTTTTTCATTTGGTCAATCATTCGGTCGCCATATTTGATAATGAAGGGTCTCACGGCAAACTCACAGCTAATGAACTGGGTCACAAACTCGATAGATTTTACAGCATTTTCATAATCATCGATTCCATACATTTCAATATAGTCTGGTAAGAATATATAAGCGAGACTGTCTTCGCCATGTTGATTTTCGCGAAGAAGGATAATCGTTTTTTGAAGGATATCCGCTGCGCTACCAAAATCGTCAGGCATGAAATTGCGCAATACTTTTGTTGTATGGCGCATACGGTCTTTGAGTTCTTTTTGTGAAAAAGTATCGTCAAAAATCTGTGCGATAAATAGTTTCTTTTCAAACGAAGAGACAGTCTTCGCCAGCGTGTCGGCTAGTCTGTCATAAAAAATAGGAGAGTAGATGTCTTTTAAGGCACTCATTATAAAGCAAGTCTTTTAAGAGGTGATTAGTGTTGTGGCCTTCGAGGATATCGTGAGGCTGATAAGTACCAAAAGTAAAGAAATTACAGAAGCGACTGTGCGTACCAGATGAAGATTATTCCACGGAATTTCGAAATTTTTTCGAGCGATGCTGATTTCTGCTGCTGATGCATTTTTCAAGTCAAAAGCATCCAATGCTTCATTCAAAGGTACGTTGCCAAAAATAGTGATACCAAATGTACCGCAGGCATACAATACCAAGGCACCCAATAGCAAGAGGAATTTTGGAGAATCCCATGCCGTAAAATTAAGGAATACGCTTATTGGCAGGCAAACAAGAGCGCCTACAAAGCTCAAAAAGAACACAGGATTGAGTATGGCACGGTTGATAGATTGCATCGCGTTTATATATTCCGAATCGCCAAGCTGTTTCAAGCCAGGATTTACGGAACAAGAATAGCTGTAAAAAAGCCCTGCGGACAAGGCTAATAGCAGTGCTGTGATAATCAAGATAAGATCTGTCATAGTTGTTTTTTTCATGGTTCGTTTTTTATTTTCGTAATGATTTTATGTAAGCTGCCACAGATTCGATTTCAGTCTGTGACAATTTCTTTTCCCATCGCGGCATTCCTCTTCTGCCTTTGGATATGATGGCGGTCAGTTCGGTATTCTCCAATCGGCTCGTTTGTAGATTCTTGGCGCCGAAGAGCCCTTTTGTACCGTCATTGCCATGGCATCGCTGGCATTTGGCCTCAAAAATGTTCTTTCCGGAAGCAGCATTCTGAGCGGTTGTTATATTTGTTGTAAGTAAGAGGAAGCCTAAGTATAGGAATGTTTTCATCTTTTTTTTAGCAAAATTGCAACGAATAAAAAAGACAAAATAGAATCAAACCGACAAAGCTGGCTGTGTTGCAAAATTATTTTCAAATTCTGATAGGTAGAGCTTGGGAGTTATACCAGTAAATTCTTTAAACGTGCGGGTAAAATGCGATTGATCTGAAAAACCGTTTTCATAGGCAACGTCAGATAGTTTAGTGTAATCATAAGAATGCAGCTGCGCCAATGCCGACTGGAATCGGCACACTCTTGAGAAAAGCCTTGGCGATACGCCTATGGAGTTCTCGAATCTTCTTTCAAAAGTGCGTTCCGACAAGCTGAATTCTTTTTGCAGTTCAGTAAGCGATATTTCTCCATTGTGACGGATAATTTTCTCTGTGGCTTGCTGTAGCATCAAGTCTGGATTGTTTTTTCCGGCAATAAAAACAAGGAAATCAGAAATCAGCCTGATCTGATTTTGGATGCTTGTCGTTTCAGATAGTTTCTCCAATAATTCCGGAGTCAGTTTTGGCAGCAATAATGAGATGTCCAAGCAAGTGTCCGTTATTTCACTGGCATTGATTCTAAAGAGCGAGCCCAATACATGCGGTTTCAAGTAGAAGATAATCTTTGTAAATCGTCCAAAAGAAAAAATATTGATGGGTTTGATGGTCTGTCCGTACAGATAGAAGCTGCAAAGCTTATCTGAGCAGGCATCCGTAAAAAAGCCGCTTTCCGATTGGCTGAAAATAATTCCAGGACAACCGTCGGCAAAAAAACGTAGGTTGGTTTCAGATTGCATAGAGGCTCCAGAAGTGATTACTTCGATATGCTTTACGAAAGGCTCTAATTGTAGGGCAGGTGGTATGGAGTTGTACTGCATCTGGACGCTTCTATTAGTTAACTCTATACAAATATAATAAAAGATGCTTTTAAAATACTGAATGCGTTTCTGACAAAAGAAATGGTCTTTTTGTTGGATTTGATTTCAAAAAGCAACAAAAGCCCAAAATAGGGCTATCGCTATGATTCTATAACAAATTATGATGCGAGAGCAATGCGACTTGTCATTAATCTGACTATATTTACGTACCTAAAGCCTTATGATTAATTCCTTTTAAAACTAGAAATTTATGGATGACAAAAAAATATCCTTTGAGGAATCTCTGGAAAATCTGTTCATTGAGGAAAGCGCAATCCCCGAACAATTCCGAATTGAGGAAATCCACCAAAAAGAATACCTGAGCAATGGCGAAATGAAAAAATGGACTGGCGATGTCCATGAAGTCTATTCCCCAATTTATACAAAAACTGCCGATGGATTAAAGCCGAAGCTGATAGGAAGCTATCCCGTTAGTACCGAAAAAGAAGCCCAAGCATCGCTTGAAGCAGCAGTTACAGCCTATAACGACGGTCGCGGTGAATGGCCAACGATGAGCGTTTCCGAAAGAATCCACCACGTTGAGCAATTTACGGGCAAGATGATTGCCAAAAAAGAAACGGTTGTAAAACTCATCATGTGGGAAATTGGCAAGTCGTATGCCGATTCCATAAAAGAATTTGACAGAACGGTAGAATATATTTATGCTACAATTGACTCACTCAAGAATTTAGACAGAGATTCTTCGAAATTTGAAATCGCTGAAGGAATTGCGGCGCAAATTCGACGTTCTCCACTTGGCGTAGTACTTTGCATGGGTCCGTTTAATTATCCACTAAATGAAACTTTTACGACATTGATTCCCGCCTTGATTATGGGAAATACAATCTTGTTCAAACCGCCAAAATTTGGAACATTATTGCACTATCCGCTACAAGAAGCTTTTCAGGAAAGTTTCCCGAAAGGCGTTATCAACGTGATTTACGGACGTGGAAGCGATATCATTCCAGGCTTGATGCATTCGGGAAAAATTAATGTGCTGACGCTGATTGGTTCTAGCAAGGTGGCCAACGAACTGAAAAAACAACATCCAAAAGTAAACCGACTTCGTGCTGTTTTAGGATTGGATGCAAAAAACGCTTCTATTATTACCTCAAAAGCAGATATCGGCTTGGCGGTAAAAGAAACCATTACAGGATCTTTGTCTTTTAACGGACAGCGTTGCACGGCTTTGAAAATCGTCTGGGTGCATAGAAGCATTGCAGATCAATTCATAAGCGAATTCAGCAAGGCAGTTAGCGATTTAAAATTCGGGCTTCCGTGGGAAAATGGAGTGTCTTTGACGCCGTTGCCTGAACCGTATAAAATAGATTATCTAAATGATTGTATCAAAGATGCGGAGACACATGGTGCCAAAGTTGTGAATGAAAATGGAGGCGTTTCTAAAGCTTCTTTCTTTTATCCGGCTGTGGTTTATCCGGTCAATGAAAAGATGAAATTATATCATGAAGAACAGTTCGGACCGATTATCCCAATTGTTCCTTTCGATGATGTCGAAGAAGTCATCCAATACTTAATTGATGCAAAATACGGACAGCAGGTAAGTATTTTCAGTATGGATGCTTCGGAAGTAGGCTCATTGATCGATCCTTTGGTAAATCAAGTAAGCCGTGTGAACATCAACAGTCAGTCGCAGCGTGGCCCTGATATTTTTCCGTTTACGGGAAGAAAAGACAGTGCCGAAGGAACGTTATCTATTCCAGATGCCATTCGTTCGTTTTCGATTCGTTCGCTGGTTGCTTTCAAGATGAATGATGCTAACAAAGAACTGATTAATGATATTGTCAATTCAGATAAATCGAATTTCTTGAGTACTAAGTTTATTTTTTAGTTGAAAGTCGAAAGCGAAAAGTTAAAAAGGTTTGCCGTTATTGGTGAACCTTTTTACTTTTCTTCGTTTTCTAGAATCTTGATCATTTTGAATGATTTTAGAAGATGGAAGAGGCCGGGCAAGATAATCAGTCCGCCGATAATCAGGGAAATCCCTAATATATTTATGGTGCTTTCTGGCGCGATGCCATCTAATAAACTGACTTGGCTGTTTTTCGTAATAATCAGATTTGGAAAATGAGCCCCTACTGCTGCTGAAAGAATTAATACGACTTGTAATCCTGCAAAAAAGCGACACAACACGACCTTTCCTTTTCGCATGCTTCTCCATAAAGGGAGAAGTAATAATCCTGACAAAAGAACCGCTCCTACAGCGTAATAATTTTTAAGGAAATCAAGGACAAATTTATTTTCTTCAGAATAAGCAACGGCCAGCGTAATAAAGCCCAATAAGACTACAATCCAAGTAGCAATTCCTGCTTTTCGGATATACATCCTGCGTTCGTATTCGGTGGCTTCTCCAATCAAAAAAGTAGCAGAAAGAAATACGCAGAGCGCACTAAAGAAAAAGCCGGTCAGGATAGGGAAGGGCTGCAACCACGGTTTGATAAATACAGAAGCGAAATCCGCATTCGGATGGTCTTCTAAAAGTATAATATTGCCACTGATCAAAGCTCCGTACGTCATTCCTAAAAATATAGGCGTCACAAGGCAGGAAAATTCAAACATGCGGTCGTACAAAAGCTGCGATTTGTCTTTTACGGCATCATAATGACGGAAGACAAAAGCAACACCGCGGAGCGTAATTCCCAACAAAATCAGAGTCAGCGGAATATGGAGATAGATGATGATGATATTGTAGAAAGCGGGAAAAGCAATCCAAAGAATGACGATTAAGATGATAATCCAGATATGGTTCGCTTCCCAGACCGGTCCCATGACGCTGTATACCCTTTTTTTGATCGACACCTGATGGTCTTTGGAGGAAAATAACTCGAGTATTCCTGCGCCAAAATCAGCTCCGCCTAATAAAACATAGAGGAAAAGCGAGAAGATGGCAAAAAACAAAACAACGTATAACATAATCTTTAGTCTTCAGAGTTATTGAGCACTTTTATCTGGCGTCCCATCAGCCATGTGATGGCAATAGAAAGGACGGCATATAGAATTACGTAGAGGTAAAAGCTGTAAATCATTCCAGGCATTGGCGTTACCGCATCTTTGGTCCGCATCACGTTGTGGATTATCCAAGGCTGCCTTCCTACTTCGGTGACAATCCATCCGGCTTCCAAGGCCAGAAATCCGACAGGAGCAAGACAGGCAAAATAGAGCCAATACTTTTTAGAATCCTGCCACTTTTTCTTTTTGAGGCTGATGAAATAAAGAAGTCCGGAAAACATAAGCAGTGTTCCCAACCCTACCATAATTTGGAAGGCATAATGCGTAATGGCTACAGGCGGCCTGTCTTCTTTCGGGAAATCGTTCAAGCCTTTTACTTCGGCGTCAAAATCTCCAAAAGACAGGAAAGAAAGTGCTTTCGGAATTTCAATCTTGTAACTTACGGTTTGGTTTTCTTCGTCAACAATTCCGCCGATATACAACGGCGCACCTTTTTCAGTTTCGTAATGAGCTTCGAGTGCGGCCAATTTTACAGGCTGCCTTTGGGCAATATCTTTAGCGGACAAATCGCCACTCAAAGGCTGAAGTAAAGCCGCAACTGCACCAAAAACAATAGCTATTTTAAAAGCTTCGCGGTGTAGCTCTATATTTCTTTTTTTATAAATCTGCCACGCATGTATTCCCGCTACGGCAAACGAAGTAGCTGCAAAAGCGGCCAAAGTCATGTGAAGCGCCTGTGTAAACCAAGCAGGATTCAAGAAGGCTTTTAGCGGATCAATATTTAGGAATTCACCGTTTATATATTCAAAACCAGATGGAGCATTCATCCAGCTATTGGCAGAAACTACCAAAATTCCCGAAGCCACGCCTGATAAGCCTACGATAATTCCAGTGAGCAGATGAAATCTTTCGGGCAATTTGTTCCATCCGTACAGATAAAATCCCAAGGCAAGCGCTTCTACGAAAAAGGCGGCACCTTCGAGTGAAAAAGGCATTCCGATTATAGGTCCTGCGTGTTTCATAAACTCTGGCCAGAGCAGTCCCAATTCAAAAGATAAAGCTGTTCCAGAAACGGCGCCTGTGACAAAGAAAATGGCGACGCCTTTTTGCCAAGATTTTGTAAGTTTTAGGAAGACTGGCTTTTTCGTCTTGAGCCATTTGTAGTGTGAAATTACCATAAAAAAAGGCATTACCATTCCAATACAAGCAAAGACGATGTGGAATATGAGGGTAAATGCCATCTGCATTCTTGCAGCATCTAAATTATCCATGAGAGTTCGGATTTTGCCTAACAAAGATAACCTATAAAAAGCAAGAAACCCTGATTTTTGTAGGTTAATTTCGCTATAAATGAAGGTTTTGCGTGAAAAAACAAATACTTGTTTTAACAAAAAAACTTCCTTTGAAATAAAAGAGGAATAAAAAAATACATAGTGCCGAAAAAATCTTAAATCAGCTTATTTTGTGAAGAGATTTAGCATTTTTTCAAACTCCAAAAATTACCTTTTTTTGAAGCGTTTAAATTTTTTTGGCACAATTTTGAAATCAGCAAAAAATAGTATCTTTGGAACAAATAAAAAAGCAATGACCACAACCGAAATATCCACCCAGCTTGAACAATATTTTCAGCAATTCCGAAACAATATCATAGGCATCGACCAAGAGTTTATTTCGCCTTTCGGAAAGAAGAAGATTATTTATACAGACTGGACGGCGAGTGGGCGCCTATATCGTCCGATAGAAGAGAAGCTGATGAATGAGTTTGGTCCTTTTGTTGCCAATACACATACTGAAACGACTGTTTCTGGAATGGCGATGACAATGGCATATCATCATGCACGAAACATTATCAAAAAGCATGTAAATGCCAATGAAGATGACATATTGATTGCAGATGGTACAGGAATGACGGGTGTAATCAACAAATTCCAACGAATATTGGGATTGAAAATTCCAGAAAATCTTCGTGAATTCACAGCTATTCCAGATGAAAAAAGACCGATAGTTTTTGTTTCACACATGGAGCACCATTCGAACCAGACTTCATGGCTGGAAACTATCGCAAAGGTTGAGGTAATTCCCGCTTGCGAAAAAGGATTACTTTGCTTCGATAGCTTTAAAGCGCTTTTGGAAAAATATAAGAACCATACATTAAAGATTGCTTCGATTACTTCTTGCTCCAACGTGACGGGAATCAAAACGCCCTATTATGAAGTAGCAAAACTAATGCACCAAAACAATGGTGTCTGTTTTGTAGATTTTGCCTGTTCGGCGCCTTATGTCGATATCAACATGCATCCTGAAGACAGCGAGGCATATTTGGACGCGATTTTCTTTTCGCCTCATAAATTTCTAGGCGGTCCTGGTACTTCGGGAATCTTGATTTTCAATAAAAAACTTTACAGAAATATGATTCCTGACAACCCTGGTGGCGGTACGGTTTCATGGACAAATCCTTGGGGAGAACATAAATATCTTGACAATATCGAGGAACGAGAAGATGGCGGTACGCCAGGATTCCTTCAAGTCATAAAAACGGCTTTGGCCATCCAGCTCAAAGAAAAGATGGGTGTTGCCAATATCTTGAAAAGAGAGCATGAAATTATTGATTATATCTTTTCCGAATTAGGTGCTGTTTCCAATATAAATATTTTGGCAGACCAGCATAAAGATCGACTTGGAGTAATTTCTTTTTACATAGACGACCTGCATTTTAATCTTGGCGTTAAATTGCTGAATGATAAATTTGGAATACAAACACGCGGCGGCTGCAGCTGTGCAGGAACCTACGGACATTATCTGCTTCATGTGGATGAAGAAACATCGCATGACTTGACCAATTTGATTACGGCAGGAGATTTGATCAGAAAACCAGGATGGATTCGTATGTCGATTCATCCAACGACTACAAATACTGAGATTCAGTTTGTATGCGAAAGCATCAAGGCAGTAGCGGCAAATCACCAAGAATGGGCAAAGGACTATGAGTATCATAAAAACTCCAATGAATTCACACACAGAAACGCGTCGAATCCAGAAAAGGATTTGGTAAAACAGTGGTTCGGAACTATTTAGTAGGATGTAGCTGGCTCTGGCCTCGGAATTTCCAACGCTTGTGCGTCCATAAATAATATTCTGGCGCTTCAAGTATTTGCTGTTCGACCAAACGAAGAAACATATCTGATATTTGATAATTGGGAACTTCTTTCGGATTGTCAACCATTTCTACGAACGTGGCTTGATAATAGCCGCGTTTTATTTTTTCTCCTTTGACGAAAATCACGTTAAGGTCCATTCTTTTGGCAATCATTTCCGCTCCGGTATGCATCGGGACATTGACACCGAAAAATTCTCCCCAATGAAAAGCTTTAGAAGCTTTCGGAGATTGATCGCTAGCAAAACCATAGACACCTTTTATATCATTCTTTTGGTTTTCATGGATAACATTGATGGTTTCTTTTGTATCAATAAGATGTGCTTGGAATCTGGCACGTATATCTCTGACCAACTTGTCAAAGTATTTATTGCGTATTCTTTTATAGATAGCATATCCTTTGAAATTGATTTTCCTGTTCATTGAAATCAGCCATTCATAACTCGAATAGTGGGCACAAAACAATGCAATGCTTTTTCCCCTTTTTTCCATATCGAGATAGACTTCAAGATTGGTAAATGTGAAGCGTTTCTCAATTTCTGAATCAGAAATCGTCATGGTTTTTATCATTTCAAAAAAACTGTCGCAGAAATGATGGTAGAATTTCTTTTCGATGACATGTCTTTCTTGTTTTGAAAGATGAGGCAAGGCGATTTCAAGATTTTCCCGTACTGTTTTTTTTCTGTAGCCGATAATGTAATACACCAATACATAAACGCAGTCAGAAAAGAAATAAAGCACCCTAAACGGCAATATAGAAATCAGCCATAAGAAAGGATAGAGGAAAATAAAAAGTAGTAATTGCATTCTTGGAATATTTTATGCAAATATAAGGCGAAAGCTGTTAAATAGTATAGTGCTTTTACAATTGATACAGAAAGGGTTTGTATTTTTACGGTCAAATTACCATTTATGAATATTTTTCTTATTGTTATTATCGCTCTCAATCTGATAATAAGTTTCAAAGGATTCAACGATCTGTCTTTTTTTAGAAAATACGAATTTCATGTCGGCAGTATCCGTGCCGGCGAACAAGTTCGTATGTTTTCATCAGGATTTCTCCATGTTGATATCGCGCATTTAGCGTTTAATATGTTGACGCTTTATCTTTTTGCGCCTTACGTAATTTCAGGACTAGGGTCATTTACCTTTTTGATGGTGTATGCCGGAAGTTTGATTTTGGGCAATCTGCTGACGATGGCTTTACATAAGAATGATTATAGCTACAGAGCGGTTGGTGCTTCGGGCGCGGTCATCGGAGTGGTGTATGCCGCGATTTTAGTACAGCCTGCCTTAGAAATATATTTTATGCCAGGCTATATTTTTGGTATCATCTATCTTTTATATTCGATTTACGGCATGAAATCCAAAAGTGATAATATTGGACATACGGCGCATTTTGGAGGCGCTGTGGGAGGTTATTTGATTACATTGTCACGCGTGCCTGAAATGATTACCGAAAACACTCAGACCGTAATAATACTGGCACTTCCGATTATCATCTTGTTTGTCATGGCAAAGATGGGAAAGATATAATTTTTTCAATCAGATACATCAAGAGGTAAGTTTTTTATAAGTCACTTAGCATTACGATTTTATACGTTGGCTATTTGTTTTAAAAGATGTATTTTTAAGGTAAGTTTCTAAGGAGCGGCTAAAAATTTTGTAAGATATTTGACATTGGCACGCAATTTGAAAATACACAACAAAAATAAATACAAAACACTATGAAAAAAACAATTTTGATCTTGATGACTGTTTTTACAGCCGCTGCACAAGCACAAGAATTTAAGCAAGTTCCACAAATCACCGTTTCTGGAGAAGGAAAAATCAAAGTAACGCCAGATTACGCTATCATCTCTATCGGTGTAGAAAACACAGGTGCAGATGCGGCAGAAGTCAAAAAGAAAAATGATGCAACTGTTGATGCGGTAATCAAGTATCTGAAAGGTTTCAAGCTTCCTGCTTCGGATTACCAGACAAAACAAGTGTATCTGCACAAAAACTACGATTACACCAAAAAGAAATACAGCTATGTGGCTTCACAGCAGATTTCTATTACGCTAAAAGATTTGTCAAAATATGATACTATGATGATGGGATTGGTTGACACAGGAATCAATAACATCCAAGGCGTGGAGTTCAAGTCTACAAAAGTAGCGCAATTCGAATCAGACGCTAGAAAAGCGGCTGTAGCAGATGCTAAAACAAAAGCATTAGACTACGCATCAGCTTTAAGCCAAAAAGTAGGAAAGGCTATCATGGTTTCTGATAATTCTCAGACTCACTATCCAGTTCCGATGATGTATGCAATGAAAGCAGGTGTTGCTGAGGATGCTATGCCGAGAGAAACTTTGGCAATAGGAGAGATTGAAATTACGGCTAACGTAACAATAAGCTTTTCTTTAGAATAGAAGTTTTATAGAATTGATAGAAAGCCTGAGAAAAACTCTCAGGCTTTTTTATGGAATAACTTTATTGACGGATTTAGGTTTGGGCCAAAATTTATAACCGGATAGAATATAAAAGAAAAACCCTGTAAAAATTTTACAGGGTTTTCTTCATTTTTGTGGGGAGAGCAGGATTCGAACCTGCGAAGTTTTCACAGCAGATTTACAGTCTGCCCTCGTTGGCCGCTTGAGTATCTCCCCATGGCCTTTTTGCTTGTTGCGGTTGCAAATATAGGACTGTTTTTAATTTATGCAAGCCTTTTTTTAAGATATTTCACAACAAAATTTTAATGTATTGGTAATGAATAAAATAAAAAAATCTCCACAAGGGAGATTTTTTATAATGCTATTCTGAAAAGGAATTAAGCTCCTAAAAGCTCTTTTACTTTCGCTTTCAATTCATCGCCACGAAGGTCTTTTGCGACAATTTTTCCTGAAGCATCAAGAATAAATGTAGCTGGAATTGAAGTAATATTGTATTTTTTAGCAATTGGATCTTGCCAGAATTTCAAATTAGAAACATGTGTCCATGTTAGTTTATCAGCTTCGATAGCCTTTTTCCAGCTTTCTGCTTCGCCTTCTCTGTCTAGAGAAACACCAACGATGTTTAATCCTTTATCGTGGAATTCATTGTATAAAGCCACAACATTTGGATTTTCTTGACGGCAAGGTCCGCACCATGAAGCCCAAAAATCGATAATTGTCACTTTTCCTAAAGATTCTTTTAAAGAAACCGTTTTTCCGTCTGGAGTTTTTGCTGAAAAATCAGGCGCTTTTTTACCAACCTGAACAGCCTCGCGATTGTCTAGTTTTTCTTTGATCGCTTTACCAGGTTTCGTATTTTTCAATTCAGAAGTTAATCCGTCGTATATTTTCTTGATTTTTGCAAAATCAGGTTCCGGCATGTTGAATAAGCTTTGCGTAATCAAGACGCTGATGAAAGATTTTGGATTGCCTTCTGCATACGTATAGTACTTTTGTGTAAGAGGCTCCTGAATCTTCGCATATTCTTTCATTAGCTGGTTGATAACTACTGTATCTTTAGTTTGTTGAGCAGCAGTCATTTTTTGCATGTTTGCTTCTTGGAAAGCCATCGCTTTCTTTTGAAGGTCTTTTTGGATTACCTGCATGTCAGTCTTGAACTTGGTCAATTCCTCATTGTTATAGGTTCCAGTAACTTTTGATTTTGCAATCGTATCTTTATCTACAGCAACATTAATTTCTCCGTTTTCAAGGACGAAATCAATTTGTCCTGGTTTGGTTTCAAATTTCAAAATATGGATAGCAGGTTCAGTTGCCGTACCTTTAATCTCGAATTTACCATTCTCGATTTTTACGGTATCCACAGAAACCATTTTACCCATTGTTTCATCGTCTTGCTTCTGAAGGATTACAGTTTTTCCATTTTCGATACCCGTTACCGTACCTGTAATGATATATTCGTTTTCACCTGTTTTCTTACAGGAAACCATTAAAGCCGTAACAGAAAGCAATAAAAGGATTTTTTTCATTTGTAGTTTCATTTTTGATTTTAGTTAGCAAAAGTATTTAAAATTATAATCTCACGATGGAAATCGCTCTAAATTTAAGAATTATTTATTTGTTGTAGGACAGACAAATGTGCTGAGTTTGATCCCTGTTTTTCGAATACCAGCCATACCTTTCTCAACATTTACCATATTGTGATAGCCTCGCGCTTTTAAAATGGAAGCCATGATAACAGAACGGTATCCGCCTGCGCAGTGCAAGTAAAATTCCTCTTCTTTAGGAACTTCTGATAATTGCTCATTGACAAAGTCCAAAGGAATATTTACAGCACTTTCTACATGCTCGGCACTGAACTCTCCTGGTTTTCTAGCGTCGACGATAATGCTTTTCTCGGTCATTTGAGATTCAAACTGCTCTGGAGAAATTGATTCGATACTGTCGGTCTCAAATCCAGCTTCTTTCCATGCCATTATGCCGCCATTTAAATAGCCCAGAGAATTGTCAAAACCGACTCTAGAGAGTCTAGTAATTGTTTCTTCTTCTCTTCCTTCTGGCACGACCAAAAGCAGAGGCTGTTTGACATCGCGAATCAAAGCTCCAACCCAAGGGGCAAAATTTCCTTGGATACCGATAAAGATAGCACCCGGAATGTGGCTTTTTACAAAATCATCTTCATGGCGGACATCCAAAATCAAAGCTTCAGATTGATTGGCTGCTGCTTCAAATTCTCTTGGTGTCAAAGGCTTGAAAGACTTTTCTATGATACTGTCGAGGCTTTCGTAGCCTTGGATATTCATCATTACATTTTGCGGGAAATAGGCAGGAGGAGCTCCAAGCCCGTCTAGCAATTCTGCTGTAAACTCTTCTCGCGTCATGTCGGCTCTCAATGCATAATTTGTTTTCTTTTGATTGCCTAAAGTATCTGTCGTTTCTTTGCTCATGTTTTTTCCGCAGGCGCTTCCAGCTCCATGGCTCGGATATACGATTAATTCGTCTGGCAGTGTCATGATTTTGCTTCTGAGAGAATCGAATAGATAAGAAGCCAGCTTTTCTTGCGTCAAGTCGTTTGACATTTTTTGTGCTAAATCCGGACGTCCGACATCTCCGATGAATAAAGTATCTCCGGTTATGATTCCGTGCTGTTTTCCGTTTTCATCTGTAAGAAGATAGCAGGTACTTTCGAGTGTATGTCCTGGTGTGTGGATCGCTTTTATCGTATACTTCCCGACTTTGAATTCTTGCCCGTCTTCAGCAATAATAGCCTCAAAATTAGGTTTTGCAGTCGGACCGTATACAATTTTTCCTCCCGATTTTTTCGCAAGATCTAAATGTCCCGAAACAAAGTCAGCATGAAAATGCGTTTCAAAAACATATTTTATTTTCGCATTGTCCTTAGTTGCTCTGTCGATATAAGGTTGTATTTCGCGCAAAGGATCAAAAATTGCTGCTTCGCCATTGCTTTCCAGATAGTAGGCTGCTTGGGCAATACAGCCGGTATAAATTTGTTCTAGTTTCATAATTTTTTATGTTTGAAAATCTAAAGGAATACTTCTTTGGTGAGAATTAGGATTGACATGGTCAATACAAACCATCCGAAGCCTTTTTTTAGATTTTTTTCATTGATGAACTTATTGAGGTAAATCCCTGCAAAGATACCTAAAATTGAAATAAAAGAGAAAATAAATAGGAAGCTCCAATCGATGTCGATATTCCCTAAATCTCCCGTAAAACCGATAAGCGAATTGATAGCAATAATAAATATGGAAGTACCGACCGCTTTTTTCATCGGAAGTTTAGCCAGATAAACCAAGGCAGGAATAATCAAGAAGCCGCCGCCGGCTCCAACCAGTCCGATAATAATACCGACAACAAAAATCTGCAATATCGTTATCATTGCATTAGGCATTGCAGTTGATTTTTCGGCCTTATTATCCGAAATCATCGAAAGTGCCGCCAGTAACATTACGATGGCAAATAAAGCCATGATGAAGAAATTTTTCGTTACCGTAATCTCTCCAACAGTAAAAATTATTTCAGGAATTCTTGGGACGATTAGTTTCCGAGTCAGGTAAATGGCAATCAGTGAGGGAAGTGCAAATTTCAACCCCGTTTTTAATTCTACGAGTCCTTTTCTGTAGTTCTGGATCGTGCCGAAAGCCGATGTTGTTCCGACAATAAATAAAGAATAAGCCGTTGCCGTAACAGGATTGATTCCTAACAAGTAAACAAGCACTGGAACCGTGAGAATAGAACCGCCGCCGCCCGTTAGGCCTAAGACAAGTCCTATAATAAGTGCTCCAAAATAACCGAAAAATTCTTCCATGGAAAAGGTTGAAACTATTCCGTAAATATATTAAAAACTAAAAGGACTATTCCTTTTGGCTGTTATTTTTTAAGCTTTTGAATAGCTAGTAGATTGATTGTATGTCACTAACCTATTTTTCAATTAGTGTTAAATAGACATATTAGTAATATTAAATGTTTAATTTTGAACTGAAAATCAATTTTAAACATGATAAAAAACTATCTTTCTATTTTATTTTTATTTATTTCTGTTTCATTTTCTTATGGCCAGATAGTAATAAATGAGCTTGATTCTGACACGCCAGGTATTGATGACAAAGAGTTCGTGGAGCTTAAATCTGCCGTGCCTAATTTTTCGCTTGACGGCTATGTGCTTGTTTTCTTTAACGGAAATGCTGAATCGGCGAGTACAGGAAATAAAAGTTACTTGACAATTTCATTAAACGGACTGACTACTGATGCTAATGGCTTGGTTTTGATAGGATGCAATGCGGTTTCGCCTGTTCCACAAAAAATCATGGGTGATAACTTGATCCAAAATGGTGCCGATGCTGTTGCTATCTACCAAGGTACAGCCGCTAATTTTCCGGATGGAACTTTGGCAACTACAACAAATTTGATTGATGCTTTAGCCTATGATACGAACGATGCCGATGCCACTGTATTGATGGGATTGCTGGGATTGACCATACAAATTAATGAAGATGAAAATAATCAAGGCGTCAATCAGTCTATCCAAAGAAAACCTGATGGAACCTACGAAGTCAAGGCGCCGACACCGGGAGCTAATAATGATGGGAGTGGTATTATTTTTAACGGAATAGGTATAAGCGTTCCTGCTTTGCAGTATACAGAAGGCAATAGTTTTACAATCACATTTGCGACACAGACTCCTGTGACCAGCGATTTGGCTTTTACCTATACGTTGGCTAATGGAAGCTTCACTGCTGCTGATTTTACTGCGAATACAAATGTCTTGATTCCGACAGGATCGACGACATTTACGGCAAATGTTCAACTCGTAGACGATGCGATTGATGAAGGTGATGAGCTAATGAAAATCAAGCTTGGAAATCTTCCTGCAGGTTATATCAGGCTCAATGATAATATTGAAATCAGAATACTAGATAATGATTTTACAGTTTCTCCATGGGGAACACCTTTAAACCCAACACATGGAATTGTCACTAGTACAGCTCCTGCGGGTTATTATGATTCGCTAGAAGGTAAGTCGGGTGCCGTATTAAAACAAGCTGTACAAGACATCATAGCCAACCAAGCTGTGGTCAGAGCGCATAATTATGGCGACATTACGAATATCTTAAAAGTGACGGACCAGAATCCGTTAAATAGTAATGAAGTTTGGCTGATGTATAAAGAAGTAAGCCGTTCTAAATTTTTATTTCAAGACACGGGCAGCGGAACGGGCAGATGGAATAGGGAACATATCTATCCACAATCAAGAGGAGGATTTGCAGACGGAACTTCTGATACTCCAGACGGAATCAACGTATGGGAACCAACAAGTGCGGCCATGCTCAATCACGGCCATGCTGATGCACACCATCTGAGAGCTGAAGACGGACCTGAAAATAGTTCAAGAAACAATAAAGATTACGGACTGACCGATTATAATGGCTTTTCAGGAAATGCAGGAAGTTGGAAAGGAGACGTAGCCCGTGCGGTATTCTATATGGCAATTCGTTATAATGGGCTGGATGTTGTAAACGGAAATCCGCCAGATACGACTGTCGGCCAGCTAGGAGATTTGGCGACATTGCTTCAATGGAACGTAAACGATCCGTCGGATGATTTCGAGATGAACAGGAATAATTATATTTACACCTGGCAGCAAAACAGAAATCCGTTTATCGACTACCCTTATTTGGCTGATTACATTTGGGGTAGCAGGGCAGGGCAGGCCTTTTCGCTATCGACACCCGATTTTTCGGAACTCAAAGTGGCCATTTATCCTAATCCGGCAAAAAACTATATTACGGTTGCAGGAATAACTAGTTCCGCAACCCTGCAGTTGTTTTCTGTCTCAGGACAAGAACTGCTGACTGCTGATTTTTCAGGAACATCAACGATTCAGCTAAACCTTGCTCCTGGAATGTATCTTGCAAAAATTATCTCTGAAAACAGGACAGCCGTTAGAAAAATAATCATCCAGTAATTAGAAAAAAATAAATTATATGCAAAGCTAATGGCCTCCATTAGCTTTTGCTATTTCTAGCACATCCTGAAAGGCAATTGGCTTGGTAAAATAGCCGAGTATTCCCTTGTATGTTTTTGATTTCTCTTTATCAGAGCTCGCTATAGAAGAACTTACGATATAAATAGCTGTTTCTTTTGGAAACATGGCTTTTATTTTTTCAAATCGCTCCATAAAATGCCACCCGTCCATGATGGGCATTTCGATATCAAGCAATATGATATCAGGAAATTCATCGGGTTTGTGTATCAATCCGATTAGCCCGTCAATGGCTTCTGCACCATTAACAAAAGACATAATCTTGCTGGCTTTTTCTGATTTTTGGATGATCTTTTTTGTTATTATCTGATAGATTGGGTCGTCATCGATAAGACAAATTATTTTGGTCATTTAAAGTAGATTTTGAAGGTGGTTCCTACGTTTGGTTCGCTTTCAACAGTTACGTAGCCCCCCATGGCATCAATCTGGTTTTTGGTAATGAACAGTCCGATTCCTTTAGAATCAGGGTTTTCATGGAATGTCTTATACATTCCAAACAGCTTATCTCCATATTTTTTTAAGTCAATACCGATACCGTTATCCGAAATTTTCAGAACGGTTTTTTCATTTTCGCTATAGCTTTTCAGTGCGATAGTAGGTTGTCGCAAAGGATGGCTATAGCGGATGGCATTTGAAATAAAATTGAGCAGTATGCTCTCGAGATAGGCCGGATTGTATTTCACAAAGATTTCCGGGGCTACATTATTGTCTAGGACTGCCTTTTTAAAAGCAATCTGTTCCGAAAGGATATTGAGAATTTTGTCAATATTGTCCTTTAGGTTTAAGTTTTCGATAATCAAATTGATGTTCGTCTGTATGTTTACGACTTCGTTCAGATTCAGCATCGTTTCGTTTAGCGTGTTTGAAACGTTTTGCAGCATCTTGACCAATTCAAAACGTTCTTCTTCTGTTTCGGCGGTTTCTATCAGAGCAGATATCGATTGTATGTTGCTCGTATGGGAACGCAGATTGTGGGAAACGATATATGAAAAGTTCAACAGCCTTTTGTTCTGCTCGGTTACAAGGTCGAACGAATTGCTGAGGTCTTTTTCAGCTTCTTTACTCTTCGTAATGTCAATCATGATACCTTTTAAAGAAACAGGTTTTCCATTCTCGCGGATTACATTAACGATATCGCGAATCCATATTATAGATCCGTCTTTCGCAATCATGCGGTATTCAAAATCATATTGCTGGCTTTTTTCCGATTCTATCGCACAATAATTTATTGCCCAATCTCGGTCATCCGGATGTATGGTATTTCCCCAAAAATTACCATTGCTAAACCACTCTTCTTCTGTATAGCCTGTAATTTCTTCTGCTTTTTTATTGATGTAGGTAAAAACATAAGTTTCATAATCGCACTCCCAGACAATTCCGTCGATCGTATTGATAAGCGATTCCATTTTTTTCTGAGACTGTATTACGATTTCTTCGGAAATTTTCCGAGCCGTAATATCTTCAGTAGAAATAATCACCCGTTCCAACGTTTCTTCGTAGCCAGGCATGATGCTCCAGCGAAGGCTGATATCACGGTATTCTCCATCAGATTTTTTAATTTTTGAATCTACGGTCAGCCTAGTTTCGCCTTGTGTAATGGCAAGTAATTGTGCCTTAAACGAATCCATGGCATCATTATTTATGATGTTTTCCAACGGCTGCATCAAATCATCTTTTGTTTTTGGATAATGCAGCGTGAGGCATTCGTTGTTTACGTTGATGACTTTTACGAGAGAAATGCATTTTTTTACAATTTCTGGATGCGTATCTAGAAATATGGCTACTTCAGTACGACTTTTTCCAATCAGATTCAATTCTATCAAGTATTTTTTCAGATAAGAAAAATCTTCTTCCCATAAGGCAATCGGCGAATCTTCAAAAAGGCTTTTGAAACGGATTTCACTTTTCTTGATGGCATCTTTCGCTTCTTTTTTAGCCGTAATATCTTCTATGATAGAAATATGAGAACTCGGCTTTTCTCCTTTTTTCCAGAGTGGCGAATAGGTGATATTTACCCAAATAAGGTTGCCATTTTTATGGACATATCTCTTTTCCATATTCAGCTCCCTGATTTCTCCGTTTTTGAGCCTTTCCAGCTGCCTGAGATTATCATCAAGGTCGTCTTTGTAAGTAATATCTCTAAAGCTCATGCTTCTCATTTCTTCAAACGTATAACCAAGCATCCTACAATATTGGTCATTTACTTCTATCAGGTTTCCTGTTACGGAATCGACATACGCAATACCGATAGCGGCTTGGTCAAAAATAGTCTTGAATTTTATTTCGTCATCAAGGATCTTATTTTTTTGGTTATGAACCAAAAGCTGCAATTCGGCAGGTTTTTTTAAAAGATTCATGATGAAAAGAGCAAACATAATGCAGAACAACAAAGCTAATACAAGGGCAGGGAGTATCTCAAAAACAATCCCATATTTGCTTTTATTGATAAGGTATATTTTCCAGTTTCCGTCTGGAATCGATAAGACCTGATAATCTTTATCGCTGAAATCTTCTTTATTAGGAAGGAAGAAATCAATCACGCCTGTTTTGGGATTTTCTTTAGAAAACTGAAAATAGTATCTCGAGTCTTTTATAGAATTTATGCCCGAAGATTTTAATAGCGTTTCCATGCGTATCATGACGGCAGAAAATCCCCAGAATTTGCCTCTTTTGTATATCGGAAGTCTGCCTACAACTCCCATTCCGCCTTGTTTTAATTTTAAAGGACCTGCGAAATGTATTTTGCCTTTTCTGATGGTTTCTAACGCTTCATCCTTAATGCTTTCGGTATGCAGGATATCAAAATTGATTATCGCAGGATTATCAGGATAAATGTATTTGATTACTCCGTTTGGAACCAGCTGTACGGCATCGATACTCGGATTTGAGTCAACAAGTGCTTTTCCCACGGATTCAAAATTCTCTGGTTCCCCTTGATCGTTAATGGTCAGGGCTAAAGAAAGCGTAGTCGTATAGCAGTTTTTTAAGGAATGGTTTAGATTCTGCTGTACCACATGCAGGATATTAGACATTTCCTGCCGTCTGTTTTTCTTGACGATTTCATAGCGCTGCAAGGCAAGCGAGCTGATTACAGCAAGCATTATAAAGAAAATCAAAAAGCCAGTTAACTTTGGCTTGGATATAAACCAGCCAGTTATCTTTGACCACTTGTTTTCTGTTTTCATTCGTTATGGGGGTACTAGGAAATCTGTTAATTTGGTGACTAAAATATAAATTAATATTTAATTTAGAAGCTATTCACAACAATTCCATAGGTCGCTCTGTCAAATTAAAACAGTAACGAAAAAACAATTTTTTATAGGTGGTTGTTTTTGAATTGATTAAGGTAAAACAAGCTCGGAAAAAAGTCGCTCTGTAACTTCCTCCAGATTGGTGCACATGCCTGGATGTGGTCTTGAAGTCTGGATGATAGAACTCCTTACGGCCGTCATCCATCGAAATCTTGATGGGACATCGAATTTGGCTATTGGGCCACCATCTTGCACGCCTCGGCCGATTTTTTCAAAAGCTTGGAGATTCTGCTCAAGCTGTTCAAAATCGAGCTCATCAGAAAAGAGGCGCAGTTTGGCCTCATCAATTTTATACAAAATCTTGATAAACTGCTCTTTTTTGCAGAATACTATAACTCCGGTATTGACAAATTCTTCGCGTTCTACCTTAGGCACAATGCGAATAACTGCATATTCATATAAGTATTTGTCTTGCATCTTGGGCAGCTTTTATAAAGATTTCTGAATTGGCTAAACGGGTAATCAAAAAGCTGGAATAAATATTCCTGATTTGTTCTGGAGTTTCGTCGGAGCCTTCCCACTGCAACCATTCTTCAGGAATGAGGTCTACAATAGAACGGATTTTTTCTTCAGTGAGCAGCAATCGGAATTCTTTATCTATTTCTTCCAAATTAGAAGCTTTTGGCAACAAGACATGATCTTTGATTAGTGCAAAGGGTGTTTTAGCACTACTTTCCCAATTATTCCAAGAATGATGGAAATACAAGCAAGCGCCGTGGTCTATCAGCCATAATTCTTTATGCCAGATCAGCATGTTTGTATTTTTAAACGTACGATCTACGTTTGTAATATAAGCATCAAGCCATACTATTTTTGAAGCTAGGACAGCATCCACTTCTGTAACCACTGGATCGAAAGTGATGGCGCCCGAAAGAAAATGAAGCGCCAAATTGAGTCCTTGACTTCCTTGCAATAGATCTTGGATTTCTTCATCTGCTTCTGTCCTCCCGAAAGCTTCATCAAGGTTTGCAAAAACTAATTCAGGTACAGGAAGTCCTAATACTCTAGCGATTTCCCCGCCAATCAGTTCTGCAATTAACGCTTTTACGCCATGGCCCGCGCCTTTAAATTTCAATACATATTTAAAACCGTCATCGGCATCTGCGAGGGCAGGAAGGGAGCCACCTTCCCTCAAGGGCGCAATGTAGCGGGTAACGTTGACTGTTCTCAATGAAAAAGGATTGTTCATAGGCTTGTTCTTTAGCACAAAAATAGCGCATAGAAATATATGCGCCACTTTTTGGATTATAAATTTACGAAAACTGCTTGGGTTATTCCAAAGCTCCCGAGTTTAATTTATGATAACTTACGTAAGAAAGCATAAGGACTCCAAGTACAACAAGAGGAAAAACAGCTGCAAAGCCAAATCCTTCTACGGCTATATAGCTTGCAGAAGCGCCGAGAAAATCGAAAGTAAAGCCTGCATAGGCCCATTCTTTCAGACGTTTTGGTGCCGCCGGAATAATCAATACCAGTGCGCCAAGTACTTTGAAAACAGTAAGAATTATGCCGAAGTATTCCGGATATCCGAGATGACGCATGCCTTCTTTTGCTAATTCGGTCTGTGAAGTAAGGGCCGGCATTACGCCTTCAAATAAAAATATTAGGATTGTCGTGATCCAGAAAATAATTTTGTGTTTTTTCATGATTTAATTGGGTTAGCGAATGGGTTAGTTTTTTACGCTTAAAAGAATATTTCTGATTTGTTCTGTATGCCTTTGTGTATGAAACAATGCAAAGTTGACCCACTCTAAGCGCGTTAGGTATCCAAAAGTGGGCAATTCAAAATTCATGCAGGTTTTGGAGAGATCTAAATTGTTTATAAGCAAGACAATTTCATTTTTCAAGGCCGTAAGTTCATTGAGCTGCTTCTGTTTGTCGTGTTTGGTTTCAACGGGACAGATAAAATCGGGCGATTGCATCTTGAGACTGAAATCTAGAAAAACGGATTTCAGAAAGGCTACTTTTTCGTCTATAGGCCTGTCTGTTTCAACTACATTTTCGGTTACAAAGTTTCCAAAGCCTGTATTGGCTTTCAAGATGTGTTCCATAACCTGACCGACCGACCAGCTTTTTTCAGAAGGACTCTTGTCCCAAATATTTTCGTCAATTGTTGACAATAGCTGGCCTAGAGTGTCAAAAGTTTCTTTGGCTTCATTCGCTAGGGCAGCCGTGCTAAAATTTTCTGTCTTGTTTTCCATTGTTTAATTGTTTTAACCAAAATTAGGGCTATGATTCTGATTTTGCAGTGTGTAAAGAAGACAATAGAGAGGGGAGCTTGCGACAACATACTGTCTGACTGAATTTGCTATCTTTGTGCAAGCATACCAAAATCCTCAGCACATGGGAAGACGCAACGAAACAAACCGATTGAATCATAAGAAAAAGGTAGATCAGAAGAAAACCAGAGAACAAGAAGCAGAACGGCTAAGAAAAAACAAGCTGAAAGAAATTGTCAAGAAATTTAATGCTTCAGATGAGGCCAAAAATGAATAACATGAATAGTCACGTATACGAAGAGCTAAAGAAAGAAGTGCAAGAAATCATTGATCTGATAGCTGGCAAGCAAAATCGAGAAGCCAATAACAAGCTGAGAGAAGTTAGCGAAACGCTAGATGAGTTATTAGATCATGCCGAAGAAGACGAGGAACTTTTGGAAATAAGCCGCTATCAAGTGTTGCTGAATCAGCTACATCAAAAAATCAATGCCGAATAAACATGAGGTCTGATTGTTATTGCGGCTCAGGAATAGTATTTGCAAACTGCTGTGAACCATTTATAAAAGGATTCCAAAATGCTCCAACGGCTGAGAAATTGATGCGTTCCCGCTATAGCGCATACGCAGTACAAGCTGCGGATTATCTTATGGCCACTACACACGCTTCTACAAGAAGGAACCATTCCAAGTCCGCTATTCTAGAATGGTCGAAGTCAAACCAATGGCTTCGGCTCGAAATCTTGGATGTTTCAGAAAATGTTGTTGAATTCAAAGCTTACTTTTTAGACAATCGTCTCGAAGGACATGTGCATCACGAAAAATCTTTTTTTAGAAAGGAAAAAGAAGTTTGGTTTTATGTAGATGGTGAGTTTTATGATGTGTAGAAATTGTTCGTACTAAAAAATAAAAATGCCCTTCCGTTTGGAAGGGCATTTTACTAACTCTCAAAATAACCCCCTCTTATTTTAAGGTATTGCTTTTGAAAATTTGGCTCGTGTACAATTCATAAACACAAGAGCCAGTGTACCAATATAAACCAATAAAAAAGTATGAATTATTGTTTTGTTCCCGAAAATGTAAAAGTGATATCTGTAGCAGCTTGTTGTTTTGTAAGTGCCAGCAATGCTTTGCTACTTGCTCTGTAAGCAAAAGTTCCAGCTGGAGCATCGCCATCTACAAGTATATCGCCACCAAGATTATATACTTTTATTGTTTTTGGAGTTAAATTAGAATAAGCTTCCCCGCTTTTAGGAGTCATTCTCAATTCAGTATTACTAACTTTAGTAATAATTAAAGTGGCGTCAAAGTAGTCTTGTCCTGCGTTCGGGCCATCTAAAACTTCAAATGTACCTTTAAAAGTACCTACAGCTGCGTCAATACTTCCGCCGCCATTACCGCCATCACTATCATCACTGCTGCATGATACCATGCTAACTACTGCGAATACAACAATACCAACTGTTTTTAAAATCGATTTTTTCATTTTTAATTTTTTATTAGGATTTGAAATACAAATTTATTCTGATGCTTAACGGCTTCCTATACCTGAAAACGGGTGTAATTTCATACCTGATATCAGGTATTTTTCGGCAATAAAGTTGAATATTTAACAGAAGGTCTAGTGAAAGTTAATATTTTTGTATTGCTATGAAAAACAAATTATTCCTCCTGTTTATACTATTCGTTTCGCAGGCATATCCTCAAAGAGTGTATACGCTTGATGATGACAAATCCTATACCGATAGCCTGACGCAACTTATTAAGTCAACCCGTGTTGATAGTATCAAGTGCATTAGTAGTTTTAGGCTCGCTGATTTGTACAGAAGAGGCAAAAAAAACGAACTGGCTGATGAATATCTTGCCCTTGCCAATACGATTGCTCCCAAATATCCTTTTCTAAAAGATGTAGCGGTTTATTATAACTCGATACCTTACTTGGGCAAAGGAGATATTGATAATTTCGGAAAACAATTGAGCCTTGCCAACACGAAGCTCAAAAAATACAAGACCAAAGATTCGTATTCATTACGGGCATATATACTGAGAAACCTATCGATAGTCAAGCAAGTCCAAAATAACGAAAAAGAGGCGATGCGAATTTTGATAGAGGAAGCTATGCCGCTGGCCGAAAAAGGAGGCAATTACGAAGTACTAAGCGGACTGTATAAATCAGTAGCCATTATTTTTATGAATAATGAGGAAAGGACGAAAGCAGAAACTTACCTGAAATCAGCAAAAGAATATATTGAAAAAGCATCTAAGTCATCTTACACCTACAAAGAGACTAAGGTAGAAATCTATGTCATAGACTCCGAAAATATGACGCACCTTGAAAAGCTGGTAGATGCTAAAAAATCATTGGACAAAGCCTATGAAATATTAAAAAAATACCCAAAGTCCAATATGAATGGAGGCTATTACTTTTCTGAAGGTTATTATTTCTATAAGATAAAGCAATTTGAAAACTCGTTAAAAAGCTACGACAAAGGAATAGCCAATAGCATGCTTTATCAAGATGTATTTTCGGCCAATCGCCTAAAATTTGCCAAACATCTTCCTTTTAAGGCAATGAATAGACATGAGGATGTCAAAAACGTTTTGCTCGATCTGATAGAAAACAGTAATCCTTTTATTGTAGACGAAAAAAACTATAGCTTAGAACTGGCACAGACGTTCGAAAAGTTAGGAGATATTAAAAATGCCTATAAATATAGCTCGAGATATATCGCACTCAATGACAGTCTCAATGAAATACAATCCAAAGAAAAGATAACTGCGCTCGAAGCAAAATTCAACAAGGCTGAAAATGAGAAAAAAATCAGCCAGCTAGAAGCACAGCGCGAACGAGACAAACTTATTGCTGAAAACAACAAGTTATATTATGGATTGCTGGTTGCTATTTCAGTCCTGTTACTTTTATTGGTAATCTTCCTATGGATAAATTCAAAAAATCAAAAAAAGATAGCGATTGAACATGCCAAAAACTATACACAAAATCTGACGGCTCTCAAAAACCAAAAGGAAATAGAGGTAATGCAGGCCATGATAAAAGGCGAAGAAAGCGAACGCAAAAGAATTGCAAGAGATCTTCACGATGGTATCGGAAGCATGCTATCTTCGTTGAAGATGCGATTCATGAAAGTGAATAGTTCCTCTGAGGTCGATCTCAACGAAATTGACAATATGAATACCTTGCTTACTAATTCGATTACCGAATTGCGTCAGGTTTCCTATAATCTGATTCCCGAGTCGCTGCTCAAATTAGGACTTGAACATGCGCTTAACGACCTCTGTCATATGTTGAAAACAGAGAATGTCAGGATTGATTTCCATGCCAATGCGATCAAAGATGACATTCCAGAAAGCATGCAAATTACGATTTATCGGATAGTCCAAGAATTATTAAGTAATGCTTTAAAACATTCAAAAAGCAGTGAGATTTTAGTGGATTGCAGTCAAAATCAATCACGGTTTTTTATTACGGTCGAAGACAATGGAATAGGATTCGATACGAGCAAGATGGACGTTTTTGAAGGTCAAGGCTTGAAAAATCTGAAAAACAGAGTAGAGCTGCTCAATGGTAAAATAGAAATCGATTCATCAAAAGAAAGAGGCACGGTTTTCAATATCGAACTGTCCCTATAATTTACATGACAATGATAAAGCCCTATAAGACATTAATTGTTGACGACCATCCTATAGTTAGTGAAGGACTGCAGGTTGTTTTTTCGCAATCAAAAGAGGTAGAAATCGTCAGAATCTTCAAGACAGGATCAATGCTTTTGGACTATGGTGGATTGGGCAAGATTGATATTATTCTTCTAGATGTTTTCTTGCCCGACATAAACGGAATAGACTTATGCCTGAAAATCAAAAAGAGCCATCCAAAAATTATCATACTCGCAATGAGCAGCCAGGCAGAACGCAGCATTGTCATGCAGATGATAAAAAATGGAGCGAATGGTTATCTGCTCAAAAGCGCTTCTTTAGATGAATTCAAGAACTGCATAAATAAGGTAGTCGAGGGCGAATTGGCTTTTAGTAATGAAGTGAAAGGAGTTATTCAGAAGACGAGCATTCATGACCTAAAAACAGTTCCCAGATTGACCCGAAGGGAAAAAGAAATCTTATTGTTATTGGCAGATGGCAAATCTACCCAAGAAATATCAGATACCTTATTCTTAAGTTACCTTACCGTACAGACTCACAGAAGAAACTTACTGAATAAATGTCAAGCCAGAAACCTCGCTGAACTGTTGAAATTTGCAAAGGAAAATGCTTTATAGTTTCCCTATTTGGTTTTTTTATGCGAAATAAACAGTAAAAACACAGCCACAATTAACAGCAATACAATATTCGTAATTGTAGCCACTTTGTAAGCTTCTAGGTACGTTTCAAGTTTTCTATGTGGATCTTTCAAAATATAAAAAAATATGCCACCAACGATACCGATTCCCAAAGCAATCGCTGTCTGCTGAAAGGTCGAATACATCCCCGAAGCCATGCCTGCAAAGGAAGAAGGAAGGTTGCGTAAAGAAACAGTCAATAAAGAGGGAAGCACGGTCCCGCATCCGATTCCATAAACAAAAAAGACTAAGGGCAAAAATGGGCGAGTAGCCGCTGATCCGTCCAGAAGCCATAGGTGAAAAATTAGCGAAAAGACCATCAACATAACACCAAAAATAAGGACGAATTTTCCATACAGCGTAATCAACCGTATCGATAGTAAAGAAGCAATCACATATCCAACTCCTTGGAATACAAAATACAACCCGGTATCAAAGGAGTTGATGCCAAATCCGTTCTGAAGAAGTACAACGTTAATCAAGAAATAGGAATCTTGAACCATAAAATAAAAAACAGAAGCGAAAAGTCCGATCGTAAAATCTCGATGCTTAAATACCCTGACGTCAATAAGACTGAGTTTTCCTTTGTTCTGCCTGCGACGCTGTTGCCAAAAGAAAAACAACGCAATTAAAATAGAGAGCCCAAAAAGGATAAATATCCAAATTGGCCAGCCCAATTCCCTTCCTTGCACTATGGGATAAATAAAACAAGCTAAAGTCAAGACCAGCAGTGCGGCACCCAAACTGTCAAATTTTTGGGTCCGGACTACAACTGTATTTTCGATATATTTTATAGACAAGCCGATTGCTATGATGCCAATCGGAACATTGATTAAAAACAATAGCCTCCAGCCTTCAACAAAGCTATGGATTTCAGGAAGCACGCCTCCTAAGAATTGGCCAATAACCGAAGCGGCTCCAGCGATGCTGCCATAAATACCCAAAGCTTTTGTCCGTGATTTTTGATCTTGGAAAAGCACTTGAATATAAGAGATACCTTGCGGTACCATAAAAGCAGCGCTTATTCCTTGAAAAGTCCGACCAATATTCAGCTGGATTGTATTCTGAGACAGTCCGCACAAAAAAGAAGAAAGTGTAAAAGCAGCCATGCCTATTACGAACACAGGCTTTTTTCCGAAATAATCGCCAGCTCTTCCACCGGCAATTAAAAAAGAAGCATAACCCAGTACATATAAGACGATGACCCATTGCATGTCCGTATCTGTCCCTCTAGTTCCTACTTTGATTGAAGGTATTGCCACATTAACCACGAAAATATCAATTACTGATAAAAACACAGCCGTCGATACCAATACAAGAAGCGACCACCTCGAAATACTCCTGCCCATAACACAATTTTTACTACATTTATGGGATAAAATTAGGGCGGATTACTAGCGCCCACAAGTAGTTTCTAAAACGATACCAAGTATGGAAAATGATACTAATGCTGATTATCAATCGGTTGAAAACAAAGAAAATTTTGATTTTTCTGAAAATAATTGTCCCATCAAAAATGTATTCAAAGTTATTGGCGGAAAGTGGAAAGTTCCGCTTATAAATGCCATCAGCCAAGAATGCCCGAAACGCTTCGGAGAACTAAAGCGAAAAATGGAAGACGTAACCCAAACGACATTAACGCTTCAATTAAGAGAACTAGAACGTGACGGAATCATTTGCAGAAAAGTCTATGCCGAATCGCCGCCACGAGTCGAATACAAATTATCCGAACATGGTATCAAGCTAGTTCCGATTCTTAAAGTTTTGGATGAATGGTGGGAAGGCTACTGCGAGCATAAAAATTAATCGACAAATAAATAAAAATAAAATATGTCCCAAAAATTTAAAATATGTATTGCAATGGCTGGAGCCGTATCTGCAGGAGCTTTTACGGGCGGCGTAATGGATTATCTCTTAGAAACATTAGACCTGTGGGAAAAGGCAAAAAAGAAGAACAGAGATTTAGGTATCGATCATCCTGAGTATGATTTTTCTGTGCCGATGCATGATGTCGAGATAGATGTAATCAGTGGTGCGTCTGCTGGAGGTATATCGGGTTCTTTGACCATGCTGAATGTTGTCGATGAAAATCACCAATATGTCAATAAAGACAATCCTTTTGGGAAAAACAACCGCTATTACCAAAGTTGGGTAGAAATGGCCGATGATTCTAAAGCAACGACCTTCGAAAAAATGCTAGAAACAGGCGACCTAAAGAAAAATCAAAAACCAGACTCACTGCTAAATTCTCAATCGATCGACGCTATTGCAGAGAATGCGCTACACATTGAGAAAGTAAGAGAGTTTCCTCCCTATATTTCAGATAGTTTAGATTTGATACTCACGACTACAAATTTGCGCGGCATCAATTTCAAGATTGATTTTGGCGGAAACGACAAAAGTGGTTCGGTCATTACGAGTCATGCGGGTTTTTTCAGATACAAGCTGGCCAATGGTAAATACCCTACCGGAATTCCTGAAGGCGAAAATTTATATTATGTGCTCGATCTAAAGAATCCCAAAGATATGGGCTATCTTAAAGATGCGACATTGAGTACGGCCGCTTTTCCAATTGGACTAAAGTCAAGAGAAGTAGCCATTTCGCAAAAATATGTCGAGAGATATCCCAAATATCTTTTTGGAAAAAGAACGGGCATCTATCCGCTGATAAAAGAAGACACCGTATACAAATTCAATTCGATAGATGGCGGTCTTATCAATAACGAGCCGTTTGCTATTGCGTTGAAAGTCCTTAAAGAAAAAAGTGCCGAAGAAGTAATACAAGACAAGTATGCCGTCATTATGATCGATCCGTTTCCGAATAAAGATAACGAGATTGAAAAAACAAACCCCGAGAGAGACATCATTTCTATTGCCAAAGGAATGTTTAAAGCCTTGCGGAATCAGGTAATGTTTAATCAAGACGGGATATTGGATGCCTTGGAATTAAGCGATCGCACAAAATTTTTGATAGAACCTGTTCGAAAGATTCAAGTTCAAGGAACTTTGACCAGAGCTAAAAACGACCTTGCGTCAGCGCCTTTTAGCGGTTTTGCTGGATTTATTGATAAATCATTCAGGCACCACGATTATTATTTGGGAAGGCTGAACTGCCAGACTTTTTTACGCTATTATTTCGGAATGCTAGAAAAAGATATGGACGAAAGGCTCAATGTTGTGCCTCATGCCGACGCATTTGATAGGTTTTATTTTAACGAAGTCCAAGGCGATCCTGCCAGTTCAAAACTATTTCCGATCATACCTGATATGCGGGTTCTTCAAGCAAGGTCTAACGAATCGGATAAAGAAAAGTACGGCATCGATGCTAAATTAGATTATCCTGTATATCCGACAATCCGACTTGATAATTTTGAGAAGAAATACAAAAAACTGATGTTGCGGAGAATTGAATCGGTTGCCAATGGTTTGTTAGATAATTTTTGGTTCAGCATTGCGAATCGACTTTTTCTACGCAAGAAAATCAATAATGCCGTTAACGAAATGATCGTGAAAGAACTAGAAAATGCTGAACTGATTGAACGTTAGTATTATAATTTTATGCGCTCAAAGAAAAGCTTCTTGTACGTTTCGCTAATCGGGATTCTTTTTTGGTCTATGATAATTCGGTTTCGCTGAATCGAATTGATATATTGCAGATTGACGATATACGAATTGTGAACTCTCATGAAATTCTGCTCAGGCAGTTTTTCCAATAGGTTCTTGAAATTAGAAAGGGTCAGTACAGATTTGCCGCTGTTGAGGTTGATTTTTAAGTAGTCTTTAAGTCCTTCGATGTATTTTATATCGTCGATAAAAATTTTCAGGCTTTCATAATCGGATTTTACGAACAAAAATTTATCTGAAAGCTCCTGTTTTTGAACAATTAAAGGCTGTTTCTTATTTTCATTTTTTGACGCCTGATAGGTAAACTTATTCACCGATTTCAAAAATCGAGTATACGCTATGGGCTTGACGAGATAATCTAATGCTTCTAGCTCAAAACCATCGATAGCAAATTGCGGATAGGCAGTCGTAAATATAAATTGCGGCCTGATTTTGAGCGTATCAATAAACTCAATTCCAGTAAGGAGCGGCATTTCAATATCTAGGAATATAAGATCGACAGTTTTTGAAGTCACGAACTTCATCGCTTCTACCGGATTGGTAAAACATCCCAATAACTCAATATCAGGCATCGTATCGCAATAATTTTTTATGACATCAATAGCCAGAGGCTCGTCGTCTAAAATAACTGTCCTAATCTTCATTCAGCTTTAATTTTAGCTTTACATAAAATTTTCCAGAATCGGCATAGGTTTCCAATTCGTTTCGCTCAGGAAAATAAAGGTTTATTCTCTTGACCGTATTTTCAATTCCTAAACCGAAGGAATCGCCATTGCTTTTAATCCTATTGATATCATTAATTACAGAAAAGTCTATTTCGTTTTTTTGGACCTTGAACTTTACGATAATTTCGTTTTCTTTTGACGGATCGATACCATGCTTGAACGCATTTTCTATAAAGGAAATAAACAATAGCGGCGGGATAAAGATAGAAGTTTCATCACAATCAACTTCAAAGATAATGTTAACGTTTTCAGTCAGTCGCAGTTTTTGGAGCTCGATATAATTTTTGATATATAAGATTTCTTCTTCAAGAGGAACGGTATCTTTATTAGTCTCATAAAGCATATAACGCATCAATTCCGACAGGTTCAAGATAGCCACAGGAGTCTGCTCAGATTTTTTTATAGACAAAGAAAAAATTGTATTGAGCGAGTTAAAGAAAAAGTGAGGGTTGAGCTGTGCTTTCAAAAAATTCAATTCAGAATTCTTTTTCTCCATTTCGGCTTCTTTTTGTCGCTTGTAGCTGGCATTCCATTCAATAAAAATCTTAAACATAGAACTGACCGTAACATACAAAGTAAAAAGAATAATGTTCGGCAGCATCATGTGGATCATGAACATATAATCATTGTCAAAAGGAAGAGCAGGTGCCGCCCTTACGCCCCTGACTGCTCTTGGAATACTTAATCTTGCAGGTTGCGAAGAGATTGATAGCGTGTCGGCTTCTTCTTTATGAATAGAAATCATCGCGGCTCTTGGCGTTATTTGTGATGGTGGTACAGTTTGAAATGTCTGCGTTACTGGCATAACTCTACTAAAATACATTACCTCAACCTTAAAGATGGTTATAGAACAGCCAATTATCAATATAAGAGTGGTAGCAATATAAATTACCAAGCGGTTTTTGAGCAGAAGCCTTGGTACCAAGAAGAAATAATTGATATAAAAAAGAGAAATAGGGAGCAGTATCCTTGGAATAAAACTCTTAACGTCCGTATAGCCAGCAAAAAAATCACTGAAAGGGAAGGCCAAAAACAAAAGCCAGATAAAAATATGGAGCAGAAAGAGCCTAAAATTAAATGAAAAAATACTATATCGTTTAATCAGCATTTGGTTTTGATTTTTAGAATTGATAAATCTTTTAACGTCAATGTAGGCATTTCATTTCTTTTTATTTTTTGGATTACAAGATTACAGGCCGCCGCCGCTTCTATACTATCGCAAAAAGGAACGTTTTCTTGTATTGCCGGAATAAAATCTTGATTGATTAGCAGTCGACCACGAACGATGACTCTATATCCAAAACCATTTTCGGTCTTATATACCATCCCTTCAATTTCGCTATCCTTTTTATTTTGGCAAGAAGCAAATAGCGAAATTAGGAAAATAAAGCTAAGAGATTTTTTTAGCAATTTTAGATTCGGGGCCGCATGATGGGACAGCCCCTTATCTAGCTGAAAAAAACCAAACAAAAAATTAATCATCGCTATTCGGAGCATCATTAGGCTTGAATTCATACATATCATCAAAATAAAAAGTACCGTTTTTTCCAAGCAGTACAAAACCTCTCTCTCCATTCGAAATTGAGATAGCGTCCTGGCGGGCAACAGCTTCAAAGTTTGTTTTTGTACTCCAGGTATCATTCGCCGGATTATATTCCCATATATCTTTTGTTGTTCCTCCCGAAGTTATATAGCCGTAGGCACCAATTGAAAATCCGACAGCATTCGTACGAGCGATGCTGTATTTTTCATTTGCATCCAGATCCGAAAGTTTTTTCCATGTTTCGGTGGCTGTATCAAATACCCAAAAATCTTTGATGTTGATTCCGTTAGAAGAACCAGTTCCAAAATATACCTTTGTACCAATCGTAAACGTAGTACCCTCACGGCGTTTCGCACCTCCAAAACCAAATTGTTCCATCCATGTGTCTGTAACAGGATCGTATTTCCAAAAATCCTTTTTGTCATTTTCGCCGTCAAAACCAGAACCGACATAGCCTGCTGTAGCCGAATTAAAACCTACGGCACCTCTTCGTAGCAAACCATTTCCGAAATTTGATATCGGTGTCCACGTATTATTTTGCGTATCATATTTGTAAAAGTCGGTCAACTGCGTAGTTCCATTATATCCAGTGCCCAGATAGCCATTGTTTCCTATTGCAAAAGATACAGAAGAACTTCTTTTCTCACCAGGAAAATCTGCTTTTTGCACCCAGAAATTACCTTCGATATCATACTGCCAAAAATCATTAAGATAATTGCTGCCGTCATATCCGGTGCCTACATAGGCGCTATTTTCAATCGTAAAAGAAGTTGCGCTGCTTCTCGGCCTGCCATTAAATACGGTGCTTTCCAGCCAATTGCCGACACTGCTTTCTCCATCGTCCTTACTGCATCCGACAGAAAAAAACAATGTCCCTAGAAGACCTGTGCAAAGTAGTTTTTTGGAGCTTAAAAAATTCATTCTCATAAGTATTATAAATTTAGATTGTATTTGAAACCCATTGTGATGTATATCGTATTCTTAAAATCAATGCCGGTTTTTGGTATATTTTCCTGAAAAAGATCAAGCTGGTTGGAAAAGGCATAACCTGATCGTATCGTGGCGATCCAATTGTTATCCGATACATAATTGTACTCCAATCCGGCATTATAACTCGTCATTTCTATGGCGCTTATATTTGGAATATTGTCTTGCTTGTCGCTACTGATTTTTGAATAGAAAGAATCAACAAAAAGAGATGATTTTATACTGTTCTTTGGAGATAACGCATATTGAAAGTTCGTTTCCGGAAGGCCAATTGTAAAACTAGCATTCTTGCTGATGAATTTTTGATAGCTGACTACAGGCAGCCATCGCGGCTTTCCAAATAACGAAGAAAAGGATACTCCCAAAATAGCGTAGGAGGGATAGTCTCCTTCTGTTTTTCTTTTAACGGCAAGAGAAAATGTAGGATAGATATCGCCAAATGTTATCGTATTCTTGAAGCTTGAATTCAACTCAGGCTCAAATGTCGCTAGCAAGTCCCAATTCTTATTAAACTCATGAGTATAGCCAATCGCAAATTTGACTGACTGGATGGATTGTAATTCATCGAAATAAGCCCCATCATTATCTTTCCCATAATTGATTTCAAATTTTTTAAATGAAGCGCCGTACGTAAACTGGCCTTTCTCTAAGTCAAATGCAGCAAAATGTTTGTTTAGCGACGCAGAACCCGTATTATAAATCATACTGTACTCATATTGTATTGAACTTGAACTTTCTTGCGAATAAGTAATCCCGTGACATGCCAACAAAAGGGCAGCAATGTGTCTGTGCATGATTGATAATTTGCCTCAAACCTATTTTTTATTTGCTTTCCTGAAAACTGAAATATACCATCAGGCCATTTTATACTATGGTTTTTAAGTAATAGCCTACAGATTTTGAAAAAGCGAATCCGTATTTAGAAATACGCTATATGACTGCAATTTTGCGCATTCCATATATAATTTAAAATTGCTGAATTGGATCACTGCTACATTCGTATCCTAAAAATTTATACGAATGAAAAATAGCATTTTCGCAATGTTGCTGATAGGAGTATCGACGCTTTTGATTTCATGCAGCGCAGACAGCCTAGACAAAACATTTATTGCTGATAAAGATTTTGCCGAAAGCGATGTGAGGTTTATCAGCATTGACACCTTTACTGTTGAAATGTCTACCGTAAAACTAGACAGCGTCATTACTTCGGGAGGGAATAAGTTACTAATCGGGCAATATACTGATCCTGTTTTCGGAAAAGTAACATCTTCAGCATTTATGACCTTTATTCCAAAAACATACACAATCTCTGAAGAAGCAGTTTTTGACAGCATTGTACTGAGCCTTAAATACGATGGTTATTTTTATGGAGATACCTTAAGGCCCAAGACTGTTTTGGTTCAGAAATTATCCAAAGAATTAAAATTAGGGCCACAACAGACTGCATTTTATAATACTTCCGAAGTTCCTGCCTTTAATCCGATTTTAGCAAGTAAAACATTCAATCCTAGAATCAGCAAAGATTCGCTTACCCTAAAACTCGACCAGATTTTCGGGAAAGAGCTTTTTGATAAGTTCAGGGGCGGCAATATAAGAACCAATGAAGATTTGAAAGAATTTTTTAAAGGGCTAAAAATCTTTCCCCATGCAGATGAAAATGCTTCTTTAATAGCTTTCAAAGGAGCCAATAGTTTTATTCGGATTTATTACTCAAAGCCAGACCAGCCCAATGATAAAAAAACTTTTTTGCAGTTGGAATTTGATAGCAAGGATACAGGCGCTAAATCTTTCAATCAAATTATAGGCGACAGAAGCGGTACCCCTTTATCAGGCTTATTGCCCCAAAATAAATCGCTATCCTCCACAGCTTTAGACAACCTAAGCTTTCTGCAAGGCGGAGCAGGTATTGCTACTAAAGTCAGGTTTCCTCATATTCGCACAATCTCGCAGATAAATGGTGGCAAAGGGCATGTGTTTAACGCAAAAATGAAAATCAAGCTAAGTCAGGCCTACTATACTAACAAGCTCTACTTATCGGATTCCTTGCAAGTTTTTGTGGTGGATGGCAATAACAATATTATCAATGAGTATATCGATTCAAAAGGGAAAAAAATCAAGGCATCAGTAGCAAAACAAGACAAAGAATTTAATGAGGTCTTCTTGATTTTGCCAGTAGATGTTTTTTTGCAGAAGATAATCAATGAAGGCAATTATCTAGAATATGGACTGCTCGTCCTGCCCTACAGCTCTCAATTTGGCAATAGGATGGTCTTGAATGGCGAAAACAACCCAGAATATTCTTCTAATCTAAAAGTAATTTATGCGACCTATGACAAATAAGCCTGCTTTTTTGCTGCTCTCAGCGTTTATTTCTGCCTGTTCCTTATCCGCGCAAACCAACAACCAGACCAGTTCGCCTTATTCCCTTTTTGGATTGGGGCGTTTTAATGACGCCAATACCGGAAAGACAAATGCTCTAGGCAAAAGCGGTACGGCACTCAGCTCTGAAAAAGAAATAAATAACCTAAATCCGGCTTCGTTCGCCACAATCAAGAAAAACTCGTTTCTTTTTGATGTTGGAGCAAAAGCAGAAATGAACACGTTTACAAATGAAATTAACGATACAAAAGTAACCACGGTAAGTTTCTCCAGCCTGGCTTTTGCCTTTCAGCTCGATAGGCGATCGGGAATCGGTCTTTCGCTTTCGCCTTATTCCGATGTAGGCTATAATTTGCTGGGAATTGAAAATACGGTTGAAGGTTCTACAGAATCGTATTTTAGCAACATAAAAGGAAGCGGCGGACTCAATGAAATCAAGCTTAATTATGGAAGAAGCTTTTCAGAAAAACTGCGGATTGGGGCGAGTCTCAGCTATCATTTCGGGAAAATTTCTGAAGTAGAGATCGCCAAACTTAATGAGGACTATTTAATGATGGACGATAAAAATTATTATAGCGGACTAAAAGCGGCTATTGGAATGCAATATGACATCAACAAAAAGATGACTATTTCGAGTGTCATTGGCCTTCCAACAGCCTTAAATGGCACTAAAGATTACAGGATACTAAAATTAGTAGAAGGCTCTGAATCGGTTGTAAAAGAAGATTCTGAAAGCATAGCCGATTTTAAGCTGCCGCTTACGCTAAATATAGGCATCAAAGCACAGATAGGAAAGACGCTGACGCTAAATGCCGATTATACTCGATCGCAATGGTCGGCTACAGAGATGGAAGATAATATTGGGCAATTTACCGACCAAGATTTTATTGCTGCGGGGTTGGAATATACTAGCGAAAGAAAAAACAATCTTCTGCAGAAAATAACTTATAGGCTAGGAGGCAATTATGATACAGGCTATCTTTCTATTGACGGAAATAAAGTGTCTGGTTTTGCACTAACATCTGGATTGGGCATCCCTTTAGATTACAGGACAAATACCTTTATAAATGTTTCGTATACCTATGGCCAGCGGGGACAAATGTCGAATTCGCTAATCCACGAAAATTACCATCTGCTTACTTTGAATTTAAGCCTTGAAGACATTTGGTTTGTAAAAAGAAAATACGAATAGACTAACGCCTAGACGTAATCGTTGAGCCAGCCGATGCCGTAACTACAAAAGCCACAGCCAAGATTTCATTGAAAGACAAATATTCCTGCAAAAATATAAAAGCACAGATAGAAGCCGCGGCAGGTTCCAAACTCATGAGGATGCTGAATGTACGTGCAGGAAGCTGGCCCAGAGCCTTCATTTCTAACGTAAATGGAATAGCGCTAGATAATAACGCAAGAGCGATACCCATGCCCAAAAGCTGAGGAGTAAGATTGTTTAGCCCTTCTCCAAAAATTCCGAAAGGAACAACTAGCAGGGCCGCGAAAAGCATTCCGGTTGCCACGGCATCGCCGCCTTTCATTATAGCCGAAATTTTACCGCCCAATACGATATAGGCTGCCCAAAAGGCTCCTGCCAATAAGGCAAGCGAGGCCCCTAAAATATCAACTCCATTAGTAGTCCAAGGCGCGATTAAAATGATGCCAGCTGCTGCAAGCAATACCCACAAGAAATCAACAATACGTTTTGAGCCTAAGACAGCGACCATTAACGGACCGATAAATTCTAATGTTACCGCCAATCCGATCGGAATTCTTTCTATAGCAAAATAAAAAACTAGATTCATGGCTCCAAGACACAGACCATAAGGAAGTACGAATTTCCATTGATCGAGCGTAATTTTGCGCAAGTTCGGTCGATACACAGCCAACAAGATAATTGCCGAGATGCCAATCCTTAACGATGCCGTTCCCGGAGCTCCAATAGTAGGAAAAAGACTTTTTGCGATCGCTGCTCCAGACTGGACGCTTATTATTGCCATAAGTACGGCAGGAATAGGAGGTATGTTGATGGATTTGAGTCTCATGAAAGCTTTCGGATTGAAAGAGCAAAACTACGAAATTAGCTTTCTCAAGTAAGTAAAAAGGTAAAATATAATAACTATCTGGAAGTGTATACCAAAATAAAAGAAGAGATGGTATATAGAAACTACTTTTCCCCTGATAGGGTTTCCGAATCGCTAACAGAAACGGACAGATGCTATACAGAAATTACTCTTTTCTAATAGGATTTATTAATTGCTATATATAAACTGAGAGATACTACACAGAAACTACTTTTTTATGATAGGATTTATTAATTGCTGTATAGAAACTGATAGATGCTACACGGAAACTACTTTTTTATGATAGGATTTATGAATTGATGATAGAAAATGACAGATGCTATACAGAAACTACTTTTTCATGATAAGATTTATGAATTTCTATATAGAAACTGACAGATGCTAAACAGAAATTACTTTTTCCTGATAGGATTTATAAATTGCTATACAGAAACTGATAGATGCTATATAGAAAACACTGTTTTCTAATAGAATTTCTAGAATGTTATGTAGCATTTGACAAATGTAATATAGTACTCGTGCAAAAAGGAGTACGTTATTCAAATTTTCTCTTTACAGACTTAGCTACTTTGTGTGATGGTTTAAAAGTTATATTTGTAATGATTTTTTACCGACCTCCTCACTTCTAATTTTGCTTTATGAAAAGTTTTCTGTCTTTTTTCTTCTTCTTACGTTTCATTTGATAATCGGGCAAACAAAAAAGGTGGCTACAGTAATGGATTCCTATATTCAAAAAGGTTTCAATGGAGCTGTTCTAATAGCAAAAGATGGAAAAATCGACTATTTAAAATATACCGGAATTGCGAATAGGCATTATGATATTAAATTTTCGGAAGCTTCAAGATTTCATATCTTTTCGGTTACAAAAACGTTTACGGCTGCTTTGATTATGAAACTGTATGAGGAAAAGAAAATAAATCTTGACGCGACAATTTCAACTTATTATCCTGAATATAAAGGAGAAGGAAGGGATAAAATTACAATCAAAAATTTGCTGACATACAGTAGCGGAAGAGATCTTCAGGAAATGAGGGATTTTCTAGATGTTTATAGCAATAATATTTGGGGCTTGGATACTTTTATAGACAAATATTGTTCAGGAAAATTAATCAACCAACCAGGAACTAAATTTGATTATAGTAATGGAGATTACATACTGCTAGGGAAAATTATCGAAAAAGTAAGCGGTAAATCGTATGAAGAAATGTTGCGAGAAAAAATACTAGTACCGTTAAAAATGCACCATACCGATTATCTGCATCATACCGATATCATAAAAGGCATGGCCGAAGGGTATTCTTATGACGATTCTTTAGCGCAAAAAATTTATAGTCCGACGAATTATTATATCGACAACCTGTATTCGGCAGGCGCTATGTATTCGACACCAGAAGATATGTTGCTTTTTGACCAAGCAATTTTCAATCATACTTTATTGAAAAAAGAAACAGTTGACTTAATGCTTACGCCTTATAGCAACTTAGACGAGACGGCATTAGGCTTTTGGGTCTATCCTAAAAAGTTTGGAAAAATAGAAACTCTTTTGGCTGAAAGGCAAGGAGGAGGCTATGGCTTCCATTCTAATTGGATTCATCTTATCGACAAAGGATTGACGTTTATCTTTTTGTCAAATACCGATGCCGTTGATCTGAATGTAATGCGATTTGATATTATTGATGCTTATTTGAATAAATAAACAATAGACATAAAAAATCCGGACATTCGTCCAGATTTTTTATGTCTATTGTTTATTTAGAATTATCACAATTTTATTGAAGTCGGCGGCGGCATTGATTACGGTTCGATACGCTTCAAAGTTTTCAAGAGGATAATGAAGAATGTTGTAATATTCTGTATTCTCTACAACAATTTCATTTCCTTTTTTCTCGTATTTGCTTACAAAAGCTGCTTCTGTTTTGCCGTTTACATCAGCAGTATAATTCATATTGAATTTGTCTAAGTTTTTTACGGTGACTCCCTCAGGAAGCAGGATTCTGATCTTGCGAGTATAAGCATGTGGATAATCTATTTCTACAGGGAGCATACGTTTGTTTTCTTGATAAAGTTCCATCTGTTTTCCAATGGTTTGTCCGACTGAGAATAAGTAGTTATCTCCAGCTTTTCGAATCAAGTCTTTTCCTTCAAATGTTACTTTCAATACGAATGGTTTTTTGCCAATATTGTCTACTCCGTCATTTTCAGTCGTTAGTGTTTTGTATTCTGTTTCAACAGTATAATTTTCTGCAATACTTTTCAGAACGGTTTTATATTGTTCTGGAGAGGCAAAATCTTTGATGGGCTGAAAATTGAAGGCAGAATAGCCGCCAAATTGAATATTATCCGTTACGATCGGATTTTCGATATCTTTTGTGAAGTCTACCGTAATTTCCATTATGTCATGGGTAATTTCTATACTCGGAATGTCGATCGTGCTAATTTCACCAATTCCCATTTTTGTCCCAGCAAAGGCTTTTTCTTTTATGAAAAGTCCATTTGTACCAGCCAATACACTTGGTATTAGCGGGATTCTGTACTCAATTTCAGTAGGTGTCATGAATTTTTTGATTGCTGGAAAGTAAAACAAAATCTCATCCAGATTTTCATAGCTTTCAAAATCTTTATCAAAAGGAACCTTAAAACGGTTTGACGTAAATACAAGATTGGTTTCTACGCCCATTTTGTCAAATACGGCAATGTAGAGCCTCAAAATATCGCTTTGATTGGCTTGTTTTGATTTAATGATATCCTGCAACGTTTCTTGGCTATCAATATAACGGCTGTAGTTTATGGTTTTCTTGATTTTGTTCTCGATATTCCAAACTTGCTCTTGCATGTCTTTGGATTTGGTGATGTTTTTACAAAATTCATCTATAGCTTTTTGTTCTTTTTTATCATATTGCGGATGAAATCTTTCGTATAAGTTTGTAGAAAACTCTTTGAAATTGTAAAGATTCTTTGCACCATTTGCTAGATTTTCATCTAGCTTGTAGCGGAATCGCTTAATGTTGCTATTCCAGTTCGAATAATTTTCATTGTCATCCAATGCAGGAGTATTGATTTCATTAATGGTTAAAGTGGTAAAGTTTTCTCTTGGCAGTTTTTTTTCAATGACAGGTTCGGAAAGACCATTATAACCTTTAGTACGAAACACCAAATGATCAGGATAGATCAGTTGAAAGGTGTTTTTTGCGATCGGATATTCATCCTGCATTTTTACAGTATTTCCTTTAATTTCTGGAAGTTCTTCCAAAATAAATATCTTTTCGATGACAGCCCCTTTTTCAAGACCATTGACAGCAAAATATTTAAAGTTGACCCCTCTTTCTTCATCGGTTTCTTCTTTTACATCTTTACTGTTCAGTTCTATTACCTTACCATTTTTTAGAATAACGCGTGCTTTCGTCGTAAGTACGCTTTCGTTGGATCCAAAAGGGATATAGATTTTATTGTTTCGTTCTACAGCATCATCGCTATTGATGTATCTTTTCTCGTGCAAAAGATAGTATTGGATTGCTTTACCTTTTTCAGAAATAAATTCTACTTTGGTATTTCGTTCGAGTATGGCTTCTTTTTCATCCTTATATTTGGTAGGAATCTCTTCTTTAGTTTCTTTTTCATCCCAAGTATAGTTCTTAAAGGAAAAGTCTTGTGCATATCCATAGGAACCACAGAAAATAAAGAATAATAGGAGGGGTTTTATTCTAAGTTTTAAAATCATTTTTCGGTAAGTATTAAAGTTTGTGTATAGGTGTTTTTTAGTTTTTTGATGGTCTCGTTCCATAAGGCAAAATCGGACTGCTCAAGCAATATTTTTTTCAATTTTATCTTTACTTCTAAAGAAACAAGTCCTGCTTTATTGGCATACTGGCAGTCGAATTTCATGAGAGCATTATCAAAACTGGAATTTTCTGGAAGGTATTTGACCGTATAGTTTTTTGGTAATTCTAAATCATAACGACCGTTATAAGCAGCCAGATATTCAAGATCAAATGCAGTTGTACGATCTGGCTCTAATGTAAGTTTCTCATACATGCGGTCTAGAAAAAGATTGATATAGAGTTCTTTGTCTACTTGTATTACATAATCGGCCAAGTCAAAATTGAAATTAATCTGGTAAGGCTTATCCCGGTCTGAAACATTGGCTTCTGTATATTCTTTGAGATGAAATTTGTTATTTCCCTTTAGCACTAAGCTTTTAATCATTTCAAAACGAGTCTTGTTTGAAGCGTCTCCTATTTGCGCCAATATGCTGCTTCTTGAAAATCCGTTATAGCCTACTGTTCCTGTGCCTATAATTTTTTCTTTGTCTAAACTGAGTTTGAGAGTCTCAAAAGTCTCATTGTTTTCTGCAGGAACTACAGGAACTGTTATTATTTTATAGGTATCACCATTGCTCAACAGCGCTTCTTTTCCTTGGATAAATGATGTCGGTAGTCCGTAGCGTGTTTCACGATCGGTAGCATCCAAAAATACATAGTTACCATTATCGTTGTATACCGCAATCATATGGTTGTCGACAGCAGGAGTTGAAAGTTGTTCGTACGAATAAGGTATTTCTCGTGTTCCGATCCATGAAACGGTGACATCTTTTATTCCGGCATAACTAGCCATCGAAGAAATAATGCTTGCCATGTCTTTGCAATCGCCAAATTTGCGTTTATAGATTAGGCTGGCTTCACGCGGTATAAAACCTTCGTAACCATTTTCGAAAGCAATGTATTTGATATTGTCTTTTACCCAATAGAATATTTTTTTGATTTTTTCAGTATCTGATGTCAGCCCTGTAGTCAGTTCCGTTGAAAGAGTTTTGAGATCGTCGTCTTCGGTCTTATTTAAGTTTTTTATAAACGATTTATAATAATCATAGAGCTTTTCGGTATTATCGAGCACATTGATTTTATTTTTATCGATGGTATAATCTTTTACGTATACATTGATATGCGGTATGAAATAGCGAAAGCCAGGATTATTAGGTTCCATTTTTACAGCTTTTACATCTTTTAATGTCCAACTGTAAATGTATTTGCCTTTCTTTTCAGATTTAGAAAATTCGATGCTATTTGTAGGATCGTTGAAAATGCGATAGCCTATGTTGATGTCTTTGTCAGTACGCACTTCAAAGGTTGAATTTAGTATCGGAAAATTGTCTCCAAACACAAAACTCTGCAATAGAAAAGGATCGACAAACTCAGTCTGTACGCTATATACTTTTTTGGCACCGGCTTCAAGATTGGGGAAAATAAGCTGTCTTTCTTTTACGTCATTGTAAAAGACAGAATTTTGCCTTGCTTGCTTTTCATTTGTCTGCGTTACTTTAATCTTACGGTCTTTACCCCTGTCGTTGATAATAGAGTAGGCTTCATACTGATTCAGTTTTACGAGTTCAGAATAAGAAAAGTTTTCTTGATTATTTAGGATGCCGTTTTCAGAAAGAATCATCGACTCATAATAATTGTCTTGCAAGACGCGCAACTTTTTATTTTCAACAAAAATATCATACGAACTTTTATTGCTTATGATGAGCTCATTAATGTCTCCGTACTTTTTTTTGTATTCTAAAAACAGCGGGGCTTTTTCTTGTGCCTTGGCCTGCAGGGCAAAAAGACATAAGAATAGAACAAGAGGTTTATTACTTAGTAATTTCAATAAGTTCGTCTGAATCATAACGTTGGGTTTGAGAAACAACTCCATTAGTATAAATTTTGCATAGTCCATGCAATTCATCGTTTTTATATTCTGCCGTCAGTAAAGGCTTGCCGTCTTCTTTAAAAAACTCTTGTACTCCTTCGAAATAAGAATTTTTGAAATTTTCTTTTTTATAGATTTTTCCATTAGAATAGTATTCTATTCTCGGTCCTGATAAAAGATCCATGTCATAATTGGCTTCAAACTCAGGTTTGCCTTCTTGATTATTAACTACGAGTTTGCCATCAATATTGCCTTTCACAAAATTAATTTCAATGGCAGTTTTTCCGTTTGTATATGACGAAATTATTTTGGCTGTCTGAGCAGCGATAGGCGTTTTTTCAGTCAGCTTTCCGTCTTTGTCAAGTTTTATATAATAGACCAATGCATTATTTTGATAGCCTAGGATAAGAATGTTATCGCCTTTTTGATTGTAGTATTTGGCTTCGCCTTCAATGTCCCCATCAAGCTGGTTGTATTCTAAGAATTTTCCTTTATTATGGAAATAGCGCGTTAATAGTCCCGTATTATTGCCTAAAATATAATTGTCTGACATTCTCAAATTTCCAGCAATATCATAATATTTGGAGATTCCGTCTGGCTTTCCAGCGTAATAATTCCTTTCAACTTGAAGTCCTCCTGTTGGACCATAAACAGCTGATTTGCCATTTCTGATACCATTGGTAAAACTGCTTTCTGACCTTGTCTTGCCGTTTTTGTCTTTTACAAGATATTTTCCTTCAAATAAGCCATTTGTTAATGTATATTCATGTATTTCTATACCATTATTGTAAAGGGTGGTCATTTTACCGTTTTTATTGGTATAATCAACTTCATTTAGTTTTTTACCTTCGGTGCTGTACGATTCCATTTTGACTGGGGTATTATTTATATACCTTGTCATAAGGTTAATATTGCCATTTTGCCAATAATTAAAGCTTTTATATAACGTACCATCGCTATAGAAATTTTCTGATAAAATACTTCCATCAGGATAAAAGGATTTATGAAGGCCATTTAATTCACCATTTTTATAGTGATAAACATTCGCGAGCCTGCCATTTTCAAAACTTTCATATACGCCCGAAATAGTATCATTAACATAATTGAAGACAGACGAAGGGCGCGTATCAGGATTAAAAGTGCGTGCAAGGCCGGTTCGGGTTCCGTTTTCATAACTTTCTTGCGTGTTCAAAGCACCGGTAGTATAAAAGTAATTCCACTCGCCTTTTTTTATTCCTTTTTCATAATTGCCTTTCGTTAATACAGAACCTTCTAGGCTTTTCATAACATAAGTTCCTTTGCTTACAGGTACTTCTGTTGGCTTTGGTTTTCCAGGTTCAAATTGTAAGGCAGATTTTATTTCTCCTCGTTTTAAGGTTTCTTGGAAATAAGGAGCATCATTGCCATTATAATAATTATTGGTGGCTACATATCCTTCTTTGTCATAAAGCGTTTCATAGGATTTTTTCCCATTAGCAAGATTAATTATAGCTTTGGCAGGATTGTTATTTACATAAGTGGTTTCTTCCTTAAGTGTTCCGTTTGCAAAATAACTTTTATAAGGCGATGAAATTGTACCTGCTTTATATTCAATTTCAGACTTTAAAGCCTTTCCATTATAGTATTCATAGACCTTACCGTCAATTTTTTCCATAGTATAAGGGTAAGTACTCGATATATTTCCAGCATTATCATACTGTATATAGTTGCCATGTAACTTGCCTTTTGAGTAATTAATTTCACTTTTCTTTGTCCCGTTTTCGTACAGACAAATAAGAGCTCCATCACGCTCATTATTGACAAAATTTACTTCACAGTTTTTTCCACCATTAATATAATAGGAGGTGCTGATTCCTTCTAGCATATCATTTTTATAATTTTCTACAAATTCAATATTGCCATTTTCGTAATATTTGGTTCTTTTACCCTCTGCTTTGCCTTTAGAATAGTTCTTTTCTTCGATCAAGCGACCTTTATTATCATAGTATTTTTGTAAGCCGTCTAATTGGTCATTAACTAGATTAAGCTCACTGACCATGTTTCCGCTACTATTGAGAACTTTATATTTGCCAACTTTTTTTCCGTTTTCTTCTTTGCCTAAAAGATAGGGCTTGCCATTCTCTAGATAGACCACCACTTGTTCTTGTTTGCCAAATAAATCAACATTGCGTTTTGCAAATACCTGCCAAAAATCTTTAGAAATATAATTTTCATAAAAAGCTGTGATCTTTTTATTCTGTGAACTAAGTTTTTTGCCTAGCTGGTCTTTCATGCCTAATAATATATGATAGGAAAAACCTTCGAACTGTTTTTTCTTTATAATATCGGCAAGAAATGGAATGTAAGTTGTTTCAAAAAAACCGTTCTCCATTTTATGGTCAACGGCATATTCTGCAATTGCCTGTACTTGGCGAGTGATGACATCATCAATTGTAGAATTGATTTTGTACGCACTTTTTAGAGGCAGTGAATTACGCAAGATGACATCGATTTCTTCAAAATTATCACCTGATTTGGAGAAAACGAGTTTGCTTTTTTCGAGATAGTTTTCAGCGAATTTAGCATTTAGCTTTAAGATTGCATTTTCACAGCCTTTGCCTTCGCTAACAAGTGTAAGATAGGCGAGTAGGGCTAATGAACCTTCGGTTACGCGACCATCTTCAAGAGCAATCAAACCTAAAAGGTAATGAGAACCGACATGATTTGGATTTATTGTAATTGCTTTTTCAAGATAATCTACGCTTTTTTGTCGCTCTTCTTTGCGAACATACAGTAATGCTAAATTATAAAATAATGTACTCGAATTGGGGAATGTCTTTAGAGATTCTAAAAACATTTTTTCTGATTTTTCATAGTCTTTTTGGTCGCTCAAAAAGCTTCCATAGGCCATGTAAAATTCAGGTTCTTCTTTCATGTAGCCTTTGTTGTAGGCTTCTTCATAAAATGCTTTTGCAGCTTCTTTGTCTTCGCTAGCAGAAAGAGCCAAAGCTTTTTCATATTGAGCACTATAAAATTTAGGGTCATTTTTTACAATCTTATCAAACGCTTTAATAGCATCTTGATATTTTCCTTCTTCATAGAGGTGGATACCTTCTTTTAAAAAGGCCTCGCTGTCATATACAAAAGAATAGTCTGTTTGAGAATAAGTAACGCTACTAAGTCCTAAAATAAAGGCGATGAATATGTTTTTCATATTGGAAATTAATTTTTCCAAATATAATTTTTTTGTGAAAATTTCCAAGCCATTCAGAAAACTTTAATGCCATTTTTCTGACATGCCTTAAAAATGCTATTTTTATAATGTTTAATTCCTCGCCACTTAAAATATTTATTTTTTAATTGACGAGGAATTTTTTAGAAAAACTATGTTTTAGGTATTAGCCTATTTCCAGCCGCCGCCTAAATCTCTATACACATGAACTGCTGCATTCAGCTGTTCTTTTTTGGTTTCTATCAATTCTAGCTTAGCTTCTAGGGCATCTCTTTGTGTCATCAAAACCTCGAAATAATCGACTCTGGCAGATTTAAACAAATCATTGGAAACATCAATAGATTTATTTAGGGCATCTACTTGCTGTGATCTTAAATCGTAGCCTTTTTGGAGGTTATCGATCTTAGAAAGCTGTGTTGAAACCTCTAGATAGGCATTCAAAACCGTACGATCGTAATTGTATAAGGCTTGAAGTTGTCTTGCATTGGCACTTGAAAATTCAGCTTTGATAGCATTTCTGTTGATCAAAGGTGCGGCAATATCGCCTGCCAACGAATACAAAATTGATTCAGGGAATGTAAACAAATAAGCTGGCTTGAATGCCTGTACGCCGAAAGCGGCAGAAATATCAAGTGAAGGATAGAATTCGGCACGAGCCACTTTTACATCTAGTTTTGCAGCTACTAGCTCTAATTCAGCTTGTTTTACATCGGGACGATTCGTCAGTAATTGAGATGGAATTCCAGAATTTACGGCTGCTGGCAATAAATCAGTAAAATTGGTTTTATCTCTTTTGATTTCTTGCGGATAGCGTCCTAACAAAAAGTTGATTTTATTTTCTGTTTCTTTAATTCTTTGAAGGATATTAAATTCTAAGCTTTTTGAAGTCAAGACTTCTGCTTGAAATTTCTGAACGCCCAATTCTGTTGCTCTTGCGGCCTGTTTTTGAACTTTTACGATTTCAAAAGCGTTGGTCTGCAAAGCAATAGTTTGTCTTACAATATCCAACTGGCTATCTAAGGCCAATAGCTCGTAATAAGAATCGGCAACTTCAGCAATAAGATTGGTAATGACGAAGTTTTTGCCTTCAACCGTAGCTAAATATCGGTTTACTGCAGCTTTTTTAGAATTGCGCAGTTTTTTCCAGATATCAACTTCCCAATTCGCATAGGCAGCGATTGTGTAATCGGGTAGTGGATCTGGTGTTTCAACTCCTGGTTTTATTTCTGTTGAAGCATCACCAGCACCTTGGCTTGTATATCGGCCTACTTTTTCTAGTCCAGCTCCAGCACGAACACCAACTGTCGGTAATAAAGCGCCTTTGCGGACACGGATATCATTCCTTGCAATTTCTATCTCCTGCAACGTCATGTTCAGTTCCTGATTATTCTTCAGGGCAACATCAATCAACTCGACAAGATTTTGGTCTTTGAAGAAAACGTTCCATTTTAGAGTAGAAATAGTAGTGGTATCCTCTGGCTTTACATTTCCAAATGCTTCGGGAAGAGGTTTGCTTGGCGTTTCGGCTATAGTCTGCGGTGCCTTGCAGCCTATTACGGCAAGACAAAGTGCTAAAGCTATACTGTATTGATATAATTTGATTTTATACATGATTGTTATCAATTTCTTCTGTTAATGGATTTTCTTCTTCATGTTTTACCAGTTTGTATTTTTCTGATATTCTACCGAAAATGTAGTACAATCCAGGAATTACAAACACACCGCAAATAGTTCCTATAAGCATACCTCCAGCAGCAGCAGTACCAATGGTTCTGTTACCAATTTTACCAGGACCTGTCGCAAATGCAAGAGGCAATAATCCGGCGATAAAGGCAAATGAAGTCATCAAGATAGGACGGAACCTTGCTTTGGCTCCTTCCATGGCAGCTTCTAAAACGGACTTGCCGGCTGCGTGCCTTTGTATGGCAAATTCTACAATCAATACGGCATTTTTACCCAATAAACCAATAAGCATTACCATGGCAACCTGAGCATAAATGTTATTTTCTAATCCGGTTAATTTTAGCAAAAGGAAAGCACCAAAAATACCTGCTGGCAAGGAAAGAATTACGGATAGCGGCAGAATAAAGCTTTCATATTGAGCTGCCAAAACTAAATACACAAATCCCAAACAAATCAAGAATACCCAGATAGCCTGATTACCTTGTGCTACTTCATCGGCAGAAATACCCGCCCAGTCAATATCATATCCTCTAGGTAATTTTTTTTCTGCCACTTCTTGGATAACCTTAATCGCCGTACCCGAACTATATCCAGGAGCAGGTCCACCACTAATTTCAGTCGAAGTATACATATTGTGTCTTGTAATTTCTGAAAGACCATATACTTTTTCTAATTTCATAAAGGCTGAATAAGGCACCATCTCATCTTTATTATTCTTCACATAGAGTTTTAAGATATCATCAGGTTGTGCACGATATTCTGGAGCCGCTTGAACGATTACTTTGTAATTAATTCCGTATTTGATAAAACTAATTTCGTAATTACTTCCAACTAGAGTCGACAAAGTGTTCATGGCGTTTTCGATAGAAACTCCTTTTTGTTGTGCCAAATCATTATCAACTTTCATCATGTATTGAGGGAAACTGGCGCTAAAGAAGCTAAATACGTTAGACAATTCAGGGCGTTTGCTCAATTCTTCTACAAACTCTTTATTTACCTCTTCTAGTTTTTTGAAATCACTAGAACCTGTTTTGTCCAACAGACGAAGTTCAAATCCTCCGGCTGCTCCATAGCCTGGAACTGCTGGCGGTTGGAAAAATTCAATATTTGCACCTGGAATATCTTTCGACTTTTCTTCCAATTCTGTCATAATTTCTTGTACAGATTGTTTTCTGTCTTCCCAGTCTTTTAAGTTAATCAAACATGTTCCTGCATTGGCTCCAGTACCTTCGGTCAAAATTTCATAACCTGCCAGTGAAGAAACCGATTTTACTCCTTCTATGCCTTCCGCTATTTTTTGCAGTTTTTCTGCGATATTATTTGTTCTTTCTAATGATGAACCTGGAGGTGTTTGAATAATCGCATAAAACATTCCTTGGTCTTCATTCGGAATAAACCCAGAAGGAACGGTACTGCTGATCAGCCATGTTCCCGCGCAAAAACCGAGCAACGCGATAACAGTAACGGCTCTTCTATTTACGATTTTGCCTAGTACATTTTGGTATTTGCCTTGTGCTAGATTGAACTTGTTGTTAAAACCGTCGATAAATCTGTTTGCGGGTGTTTTCTTTTTAGGCTTGCCATGATTGTTTTTTAGCATCATTGCACAAAGAGCCGGTGTCAGAGTCAAAGCCACTACACCTGAAAGGATAATAGCCGTTGCCATCGTAATCGAAAACTGTCTGTAAAAAACTCCCACAGGACCCGACATAAAGGCAACTGGAATAAATACCGCAGCCATTAAGAATGTAATGGCGATAATAGCTCCAGCAATCTCATGCATCGCTTTTTTTGTCGCTTTAAATGGCGAGAGATGTTCTTCTTCCATCTTGGCGTGGACGGCTTCAATAACCACAATCGCATCATCGACGACGACTCCAATAGCTAACACCAAGGCGAATAACGTAATTAAGTTCAAGGAAATATCGAAGAATTGCATGAACACAAACGTTCCGACCAGCGAGACGGGTACTGCAATTGCCGGAATAACCGTAGAGCGCCAATCGCCTAAGAAAAGAAAGACCACTAATCCTACCAAAATAAAGGCTTCGATCAGAGTGTGGATTACTTTTTCGATCGAGGCATCTAAGAATTTAGAGACATCGTATGAAATTTCATAATTCATTCCTTTTGGGAATTTTTGCTTGATTTTTTCGAGCTTGGCTTTTACGTCTTTAATAACTTGGTTTGCGTTACTTCCAAAAGATTGCTTTAGTACGATAGCCGCAGATGGCTTGCTGTTTAAGTTCGAATAAATATCATACATCGAACTGCCAAATTCAACGCTAGCAATATCTTTCAGACGTAAAAGCTCTCCATTAGGATTCGATCGTACAACAATATTTTCATACTGTTCCTTGGTCGTAAAACGTCCAGAGTATTTTAATACATATTCAAACGCTTGAGAACGTTTACCCGAACTTTCACCCGTTTTACCAGGTGAGGCTTCTAAACTCTGACTTGATAATGCTTCCATTACTTCGTCGGCCGATATTTTATAAGCCAACATGCGGTCAGGCTTTAACCAGATACGCATGGCATATTCACGTGTTCCTAAAATATCTCCAGAACCAACACCATTAACCCTTTTTAATTCTGAAAGCACATTGATATCGGCATAGTTGTATAGAAACTTCATGTCGGTATTTTTATCCGTACTATACAGATTCACATACATCAACATACTCGGAACTTCACGGGTAATTTTTATACCTTCTCTTACGACCAGCGGAGGCAGCTTATTGGTAACCGAAGCGACACGATTTTGAACGTTAACGGCGGCTTGATTAGGATCGGTTCCTAAATTAAATACTACTTGTATGCTTGCCTCACCGTCATTTCCAGCATCAGAAGTCATGTATTTCATTCCCGGAACTCCATTTAAAGCTCTTTCTAAAGGAATAATAACCGATTTGATCATTAGCTCACCATTAGATCCCGGATAATCTGCGGTAATATTAACCATCGGAGGGGAGATGGTAGGGAACTGGGTAATAGGTAAATTCATTACCGACAATACCCCTAAAAAGACAATTATTAGCGATATTACTATCGACAGTACAGGTCTTTGAATAAATTTATTAAACATTTTTGTAATTTTTAATGATTAAAACAATAGACCTATTCTGCTTTTAAGCGCAAATTATTCATCACCGTTTTAGGAGCAACATATCCGTAAGAAATCTTTTCGTCATCTTTTACTTTCTGGATACCGTCCAACAAGATTTTATCATTTGCGGTAAGGCCGCTGCTTATCACATACAAATCTGGAATTTCGCCGGTAATAGTAATTTCTTTTGAGCTCAACACATTATTTTTGCCTACCACAAAAACATACTTCTTATCTTGAATTTCATAAGTCGCTTTTTGCGGAATTACAATAGCATTTTTCAACGGAACCATCATTTGCACTTTTCCGGTTTCGCCATTTCTAAGCAATTTTTCTGAATTGGGGAATCGAGCTCTAAAGGCAATATTTCCCGTTTCGTTATTGAATTCGCTTTCGATAACTTCTACATTTCCTTTGTATTTAAAAGATTCGCCATTGGCTAAAAGCAAGTTTACTTTGCTTTCTGCACGATCTTTTACCTCAGTTTGATATTGAAGGTATTCTGGTTCTGATACATTGAAGTAGGCAAACATCTGGCTGTTATCAGAAAGGCTGGTCAATAATTCGCCTTCCTCGATAAGGCTTCCTAGCTTGAGCGGGATACGGTCGATAGTTCCGTCAAATGGCGCCCTGATTTCTGTGAATGATAAATGAAGTTTTGCTAATGCAACTTCAGCTTTTGCGGCTTGAAGTTTGGCTTGAGCAACGGCCTGTTCGTTTTTAGAAACGACGTTTTTATCGGCTAATATTTTAGTGTTTTGCAATTCTATTTCAGCTGCTTTTTGCTCTGCTTGGGCTTTAAGCAATTCTGCCTCGTATAGTTTTGGCATGATTCGGAACAACAGCTGTCCGGCCTTTACAAACTGGCCTTCATCAACATAAATGTTTTGTAGAAATCCTTTTTCTTGGGCACGGATTTCGATGTTTCGGACAGATCTTATCTGCGAAACATATTCCTTGGTAAATGTAGTATCGATTTTTACAGGATTCGTCACTGTAAATTTGTCGGCTTCTTCTTTTTTTTCTTCTTTAGTTGCACAACTTGTTAGGCACAACAAGGCAATAATGCCTGTTAATACGACTATTCTTTTCATAGTATTTAAGAATGGAAATTAAGCGATTGAATGATCGGAATGCAATGATTGTTCAGATGTAAAAACACCAGTAACCACAGTGATACATGACTACGCTTGAGAAGTAAGTTTACTTTACAGCCGCAAGATATGTTGGGTCATGCTTTAGGTAACCGATGTGTCTCGCTTTTCAGATTCTTAATACTCTGTGAGTAATATAAATAGGATTGGATTGGCCACAAAATGGCGCGAAGGTTTTAAAATTATTATGATAATGGTTTAAAAGTGACCGACCGCTGAGCGTCAGGTACCATTTATCTAATAAGCTGTAATTGGTAATGAAAAATTTACTTGAAATTCCATCGTCTATATCTCCTCCGCCCAAGTGTTCTTCATCAAGATCTAAAGCGTCTTCAATTAGCGAATTGCTGGTATCTTGATTCGTAAATTTTACTCGATGTCTTTTTTCTAAGCTATGAGAAGAGTGCGTAGAAGTAGAAAATTGCTGGATACTAGCATAAACGTATTGGCTCCCGCTTAACAGAAGCAAACACACATAAACAAATAGTACAGCTAGCTTTTTCATTTGCCGCCAAAAGTAAACAAAGTATTGAAAGAAAAAAAGAATTTTTGCTACGTTTTAACAAGTAATTTTAACTAAAACGTTTTCATGAATGTTGTGGATATTATTTCCTGATATAAAAATTCAAAAGCTTTTATATCGCTTGATTTCAGTGTAGTGAGGGTAGATAGGGTTACAACATTTTATCTAATATTGATAAATATCACAAACAAACCAATAGTTGTATATCAGAGATGTATAGGAACTTTGAGGCTGATTATAACACAAATATAATATTCATTAAAAAATAAAGTCAATTTGCGACTTTCTGGTGACTTTAAGAAGTATGGTATTCGATGGCTGTTTTTAAGGGTTAAATTGATACCATCACAGAAAGCAGTAAGGCTTGCAATTCTTTTGAATACGATAAGAATTTCTTTGGGCGCCACGCTTGCACTTCCAGCGCATCATCAACTGAAAAGTTATAAAGCACAATTCCGCTTTAATATAGAAATACAGATATAAGTTTCGCCACGAAAACATTTTCCCTTTAGAATATACCGTATATTTACCATTAGGTAATATAGATCTTTAGCCCACTAGTTGAGCCGGTTAAAATTGCATCAAAACGTGCATGAAACCAAAGTAATATGAAACCTGTTATATGCGGGTTTCGAAAAGGAGTACATCTCTATCTTTCTACTTTTATAATAAACTAAATAGTTTTTAAACAACCATAGAGCCTTTAAAACCAAAGCTTTGCAGTTTTTTTTATTTTGCAGTGTAGCTTTCAAAATCTGCATATTACTATAATATTTAAAAGTACGGCACCTATGGACATTTTTATACTAATCATCTATATATTACTTATTTCTGCAGGGGTCAGCTTGTATTTAATAAAATATAGAAAAACGAAAAAGGAACTGGATCTTACCCTAAACCGAATCAAGGACGCAGTTATTTCTGTTGATAATGAATGGAGATATACCTTTTTAAATGATGCAGCACTTAAAACCCACCCGTTTGGCAGGAAAGATACCTTGGGTAAAGTACTTTGGAACGTACATCCTAAATTAGTAGGCACTATTTTTTGGCATACATATCATAAGGCAATGGCATCGGGTGATATAATGGAATTTGAAAATTACTATAATGAAATGAGCACGTGGTTTTCAGTCAAAGTTTATCCATCTGATACAGGTCTCACCATTTTCTACCAGGATATAACTGAGAGTAAACACATAAGGATTCAACTTGCGAAAAGTGAAAAAAAGTACCGTACTCTATTTTACAAAAGCCCGCTTCCTATTTGGTTATATGATTTTGAAAGCTTGCGGTTTATTGATGTAAATGAAGCTGCGGTAAGTCACTATGGATATACGAGGGATGAATTTTTATCCATGACCATAAAAGATATAAGGCCAAAAGAAGATATAGCAGTGTTGCTGGAAGATATTGTCCAAGTACGGCAAAATTCTTATCGCTCGAGGCACGGCAGCTGGCGGCACCTGAAAAAAAATGGAGATATACTGACTGTGGAAGCAACGGCGCATTCCTTTACTCATGAAGGGAGAAAGGCAAGAATTGTAATTATTAATGACATTACACAAAAAACGATTATGGAACAAAAGCTTCTGGATAACCAGATGAAGTTGAATGAAGCACAGGCAATAGGACGTTTGGGCAACTGGGATATTGATCTTCAAAAAAATATTCATACGTGGTCCGATCAATTATATACAATATTTGGCCTTGACAAAATAGCAACAGTGCCTAGCGTTGATCTTTTTTTATCTTTCATCCATCCTGAAGATAAAGGGATGGCAGAAAATTTAATAAAAGAAGCTGTATATGATTTCAAAGTGGCAAAACTGGATTTCCGGTTTATAACAAGCACCGGTCAACAAAGATTCGGATACATCGAATGGCGTTTTGAATACAGTACCAATAACATTCCGATACGGCTCTTCGGAATTTTGCAGGATATAACAGAACGCAGGGAAGCTGAGGAAAGCTCAAAACAACTTGAAGCTAAAATTAAAGAACAGAAAATACAAGCCCTGAAAAAAATTTCCAAGGCAATTATAAAGGCTCAGGAAAAGCAAAAAAACTATATTGCACAAGAACTCCACGATAATATAAATCAGATCTTGTTTAGTGCCAAACTTCATCTTGGAATTGCCGGGCGCAAGAATCCAGCTGTCAAAGAGCTGATTGAACAACCAATCGACCAAATCAGTAAAGCCATGGATGAAATTCATTTGCTAAGCCAAAATCTGGTAACACCTTTGACAGAAGCTGGGCTTGAGGAAATTATCACTAACCTTATACATAAAATTAATCACGATACCGATAATTCGATAAGCATTTTCTTTTCTTATTCGATTCCATTCGAATTTTCTGATGAGCTAAAATTAAATATATACAGAATTATCCAAGAGCAATTACAAAACATCCTTAAGCATGCCGAAGCCAAAAATGTAACAATAGCTTTAACTGCTAACGGTACCAGTATTTATATCACTGTGGAGGATGATGGGAAGGGATATGATGTACAACAAAAAAGAAAAGGACTGGGGATTTCAAATATCATACACAGGGCGGAGGCATTTAACGGCAAAGTGGAGATACTGAGCAAAGTAGGCGAAGGCTCTAGAATAAATGTAACGATACCTTACGGCTTAAATTCTGGAGATGGTAACGCAATTTAGAAGTTCAGAACCAGCAAAATTGATACAGGAATCACAAAACATCGATAAAATGAAAAACCAGCTAAACCACTATTTAACTGGTTTTTGTTTGTGACATTTTGTGTTTTTTATATCTTACCTTACTTCCCAATGCAGAAGTTAGCAAAAATATTTCCTAAGAGCTCATCATTAGTTACTTGCCCGGTTATTTCTCCAAAATAATACAAAGCCTGGCGGATATCGATTGCCATCAAGTCGCTTGAAATTCCAGTTTGCAGCCCGAATTTGACTTTTTGGATTTCTTCCAGCGCTTTTAACAAGGAATCATAATGCCTTGTATTGGTCACGATAGTCTCGTTATTTCGCAGGGCACCTGTATTCACAAAGGAAAGCAGCTGATTTTTTAAGTCTTCGATATTTGTATTTTCTTTAGCAGAAATTAAAAGAATTTCAGGGATTTCAGATTTTAAATTTTCGATTTGAGATTCAGTCAGCATATCAGCTTTATTTCCAATAATGACTAAAGGTTTTAGCGGAAACTGATTTCTTATCTTTTCAACTTCAATTTTTATAGTATGCAGCCTGCTATTTTCTGAAGTCTGAAGTCTGAAATCAGAAATCTGAGAACTGTCCAAAAGATAAACGACAACTTGTGCCTGTTCAATCTTTTCAAAAGTTTTTTTGATTCCGATACTTTCCACAATATCTGCAGTTTCTCGGATTCCAGCCGTATCGATAAATCGAAAGCCGATACCGTTAATTACAAGCTCGTCTTCAATCGTATCGCGTGTTGTTCCAGCAATTTCAGAGACAATAGCCCGTTCTTCGTTCAACAAAGCATTCAATAGGGTTGATTTCCCAACGTTTGGTTCACCGACAATCGCAACAGGAATACCATTTTTGATAACATTACCGACTGCAAACGAGTCGATAAGTCGTTTTAAAACGAATTCGATGCGCTCCAAGAGCTCATGAAATTGCGTACGATCGGCAAATTCTACATCTTCTTCCGCAAAATCCAATTCCAGTTCGATTAAGGAAGCAAAATTCAGGAGTTCTTCACGGAGCTTGGCAATTTCATTAGAAAAGCCGCCTCGCATCTGTTGCATGGCAATCTGGTGCGAAGCTTCATTCTCTGAAGAAATAAGATCGGCTACAGCTTCTGCTTGTGATAAATCCAGTTTTCCATTAATAAAAGCGCGGAGCGTAAATTCTCCTGGCTCGGCCATCTTGCATCCTTTGCGGAGCAACAATTGGATAATCTGCTGTTGAATGTAAGTCGAGCCGTGGCATGAAATTTCAATCACATTTTCTCCCGTATAAGAATTCGGGCCTTTAAAAATAGAAAGCAATACCTGGTCATATACTTTCGCGCCGTCAACGATATGCCCCAGATGGATGGTATGCGTCTTCTGTTTTAGGATGTCTTTTCCAGAAACCGACTCAAATAAGGAAGCCGCAATTGTAAGTGCATCTTTTCCCGAAATCCGAATGATGGCAATCGCTCCAGCACCTGATGGAGTAGCCAAGGCAACGATAGTATCTTGTGAAAGCATATTTTTTATTTTATGCAAAGATAGCAGGAAAGTTGCTATGTGGCAAAACCACCGACAGTGTTAAATAAAAGCAAACTTCAAGCGTATGATTTTCTTTAGGCTTTACTTTTTTGTAACTTTATATGTACAAAACGACTTGTATTATGAAACGCATTCTTTTTCCAACAGATTTTTCAGAAATAGCTGATAATGCTTTTCTCTACGCGCTGAAAATGGCAGATTCGCTTGAAGCAGAGATAATGTTGCTTCATACTTTTGATATGCCAATTATCGATGGGGCTGAAATTCCGATTAATTTTAAGGAAATGTATGATTCGCTTGAGCTTCAGCAGATGGCCCATTTTCAAGATTATATTCCGAAACTCCAGAGAATAGCCGATGCTCATGGAATGGGACATATTAAAATAACACACTTGCTCAAATCGGGTGATCTAACTTTTGCAATGCAAGATGCGGTGGGAGAACACAACATAAGTTTAGTAGTTATGGGAACAAGCGGCGTTTCGAATTGGTTTGACTCGCTTTTTGGTTCTCAGACAGGCGAAGCTATAACCTCACTTACGGTTCCGGTACTGAGTATTCCGATAGAAGCGAGATACAAGAAAATAAAAACAATTGCTTTCACGAATCTTTATAGAGAAAAAGATTTTGAGGCTTTGGAACGCTTAGTCGAAATTGCACTAAAATTTAATGCCTCTATTAAAAGTTTATATGTCAAGAAATCATCTTCTACTATTTCAGATGAAGAGATTAAAATATGGGAAGGTCGCTGCAGTGCTTGGCCAGTCCAGTTTTTTGTCGTTCCTCATGACGACGTAAAAGAAACCATCCAGGATTTTATAAATAATCAGCATATCGATATGCTGACCATGCTGACGGAAAGAAGAGGTTTTTGGGAAGACTTCTTTAGTTCAAGTCTGACAAAAAAAATGTCCTATAAGATCGATATTCCAATGTTGGCACTACACGAAAGAAGTAGTACTAATGCATAAATAATTAAAAAATGGCAATCCAGACAATCAATCCCTATAATAACAAAGAAGTCAAATCTTTTGAAGAATTTTCGGCAGAAACTGTTGAGCAAAAAATAGCGCAAGCTGATCAAACGTATCAAGTTTGGAAATCAGTTCCAGTAAAAGAACGCTCCAAGCTTTTGATGAATGTAGCGTCGATACTACGCGAAAGAAAAGAAGAACTGGCTAAACTGATAACGCTCGAAATGGGAAAACTAATTGCCCAAAGCGAAGCAGAAATCGACATGTGCGCTTCGGTATATGAATATTATGCCCAAAATGCCGCTACTTTTTTAGAAGACAAACTTATTGAGGTAAAAGATGGAAAGGCATTCGTTCGATACACTCCGATAGGAATCATTCTTGCGGTCGAGCCATGGAACTATCCTTTTAATCAAGTAGCAAGAGTCGCCGCGCCGAATATTATGGCTGGAAACGTAATCATGGTGAAACATGCTTCCAATGTTCCGCAATGTGCTCAAGCCATAGAAGAAATATTTAGACAAGCGGGTGCTAAGGAAGGAATCTATACTAATTTATTTCTTTCAAGCCAGAAAATCGCCAAAATTGCAGAAGATTCGAGAATTGTCGGTATGTCTTTGACGGGAAGCGAAAAAGCGGGTTCTAGTTTGGCTGAAGCCGCTGGAAAGAACTTAAAGAAATCGGTTTTGGAATTAGGAGGCAGTGATCCCTTCATTGTTTTAGAAGATGCTGATTTGGACAAGGCCGTACAAAATGCCGTCAAGGGAAGATTCGGCAATATGGGGCAAGCCTGTACCTCGTCTAAAAGAATTATTGTGGTAGAAGAAGTAGCTGATAAATTTCTGGAAAAGTTTAAAGAAAAGCTCACAGGGTTGAAAATAGGCGATCCTATGGAAAGAGATACTCAAGTTGGACCTTTGAGCAGTGAGGAAGCTGCCAAGAAGATTGAAGAGCAGGTAAATGAAACCGTAAAAGCAGGAGCGAAGGTCGTATTGGGAGGAAAGCGAATTGCCAGAGAAGGAGCTTTTTTTGAACCTACAATTTTAACCGATATCAAGCCAGGAATGGTAGCATATCATGAAGAGATTTTTGGACCTGTAGCTTCATTCTATAAAGTAAAGGACGAAAAGGAAGCAATTGCGTTGGCTAATGATTCTACTTTTGGATTAGGCGGTTCTGTCTTTAGCCAAAATATTGACAGGGCAATCGAAGTTGCCAGCCAGATTGAAACGGGAATGATTTTTATCAACGAACATGCAGCATCTCGTCCGGATTTGCCTTTTGGCGGAACCAAACGTTCGGGGTATGGCAGGGAATTGTCAGAATTAGGAATTGAAGAGTTCGTTAATAAAAAGCTTATCCGCATCAGCGACAAATAATTTTTAGCTTACCTATAAATAAAAAACCGTAGCTCAAAGAGACTACGGTAATTTTTTGGTATAAAGGGTTGGTTGTAGCTTATTCGGTACTGCTCAAGTCAGTAAATAATCCGTTGTATTTTCCTGTAAAAGTCTGGCCATCAGCTCTTGTAAACGAGAATGTCAGGTCAACTTTAGTTTCTGTAACAGAATTGATGGTAACCGTTTTCTCAGTTGCTGTCAGCCCAGGGTCTGAACTTTTTAGCAAGAAAGTACCGTTTGTATACGTGAAATCTTCATCTTCTGCATTTTGTACAAAAGCGCCGCCTGTTTCAATAGAATAGTTAGGAATATCAGTTAGAGTTCCTGGTTCCAAATTGACACCATTAAAATCAAAATAGACTTTAGAAATATTCGATACGGCAGTAGAATCGCTTAGGTTTACATTTGAAAGCACTATAGAAATGGTGCTCGGATTTTCATCCACAATATTATCATCCGTAACAAAAGCATTGTTCAAAACATGAAAAGCTCCGTTAAAAGTAAATCCGTTTTCACCTAAAGTTCTTCCGTCGTCATCTGAACAAGACAGAAAAAGAAAAACCGCTAAAAAAGGAAGTACTTTGATGATATTGCGCATAAAAAAGATTTTAGTTGTTCAGCATTACCGGCATTACAAGCATCGTTACTGTTTCGCCTTCTTCTAGTCCGTCAACAGGAGTAAGGATACCTGCTCTGTTAGGAAGCGACATTTCCAGCATGATTTCGTCTGATTGCAAGTTTGTCAGCATTTCGGTCAAGAAACGTGAATTGAAACCAATTTGCATATCGTCGCCTTGATAATCACAAGTCAAACGCTCTTCCGCTTTGTTTGAGTAATCGATATCTTCGGCAGAAATATTCAATTCTGCTCCAGCAATTTTTAAACGAATCTGGTGCGTGGTTTTATTTGAGAAAATCGCAACACGACGAACCGAGCTCAAGAATTGAGAACGGTCAATCATCAATTTGTTTGGATTTTCTTTTGGGATAACTGCTTCATAATTTGGATATTTTCCGTCAATCAATCGGCAAGTCAATACATAGTTGTCAAAAGAGAAAGTTGCATTCGAATCGTTGTATTCGATTTTTACTTCTGCTTCAGAAGTTCCAAGGATACTTTTTAAGATATTCAATGGTTTCTTCGGCATGATAAAATCAGCCACTTGTGATGCTTTTACGTCAGTTCGCGCATATTTTACCAATTTGTGTGCATCGGTTGCCACAAAAGTCAGTCCTTCTGGAGAGAACTGGAAAAATACGCCAGACATTACTGGACGTAAGTCATCGTTTCCAGCAGCAAAAATGGTCTTGCTTACAGCAGTTGCCAAAACGCCAGCAGGCACGATAGTAGAAGACGGATCATCAAGGTTTACAGATTTCGGGAATTCTTCGCCTGGAGCATATGCCAAGGCATATTTACCAGAATTAGAACTGATTTCAATCGTGCTGTTTTCTTCCACCGTAAAAGTAAGCGGCTGCTCTGGAAAAGTTTTCAAGATTTCCAAAAGCAATTTTGCTGGAACAGCAACGCTTCCGGTACTCGTAGAATCGATTTCTAGCGTAGCAGACATTGTTGTTTCCAAATCGGATGCAGAAACAGTCAATTGATTGTTATCCAATTCAAAAAGGAAATTATCTAAAATAGGCAAAGTATTGCTGCTATTGATAACGCTTCCTAAAACTTGCAATTGTTTTAATAAGTATGAACTCGATACTATAAACTTCATTTTCGTCTTTTATTTAATAAGGATTGTAAAACTACAAAATTTTACATTGCACAAATATATCTTAAACTAATTCTAAAACAAAACCAATTTATTAACATTATTTGCTATACGCACGCTTTCTGAGGTAGGTAAATAATAATCCAAAAATTGCGAGGATAAGAATTGGTAATCCAATAGTTATGAATTGTGTAAAAGTATAATTTTCTGTTACTTTCTTTTCATCAAGAAGCGGCAGTTCTACATTTTTGCCTCTAATGTTGATAAGTCCGTTGTCATCTAGCAGATAATTTATAGAATTCATCAGAAAATCTTTATTGCCATAAATCTGCTGTGTCCATTGGTCTAGACCATTTAAAAGTGGTTTTTTGTTGACATACGTATAGTTGATAATATCGCCATCGGCAATCACAATCATCTTGTTGTTTTTTCCTTCGTCAAGCGATTTGTCTGCTTTGAAAGGCTTCACCCGGTTTTTAAAAGCCGAAGTGAATTTTCCTTCTAATAAGACACCTAATGTTTGGTTTCCTTTTGAAAACTCGGCTTCATTTAGCTCTTCCATAAACTGATGCAGGTTCATTTCAATTGGAGATCCGACAAGTTTTGATTCAGGAGAACTTTTCAGCAATACCGTTTTCTTGATGTTATTTTTTAGCGTATCGATCTGGTTGGCAAACTCTAGTTTTACCAAGTTCACATTTTTATTTATCGGATGGTTTTCTCCCGATTTTATGATAGGCGAATACAGCCAGTCGATAGGGAAGTCTCCATTTTCAGAACGCGCTGTAATTGGCGTGGATAATAAATCTTGAACCAAATTGTAATTGATACGGATGCCGTATTTGAAAAACATATCGTCAAGATTTAGCTCTAGTGGATACGCCAAAGCGGACTGAGACTCATTCTGAAGATTGTCAATATCAGCCACGACTTTGTCGATAAGCCAGAGCGTCTTGCCGCCATTCATGATGTATTGATCTAGAATGTATTTTTCAGAATCTGTAAATGCTTCGGTTGGTTTGGCAATGATAGCTGCATCAAAATGAGCCAAATTCTGCATCGTCTTGTTTTGGTCATTGGCTAGCGAATCGAGATTGAATTCTCCAATCAGATAGTATTCTTTTAAGTTTAGGATAAAATCTGCCAGATATTTATCGTTCATCTCGCCGTTGCCTTTCAGTACAGCAATTTTTTTCTTTTCGGTCGTAGCCAGCTTCGTAAGCGCATCGGCAAAAGCAAACTCTAACAATTGTACTGATTTGCTGATGTTTTCGTCTGCATTATTTCCGAAGTTATTGATCAATAAAGGAACGCGGACAGATTTAGTACCGTAGTTCGCAATAGCCCACGGAAAAACCTGAATCATTGATTTTTTTCCGTTTTTGTTGCTTTGGATGTTGGTAGGAGAGAAGCCCAATCCCGACAATTCGGCAACAAATTGATCTGCTTTGGATTCGTCGGCCAAAGGATCCGTAAAATTAAAGATAATGTTAGAGTTATATGCTCTGAATTCTTCTAGCATCTGTCTTGTTTCTCCTTGCAGACGTTTAAATTCTGGTGGAAACTGTCCGTCAAGAAATACGTCGATATACAACGGCTGATCGACTTTTTTGATCATGTCGAGCGTACTTTTCGACAGCGTATAGCGTTTGTCTTTGGTAAGGTCGAATCGCTTAAAAAAGAAGTTTCCGGCAATGTTTACCGCAATTACGGCTATGATGATAAGGCCGAGCTGCTGCAGGCTTTTTTTCTTAGAGGCTTTCATTACGATTTCAAAGATTTAAGTTTAAAAGCAGTAAAGGATAAGAACAATATCGTAATGCTTACAAAATAAAGAATATCTCGCGTATCCAATACGCCGCGGCTCATGCTTTTGAAATGATAATCCATTCCAATTGATGAAACAACAAGGTCGAATCCTCCAGCATAGGTTGAAATTCCGTCAAATCCGAAATAGAACATAAAGCACAAAAGCACCGAAATTATAAATGCGACAATTTGGTTCTCAGAAAGCGTAGAGGTAAAAATTCCGATAGAAGTATAAGAAGCAATCAAGAATAATAATCCGAAATACGAACCTAAGGTACTTCCGAAATCTAAATTTCCTTCTGGATTTCCAAGATTGTAAACCATAATCACATAAATGAGAGTCGGAATAATAGCGATTACGATCAATAAGAACGCGCCAAAGAATTTTCCGTTTACGATTTCCCAAATGCTTAAAGGTTTTGTGAAAAGCAACTCGATAGTTCCTTGTTTTTTCTCATCCGAAAAACTTCGCATGGTTACGGCTGGAATAAGAAAAATCAAGATCCAAGGAGCTAATGTAAAAAACGGGCTCAAGTCTGCAAATCCAGAGTTAGGAATATTAAAATCGCCTTCAAAAACCCAAAGGAAAAGTCCGTTGAGCAAGAGGAAAATAGCAATAACCAAATAACCGATCGGCGAACCGAAAAAGGATTTGATCTCTCGTAGTAAAATTGACTTCATTTATAACTTATAGTTTATAGTTTATAGTTGATAGTTGAATGTTTGAAGTGGGACAAGTTACGTCAAAAATCTAAAATCTAAAATCAAAAATTATTCAAGCGTTACCAGCTTATCCACACTCCACGCTTCAGGCTTGTCGTTAAATAATTTCTTTGTAAATGTCCAGACGCTATCAAAAAGAGCCGATTTCCTATAGTTTTCCAGATCTTCTTCCGTCTCCCAATAGCTGTACGTAAAAAAAATGCTCTTGTTGTTTTTATCTTGGTATAATTCTAGAAAACGGTTTCCTGGGGCATTTCGTATTTTTTCCTTCATCAATTCGAAATTTTCCAAGAAAGCAGGAATGTTTTCTTCATGGAAGGATAGTTTTACAATTCGTACGAACATAATGTTTGATATATGATTTATGAATTTTGATTTATGACTTTTTGTATGCTTAAAGCGTATTGCCTACAGCTTAAAGCTAAATAAAATTAATGCTTACGAAATCCCGATATTTCAATCCCAACAAACTTGAAGCGCCTCCAACAGAATTGGGATTGCTGCGGTACATTGCGATTTCTAAAAAACCTGCTTCATTAAAAATAGCGAGTTCCTTTCCTTCGTAAAATTTCATGGAATTCTGCTCAAAATTAATAATCGAAGAATAATTCGGCAAGATGGTCTTTAATTTATAATTTTTAAAACTCACTTCGTATTTTCTTCCTTTTCCGATTTCGGTAAAAAGCTGCCTTGAAATATTCGTTACCACGTTGCCAAAATGGTCGATATAGATTGCATAGCCTTTAATAGAACTGCTGTCTTGACTGACAACAGCCTGTAATTCGGTTACTTCTTTTATCTTGGTAATTTCTTTTCCGATGACATTCAACAAGCCACCGCGTGCAACATGGCAAGCGACTGTTACAAAAACATCCATTGCTGTAGCATTAATGGCTAGCCTGTCGTGAATATTAATAGACACGATTTTCTGTGGAATGATCTTTTGCGTCAGCATACTTAGGATACCGTTATCGGCACAGATAAAATACTGGTCGTTCCATTGCATGGCAATATGCTGCGTTTCTTGGTGTAATTCAGAATCGACTCCTATTATATGTACAGTTCCTTTTGGAAAGCTAGAATACGAAGCTCCAATAATATAACTTGTCTCAGAAACATTGAACAAATCGATCTCGTGCGAAATGTCTACAATTTTAACATCAGGATATTCAGAATAAATCTTGCCCTTTAAAGCACCGACAAAGTGGTCTTTGCATCCAAAATCGGTCGTAAGGGTAATTATTGACATAAAATTGTTTATAACATTAACGCCTAAGCGCCTAAATTTTTATTAAATTTGAGATATGCAAAGCTAACAAAATAGCCAGATAATTTTTTAATTTAATACTATAGCTTTTGAACGAAAGAACCATCGAACTCGTAGACATCGCGCCAAAAGATTTTTGGGGCGCTCAAGACTCTCATCTTGAAACCATTAGAAAATATTATCCTAAATTAAAGATTGTTGCCAGAGGAACTACGATTAAGGCTTTTGGAGAAAAAGAAGTTTTAGACGAGTTTGAAAACCGTTTCCAGCGATTGATGCTCCACTTCACACGCTACAATAATATTGACGATAACGTCATTGAAAGAGTGATTGAAGGAGGAAGCCAGCAAATCGAAAGGATGGGCGACCATGACAAAATCTTGGTTCATGGAGTAGGAGGAAAAATCATTAAGGCGATGACTCCAAACCAGCAGTTGCTCGTCGATACGATGAACAAGAACGATATGGTTTTTGCCGTTGGTCCCGCCGGGACAGGAAAAACCTATACAGGTGTTGCGATGGCAGTAAAAGCGCTGAAAGAAAAGCAGGTCAAAAGAATTATCTTGACGCGTCCGGCTGTTGAAGCTGGTGAAAACCTTGGATTTCTTCCTGGTGACATGAAAGAAAAGCTAGATCCGTATATGCAGCCTTTATATGATGCGCTACGAGACATGCTGCCGAATGAAAAACTCGAAGATTATATCCTAAAAGGAATTATTCAGATTGCACCTTTGGCTTTCATGCGCGGACGTACGCTCGACAATGCCTTCGTTATTCTCGATGAAGCACAGAATACAACACACTCCCAGATGAAAATGTTCTTGACGCGTATGGGCAAGAACGCCAAATTCATGATTACTGGAGATCCCGGTCAGGTCGATTTGCCGAGAAGAACGATTTCTGGTTTGAAAGAAGCCCTTCTGGTGTTGAAAGATATTGACGGAATCGGCATCATCTATCTTGATGATAAAGATATCGTTCGTCATAGATTAGTTAAGAAAGTAATCGACGCCTATAAGCAGATTGAAAATCACGATTAAAAGTAGATTTCTATAAATTATAAAAAAGACAGTTTCTAAAAAGCTGTCTTTTTTTGTTGTGATAAAAAGTAATTAGCTAAATTTGAGATTATTATACTTAAAATCAATAAACTATGAGCAAAATTACTTTATTACTTTTTACGTTTTTTATAGGAGGAATAGCTTCTTATGGACAATATTCATGTGCCAATGCCATTCCTATAACAAGTGGCTTTACGCAACCTAATATTGTCACGCCAGGAGCAGGAAGTCCCGGATCTTGGGTAACATCCGCACCAAACTGCCAAGGAACAGGAGGTTTTAGCAGCACGCTAAGTTTTAACACAACTTGTTTTGATGACGTATTTATTTCTCAAGGTGATGATTATATGTTTAAATATACATCAGGACCGGTTGCAGGAGAAACAGCGTATTTTGAAATTCTTATCAAGACAGATTATATGGGCTTGATGGCTTTTTCTGATTGCAATGGAACGGTAATTTCTGGTTGCTTATCAGGAGCGTATTCGGGATCGTTTAACACTGCAACAGGAACTTTATCGGTTACGGTAACGGATTTGGCGGCAAATCAAACGATATATTTTGGTGTCGGAATTTGGGCCGATCCAAAAGTTTTAGATTTTGATGTGACCAATTTCACGGTAACGCCCCCAGCTTTAAGCACCGAGGATATAAGTCAAGATAAAGTGAAATTATTTCCTAATCCAGTTACAAACGTATTGAATATTTCTGGGCTAAAAGAAGTTTCTAATATTGCCATCTATAACTTGTTGGGACAAGAAGTCATGAGAAAAATGGATATTGATGGAGATAAACAAGTAGATGTTTCAAGCCTTTCGCGAGGAACCTATTTAGTAAAGATAAATACGAATTCAAAAACTGAAACTTACAAAATCATAAAAGAATAGCTGTAAGCGTTCTGTTTCATAAGCTTAGTCCAAGATATTCCGTAGGGTTTATCTTGGGCTTTTTGATTATGACTGATCGGAATTAATAAATAACCTAACCTTTCTGATAAACTTAGTGAAACTTTGTTGCTTCTTTTGTGTATCTCTGCGAAACAAATTACTTTTGTATCTTTCAAACAACAACACAACAACCAAAAAAATGAGTAATACCATAACCGCTACCAATTTCAATTTTCCAGGCCAAAAATCAGTATACAGAGGAAAAGTCCGAGAAGTATACAATATCAACGACGAGCTTCTTGTAATGGTTGCTACGGACAGGCTTTCTGCTTTCGACGTAGTCTTGCCAAAAGGAATTCCATACAAAGGACAAATTCTAAATCAGATTGCAACCCGATTCATGGAAATGACTTCACATCTTGTACCCAATTGGCTAATCGCCACACCAGACCCGAATGTTGCTATAGGTCATTTATGCGAGCCGTTTAAAGTCGAAATGGTAATACGCGGCTATCTTTCAGGTCATGCGGCAAGAGAATATGCGGCAGGAAAAAGAATGATATGTGGCGTAGAAATGCCAGAAGGATTAAAAGAAAATGATAAGTTTCCAGAACCGATCATCACGCCTACGACAAAAGCTGACAATGGAGAACATGATGAAGATATCTCTAAAGAAGCAATTCTTGAAAAAGGAATCGTTTCTGAACTAGATTACGAAGTATTGGAGAATTATACCCGAGTATTGTATAATAAAGGTACGCAGATAGCGGCAGATAGAGGATTAATTTTAGTAGATACCAAATACGAATTCGGTAAGACCAAAGAGGGTAAAATTGTTTTGATAGATGAAATACATACGCCAGATTCTTCTCGCTACTTTTACAAAGACGGATATGAAGAAAGACAGGAGCGAGGCGAGGCCCAAAAGCAATTGTCGAAAGAATTTGTAAGACAGTGGCTGATCGCTAATGGTTTTCAAGGTAAGGAAGGGCAGCAAATTCCAGAAATGACAGAAGACTATATTGAATCGGTTTCAGAAAGATATATCGAGCTATACGAAAACATTCTAGGAGAAAAATTTTTCAAGGCAGACGTTTCCAATATAGATGAACGTATCGAAAAAAATGTATTGGACTTTCTGAACAAATAATCTAACACAATCATAATTCTATAATAACCACGCTTTGCGTGGTTTTTTTGTTCTTTGTAACAGCAAAAGAAGCAATTAGTTAGCTGAAATGTTAAAGTTATGTTATAAAAAAATAATGCTGTAACAAAAGATAAAGTTCGTCGTCTATTCTATACAATCAAATCAAAAAATAATTTAAAACACAATCATCATGAAAAAATCAATCGTTTATTTAGGAATTGCATTACTTGCATTTGGAAATGTTGCTATTGCAGCGAACACTGAAACCGGCCTAACAGAAAAAATTGCTGTTGTAAGCAAAAGCGTAAACCCTTTATGTCAAGCTATCGCTAAAGGCGATGTTGACACCGTAAAAAAAATGATCCAGTTTGGAACAGATGTTAATGCAACATCAAACGGAATGACTCCATTAATGTTTGCTGCACGTTATAACAAAGTAGAAATCGTACAACTGCTTTTGCAAAACGGAGCCAGAGTAAACACAAAAGACGAAAAAGGATTTACAGCATTAAAACATGCAGAATTATCAAATGCTACTGAAGCAGCTGAACTTATAAAAGCCCACAAAAAAGCTTAACAAATCATCAATCAGAATAAAGTCCCGCTATCTCATCAATAACGGGACTTTTGTTTTAGTAAGTTTTCTTATTTTCCGAAATAAGTAAAAGTTTCATCACTTTCGATTTTAAGCAAAGACTCGTAGATAAGCTGAATCACATTTTCGACATCCTCGCGGTGAACCATCTCAACAGTCGTGTGCATATAACGCAACGGAAGAGAAATCAAAGCAGAAGCAACACCGCCATTACTGTAAGCAAAAGCATCGGTATCGGTACCTGTAACTCTAGAAGAAGCCAGCCTTTGAAAAGGAATTTTCTTCTCTTCAGCCGTATTTATAATTAGCTCTCTCAGGTTGTTTTGAACAGCAGGAGCATAAGTTACCACAGGTCCTTTCCCGATTTGAGTATCACCTTCAATTTTTTTGTCGATCATCGGAGTAGTAGAATCATGGCAGACATCAGTAACGATAGCAACATTAGGCCTGATTGTTTTAGTAATCATTTCTGCACCGCGCAATCCTACTTCTTCTTGAACGGAGTTAGTAATGTATAATCCAAAAGGCAATTTCTTTTTGTTTTCATGAAGCAGTCGGGCTACTTCAGCAATCATAAAGCCACCCATTCTGTTGTCAATCGCTCGGCAAACAAATTTATTTTCGTTTAAGACCATGAATTCGTCAGGATACGTAATTACGCAACCAACATGAACGCCTAATTTTTCAACCTCTTCTTTGGTTTCGCATCCACAATCAATAAAAATATTATCGATTCGCGCCGCTTCCTCTTTCCCGCGATTTCTAGTGTGAATAGCAGGCCATCCAAAAACACCTTTCACGATTCCATTTTTGGTATGAATATTGACGCGCTTTGAAGGAGCAATCATATGATCAGAACCGCCATTTCGGATAACATAAATAAGGCCATTATCAGTAATATAATTAACATACCAGGAAATTTCATCCGCATGCCCTTCAATGACAACTTTGTACTTGGCATCAGGATTGATAATTCCGACGGCGGTACCATAAGTATCGGTAAGAAAAGTATCAACGTATGGCTTTAGGTAATCCATCCAGATTTTTTGTCCGTTCGATTCGTATCCGGTCGGTGAAGCATTGTTTAGGTAGTTTTCCAAAAAGGTCAAAGACGACTTTTTTAATATAGATTTTGATGCCATAATTTATTTTTTCGCTAAAATATAAATTTGAAATAACAGTTATCCATATATTATATAATTTTACACAACAAACAGTCAATTTAATGAAAGCTATACACTATTTCTCTATCCTGTTCTTTTTATCCAATGCGCTGCAGGCACAAGTTGATAAAAACGATGAGTATTTAAACGAGCCGGATACGATCAAGGTTGTGCAGCTCGATGAAGTACTTATATTAAAAGGCGAAGTTGACGAAGAAAGCAAGAAGAACTTTCTGGTTTTACAACGAAGAGTCCAGCGAGTCTATCCGTATGCGAAAACTGCAGCAGACAGATTGGTCGCCTTAGATAAAGGAATGGCCAAGTTGAAAACTGAGAAAGAGAAAAAGAAATATTTCAAGATTGTAGAGAAGTATCTCGAAAACGAATTTGAAGGCCAACTGAAAAAGCTGTCCCGAAGAGACGGACAGATATTGGTGAAGTTGATTCATAGGCAAACGGGTTCTACTACCTTCGATCTGATTAAAGAGCAAAAAAGTGGCTGGAAAGCTTTCTGGGCAAACAAGACGGCGCGAGTTTTCAGTATAAATCTAAAGACGCAGTACAATCCTTATAATATAGCCGAAGATTTTCTTATTGAAACCATATTAGTAAGAGCTTTTGAAGAAGGCAGGCTTCCCAAACAAAAACCAGGCATCAATATAAACTATCAAGAACTTTCTAAATCATGGAATGAGAAAGTAGCAAAATCTAAAACATAATACATACTATAATATATATGTATAAGGGCAATCTAAAGATAGGTTGCCTTTTTTAGTTGCTAGTTTTTATTGTTCAATAATCAGAACCGAACCTAAATATGTCAAAATAGTAGGTTGGTGTTTGGCTTTTCGACGTTTTTCATCCTCCTTTGGATGCTTCCTGCCTAATATTTCCGCCTTTTCCGGCACAGAAGCCGCTGGCCGTTCCGGCTTCTCCGGCCCTTTTTCAGGGAGCGCCCGCGCGGCTTCGCCGTTTCCTTCCTGCGGAGCCGAAAAAACTTCCGCTTCCATAAAACTGTGTTCCAGCGCATTGCGAAAAACTTTGAAAAAAAGTATGCTGAAAGTTTGGAAAAGCGGAAAAAGGGGCTACTTTTGCACCCGCAATCAAGCAACGTTCCTACCGAGTACTGAAACAGAAGGCCTGAAAAAAAAATCGGAAAAAGATTTGCAGGAAACGGAAAAGGGTCATATCTTTGCCGTCCGCAAAACACCGATCGGAAGGGGCCGGAAGGGCTGGAGAAAAAAAGATTCAAAATTTTTTTCAAAAGTCTTGCAGGTTCGGAAAATAATCGTACTTTTGCACCCGCTTCGAGAGAGGCGAAAGAATAGAAGAACACGTTCATAGACATATTGGATTGACAGCAGTTTCGGCAGCGA